>JBFXAH010000003.1:0-407707 GCA_050184475.1 Pirellulales bacterium | reverse complement strand
GTGGATGGCGCGAGTGATACCGTTGACCGACGGTGCCGCGCAGCCGACCGCCTTGATCTTGTCGACCGACATCACGCGGCGCAAGCAGCTGGCCGAAGAGCGCGACCTGCTGTTCGGGTTGTCGCTCGACGGCTTGTGCGTCGGCGCGACCGACGGCTTTTTTAAGCGCGTCAATCCGGCGCTCGAGCGGATGCTGGGCTATTCTTCGATCGAACTGTTGTCGCGGCCCTTCCTTTCGTTTGTTGATCCGGTCGATCGTCGGCGGGCGATTCGACATCTGTACGCTTTGAAGGCCGGCCATGACGTGCGCGACCTGGAAATCCGCATGTTGACCCGCGATGGCACCATGCGCTGGTTTTCCTGGAGTTGCCCGGCGCCACGCCCGGGAGCCGACCGCTTGTATGGGGTGGTGCGCGATATCACCGAGCGCCGCGAGGCCGAGGATCAGAAACGCGAGCAACAGGCGCGGCTCGAACACGTCACGCGGCTCAGCGCGATGGGCGAGATGATCGCCGGCATTACCCACGAGATCCAGCAGCCGTTGTTCGCGATCAGCAATTTTTCCGGAGCTTGTCTCAACGTCCTCGATCAGGCAGACGCACTTCCCCTTGAAAAGCTCACCAACTGGACCCAGGAGATTTCGCAACAGGCGAGCCGTGCGCGGGCGATCATCGATCGCTTGCGACGCTTTGCCCGCCAGCAGACCCCCAAGCGAACGTCGCTGCTGGTAGCTGACATCGTTCGCGAGTCGTTGGCGCTCGTGGCGGCCGAGGCACGCCAGCACCGCGTGCGCGTGCATTACCAGCCGAAAGGCCCCGAACTGTGGGTGCAGGTCGATCCGATCCAACTGCAGCAGGTCTTGGTTAACCTGCTACGCAACGCCTACGAGGCCGTGGCCGTGCGTCCGCCCAGCGAGCGCGATGTCAGCCTGCGCATCAAGACCAGCGATTCGGAGGTACGCATTTCCGTCGTCGACTCAGGCGTGGGCCTGTTGACTCCCGAGGTGGAGCGCGTTTTTCAAGCCTTCTATACGACCAAACCGCGCGGATTGGGCCTGGGTCTGGCGATTAGCCGTTCGATTGTCGAGGCTCACGGCGGGCGATTGTCGGTCGTGGCGCGAAAACCTCGCGGCGCTGTCTTCTCGTTTACACTCCCCTTGAGCACGGCCCCCCCGGCCGAGGAACCTGGCCAATGAACCAGCACCTACCCCTCGTCTTCGTCGTCGACGACGATCCAGCTGCCCGCAAATCGTTGTCGGCGCTGGTTGAATCGCATGGAGGGCAGGCCCAGGTGTTCGCATCGGCGGAGGAGTTTCTGGCGAACTACGATCGCCAGCGCGCCGCCTGCCTGGTGACCGACGTACGCATGCTGGGGATGAGCGGCCTCGAACTGCAGGAACAACTGTTGAAAGAGGATAAAGCGCTGCCAGTGATTGTCATCACGGCCTTCGCCGACGTGCCGCAGGCGGTACGAGCAATGCGATCGGGGGCCGTCACTTTTCTGCAGAAATCTTGCGGCGATCACGAACTGTGGGAGGCGATCCAGCGCGCCTTGACGCTGGCGCAATCTCAGGGGGTGCAGCAGCGCCGCGAAACGTTGCGGCAATTGGCCAATCTCCGGCCCGACGACCGCGCCGTGCTCGACTTGCTCGTGGCCGGAAAATCGAACAAAGCGATCGCCGCCGAACTGCGAATGGGGCTGCGCACCGTCGAAGCGCGACGACAAGCGCTGTTTCGCCGCTTGAACACGCACTCGCTGGCGGTGCTGGTGCGGCGCACGTTGGAAGCGCTCGATCCGACCGCGACCGCTCAGCAGTAGGCAGTTGCGCGTTATGAATGCCGCGACGCTTTACAGCTTGAGCGGCACGATGACCTTCGAGATCGTGATCCAGGCGCGGTTCGGTTCCAGCGGGTTCTCGCCGTAGTTCAAGCTGAACGGCGTCGAGAGCCCCAACACCAAGAGCTGCGAACCCACCTCGGCCTGGAAATCCTTCTGCTCGCCAGTCAGCGGCACGAAGATCGTCTCATCGCGATCGGTCAGCTTGACGAGCATGCCGCGGCGCTCGCGCTCCTTGGCCTCGAGAACCTTCTCGACGGTGCCAAACAGAAAGACCCCGTGGAACGGCTCTTCGATCGATTCGCCGGCGCGCTTGTTGGCCGGTTCGATCTGTTCCTCCTTGTTCCATTGGACCTGGCCCAAGGTGGCGATTAGCTTCTGCGCCTCGGCATGGATGGCGTCAAGTTCCTTCTTCTTGTCCTCGGGCGTATCCTCGGGGTCTTCGCGGAGATTGAGCGCGAACGAAACGTGCCGCGCGATCTCAGCCAACCGGGCGTAGTCCTTGTCGCCCGAGGTTTTCCAGCCCGACGACTCCGCTTCGCCGATCATTTTCTGCAAGGCTTCCAGCGAGATATCGATGTTGAGCACGTCCGCCAGATCGGTCATCTCCGGCTCGGGGCGGCGATGATCCTTGAGCGGCGCAGGCGTCGAGAACATCTTGGCGCGCAGTTCCTCCAGGTACTTGACGTGCACGGCGAAGCCGCGATCGATATCGTTACTGACCCAGGAATTGATGCCGATCACTTCACCGAAAGCGTTCAGCAGCGGACCGCCGCTGTTGCCCGGCGCAATCGGAGCCGTGTGCGAGATCCAGACATTGTCGATCTTGTCGGTGAGCGTGTGCTTGAGAAACCCCTGGGCGTCGGGGGGCAACTCGCTCGTCTTTTCGACGGTGCTGACAATGCCGTCGGTGACCTGGAACTGGTACCCCCGCGGATGCCCGATCGCGAACACCTTCGAGGCCACGCGCGGATCGTCCTGGTGATGCAGGTCGAGCACCTTCATGTTGGTCGGCGTGCCGTTCAGCTTCAGGATGACAATGTCGCTCTCCGGCTGCAGCGCCATGTAACCAAGCACGCCGAACCGCTGGCCGTCGCTGAACACCACATCCCCTTTAACCGCGTCGGAAACGACGTGGTAGTTCGTGGCAACCAGCCCGATGGAATCGATGATAAACCCCGACCCCAGGCCGCGGTGATTGTTGTACTCGTCGAAAGTCTCGATTTTTACGATGCCGTACTTGACGTACTCAATGATGTCCTCTTGCGAGGAATTCTTGTCCGGCTTGGCGATGTCGACGACTTCGGCGGGCTTGGGAGCAAATCCTTCGGTCCGAGGCTTGATCCCCTGGTAGTTCTTGCTCTTGGTTGGATCGGGGGGCTCGGCCCGCAGTCGCCTGTGCTTGCCCCCCTCGGTTTTTTCCAACTGGGCGACGACGTGCGGCTTCAGCTTCACGTAGGCCGTAGCGCCCACCGCGCCGAAGAGCCCTACGGCGCCGACGACGAACCAGATCCAGACTGGAATCGATTTCGAGGGTTTGCGTCCGGCGCGAAGCGTCGACGTAGTGCTCGTCGTCGAACCGCCGGTCGAAGCGGCCTCGAAGTCGAAGCCGTTGGCCGCCGGGCTCGCGGCACTGCGTGCCGGCGCGCGACCGGGAGGAGGCGGTGTCGCGCCACGTCTTGCGGCAGGCGCCGGCACTGCGGGGGCGCGCGCCGACCGCGCAGGAGCCGCAGGTCGAGAAGGAGGCGCAGGCCGAGAAGGTGTCGCCGGCGCCGCGCGACTCGGCAAAACGGGGGCTGTGGGCGGACGCCCCGGCGGTTTGGCTGCAACCGCTGGCCGGCCGGCGACGGGGCGCTTGCCGGCTCCCGGCTTGGGCGCGCGCACCGTGCTCGACGTCAACGTCGTGTCGCTAATCGAAACGTCGGAGATCGACACCGCGTCGCCGCCGCTTTCGTCCGGCAAAACTACGGCGCGCGGCGTGGCGGCCGGGACCTGGATTTCGCCACCACAGTGAGGGCATTTGCCGCGAACGCCCGCGTACTTTTCTTTGACCGGAAAGGTCTTGCGACAGGCCGAACAGGTGACTGCGATTGACATGGCGTCGAGGCCCCGGACGGGTTTCTGACCAGGCCGATCCCCGATTGCGGGTCGTGGTCGGCCCACCGCGGAATCGCGGCGAACTGGCTTGCTTTAAACCCTCTTATGCTAACCAGTAGTCTCTTGAATCACAAACAAATGGCGCCCTCACGCACCCTGCCTCCCGACGCTGCGACGGCTCGAATCTCTCGACCGTCGTGCCGAGAATGAAAAGCTCGCACGTCGTGGCTCATTTCACGTTAGCGTTCGCACATTAGCGTTCGCACAGTTGAGTTGTTTTGACTCGCGCAGTTAACAACCCTTTTGGGTAGGTTCGTTGGTGCAATCCGACGCGGAATTCTTTGTCGCAGGGGCTTGTAGGCAGCGCCGGCCTTGTGCCATATTTCACACTCTCGTAACCGCACCCCGATAGGCTGCCAGGCTTCGCGTCGGAAGTCGGGCTACCGCCGCCGCTTCTGCTCGCAGGACGCGCTACGTGGCACAGTTTTTTGCCGAGACCGTGGGGCTCCCCTGGGCCGTGGCTTACCTCGTCACGGGCGCGATTCAATGTGCGCTCCTGATTCTGGTGCCTTTCATCGGCGCCATGGCCTTCGTCTGGATGGAGCGCAAGATCTCGGCCCGCATCCAGGACCGGCTTGGCCCCACGCGTTGCGGCGGCAAGTTCGGCTGGCTGCAACTTCTGGCCGACGGGCTGAAGCTCATCACCAAGGAAGACTTGCGCCCGGCCGACGCCGACCAGTCGCTGTTCCGGCTGGCTCCTTATATTAGCTTCACCGCCTCGTTCGTGGCCCTGTTGGCGTTGCCCTTTGCCAGCGGCTGGGTCGTACAGCAGATGAACGTGGCCGTGTTCTTCATTCTGGCCGTGCTCGGGCTCGAGGTGTTCGGCGTCATCCTGGCCGGCTACTCGTCGGCCTCGAAGTGGTCCCTCTTCGGCGCCATGCGCGAATCGGCCCAGGTCGTCAGTTACGAAGTGCCACTGGGGCTGTGCGTCGTCGTGCCGGTGCTCATCGCCGGAACGATGGACCTGGTGGTCATCGCCGACATGCAACGTGGGCTGTTCACCAACTGGTTCTTGTTCCACGACCCGTTCACGTTCATCACGTTCTTCGTCTTCTTCACCTGCGCGACGGCGAGCGTGAACCGCGCCCCGTTCGATCTGGCCGAAGCCGAAAGCGAGCTCGTGGCCGGCTTCCATACCGAGTACTCGGGCTTCCGCTGGCTGGCCTTCTTCATGGCCGAATACGGCTCGATGTTCACGGTCAGCGCGCTGGGAGCACTGCTGTTCTTCGGCGGCTGGCACGGGCCGATTCCGATTGTCGACGGGCTGGCCTCTCTGCTGGGCATCGATCGCGCCGAGCCCTCGTTCGGGTTGTGGATGGTGAATCTGCTCGGGCTGTTCAACTTCGTGTTCAAGACGGTGCTCGGCGTCACCTTGATGATCTGGGTGCGCTGGACCCTTCCGCGTTTGCGGATCGATCAGGTGATGAAGACCTGCCTGAAATACTGCACCCCGATTGCCGCGGTGATGTTCGTGGGGGCAGCGCTCTGGACGGGCGTCTGGTTCCCCAGCGGCATGCCTTGGCAGACCAACGTGCTGGGCACGTTTGCCGAGCCGGCGCAATTGGCCCCCACGTTGGTCGAAGGCCCCGCGCCGGCAACCGGCGACACCAGAGGGGATGAGCGAACCGCCGTGGTTGCACCCGCGAATCCGACGACGTCGCCCGAGGGCGAATCGTCCAAGACCGCCGGGTTGGCCCCGGATCACCGGGGAGGGGCCTGACGCCATGAACGACCCCATCAACTGGCAGTCGTTTTTCTTTTTGCTGTTTGGCCTCGTGGCCTGCGTTTTCGCGCTGGCCGTGGTGCTATCCAGCAATATCGTGCGGATGGCCTTCTACTTGATTTTGTCGCTCGGCTCGACGGCGGGCCTGTTCTTTCTGGCTGGCGCCGATTTTGTCGGCGCCATGCAACTGCTGATCTACGTCGGCGGCACCCTAGTGTTGCTGGTGTTCGGCGTCATGCTTACGGCGCAGGGGCCATTTGTTTCGTTGAAAACACGCGGTGGTGAGTGGATTCTGGCGGCGATCGTCGGCGGAGCGCTCTTCGCCGTGCTCGCACAGCGGGCCGTCTCGATCGGCGATTGGCGCGGACCCGGCGTGTCGCTGACCCTGGCCACCAGCGAGGAATCGGCCCAGCAGAGCGATGCCACGGCCGACGCGCCGGCCGTTGACGAAACCGACGAAGCTAAAGAAGACGAACCGTTTGATCCCGATGCCGGCCGCGCGGCCCTCGAAGCGCAGCGCGACGAGCACGAGCACGATGACGAGCACCAACCCGATCATGCCCATGCCGAGCCGACCGGTCGGCACGTCGAAATGCGCGATACCCGCACCGCCACCGCCATTGGCATGGCGCTATCGGGCCCGCGCGTCGATTCGCTCGGCGTGAACGATGCCGTGCGGCGCGGTGGCATGTCGAGCTACCTGTTGCCGTTCGAAATCGTCTCGGTCCACTTGTTGGTCGTATTGATCGGCGCGGCCTACCTGGCGCGCACCAAGAGGCGCATTAAAGCCAACGATTAGCCCGGCCTGGCGGCCGGGGGGCGGTCGACGCACCACCGCTGCAGTTTTGGGGGACGCACCATGAACCTGCTCACCGAACCAGTCGGCTTGACGCACTACCTGCTGGTGGGGGCGATGCTGTTCGTGTGCGGTATCGTCTGCATGGCCGTCAAGCGAAATGCCCTGGGCGTCTTGATGGGGATCGAGCTGGTGCTCAACGGCGCCAACGTCAACTTCGTCGCCTTCGCCAACAGCAATTTGCGGGCGGACGGCGACTGGGCACTGGGGCTCGACGGTCACTTGATAGCCCTGTTCGTCATCGTGCTGGCAGCCGCCGAAGCCGCCGTGGCGCTGGCGATCACGCTCAACTTCTACAACAACCATTCGACGGTCGACGTCGACCGCGCCGAGGAGCTCCGCGGCTGAGGTCGCGGCGCAAGGCCGAACAAGCGTTTTCCTCCACCTGACCGATCACTTACTCGCCGAGCGAAGAACTTCACGACATGCAAGGGCTTGCCGACATCCTGCCGATTCTGCTGGGGGCCGCGTGGTTGCTGCCTCTGGTGTCGTTCGTCGTGATCGTTTTTCTTGGCCCGCGGCTGGGCAAGGCCGGCGTGCTGGCCGGCTATGTGGCCACCGGGGCGATCGTCGGTTCGTTTGTGTTGTCGGCCTCGGCGATGGTGCTCTGGCTCGGTCATCACTGGCCCGCCGCCGCGCACCACGATGCCCATGAGACCGAAGCGCACGGCGACGCCGATCACCACGCGGCCGATTCACCTGCACCGTCGCAGATTCAAACCGTCGCTCTGAAGCGAGCCGCGGACGATTCGCATCCGGACGAACACGCCGGCGCTGCGGACGAGCACGCAGACGAAGGCCACGCCGACGAAGGCCACGCCGCCAAGCCGGCCTACGCCGGCAATTGGTACACGATGGCCAGTTTCGGCCCGCTCGAACTGTCGGTCGGCTATTACATTGACGCCTTGACCGTGGCCATGTTCACGATGGTCACGTTGATCGCCTCGTGCATTCACTTCTATGCCACGGGCTACATGCACGACGAGTTGCACGACGTGACCGACCACGAAGTGCGGTTGTCCAACGGCCAGCACCTGCATCGGCCGGGGCGCTACTACCGGTTTTTCCAGTACCTGTCGCTCTTCTGCTTCAGCATGCTGGGACTGGTCGTGTCGGGCAACGTGTTCATGGTTTTCATGTTCTGGGAGCTGGTCGGCATCTGCTCGTACTTCTTGATCGGCTTTTACATCGAGCGCAAAAGCGCGTCGAACGCGGCCAACAAGGCGTTCATTGTCAACCGCGTTGGCGACTTCGGCATGATCATCGGCCTGATGGCCCTGTGGGGCAGCTTGGGAACGTTCGCCTTCGGCGACCTGCCGGCGAGCACCTCGGCCGATGCCGCGGCACAAGGTGAAGCCGCCGCTGTCCGCCCCGGCATCTTCAGCCTGGTGCGGCCGGCCGCGCACGATCACGCCCTGATCACCCCCGACGGCATGGTCCGCTCGGCGGCCGCCACGGCGGGCGTGACCGACAACGCCGCCGCGGCCGACGAAGGGCTGGTCAACGACTGGCGGCAGCAAGGACTCGGCTATGGTCTGTTGGTCGTGGCTGGCCTGGGAATCTTCTGCGGTTGCGTCGGCAAAAGCGCGCAGTTTCCGCTGCACGTGTGGTTGCCCGACGCCATGGAAGGCCCCACGCCCGTCTCGGCCCTGGTCCACTCGGCCACGATGGTCGCGGCTGGCGTCTACCTGGTCGGGCGGTTCTACCCGGTCTTCACGCCCGAGGTGTTGTTGGTCATTGCCTATTGCGGTGGGATCACGCTATTGATGGCGGCCACGATCGCGATCACGGCGACCGACATCAAACGCGTGCTGGCCTATTCCACGGTCAGCCAACTCGGCTACATGATGCTGGCCCTGGGCGTCGGCGGCTGGCTGGCCGGCATGCTGCACCTGTTCACGCACGCCTTCTTCAAGAGCCTGCTGTTCTTGTGCTCCGGCTCCGTGATCCATGCCGTACACACCAACGACATGCGCCAGATGGGTGGGCTGCGCAACAAGATGCCGTACACGGCTTACACCATGCTGGTCGGGTGCCTGGCAATCGCCGGGGCGGGGATTCCGTTCCTCATCGGTTTCAGCGGCTACTACTCCAAAGACGCCATCATCGCGCAGTTGGTGTCGTATCGAAATCACAATGGCGGCTTCCAGGGCGTGCTGTTCTACGTGGCGGCTGCCGGGGCCGCGACCACGGCGTTCTATATGTTCCGCCTGTGGTACCTGACGTTCGCCGGCCAGCCGCGCGATCACGAGCGCTATCACCACGCCCACGAATCGCCGAAGGTGATGTACGTGCCGCTGATGATTCTGGCGACGCTGGCGATCATCGGCGCCTGGACGCTGCCGGGAACGAGCCTGAGCCTGGCCAACGTGCTCGAACAAGCCCGCCCCGCCGGCGAGCATGGCGCGGGCCAATGGTGGACATCGCTGGTCGTGCCGGCCGAGCATCTGTCGCACCTGGGGGCCGTGCACATCGAGGCCACGCTGATCGCCACGATCATGGCGATTGCCGGCTTCACGCTGGCCACGGTGATGTACGGCTTGGGCGTGCTGAACCCCGACGACGTGCGCCAGCAGTTCCCGCGGACTTATACCTTCCTTCGCGACAAGTGGTATTTCGACGAGTTGTACGAGTACGTCTTCATCCGGCCCACGATGATCTTCTCGCGGTTGGTCGCCAGCTTCGACAAGCGCTGGATCGACGGGTTCATCGATGCCCTGGCCCGCTGGACGCGCGCCCTGGCCAGCATCGACGACGCCATCGACCGCTACCTGGTCGACGGGCTGATCAACCGACTGGCCGATTGGACGTATGCCTTTGGGCTGACGTTGCGCAACGTGCAAACGGGACGCCTGCGCGAATACGTGATGCTGATCGCCGTCGGCACGGTGGCCCTGTTTGTGCTGGCGACTTTTGCCGTGGGAATCGTATTGGCCCAGTAGCTCTGGGCGCGGTGCGCCACCTGAGCGACGACGTGATCGAGTTAACGACCACTAACCGAACCGACAACGCCTAGCAAGTAATCCGCGGAATTGAACATGAACACGGCTGCCGCCTTGTTGAGCTTTATCATCTTTCTCCCCGCCCTGGCGGCGATCGTCGTGGCCTTCCTGCCGAAGGACAAGCCCGAGGCCGCCAAGCTCTTCACGCTGTTCGTCACGCTGGTGGTCTTCGGCGTGACCTTGTGGATGGCATTTCCGCGTGATCCGGCCAACGATTCGCTGCACTTCGCGCTGGGCCAGGCGGACATGCAGCTCACTGTGGGGCTCCCCTGGATCGAAGCCTTCCGCATCGAGTACATGCTAGGGGTAGACGGCATCAGCTTTCCGCTGGTGCTGCTCACCGCGTTCATCACGCTGCTGTCGATGTGGACGAGCTGGAACATCACCAAGTACGTCAAAGCCTATTGCGTGCTGTTCCTGCTGCTGGAAACCGGCATGCTGGGCGTATTCATCGCGCTCGACTTTTTCCTGTTCTACGTCTTCTGGGAAGTGATGCTGCTGCCGATGTACTTTCTCATCGGCGTTTGGGGGGGGCCGCGTCGCGAGTACGCCGCGATCAAGTTCTTCTTGTACACGCTGCTAGGTAGTGTGTTCATGTTGATCGCCATCCTGATGCTCTACTTCTCGAGCGACCTGCGGCAATTGGCGACCGAGAAGAACGTGGCGCTGTTCGCCGCCGCCCATCCGTACTTGTCGAACGATGCCGGCGCCGACGCCGAGGGCAATCCGACCGACAGCCCGCTGATGCAGAAGTTCAAGGAAGTGCAGACCAGCGAGCACCCCTGGCACACGTTCAATATTCTGGCGCTGCAGCAGATCGGCCAGCACACCACCGACGCCGAATGGCTCGAGCGCCTGCGGGCCGACGGTTATGAGGGCGACAAGCACCCCTTTGACGAGGCGGTGTTCCTCGGCAAATCGGTGCAGTGGTGGGCCTTTGTGCTGTTGTTCATCGGCTTTGCCATCAAAGTGCCCAGCGTGCCGCTGCACACGTGGTTGCCCGATGCTCACGTCGAGGCGCCAACGCCGATCTCAATGATCCTGGCCGGCGTGCTGTTGAAGATGGGTGGTTACGGCATCCTGCGAATCTGCTATCCGATCTGCCCCGCGGCCGGCTACGACCTGGCTTGGGTCGTTTGCGGCGTCGGCGTGCTGAGCATGGTTTACGGCGCGTTCGCCGCGCTGGCACAGAAAGATTTCAAGCGGCTGGTGGCCTACAGCTCGGTGAGCCACATGGGCTACGTGATCCTGGGGCTCGGCGTCTGGAGCGCCACGCAGGCCAATGGCTTCAATCCCTATTACTGGGAGCAAGGCGTGGCCGGGGCCATGTTCCAGATGATCGCCCACGGCATCAGCTCGCCTGGCATGTTCTTTCTGGTCGGCGTCGTCTACGACCGCGTGCACCATCGCAACCTCGACGAATTCGGAGGTTTGTTCGCCCGCATGCCGCTTTACAGTGGTTTGGCGATCGTGATCTTCTTCGCCGGCCTGGGGCTGCCCGGTTTGTGCGGCTTCATCGGCGAAGTGCTGGTCACGCTGTCGGCCTGGAACTTCAGCAAGGCGTTGGCGGTGATCTCGGCTGGCGTGGTGATCCTGACGGCCGCGTACATCCTCTGGACGATCCAGCGCGTTTACCTGGGCCCCGAGTACAAGGGGCCGCACGGCGATCACCTTACGCCGATCACCCCGCGCGAAGTGGCGATCGTCGCCCCGCTGGTGGTAATGTCGATCGTGCTGGGGGTCTATCCGCCGGCAATGCTCGACTACCTCAAGCCCTCGGTCGACAAGACGGTCGTCGAACTGGCGACCTGGACCAAAGACGTGCAGCCCTACATCGGGCTGGATGAAGAGCAAATGGAAGAAGCCCAAGAAGAAGCCAAAGCCAAGACCGCGTCGCTACTCCCCTAGCGCGTGTGTACCTGCCCAGGTTTTGCCACCACGGGGCCTGTTGATCACAGCAACTCAAGCAGCAACTCAATCCGCACTGAAACTCACCGAGTCGCGCCGTGAATTTTGTCGAACTAGTCGAAAGCTTGATCCATCAGACGCGCGATATCTCGCTGCCGTCGTTTCTGCCCGAGTTAATTCTCACGGGCACGATCGTGGCGATGCTGCTGGTGCGGATCGTCAGTTGGAACCGGATGACCGAACGGGTGGCGCAAGTTTTCGCCGCCTGGCTGCCATTGGTGGGGGCCGGGCTGGCACTGGCCGCGACCACGCCCTGGTTCTATCTCTCGGCGAACCCTCCGGCCGACTTGCCGAACCTGGCGAACGTTGGGCAAGAACTGTTCGGCGGCATGCTGATCTACGATCCGCTGACGATCTACTTCCGCTCGCTGCTGCTGCTGTTTGTCGTGCTGTTCGTGATCTTCACGCAGTTGTCGGGAATCCCCGACCGGGAAGACGCCGCCGACTTCTACACGCTCATCCTCGGCTCGACGATCGGCATGTGCCTGATGGCCTCGGCAAACCATTTGCTGATCGTCTTCTTGGGGGTCGAGATGGCCAGCGTGCCGTCGTATGCCTTGGCGGGCATGCTCAAGGGTCGCCGGCAAGCGAGCGAAGCCGCACTCAAATACGCCGTCTATGGCGCGGGTGCTGCCGGGGTCATGCTCTATGGAATCAGCCTGCTGTGCGGCGTGTTGGGGACTGCCCACCTGCCGACGCTGGCGGTGCGTTTGGGCGAGCTGATCCAGTCGGGCGAGTTCACCGATCGTTATCCGGCCCTCGTCCTGGGCGGACTGATGGTAATGGTCGGGCTGGCCTTCAAGCTCTCGGCCGTTCCGTTTCACTTTTGGTGCCCCGACGTTTTCGAAGGGGCCAGCGCCGAAGTAAACGCCTTTTTGTCGGTCGCCTCGAAGGGGGCTGCCGTCGCCTTGCTGCTCCGCGTCGGGTTGGGCGTCGGCTACGTTCCCGAGTCGGTCCCCCTTTCGCCGACTACTGCCGCCGCCGCCGCGCAACATTCCGGTGTGCAGCAACTCAGCCTGGCCAAGGCCACGACGACAGAACATACCGCTCGCAAGGTGCCCGCCACGACCGTGGCCGCGCACTCGGCGAGTTCGGCGGCGACAGACACGCGGCAATCGCTCAACGACGCGCTTTCCCCCGTGCGCAACTTCGCCGCCTGGCTGGTCGCCGCCGTGGCCGCGCTGACCTGCACGTTCGGCAATCTGGCGGCCTACGGCCAGACGAACATCAAGCGGCTGTTGGCCTACTCGACGATTGCCCACGCCGGCTACTTGATGATGGGCGTGGTGCCGGCCATCGCACAGGGGAGCCCCGCCACGGCCGACGCGTCCCGACAGGCAGTGTTTGGCATCGCGTTCTACATCGGCGCCTACCTGTTCATGAACCTGGCCGCGTTTGCCATCGTGGCCTTCCTGCGCAACACCTTCCATAGCGAAGAGATCGCCGATTACGGCGGATTGGTGCGATCGTCTCCTGGCATCACGGTTTGTTTCATCATCGTGTTGTTGAGCTTGATTGGCATCCCGCCGATGGCCGGCTTCCTGGCGAAGGTGATGATCTTCTATCCGTTGGTCGAGGGAGGGCACTACACGCTGCTGGTCATCGGCGGCTTGAACACCGTGCTAAGCTTGTTCTATTACCTGCGGGTCATTAAGGTCATGACGCTCGACCCCGAGCCCGAGGATCGCTTGCCCGCCAGCTTCTCGCTGGTGTCGCTTCCCGGCGTCTACCTCGCGGCGATCACCGTGCCCGTGGTGCTGCTGGGCGTAGCCGCCGGCGGTTTGATGGAGATGGCCAAGGCCGCGGCGGCGCGGCTGTTTACCTGATCCCGCATTGGCGGGCCGGCGCCGCGACGATCGCGCGTGGGGACCTCGCCTTAGATCCCGCTCACCTGGCAACCACGATTCGGACCGATATGCCCAACACGCGGAACATCGACGTCCTCAATCACCTGCTGGCGACCTTGCAGCGTTCGTTGGCCGAGTACTTGCAAAGCTCGCGCTACTGGACGCACCGCGGCGATGAGCGTGCCGAGGCGATCGTCCTTCACCTCGTCGAAGACCAGCGCGCCTACATGGCTCGCCTGGCCAGCCTGATTCTCGAGCGTCACGGGCAGATCGAGCCATCGAGCTTTCCGATGGAATTCACCGATCTCAATCTGCTCTCGCTCGACTACCTGTTGCAGGAGCTCGTCGGGCACCAGCGGGCGACCATCGAGACGATCGAAGAATGCATTGATGACCTCGGCGCGGATCGCCCCGCGCGCGAGCTGGCCGAAGAGATCCTCGGCAACGCCCGCGGCCACCTCGAAAACCTCGAAAGCGTGGTGAAGGTCCCCGCGTGACACTGTTCGACACGCACGCGCACCTCGATCAGGAAGAGTTCACCGCCGATCGCGACGCGGTGTTGGCCCGGGCGGCAGCCGCCGGCGTCGAGCACGTGGTGTCGATCGGCGTCGGCGTTGCTTCGAGCGAAGCGACCGTGGCGCTGGCCGCCGCGCACCCGGCGATTTACGCCGCGGTCGGCATTCACCCCAACTACTGTCACGAGGCGCAACCCGGCGATTGGGACCGTATCGTCGAACTGGCCCACCGGCCGAAAGTGGTCGCGCTCGGCGAAACGGGGCTCGACCTCTACCGCGACTATGCCCCCATCGAATTGCAGCGCGACTACTTCGATCGCCACCTGCGACTTTCGCAACAGACCGGCTTGCCGTTCATCGTGCACGCCCGCGAGAGTCTCGACGACATCCTGGCCATGCTCCGCGAAGCGCGGGCCCGCGGACCGCTGGCGGGCATCATGCATTCGTTCACCGGCACGGCCGCAGTCGCCGCCGAGTGCGTCGCGCTGGGGCTGCACATCAGCTTTGCCGGTATGCTGACCTTCAAAAAGTCGGACGAACTGCGGGACGTGGCTACGACGGTGCCGGCCGATCGGCTGCTGGTCGAAACCGATTCGCCGTATCTGGCGCCTGAGCCGCTGCGCGGCAAGCGCAACGAGCCGGCCTTTGTCGCGCACACCGCGCGGCGGTTGGCCCAAGCGCGCGGCGTGAGCCCTGAAGAACTGGCGGCCACGACCACGGCCAACGCCCGACGGTTGTTCAAGATCGCGTAGCACATGATTACTCGTGGCAGCAGACTCGCGGTCGCTTCCGAGGCGGCCTCACTCGACGAGGCGGTCGAGATCTACGTGCCGCGCCCCGACGCCCGCTTGCGGCTCGTCTGTCTGCCCTACGCCGGCGGCAGCGCGGCGGCATTTCGTGGCTGGCCCGCGGAGTTGCCCAGCCATGTCGAACTTTGGGGAGTGCAACTGCCGGGTCGAGCGTCGCGCCGCGATGAACCGCCGCTAACGCGGATGGAGTCGCTGGTCGAAGTGCTTGCGGCCGAACTGGTCGCCGCGCATTCGGCAGCGCTAGGCAGCAAGCCGTTCGCGCTGTGCGGACATAGCATGGGCGCGCTCGTGGCCTTCGAACTCGCCCGGCGATTGCGCGATCGGTACGAACTTCCGGTCGCGGGCTTGCTCGTGGCAGGCCGTGGTGCGCCGCACGTGCCCGACCCCGGTCCGGCGCTGGCTTGCGGAAGCGAACCGGCGCTCGTGGCCGAATTGCGCCGCTTGGGGGGCGCTCCGGCTGCCGTGCTCGACGATCCACAGCGCCGCGCACGGTTGTTGCGGCTGATCCGCGCCGACTTTGCGGTTTGCGAAACCTATGCGTTCGCGCCCGCAGCGGCGCTCGATTGCCCGATCGGGGTTTTTGGCGGCGTCGAAGATCACGACTGGCCGCTGCCGACGCTCGAAGCCTGGCAGCAACACACTTCGGGCGAGTGCCGCGTTCACGTGCTGCCAGGGGGGCATTTCTTCATCGATACGGCGCGGGCCGATTTTCTGAACCAACTTGCCGACGAACTGGCGGATATGACCGTTGGTTGAAAGGGCCGCCGGCCGGCTGGGCGGCGGCCTGTCCCCGGTCTCCCCTCGACCGACAACTTGATACGGACCGAACTCTGGCGGCGGTCTGGCAATCTGGCCGACATTGACAATGGCCAACAACTTAGTTAGCGTACGAATGGAAATTGGCGCTGCGTGGCGGGCAGCTCGCCAGGCATGAGCAACTGTAAGGAATTGGTATGAAACGAGTTCGGCGTGTCAGCTTGGTCGCTAGCTTGAGCGTTGCGGCCGTGTTTTTCGTGAATAGCCTCTCCGCGGCCGAGTTGGCCACCAACGAAGACCCCACCCCAGAGCGAATCGGCCGCCAAATCGCCGGCTTCTCACTCCCCGATTTCCACGGCAAGACGCGCAGTCTGGCCGACTACGGCGATCAGAAGCTTGTGGTCGTGGCGTTCCTGGGGACCGAATGCCCGTTGGCCAAGGTGTATGCCACGCGGCTCGTCGGCCTGTCGAAGGAGTTTCATCTGCAAGGCGTGGCGTTTGTCGCCATCGACTCGAATCTGCAAGACTCGATGACCGAGCTGGCGACCTTCTCGCGCGTTTACGAGCTCGATTTTCCGCTCCTCAAGGACCTAGATAACCGCGTGGCCGATCAGTTCGGCGCGGTGCGCACCCCCGAAGTGTTCGTGCTCGACGCCGAGCGGCGCATTCGCTACTGGGGGCGGATCGACGATCAATACGGCTTCCAGACCGGGGCCGGCTATGCCAAGCCGCGGTTGCAGCGCCGCGACCTGGCCGTGGCCATCGAAGAATTGCTGGCCGGCAAACCGGTCAGCGAACCCTCGTTGCCGGCCGATGGCTGCTTGATCGGGCGGGTGAACAAGACCGAACCGCAGGGCGAAGTGACTTACACCAAACACATCGCCACGATCCTGCAGAATCGCTGCGTCGAATGCCATCGCCCTGGCGAGGTGGCGCCGTTCAGCCTGACGGCCTACGACGAAGTCGTCGGTTGGGCCCCCATGATGCAAGAGGTCGTCAGCGAGGGGCGCATGCCCCCCTGGTTTGCCGATCCGGCGGTCGGGCACTTCGCCAACGACTCGCGCTTGAGCGACGAAGAGAAGCGATTGCTCTACACCTGGATCGACAACGGTTGCCCCGAGGGTGACCCGAGCGACCTGCCGCCGCCGCGCGAGTTCGTCGAAGGGTGGCGCATCGGTCAGCCCGACGAGGTGATCTACATGGCCGACGAGCCGTTCACGGTGCCGGCCGAAGGCGTGGTCGACTACCAGTACTTCACGGTCGACCCGGGCTGGCAAGAAGACAAGTGGGTCAAAATCTCCGAGGCCCGCCCCGACAATCGCGGCGTGGTGCATCACATCATCGTGTTCGTGCAGCCGCCGAACGACCACGGCGGCGCGTTTGGACGCCGAGGCGGTTTGGCCGGTTATGCCCCCGGCAGTTTGCCGATCGCGGCGCCCGAGGGTGCTGCCACGTTCGTGCCTGCTGGCTCGAAGCTGGTCTTCCAGATGCACTACACGCCCAACGGCGTGGTGTCGAAGGATCGCAGCTCGATCGGCGTGATCTTCGCCGATCCGGCGACGGTGCGCCGCAAGATGAAGGGTGGTGTCGCCGGCACGCTGGCCTTCAAGATCCCGCCGGGGGACGATAACTACGAAGTCACGGCCAAGCACCGCTTCACGCGCGAGACGTTGCTGTTGAACCTGACGCCGCACATGCATCTGCGCGGCAAGGACTTCAAATACGAGCTCGAGTATCCCGACGGCACCCGCGAGGTGCTGTTGAACGTGCCGCGTTGGGATTTCAACTGGCAACTGCGCTACGAGTTTGCCGAACCGAAGCTCGTGCCGAAGGGGAGCCGCATCCACTGCACGGCCCACTTCGACAACTCGGCCGACAACCTGGCGAATCCCGATCCCAAGGCCGAAGTCACTTTCGGCGATCAGACTTGGGAAGAGATGATGTTCGGCTTCTATACGGCCGTCGATCCGCACGAAGATTTGCTGGCGGCCAACTCCGGCGACAGCGACGACGTCGAAGCGACCGTCGACGGTTTCGCCGGCGAGGGGAGCATCACGGCCGACGATGCCGAGCGTGCCGAGCAGGCCGAAGCGGCCGACAAGCCGTAGCGTTCACGTCCGGCAATCAGTAAACAAATCAAGCCCAGGGGTGGCGTGCCCCTGGGCTTTTTTCTTGTCGTTTTGCCGGCGGCGGCGAATCAGATTTCGTAGCTGGCCTCGGGCGACAGTTCGGCCACGTACTCGCCGCGCATCCGCAGATTGGGCTTTTCCAACAGCACGGTCGTCCGCGGCGGCACGCTGCGCGTGAGCCAGACGTTCGAGCCCACGACCGAGTCGTGCCCGATCACCGTGTTCCCCCCCAGGATCGTGGCGTTGGCGTAAATCACCACGCGGTCTTCGATCGTCGGGTGCCGCTTGTGGCCGCGCACGATCTGCCCGTCGGCATCGGTCGGAAAGCTCAGCGCGCCCAGCGTCACGCCCTGATAAAGCTTGACGTGGTCGCCGATCTCGCAGGTCTGGCCGATCACCACGCCGGTGCCGTGATCGATAAAGAAATGCTGCCCGATCCGGGCGCCGGGGTGGATGTCGATGCCGGTCTTCGAGTGAGCCCACTCGGTCATCATCCGCGGGATCAGCGGGGCATCGAGCTCGTACAGCGCGTGCGCGATGCGATAAACCGTGACGGCTTCGAGGCCCGGGTAGCAGAAGATCACCTCGTCGGGTCCGTTGACGGCCGGGTCCCCCTCGTAGGCGGCCTGCACGTCGAGCGCCAGCATCCGGCGCAGCGCGGGGATCTGATCGAGAAAGTCGATCGCCTTGGCCTGGCCGAGCGCCTCGTAGTCGGCGTCGTTATCGCATTCGGGGCGGCGCGTGGCGCCGGCCTCGTGCCGCAGGGCCCGGCCGATCTGCGTGGTCAGCTTGTCGTGCAAGCCCTCGATCAGGTCCCCGACATGGTAGGTCACGTTTCCCAGGTGCAGCCCTTCGCGACGGCGGTAACCCGGGTAGATAATCTCCTTGAGATCCTCGACGCAACTGATCACGGCCTCGTAGTTGGGCAGCGGGCAGTGCCCCAGGTGATGGATCGCGCCGCCGATATCGTGGTACGTGGCGACGACGCGGTCGGTCAATTCGGGCAGGCGTTCTTTGAGTCGAATATCCGAGGCCATGACTTTGTTGCTCCGCGGGCTGCGGTCGCCGGCACCTGGCTAATTGGTAGGACGGAAAGGGGCCGCGAACAAGGGCGTGAATGCAAACCAGTCGCCAACGGCGTGGCGACTCCGGGCGAAGGAGAGGGCGACAAGCTTTGGGACCCGACAAGCAGGCCCGCGGCCGGTCAGCCCTAGAGACAGAGGCAACAGCAATCCGCGGGGGCAGCGGCGGAAGGTTGCACGGCAAGCGAGGTTACGGCGGTGAGCGTGTTCATCGCGATTGGTCGCACGGCGGTAGAAGCGGCACACGCATGCTAGGCCGCAACAGCGGCAAAATCAAGCGCGGCTAGTTCTCTCTTCGGCCGCGGCGCAGGTGCGAATTCAGCGGAAATTCGCAATCTGCGGGGCGGGGCGAGGCGGCGCGACGCCGCGCGGTTCTCGGTCGGCTCGCGAGGCCCCCGCTTGTCCAAGGAGCCTGCGTCCGGCTTCAAGGGCCACCTCGCGCTCAGACCAATCGGGATGCTCCGCCCGCAACAAATTGACGATCATGCCGCGGGCCGAGCGCCACATATCCCAGGCGACTTCCAGTCGCTGCCGCTCGGTCATGGCGCGCAGGGCTTCGATCATCTTGGGATCGAGCGGTTCGATCCGCACGCTGCGGCGACTCTCGCCTGCCGACTCCATCTGTCAACCTCTGAGGCCGGGCGCGGGAGACTGGCCATGCGACCAACGACGCTACTCTTCTTCCTCTTCCTTGTGGGCGGCCTTCTCGACGATCTCCTTCTGCACGTTCCCAGGGACGACGTCGTAGTGGCTGAACTCCATCGTGAAGCTCCCCTGCCCCCCCGTCATACTCGAAAGCGTGCGGGCGTAGGTCGTGACTTCGGCCAGCGGCACTTCGACGGTGACGGTCTGAAAATCGCCGCCGGCCGACTCCAACCCTTGCACGCGGCCGCGACGCCCCGACATGTCGCTGTTGACGTCGCCGACCTTGTCGCCGGGCACGGTGACGTGCATCTTCACGATCGGCTCGAGCAAGCCGGGTCTCGCCTGCTGAAACACATTGCGAAACGCCATCGAGCCGGCGGTTTTGAAGGCCGCTTCCGAACTGTCGACCGGGTGATGCTTGCCGAAGTAGACTTCGGCGCAGACGTTCTGAATGCGATAGCCGGCGATTACTCCGCGATCGAGCCGCTCCTTGAAGCCCTTTTCGACCGCCGGCAGAAAATTGTTGGGGATCGTACCGCCGACAATCGAGTCGACCCACAAGAAGTTGTGTTCCTTGTCGTAGTGGTGCGCCCGCATCGAAGCGAAGCGTTCCTTGGTCGCCCAGGTTTCGACATCCACGTCGCTCGGCATGGGGTATAGGCGGATGTGCACTTCGCCAAACTGACCGCGCCCGCCCGTTTGCTTCTTATGGCGGTAGCTCCCTTCGGCCTCGGCCTGGATCGTTTCGCGATAGGGGATCTTGGGCTCCTTGGTGTCGACTTCGACCTTGTCGCGCCGTTTGAGCCGTTCCTGCACGATCTGCAGGTGCAGTTCGCTCATGCCGGTCATTACCAGCTCTTTGGTTTGCTCGTCGCGATCGATGTGAAAAGTGCTGTCTTCCTCGACCATCTTGTGCAGCGCGCCGGAGAGCTTGGCTTCGTCGTTGCGGCTTTTGGGCGTAACGGCCAGGCCCACCATCGGCGTGGGAAACACCGGCGCCGCCATTTCCAAGTCCCCCAAAGTGGTCCCGGTGTGGAGCTCATCGGCCTTGGCGACCGCCACGATATCGCCAGGACCGGCCTCGTCCCAAGGTTGCATTTCGTTGGCTTGTGGCTTGAGCAACTGTGCGAGCTTGACCGCCTTGCGCGCATGCGAGGCGTGGACCGACTGGTCCTTCTTGAGCGTGCCCGAATAAACGCGGATGAAGCTCAGCTTTTGCACGAAGGGGTCGATCCGCGTTTTGAAAACCTGCGCCACGAGCGGTCCATCGGGATTGGGCACGAGCGTGACTTCCTTGCCTTCGGCATCGCGGGCTGTGCGCGGCAGTTTGGCCGGCTCGAGCGCGCACAGGTCCAAAACCTGCAGCAACTCTTTGACGCCGATGTTGTGCTTGCCCGCCGCACAGACGATCGGAATCAACGTGCCGGAGGCGATCGCCTTGTGGATCAGGGCGGTGAGCTCTTCGCCGGTTGGCTCGGTCCCTTCGAAATAGGCTTCCGTGGCCGCCTCGTCGACTTCGACGATCGCCTCGATCAGTTGCTCGTGCAGGCCCGCCGGGTCGACGAGCGCCCCGCTACTATCGGCCGGAACATTCAAGGTGCTGGCCACCCCCTTGAAATCGGCACCGCTCCCGATCGGTACGTTGATCGGCACGCAGGCCGTGCCGAACGACTCTTGGATCGAAGCCAACAGCGCCGGGAAGTCGATGTTGTCACTGTCCATCTTGTTGATCAGGATGATCCGCCCCAGCCCGCGCTTGCCTGCTTCCTTGAACACCCGGCGGGTGTTCACCTCGATGCCGGCGTGAGCGTTGATGGCGATGATCGCAGTCTCGACCGCCGAGAGGGCCGACAGCGTCTGGCCGATGAAGTCGGGATAACCGGGCGTGTCGATCAGGTTGAAGTGCAGGCCGCCGTCGTCGAAGTGCGTGACCTTGGCTTCGATCGTGTACTTGTGATGCTTCTCTTCTTCTTCGAAGTCGCAAATGCTGTTGTGCTCGTCGACGCTCCCCGTTCGCGACACGGCGCCGCTGACGTGCAACAGGTGATCGACCAGGGTGGTTTTGCCACTGGAGCCGTGGCCGCAAATGGCAATGTTGCGAATTTTGTCCGGTGAATGCTTAGACATACGAGCTTTCCCTCTACGTCGAGACTAAGCGAACAGGTCAACTGGCGAACGCAATCGAGAAGAGATGTTTGAAACCTAAACTCCCCAGCGGCGACGTGCCACTTTTTTAATTCGTGTCAGTGTGCGGGCGCCCCTTTCTGGCCGGCAGCCGCCGCCAGCGCGTCGGGCAGGGCGATGCGCCCTTCGTACAAGGCGCGGCCGATGATCGCACCGGCCACGGGAAGTGCCGCCAACCGGGCAACGTCGGCGGCGGTCGTCACCCCCCCCGAGGCGACGATCGGCAACTTCACGGCGCCGATCAGTTCGGCGAGCGCCGCGAT
Organism: Pirellulales bacterium; assembly: GCA_050184475.1. GTDB lineage: Bacteria > Planctomycetota > Planctomycetia > Pirellulales > JAEUIK01 > JAIESQ01. Next base: position 385,935 of record JBFXAH010000003.1, on the reverse strand, counting down.
GTTGGGCCCGGCGAGCATGCCATCTTGCGCGATATCGGTGTAGACGACCGCCGCCAGCGGCTCGTCGGCGAACAGCTTGATCAGTTCCACGGCCGACGTGCCCGAGGTCGAAAGCCAGCCGTGGGTGGCGACCTTGCCATCGCGCGCGTCGACTCCCAGCACCAGCCGGCCGGCGTGCCCGCGAGCCGCGCGGCGTAGCCACTGGGGATCTTCGAGCCCGCGCGTGCCGATCACCAGGCGATCGATGCCCAAGTCGACGAGCGAGCCGATCGTATCGTCGTCGCGGATGCCGCCCCCCAGTTGACAGGTGACGTCGACGGCGGCGCGGATCGCGCGAATGCTGTCGAGATTCTCGGGTCGCCCGCTTCGCGCGCCGTCGAGATCGACGATATGCAGACACTCGGCGCCGGCGGCCACGAATTGCCGAGCGACCGCGGCAGGATCATCGCCAAAGACCGTCTCGCGGTTATAGTCCCCTTGCTGCAAGCGGACGCAACGTCCCCCGCGCAGATCGATGGCCGGCCAGATTTGCATGTGCGACTCGTGAGGTTCCGCCCCGCGCCCTCGGCCAGGCATCGACCCGATACACGGTCGCCCGATTGCGGAGAGCGGTTTCGCGGCGGCGGCTTCATTGCCCTTGGAACGATCGAATATCGCATGGCCGCCAGAGGGATGCAAATTGTTCGCAGTGCTATAATTGGGCCGAAAACCCGCCGCGATTGGCCGCGTCGCTCCACCAGCGAGCGACAGATCCCGCTTCTGCAAAGGTGTGCATGCTCTTCCGCTACTTCCGCCGGCGACGCCGGCAGCAATTGCTCGCCTCGCCCATGCCGACCGGCTGGCAACCTTTCATTGAGTGGGGAGTTCCCGACTACGACACCCTGGCGCCAGCCGCCCGCACTCGCCTGTCCGAATACGTCCGCTGCTTCGTCGCGGAAAAGCACTGGGAAGGCTGCGGCGGCCTGGAATTGACCGACGAAATCCGCGTCACCATTGCGGCTGGTGCTTGCCTGCTGGTGCTCGAACTCAATCTCGACCTGCTCAGTCGCGTGAAGTCGATTCTGGTTTATCCGACGGAGTACGTGGCCCCCGATCGCGGGATGCTGGTCACCGAAGTGGAGGACGAAGACGATCCCTGGCTCGAAGGAAGCGCCCGGCTCGGTGAGGCCTGGTATCGCGGTCCGGTGATTCTGTCCTGGGCCGACGTCGCGCGAGTTGCCCGGCTGCATCGCCGCGACCTGGAGCGCTCGCGTGCCCAGCGAGGAGAATCGCCGTCATCCCTGCCCGAGCCTGGGCAGGCTGGGCGTCAGAAGCGCAAGCGCGGCAGCGGACGGCATTCGCAGCGGACCAACGTGGTGGCCCACGAGTTCGCCCACCAACTCGACATGCTCGACCGCACGGTCGATGGCACTCCTCCGTTGGCCAATCGCCGCCAGTACGACGCTTGGAAGCGAGTGATGACCGCTGAGTTTGCGCAACTCAACGACGACTACGATCACGGCCGGCCGACGTTTCTCGATCCGTACGGCACAACCAACCCGGGCGAGTTCTTCGCCGTGGCAACCGAAACCTTCTTCGAGCAGCCGCGCGAGCTGGCCAGCGAACACGCGGAACTCTATGGCGTGCTGCGCGACTTCTACCGGCAAGACCCAGCCGCTCGGCTGCAGGCGGCCGGCGACACGGCTGTCCGCCCGGCGATGCGCTAGCGTGCCGGCCGACGATTCACGTACTCGATCTTGGCCGTGGCGCGTTCACGCTTGGCCAACTCAGCGAAGCGAGCTTCGCCCCAGGCCTGCTGCAGTTCGTCGCGAGCGTCCGACCAGGTGCCGCGCCCAGGCTTGATGTCGGTGCAGTGAATCAGGTGCACGCCAAAGGGAGTCACGACCGGTGGGCTCGTTTCGCCTGGCTTCAGCGCGAAGGCTGCTCGCGAGAACGATTCGACCATCACACCGCGGCGTGGCAGAAAGCCTTGGTCCCCCTCCTGCGCGCGGCTCGGGCTCTCGGAAAACCGGCGCACCGCGTCGGCAAACGACAGCTTGCCGGCCACGACCTGATCGCGGATGCCGCGAGCTTTCGACTCGGCGGCCGCGACCTGTCCATCACTCTCTTTTTCTGGCACGCGCAACAACAGATGGCTCACGCGTACCAAGGTGCCGTCGAAATCGGCGCGATGCTCGTCGAAGTACTGCTCGAGGGTGGCATCGGTCATTTCGGCTTGCAAGTACCGCGACCAGATGACGCGCCAAGCCAGGTAGCGTCGCAGTTCGTCGGCCGACCAGCCGCGGGCAGCTTGAAAGTCTTCGAGTGAGCTGCCGCGCGCCGCGAGCGACGCCGCTAGATTGCGCTCGGCGGCTGCCAGGTCCTCGTCGGTAGGCCGCAGCCTCTCATCGCGCTCGAGTCGCGCGGCTACCAGGCGACGATCGATGGCCCGCTCGAGCGTGGCGGCGAAGATCTTACTTGATTGTGCGACGGCGCGCTCATCCTCGACGGTTGCCACGCCAAGCGCTTCGGCAAGGAGGGCCTCGATCTCGGCGACAGGGATCGGCACGCCATCGACGCGCGCCGCGATCGCGCCAGTTTGCGACGGCTCGTCCGCAGCCCCCGCGGCACCTTGCCAGAGCCCCAGAACGAGACAAAGCGTCAGCAGGTCAACCCACAAGGGGCGTGCTGTGCCATCGTTCCGCGACACGTGCGTGGTCACGGCAACTCCAGATCGCCCAGCTCGAATTCGACCGGCAACTTGAGAAACACCGTCGGCGTTTCGTAGACAAACTTCATGCCGGCCAGCCCGTCGGGCACTTCGAACAGATAGGCAATGCCGATCTCCTGTTCGGAGTGCCGGGTCGTTTCGTAGGCATCGGGAACGCGGCGTTGCCCTTCGGGGGTGAGCAGGTAGGCCTCGTTCTCGAAGACCCAGCCGCGATGCGACTCGAGCGCCTGACCCGTTTCGTCGTAGCGCACCCGCACGCGCAGCTCCCACAGCGCGTTGTTCTTGCGAACCTGTTCGAGCACCACGACGGCGCCGGCACGGCGCTGCTCGATATCGCGGGCCTTCTCCAAATTGCCGAAGGTGAACGTCTCGACGCGACCAGGGACCAACGCCGTGAGCGATCCCTTGAGAGTCTCGATTTTCGCCGCTTCGCGCGGCGGCGGACTGAGCGGAACCATCAGCTCGACCGCCGTGGTGCTGGGATTCGCGGGCGCTTCGAGGCTCCCCGGTTCGCCGGCGGTGATCGCATTGCCCTGGTTGTCGTGGCCGGTGATCGATTCCAACGGCAGCCAGAGTGCCAACGGCTTCATCCGCGGCTCCCAGGCGATCGCCAGCCGCAACTGCACGCTGTGCCGATCATCCTGCAGGTTGCGCTCGGCTACGATTTGTGTCGGCTCCAAGCGGAAGACGCCGGCGAAGCGTCGCAACGAGCTGGTCGCCGGCGGAATATCGCGCGATACCACGGCCAGCCCACCCTTCTCGGCATAGGGGTAGAGAACGAGGTCGGTCTTGTCGAGCAACTGTTCGAGCGCCAGCCAGAACTCGACGTTGTCGATCGCCAGGTCGACTTCGAGATCTTCGGCGTCCTGGCCGAACTCCTGGCGATAATCGGTGATTGTGTTGCCGGTTTGCTCGGCAATCGATTTGAGGATCGCCGAGAGCTTCAAGCGCCCCTTGAGCGTGACGCGACTGGGCTGCACGAATTTACGCGCGCGGGCCAGTTCGAGTTTCGCGCGAATCCGCTCGACGCGCTGCTCGACTTCGGCCGACAATCGCTGGCCGCCACGCGGCAACAAGTCGATCACGGCTGGCCCCAACTCGGTGAGCCGAGCTTCGGCTGCGTCGCGACGCGCCAGCTCCGCCGAATCGAGTTGCCGCAACAACGAGCGCACTTCGGCGGCCAGCTCGGCGGATGGGGGTTCCGAAGTTTCAGCTTCTTCACCCACGTCGGTCGCCGGCTCAGTTTCGGCCGCGGCGTCCGGCGGGGCGGCGAGCGCCGGCTGCGGGTAGATGCCGGTCGCCGCGACGGCCCCCCACCATGCGGCGACGAACAACGCAAGGCTCAACGAATTTCGCATAGCGCAGGCCCCGGACAAACGGCAACAACGAGCGGTCAACCTACGAACTCCCTCTGATTGTAGCGCCCCGCGAGTATGGGTACTAGAATTTGAGTTTCCAGCCAAACGGCTCTGCGGAGCCCGCCGATCAACGCGATACGTGGCCAAAACGCCACACGCTCGCCGCCCCGCCGGTTCTGCCTCATGCACGCTCCGCGATCTCGTGGGCTATGTTTATGCAGAGCCCGTCAACAGCGGCTCGCAGATACTCGTCAGCGCCTGGTTTCACAGGCAATTTGCCAAGCAGACACTTTGCCGCGAGGTCGCCCGCATGCGTCGCTGGTTCGCCTTGGTGTGTCTTTCGATCGCCGGCGTGGGGATGCCGGCCTCGGCCGCGGGGCCGACGCGCCCCATGATCGAAGTCGATCTCGACGGGCGACGGGTCGAAGGGACCGCGCTCAGTTGGTCCAAGAGCAGCGTGTTTCTGCTGGCCCGCGACGGCCGACTGTGGGATTTCGCTCCACAGACCGCGCGCGATTTCCGCAAAATGCCAACCGGGTTCACCAGCTATTCACCCGGCGCGGTTCGCGCTCAACTGCAGGCCGAACTGGGCAATCGCTTCGAGGTCACCGGCGTGGGGCATTATCTGGTCGCGCACCCGGCGGGGCAGCGCAGTCAATGGGCTCAGCGTTTCGAGGATTTGTACCGCTCGTTCCTGCTTTATTTTTCGGTGCGCGGGTTTGAGTTGCAGACGCCTGAGTTTCCGCTGATTGCCGTGGTGATGCCGTCGCACGAGGAGTTCTTGCGCTACTCGGCTCAAGAGGGCAAACCGCTGCCGGCCGGCGTGTTGGGCTATTACTCGCCGACCACCAATCGGGTCGCCCTGTACGACATCACCGATGGCGAGCGCAGCTCGTCGGCCTGGCACACCAATGCCGACACGATCATTCACGAAGCCACGCACCAGACGGCCTTCAACACCGGCATCCATTCGCGTTTCGCCAGCCAGCCGCGCTGGGCCGTCGAAGGATTGGCCACGGTCTTCGAAGCGCCTGGCGTGTGGAACTCGCGGGCACACCCCAATTTGCCTGACCGGATCAATCGCACTCAGTTGCAAAGTTGGAAGCAATATCGCCCGCGACGGCGCGACGGGGCACTGGTCGAGTTGATTTCGGCCGATGGCCGCTTCAACACCGGCACGCTCGACGCGTATGCTGAGGCCTGGGCCCTGAGCTTCTTCTTGTTGGAGAAGCAACCGCGCGACTACGCGGCGTACTTGCAGCGGCTGGCGGCGCTACCGGTTTTTCGCGAGCGAAGCTCAGCCGAGCGGCTGGAAGATTTCACGGCGGTTTTCGGCACGAACTTCCGCTTGCTCGAGGCACGATTCTTGCGATTCATGGACGACTTGCGTTAGGGCAACCGTTCGCTCGCCGGCCCCTCGGCGAATCGGTATAAACGCTAGCACTGCTAGCAACACTTCCGTAGAATCAAGGCAACCATGTTTGCACTCGCAGACTATCTCCCCGAGTCCGCGGATGGGGGGGCGTTTCTGATGCTTGATCGGCAGACCATTCTGGTGCTGGTGGGGCTCTTCGCCTTGATCGTGATGGTGATCGGTTTCGCGGTCCGTCCGTTCGGTCGTGGCAGCCGCTATCGCCGCGCACCCTATGGTCGCCAGCCTGGGCAGGTGCCGATCGTCGGTCGTCGCACGGCGATGGAGATCCAAGCTGCCGAGGAGCGCGATGCCAAACGCACGGCGAAGCTAAAACGCGCCGTCGGGCCCAAGCACGCAGGCGACGCGAGGGCTGGCGACGCGAGAGCTGGCGACGCTGCGGCCGGCGATACTCCGGCGGCCGACGAACAGCGCCGCGAACAGGCGTAACGAGCCAGGTCAGGCTTTTTGCTCAGCACGTCGGCATCCAGGTGCGCTACGGTTTGCACGTACGCTACTCGGTTGCTAGGTTGACCCCGCCGTGATTCTCATTGGTCAATCGCGACTTTCGCGCGAAATGCGGTGTTCGTACAGCAGAGTGAATAATGCAACGGCTTTCGAGTTTGCTCGTATTGCTGATCGCCCTGGTGCTGACGAGGCCGTCGCACGCGGCCGAGCCCGCGGCCGCTGATAACGCACGCGACAATACGGCCAAGAAGATCTTGCTCATCGGCGCCGAGAAAGACGGTCACCCTTATCGCACGCACGAGTACATGCCGGTGTGCGAAGTGCTGGCCAAATGTCTGCGACAGACCGAGGGCGTCGAGCCAGTCGTATCGCGTGGTTGGCCGACCGACGCGGCCGTCGCCGCGGGGGCCAGCTCGATCGTCGTTTACGTTCCTTGGGGAGCGAACACGCTCTTTGAAGGACCGCAACGCGGGCAGGTCAAACAACTGCTCGACGACGGCGCCGGGCTCGTCGCGCTGCATTGGGCCACCGGAGCCGAAAAAGACGAGTACGGTCAGCTATGGCTCGATCAACTCGGCGGGTGGTTCCATACCGATTTCAGCCCCATCCAGCATCTCGAGCGGCGATTGCACATCGCCGATCCCCACCACCCGATCGCGCGCGGCGTCAGCGACTTTACGCTGTTCGACGAATTCTACTTCAAGCTGCGGTTCGCCGACGGGGCAAAGCCGCTGGTGACGGTCGACTTCGAAGGTTCGCCGCAGACGATCGCCTGGACCTACGTCCGCCCTGGCAGCCAGGCCGACGACAAGGCCGGGCGTTCGTTCGGCTGCGACGCGGGCCATTATCACAAGAACTTCGGCAACGATTACTTCCGCCGCCTGGTGATCAACGGCATTCTCTGGACCGCGCACGTCGAGATTCCCGCTGGCGGGGCGCCGGCGAACTTGGCGCCAGCCGATCTCGAGCTTCCCGCGCCGGTGGCGCCCGCCGCGCGGTGACCACCGATTCCCTCAACGGCAGGTCGCAACGTCGATTGGCGTCAACACGCCCGGTGAGATAGGCTCTAGGAACGATAACTACTCCACAGGGGTGGAGTTCTGGATCGAATTGTCGGGCGGGTGGCGGTTCGCCCGACCATGCCCAGTTCGTGGCCGCGATGCGTCAGGCTCATATTCTCGTTGTCGCTCCGCCCGACCGTCAGCCGGTCTATCGCTCCGCGCTGCTGGGGGAAGACGCCGGCGCCAACGGTTTCGTCGCCGAGTCGAACATCGCGGCCGCGCAGGCCCGACTCGAGCGTGAATCGTTCGATCTGGTCGTGGTCTCACTGGCGCCCGACGAAGGTGCCGCGCTTGCCGTCGTCGAACAACTGCACAACTCCGCGGCCGCGGTGCCGGTGATCGTCGTGACTAGCGCGCCGTCGGTCGCCGAGGCGCAGACTGCGATGCGATTGGGGGCGGGGGACTATCTGACCGACCCCTTCGCCCCCGAAGAACTGACCGCCAGCGCGACGCGTTTGTTGGAGCAGCGCCGCCCCCGCGAAGAGCGCGAACTGTTGCGGCGGCAGATCGAAAAGCCGTACGGCTTCGACGAATTCGTCGGCGCCAGTCCGGCCATGCGGCGGGTGTTCGACACCATCGTTCAAGTGGCCGACTCCAACGTCGATGTACTAGTGATCGGTGAAACCGGCACCGGCAAAGAACTGGTGGCGCGCAGCATCCATCGCCGCGGTCGCCGCCACAACAAGCCGTTCGTGCCGGTCGATTGCGGCGCCATCCCCGAGAACCTGCTGGAGAGCGAGTTTTTTGGCCACGAACGGGGCGCGTTCACCGGGGCCGACGCCCGCCGCATCGGCCTGCTGGAGTTCGCCGACGGCGGAGTCCTCTTTCTCGACGAGTTGGGCGAGTTGCCGCTAATGCTGCAGGCCAAGCTGCTGCGCACCTTGCAAGAGCGGAAGATTCGTCGCGTCGGTGGCCGCGAGGAGATCGATGTCGACATCCGCATCGTCGCGGCCACGTCGCGCAATCTCGAGGAGATGATCCGCCAGCGGCAATTTCGCGAAGACCTGTATTACCGCATCAACGTCGTTCGCATCGAGCTGCCGCCGTTGCGGGCCCGCGGCGACGACCTGGGGCTGCTGGCCGAGCGGTTCGTCATGCGCTACAGCCGCGAGATGCACAAGCCGGTCGGCGGCATCACCCCCGAGGCGTTTCAGGTTTTGCGGCAATACCACTGGCCGGGCAATGTCCGCGAGCTGCAGAACGTGGTACGCCGTTCGATCGCCTTGTCGCAGAAAACGCTCATCGGCCTCGACGATCTCCCCGACTCGGTGGTGGTGAGCGCCGGCGAGCGCGCGACGCACGAAATGCCCGGCTTCTTCCGCGCCCGCGAAGAGCACGTGGCCCGCTTCGAGCGAGATTATCTCGAAGCGCTGTTAACGCACCACCAGGGAAACGTCAAGACGGCCGCCGAAGAGGCCCGCCTGCCGCGCGGCACGCTCTATCGCCTGATGAAAAACCACGGGCTCGACGGGGCCGAGTTCCGCCCGTAGCAACTCGATCGGCTTGCGATTCAATACGGAGAGCGGTGAGATGCCGAAACGCGAACTCGCCGGTTGCCGCGTGTTAGTGACCGGAGCTTCGAGCGGCATCGGCCGGGCGATCGCGCTGGAGCTCGTGCGTGCCGGAGCCCAGGTGTTGGCCATCGCTCGCCGGGCCGAGCGCCTGGCGGCGCTGCGCGACGAATGTGCCGCCGGACCGGGCAAACTGCTCTACTTCGCCGGCGACGTCACCCAGCCGGAGACGCGGCGCGCGGCGCTCGCCATGGCCGACGAGCAACTCGGCGGGCTCGACATCCTGATCAACAACGCCGGCGTAGGGGCGCTGGGGCCATTCGCCACGGCCAGCGAAACGCGGTTGCGGCACATCATGGAAGTCAACTTCTTCGCCCCCTGCGAGTGGACGCGCGACGCTTTGCCGCTGCTGCGGCGGGGCCGCGCGCCGACGGTCGTCAACATCAGCTCGGTGCTGGGGCATCGCGCTATCCCGCGGATGAGCGAGTATTGCGCCAGCAAGTTCGCCATGCAGGGCTGGAGCGAAGCGTTGCGTGCCGAACTGGCAACCGCTGGCGTCGGCGTGCTGGTCGTCAGCCCCGGCACGACCGAAAGCGAGTTCATGGACAACCTGCACGAAGTTCAGGCCGAGCATATTGGCGGCGAGCGCAGCGGCGTCTCGGCCGAACACGTGGCCCGCCGCACGCTGCGGGCCATGGAACGCGGCAATCACGAGATCATCCCCAGCCTCAGCGGGGCGCTGCTGGTGTGGGCCAATCGCCTGGCCCCGCGACTGGTCGATTGGCTTCTGGCGCGTCGGGCGTAAGCGGGGCAATCTTTAGCGATTCGACCGCCACGGTCCGGGCCGCCTCTCGATTGCGCCGCCGATTTTGTCGCCGGACCTCGAACTCCCCTCGCGGTGCGCCGCGTAATCAACAACCGGGTGGCCGACGGCGCAGCGCAGCCTGCTGCTCGCGAACTGCCCGCACAGTTTACGCCGTCGCTAGCAAGCGCAGCGATGGTTGGCAGTTCACGTGATCTGGGGGCTTTTCGCTAGCTAGCATCGATGTCGCGAACCGATCTCCAACGATGCGCAGAGAAACCGCCGACCGCAGCGCAGTACGTTGGCCACGACTAGATCCGGACCACTGCCATGAATCCGCAAGTCAAAATCGCTTTGGCCATGCTGTTGTTGGTCGGGGGGGCCGTGGGGGCGTTCATCTTTCGTAAGCCGGTCGACCGCTCGGTCGAGGCGCCGCTGGTCGCGGATCGTGGGGCGCGAACCGATTTGCCGGAACCGCCACCCAGCGGCCCCGAGCCCGCGCCGCATCTCGTCGGGCGGATCGATGCGCTCGAGGCAACCGAAACCGCTCCCGGCGCCGGTCCCTGGCACAGCAATTACTCGTCGGGCGCCGCCGCCGGAAACTATACCGCGGCCGACACGATGCCCGGCAGCGAAGACATGCCCACCGCGGCTCCCTGGCGGCAGCCCGAGCGTGCGAACTTGCCGAGCCATCGCGTTTCGGCTCGTACCGACGATCCCGAAACCAATCGCAATCGGCCAGTGCCACGGACCCATCGCATCATCGACGGCGACACCTTGTCGGGGCTGGCCACGCGTTATCTGGGGCGCGCCGATCGCTTCGGTGAGATCTACGAAGCCAATCGCGATGTGCTGCGCAGCCCCGACGTCTTGCCTTTGGGGGCGCTGCTGAAGATTCCCTCGGCCGAAGAACCACCACCGATTCAGATCGGGCCGATGGTGCCGATCACGCGCGAACCGGCGCCGCCGTTAGCGCCCTTGCCGACAGCCGGAGCGAGCAACGACAATCCGGCCCCGCTCGGCAGCCTGGCGACTCAGGCGACCGGCGCCACCTCGCGCATTTATCGAGTGCAGGATGGCGACACACTCACCGCCATAGCGCGGAAGTTCTTCGGCGATGCCCAGAAGCACACGGCAATTCTGGCCGCCAATCGCGACCAATTGCCCGATGCGGCCTCGCTGCGCTCCGGGATGGTTCTCATTATCCCCGAGTAACCTAAGCGGCGTCCCTACGGCACGGGCACACCGGGGAGCGGCTGGATACCCGTCGTGATGGGCCCGGTGGTCTCGGCCGTCGACGGATGGTCGTACAAGCTTGGCGCGTAGAGGCCGACCTTTTTCGCCCGCAGGTAGAGGGCCTGCTGAAAATACTGTAACGGGCGGTGGTACTTCTTATAGGCGTAGAAGAACGTGCCATGCACCATGTGCAGCGGCAGTTCGCCCGCCTCGACTTTGTCGGCGATCAGCCGGCAGTATTCGAAGTCGACCGGACGCCGGGCACGCAGCCCCTTGCTCAGCATGTCGTACAGGCTGAGGGGGGGCCCGCCGGGCGTTACCGGGCCCTGCGCTCGCGTGGCCAGGGTCAAGAGCACGAGCACCAACAGCACCACCGCGGCGGCAAGCCAGGATTTCAAACGCATCGTGCGCAAAGCTCCAGCAGAAGATAGAAGCGTGCGGATCTGTGCAGTCGAACGATTTGCAGACGACGAGCGGTGCGGCTTGTACCCAATCTCTGGATAGCCAGCAAGGTCACAGGGGACTGGCCCCAACCAAGATGCCCGATTGCTAGCGGCAACTGCCCGGCGCTCAGTGCAATCCGCCGTATTTCTTCCCCATAGGGGTGTATCGATTACCGCGGCGGCGCGCCTGGCACAATTTGGGTTGTCGGCGTTGTCGCGGTCGTTTAGCCTGGAGGGCGGCTCGCGTTGCGCCGGCGACGGCCAGGATGGTCGTCCCCCCGTCAATGACGTCCGGCAGGGTTGGCGCCCGGCCTCTTGCCCACCGACCTATACATCCCGCCTGACTTCGTATGCGAATCCTCTCAACCTTCGGGCTTGGGCTGTCGTGCGCTTGGGCCCTCGCGATCTGGACGCCTGGCGTTTCCTTAGCCGGCGAGGCCTCGAAATCCACTGCCAGACCTGAGTCGGCCGAAGCGGTCGAAATCGATGCCTTGTTCGCCGATCTCGATGCGGCCGATTGCGATACTCGCGATGCGGCCGCCGAGCGCTTGGCCACGTTGGCCGAACAACCGGCCTGGCAATCGCACCTGGCCGAGCGGGCCAAGTCCGCGCTGCGATCGCTCGACACTTCGTACGAATTGCGGCTGCGGCTCAAAACACTCCTCGCCCTGCTCCCCACCAATACAACCGTAGCGTCGTCCGACGCATCGACTGCCAAGGGAGTCGAAAAGGTCGTCAATAGCGAAGAGGTCGATCGGCTGATCGCGCAACTCGACGACGATTCTCCGGCGCTGCGCGCCAGCGCCGCCGCGCGGTTGGCCGCCTTCGCCCAGCAGCCCGATTCCAACGCCCAGGTCCTCTCGCGGCTGACGGCCATCGTCGACGAGCCGTGCGACGTGCCGGGGCTGGCGCGGGAACGGCTTCGCTTGTGGAACATTGCGCACCGCGCCTGGCTCACCAGCGACCCAGCCACTTGGCAGTTGCCAGCAGTGACCGACGAACAAATCGACGCCTGGGTAATAACGCTCGCCGCGCCTGGCGCCCCTTCGACCGTCGAGGTGGCCGCGGCGCAAGCAGCCGCGCGACGCCAGCTCGTCGACTTACTGGCCCGCGATGAGTATGTCTCACGAGTCAAGCAGGCCCTCGCCAAGCAGTTGGGCGATCCGCAACTCAACGTCGACGCGGCCGACCGCCTCCGCGAAGTCGACGACTGGACGCGCCCCGCCATGGTGGCCGAGTATTGGCAGGGCCCCCAGCACCTGGGAATTCAACACTTGCTGATCGGCATACCGAATCAGTCGGAAGGGGCCGAGCGGCCGAGCCTGTTCGATCGCTGCGACGCGGCCACGGCGCACTGTGTCAGCGGCAATTCGCTGTCGCCAGGCGACTATCCCGTGGGCGTGTTCTTTCCGCATCCGCGCGACGGCGACGCGCAGTTCCACTTGATCAATCTGCCGACCCCCCGGCAACGGTTGGTCTACGACTGTGACGTCGAACGCCCCGTGTCGCTGCGGCTGGCCGAGATCACCGAGCGCACGCTCGATTGGATGATCGCGCGCGGGCAGCCCCTCTCGCTGGCCGAATTGGCGATGCTCGAAGAGCTCGACGCCGAGGCCGTGTCGCTTTTCGCCGGCAAGTACTTCCTTAAAGTCGACGACTCGCTCTACGAAGATGGCATGCAGAATCAGCTCGTCGGGCAACTGAGCAGGCACCACAACCTTTGCTGTTTGCTGGCGCGGCGAGGCACGGCGACGGCCGTCCCCGGTATCGTGGCCGCGATCGAAGCAGGACGGTTTTTGCCGCCGCGAGACGAAGCGCCCTACCATTGGCCTTGGATGGCGGCCTTGGCGATCGCCAATCGCGACCCCTGGCCCGAGCGCGACGACTGGCTGGCCGGCCTGGTGTCGCGGACCGATGTTTTGGTCCATCGACCGACGGGCGCCGACACTTCGCCCGAGGGTGACGAACGCAATCCAGATCAACCGTCGGACGTGGCGACGCCGCTAGTCCCCCGCAACGCGCGGGAAGTTCGCGCTCCCGGCGCGCTCTGGCTGGGAGCCTATTCCGAGGCCTCGCCCGATATCGGGGCGTGCGCCGCCGGCATGCTGCTGGTGCGGTACCGCATGCCCCCCACGGCATTCGGGCTCGACTCGACGGCCTATCCGCCGTTTACCACCTTCGGTTTTTCGGGCTACTGGTTTCGCGATCCAGCAGGGCGCGATAAGGTACTCTCGTGGTGGCAAGAGCAGCGCCGGGCGGCCGATTTGCCAGCGCCAAGCCCGGGCGTCGCGTTGGGGCGATAGCATAGGGGGCGCTCGCGGCCAGGCCGCCGGGAGACGCGCCGATGGTTCATCTGAACGTGTTGCTGATGGTTCGCCAGGCGGCCGACGTGCCGCGTGTGCGAGACCTGTTGCGCGAAGCCGGGCGTATCTCGCGCGGCGAGCCAGGCTGCCACCGCTTCGAAGTCTATCAATCGCAGTCCGAACCTCGGCGATTCTTGCTCTGCGAGCACTGGCAAGACACCGCCGCGCTCGACACCCACCGCCAGGGACGGGCGTTCACCGAGATTTACAGCCCCCAAGTGCTGCCGCTAGTCGAACGCGAGCCGCACCCCAGCGATTTGATCGAGTAAATCCCTATCGCGGCCGGCACGGCCGGCACAACCAGAGGCTGCGGAATATCCGGCGGAGTGATCGCCGCGCGGCCAGTATTCTATGGTTGAACGAAGTACCGAACCTGCGCCCACTCGGTCAATCGGCGAAATGTCTACCGACGCCACTACCTTACTGTCGACCTCGACGCTCGATGCCATCCGCCGCAACGGTGAGACGGCCCGTGGCTACTTGATCCATCTCTATCCCCCGGGCCAGGGGACGTGGCTGCTGCCGGTGGCGAATCGACCGTTGTTGCTGGGCCGCGACCCCGGTTGCGACCTGGAACTGGCCGATACCGGTGTCTCGCGCGAGCACGCTCGGCTCGAGCCCAATACCGAAGGGGTGCTGCTGGTCGACCTGAACAGCACCAACGGCACCTACTTGAACGACGCCCCCATCACGCGACACCGGCTCGACTCGGGGGATCGCATTCGCGTCGGCAACCAGATTTTCAAGTTTCTCGCCAGCGACGATCTCGAGGCCCAGTACCACGAGACGATCTACGCCCTGATGATCGACGACGTGCTGACGGGCGTGCGCAACAAGCGCTACCTGCTCGAAACGCTCGAGCGCGAATTGTCGCGCAGCCGCCGCCACGAGCGGCCCTTGTCGCTGGTCTTCTTCGATCTCGATCACTTCAAGGAGGTGAACGACGAGTTCGGGCACTTGACCGGCGACGACCTGCTGCGCGAGCTTTGCCGGCGCGTGTCGGCGACCGTGCGGTTGGAAGAAGTCTTCGCCCGCTTCGGCGGCGAGGAATTCGCCATCGTGCTCCCCGAAGTTCGCGGCCCCGAGGCGGTGCGGTTCGGCGAGCGTGTCCGCGCGCTGGTGGCCGACAAGGCTTTCGACCTGCCAGGAGCGACCGTGCGCATCACCGTGAGCGTCGGTGTCGCCTCGACCGAAGGGGACGAAATTCTCTCCGTCGCCGACTTCATGCGGCGGGCCGACGAAAAACTCTACGACGCCAAACGGGGTGGCCGCAATCGGCTCGCCTACTGACATTCGTCCTCGGGCTGCTCGAGCCGCGACAACCTCGGCTTCTCGTTCCTTCGTGCCGAACCTCGATCCGGTCACTTCCACGGATCGGGCCAGTCGCCCCAGCTTTTCAAGTAACCCTTGATCCCCGGCGAGTTGTCCGCGTGCCGCGACAGCCACTCTTTGGTTTCGGCGACGATCCCCTGCTCTTCGTCGCGCGATAGATCGCCGAGCATCACTCGCGTGCGCAGAAAGACAAAGTAGGTGTCGAGCGCGTCGCACCGGCAATAGTCGTTGATTTCGGCCAGCTTTCCGTCGTGATACAAATCTTGCACCATGTGGCCGAGGACATCCATTTTGCCCGGTTTTCCCAGCACGTTGGCCGCCAGGTTCAAGCCGCCGCTGAACCGCGAACTGCCGAAGTTCGTCAACAACTCTTGCAAATCAAAGTGCGCGTCGAGGTTGTAGCGGTTCCGTGGTTGTTCGAAGCTGCGGCTCTTCAGGTCGAACCAGGCGGGCACACTCAACCCGTAGCGAAACGCCGCCAGCTCGAGCACCGGGATATCGAACGTGCGGCCATTGAAACTCACCAGCGTCGGCCGGCGATACTTTTCCCAGCCGCGCCAGAAATGATCGGCGATCACGTGCGGGCGGAAGTTCGGCTCGTCGAGCACCACCAGGTCGATCAGCCGATAGTCGGCAGCCACCTTGACGATGGCCGCCGACACGGGCACCTGGTACGTGTAGGGGATGAAGTCGCTCTCGTATTTGGCGAGCAGTTCGGCGCGATAGCGATTCACTGCTTCGACCGGCGCCAGCCCTTCGCCGGGATACCGCAACCGTGAGACCAACTCGCCATCGGCGGCGGTTTCCAAGTCAAAGACGAGATAGCGAACCGACGGCGCCATGGGAGGATTCCCTGAGAAGGCAATACCTGGGAGCGAGCTTTCGCGACTTCCGCGGCCCGCACCAAGTTTGCCAAGCTACCAAAGTTGCCGCTAGCTGGCGATTGCCGGCACCTCGCAGGCTCGCGATTCGACGGTCCTGCCAGGCGGCGTAAACTGGCAGAACTTTACCGGCGTGCTAGCACCGCCCCGTGGCAATCTGCGTTGACTTGATGGCCACCCAAGGGATGCCGAATTCGTAGTTTTGCGAGTTTCTCCAGGCACAGCGAGTTGACGTGAACTTCCTGCCCTGCGGCCGCCGAACTTAATCTCAGCTTGCTACGGAATCGGGCGGTGCCGTGGCCAGGCGGCGAATTCTTGTCGCTGGCCATCGCCGCTCCCCGCTAGGGCAGCCAAGGAAGGTGTCTCTTGCCCAAGCTATCTATCGTTCTTCCGGTTCAAGGGCAGATCGAGTCCTTGGAACACTCACTGGTTTCGCTCCTGGCGCATCGTCCGCGCTCGAGCGAAGTGCTGGTGGTGCTCAATGGCCCCTACTCCGATCCCTACTGTCTGACCGACGAAGTGCGTTTCGTCACGGTCGCTCCCGGGGCCGGATGGGTCGAGAGCGTCAATGCCGGCGTGCGCGAGGCGGATAGCGCCGTGGTGCATGTGGTCTCTCCGGGAGTCGAAGTGGCCGACGGCTGGGCCTGGCCCGCCTTGCGCTATTTCAGCGATCGGCGGATTGCCGCGGTCTCGCCGCTGGCCATCGGACCGACCGATCAGGCCAAGGCCCTGGCGCTGGGCGTCGGTTATCGATCGAACGGCAGGCGCACGCTGATTGCCGGCGGTGCGGTCGCCGAACACGTCGAGCGCGGCGCCGTCGTCGGTTGCTGGCCGACGGCCTGGGCAGGCTTTTATCGCCGCGAAGTGTTGCTCGATCTGGCTGCCGGTTTTGCCTCGGCGGTGGGGGACGAACTGGCCGACATCGACCTGGCCCTGCGGCTCGAGGCGGCCGGATTCGAAAGCGTCTGCGAACCGCTTTGCCGGGTCATGGTGCCCCGCACCGCGGCGACGCCGACGAGCTTCCGCCGAGGGCGCTCGGCCGAGCGGCTCTATTGGCGGCATCGCGGTGCCACTGGTCCGAGCGGATCCGTCGCCAGGCACCTGACGCTGGTCGCCCGCGACGCGTTGGCGAGCGTGATCAAGCCACGCGCCGCGGCGGCCATGGTGGGGCGGATCGCCGCTATGCTCGAGCGGGGTAGCTATCGCCGGTCGCGAGCAGCGGCCGAACTGCTGCACGAGCGCGCCGCCGTCATACTCAATAACGAGCCAGTGCGGATCTTGCGCTTCGACGAGGCGCATCGCACCATTCGCCAGCCGCAAGGCCGCACCACGTCGAGCCCCAATCCGGCGCCAACATCGGCACCGACATTAACCAGCCGTACGACGCGGTTGCGCCTCAGCGCGTAGGTAGCGATCACGCCTTGAGTTGCTCGTCGTGCCGCATGCCGCTGGGGGGCTGGTCGGCCCGCTGCACATTGGCCAGCGCCTGCCGCGCGCCAGCGTGCTGCTCGACGTCGTTGTCTTCCCACTCGATCGACACGGCGCCGCTGTAGCCGGCGCGGTTGAGCTCGACGAACACCGCTTCGAGGTCGACCGCGTCGCGCGAGGTGCCGGCCGTGACAAAGTTCCAGCCGTTGTGCTTGTCTCCCATCGGGCGATGGCCACCGAGCAGACCGCTGCGCGTGTAGCCGTCGATCACTTGCACTCCCTTGATGTGGGCGCAGTGAATGCGGTCGCCGAACTCGCGAATGAAATCGATGCCCGACACCCCCTGCCACTCCATGTGCGAGTTGTCGAAGTTGAAACCGGCGGCCTTGGCGAAGCCTGCCTTGTCGACGGCCGCCAGATAGTCGGCGGCGCTACTGATATCCCCCATCGCCCGCTCGCTGGGGTGGCATTCGAGGTCAAACGTCGTTCCGTAATCGAGACACGCCTGAAACACCGGCGAGAACCGCTCGACAAGCAGATCCAGGCTCGTCTGGTAGAGATCCGGAATCGCGTGCCCGCCGAGCGAACTGGGTAGCGGCGGAAACAAGAACCAGTGACTCCAGCAACCGGCCGGCGACCCCACGAAGCCCGACACCGGCACCGTGCGGTCCTCGAGCTTGCCGACGAAATGCGCCAGCCGCACGCAGGCGACTAGCGCATCGGTCGCCTGGCGACGAGCAATCTCGGCCACCTCGGGGGGAACATAAAACGGATCGGTCCGCGGCGGGTTGTTGCCAGCCGCTCGCCAGGCGGCGTATGCCTCGACCGCCTCGCCGCCGAGAAACTGCAGCGTTTTGGCGCTCGGCTCATCCCCCAACGCCTGGCCTTGCAGGTGCGCGGCCAGCGAGAAGATCTCCATGCCGCGCTGCTTGGCTTTCTCGACCCGCTCGGCCGCGTATTGCTTGGCGCCGTCGTTCGTGGCGCAGCGCGCCAGGTCGAGTTCCCAGGTAGCTTCTTCCCAGCCATCGAAGCCGGTCGCCTGAATGAAGTCGAGCCACTGATCCTCAGGCACGTTGCCGAACTGCCCGCGCACGAGCCCGATTTGATGATACGAATGCTTGCCCGGACGATGCTGGGCGGTTTGATGATGACCCACGATGCTTGCTCTCCCCCCACGGAATCCAGTTGTCAATCCAAACCCAAAATCTCGCGAACTTAACCGATTGCCGATGCCTCTAGACCGGCTGCACGAAACTCAAGTGCAGCTCGGCGTGCCGGAGCTGCAACGAGTCCCACTGCGCCGGCGTCATCGGCCCGAGAATAAAGTGCGGGTGCGACGGCGCCCCTTTCTGCCAGCGGGCGATCGACTCGCGCAAGGCCTGTAATGCGGCGTCGAGCTCCGTGTCTTCGCCCGGCACCAACTGCCGCACAGCCGATCCCTTTAGTTTGAAACCGGCCGGCATCGGCCCCTCGATCAAACGGCGTTTGAAGAACAATCTCGCGGCGACCCGAATTGGCCAGGGCGTGGGGATTGTGCCGCCGTCGAGCGCCAGGTTCAGCCCTTTCGCCAGGTGCGCGCAGATTTGCGCCAGCGACCAGTTGCCGACCGTGCGATAGGGCCCGGCCGCCAGACGCTCGACGTCGTCGAGCACGTCTTGCATGGTCCGATAGTGAACGTTGCGACGGTCTCGAACGTGTTTGGTGTCGACATTCGCGCGACTCGCCGGGGCACTGACCGTGGTCGTCATCCGTTGGCTCCTTGCGCTGAGGCCCGAAATCGGCATGATCGATACCGCTCTACCAACCGCAGCACTTTTATACCGCCCGGGTCGCAGCGCTAGCAATGAGCCGTGCCGACGGCGCGGCCTAGGCAGTCCCCAGGCAATTCGGCGGACTCTCGCCGTGTCTGTCGATCGGCCACGAAGGTCTCAGTCGGGCGTCGATCCAGTTGGGAATCGAATCGCCGCGCGATAAAATCAGTGCCATAAGCGCTCGCCATGCGGTGTTCCGAGTCGTCGCCAACCCGACCCTGCCGCCCACGATGTCCGACACCTTCCTCGATCGCGCATTGAGTCACGGCAACGCGTACATTTCGTACGCCGTGCCGTTCTTCATCGCGCTGATTGCATTGGAACTGGTTGTCGGCTGGCTGGCCAATCGCCGGCTCTATCGACTGAACGACTCGCTCAACGACCTGAGTTGCGGCGTACTCGACCAGATCTTGCGTGTGTTTCTCGAGCTGGTGTTGTTCTCCGGCTACATCTTCGTCTTCGATCACTTTCGCTTGTTCGAGGTCGAGAAGTTCCCTCCCGCGGCGAAGTGGGCTGCCGCCGGCGTGCTCGTGTTGGGGGTCGATTTCGGTTTCTACTGGTTTCATCGCTTCGCGCACGAGTGGGCAGCGCCCTGGGCCACGCACGTCGTGCACCATCAAAGCGAAGAATACAATCTGGCGGTCGCGCTGCGGCAAAGCGCGTTGGAGAGCTGCTTCGCCTGGATCTTCTACCTGCCGCTGGCCGTGCTGGGGTTTCCACCCCTCTGGTACATCTCGATGGCGGCCCTCAACCTGCTGTATCAGTTTTGGATTCACACGCGCGCCATCGGCAAGCTGGGACCGTTGGAGTGGGTGCTTAACACGCCGTCGCACCATCGCGTGCATCACGGCCGCAACCTGAAGTACCTCGACAAAAACTACGCCGGCATGTTCATCATCTGGGACCGGCTATTCGGCACCTTCCAGGCCGAGGAAGAGGAAGTCGTCTACGGCATCACCAAACCGCTGGCGAGTTGGAATCCGCTCTGGGCGAACTTTCACATGTGGGCCCACCTCGGAAGGCTCGCCTGGAAAGCTCCCCATTGGACCGACAAGGTGCGCATCTGGTTCATGCCGCTGGGTTGGACGCCGCGTGGATTGCCACCGCAACCGCGGGCCGAGGACATCACGCCCGAGCAGCTCAAGAAATACAACCCACGGGCACCCGCCGGCGTCACGGCCTATGCCGTGTTTCAGTTCGTGCTGGTGCTCGTCGCGGCGAACGTGATTCTGTTAGCGGCCGACCGGCACGCTCCGCGGCGCGATCTGGTGATTCCGTCGCTGTTTATTCTTTGGTCGCTGGTGAATCTCGGCGGCATTTTCGAACTGCGGCGCTGGGCCTTCTGGTCCGAATTGCCTCGGCTGGTCGTGTTGGCGATCGGCATTTACGCCATGGCCCTGGGCACCGCATGGCTGTCCCTGGCGACCGTGGCCGGCATGCTCGTGGCGGCGATATCCATCGTTTGGCTCGCCGGCTATCGGCGCACGTTCGGGACGACCAGCGAAATGAGCGCGCCAACCTCGTCTGCGGTTGCCCTCGTCGAAGCTCCGCACTAACATGCCGTAGCCCGCCACCTTGGAACTCCCCGCCTGCCCACCCTTTTTTGCCCTGGTTTGGCGACCGCCACCCCCGGCCGCGCCTGGTTTTTTGGACTAGGCTTGTTGTGCGGCTGGGCGCGGTCGTGCGAGCCGGAACTCGTTGGGCGGCTGGCCCATCGTGCGATCGCCCCCGACGGACACCTCCGGTAACTGGCCCGCCGTACAGCCCAACCCGGCCCGCTCCCCCGACCGCTTTTGACGTGACTTGCGATTCATGAAACAGCAGCGTTTCAGTGGACAATTCGAGACGGTCTACACGCTGGCGGTGCTGTTGGCCCGTTCGGTCGAAGCCAGCGCGCTGGTCGTGCTGTTGGATGGCCCGGCCGACTGGGATCGCATGAAAGACCTTTGCGACGACGTCAAGCTGATCGTCGTCGCCGACACGGAGGAAATGCTCAAGGGGGCCGCCGCCGAAGGGCTCGCGCCGCTGGTCGTCGATCTTTCCGAGATGCCGATTGCCGACCAGCTCGGCAACGTGCTGATTCGTTGCGTCGCCGATCAACTGCTCGTGCCCGGGGCGAAAGTCGTGGCGCTCTACAGCGGGCTCGAGGCCGAGAAGATCGACTCGATCAGCGTCGTCGACATGGGAGAACATCTGGGCCGGCTAACGGTTCGCGATCTGCAACAGCTTGAAACGCGCGTGCCGCTCGACACCCTGCAAACGGTTGTCAACCTGGCCCTCGACATCGGCCGCGAAGGGCGCGAAGGCAAGCCGGTTGGCACCCTGTTCGTCATCGGCGACACCCGTAAGGTGCTGGCCCATAGCCACCCGACCGGCTTCGATCCGGTCAAGGGCTATAGCCGCAAGGAGCGCAACCTCAAAAGTGCCCGTGTCCGCGAAGGGATTAAGGAGATCGCGCAAATGGACGGCGCGATCGTCGTGGCCCCCGACGGCACCGTGGCGGCCGCGGCACGGTATCTCGACGCCCCGGCCACGAACCTGCGCATGTCCAAGGGGCTCGGCGCAAGGCACTGGGCAGGCGCCGCCATCAGTCGCTTGACCAGGGCCGTGGCCGTGGTGGTCAGCCAGTCGAGCGGCACGGTGCGGCTATTCCAGAACGGCGAAGTGATCATGCGGATCGAGCCGTTCCGTCGGGCAATGAAATGGCGCGATTTCGAACGCGAACCGGCGCCGCAAGCGCTCGATTGAGCGGACGCCTTCGACCGCGGCAGAATCGCGCTATTAAGCTAATTCGGCCGCCGCCACCACGGCCGACGTGTGCGCCAGCACTTCGTCGGCGAGTTGCCGATAGTCGACCGCGCCGTGCGAGTCGGGCGCGTAGTCGAAGATCGACTGACCAAAGCTCGGCGCTTCGGCCAGGCGGATGTTGCGGCGGATCCGCGTCTGGAAGGGCCGGGCAGTGCTCCAGGGCTTCGCCGCGTGCCGCGGCTGTTCGAAGAACGCTTCGAGATCGCTGGTCACCTCGGCGGCCAACCGCGTGCCGGCATCGTGCAAGCAGAAGATGATTCCGGTGATCCGCAAGTGTGGATTCAAGCGGCGCCCCACCAGCGAGATCGTCTCCAACAACTTGCTCAACCCGTGCAGCGCCAAAAAATGCGGCTGCACCGGGATGAACACTTCGTCGACCGCCGCCAAGGCGTTGATCGTCAGCACGCCGAGCGACGGCGGGCAATCGACGAACATGTAATCGAACTCGTCCTCGTCGGCGGCCAACTTGTCGCGCAAGATCAGCTCGCGCCCCACGACGCCGGCCAGTTCGACCTCGGCGGCCGCCAGGTCGATGTGCGAGCCGACGACGCTCAAGTTCGTCGCCACGCGGCAACGGGCCTCGGCCAGCGTGGTTTCGTCGGTCAGCACCTGGTACATCGAGGGCTCGCCCGGCGACGGTGCCAGCCCCAGGTGGAGCGTGGCATGGGCTTGTGGGTCAAGGTCGACCAGCGAGACGCGCTGCCCGGCCGCGGACAGCGCCGCACTCAAATTCACGGCCGAGGTCGTTTTACCGACCCCCCCTTTTTGATTGATGATGGCGATTTTTCGCATGCTGGACCTCGCAATCACCGGGTGCTTGTAAGCCCATCGGGGGGCGACCGTGGGGCGCAAATCTGGGCTCGTCTGGTGCGGGTGGCGTCGGCCTCTCGACCGAGCGTTTGGCCGCGGATTATAGGCCAGGTGCTTAAAATGGACCTAGATCAATGCGCCACCGGCCCGTCGGCCCGTTGGAATGCGCGCTGATTTGCGTTAAAACTGTCGCGCGAAGAACTTAGGGCCGCCGCTAGTTCGTCTCTTTTTGCCTTTCCCACGCTGAGAGCGTCCCTCGGGGCGACCGTCATCAGCGGCGGCGATCAACGTGGACCGCCAGAGGAGCGTCGAGCCGTGCGGGTGATCGTCGAGCAGAATCGAGAAGCCGTCGGGCGACGGGCGGCCCAGTTCGTCGCCGAGTTGGTCCGCCGCGAGCCTACGTGCGTGCTGGGTCTGGCGACCGGCGGCACCGTGCTGGAGATCTACGCCGAGCTGGCCCGCCTGCATCGCGAAGCGGGGCTCGATTTCTCCCGCGTCGTCACTTTCAATCTCGACGAATACGTGGGGCTCGAGCCGTCGCATCCGCAGAGTTATCGCTACTTTATGCAGAAGAATTTCTTCGATCACATCAATATTGACATTCGCAACACGCACGTCCCCGACGGCCGGGCGCTCGATTTCGAGGCGCACAGCGAGCAATACGA
The DNA here is from genome assembly GCA_050184475.1 of Pirellulales bacterium. Lineage (GTDB taxonomy): Bacteria > Planctomycetota > Planctomycetia > Pirellulales > JAEUIK01 > JAIESQ01. The sequence goes on along the minus strand of JBFXAH010000003.1, from coordinate 362,837 downwards.
GAAGATGATCAAGGACGAAGGAGGCATCGACCTGCAATTGCTGGGGGTCGGCACCGACGGGCACATCGCTTTCAACGAGCCTGGCTCTTCGCTGGGGAGCCGCACGCGGCTGAAGACGCTCACGGAGGAAACCGTGCGCGACAACGCCCGCTTCTTCGGCAGCATCGAGCAGGTGCCGCGACTGGCCGTCACGATGGGGGTCGGCACGATCCTCGAATCGCGACGTTGCCTGTTATTGGCATGCGGCGACGCCAAGGCCAAAGCCGTGCGCAACACGGTCGAGGGGCCGGTGACAGCGCAGGTCACGGCTTCGGCCCTGCAACTGCACCGCGAAGTGGTTGCCATCGTCGACGAAGATGCCGGCCGCCTGCTCGAGCGCCGCGACTATTACCGCCAGGTCGAACAAGCCCAGACGCTGTTGCGCTCGGGCCAGTCTGCACAGATTGCCGCCAGCCAGTAGCCAGGGCCCTACGTGGCGCGACGGGGAGAGGACGAAATGAACACTCACCGCACTCGCCAGCAGTATTATCGGCCGACGCTAACAATCGGAATTGCGATTCTGGGCGGCGCCTTGGCCGGTCCGGCTGTCGCCCAGCAGCCAGAAGCGGCCACAACGCCGCCGGCCGACGCCCAGATCGACATCGAGCGTAGCCGCGTTTTCGCGCGGGTCGGCAAGATCGGCCTGGGGCACGAACACGGCGTCGAGGGGCGGTTCAAATCCGGTTGGCTCAAGCTCGGCGCCAGCGAAAACGCCGGCCAACTCGTCTTTGACCTGACGACCTTCACCGCCGACACCGAAGTGGCCCGCAGCTACGTCGGCCTCAAAGAGCCGATCGAGGCCAGCGATCAGCAGCAAGTCACCGAGACACTACGTGGACACGAAGTGCTCGACGTCGATAAGCACCCGACGGCGACGTTTTCCATTCGCTCGGCGAAGTCGGTGCCGCCCCCCAAGGGTACGGAAGTCGCTTCGTACGAGCTCGAGGGCGACTTCGTGCTGCATGGCGTGCGCCGCCCGCTCCAGGTCAAGGCGATCGTCCTGCCCGTCGATAACAACCTGCGCGTGCATGGCAAATTCGTCATCAAACAGAGCGACTTCGGCATCAAACCGTATTCGAAATTCCTCGGCACCGTGCGGGTGGCCGACGAGCTGACGATCTGGGGCGACGCCTGGTTGCCGGCCACTGCCACGAAGTGAGAATCCCCCCGCGGTGCTTGGCAACTACTTGCTGTTGATCGCGACCGCGGCGGCGGCCGGAGTCATTAACTCGGTCGCCGGAGGCGGTACGCTACTCACGTTTCCGGCGCTGTTCGCGGTGCTGGGGGCTTCGCCGCACGCGCAACTGGCGGCCACGGCCGGCGTGATCGCCAACGCCACCAGCACCGTGGCTCTGGTGCCCGGCGCCGCCGCTTCGATGTGGGGATATCGCCGCGAACTGGCCGCCGTGTCGCGCTGGGCTTGGCTACTGTTGCCGCCAAGTTTCGTCGGCGGGCTCATCGGTTCGCTCTTCGTCGTGCTTTGGCCCGATAAATTCGATGCGCTGATCCCCTGGTTGATTCTGACCGCCGCGCTGTTGTTCGCCCTGCAGCCGGCGATCACCCGCTGGACCGGCGTCGGTCGTCCGCATGCCGACCCGACCGCGCGCACCAAACTGGCGGTCGTGGCTTTGCAGTTCGTGATCGCCATTTACGGCGGCTACTTCGGCGCCGGCATCGGCATCCTCATGCTCACCGGTCTGGCGTTGATGGGGCTCGACGACATCCACGCCATGAACGGCCTGAAGACATTGTTGAACTTCGCGATCAACGGCGTCTCGGTCGCCGTGTTCATCAAGGCCGGACTGGTCCATTGGCCGCTGGCCGCGATGATGGCGGCCGCCGCGATCGTCGGCGGTTACGGTGGCGCTCATGTCGCCCGCCGGCTCAACCGCAACCTGGTGCGGCGCGGCGTGGTGGCGATTGGCTTCGCTCTGGCCGCGTGGTACTTCTATCAGCAACTGTCGGGCTGAGCGCGGCGCGGCCGATTCATCGATTCGCGAATCGCCGCAACCCCAGAAAGCCGATCGGCAGCTTTGTCGCGCCGTCGACCGCCAGGTCCACCAGCGCCTCGCCCAACACGGGCGTGAACTTGAAGCCGTGCCCCGACAAACCGGCCGCGAAGACGACGTTGGCGTGCCGCGGATGCCGATCGACGATGAAATGCCGGTCTGGCGACATCGTATACATGCAGACGCGATGCGCGTGCATCCGGTAGCCTAGCTCTGGCAGGCAGGCGGTCGTGAATGCTTCGACCCGCGCCTGATCGGCCGGCTGCAACTCGCGCGCGACCGCCAGCGGATCGCGCACCACGTTCCCGCCGGTGTGCTCGGCGACCTTCACCCCCAGGTCGTCGATCGCCGGGAATCCATAGAACTCGCATTGCGCGGCCGGCTGGCCTGCTTCGTTCAACTCGGTCAGCTCGAACAGAAAGCACGGCAGCTCGCTGGCGCCGTACTCAGGGGCGTCGGTCGCGTACCAGAAAACCGGCTTGCGCAACACTTGAAAGGTGATTCCCAGGTCGGCGAGCAACTGCGGCGCCCAGGCCCCGGGGCAAATCACCAGCCGCGCGGCACGATACTCCCCGTCGTCGGTTTGCACCACGACGTCGCCGCCGCGCTCGACGTTCCAGGACACGACCGTTTCGTTGGTGCGCAGTTCGGCGCCGGCACGCCGAGCCGCGGCGGCCTGCGCCTGCACGCACGCGTCAACAAGCAAGTAGCCAGCCTGGTTTTCGAAGACGACTGCCGCGTCGTCGGGCACTTCCAAGGCCGGCCAAAGCCGCATCGCTTCGTCGGGCGACAGCTTTTCGATGGCCAGCCGATGTTCGGCCGCGCTGGCCAACACGCCGCGGATGACTTCGCCGTCGGGGGGCCCCACTTGCACCAGTCCCATCTGCTGCAAGAGCTGCACGCCGGTTTCTTGCTCGAGCGCGCGCCACAGTTCGTACGACCGCTGCGCCAGCGGCACGTAATTCGGATGCTCGAAGTATGCCTGGCGAATGATCCGCGTCTGCCCATGCGAGCTGCCGCGAGCGTGCCCGACATCGAACTGCTCGATCCCCAATACGCGCAAGCCGCGCCGCGCCAGGCTAAGCAGTGCCGCTGAGCCGACACCACCGATCCCCAGCACGATGGCGTCGTACGATTTCATGCAAACCGGGCTTTCGAGAGCAGACTACCAGTCGCGTGTTTCGGCATCTTCGTTGGGCAGCTCGCACGGGACGTCGCTCGGCCCGCTCGCCAGCGGCAACGTCAAGTGTGGCCGCGGCACGCGATGCCGGCGATCTTCGCGCTGTCCATAACCGAGCGACTCGCGGCGCGGCGAGACCTCAAGCCCCTTGCGCCCCCCGAAGGTCGCCCACGCTTCGGCCTCGCAGGTGAGCCGATTGAGCAGGTGCTCGACCTGCCGACGATAATGCTCGATGCCGTCGCGGTCCAGCGATGGCGGAATGTGCAGGGCCGGGCTGATCACACCCCGCGCCCGCGTGTAGGGGCGCGGCACCGCGAAGCGGTCCCAACTGTTGAACCGCCATGGCCGATCGTAGCCCAACCCCAGCAACACCAGCGGCATCTGCAGCTTCGACGACAGATAGATCGGACCTTGTGCCAACACCCGGCGCGGTCCGCGCGGGCCATCGGGTGTGATCGTCAAGTTCATGTGGCGGCTGCGGCGCAGCAGCTCGCGCAACGCGCTGGTGCCGCCGCGCGAGGTCGAACCGCGCACGAATTCAAAACCCAAGTGCCCCGCCGCGTAGCTGAGGATCTCGGCGTCCTGATGCCGGCTCAGCAGCATCGCCAGGTTGCAGTGCCCGCGCAGAAACAGGGGGGCGAGAATGTACTCGTGCCAGAAGATGTAGATCTTCTGCCCGCGATAGTCGGGATGCACGGGGTCGACCGTGGGGTCGTACAGCGCGGCCTTGTAGTCGAGCGTCGACATCCACTGCCGCACGGTCGTGGCGGCCAACAGCCCCGCGGTCTTGTTGAGTGGTCGCAGACGGATCTTCATACGATTGGCGTCCTTGCCAGGGCGTTTGCCATGCCACCGACAAATCGCTCTTCCGCATTTCCCCTCTCCCCTTGTGGGAGAGGGTAGGGTGAGGGGTTCAAAGAACCAGCAAGCGATTTGTCGGTTGCGCCTAACGTGCTTTGGAAACTTGCGCCCCTTGCGGGCTCCACTCACCGCTGAACACTTCAACCGCCGGACCGGTCATGTAGACGCGGCCGTCGTCGGCCCACTCGAGTTCCAGATCGCCCCCCAGCAAATGAACGTTGATCCGCCGATTGGTGCGATCCGCGAGCACGCCAGCCACGCAGACAGCCGCCGCGCCGGTACCGCAGGCCAAGGTTTCGCCCGAGCCGCGCTCCCACACGCGCATCCGCACCTCGCCACGATCGACCACCTCGATGAACTCGGCATTAACGCGACGGGGGAAATGCGCGTCGTGCTCGATCTTCGGCCCCAGTTCCAGCACCCAGCGGTCGCTCAGTTTGTCGACGAACGTCACACAGTGCGGATTGCCCATCGACACGCAGGTGACGCGCAACGACTCCCCCGCCACCGGCAATTCGGCATTGACCACGGCGCTGGTGCCGGCTGGCAGATCGCTGGCGCGGGCCAAGGCGTCCGCCGAAAGTGGCGCGGCAGGCAGCGTCGTGGGGATCTTGGCCGGTTCAAGAATCGGGCGCCCCATGTCGACCCGCACCCGCTCGACGAGCCCACCGCGGACTTCCAACTCCAACGGCAGCACGCCGGCGCCCGTTTCGATCTGCAACTGTTTCTGCTGGGTCAGCCCGTGATCGAACAAGTACTTGGCGACGCAGCGAATGGCGTTGCCGCAGTTCTCGGCCTCGGAACCATCGGCGTTGAACATCCGCATGCGGGCGTCGGCACGCTCGGAAGGGCAGATCAGCACCAGCCCGTCGCCGCCCACGCCAAAATGCCGATCGGCGATCTGTCGCGCGGTATCGGCCGGGTCGGCAGGCAGCGGCTCGTCAAAGCAATTGACGTAGACGTAATCGTTGCCGGCGCCGTGCATCTTGACGAAGCGCATCGAAACCTTTCTGGAGCGTGCCAACGCTCACGTGCCGGGGGGCCGGGCGCGGGGCAAACCAGCCCAGCGCGCCGCGTGCCAGCGGCCGCGGCATTTTACGCGGCCGGCCACAACCGGGCAAAGACGGGTTTTCGGGGGACAGGCGTTGTGTATCACCTTTCCCAGCGCAGGTTCAGCGGTCTAAACCTCGATCATCTCATTACGGCCATACGCGAGTCGCAATCGATGCGGCGCCGTGAAGGCCCATGTCCTCAGCGACGGGCTCATACTGAGTTGCATAGTGAGGGCTAGTCCTAGCGCCAATGGACCCGCGAAGATGGCCCAGTCGAACAGCCGCACTTCGATCGCCAGAACTAACAGTGATCCGATCATTGGCAGCCAGACGCGGTCATAAGCCGGAATCAGCAACCGGCCCGTCGCAATGCGACCAAACAAATTGATGGGGGCACGAAACTCCACAACATAAAGCGCCAAGCGCACCACGGCCGCTCCTACAACAATGAGCATCGGGGCCATTAAGCTGACTGCTTCTCGATCCTCGACCGAGTAGCTGGCCAGCGCGAAGAGCCAAGCAGCGGCGAGCCAGGGGAGTAGCAGGGCTTCGCGCCAGGAAACGCTCAGATACGATTTCGCCGGCGCCAAATCGGTGAATGGCCAGCCGGCGCGAGCGCCGAGGCGATTAAGCATGTCCTGAAGCGATTCCTGACTTGCTGGGCCCCAGGGGAAGTACGCCAACGACCTGCGAACTCCCCACATCGCCACCGGATAGAGCGCGATCAATACGGCGATCGACTCCAACGACGGTAGCCGTAGCCAGACAGCAAACGCCAGCCCGAAGGCAATCACATACGCATAGCCAACTGCGAAGGTCATCGCGCAGGCAATCGCCAAGAGGACTAGATACGGAATTGCGAACGCGGCAAACAGCCATCCCAATTCGAGCTTCGCCGAATGCTGCAAAAGGAGCACGCCCAGCCCCAGGATCGCGCCGTCTTGCGGCACAAGATGAATCGGACCGGCCGGAAGAGGCAGCCCTAGCTTCCAGGGAGTGAGCTCCAGCCAGGATGCGTAACGCGGCAGATAGTACGGGTGGGTCGAACCGACGCGCCAGACGCTCCAAGCAAAGAAGCCGATGGCCAGCCACGTGTCACGCGGGGTGTGCGCCAACTGCCGCATATCGCGATTGAACTGCTCGTCGAAAGGGGAAATCCGCCGCGGGGCCAAGACTGTGTGGGCGAATAACTCCAGTCCGACCAGAATCGCCAGGTAAACAATCACCGCCCAGTAGGGGGGCGCCACCAGCCGCAGCCAGGTCACCGCGCGTCGCGCCAGCGACGGTTCCCGTTTGCTCGTTGATGCCACGCTCATCACGATCCCTCGCGGAAGTACTTCTCGACGTGCTCGACCGCCTGCGGATACATCAGCCGTTCGAGCGCCTCGGCGAGCGGTCCCGTCGTGCCGGACCGCTCGCGCAGCCCTTGCGGCGTATCGTCAAAGGCGATTTGCCCGTCGCGGATGATCACGATCCGTTCGGCCACTTCGTCGAGCAGTTCGGGGACCGGCGTCGTCATCACCACGGTGCGATCGTCGCTGCCGGCCAACCGCTGCAACACGCGTTTGAGCGCCAGGATGCCCGCCGGATCGAGCCCGCCGCCGAAGGGCTCGTCCAACAGCAGCACGGGCACGTCGGTCACCAGCGCGCCGGCCAGCGCGATCTTCTTCTGCTGCCCGTTCGAATAGCTGGAGATCGGCCAATCGCCTTCGGCCTCGAGATCGAAGAGGGTCAGCAGCCGATCGATGTGATCGAGCAAGCGGATCGAATCGATCTCATATAGCGCGCCCACGGCCGCGAGAAACTCGCGCCCCGTCAAGCGTTTGGCCAGCCAGGGATGATCGGGCAGAAAGCAGACACGACGGCGAATCGCCAGCTCGGTCTCGACCGAGCCGCGGCGCCGCAGGCCGTCGATCTCCACGTAACCGCGTTGCGGCGCGAGGGTGCCGGCCATGACCTTTAAGAGCGTCGACTTGCCCATGCCGTTGGGGCCGACGATGGCGACCAATTGGCCGGCAGGGATTTCGAGATTGATGTCGCGCAGCACCGGCCGCACGCCGTAGTGCTGCACGACGTCGACGAGTTTGATCATGGAAACCCGCTCACTGTTCCGGCGACAAATGTTCGTGCGCCAGCAGCATTCAAGTTAGACTCTTGTCTTGGCACTTGCTACTACGATTGCAAACCGCCAACCCGGCTGTCGCTGAATCGCGACCGTTGCCAACATTTACCCGCCAGGGGTCTTGCCCATGTCATCGCCAATCAAACCAGCGAGCCAAGTTGGCGCGTTGTTGATCGTTGCCCTCGCCTGTGCTGCAAGCGCTGCTGCCGCCGAGCCGCTTGACGTCTCCGGGCGCCGCGAGTTGTTCGTCGATCGCCATCTCGTCGAGTCGCTCGACGGCGGCGACTTGCGCTTGCACGAACCACGCGACCAAGGAGCGGCGATCCGCTTCGACAGTCCCTGGGAAGGCGCCTTCTGTGGATACGTCACCGTCCTCAAAGACGGCGACACCTATCGCATGTATTACCGCGGCCTGCCGTCGTCGGGCAAAGATGGCTCGGCGGCCGAAGTCACTTGCTACGCCGAGAGCCGCGACGGCATCCACTGGACCAAGCCGAACCTCGGCATCCACGAAGTCGCCGGCTCGCTCGAGAACAACGTGATCCTCAAAGACCAAGCGCCGGCCACGCACAACTTCTCCCCGTTTGTCGACAGCCGCCCGGATGTCCCCTCCGACCAGCGCTATAAGGCGCTGGGCGGAACTTCGGCGTCGGGCTTGCTGGCGTTCGTCTCCGGCGAGTATTCACTGGCGCAAACTGCAAGACGGCCCAGTCTTCCGCGATACCGGCTGGGTCTTCGATTCGCAGAACGTCAGCTTCTGGTCGCCATCCGAAAAGCGCTACGTGCTCTACTACCGGCGCTCGCCGGCTGGCGTGCGCGCGATCGCGCGGGCCACGTCGACCGACTTTGTCTCGTGGTCGGTCCCCGTGCAGATGACGTTCGGCGATACGCCGGCCGAACACCTCTACACGAACCAGACGCATCCCTACTTTCGCGCGCCGCAGCTTTACGTCGGCATCGCGGCCCGCTTCATGCCCGGCCGCAAAGTGCTCACCGAGGACCAGGCCCGCCAGATCGGCGTCGATCTCGGTTACTTCGGCGACTGTTCCGACGCAGTGCTGCTGACCACGCGCGGCGGCAATCGGTACGACCGCACGTTCATGGAGTCGTTCGTCCGCCCGGGGCTCGGACTGGAAAACTGGGTTTCGCGCACCAATTATCCGGCTCTGGGGATCGTGCCGACTGGTGGGGACGAAGAGATGTCGTTCTACGTGCAGAAGAACTATGGACAGCCGACCGCCCGGCTCGATCGCTATACCTTGCGAGTCGATGGCTTCGCGTCGGTGCATGCCCCTTATTCAGGCTGCGAGCTGGTCACCCGAGTGCTGAAGCTGGGCGCGAGCGACAACGACGACGCAGGCGAAGCGACCGCCGCCGAGCCGTCAACTGGAGGGCTTTCGCTCAATGTCGCCACCTCGGCCGCCGGCGCGGTGCGCGTCGAGATTCAAGATGCCGACGGCCAGCCAATCTCGGGCTACGAGCTAGATCGCTGCGTGGAGATTGTCGGCGACAGCCTCGACCGGCCAGTCACCTGGGCCGACGGCGGCGGCGATTTGCGCTCGTTGGCCGGCAAGCCGATCCGCCTGCGCTTCGTGATGAAGGACGCCGATCTGTACTCGATCCGATTCCCGTAGCTGCTCCGCGACCTAAAGCCTGCCCCTAGTACGGCCGACTCGGCCGTTGCGGTACCGACGCCGGCGCCGCGCCGGGTGGCGCAGAAAGCCGCGCATTGGGGGCCGGAGCCGCGGGCACATGCGTCGGCTGCGCTGCATGCGGCTGCAATCGTCCCGTGCGCTCCGGCGGTGGCAGCAACTCGGCCGTCAGCGTTTGCCAGGCTTGGTTCACGCCCGGGAACGGATCGCGAGTGATCTGCGGCGCGCCCATCTTGCCGTCGACGTGAATCAACATGATCTGCCGGCTGGCCGCGCGGAACAACTCGGGAATGACCGGAATGGGCAGTTCATCGCGCCCCACCAGCGCGTAGAACGTCAGCGCGACGTCGCTGGAGAAGTTCATTTCTCCGCGCCCCTTGAGACTGATCGCGTCTCCCTTGAAATCGATGCGATCGAAGTAGAGGTGATCGCCGTCGACGCGGAAGTCGATGTCGCTGGTCGTGAAGGCCGTGGTGTCGGGGGGCTTCAGACTGACCACGCTCAATAGCGACATCATCTGTGGAATGCGGTAGATGTCGGCGTCGTGCAGTCGCACATATCCCTTGCCGGCCAGCGTGTGCAATCCTTCGGCGTTGCCGTGCAAATCGATGCCGGCCTGCACTTTGCCCAGCATCTGTTGCTGACCAGCAAACAGCTCGTGGGCGCAGCGCGATAGATCGGCATCGACGATCGACCCTTGCAGCGCGTAGCGCGGCGTGCCCCCCAGCAGAATCCAGGCGTTCCCCACCACGCGGCCGTCGTAGGCCTTGGCCACGAGTTGACGCGGCGGGCGACCAGGGGCCGGCTTTTCGGCCCAACTACCCACGAGCACGCGCTGCGAATCGATCCAGGCCGGGCCGGTCACCTCGGTCAACTGCACGTTTCGCCAGGTGACCGAATCGATCCCTAGCTCGGCCTTCGAGCCGACCTGCTGGCCGTCGAAACCGCCGACCAGGTGTACGCCGCCGTAGATGTTGTTGAGATTCAAACCGGCGCGAACGCTTGCTTGCTGGAAGGTGACGTCGAGATCCCAGGACGCTTTAGGGCTCATTTCCGCCTGCCCGGCGATCGACATCCGGCCGCTGACGTTGATCGTGCCGCGCGGATCGATCTTGCGCACCAGATCGCGCACGCGCGGTGCCAACGCCGCCTGCAAGTCGCGGTCGAACTGCAAGCGATAGACCACCAGGTCGTCGACCGACACTTGCCAGTTGCCGGCCGGCGCAAACGTGCACGCACCGCGGGCCGCCAGCTCGACGCCGTTATGAAAGGCCCGCAATGCCGGACCCGGAGCGCGGCCAAACTCGAGCCGACCGTCGCGAAAGATCAGTTCGCCCCGCATCCCTTCGAGCCGATAGGGAAAGAACCGCGGCTCGATCGACACCGTGTCGGCGACGGGGGTCGCCCGCAGCCCCAGCGACAGTTTCTTGGTCGCCAAGGCATAGTGCACGTCGGCGTCGAGATTCGCCAGTCCGCGCGGCTTGATGTCTTGCCAGGCCGATTGCAGGTGCGAGGGCAGCGCCGAGCGCAATTCGTCCTCCAGCGCGATGTTGCGCCCCACGAGTTGCACCGCCAGCTCGCTCCCTTGCGGCGTGGGGTGGAAACTTCCGCGACATTCGATCTCGCCTGTGTCGTTGTTGCCGCGCAGCTCGCGACAAGTCCAGGCATCGCCCGACCAGTCGAGCGTGCCGCGGATGTTGTGAATCGGGTAGGGAAACCGCTCGTGATTGATCGAACATTGCAACAGGTCGATGCGCACCAGTCGCTCGAATTGCGCCTGCGGGCCGGGCCGCCGCGTGAACTCGGCCTCGACGCGGATCGCGCCATAGGGTCGCAACTCGCGCAGGGCGTGGCGCGGCCCTTCTGGCAGGGCGTCGAGCAGCTTCTGATCGAGCGCCAGGCGATCGGCCCGGACTTCGAACCACACCTCGGGATCGCTCAGGTTGACGACTTTGCCCACGAGCGACACTTCGTCGGCGCCGCTGTAGGCGCGCAGCGAGAGATCGATCGTTTCGTCTTTGAATCGCAGGCTCCCCCGCCCTTGCTCGAGCCGGTACGGAAACTTGACGTAGGTGAACGACGTATCGACGCAGTTGACCAGGATGTCGGGCTTCCAGCGCTGGCCGTCGTAGGCCAGCTTGACGTCGAGGTCGACGATGCCGGCCAGAAAGAACTCGTGCCATTTGCCGCGCCAGGCCTCGGGGAGCGAGTCGAGCACGTCGCGATCGATCATCAGGCGGTCGCAGCGCCCTTCGATCACCAGTGGAGCGTTGGGGCCGAAACCGCGCCGCACCGCGCGGCGCACCCACAGCGCAGTCTGGCCGTTGCGGGCCCGCAGGTCTTCGATGTGCAGGCCGTTGTTGTCGCAATAGACGCGCCCCGAAGTATCAGTCAGCGGATAGGGCAGACGTTTGTCTTCGATGCGGCCGCGCACCAGTTGCCCGTCGAAAGCGAATCGCACGGGCGGATCGTGTCGTTTGTCCTGGCTGATGCGAAACTTGAACTGCGACATCGAACGCACCGACCGCAGCACGGCCAGTCGCTCGGCCAGGTTGCCAGGCAGCGTGTCGTGCAGCTCAGGGCAAAGCTCGAGCCCTTCGGCCAGGCCGGTGAACTCCCAGCGACGACCGCCATCGGCCAGGCGCCCCGTGAACTCGATCCGCTGGCAGTGTTCGGCCACCAGCGTGCCGCTCACCAGGTGCGAGGCATCGGCTGTCGGCGCGTCGTGCGACAACGCGATCGGCGTGACCACCAGGTTGACATCGCGCACGTTCAGCGTGCTCGAGGGGTTCTTCAAGGGATCGAAGAACTCCATCGTGCAGTTTTCGATGACCACCTCGGGCGGCTGCGTGCCGAAGCAGGGCAACGGCAGCAACTGCGCCGTGCTCCACGAACCGTCGGGGCGCCGCGTCGCTTGCAGATGGGCCCGCCGAATGACCACCCTGCTGACGCGCGGCTCTTGCACGAGCAGCGCCGGCAACTCCGCGTCGCAGGCCAAAAACATCTCGTCGAAGTGCGCCAACTCGGCTCGCGGGCCCACCGCGTGCGGCTCGCTGATCGAGAGCCCGCGGACTTCGATTCCCTCGCCTTCCACGCGCGTCGCCGAGTGGACGGTGACTTTCAAGTCCCGATAGTGCTCGGCGAACTTCTCTTCGACATGGCGGCGCACTTCTTCGTCGACGCGGTTGTACGCGTAGAAGCCGATCGCCACCGCTGCGACCACGGCAATCGCCAGGCCCCATTTCAGCAGCATCCAACAGGCATCGACGCAAGAGCAGACGATGGCAGTGTTTCCCCGGGGTCGGCAGCCCGCCTTGCTCAGGCGCTTGCTGGCGACGGTGATTCGTTCGATCGAAACAAACAGGCGGCCGCGGCCAGCACCAGCAGCGCTAGCAGCGGCGGCTCGCGGTACCGCAGCGAGCTCACGAAGATCATGTGCATCAACGTCAAGTAGGCCGCCGGCAGCCAACAAACCGCCGTCGTCCAGCAACGTCGGCGAAAGCGCCAGGCCCCGACCAGCGCAAAAAACAACACGGGCGTGTAGGTGACAAACACCACCAGCCGCAGCGGCCAGGAGCGGAACTGCGCCTCGTTCGGCCACACGTTCCACAACCGCGCGAACTTGATGGCTGCCAGGCGGGCCACCGCGAGCGGATGCGACCGGGCCCACTCGACGGCGGCCGCGAACATGCGGCGATCGAGCCGATACTCGAAAGGTGGATGCGTTGATTCGGCGTCTACTTCACCGGCCTGCGGTGCTCGACCAGCCGCGCGCTCTTCGGCGACAAAGCCGGGCACGAAGCGCATGTCGCTGGCGCCGGTCGCCGCCGGATTCAATCCGTCGTACAAGCTCGCTCCCACCTGCAATGTTGTCGGCACGAAGCGGCCGACTACCTGGTAATTGCGTGCCCACCACGGGGCCATGCCGAGTGCCAGTCCTACTAGGATCGCGCCGCCGATCAGCAGTTGCTTGCCGCGCGGCGGGAAGAACGCCACGCCGACGGCAACGGCCCAGGGGGAAAACAACAGCCAGCTCGGCCGCATCAACGTCGCTCCGGCAGCGCACAGCCCGGTCGCCAGCGCGATGCCCAGCGCCGCGCTCATCGATTGCGCGCGCCAGGCGGCCGCCCAGAGCGCGACATTCAACACCAACAACGGCGCGAACGCCGCTTCGCTCAACACATAGACCCCCAAGCCAATCGCGCCAGGCAACAGCGCCGCCAGCCAGGCCGCCAGGTAGCCGACGCGGCCATCGAAGGCGACCGATCCCAGCCAATAGACCGCCGCCACTGCCAGCGTCCCCAGCACCGCGCTTTCGGCCCGCGCTGCCCATACGGGCGGTTCGCCCCCCCAGAGCCAGAACAGCGCCGCCAGCACCGCCGGGTATCCCGGCGTGCGGAAGACCTTGGCGTCTGGCGAATCGAACTGGTAGGGCCTCCCCTCGGCGATCGTTCGCGCTAACTCCCAATAGCTATGACTATCGGCAAAGCCGAACGACTGCGCGTCGGCCAACCGGCTCTGCCACCAGACTCCGGCCCCGAGGCGCAGCACGAGCGCGACCGCGAACAGCGTGACGAGGCCGCCGAGATGTCCGTGCCGCAACCACATCGCATTGGACCGTTCGTTTATCCAATCCCCCTCAATCCAGACCATGGGGGGCGGCATGGTAGGGGCGGCCGCTGGCGCGGGTCAAGCCAGCTTGAAAGTTGCTGGGCAACCACGCGCAACCCTCTCCCGATTGCTCGATCGCGGGCCGTGCGACCGCGCGGTTCGGGCGAGCTGTGTCGTGCATACCGCAAGTGCGTCCGGCGCTCGCGTCGGAAGACCGAAATCAATGCGCCAGGGTGATTTACTTGCCCCGGCGGTCCTCTATACTCCACGGCTCACACCAACCCAAAGCGTTATGCCCCAAGGAAATGGCCCGATGAACTCCCGCTGGCTGTTCGTTGCTAGCTGCATTGCGCTGGTCACCTCGGCGTTCACCTTCGTCGTCCGTGGCGACGTGCTGCAAGAGCTCGGAGACTTCTTTCGCCTGACTCAGGAGCAGAAGGGGGGGATCGAAGGAGCGGTCTTCATCGGCATGGCCCTCTCGATGCTCGGCGGGGGCTTCATCTGCGACCTGCTCGGCATGAAGCGCATTATGTGGCTGGCCTTCACCTGCCACCTGGTTGGCTCGCTGGGGACGATCTACGCCCCCAAGTACGTGCCCGAAGACAACAGCTACGCCTGGCTGTTTGCCCTTTCCTGCCTGATGGGCTGCGGCAACGGGTTTACCGAAGTGGCCATCAACCCGCTGATCGCCACGCTCTATCCCACCAAGAAGACACACTACCTCAACATCCTGCACGCCTGGTGGCCCGGCGGATTAGTGATCGGCGGCATTTCGGCGCAACTGATCGTACGCAATGTCGTCCCCAGTGGCGGCCTGTTCGGCTTGCAGTTGTGGCAGATCAGCTTGTGGTTGATCACGATCCCGACCGTGATTTACGGATTCATGCTGCTGTCGGCCAAGTTCCCGCAAACCGAGCGCGTGCAGTCGGGCGTGTCGACGCTCGACATGTTCAAAGAGTGCCTGCGGCCGATGTTTCTGCTGTGGGCCTTCTGCATGCTGCTCACCGCGTCGACCGAGCTCGGCCCTCAGAAATGGCAAGAGTCGGTGATGCGCAGCACGGCGAACGTTTCGGGGACGATGATCCTCGTCTACACGTCGGGCATGATGTTCATCTTGCGGCATTTTGCCGGGCCAATCGCGCACCGGCTGTCGCCCGTCGGCATGCTGTGCGGCTCGGCGGCGTTGTCTGGCATTGGCTTGTACTTGCTGAGCACGGCCAATAGCGCGGCCACGGCGTTCGGCTTCGCGACGATCTTCGGTTTGGGGATCGCATTCTTCTGGCCCACGATGCTGGGCGTCACCGCCGAGCGGTTCCCTAAAGGGGGCGCGCTCGCCTTGGCGCTAATGGGCTCGGTCGGCAATTTGGCCATCTCGCAAGTCTTGCCGGCGATGGGCAAGATCGTCGATCACTACGCCGTCGCTCAGGTCGAATCGCAAGCACCGGAGTACGCCCAGCAGGTACTGACGTTCAACGACCAGGGCCAGCCGGTGACGCTCAACAAAGACGCTATGAAGGTGCTCGAAGCGCAAATTGAATCCGCGGAAAAGAGCGACGTCCCGGTCGATCCCCAGGCCCAGGCGGCGCTGCAAGCCGCCAAGCGGGCCGAAAGCACCGGCTTTTCGATGGCCTTCCGCTGGGTTTCGGTGCTCCCCGTTGTGCTGGTCATCATCTTCGGAGCCATCGCGCTGTACGACAAAGCGCGCGGAGGCTACAAACCCGAGCTGCTGATCAGTCGCGAGGAAGAAAACGAGCTGTTTGCCGGCGGCGTGCCGGCCGCGGTCGAATAGGACGAAGCCTGGATGGGCTCACTGCGCGCTCGTCGGCTCGAGTACGATCTCATCGTTCAAGCGCGTGGCGCGGATGCCGCCGGGCAGAGTGATCCGCCAGCTTGGCGCGCCGCTGGCCAGCTTGCGTCCGGCGGTCGACCAGTCCTCCGCCAGCCGCGCGAGCTGATCCCAATGCTCGAACGTCATGTCACGCTCGGGCCACTGTTGGGTGCGCCAGCAGCGTTTGAGAAGTTCCCGCACGAACAACGGCGGCGTACCGCGCAACACCTGACACGGCACGCTGACCCGCGCCGGATGCAGTTGGCAGCGCCGCATGAGCTCAGCGACGATGCGGTCGATCGTGGGCCCGACATCCGCCGCTTGCTGCCCCAATCGCAACAGCGCCTCGCCGACACGCGGATTGTATTGCCGTGCTAGTTGCGGAAGCAGTTCGTGTCGCAACCGGTTGCGCGTGAAGGCCCGCGACTCGTTGCTGGAGTCACTGCGGTACGGCTGACCGATCACGGCCAGATATTCGAGGATCGACTCGCGGCGCACATCGAGCAGCGGCCGCACCAGCGACGTCGCTTCGCCGAGCGCGCGCACCTGCGGAATGCCCGCCAGGCCGGCGAGCCCCGTGCCGCGGAGAATACGATGCAAGATGGTCTCGATCTGGTCGTCGGCCGTGTGCCCCAGCGCGATATAGCGGGCGCCGAGCCGCTCGGCCGTCTGACGCAGAAAGCGATACCGCTGTCGCCGGGCGGCCGCTTCGCTGCGCTGCGCCGACGTCGCCGGATCGCCGGGCAACCAGTCGCCGTCGGCGCGCCCCACTTCGATCGGCCAGCCCAGAAAGGCAGCCAACTCGCGGACGAACTGCTCGTCGGCATCCGACTCGGCGCCGCGCCAGCCGTGATTGAAGTGCGCCAGAATCACCCGTCCGGCACCGGGTCGCCGAATGGCCGCCAAGGCGCGGGCCAGCGCCACGCTATCGGCGCCGCCAGAAACCGCGACCAGTACGGAAAGGTCCGCCCAGTGGTCCGGCGTCCAGCAATCGGCGATGGTTTGCTCGATCGAGTGCATGGGGACTAGCCCGGCGCGGCCCTTAGGTTTCCCAAATTACCCAGAACTTCCAGGTCGCAGCACGGTCATTGCCTCGTCCGCCTAAACGGCGAGTGCGAAACTATTTAAGGCAATAGGTCGGGCCTCGAAATAGTTGAACAACGGGGCAATTCTGTTAGTATGCTGTTAAACGTGGTCTGCCAGCAACCAGCGGCAGACCCCACAAAACGTAACGAAGTATCGAATTCAGCCCATGGCCCTCCTCCGGGGGGAACGGGCGAACCATTCGAGACCCGTTGACGATTTTGACCACGCGATTCGGCAGTATCCATTCTTAGCGATCTCGGGCGAGGATTCCGCGTGACGCAGTTTGTTCTGCTTTTCCTGCGCTGGGTGATTTGCTGGCTAAACCGCCGGTCCGCGTTTGCGGTCGCCGGCGTTCAGAGCTGGCTCGCCGGCGCTTATCGCAGACACGAACGCGTTGTCCAGCGCGCTGGAAATCCAAGCGTTGCCGCCGGTTTTCTCGACTCCAGACGCTATGACTCTTGGCTTCGACCCAGTCGATCGTCGACGGGGTTGCTCATTCGGGGGGCGATTTGCAACTACTGGCGCCACTGCTGGCCCGATCGAGGGTTGGCCGTGGCACGCTCGGTAGCTATCGCCCGACGCGCACGGCCTTACCGGCCGCCGCTGGACTGGCCAGCGCCTCCCGAACGTCGAAGCTAAACGAGTCAATCATTTTGCTGCCCGATCGTGGCGAAGTGCCCTGCTGGCACTTAGGTCGGATTCGTCAACCGAGCGCGGCCCCCGCGGTCCCTGCCAGGCGCTCGTCTCCCCCGATGGTTCGCTCGCTCGACGGAGCGCCCGCTTCGCGACCTGTGCGCGACCTGCAGGCATCGATGGCCACGAGGCTGACCGCCAGGAGGGCGGGCCCCCAAGCGCGGGGGCGTCCTTACGACAAGGGGAGCGAGCGCGTGGAACTGGTCATTGCGGTCATCGTCACGGCGGTCATTGCTTTTGCACTGGCGGCCGTCGTTCTCAAGCTGATCGACTACCTGCGCCGCACCGACGCCGAGACTCGGGCCAAGGAGATTATCTCCCGGGCTGAAGCCGACATCGAAAGTCGCCGCAAGGAGGCCGAACTGCAGATCAAGGAAGCCGCCATTCAGCAACGTTCCGAAGGGGAGCGCGAGCTGGCCCGCTTTCGGCAGGAATTGCACGAACGCGAACGTCAGATGGACAAGCGGCACGACGGCCTCGATCAACGCGAAGATCAACTCCGCAAGCAGGAGAAGATGGTCGAGAGCACGCAGCGGAAGCTCACCGAGCGGATCGAAGATACAAGTCGCCGCAACGAAGAGCTCGAGAAGCTGCTCGACATGCAGCGCCAAACGTTGCATCAGCTCAGCGGCCTGAGCCGCGACGAAGCCCGCGACCTGCTTTTGACTCAGCTCGACCGCGAGCTGCAGCGCGAGGCGGGCGCCTTGATCTCCAAGTACGAGAAAGACCTGGCCGCGCAGTGCGAGCAGAAATCGCGCGACGTCATGATCACCGCCTTGCAGCGATATGCCTCGGCCCATACGGCCGAAACCACGACCAGCACCGTCGACATCCCCAACGACGACATGAAGGGGCGGATCATCGGCCGCGAAGGTCGCAACATCCGCGCCTTCGAGAAAGCCACGGGCGTCGACGTAATCATCGACGACACGCCCGGCGTGGTGATCGTCAGCGGCTTCGACATGGTGCGCCGCGAGGTGGCCCGGATGTCGCTCACCAAGCTGATCGCCGACGGCCGCATTCACCCGTCGCGCATCGAGGAGGTGGTCAACGAAACCCAGCAGGAGCTCGAAACCCACCTGCAGAAGCTCGGCGAAGAAGCCTCGCAGGAAGCCGACGTGCCGCGGTTGCACGAACGCTTGATCCACCTGCTGGGGCGGCTGCGATTCCGCACCAGCTACAGTCAGAACGTGCTGCGGCACTCGATCGAGGTCGCCTTTCTGGCCGGCATGATGGCCGAAGAAGTTGGCCTCGACGGCGCGCTCGCCCGCCGCTGCGGACTGCTGCACGACATCGGCAAGGCGGCCGACCACGAGGTCGAGGGGGGACACCCCAAGATCGGCGCCGACATCCTCAAGCGCTACGGCGAACGGCCCGAAGTGGTGCACGCCGCCCTGGGACATCACGACGACTTGCGGATCGAGAACCCCTACACCGTGCTGGTCGCCGCGGCCGACGCCTGCAGCGCCTCGCGACCGGGCGCGCGCCGCGAGACGCTCGAGCGCTACATCAAGCGGATGGAAGAGCTCGAAGCGATCGCCACCACGTTCGCCGGGGTCGAGCAAGCCCATGCCATTCAGGCCGGCCGCGAATTGCGCGTGCTGGTGCGGGCCAAGGACACCAACGACGACTCGGCCGCCAAGATCTGCCACGACATCGCGCGTGCCTGCGAAGAACAATTGACGTATCCTGGCGAAATCAAGGTCACGGTGCTGCGCGAAACGCGCTTCACCGAATTGGCGCGGTAAATTGCTGGCCGCGAAGGAACTTCTCGATCACCCCCTCTCCCCTCGTGGGAGAGGGTAGGGTGAGGGGGAAAAGTCAGGAAGTTAATTCGCGGCCATTCTCGAGCTTGAAGCGGAGGGTGCCCCGTGCGGGTGCTATTGATTGGCGATATCGTCGGCAAACCGGGGCGCCGCATCGTTGAGCAATCGGTGCGCGGCCTGGTCGCGCAGCATGGCCTTGACCTGGTGATCGCCAACGCCGAAAACGCCGCCGGCGGAACCGGCCTGACGCCCGCCATCTATCGCGAGCTGTGCGCCGCCGGGGTCGACGCCGTCACGCTGGGGGATCACATTTACAAGCGAGCCGAAATCAATAGCGTGCTCGACAGCGAGTCGAACATCGTCAAGCCGGCGAATTTCCCCCCTGAAGCGCCCGGCAAGGACTTCGCGATCGTCCACTCCCGTTCGGGCGTGCCCGTGGCGATCATCAGCCTGTTGGGACGGGTCTTCATGCGGCCGGTCGATTGCCCCTGGGCCGCCGCCGATCGGGTGCTCGCGCAACTGCCGCCGGAGGTCAAAGTGATCTTCGTCGATTTTCACGCCGAAGCGACCAGCGACAAACAGTTGATCGCCCGCTACCTCGACGGTCGGGTCAGCGCGGTGCTGGGGACCCACACGCACGTTCCCACGGCCGACGAACAGGTTTTGCCGCTGGGCACCGCCATGCAGTGCGACGTCGGCATGACCGGGCCGTACGAGAGCATCCTGGGGCGCCGCATCGATCGCGTGCTGGAGACCACGCGGACCTTCAATCCCACGCACTTCGAAGTCGCCACCGGCGACGTCCGCCTGAGCGGCTCGATCGTCGACGTCGATCCGACAACCGGCCGGGCGACCGCCATCGAGCGGCTGGTCGTCCGCGAGGACGAGGCACGGGCCCTGGCGCAAATGGCTCAGGCGACGCAAAGCACCCCGGCGGGTTAGACTCGCCGGCTCCCCTCGCGGTACGAGTTTTTCCGATTGCCTCTCCTGGCTGCATTCGCCGCGGCGCTCAACTACACTGATCGCCACCAGAGGTTGGTTTTCACTCGTCGGCGATCGGCTCTCTACCGGTTCGACGTTCGTGGCCTGGGCTTATCCCTTGCGCAAAGGAACAACTCGATGCAATGCTCTGATCTCGCCGCTCGACGCCGCTGGTTTCGAGGGTCGGCCCTAGTTGTCGGCCTGACGGCGCTATCGGCCATAGCGACGAGCGCCGCGGTCGTTGCCGAGGAGCCCGCCGCGGCGGCGAGCGACGCTAGGGCCGGCGACGAAATCGAGCTCCGCGAAAACGTCGAATACGGCACCGGCGCGGGCGAACCGCTCACCTTGCACCTGGCGAAGCCCAAAAACGCCGCGGGTCGGCTCCCCGTCATCGCCTACATCCATGGTGGCGGCTGGCGACAGGGGAACAAAGACGGTCATAAAGACGAGGCCATCGAAGCGGCCAAGCGCGGCTACCTCTCGGTGTCGATCGGTTACCGCTTCGCGCCCAAGCATCAGTTCCCCGCGCAGATCGAAGACGTCAAGTGCGCGATCCGCTGGTTGCGCGCCCACGCCGACGAATTGGGCATCGACCCCGAGCGGATCGGCGCCATCGGCTATTCGGCCGGCGCGCACCTGTCGATGATGCTCGGCACCATGGACTCGGCCGACGGATTCGAGGGCTCGGGGGGCTGGGCCGATCAATCGAGCAAGGTGCAGGCGGTCGTGGCCTATTTCGGCCCCACCAACTTCGAGCTCCCCTATCCGGCCATCACGGTGCCGATTGTCGAGGGCTTCCTGGGGGGCTCGCGCGAACAAAAGCCCGAAGCCTATAAGCAGGCCTCCCCCGTCACCTACGTCAATGCCGGCGACGCTCCCACGCTGATCTATCAAGGAACCAAGGACATTCTGGTCCCCTACGAGCAGGCGTTCGACATGGCCACGGCCCTAACCAAGGCGGGCGTGCCAGGCCGCGTGGAACTGCTGCTTGGGTTGGGCCACGGTTGGAATGCCGAAGAAATGGTCCGCGCGCAGGCAGGCGCAATGGCCTTCTTCGATCAGTACCTCAAATCGCCCGCCGCGGCGAAATGATATCGCCCTCGAAGCAAAGTGCTAACCATGATCGTGCGATCGCCCTATTCAAACCGAACAGCCATTTGCGGCCGAACCGCCGGCAAGGGCTTCGCGATTCTGCTGACCTTGGCTTGCCACGCCTGTCGAGCCGCAGAGCCGGCGATCGACTTTCGCGCAGACATTGAATACGGCACCGGCGACGGCCAGCCCTTGCGATTGAACCTGGCCAGTCCGCGGGACAAGAAGGGCCCGCTCCCCGCCATCGTCTTCATTCATGGCGGCGGTTGGAGCGGCGGCAAGCGCGAGTCGCACGATCCGCAGGTCCGCGAGTGGGCAGCTAAGGGATATGTCACCGCCACGGTTAGTTATCGTCTGCTCCCCAAGCACCGCTGGCCGGCTCAGATCGAAGACGTCAAGTGCGCGGTCCGCTATCTACGAGCCCACGCCGACGAGTTGGGCATCGACCCCGAGCGGATCGGCGCCGTCGGCTTCTCGGCCGGCGCTCATCTGGCCATGATGCTGGCCGTGATGGACCCCGCCGACGGGCTCGAAGGCTCCGGCGGCTGGGCCGATCAATCGAGCAAAGTGCAGGCGGCGGTCTCGTTCGCCGGACCGACCGATCTGAGTCTTACGTTTCCCGAGAGCGCCAATCGCATCATCGAGAACCTGCTGGGGGCCAGGCCCGCCGACGTGCCCGACGCAGTGCGCTCGGCGTCGCCGGTCAGTTATGTCGACGCGGGCGACTCTCCGCTGCTCCTCTTTCACGGCACGCTCGACGAGATCGTGCCGGTCGAGCAGGCGTATGCCATGGCGACGCGCCTGACCAAAGCCGGCGTGCCAGGCCGTGTCGAGGTGCTGATCGGCGCCCATCACGGCTGGGGCCCGCCCGAAGTACAGCGCACGATGGACGCCGCCGCCGCCTTTCTGGCCGAGCAGCTTAGGCCGGCTCCGTAGCCACGCGCAGCGCCACGATGGCGATTCGCTGGCCGGCCAACCGCGTCAGCACCAGCGTCGCGGCCCGCTCGCCGCGCAGCGCGAGTTGCCTGCGCACCGCGGCCGGATCGTGCTCGACCCCGCGCTTCTTGATTTCCAATCTGCCGATACCCCGCGCGTGCAGGTGCTGACGGAGCTTGCGCAGATCGAGCGGCAGCACCTCCTCGATCGCGAAGCTCGCCGCCAGCGGGTGCCGGGCCGGCTCGTCACTGGTCAGATAGACCGCGTCGGCGTCGATCGGCTGCAAACGCAACTCGGCCGCCAAAGCTCCGATAAGTCGCGCCGCGAGCACCGCCGGATCGGGCTCGTGCAAGTAGCGGCCCAGCGCCAGGGCCACATCAGCCGGTGCATCAGCCCGCCCGACGATCGAACTGGAGTTTCCGCTGCTGTCGATCCGCGTGGCGCGGCGGCTTCCCGGCGCCGTCGCTAGCCGACCGCACCAGACTACTTGCTGCCGACACTCTCCACCGCGGCTGATCCATTCGAGCTCACACGCCGCTCGCCAGTCATCCGGCACACTGGCAGCCGGCGCCAACTTGATCGCGGCGTGCGGTCCCTCGGCCAGCATTCGCTGGAGGATTTCTAGTCGGGGCGCGTAGTGCTGCACATCGACCGTGCGGCGGCCCTCGACCCGCCGGTCGGGATCGATGTGCCAACAGGCGTCGGGCGGCAAACGCAGCCGGCTCGCGTCGCCGCAAACTACGAGTCGCTCGCAAGCCGGCGCCGCATTCCCACCGCTCGAAGAATCCGGCGACGCGCCAACTCGCAGGTTCGCCGCCGCCAGCCAGGCCCTGGCCGGATCGAGCTCGGCCCCCAACACCGCCCCCCGCTCGGCCAAGGCCACGAGGTCGCCGCCAATGCCGCAACACAAGTCGAGGACCAGATCGCCCGTGAACCGCCGGGCCTTGTAGCGCGCGATCTGCTCGTCGGTCGCCTGCTCGAGTGCCACTGGCGCGAAGAACATCCGACGGGCGACAGAGAACTTGTCGCTGGCCCGCTGTCGCAGCGCAGCTTGTTCCAGCACTAGTCGGGCGCGCCGGGTCGAAAGCTCGCGCCGCAAGCGCTCCGCACGCTGTAATTCCGAGAGCGCGAAATCGCTCGCCAGCTCGAGATAGGGTATGGAAGCCGCGCTGGTCAGCCAGCGCAGGTCGCTCCACGTGCTCGCGAAACTCGACATCGTTGAATCCGCGATCGCGACACTCCGGCTGGGCAAGGCTCGAGTCGCATCTTACGCTAAGCAGCGGACGCGGAATAATTTCCTGATGTTTTGTCCTTTCACCCCGCCCTCTCCACAAAGGGAGGCCGGGGCGATCGAGAAGCTACTCCGCGGGCGTCAACGGTTGTTCCCCTAACATTCGTCAACTTGCTACCG
This sequence comes from Pirellulales bacterium, assembly GCA_050184475.1. Taxonomy (GTDB): domain Bacteria; phylum Planctomycetota; class Planctomycetia; order Pirellulales; family JAEUIK01; genus JAIESQ01. Next base: position 339,518 of record JBFXAH010000003.1, on the reverse strand, counting down.
AGCCCGCTACGATGCACGCCGCCGAGCCTCTGGCCGTTTATCTGCATCTGGCCCGCGCCAGCGCGGTCCGGCAGCGGCCTTTGGTGCGCGATCGCTTCCTGCTGCTGGCGGCCAGCGAAGCGTCGCGGCTGGGTCTCTCGACCGTGGCCGAACGCTGCCGGCAGATGATCGTCGAGCACAACCGCGGCCATCTGCTGGCCCGCTGGGGAACGTACCAGGCGGCGGCGACCGAGCCCGATTTCCAAGATCTGTTGCGGCGGACCGTCCGCCAGTATTCGGCCGAAAAGTCGGAACACATCCTGCGTTCGCTCGGCATCGAGCTGGCCTTTGACGACGTCGAGACGCTCGGCACCAACCAGCAGGCCGTGGCCTTCCTCGAGAGTTTCCCCGACCCGCACGCACCGCCCCCCCGGGCCGGCGTGCTCGCTCGGCAACGTGGCGCCGCCAGCGACGACTGGACCGACGACGATCTCGACGACCTCGGCGATGAACCGTCCATCCGCCCTCTGTACGAGGCCGGCGACACCGCGCCGGCCGCGCCCCTGCCGCAGCAACGCAGCCGCCTGTTCGATCCGCCGCTCGGCTTTCCGCTGGCGATGGTCGCCCTGTTCGCGGTGGCCGCCCTGATCATCTGGCTGCTGACCAACGTCGGCTGACGGCGGCGGCGCTCCATTTCTGCGCAACCTAGCGATGACGCCGAAAACGCCGGACGTACCCCTTGCGCGTGCGAGCGCAGGCCAAGCACCGCCGACCGATTTCGCCGTGCGTCGCTGCCGATGAAAGTCGATGACAGGCGGTCAGTCTGCCAGGACCGCTGCGCGGCGCAGGTACCGTCGCTCGCGACCCGGGACGCTCGGCCGTCATCACCGGCCGGCTGAGGTAGCACGACCGCGCAGCCCCCCTCACAGGTGCACGGATGTTCGGACGCTCGTCCCTCTTGTTGTTGGCGTTGGCGGCCTCGCTCGGGGTCCCTTATCTGGTCAGCTCGTCGGGCGTGCGCAACCTGATCAAGTCGGGAACCACCTCCGAAGAAACCCCCGACGACATCGTGGCCGGCGGTCCGCGGATCGAACGTCGCACGGCGGTCGAAGCCGCCGAAGCCCGCACTTCGTCGCCGCGCTCCTTCACCGCCGCCGAATCCGAAATCACGCCGCTGAACTTGCGCCCCGAAGGGATGCCGGTCAACAACTTCGCCGAGGTCTTCCGCTTCGACGTCACGACCGCCTGGGTCTTGGCGCGGTGGCCGCGGGTGAGCACCCGGCTGTCGACCCTCCCCACTCACGGCTATCGCGTGGCCCTGGTGACCGGCACGCTGCCGCATGATCTGGCCGGATCGCTGACCTATTACTTCAACGACGAACAGAAGGTGCAGCGGATCACTTTTCTGGGCACCACCGGCGATACGCGGCCGCTGGTCAATCTGGTCACTTCGCGTTACGGGCTGGTCCGTCAGCAGGACGAAGGACCGGGCGTGCACCTTTATCAGTTCCTGGCCGGCAAGAAAGTCGCCAGCGAGCTGCGCATCCGCTCGGCGCGAACCGTGTCGCTGGCCGAACCGCACAGCCGCTTCGAGGTGGCCCTGGTGCTCGAACGTCCGGCGAAAATGAAGTAGCGCCCGACTATCGCGTGCCATGCCCACGCTTGTCGCGTTTGTCGTGGGATGCCGAACAGAATTCGCTCCGCAGATTGCGCTTTCCTGTAGCCGGTCCCGGGGCTTGTCTGTAGCCGGCCTCTGCGAGGCCGGTCCGTAGACACAGCAGATTTTCCTGTAGCCGGTCCCGGGGCTTGTCTGTAGCCGGCCTCTGCGAGGCCGGTCCGTAGACACAGCAAATTCTCCTGTAGCCGGTCCCGGGGCTTTCCTGTAGCCGGCCTCTGTGAGGCCGGTCCGGAGACACAGCAGATTCTCCTGTAGCCGGTCCCGGGGCTTTCCTGTAGCCGGCCTCTGTGAGGCCGGTCCCGGGTCACCGTCGAAACACGCCCCTGCAAAAAAACAAAAAGCCGATCTCGCGCGCGGCGCGATCGGCCCTGATGCTGCGCGACCGAGGGACTCGTCGCGCAGCGAATTAACTGCCAGCCCCGCGGCCGCTAAAGCGACCACCGCTGTCTAGCGCAACCCGATGACGGGCGCGGCCGCCACGGCCTGGACCTTGGCATAACAGGCCGACGAGCAGTGAATGCTGAGCGTGTTCAGGTTGCCTCCCAGCGCCACGGCGCGACCGCCAATGACGTGGTGCAATTCGACTCCCGACAACACGCGAATCGTCTGCTTTTCGAGTTTCAGCTTCTTCGACACGTATACCTCCTCGGGCAGAATGCTCGGCCCGCAAGTGAAGTTGATGAAGATCAAGCGGGCGTTCAACACGAGCGCCCGGTCCCATCCCTAAGCGGTGCCCACCTGTCAGTTGTTACAAGCTCGTCGGCGGTGCTGACATTCCGTCGGCAGAATCTCCTTCGACGGGACGGGGCCGTTCCAGCCCGGCTACGCACACTGCGGCAATTCGCCGCAGCGATCCACTTCTCAGCCGCCGGCCGACGAGTCGATCTAGGTAGTGGACGGGGAGAAGGCCGCCAGGCCGAATGATCCCCAGACGATCTGAAAATCATCTCCCCGCCCGAGCGAATGATCTGGCTTGCTGCCAGCGGGAGGTGTGCCATGAAAACGATCTTCTTGTTCGTGGTCTTGAGCGTCTTTCTGGTCGGATTCACCGGCTGCTGCACCCCCGGCAATCGCTGCTGGAACTGCTTTGGCGGCACCTGCAGCGCGACGTCGTCGGCCGGCGAGCTCGCCAACGGTCCGGACGCCCCGGGAATTCCCATGCGGTAGCAGCGACGGCCGGACAGCCAGCTCGTTTCCGATCTGCAAAAATCCATCGCCACGGTTGGCACTGCGGCCTGGGTTCTGGCCTCCCCCCTCGCTGGAACTCAGGCCGCAATTCAATCCACGAGCCGCGCAGCGGCGACGGCCTTCGACCCCGCAGGGGTCGCTCTGTCAGCCGAGGGTGTCAACCCTCGGTGCCCGTCGCATCAATTACCCGGCCCTGACAGGGCCGCTCGTGGCGGGTCGAGGGATGCGTCGCCCCGCGCTCGGCGCTGTGTGGATTGGAGATATCGGTCCCCGCCGCGCAACGGCGACATTCTCGGGGCAGGCGCCTGCCGACAGCTAGTGGCCAATTTGGCCTTGATATAATAAACACAATAGTGTACAAAAATAAGCCTTGGCATCCCGCTCTGCGCGCAATTTCAGGCACCTTCAGGCACCTTCAGGCACTGGCAGAGCCAGTGGTACCCGAAATACATCCAAAACCATGCCCGCCGTGGCGTGGTGCAACCGCCGAGGGGGACGGGAGTCGTTTCCGGAAATCGACCTCACCTCGGTCGATGCGCAGAGGGGAAACGACTCCCGTCCCACTCCCGTCCCCTTGGGGCTGCATCGCAAGGAGGAACGACACCGCCGATTGACACTGACCCGTTGGCATCTCCCCCAGGGGCTTCGCGATCAAGCGCGATCGTTTGTCAGGGCCGGTGCGGAGAGCGACGCTCGCGGTACGCGCCGCGATTCACGAATCGCTCGGGTGACCACGCTCGTCGTGGTGACGAATTCAATAGCCCGCATTCCCAATCTGCGTTAATCGGCGAAATCTGCGGACAACAAAGCTGCATTTCTTTGCGCCTTGGCGCCTTGGCGCGAGATCCAATTCACCGCAAGGAGAATCCAACCTCGGACCTCTCTGCGATCGTCTGCGCCCTCGGCGGCAATCGACCTAGGACGCAAAACGGTTCGCTAGGACGCAACGAGGACGCAAACGATTGGATTTGCGTCCTAAAATAAGTTCTTACAGGGCAACTACTTCACTGCCACCACCAGCGGCTTAGGACGGTAAGGACGCAAAAATACAGCAATGGAGCGAGAGAAGGCTTACGCCCCAGAAGCTTGGCGAACTCCGCGTGAACCCAACCGAACCCCGGGCCGCTTTCCCAATCTGCGTTAATCGGCGAAATCCGGGGACCACAAAGCCGCGTGCCGTTGCGCCAGCGGTTCGGTGCGAGAGCATTCGTCTTTGGACGCAAAACCGAAAGCCTTGGACGCAAGTTGGACGCAAACCGCTTCGATTTGCGTCCAAAAATAAGTGGATTCGCTGCAACGACTTAGCTGCCGGTAACAAGGCTTTGGACGGTTTGGACGCAAAATTCCGGACATGGAGCGAGAGATAGAGCGAATTCACAATCCACAGATTTCACAGATTGCGCAGATGGGCCGCTCGTGGACTCGCCCGCATCCCAATCTGCGTTAATCGGCGAAATCTGCGGACAAGCTGCCTGCTTTGCGCCTTCGCGCCCTTGCGCGAGATCCGAGTTCCATGGCCCCGCCCCTAATCCCTAATCCCTAATCCCTAATCCCTGACCACTACTCCCCACTCGGGACGCAAAACGCCAGTTCGGGACGCAAGCGGGACGCAAACATTTCAATTTGCGTCCCGACGCAAGTTACTGCCCATGAAACCCTTAACCGCTAGTACCACCCACCCGGGACGGTCGGGACGCAAAATTGCAGTGCTTGGAAAAAGCGCGTCCCCTAGTCCCTGCCCCATGCCGACTGCCCGATGGGCCCACCGGAACCAGCGAGGGTTGACAGCCCTCGCGGTCCATCGTAGCTTGATCCGTTCGGCCCAACCTGGCGTGGCGCAACCAGTTGCCCGGATCGGGCTCGACGGACGCGGTTCGGAGCGACGGCTGAATTCCGCCGGTTCGCCACAGCCCTCACGGTACCAGAGACTCGACGAGATTCTCGGCAATGGCAGTCCCCAAACGACGACAATCGAACGCCCGCACTCGCACTCGCCGGGCGCACGACTTCATTACTCCTCGCCAGCTTCAAGCTTGCCCCAAGTGCAGCACGATGCGCCCCAGCCACGTAATCTGCCCCAACTGTGGGTTTTACATGGGCCGCGTCGTCGTGGAGCCGGTAGAGAAAGAGTAAGTCCCGCCGGCCCTTCGCTAGCGGAGGGCACCCCGTCGGGTGGCGCGCTCCGTTAGTTCGTCTGGCATGGATGTCGGCCGTCTGTTACTCTCCCCCGCCGCTTTGTAGCGCGTGCTTTGCTCGTGCGCGCGAACCGGCCGACCAGGGGAGTTAGACGCACGGATGTCGACAGCTCTCAATCGAAATGGCGAAGCCTGGCACGACCCGCGCCTCGCGCAGCGGGCCGAGCTTACGGTGCTGCGCCCCGATCAGACCAATCGCTTGCAAGTCGCGCCAAAGTTGCGGGCGGCCGTCGCCGGCACCGGCAGCTACTTGCCCGAGCGCGTTCTGACCAATGACGAGATGGCCGTTACGATCGACACCAGCGACGAGTGGATCTTTGAGCGGACCGGCATTCATGCTCGCCGCGTGGCCGCTCCCGACGAGTCGACGGCGACCATGGCCACCGAGGCCGGACGGCGTGCCTGTGCCGACGCCGGCATCGATCCGCGTGAGTTGGATCTGATCATCGTGGCCACGCTGACGCCCGACTACTTGATGCCGGCCACGGCCTGCATCGTGCAGCACGCTCTCGGAGCGACGCGGGCCGGAGCGTTCGATCTCGAAGCGGCCTGCAGCGGGTTCTTGTTCGGCGGCACCGTGGCCACGGGACTGATCGTGGCGGGGCTCTGCCGCAACGTGCTGGTGATCGGCGCCGAGACCATGTCGCGCTTCGTCGACTACAGCGATCGCACGTCGTGCATCTTGTTCGGCGACGGCGCGGGGGCCGCCGTGTTCACTGGCCGCGACGATGGGGCCGGCGTGCTGCATGCCAGCATGGCTTCCGACGGTGCCTACGGCGAGCTGTTATGCATACCCTCCGGCGGCAGCAAATCGCCCACCTCGGCCGAGAGCGTCGCGGGGCGTCAGCACTACATTCGCATGGCCGGTCGCCAGATCGCCAAGTTCGCCACGACCTGCTTCGTCGACCTGGTAAACGAATCGCTGGCCGCCGGGCAGGTGACGCTCGACGACATCGGCTTGATCATCCCGCATCAGGTGAACGCTCGTATCATCGACTCGGCGCTGCGGCGGCTGTCGATCCCGCGAGACAAGTGCTTCATGAACATCGAGGGTTACGGCAACACGTCGGCCGCCAGCGTGCCAATCGCGTTGGACGAGGCACGCCGACAGGGACGCGTGGGCCCCGGCGATCTGGCTCTTCTCTTGGGCTTTGGAGCGGGACTCACCTGGGGTGCAACGCTGCTGAGAATGTGATAGAACCATTGGCCGTCCGTCGCGCTCTCTGCCACCAAACTGGGCGGGGGCGCGGGGCTGAGTGAGTTGGTCGGCAGCCATTTGCCGACCTCTCGCCCGGGGGTTCGTCGTGCATCGGGCTGATGGAGTTGCCGCTTGAGTCGCATTGCCTTTTTGTTTCCTGGACAGGGCGCCCAGAGCGTCGGCATGGGGCGCGAGCTGGTCGAATCGCTGCCGGCTGCGCGGCGTTTGTACGACCAGGCGTCGGAGATCCTGGGCTACGACCTGGCGCGGCTGTGTGCCGAAGGACCAGCCGAGGACCTCGATTCGACGGTCTACAGCCAGCCGGCGTTGTTCGTCACCAGCCTGGCAGCGCTGGAGTCGCTGCGCGAACAGTCGCCCGAGGTCGTGCTCTCTTGCGAAGCCGCGGCCGGGCTCAGCTTGGGCGAATACACGGCACTGGTCTTTGCCGGCGTGCTCGACTTCGAAGCGGGGTTACGGCTCGTGCAGCAGCGTGGCGCCGCCATGCAAGACGCGGCCGACGCCTCGCCCAGCGGCATGGTCAGCATTCTGGGAATGGAGAAGGTCGAAGTCGAGCGTGTCGTGCAGCAATCGCGCGGCGGCGAAGTGCTCGAAATCGCCAATCTGCTCTGCCCCGGCAACATCGTGATTTCGGGGAGCAACAACGCCTGCGAGCGGGCCGCCCAATTGGCCGAACGCGAAGGGGCGATGCGGGCGATGCCCTTGGCCGTGGCCGGTGCCTTTCATACGCAGATCATGCAACCGGCGGTCGAGCGATTGAAGGCGGCGCTCGAGCAAGTCTCGCTGCGGCCGCCGTTGATTCCCGTGGTCTCGAATGTGGACGCCTTGCCGCACGACGACCCAGAGGAGATTCGCTCCCTGCTGGTCAGGCAATTGGTCAGCCCCGTGCGCTGGGAGGACTGCATGCGGTATCTGCTGGCGCAAGGCTTCGACCAGTTCTACGAAATTGGGCCAGGGCGCGTGCTACGCGGCTTGCTGAGGCGCATCGATCGCGAAGTTTCGTGCCAGAGCGTGACGGGTTAATCCGACCATTACCGGCGAGACAACTCTGCTATGCCCGAGCCTGCAGCAAGTGAAATCAAGGTAGACCTGAGCGGCCAGGCGGCGCTGGTGACCGGCGCTTCGCGCGGCCTGGGCCGGGCGATGGCGCAGGTGTTGGCGCGCAACGGCGCCAAGGTCGCGCTATTCGCTCGCTCGGCCGACAAGCTCGCCGAAACGCTCGCGAGCATCACTGCCGCCGGGGGCACCGCCGAGAGCTACGTCGGCGACATGCTCGACGCCAAGCGGATCGATGAAGTGATGGACGCGGTCGCCGAAAAGTGGGGCGGGCTGCAGATCCTGGTCAATAACGCCGGCATCACGCGCGATACGCTCATCCCGCGCATGGAAGACGCCGATTTCGACGACGTCATTGCCACCAACTTGCGCGGCACTTTTTTGTTCACCCGCGCTGCCTCGCGCATCATGATGCGACAACGCTACGGCCGCATCATCAATATCGCCAGCGTGTCGGGCTTGATGGGCAACCCTGGCCAGGCGAACTACTCGGCTTCGAAGGCGGGCATTATCGCGTTAACCAAGACGGTGGCGCGCGAACTGGCGGGCCGCAAGGTGACGGCCAATTCCGTTGCCCCCGGCTTCATCGAATCGGAAATGACCGCGGCCTTGGGCGAGTTGGTGACCGAGGAAGCCAAGAAGCGCATCCCGGCCAAACGCCTCGGCACGGCCGAAGAAGTGGCCTCGGCGGTGCTGTTTCTCGCCAGCCCGGCCGCCAGCTACATCACGGGCTGCGTCCTGACTGTCGACGGCGGCATGACCGCGTAGGAAGCCGGCGAGCGCGTACGCTTCGGCGCTGCTCGGCGCTCGCTTGGCCCCGCACTCTATTGAGGGGCGGCAACAATGAGCCACGCCCGCATCCAGTCGATCGCTCGTTCGCTGCCGTTCTGGCAGAATCGCGAGGTCGACATCGAGCCGCTCGTCGGCGGCATCACCAATCAGAACTTCGTCGTGCGCGATGGGCGGCAGCAGCTTGTCGTCAGGATTTGCGCCGACGGAACGCAACTGGGCATCGACCGGCGTAGCGAAGCCGCCTGCCATCGGGCCGCCGCCGCGGCAGGCGTGGCACCCGAGCTCCTACACCACGAGCCGGAGGTTCTGGTCACGCGCTTCGTTGAGGGTGAGACGTTGACGGCCGACCGCCTGCAGAATCACGAGGTCTTGCGGCGAGTAGCACGGTCGCTGCGTCAACTGCACGACGATCGCCGGCACGTCGCCGCCGAAATGCTCGAGTTTTCGGGTTTCGCGGCTTCGCGAACCTACGCCGCGACCGCTCGCCGGCTCAGTGTCGAATTGCCGACCGACATCGAGGCGATTCTCGACGATGCAGGTGAACTCGAACGTTCGCTTTCGGCATGCAAGCCCGCTCTGTGTCACAACGATCTGTTGCCGGCCAATTTGATCGACGACGGCACGAAAACATGGATTGTCGATTGGGAGCTGGCCGGCGTGGGCCATCCGATGTTCGACCTGGGCGGGCTATCGAGCAACGCCGGGCTCGACTCGGCCGCCGAGGAAGTGCTGCTGTCGGCGTACCTGGATCGTGTCACGTCCGAGGCGCGCCGCGAGTTGGCGATCTTCAAGGCGGTTTCGCTGCTGCGCGAGGCGCTGTGGGGCGCCGTGCAGAGCGGTTCGGCGACACTCGATTTCGACTATCGACGGTACGCGGCGCAACACTTCGACTGCTATCGAGCGGCGCGAGCCGCCATCGATCAATAACAGGAGCTTGTGCAGACGGCCTCAGTCGCGCGAGGCCGCTCGGAGGAATTCGGCTTGTGGCAGGGCCAGTTCGGCAAGCGCACAGTCGTCGAACCGTGTCGTTTTGTCGAGGCGCGCTGGCCCTCGGTAATCGAGGGTACTCGCTACTTCGATTGTAGGCAGCGCCGCCGCTGAATCGACAAACGTGGCGCCCAGCAACGAAGCACCTCGGAAGTCGGCACCACGCAAGTCGGAGCCGACGAAATCGCTCCCTTCAGCATCCGCGTCGCGAAAACTCGCCCGCTGCAAGTTGCTGCCGGCGAAGTGTGCGTTCGAAAGATTGGCCCCGGCGAAGTCCGCGTCGGTCAACTGGCAAGATTCGAAGTGAGCGTTGCGCAGCAAGGAACCCCTTGCTACGAGCCCTACCAGATCAAGACCGCGAACATCGAGATTGAGCAAATCGCGCCCCGACCAGTCAAGCGTGGCAAGCAACTTCGGCAGCTCGTGCCGAGGGATGCCCGCGGCGACGAATCGCTCCTCCCGCCAAGGATCGGCCACGTTGTGGTAGCCGGACTGAGCCTCCCAGAAACCCAACCGGTCATCGACCAACAGTTCAATCCGCTCAAGCCATTTGATGCTCTTGTAGAAGTAGCGACCAGGAACCACGACACGCACCGGTCCGCCATGCTCGATGGCCAGTGGCTGGCCATCGCACTGCAGGGCGACCAGCGCGCCTAGTTGCAGGGCATCGGCCAAGCGCAGCGACGTGCTGTGCCCCTGGCTGCTGCGCGCCACAAACGAAACGAACTTCGCCGCGGCTAGCGGCGACACGAGGGCGAGCAGGTCTTGCAGCAAGACGCCTGTAAAGGGAACGTTCAGCTTCGACCAGCGTGTCACGCAATGGATATCGATCGCGCGTTCGACTTGCGGCAGCGCCGCCAATTCGGCGAGCGAGAAAGTAGTCGGCCGCGCCACTTCGCCAGCCAACGACACGGTCCAGGGAGATGAGTCATCTCGCGGCAAGCGCTCGCCGACCTGCGGCCAACGCCCCGGCGCGGCGAGTTGTTGACCAGGCGGCAACAAGGGAGTGTTCATCGACGAAGTTCAAAGCTAGCGGGGCCGCGGATCGTCCCACACTGAAAGCTCGATGGAAGGCGTCCGCCACCCTTTCGCCTCTGCTTGGGAATATTTGAAATCCGCGCCCACGTCGCGAGGAAAATCACGATTCGAGCCGGCGACCGATCTCGAACACCTCGTCGGCGTCAAGAACTTGCGTATTCGACTCAAACAACTGCCGGATGGCTTGCTTGTGGATCTTCATTTTGGCGCCACCGACGCCAATCGCCCCGTAGCAGGCGACACCATCGCGGACGTTTCCGGTGTCGTGCGGTTTCACGCCAGCAATGCCGACGGGCGGAACTGCGTTCAAGTCGACGGCCACGCGCAGAGCGGTGGCGGCTTCGCGGGCCGCTTGCGAAAGAAGTTCCACACCAGCCGCGCCGGCGGCGATCACCACGTGGGCCCCGACCATGGCGGCCGCGAGATCGGCCTCGGCTGCAGTGCTGCAAGGCGAGAGCATGGCCTTCGGCACTTTGGCCGAAACTTCGCGGCAGACTTCGGCGGCCCGAGCTTCGTCGCGCGAACCGACACGAACTGCCGCCCCGGCGCCAGCCAACAATCGAACTGCTCGGCGGCCAACCGGTCCCGTTCCCCCCAGCACCACGGCGATGCTGTCTTCGAGCGGCGAATGTTTCTCGGCGGCCAGCACGGCGGCCGCGGCCGTGGTGTTGGCGCCGTTGGCATCCAACAACACCGAAACCCGCAAGGGACCGAGAAATGCCGCCTCGACGGCCCTAACCAGCGCTTCGCCTCGGCCGACATCGGAACCCCCTACGAAGATCGCCGTGTTGAGCAGATCTTCGGGGCCGCGGGTGAAGATCGTGCCATAGACCAAGTCTCGCACGTTGTCGGGCGTAACACCCCCGTGCCGCAGAAGTTGATCGATACCGGAGTCGATCGCCACCACGGCGTCGAAGACGCTGGGCTGCGGATCGCCGTCGAGTTGCAACAGAATCAGGGGCTTGCTCACGGCCAATCTCCCAGCGCACGGACAAGCACTGGCTAGGCCAGCGGCACCCGGCAGATCGCCTGCAGTCGCAAGAAACTAAAAACCGCGGAACGGATGCACGGCTTTTTCCTTGCCGGCGATCATTTCATCAGCGGTCGGTTTGCCTTGCATGGCGTTGACAATCGCCTGCTTGGTCGCGCCATAGTTGAACTCGTAGATCTTCTTGTCGTCGGCGGCTTCGGGATGAATGAACACGCCACAGACGATGACGAGGTTCTCGGTCTGGTTCTTGGGGATGACCCCTTCCGACACGGCATCGGCCACGGCCTTGGCGACTGCCGCCTGTGCCGGCCCAAACATCTGCACCGCTTGGCGCATTCCCTTGATGGTGACCTTGGTGATCATCACCGTCGCCGGTTTGACCGCCAGATTTGGCGTGAGCACTGCCAACAGGTTGGAGTGTCCCTCACTCTGCCGAGCCAACGCATTGGCGAAGGCCACGCCTACCGGGCCATCCTTTGCGCCGATCAGCAGATCGATGTGGGCAATCTCGTTCCCTTCGCCGGTCAACGCTTCACCGATGTACATCGACATGATCTGAATTCTCCTGGTGCGGGGCGGATCGAGGTTCAAATGCCGTACGTCACTCAGCAGGGTCGCAAACCGGCGATCGGCATTGCTTTAGCGGGACGCGCCCGAAGGCCATTCTGTAACATCCGGGAGCCCCGAAAAGCAGAATCAGACGATAGCAAATGCAACTTCAAAAGCAAGGAGTGGAAAGGCTTAGCGTGACCACCCAGGGGCACCTTCAGCCTGCCGACGCCCAGACTCTTGAAACTGCTAGCTTGATTCGTAATGCTAATGGCCCTGCCGGCAAAGTCACTGCGGCTTGCGCAGCCTGCCAATCGACTTGTCCACGCCCCACCTTGCGACCGAAACGTGCCAGACACGCCGCTCGCCTTTCCTCCCAATCACCCCCGAGAACACTCGCAATGCTTGCCAACCTGGCGATGGCCGTTTCGATGTCCGTCACGATGTCGGTTGCGGCCAGCGACGATGCCGTGAAGAAAAGCCTGCACCCGACCGAACACAAGATCATCGAGTTCACCAATCGCGAGCGAGCGCGGCATGGATTGCGACCGCTGAAGCTTGATATGCGACTGATGCGTTCGGCGCGCCGGCATGCCCGTTGGATGACGCGCAATCGCAACTTGCAGCACACCAGCGACATGGTCGGCGAAAATATCGCGATGGGGCAGCGCAACTCGCGCGAAGCAGTCGTCGCCTGGATGAATTCGTCAGGTCATCGCGCCAATATGCTTCACCGGGGATATACCAAGGTGGGCGCGGCGAGTTACACGACCGCCGATGGCACACCCTATTGGTGTATTCAGTTCTTGCGATAAGCCGACTCGGCGTGCTCGAGCGCGCGAGCAGTTTGACCGGGGGCGGGGCAACCGGCTCGCGCCCCACGTCTCTTTATGCCGCTGGTAGCGATCGCACCGTCTGCGGGACGTGCTCTTTTGGCCACGCGTTGAAAAAAAGCAACGACGGGGCAATCTGCGTGCTATTTTTTGATAACGGCACCAAAGCGGCCTGAGCGCATCGCGATGCGCTTGTGGTTGCCGGTCGGGGCGGAGTTCGCCCGATCGGCCGGCGAAGGAGTCGGGCCCGCGCGGCCCCTCGGCGACGAGCGACCATGGTTGGCTTTCACGGACGACATCTCGCACGCTGGGCAGTTCTGCTCGCCCTGTTCTCGGGGTCTGGGTGCGCGTCGACTTCCGCGACTGGCTGCTGGTCCGACTTCTGTGCGAAATGGAAGAACTGCAATCTCTCAAGTCTTGGCACCTGCTGTTGCGACGGCAAATGTGGCGGTTGCCTCAAGTGCAAGCTGCACGCGATTGACTGCAAAGCGCTGGCCAACTGCCATAAGCCGCACTACCACGTCGAGCCGTCGCACACGCACTTTAAGCCGAATAGCATCTTCACGTTTCCCAAAGTGGCGGTGGCCCCGGTCGGTAGCGAAGTGATCATGCTGGCCGGGGTTTGCGGACGAGACGGCCACTTGCGCGCCGATCAGCCGATTCAATGGACCGTGGCGCCCGGGAGCGTCGGCTATCTCATGGCCGTGGGCCGCCGCAGCACCCTGGGACAACTGACGAGCTTCGATGGCGGGCCGCGCAAGCTCGACAACACCTTCGCGCTGGGCACGACCAGTTCGCGGTACGTGCTATTGACCCGTGGGACACCGACGCTCGAAGACGACGTGGCGGTGCTTCGCGGGCAGGGCTGGGTGAGCGTCACGTCCCCCATCGAGGGGACGAGCTACGTCACCGTCTTCTCGCCCGAAGTTCCTGAATGGGATCGCCGGCAGCATACGTCCACGATTCACTGGGTCGATGCGCAGTGGGCGTTTCCACCGCCGGCCGTTAATCCAGTCGGCACGCAGCACGTATTCACAACGACGGTGCAGCGCGCGAGCGACCGCTCACCGGTGACTGGCTGGCGCGTGCGCTACGAGATCACCAGCGGTCCGGACGCCGGTTTTTCGCCCGACGGCGCCAAGGTGATCGAAGTGCCGACCAACGATCTCGGACAGGCCAGCGTTGAGATCTTCCAGCCGCAGCCGGCGCCAGGCGTCAATCAAATCGACATTCAGGTCATCCGGCCGAGCGAAGTCAGCATGGGCATGGGACAGCGACTCGTGCTCGGCATGGGAACGACGACCAAGACCTGGACGGCGCCCGACGTGGCGATGCGAATGACCGGCCCCTCGCAGGCGGCCGTGGGGGCCGTGGCCACGTACCGAATTGAAGTGAACAACCCTGGTGACGCGGTGGTCCGCGACGTAGTCGTGAGCGACCAATTACCGCCGGGCCTGACGTTCGATTCGAGCGTCCCCGCCCCCAGTGGCGGGGCCGGTCCTCGGCTCGAATGGCGGCTCGGCGATCTTCGCGGGCACGAAGCGCGAACGATCGAACTGAACGTGCGCGTCGATCAGGCGGGCATCATCAATCACTGTGCCAACTTGTCGACCGCCGAAGGGCTCAACGCCCAAAGCTGCGTGAGCACGACCGTGCAAGAGGGGGCCGGCATCGACGTGCAGATGTACGGACCGGCCGACGTGAGCGTCGGGCAGGATATTACCTTCGAAATAGTCGTCACCAACCGTGGCACCCTACCGGCGACCGGCCTGAGCATCTCCGATCGGTTCGATCCCGGTTTCGCCCACGAGCAGGCGGCCAACCCGATCGAACGGGCGTTGGGCGATCTGCAGCCAGGCGAAACGCGGCGCATCGGCGTCACGTTGCGGGCGATCGCGGCCGGACAGCAGTGCAACACAGTTGATGTGCGCGATGTCAGTGGCCCACGAGCGACCGCGCGGGCGTGCGTCAACGTGGTCGAAGGGGGAGTCGTTCCTCCGGCGGGCGCGCCACCGACCGAAGGACCGTTGCCGAGCGTGGCTGTCGAGAAAAGCGGCCCAGCTACGGTGCGCGTGGGCGAAAACGCGCTCTTCGATATCATGATCACCAACAACGGCGCCGTGGCCGTCAACGACCTGACCGTGACCGACAATTACGACCCGGCCCTAACCGCAGTGGCGGCCAGCGACGGCTCACGGACAGTTGGCAACGACCTGGTTTGGAAGATCGACACGCTGCCGCCGGGACGCCGCGCCAGACTTCAGGTGCAGTGCCGCGGCGTGCAACCGGCGGCCAACGCTTGCAATCGCGTCACCGTGACAACGCGCGAAGGCGCGCGTGCCGATGACGATGCCTGTCTCGAAGTGCTGGCCGGCGGAGGAACAAGTGGACTGCGACTGACGATCACTGATCTCCGCGACCCGGTCGCGGTAGGGCAAGAGGGCACGTTTGAGGTGCGCGTCACCAACGGCGGACAATCGGTCGAACGTGATATCGCGATGGTCATCACCGCGCCGGCCGAAATGACCCCCGTCGAAACGGGGATCGGTTCACCACTGGGGGGCGGCGTGCAAATTCGCGGTCAGCAGTTCGTGTTCGATCCAGTTCGAGAACTCGGCCCCGGCCAGGCGATCACCTACCAGGTGCGGATGCGAGCCAACCGGCCCGCACAAGTACGGGTGCAAGCGCAAGTCACTTCGGCGGGTCAGTCACAACCGCTACTGGCCGCCGAGGAAACTTCGCTCGTTGCCCAATAAATTGCGCGTGCATCTACCGATCCGCGGCTTTGCTTGTAGATTCCACACGCGCGTATATTGGTAGCGGCGCTCAAATTGAACCGAACGATCGCTTTCCGACCGGGGCGTCACGGCCTTCTGCTGGTCGGTCGGTTCGTTCCCACCGCAGCGATGAATAACGCTCGCTGCACGACGATTGTCGTACCCACGATCCTCACCCCCTCTCCCGATTATGGACTTGGAATACGCCGTCATGCCCCGGTTCGTCGTCTTATTTCATGAATGTCCTGGTGGCAGTCCCCGGCCATCGCATTGGGACTTGATGCTCGAGACCGACGGAGCCCTGCGAACTTGGGCTCTGGCACGGGCGCCGGATGAGGCCACCGAGCAACTCGCTGAGCGATTGCCAGATCATCGAATCGCCTATCTCGATTACGAAGGCCCCGTCGCGGGGGATCGCGGACACGTGATGCGCTGGGACGCTGGCGACTATCGCGAATTGATCGCCGAGCCGCAGCACCTGGTAATTGAACTCCGCGGAATGCGGTTGCGCGGCGAAGTCACACTCGATTGCGACGCCGCAGACGCTCAGCGTTTGCGTTTCACATTTTCGCCGTCGCGCTGATCGGCCACGAGCGGCGGCCGCGATCCCCGGCTAGTATTGCCGGCTACGAAGATCTCGCCGGCGGCTAGTTGGAGTTGTTCGATCTGCAGATTCGTATCGCTTGTTTCGAGCGGGGGAAGTCGCAACACGGCCACGGGATCGCCCCCCGTCTGTTTCCAAGTCAGGTGAACGCCGTAGTCGGCGGCCGCCTGCGAGACACCGTCGAGCAAGCTTTGCATCGGCAGCGGGAAGAGTCCAGCGCGCATACTGCGGATGCGCACGGCCAGCGTATTAGGCTCCATCACGCAGACATCGAGCCGGAGCGAACAGACGGGGGCCGCGCGCCCCGTGCCCCAGCGGCCTGCCAGCGATATGCCGCCGCGGTCGATGGCGACGCGTGGTTCGCACAGATGAGGTGGCAATAAGGTAGGGTGGTTTCGCGGCACGTCGACCGCCAGCCAACCGTTGACTTGCCCAGCCGTAAAGAGCGCTTGCCAGTGACCATGTCGCTGGGCGTCGCTGGCCAACGTGCCGGCGTGCGTTAAGAGCTCGTCGCTGCCGCGCGCCAATGCGGCGGCGTCGACAGCCAGTGCCTCGCGATAATAGCCGGGCTCATGCTGCCAGGCGAGCCACAGCCCGCCGGCCAGAGCGACCAGCGCGCCAGCGGACGTGGCGATGAGGAAGTGACGCGCGCGACGCGTTTGCATGCGTAAAACGCTCGACGAACGGCTCCCCTGCGCCAGCGGCGGGATAGTACGGTAAGGCCGCGGCAGGCGTCAATCGCGCGCCGCGATGCCAGCACAGCGCTGCTATCACAATTCGAGCGGTCACACGAACCGCAGCAAGGCGTAATTGCGCTTGCCGGTCCGCAAGACCACGACCGATTCGCTGGCCAGGTGACTGGGGTCCAGCCTGGCTTCCACTTCGGCAAGGCGACGATTGTTGACGTAGGCGCCCCCCTGCTGAATGCTGCGGCGGGCATCGCTCTTATTCTTCGACAGGCCAGCTTCGCAAAGCGCGTCGATCAATGACAAGCTGCCGTCGGCCAGCCGCACACGGGGCAATTCCTTGCTCGGTACGTCAGCGAAAATCTCACCAAGTTGAGTGTCGTCAAGCGAATCGATTTCGGCGCCAAAAAAGATCTCCGTGGCCCGTAACGCCGCCGCCAGGCCAGTCTCGCCGTGAATCAATCGCGTCACCGCGGCAGCCAGACTGCGCTGGCTGTCGCGCTTGCCGGGATCGCTGGCGCGGGCGGCATCGAGCGTGGCGATCTCGTCGTGCGAAAGCTCGGTGAAGTAGCGCAGGCACTTGCCAACGTCGGCGTCTTCGACGTTGATCCAGAACTGGTAGAACTTGTAGGGACTCGTGCGCCGCGGCGAGAGCCAGACTGCCCCTGCCTCGGTCTTGCCCATCTTGGTACCGTCGCTCTTGGTCAACAGCGGATAGGTGAGCCCCAAGAGCTGCACTTGCCGCATGCGACGGGCCAGGTCGATGCCGGCTGTGATATTCCCCCATTGATCGCTGCCGCCAATCTGCAGCAGGCAGTCGAACTCATCGTGCAAGTGGACGAAGTCGTAAGCCTGCAGCAGCATGTAGCTGAACTCGGTATAGCTAAGACCGCTGTCGGTTCGTTCAAGTCGCAACTTCACCGAGTCTTTGGCCAGCATCACGTTGACCGGGAAGCTCTTGCCGACGTCGCGCAAGAATTCGAGGTAGCCGATCGGCCGCATCCAGTCGTAGTTGTTGACCAGCCGCGCGGCTTGCGGACCGTCGAACTGGAGCACGGTGCGCATCGGCTCGGCGATCGCGGCCACATTGGCTTCGAGCACCTCGCGCGACAGCAGGTTGCGCTCCTCGCTCTTGCCGCTGGGATCGCCGATCATGCCGGTCGCTCCACCAACCAGAGCGATCGGCCGGTGCCCGGCCCGCTGAAAACGCCGCAGCATCATTAGCGCCATCAAATGACCGACGTGCAGGCTGTCGGCCGTGGGATCGAAGCCTGCATAGAGTGTGCGGCTGCCGGTGGCCAGCCAATCGCCCAGCGCCGGATCGGTCGCCTGGTGAACGAGGCCGCGCCACTTCAAGTCGGCGAACAAATCGGTCACAGGAAAGTGTCCTTGAAGTACCAAACCAAACAGGCGTCACGACAACGGAATTTGAGCCCGGCATTATACGACTTTGGCCCCGGCGCAAAGGCGGATTTGGTATCCTTTAGAGATTGACCTCTTTGCTGAACAATACGCGCCGGCCCGTTCAATCCGGCGACCCAACGCTCGCTTCCGGACGAGACACGATGTGCGGTCGTTTCACCATCCGAAGTTCGCCGCGCGTCGTCGCCGAATTGTTCGGCCTCGACGAAGTGCCCAACTGGGAGCCACGCTACAACGTCGCGCCAAGCCAACCAGTCCCGGTGGTGCGGATGCGGGCCGACGATCGTCGCCGGCATCTCGATATGTTGCATTGGGGGCTCGTGCCGTTCTGGGCCGACGACATGGCAATCGGCAATCGCCTGATCAACGCCCGTAGCGATACGGCGGCCACCAAGCCGGCGTTTCGCTCGGCCATGCGCGAACGGCGCTGTTTGATCGTCGCCGACGGCTTTTACGAGTGGCAGGCGACAACCGGGGGGAAAGCAACTGCCAAAAGCGGTGGCGGCAAAGCCTCCAGCCGCAAGCAGCCGTACGTCATCGAGCGCCGCGATGGGCTGCCCTTTGCCTTCGCCGGATTGTGGGAGAGTTGGAAGTCGTCCGACGGCCCGCTCCTTTCTTGTACGATTTTGACGACCGATGCCAACCTTACACTGCGACCGCTGCACCATCGTATGCCGGTGATTCTCGATCCCCGCGATTACGACCATTGGCTCGACCCGGCGGTTCGCGCGCCGGCCGAAGTCGAGGACCTGCTCGTGCCGGCTCCCGACGACTGGTTGATGGCCCGCCCCGTCGGCACGTACGTCAACAATCCCCGGCATGACGGCCGCGAATGCGTCGAGCCGGTGACCCTGTCGACCCCCGAGTCGAGCGGCCCCAGCGAGCGGATGCTGTTTTGACATGCTCGTGCGGATGTCAACCCTGCTCGACGCGCCGGCCGATACCGTCTGGCATGCTCTCAAACAGGTAGATACCTTTCGCTACATCACGCGCGGGCTGATGGGCGTGACGCCCGCGACACGGTGGCCCTCCGATTTCCGTGTCGGCGACGTGCTCGTGGGCCGTATCTGGCTGGCGCATGTCGTGCCGGCGTGGAATCATCAGATCCAAATAGTGACTCTCGACGATCAGCGACGCGAAATAGTCACCCGCGAGAACGGCGGATTGTTGCGCAACTGCACGCATCGGTTGCTGGTCGAACCCTTGGGCGAGCGCGAAAACTGGGTCGACGCGGTGACCGGCGACAAACCGGCGACGGGCCGGTGCCGGTATATCGACGAATTCGACGTGCACGCCGGCGCGCTGACCCCCGTGGCGGCGATGATCGTCCGCGCGTTTTTCCGGTATCGACAGATGCGATGGCGGCGCTTGGCTCGGCGGCTAGCTGAAGCCGCCGTACCGTAGTTTCGCCGCTAGCGAACTACGGCCGAATGAAGGTGTGCCAGTTGTAGCCGCCCGGCAGCGGCTCGCGCGAGGCGAATTCGAGATGGACGATCCGGCGATGCCGTTGGGTTCCTTCCTTCGCCGGCAGCGAACTGTGCGCCAACAGGGGACGCATCAAGAGCACATCGCCTGCCGCTGCCAGCACTGCACGCGGCTGCGGTCCGCCGGGCGTGCCGACATTATCGAGCGCCAGCACCTTGCCATGTGAGTGTGAGCCGGGAAGGACGCACAACGGCCCGTTGTCCGCCGTCACGTCGTCGAGGTGAATCCGGGCCGTGACCATCCGTTCGAGCACTTCGCGCGACGCTTCGACGTGCGGCACGCCTGCCTTGCGCGTAGGTTTGCAGAAGTCGCCCGGCGGATCGCGATGTTCGGCCACGGCGATGGTCAGGTCCTGGTGCCAGGGAAGCGACCAGCTCTGTTCGGGTGGCTTGTCGAAGAGCAATCCCCTGACTAGTCCCCAGCCGTGGCCGAGAACCGCGTCGAGCGATTGGGCCAGGTTCGAATTTGCGGCCAGATGCAAGACACCTGGCCAAACGGTCAACAGATTACGCGCCGCGTACACACGGCGAGATCGAGTAAGGATCGAACCGGCCGCCATAGCACGTGCTTCGAGTGCGCCATCGAGTTCGGCGACGAAGCACCCGACAGCTTCCGACGAGAAGACCTCGTGGAGTAGCGCAAAGCCGTCGCGTTCGATCGCGGCGAGCGGAGCGGCATCCTTGGCGACTTGCACGTCCATGGGAGCAAGGCGACGGGCAGGTGTGGGCTATTCCCCCAGTACGTAGGCAAATATCAGCGGCGCCACGATCGACGCGTCGGAGTTGATCATGAACCGGGGAGTATTGGCGTCGAGTTTGTTCCACGTGATTTTCTCGTTCGGCTCGGCGCCCGAGTAGCCGCCGTACGAAGTCGGCGAATCGGAGATCTGGGCAAAGTAGCTCCAGTAGCGGATGTCGAGCTCGAGGTCCTGGATGATGCACGGCACGGCGCAAATCGCGAAGTCGCCGGCGATGCCCCCACCAATCTGGAAGAAGCCGATCTTCGCCCGCTTGTCGGTCTCGATGTACCAGCGGATCAACTCTTCGAGTTGCATGGTGCCGCTCTTGACTACGGCATGGGTCGGCACTTTCCCCTCGATCACGCGGGCCGTGAAGATGTTGCCCATGGTCGAGTCTTCCCAACCAGGGGAATACACTCTCAGTCCTTTCTCCTTGGCGGCCAGCAGCCACGAGTGCTCGCGCGGCACCTGGGCGTGCTGCATGAACGTGGGGTCGTCGAGCAAGCGGTAGAAGTACTCGTAGGGAAAGTACGACTTGCCTTCGCGGCCCGCCTTTTGCCAGTCTTCGAGCAGCCGATGCTCGAGATGGCGAATGACGGTCTCGGGAATACAGGTGTCGGCCACGCGGTTGAACCCCGAGTCGCGCAGCTCGATTTCATCCTCGGGGGACAGATCGCGGTAGTCGGGGGTCACGCGATACTCGTCATGCGCGACGAGATTGAAAACGTCTTCTTCCAGGTTGGCGGCCGTGCAGCTAATGGCGTGCACCTTGCCTGCTCGGATCATTTTGGCCAGCGAGATGCCCAGTTCCGCGGTGCTCATGGCACCGGCCATGGCGACGAGCATCTGCCCCCCTTCATCGAGAAACTCGCGCCAGGCTTTGGCCGCGCCCACCGTTTCGCGGGCGTTGAAGTGGCGGTAGTGCAAATCCATGAACTGGCTGATGGCGGACATGGCGGTAACTCGGCGGGTGATAAAGTGTGTGCGATTATGTAATCGATAGATGGCGGACGCGGGACCAACGCACGAACGTCAGCCCGGCCCTCCTTCGCAGCATGTTTCGACAATGCGGTGGCAATCGGCGCATTGCAGCTTGGCGCGGATATCGACAAGCCGGCCGCCGCAGACCGGGCAGGCGGGCTCGCGCGCTGAGCGGCCGGTCTCGCAAGCCGACCGCTGCGGAACTTGGGCTTCGTCATTGGCTGACTGCATTGGATTCATGACGAGCGTGGATTCTACGAATCCTCGCCCGAGCCGACAACGGCACCGTGTGGGAGGAGGTGATACTGGCGGCCGAATTTCGGGGCACCCCTCTTTGCCCGAGCTGGGTTGCCACGCGATCAACCACCAGTCGTGGTGCGAGCTTGAATGTTGGCCACAGACGCCATCGTTCTGTGTGCCACATCCGATTGGCGAGGCACGAATTCGAGCCGTATCATGGTCGTTGCCTATTCGACATCTCTGCTCGACAACGGAAACGCAATGCGCCAGGGGCCTGAACCGAACGCAAACGATTGCCCGCTGTGCGCCAGGTTGGTTGCGGCCGCTGGACCGCGGCTCTATGGCGTGGCGGTCTGTCGCGGGTGCAGTCGGCGATTCGCGGCGCGACGCTCGGCGGCCGCGATCCTCGACATGCTGCTGTTCTACCTGTTGCTCCCCGGCGCGTGTGTGGGCTTATCGTATGCCATCGCTGTTTATTGGCCATTTACTCGAGGTGGACTGATCGACGCCTTGGTCGTCCTGGCGATCGTCGTCGTCTGCCTGGCGGCGATGATTCCGCCGCTGTTGTACTTCGCCAAAGATGGCTGTGCGGGATACTCACCGGGAAAATGGCTGTGCGGATTGCGCGTTGTCGACGCCCGCACCGGGCGACCGATCGGCGTCGCACAATCGAGCTTGCGAAATATGCTATTGGGCTGCGTTCCACCGCTCGGCTTGTTGATGTTCGGCCAAGTGCGGCGAGGGCCGCGCTGGGGAGATGCACTGGCAAACACGCGCGTGGTTTGGACGCGCTATGCCGACTCGCCGGTCTTCCAAGGCCAGCGGTTCGCGCACTCGGCCCGGCAAGCGGCGCCCGCGGAGACAAGCGTCAACGAGATCCACCAAGGGGTATGAATATGGCGAACGAGAAGTTGCAGGCCGTTTACTGTCCGGTGTGCGGCCAACCAAAACGACAACTCGGTTCGACGCTCTATGGAATACCGACTTGTCGCAAATGTGTCGATGCATTCGCCTTGAGGCGAAACTTGGCGTGGTTCGCGGAGTGGATTATCTGCATCGCGCCCGCCATCGTTGCTCGGATAGTCGAAACGACGTTGTCTTTGGAAGCGCGGCTGGGAAATCCAAGCGATGAGGATATTGCGAAGATACTTTTCATTCTTTTCGGCTGGATGCTGAGCCTGGCGTTGATGATTCTCTTCGTATTCAAGGACGGCGTCGCAGGCTATTCGCCACTCAAGTACGCGCTCGGGTTGCGCGTGATGGACGTTCGCACCGGGCAGCCAGCGGGATTGGTGGCTTCGGTGAAGCGCAATGCACTGCCGGCGATCGTCCCAATCATTGCCCTGGTTTGCTCGGCACAACTTCGCAAGGGACCGCGCTGGGGCGATGGCTTCGCCAAGGCGAAAGTGATCTGGACGAAGCATGCCAAGTCGCCGGTGTTTGATGTCAGTCCGGTGCCTCTCGTAGCCGAAGTTTCGCCTCAAGCGGCGGTCGTGCATACCGCCGCGGAAGATGGCAATCCGTATCGGGCCCCGCACGCCTGACGTGCGACAAGCGCACGAACCAATTGAGCAATTCGAAGGCAAGCTTTGCAGGGCAGATCATGTCGACCGAACCGCTTGTGCCCGTCTATTGCCCCGTGTGCGGACAACCCAAGGCGCGGTTGGCCCAGACGCTTTACGATGTGCCGACCTGCCGGCGCTGCATCGACGGGTTCACCAAGCGGCGAACCGTGGCGGGCTTCTTCGATTGGATTGTGTTGCCCACGCTGCTCTTCATGGCAATCGGCTTCGCACAAGCTGTACTGGTGCTACGGGCCGAAGATGTCGGCGGAAGCCGCGTTGTGGATATTCCGCTTCGCTTGATCTTGCTGCTGTTGCCGCTGATTGCGTATTTGCTGTTCGCCGCCAAGGACGGCTTCGCCGGGATTTCGCCGGGTAAAGCGCTCTGCGGACTTCGAGCGATCCATATCGAGACAGGTGAGCCGCTTGGCGTGGTGCGTTCGGTCGTACGCAACTTGCCGCCGCTCGTCGTGCCGTTGCTGGCGTTTGTGATTGCGCTCCAATTCCGCAAGGGCCCCAGGATCGGCGACGGGATGGGGAAGTCGAGAGTCGTTTGGCGAAAGTACGCCGACAAGGCCCCTTTCGCAGCGCGCGGAAGAACTTGGCAGCGCGACTCGCTGGCGCCTCAGCCTGCGTCCGAGCCCTCGGCACCAGGCGACACGAATCCTTATCGCGCCCCGTAGGAAGTCGCTGGCGGCTTCGCGAGCCTAACGCGCGCTCACGCCGTTTCGGACGGTTTCAATCCCAACTCGTCCATCATTTCGTCGCGGATTTTGAACTTCTGAATCTTGCCGGTGACCGTCTGCGGAAACTCGTCGACGACTTTCACGTACCGCGGGACCTTGTAGTGCGCCAGATTCTTGCGGCAGAACTCGCGTAGCTCGTCGCAGGTGACCTCGGCCCCGCGCTGCAGTTTGACCCACGCGCAGAGTTCTTCGCCGAACTTGGGGTCGGGCAGACCGACCACCGACGCTTGCTCCACCGCCGGGTGGCTGAACAGGAACTCTTCGATCTCACGCGGGTAGATGTTCTCGCCTCCGCGAATCACGAGGTCCTTAATTCGCCCGGTGATGCGGTAATAGCCGTTAGGCAACCGCACGGCCAGATCGCCGGTGTGCAGCCACCCCTCGGCGTCGATCGCCCGGGCCGTGGCGTCGGGATCGTGATAGTAGCCGATCATGATGCCGTGGCCGCGGGCGCACAGCTCCCCTTGCTGATTGTCTGCCAACGGCTCAGTGGAGCCGGGCTCGACGACTTTCACTTCGACACCGGGGAGCGGACGGCCAACCGTTTCGACGCGCAGATCGAGCGGATCGTCAACCCGGGTCTGCGTGATCACCGGCGCGGCCTCGGTGAGACCGTAGGCGATCGTTACTTCACGCGCCCCCATGCGATCGACGACCTGCCGCATGACCTCGATCGGGCAGGGACTGCCTGCCATGATGCCGGTGCGCAGGCTCGATAGGTCGCGCGAACTGAACGACTCATCTTGCAACTGGGCAATGAACATGGTCGGCACGCCGTAGAGTGCGGTCGCCCGCTCGGCTTCGATCGCTGTCAGCGTCGCCGCCGGGGCGAACGACTCGGCCGGCACGATCATCGTGGCGCCATAGACCAGGGCGCACAGCGACCCCATCACGCAGCCAAAGCAGTGATAAAACGGCACCGGCACGCAGATGCGGTCCGCCGATGACATATCCTGGCACGCGCCGACATAGTACGCGTTAAACAGCAGGTTGCGATGCGAGAGGGTGGCCGCCTTGGGGAAGCCCGTCGTGCCCGATGTGTACTGAATATTGATGGGGTCGTTCGGACTTAGCGTCTGCTGGCGCTGGTCGACGACTCTCGACTCGACCGCCTCGCCCCGCTCGAGCAATTCTCGCCATGAAATGGCGCCGTCGGGTGTTTGGCCCTTGATTGAAATCACCCAGCGCAAACGGGGAAACTCCGCCGCCCCCAGTTCTCCCGGCGGCGACGTGGCCAGTTCTGGGCAAACCGATGATAGCATCGCGAAGTAATCGGACGTCTTGAAACGATCGACCAGCACCAGGGCGACGGCATCGCTCTGCGCCAGCACGTACTTGAGCTCGAAGGGGCGATATGCCGGGTTGATCGTTACCAGCACCGCGCCGATGCGGGCCGTGGCGTGCTGCAGCACAATCCACTCGGGCACGTTCGTGGCCCAGATCGCCACGTGCTGGCCGCGTTCGATCCCCAGCGCCAGCAACCCACGGGCGCAGCGGTCGACTTCGTCGGCCAGCTCGCGCCAGGTGTAGCGCGTTTCGGTCGCCGGAAAGACCAGCGCATCGTTGTCGCCGTAGCTATCGACTGCACGCGACAGGGCTTGGCCAATCGTGAGCCCCTCGATCCACGGAACCGACCGCGCCGTGGGCATGGCGTGATTCCCCCAAGCAGTACGAGCCAGCCGCGACCGTTCCCCCGGCCGCGAGCGCCATCATTATGCCCGCAAGGCGTCGGACATGCCCACCGCAGTCGGCAGAAAGATCATCAGCGGCAGCCAGGCCGCCAGCGCCGGACTGAGTAGGTAGATGCCGCCCAGATATTGACAGGCAATAACCACAAGCATGAAGACGGTCACCAACCCCAGGCAGAGCCCGATAGCGAGGAAGATATTGCGGTTTTCGCGGGCCAGCACGAGCGGCAGCCCCAACAGCAACAAGGTTATGTCCAACAACGGCTGTACGAAGCGGCTGTGAATCGTCACGCGTACATCGGCGCCGAAAGCCAGGCTGGGGTTGCGCAACCCCCGGATCAACTGCCGCGTCGACGAGAACTGGCGAAAGCGATTGCCGCCGGTCAGTTGCTCAAAGTTGACCTCGCTGGCGACGAAGCACTCGTCGGGCTTGAGCCACGTGGTATCGCGCGGGGTGAACAGAATCGTCTCGTCGCCCAGCTTCAGCGATGCCAGTTCGGCAATTCCCGACGGCTCACTGACGGCGTGCATCAAGTAGCCGCTGGGATGCTCGGCGTTGGCGGACTTATAAGACGCTTCGGCGGCGGCGAGTTGCTTGCCGTAAGCGTCGAGCCCCGGCGGCAGCAGGAAATTGGGCTCGACGATCTTCTGTTCGTTGGCAAAGGTCTGCCGGCCACGGAAGAAGATGTCGGTCTTCTGGTCGTAGGTTGGTTGCAGGTCGCGACCGGTATCGCCCAGCAAGTCCTTGGCGTCGCGGCTCAAGGGCCCACTGATCCTTGGGATGACCAACTCGCGATTGAGCGCCGCGATAAGCGCCACGGCCATCGCCGCATAAAGCACGGGGCGCATCACCCGACCGGTTGACAGGCCCGCGGCGGCCAGCGCCGTCAGTTCGTTGTGACGTTGAATCCAGGTGACAGTGAACATCGCCGCCACCAGGGCCAGGATGCCGCTCGTGCGATCGAAGAAGAAGATTGATCGGTAGGCGTAGTACTCGGCCAACAGCCCGAACACGCCTCCTTGCTGTTCTCCGTACCGCAGGAACTCGTCGAGATTGCCGAAGGCGTCGAAGACGACGTACAGTCCCGTGAGACTGCAGAAACAGATTGTCAGCACCTGTAAGAACTGGCGCAGCAGGTAGCGGTCGATGATGTACATCTCGGGGGCGAATCGTAGGTAAGCCCTTGCGACAGGTCAAGATCGGTGGCGTACGCCGGGATTGGGCGTCGTAGGCGCGGGGGCTGCGGCCATGGCAAAATGCAGTGGAGTGCCCGCGTCAGGAGAACGCGGCGCCGTTGCGAACCGCGCGATCGGTTGGCTTTGATCGACAGTTTCTGAGTATCAGTAGTTGTGAAGCACCCGTTGCTAGCGACGATCCCCCGGCGAACCATCTACGGTGCGCAGGTTGTCCGGTGTCGCGCGGCTGCTCTCGGGCGGCAGTTCATCGATCTGCTGTTTCCGCCGCGCTGCCTGCTGTGCGAGGTCGAGGAGCCCACCGTCCAGTCCGCAGTCTTGTTGTGCGATACGTGCCGCGCCGAGTTACTGCAGTCGGCCGGCAGCTATTGCCCGCGCTGCGGTGCCGCGGGCGGGGGCGCTGCTGCTGAGGGCGCGACCGAAGCACAGCCCAATTCCAGTTGCGTTGAGTGCCGCAATCGTCGATTTCAATTCGATCGCGTCGTCCGGCTAGGCAGCTACGACGGCGCCTTGCGCGAAGCCGTGCTCAGGATGAAACACCCACGCGACGAGCCACTGGCAAGGGCCGTCGCCGAGCTATTCTGGGACCGATGCGCGTCCGAATGGTCGACACTCGAGGTCGACTGCGTCGTGCCGGTCCCGCTCCACTGGTGGCGCTGGTTGCGGCGCGGCACGAGCAGTCCCCAAACTATCGCTGCCTGCCTGGGCCGGCGACTAGGCGTGCCCGTAATTGACGATTCGCTAGTACGCGTGCGAGATACTCAGCCACAGGGTGGTCTCGCCGCGATTCGTCGACGACAGAACGTCCGCGGGGCGTTTGAACTGCGTGGCGACAAGAACTGGATTCGTGCAAGGCGCGTGCTGGTGGTCGATGACGTGCTGACCTCGGGCGCCACGGCCGACGAGATGTCGCGTGTGCTCAAGCGAGCCGGGGCCGCCTGGGTAGCCGTGGCCACAATCGCGCGCACCCCCGATCCTCGCCTGATTGGAGCGGCGCGATGAAACTGCGGATTGCCACTCGCGGCAGTCGCCTGGCGGTTTGGCAGGCCGAGCATGTCGCGCATCTTTTGTCGGCATCGACGGGTGTCGACGCCGAACTAGTCCGCGTGACCAGTAGCGGCGACCGCGACCAAACCAGTCCCGTTGTCGAATTGCGGTCGCAGGGATTGTTCACCAAAGAGATTCAGCAGGCGGTGCTCGACGGTCGTGCCGATTTGGCCGTGCATAGCCTCAAAGATTTACCGACCGAGGAGACGCTAGGCTTAGTGCTGGCCGCCGTGCCCGAGCGCGAGTCGGTTGCCGACGCGTTGATATGCCGTAGTCGCAACAGTCTGAGCGACTTGCCAAGCGGAGCGCGAATCGGCACCGGCAGTCGGCGACGGCGCGCACAACTGCTCAGCGAGCGGCGTGATCTGAAGATGCTCGACGTGCGCGGCAACGTTGAGACCAGATTGCAGAAATTGGACGACGGTGAATTCGATGCCCTGGTGCTCGCCTGCGCGGGCTTGAAGCGACTGGGGCTCGAGCATCGTGTTAGCCAGATGCTCCCCCCCGAAGTGATGCTCTCGGCCGTGGGACAAGGCGCCTTGGGGATCGAAGCCCGCGTCGACGCTGCTTCGACGCGAGAATTGCTGACGGGATTGAATCATTCGCCGACGCGCGCGGCAATCACTGCCGAGCGGGCATTGCTGGCGGCGCTGCGCGGGGGGTGCTCCGCTCCTGTTGGTGCCTGGGCCAGAATCGAATCCGCCGGGCAGCTAAAATTGGAAGCGGTCGTTTTGAGTCTCGACGGGAGTCGCAAGCTTTCAGCGCAGGGCACTGCCTCGACAGTTGATGCCGCCGAACTTGGTCAAAGCGTGGCCGCGGATCTCGACCGGCAAGGGGCGGCAGAGCTGATCGCTGCTAGCCGACAGACCGAGTAATCAAGACGCTGCGGAAGCGGTCTGGAGAGCGTGCCACAGTTGGTTGCAGAGTAGAATCCGTTATGCCTCAAGAAGCCGCCCGCTGCGCAAACTAACAATGATTGCGCAGCGGCGACCGTCATATCAAACCATGCCTTTTGCAGGCAGCAGGCTCGCATTAGTTCTGCCGAGGCCGGCGGCGACCGCCCCCCGGTCCGTCGGCGCCTGGTCCGCCCGGTCCACCGGGACCACCGAAACGAGGTCGTTCGATTTCGCCCGTGAAGGGGGGGCCGACCATTTCGTTCCATTTGCTTTGCTGCACCGGCGTCAAGACGGCGATCAGTTTGTCTCCCTGCGCTTTGCGGAGCGCCTGGAACTTCTCGCGGGCCGCCGCCGGGGCGCCCCCTTCGCGCAATCCCCGCATCTCTTCAAATCCTTTTCGAGTGATGGTTTCGACCTGTTGCTTCTGATCGGCCGACAGATCGAGTGTAGCGGCAATCGTCGGGTCGCCGATCGCCGACGGCCCGCGCTGCTGCAGCGCAATCTGCTTCAGCCGGGCGGCTTGCTCTGGCTTAAGGATCTCGGCCAGTCCGGATTCGAGCGCTTTGCGATTCTCCTCCATTTTGGCGCGACGTTCCTCCTGGCTCAGTTCGCGGAAGTTGCCGAACGACTCGCGCTGTTTCTCGCCGAGTTCACGGGCCTTGGCGGCCTGCTCTTCGCTGATGCTCAGTTCCTTTTGGACCGAGTCTTGCCCGAGTAGAAACAGTTCCATCCCCGTGCCACCACCAAACATGCCGCGGCCGCGCCCCTGTCCGCCACCGGGACGTTGGGCCCAGGTTTGCGCGGGAATGGCCAGGGTGACGGCCAACGCCACGATCCAGAATGTATGCCGACGCATGGATCGATCTCCGGTGGGTGGGCGGAAACTCGCGAAGCTGCTTAGAGTATACAACCGCGCGAAGGACGGCCGGTTCCGCGCGCTGGCACGATTTAACCATGGTTGCTGACGAAGTAGTGCCAATTGCCAGCCAACGAAGTCGCGTGCTAGCTAGCGTTTGCGCCCGACCAGCACGATTTCCCACAGCGAAAAGTACATCGTGTTGTCGGCCCAGCGGGGCGCAAACAAGGGTTCGAGCGACGGCGGCAACTGCCGCATCATGTCGAGCAGTCGCTCCTTGTCGGCGGCCAAAACGCGCTGCCGATCGGCCCAGTTGTGGAACTCGAACTCTTTGCTCAAGCGCTCGGTGGCGACGACGTCGAAGCCAGCCGCTGCCAACCTGGCTTCGACCGCCGATTGCGAGTCGACGTGGAAGTGCGACGGATCGCGGAGCCGCTCGTAGGCATTATAGTGCTCCGCCGCCGAAGGATCGTCGACCGTGACGTTGTCGGTAAACGCCAACATGCCGCCAGGTCGCAAAACGCGGGCCATCTCGGCCGCGGCAATGTCGGGACGGGGAAAATGATGAAACGCCAGCCGGCAACTGACCAGGTCGAGCGAAGCATCCTCAAGCGGTAATCGCTCAGCATCAGCCCGCAGCAGTTCGACGTTCGTCAGCCCTCGCTCGTGGGCGAGCCGAGCCGTGGTTTCGAGCATTTCGCTAGTAAGATCGCTGGCCATGATCTTCGCGACATGTGGCGCCAGGGCGAGCGCCATGTGCCCGGCCCCGGTCGCCACGTCGAGCGCGTGCCAGGTGGGCTGCGGTTGTAGCAGCGCAAACAGTCGCTGCAGACTCTCCCCCTTGGCATGGACGTCGCTGGTGGCGTAGTCGGCGGCGGCCACGCCGAATTGGCTTTGTACTATTTGCTTGAGTGCATCGCTCATACTTGGCACCACATCGCGGGCCGATTGAAGGCATCACAGGTTAAACGCGTGACGCGGAAACGCCAGCCGAGGTTCGGAGGGTCATCGATTTTTCTCAGTTCGCTGGGGTCGGTGCAATCCATTGTCGGCGCTAGCCGCCAGCGCCTGCTCGCCCGCGGCCAGCAGACGCTCGATTCGCTCAACGTCATAGACGCAGCCCCCCCAGATGCCACCACTGGCACGTGCCAGCGCCGCCCACAGCCGCGTAGCGTCGGGCAGCTCGGCATCTGCCGCCAGATCGGCGCGCGGCTGGCGTTCGGCTAAAACGCGGGCACCTTGCTCTGCTCCAAAGTCGCCTCGGGAGTCGCCTACCAGGTCGACGCTGCCGGCCAGGCGATTGCGATCGATCACGATTTGAATGCGATCGCCGTCAAGAACGCGGCCGATCGGTCCGCCAGCCAGTGCCTCGGGGCTGACATGGCCAATGCAGGCGCCCGTGCTCACCCCCGAGAATCGCGCGTCGGTGAGCACGGCCACTTCGCGACCCCAAGGCAGATAGCGCAACGCGCTGGTGATCTGGTAGATCTCCTCCATCCCGGAACCAGCGGGGCCGCGGCAGATGAGCACCAGAACATCGCCAGGTCGTAGCGGCCGGGTGTCGCGCCCTTTAATTGCCGCCATTGCGTCGCGCTCGCTCAGGAAGACGCGCGCCGGTCCAATCTTGCGATAAACGCCATCGGCGTCGACGACCGAGGGATCGATAGCCGTGCTCTTGATGACCGACCCATCGGGCGCGAGGTTGCCGCGCGGAAAGCAGACGGTGCTGGTCAAGCCGCGCTGGCGCGCTCGCTCTGGCGACATGATGACATCGTCGGGGTTCACGCCGTCACGTTCGGTCAACAGTTCGCGCAGTTGGCGTCGGCGCGCCGATTTCGACCACCAATCGAGAACGCGGCCGAGCGATTCGCCGGTGATGGTTAGCGCATCGAGGTCGAGCATGCCCAATTCGCGCAAGTGCAACATCACTTCGGGAACGCCGCCAGCCAGAAAGACGCGCACGGTGGGGTGGTTTTGCGGTCCATTCGGCAGGGCGTCGACGAGTCGCGGAACGCGTCGATTGACGTCGGTCCAGTCGTCGATCGTCGGTCGCCGCCGACCGGCCATGAAGGCGATAGCCGGCAGATGCAACAGCAGGTTCGTCGAACCGCCAAAGGCGGCGTGCACGGCCAGGGCGTTGCGGATCGCGGCATCGCTCACGATGTCCGACGACTTGAGTCCACGTCGCTCGAGCTCTGCCAAGGCCAGGGCGCTGCGGCGCGCCGTATCGAGCCAGACCGGCTGCCCCGAGGGGGCCAGCGCCGCGTGCGGAAGTGCCAATCCGAGCGCCTCGGCGACGACTTGAGCGGTCGCGGCGGTACCGAGGAATTGACATCCGCCTCCTGGCGTGGCGCAGGCGCGGCACCCCATCGCCGCAGCGTCTTCGAGGCTGATCTCGCCGGCAACGTAACGCACGCCAATCGATTGCACTTTGCCGGCGTCTTCACCTTCGGCGGGGGGCAACGTTACGCCGCCAGGCACAAGCACACAGGGCAGCTCTCGTGCGCCGGCCAGCGCCATCAGCATCGCCGGCAAACCCTTATCGCAGGTGGCCACGCCGAGCACCCCGCGACGGGTGGGCAACGATCGGATCAAGCGGCCCAGCACCGTGGCCGCGTCGTTGCGATACGGCAAGCTGTCGAACATGCCGCGCGTTCCTTGCGTGCGTCCGTCGCAAGGGTCGCTCACATAGGCCGCAAACGGAACGCCACCGAGTTGTTTGAATGTGCGGGCCGCTTCGCGCACCAACAGCCCGACCTCCCAGTGGCCCGTGTGATAGCCCAACGCGATCGGCTCGCCGTCTTCCCCGCGCAGTCCTCCCTGGGTGCTCAAGATCAAGAACTGCGGGCCGAGCATCGCCTGAACGTCCCACCCCATGCCGGCGTTCTGCGACAGCCCGAACAGATCGCCGCTAGGACTCGTCGCCAGCATCTCGGGCGTCAGCGGCAACGAACCCGACGGCCCCGCGGCGCGCGTGGCAATCGACGACGCGTCCCAAGACTTGTCCCCCAGAATCTCGGATAAATCCGCGGCAGAGGTCTTCGAGCACATGAGGGGCTACTCGCTAGCTTGCGCATGGCGCGCTTGTGCACTTGATAGGTCTTCTTCTGCAGTTCCAATAGATGAGATATGCAATCACTGTCCCCTCGCGCTGTTAGCGAGATTTGGCGGAGCAGCGACATCGCGCCGCAACCAAGCGCGGACGGTCAGTGCCGCCGCGGCCGGCAACGCTATCGACATAGCCAACGCCAGCGCCGCAGCGTTTTCGTGGCGGGCTAGATGGCCAAACGTGGAGTAAACCAACGCGATCCCCAGATTGCTTAGGGCCAAAGCCGGAAGGAACCGCCTCCAGGAAAGCTGCGAAAGGCCCAGCGCCAACACGCTGGCCTCGGCCAGGATCGGCACACCGCGCGCGACAACAATGACCCACCCACCATATCGGTCGGTCATGCGGGCCGTTCGATCGACATCGTCGAGCGAGGCCAACCGCACCGCCCCGGCACGGCCCAACAGACGTGCCACAGTAAAGGCAATCGTCGCCCCCAGCGTCATCCCCAGCCAACTCGCTCCCGCGGCCGGAACGACGCCGAGTTGAGCGCCTGCAAAGGTGCTGACGAAACTCGATGGAACGGGGAGCAGAATATCTGCCGCCAACACCGCGACCACCCCGCAGGCAATGGCCCATGGCGCATCGTGTCGAGCCAGCCAGTCGCCGACCGTGCGTTCAATCGCCGGTCCGGCCACGACAAACGGCAGTAGCGGAACCGCCAGGCACAACGCTATTCGCAGAATTTGTCGCCGCATCGGACCTCGTTTCGCACTGCTTCGCCCTCGTCCATCATGGCAACTCGCCAGTCGACTGGCTACCATGACTCGGACCGAGTGCGACTCAATTTGCCGACCGCCGGGAGATGTGATCGATGCGAGGAACCTGCTGCTTGATGGGGCTGATTACGTTGTTTGCGGGATCAGCCATGTCAGACGCCGACGCTGCCGAATTTGTGCTCGAAAAGCACGATCGCGGCGTCACCGTCAAACTCGACGGCGAACTGTTCACCGAATACCTCATCAAGGCGGGACCGAAGCCGATTCTTTGGCCGATCATCGGACCGACCGGCAAGCCGATGACCCGTGCCTATCCAATGGAGAAGGTCGACGGCGAAAAACACGACCATCCGCACCATCGTTCATTCTGGTTTACGCACGGCGACGTCAATGGCCTCGATTTCTGGTCCGAGGGCAACGGTCGCGGCACGACCGTGCACCGCGAGTACCGGAAAGTCGAAGGTGGTCCGCAGAGTACGATCTCGGTGGCCGTCGATTGGCTCGGACCCGACGGCAAACGTGTCCTCGAGGACGAGCGAACCTACACGTTTCGCCTCCTCGGCGACCAACGCGTGATTGACTTCGACATTACACTGCGGGCCAGTGACGGCCCGGTCAAGTTCGGCGACACCAAGGAGGGGACGTTTGGAGTCCGCGTCCCCACGGCGATGGACTCGGAACGCCGCGGCCAGGGAGAAATCGTCAATTCCGAGGGAGAAACGAGCCGCTCGGGCAGCCCCGTCTACTCGGGCTGGGGCAAGCCAGTTCCGTGGGTCGACTACCATGGCGCAATCGACGGCGAAGTGGTGGGGATTGCCATTCTCAATCACCCGCAGAGCTTTCGATTTCCGACGCGTTGGCACGTGCGGTCTTACGGGCTGTTCGCAGCCAATCCGTTCGGGCTGCACGATTTTCCGAAGGTGCCCGGCTCCGGCGGAGAATATACGCTGCCAAACGGCGAGTCGATCGCGCTCCGATATCGCGTCATCTTTCATCGCGGCGATGGGACCGCCGCCGAAATCTCGAAGCGATTCAGCGACTATTCAGCTCAGCAATAGCCGCTGGCGACCACCAACGACGTGCATGAATGGCATTCCCACATCGCCATTCATATTATCTACATGTCGCAGTCGACCCAAAGCTATCATTCTGCCGATACTTCCCATTGTCGGCGCTAGCTTGCTTCGTCTCCGCGACCTCAAAGGTCTAAGTCCGAACGGGCTGTGCAAGGCTTCGGGCGACGTTTCGGCTCCGCCCGGGTACTGAAAGTCGTCTTGACGATGATACTGAACATATATACATTACTCTAATCGAACGATTCATACAGGGAGGTGAGAACCATGCTCGTGCTGTCCCGACGCGAAAGCCAGTGTATTAAGCTGGGCGACGAGATCGTGGTGACCGTCGTCCGGTTGACAGGGGACAAGGTCCGGCTGGGGATTCAGGCGCCGGCCGAAATGGTCGTTTTGCGAGGCGAATTGGAGCCATTCACCGCGGCGGCGACGATGCCGGCGGCTGCCGATCGTCATCCGAGCGTCGCTGGCTGAAGCGATTTGTGACTTAGACAACAGGCGGAGCGCCAGGTGATCGAGGGCCAGCCCGATTGCCTGGCGCTCCGCTTTCTTTTTGACCGGCTTTTTCCGCGCAAGTCGTTATCGCTTTTTTGGATACACCACGCAATTCTGGCCAGAACCTTTGACAACCGCTAGCGGCGTGGCTATTCTCATCGCTGATACGTCTGCCCACCCAGCCCAATTACGTCGCTCTCACGAAAGTGAAAGCGTCCCCGCCTGAACGAAAACAGGGCCCGACATGATCCGACAAAGCGGAAGCCATCCGTAGTCGGCCCTAAGTTTCCCGATAAGCCAGCGCTGCGGATCAAGACGCGCCGCAAGCACAAGCATGACGCGCGCGATGCTCTCTCCCAAGAGTAGTTAAAGGCGTCAAACCCAACGGTCAGCGCCTAACGCGTATACGGTCAACGGTCGAAATCACAGAGGTTTGAAGGAGAATCTGGCATGTTCCTTCGACGGTCGTCCACTTTGGCTCCCCAGCGCTCGTCCTGCACCGGTCCCGTCGGCGCCCCGACGCTCGGTCGGCGCAACTTCCTCACCGTGGGGGCCGTTGCCGGCGTCGGTTTGACGTTGGCCGACTTCTTGCACATCAAGCAGGCCCGCGCCGAACAGAAGCACTACGACAACATCGAAGCCAAGGCGCAAAGCGTTATCCACATTTTCTTGCCGGGCGGAATCGCCCATCAGGAGACGTTCGACCCCAAGCCATACGCGCCGATTGAGTACCGCGGCGAATTGGGGGTTGCCCAGACTGCCATTCCCGGCGAAGTTTTTTGCGAGACGCTGCCACAAACCGCGCAACTGGCCGACCGCCTGACGATCATCCGTTCTATGACGCACGGCGAGGCCGCCCATGAGCGCGGCACTCACAACATGTTTACCGGCTACAAGCCGAGCCCCGCGCTGGTCTTTCCCAGTATGGGGAGCGTCGTCAGCCACGAGTACGGCCCGCGAAACAACTTGCCGCCATACGTTTGCATTCCCGGTGTGCCCAACGAGTTCGCCAGCACCGGTTATTTGAGTTCGTCGTTCGCCCCGTTCAGTTTGGGGGCCGACCCAGCTTCGTCGGGCTTCCGCGTACAAGATCTGAACCTCCCCAACGGTGTTGACGAAGGTCGTTTCGGCCGCCGCCGTACTGCGTTGGAAGCGGTCAACGACTACTTCGCCACCAAGGAGAAGTCGGACACGCTCAAGGCCATGGATACGTTTTACGATCGGGCGTACAGCCTGATCAGTTCGCAGGCGGCGCGCGAGGCGTTCAATATCGACGCCGAGCCAGCAAACGTTCGCGACGAATACGGCCGGCACGAGGCAGGGCAACGCATGCTGATGGCCCGTCGCTTGGTAGCCGCCGGCGTGCGATTCGTGTCGCTGACGTATGGTGGCTGGGACATGCACACCGGCATCGCCGGCGGCATGCGCAACCAGATGCCGGCTTTCGATCAGGCTTTCGCCACGTTGATTCGCGATCTGGAGCGGACCGGCTTACTCGACGAGACGCTGGTGATGGTGTCGTCGGAGTTTGGCCGCACACCCAAGATCAACCGCGACGCAGGCCGCGATCACTGGCCCAGGGTTTTCAGTGTCGTGCTGGCCGGCGGCGGCCTGAAGCGCGGTTGCCTGCACGGTGCATCGAACGCCACGGCGAGCGAACCCGATCGCGAACCAGTGCTGCCGGCCGACCTGGCGACGACCATCTACCACCAACTCGGCATCATCGCCGACAAAGAACTGATGGCCCCCGGCAACCGGCCGATCGAGATCGTCGACGGGGGCAAATTGCTCAACACCTTGATCGCCTAGCAAAGCGGATTCGCTTGGCGCTTGCCGGTAACGCCGCGCGAAGGCGAATCGGCAACTGAGCGATCACCTGCCAACACGCCAGGAGGGCGAGCGTAGCCGTTTTAAGGAGCGCGACCGGTGGATCGGATGCCCCGGGTAGTTCCTGCCGAGAGTTTCGTAGACTCCGCGAGGCAAACTTCCCATGGTGCGTCAGGTTTACATCAGCGCGCGACGCTGGGCGGCCACGCTGGCATTCCCCGTCGCGGTCATCGCCGCGTCGGCTGCCACGCTGCTGCCTGGTATCGCCTGGGGGTCGAACCCTTCGGTCGGTTTGCCCAGCCCTTGGGGCGGGCAGCGCGGAACCGAACTGGACGTCGTGTTTCCCGGCGGCGCGCTGGGTGACGCGCAGAGCATCTACTTCTACGAGCCCGGCATCGAGGTCAAATCGCTCGAGCCAGCCGACAATCAGGTGAAAGCCCACTTGGCCATCTCCCCCGAGTGCCGACTAGGGATTCACGATTTTCGCATTCGCACGGCCGGTGGAATCACGAACCTGCGAACGTTTCACGTCGGGGCCCTGCCCGAAACCAGCGAGGCCGAGCCGAACAGCGACTTTACGCAACCGCAGGCGATCGGTCTGAACGTCACTGTCAACGGAGTCGTCGAGAACGAAGACGTCGACTACTTCATTGTTGAAGCCACCCAAGGGACGCGGCTTTCGGCGGAGATCGAAGGACTGCGAATGGGCAATGCCTTCTTCGATCCCTATCTGGCGATCATGAATGAAGGTCGCTTCGAGTTGGTGAGTTCCGACGACGCCCCGTTGGTCCGCCAGGATGCCGTCGTCTCGATCGTAGCACCGGCCGATGGCAAGTACATCTTCCAGGTTCGCGAGAGTGCGTTTGGCGGATCAGGCGCTTGCCAATATCGCTTGCACGTCGGGACCTTTCCACGTCCTACCGCGGTGTTGCCAGCAGGTGGCAAGCGCGGCATCGATGTCGAAGTGCGCTACCTGGGCGACGTGCTAGGCGAGCGCGTCGAGCGGACCACGTTACCTGCCGAGTTGCAGCCCGATGCGTTCGGATTGTTCGCACGCGACGACCAGGGCATCGCGCCCTCGGCCAATGTGTTCCGCGTCACCGATCTCGACAACGTGATGGAGGTCGAACCGAACAACGCTCAGGCCGAAGCGACCGCGGCCACGGCGCCGATTGCCCTCAATGGCGTCATTGCCACGCCGGGGGACGTCGATTGCTTCAAGTTCGCCTGCAAAGCCAACGACGTGTACGACATCCAGGTTTACGCTCGCAGTGTCCGTTCCCCTTTGGATTCAGTGTTGACGGTACTACATCCCAATGGCAGCGCCGTGGTCGCCAACGACGACAACGGCGGCCCCGACAGCTACGTTCGGTTTCAGGCCCCGGCCGACGGCGATTACACCGTGCACTTGCGTGACCACCTCGGCAAGGGGGGGGCCGACTACGTCTATCGCGTCGAGATCAGTCCGGTCAAGCCGACGCTCACGATGAGCCTGCCCGAGCAATCGCAATTCGTCGACATCGTGGCGCCGGTCCCGCGCGGCAATCGCATTGCGGTGTTGGTCTCCGGCAATCGGGCCAACTTCGGCGGTGAGCTGTCAATCGAAATGAAGGACTTGCCGCCGGGCCTCACCTTCGAGACAACGCCGATGCCGGCCAATCACACGACAGTTCCGGTGCTGCTGACCGCCGCCGCCGATGCTCCGCTCGATGGCGCGCTGGTCGACATTTACGGTCGTTGGACTGACCCGAATCAATCAGTCGATGGTCACCTTATTCAGCAAACTTCGCTGATCCGGGGCCAGAACAACATCCGCGTCTGGGACCGGGTCACGCATCGACTGGCGACCGCGATTACCGAAGAGGTGCCGTTCTCGATCGAAATTGTCGAGCCCAAGGTGCCGCTGGTGCGGGGCGGCGTGATGAACCTCAAGGTGCGCGCCACCCGCAACGAAGGCTTCACCGCCCCCATCGCGGTGCGCATGCTTTATAACCCCGGCGACGTCGGCTCGAGCGGCGGCGTGGCGATTCCCGAAGGTCAGACCGAGGCGCTCATCCCGATGAACGCCGGCGGCGGTGCCGAACTGCGCACCTTCAAGATCGCGGTGCTCGGCGATTCCGGCACCCCCAAGGGACCAGTGCAAGTGTCGTCGCAGTTGGCCAATCTGACGATTTCCGAGCCCTATGTGTCCCTGGCCTTTCAAACGGCGGCCGTCGAGCAGGGCAAGGAAACCGACGTGGTGATCAACGTCTCTAAGCAAATCGATTGGGAAGGCCCCGCCACGGTCGAGTTGCTGGGCTTGCCGCACGAAGTGACGACCGAGGCGCAGCAGATCACCAAGGACTCGACCGAAGTTGTCTTCCACGTGAAGACGACTGCCAATTCGCCCGCCGGCAAGCATCCCACGCTGCTGGCTCGCGTAACGATCACGCTCAACGACGAGCCGATCGTGCACATGATCGGCGGCGGTGAATTGCGGATCGACACGCCGTTACCGGCTGAAGCCGCGCCCGCTCCTGCACCGATGCCGGAAGCCGCTCCAATGCCGGAGAAGCCTCCCGAGAAGCGGCTCACGCGGCTCGAGCAATTGCGGCTCGATCGGAAAAACGCCAAAGAACAGGCCAAGAAGCAAGCCGCGGAGCCCAAGCCCGAAGGCCAACTTCCGGCCGAGCCCGCGCCAGCCGCCGAGGGCGCAAGCGAGGCCACCGGTGAAGCGCCCGCCGCTGGCGATGGTCAGCCCGAGGGCGAAAGTGCCCCTCCCGCGGATGGTGATTCCGCCGCGGAACAAGGGCCCGCAGCGGCCTCGGATGCGGATGACGGTAAGTAAGAAACATTGAGATGAGTTCGTCGTACCTGGCCGCCTGCCCCGGCAGGCGATCGACCGAATTGATTCAGCGCCCATTGAGATTGAACGACATGCGCAGCCGCACTAGCCTGCTAATGACGCGAATGATGATCGTCGTATTTAGTGCCCTGGCACCGTTGGTTGGGTTGCCATCGGCACGTGCCCAAGAGCCCCCGGCGTTCGTCAAGATCGAGGTCTTTCCCCCCGACGTCCATCTGAACACATTGCGCGATCGGCAGTCGCTGGTCGTGCAGGCCACCCGCGCCGACGATGTCACTCTCGACATCACCGCGACAGCGGCTTGGACAGTTGCCAATCCGGCGCTGGCGAAGCTGGAGGGTCACACGCTCTATCCGCTCGCCGATGGCTCGACCGAACTGGTCGTCGAGCACGCTGGTCACACGGTCAAGGTGCCGGTCACCGTGGTGTCGGCCAGCGAAGAGCGCCCGATCAGCTTCCAGCTCGACGTCATGCCGGTCTTCATGCGGGCGGGCTGCAACACGGGTAGTTGCCATGGTGCTGCCCGCGGCAAGGACGGCTTCATGCTCTCGTTGTTCGGCTACGATCCCAACGGCGACCATCATCGCTTGACGCACGAGATCAGCACCCGCCGCATTAACCTGGCGGTCCCCGAAGCAAGCTTGCTGTTCGAGAAATCGGTGGGCGCGGTTCCGCACACAGGGGGCAAACGTTTCGAACCAACCAGCGAGTATGCCGAGTCGCTGCTTCGCTGGCTGCAGGCAGGCGCACCCAACGACCCTGGCGAGGTGCCGGCCGTTGTCTCCGTCGAACTGTTTCCGCGGACGATCGTGCTCGCGGGCCAGGGGGCCACGCAGCAGATGGTCGCGCGGGCCAAGTACGCCGACGGCACCGATCGCGACGTCACGAATCTGGCCGTGTTCCTCTCGAACAACGATAACTCGGCGACGATCACAGAAGACGGTCTAGTGACTGCCGGCGCACGCGGCGAAGCGTTCGTGATGGCGCGGTTCTCGACACACACTGTCGGTAGCCAGGTGCTGGCACTGCCGGTCGATTTGCAGTACGAGGCCCCCACGACGCCGCCGAGCAACTACGTCGACGAGTTGGTCAATAAGAAGCTGCAAAAAATTCGCGTAATGCCCAGCCCGATTTGCAGCGACGAGATCTTTCTGCGGCGAGTAACCCTCGACATCACCGGTCAGCTTCCCACTGCTGAGGAATACGCCCGGTTCACTGCCGACACCGACGAGGCAAAGCGCGCCAAGCTGATCGATCGACTGCTGGAGCGCAAGGAATTCTCCGAAATCTGGGCGATGAAGTGGGCCGAATTGCTGATGATCCGCAACACGCAGATCGTCAGCAGCAAGGCGGCGTTTTTGTACTACAACTGGCTCACCAGCCAGATCTCGAACAACGTTCCGCTGAACAAGATGGTGCAAGAACTGCTCTGCGCCACCGGTGGAACCTTTAAGAACCCGCAGACGAACTTTTACCAGGTCGAACCCGACACGCTGAAGCTGGCCGAGAACGTCGCTCAAGTGTTTATGGGCATCCGCACTCAGTGCGCGCAGTGCCACAACCACCCGTTCGACCGCTGGACGATGGACGACTACTACAGCTTCGCGGCGTTCTTCGCCCAGGTGGGTCGCAAGACGGGTGAAGATTACCGCGAGACGATCGTCTTCAACACCTTCGGCGGCGAGGTGAATCACCTGGTGGGGGGCCGTCCGATGCCGCCCAAGTTTCTCGGCGGCGCTACGCCCGACGTCAACGGCAAGGACCGCCGCGAAGTGCTGGCCCAGTGGTTGGCGTCGCCAGAGAATCCGTACTTCGCCACCAGTGTCGCGAATCGGGTGTGGGCGCACTTTTTCGGCGTCGGCGTCGTCGACCCCATCGACGACATCCGCGTCAGTAACCCGGCCAGCAACCCCGAGCTGTTTCAAACGCTCGGCGACAAGTTCACCAGCTACAACTACGACTTCAAGCAACTGGTGCGCGATATTTGCAATTCGCAAGCTTATCAACGCTCGACCGAGCGAAACGCCAGCAATGAAACCGACGAAAAGAACTTCGCGCACGCCAATCTGCGGCGCATTCGAGCGGAGAATCTGCTCGACTGCATTAGCCAAGTAACCGAAACGAAAGACAAGTTTGGCGGCCTGCCGCTGGGAGCCCGGGCCACCCAAATTGCCGACGGCGGCACCAGCACCTACTTCTTGACGACGTTCGGCCGGGCGGCCCGGCAAACGGTTTGCTCGTGCGACGTGAAGACTGATCCCACACTTTCACAAGCCTTGCACCTGCTCAATGGCGACACGGTGCAGGGCAAAATCCGCGCGGGCGGAGTGCTGACGCGTGCCCTGGAGGCCGGCAAAAGCCCGGCCGAGATCATCGAATCGCTTTATGTCCGCTGCCTGGCCCGCAAGCCGACGGCCGAGGAATCGGAGAAGTTGACCGCGTTGGTCGCCCAAGCGCCCGACGCCGCTCAAGG
Source organism: Pirellulales bacterium (assembly GCA_050184475.1). Taxonomy (GTDB): domain Bacteria; phylum Planctomycetota; class Planctomycetia; order Pirellulales; family JAEUIK01; genus JAIESQ01. The sequence continues at coordinate 297,555 of JBFXAH010000003.1, read as the reverse complement.
CCTCGAAGACATTTTCTGGGCGTTGTTGAATTCGCGCGAGTTTATTTTCAATCATTGATTTCTTCGGCGGCGCGTCGCAACTTGACTGGCCCCGGACGACATCCCAGATGAGACCACGCATGAACGTGAAGGCGTATGTACTTCGTATCGCGACCACGGTTAGCGTCTTGTGCGCGTGGGCCGCGCTGCCAGCCGTGGCTGAAGACGCGGCCGCCGAGGCCGCCGCGAAGATCACCTACGACGATCACGTGCGGCCGATCTTTCGCGAACACTGTTTCACGTGTCATCGACAGGACAACGCCAAGAGCGATCTGGCGCTCGACAGTTATGCCGCCGTGATGCGCGGCGGCGCCAGCGGCGAGGTCATCTTCGCGGGCGACTTGGAAAGCTCCCGGCTGTGGATGCTGGTGAGCCACGAAGAAGAACCAAAGATGCCGCCTATGCAAGACAAGCTGGCGGATGCCAAACTTGAGACCATCAAGGGGTGGATTCTCGGTGGCAGCCTCGAGAATGCCGGCTCAAAGGCCAAGGTCTCGAACAAGCCCAGCCTGAAGATGGCGACCACCAGTGGCTCGGCTCGGCCCGAAGGTCCGCCACCGATGCCAGAAGGGTTGTCGCGGCAACCGATCGTTTATACGCCCAAAACGCGGGCGATAACGGCGCTGGCCGCTAGCCCCTGGGCACCGCTGGTCGCCGTCGCCGGACATCAGCAGATCTCGCTCTACCACACCGACACCGGCGAGTTGCTGGGCATACTGCCCTTCCCCGAAGGAGTGCCGCACGTGTTGCGGTTCAGCCGCAACGGCAGCCTGTTGTTGGCCGGCGGAGGGCGGGGCGGCCAATCGGGGCGAGTTGTCGTCTTCGATGTGAAGACCGGGCAACGCGCGATCGAGGTGGGTGAAGAAGTCGACGTCGTGTTGGCGGCCGACATCAACGAAGATCACACGCGCATCGCGCTGGGCGGACCGGGTCGCGTTGTGCGTGTGTTCGATACCGCGGACGGCAAGTTGCTGCACGAGATTCGCAAGCACAACGACTGGATCTACGCCGTCGAGTTCAGTCCCGACGGCGTGCTGCTGGCCACGGCCGACCGCGGCGGCGACCTCTTCGTGTGGGAAGCCGAGACCGCGCGCGAATACCAAAACCTTAAGGCCCACGCCGGGCCGATCAAGGATGTGAGCTGGCGGCTCGACTCCAACGTGTTGGCCAGTTGCGGCGAGGATGGAACCATCCGTTTGTGGGAGATGGAAGCGGGTCAACAAGTCAAGAATTGGGGCGCGCACGGCGGCGGTTGCGCGTCAGTCAAATTCACGCACGACGGGCGGTTGGTTTCTGCCGGGCGCGACCGCCAGGTGAAAACCTGGGATGCCGCTGGCGCTCAGCAACATGCCTTTGAGGCCTTCCCCGATGTGGCGCTGCGGGCTGTGTTCACGCACGATGGCGGGCGGGTAATTGGCGGCGATTGGACGGGCCAGGTGCGGATGTGGAACGGCGCGGATGGTCAGCAAGTCGCTCTATTGGCGATGAATCCGCCGACGCTCGAGATCGCGGCCGCCAATGCCGCGACTGCCGCCGCCGAAGCGCAATCGGCCGCCGCCGCGGCCACGGCAGCCGTAGAAGCGGCCAAACAAACGCTCGAGCAGAAGCTGGCCGCCACCAAGGCCGCGGCCGATCAGTTGGCCGCCGCACAAGCTGCCGTCGCCGCTGCCGAAGCAGCCGTTAAAGCTGCTGAAGCCGAAAAGGTCGCAGCCGAGCAGCAAACTGCTGCTGCCGAACAAGCCGCCACCGCGGCCACAGACGCTGCCACCAAAGCAGCGGAGCGCTCAGCCGCAGCCAAAGCTGAGGCAGACAGGGCAGCCACACAATCTTCGGCGCAGGCCAACGCATCGTAAGCAGGCCGACGCGCTCCTCACACGAGGTTGGCGTCGACGGCGGTTTCTTCTCAGACGATTCTGCGGTACCCTCAATGCCCCGACCTGTTCGGTGGTTGGCGATGGCGCGTCGCGCGAAACGTGTTTCGGGTACCAATAGCCAAATCTTCTGCTGTTGCCAACTCACGCCCCTGAGAACCCACCATGCCTGATTCCGTCGAACGCCCTGCCGCGGCTAGTGTAGGTCGCGAGCCGATCTCCCGCGGCCAATGGTTGACACTGGTCGCCGCAATGTTGGGCTGGATGTTCGACGGCATGGAGATGGGCATCTTCCCGATCATTGGCCGGCCAGCCCTACAGTCACTGCTTCCCAGCGGCTCGGAAAGTGACGTAGCCGAGTGGTACGGCTTCATCACGGCGGGCTTTCTGGTGGGAGCCGCCCTGGGGGGCGTAGTGTTCGGTTGGCTGGGGGACCGCATCGGCCGCGTTCATGCCCTGACTGCCAGCGTGCTGGTCTATTCGGTTTTTACCGGTGCTTGTTATTTCGCCGGCACTGCCTGGCACCTGGCGATGCTCCGTTTTATCGCGGCGCTGGGCATGGGGGGCGAGTGGGCCTTGGGTGTCGCCCTGGTGATGGAAACCTGGCCGGGCATTGCACGGCCGGTGTTGGCCGGCGTGATCGGCGCAGCGGCGAACGTGGGCTTTCTGCTCATCGGCGTGGTCACGCTCTCGTTCAGCGTGACGCAGAACAATTGGCGCTGGGTAATGCTCGTCGGCGCGACGCCGGCAGCGCTGACGTTTTTCATTCGGATCTTTGTGCCCGAATCGGAACGCTGGAAATCGGCAGTGCTTGAGCGGACACGGTCCCCCTTGGCGGAAGTGTTCAGCGGACCACAATTCAAGACTACGGTGCTGGCGATTGCTTTCGGCTCGATTGCCTTGGTCGGCACTTGGGGCTCGGTGCAGTGGATCCCCACCTGGATCGACAAGATCACCGACGGACAGCCGGGCGCCAAGTCGCTCGCCAGCATCCTGTCGTCGATTGGAGCAGTCTTCGGCAGCTTCTTCGGCGCTGCGATGGGGGGCCGCGTCGGCCGACGCGCGGTCTATTTTGGATTATGCCTTAGCTCGCTGCTGATCTGCGGCTATTTGTTTCGCTACATGAACGAGTTCAATGTCGCGATGCTGGCTGTGATTGGCCTGGCCGGCTGCACGACGGCGGCGTTCTACGGCTGGTTGCCGCTCTATCTGCCTGAATTGTTTCCCACGCGGATGCGCGCCACTGGGCAAGGGCTCGCCTTTAACTTCGGCCGCGTCGTAGCCGCCTTCGCCAGTCTGCAAACCGGTGCCCTAGTCGCTCGATTCGATGGGAGCATCGCGCGGGCGGCCGCGGCGACGAGCATGGTCTATGCGATCGGCATGGTGCTCATCTGGTTTGCACCCGAAACGCGCGGCCGACCATTACCTGAGTGAATCTGCAGGCGGCACTTCAGCGATTCGCACCTTGGCCACGGCAAACCAATTCAACCACGAAACACGATGCTAGCACGCCAACTCGTGGTCGATTTTTGAGCAAGCGAGTTGGCCGGTACTTGTCAAGGGCCTGTCTACCCATTAGAAAACTGGGGTCGTGACAGAGGGTCGAGACTGCGCTCGTTGCAGTCGGCCCGGCTCGTCCAAAGAGACGACGTCCGTCACGCGCCCCGAGTCCGAGAGTTAAATTCCAGCGTCGGCCCTAAGTCAAGCGGCGCTTCGAGGAGTCTTCGGGAAATGGAGTTCCGCCATGCTCGTCTTATCGCGTCGGCAACATGAGCGCATTGTTTTCGCAAATCTAGACATTTGCGTCGAAGTCCTTCGGCTTAGGGGCAATACGGTTCGATTGGGAATCGACGCTCCCGCCCACGTGCAAGTGCTGCGAGAAGAAGTCGCGCAGCGCGCTGAGTTTTTGACGTCGACGGTGCCCGAGCCAGCTTCACGGCATGAGCTCCGCAACCGGTTCAACACGACGACGCTGGCGTTGCACTTGCTGCAGAAGCAGCTTCATCTGGGAATGGAGGACGAAGCCGAGGTTTCGCTACATCGCGCTTTGGACGAGCTGGTCGCGCTTGAGAATCTGCTCGCTGGCGTACCATCGACTGCCGCGGCGCCCCATCGTTTGCACCCGAAGATGGAGAATCGACGTCGCCGAGCCCTGCTGATCGAAGACGACGAGAACGAGCGTGAGTTGCTGGCCGGCTTTCTCCGGCTGAGCGGCTACGACGTCGACGTGGCAGCAGATGGTTTGTGTGCGTTAGACTTGTTGGAACGCTGCGGCCGACCCGATTTGGTGATTCTCGACATGCACATGCCGCGGCTCGATGGCCGAGCCACTCTCTCGGCCATTCGTCGCAATCCTGACTTAGCGAACTTGAAGGTCTACGCCGTTAGCGGCACCGATCGCGAAGAGTGGCCCCCGGCCTCGAGCGCGCACGACGTGGACCGCTGGTTCACCAAACCTCTCAATCCACTAGAGTTCGTCGATCAACTTAACCTTGAGCTGCGACCGGCGGTTGCTTGAGCCGATGTACTGCAGCGATTTGCCCTCGACCTAGCGAATACAGTTTGCCGCCAAGCAAGCCGCAGCGCCTGCATTTAGTGCGAGGCCTCATTTACCGGCGACGGCGCAAACTCGGCCAGCAACCGCGAGAGCTCTTCAGGCTTGAGCGGTTTGGTAAGGTGGGCGCTGAAGCCTGCTGCCAGTGCCATCTCGCGATCCTCGGGGCGGCCGTATCCGGTGAGCGCGATGAGGACTATTTGTTCGTCGCGCAGTTCGTTGCGGACCCGCTTGGCCAGGTCATAGCCACTCACGACCGGCAGCCCAATATCGATGATGGCCACGTCGGGGCGGCGATTGCGGATCGCGTCCCAGCCTTGCAGCCCGTCGTCGGCCACTGAAACTCGGAAACCATCGAGCTTCAGCAGTGCTTCGAGCATCGCTCGACTATCGGCGTTGTCTTCCACGATCAAGATGTGCAAATCAGGATTCACCCTGACCGACGTCGGCCCGCGCGAAGGAGGAGCGCTGGTCACCGGCGCCAATGGCAGTCGAACCACGAACTCGCTGCCGTGCCCCAACCCCGCGCTGTACGCCGCCACGGAGCCCCCATGCATTTCGACGAGCGTTTTGACCAACGTCAAACCGAGCCCCATGCCGCCGTCGGAGCGGTCCAGCGTCTCGTCCGACTGCACGAAGAGATCGAAAATAGTATCCAGCAAGTCGGCGGGGATTCCTCGCCCATTGTCGGTCACGCGAATGATCGCTTCGTCGTCCTCCTTGAGCACGCTGAAGCGAATGTGGCCTCCCGAAGGCGTGTACTTGGCGGCGTTGTTCAACAGGTTCGTTTGCACCTGCAGCAGCCGGGCAATATCTCCGTCGACGAAGATGGGCGCCGGCGAAACAGCCACTTCGAGCCGGTGACCGCGTGCTTTGATGATCGGGGCGACCGAATTCACCGCGTCGTCGACCAACCCCGTCAGGTTGATCACTTCGCGGTGCATCTCGATTTTGCCCTGCGTGACGCGAGCGACGTCGAGCAAATCGTCAAGCAATCGCGCCACTTGCAGCGACTGCCGTTGTACGATCTGACAGGCGCTGATGATCGGCTTGGGGACATCAGCCGAGGCCTCGACCAGATACGTGGCGTTCAAAATCGCTCCCAACGGATTGCGTAACTCGTGAGAAAGCATCGCCAAGAATTGATCGCGGCGAGCCAGCGAGCCGCGCACTACCTCTTCAGCGCGTTTGCGATCAGTAATGTCTTTCGCAATGCTGGCAACCGCCACGGGCTGGCCGGAAGAATCGGTCAATAGCGAAAGCGTCAACAAATTCGGTCGCCGTTCGCCCGACTTGTTGCACCGCAACGTTTCGACATTGCGTACGCGCGACTTTTCAAGGCAGCGCTGCCGCAACTCGCGGGCGCGCAGCAGTTCGTCGGGCGGGATCAGTACCTCGTACGAACTGCCGAGCAACTCGTCGCGGTTCCAGCCATATGTCGATTCGGCCTCGGCGTTGAGATCGAGAATCCGGCCGTCAAGGTCCTCGATCAAAATGGGATCAGCCCCGTCACGAAAGACCTTGGACATGAGCCGCAATTCCTGCTCGGCCCGTTCCAATCGCGAGATGTCAATGAGCGTGAGCACGACGCCGTCGATCGAGCCGCGAGCACGATAGGGCAAAATGCGCAGGAAAAACGGCGCGCCTTCGCGGTCGTGGACGTCGACTTCAACGGGCGTGCCCGTTTCGAGCACGCGCGTCAGATCGGCGACCAACTCTTGTCGCTCGACGCGCGGAGAAAAACTATCGATGTGGCGGCCAATGTCGGAGGGCATCAATTGAAATGCCCGGCCAATCTGCGGCGTGAACTTGCGGATACACAGTTCGCGATCGAGGAAGATCACACCGACGTCGGTGCTGCACAGCAGATTGTCCATGTCAGCCGTGAGCTCCGTGAGCTCGGTGATCTTCTTCTGGAATTCGGCGTTGACCGAGTACAATTCTTCGTTAACGCTGTGTAGCTCCTCGTTGGTGCTTTGCAATTCCTCGTTCGAAGCGACGAGCTCCTCGTTGGTCGCCTGAAGTTCTTCGTTACTCGTCTCCATTTCTTCGACCATCGACTGCAGGCTCTCTTTGGTGAACCGCAGTTCGGCTTCAAGGGCGACGATTTGTTCGTCGGAGACGCGGTCGATGTCGATTTCCTGGTCCTGGCAATCCGCTGGCGAAACCCGCCTGGCGAGCGGTTCCAGTGTCACCAGGTAGTAGGTTGAATGACGTTGCGTGTCGACTAGCGGTTTGACGCTCACGTTCAACGAACGCTCGCCCTGCTCATCGCGGACGACCACGCCCCTGAGCGTGACGGCACCGTCGCCTTTGGTAGCCTGCTGCAAGGCCGTCGACACCGGGATCCGCAGATCGGGCAATAGCAAATCCAAGACATCCGACGACATGCGCCCGTCGCGCATCCGCAGGAACTGCGCCGCCCCACCGAACGACTGCACCAGACCACGTTCCGCGTCAATCAACAGGCTAGGGGGAGCATAGTCGGCTAGCAGGGCATCGTATGCCCGCAGCAACTGCTGATCGGGCGGACGCCGCGCGGGCGCCAACATACTCACGCGCCGCTCGACGTCGGAATTGCCGATCCCAGCCGTCAACGGCATCCGCATGTCGGTGTGCAGGCGGCGATCCCGACGTTTGCTGTAGACGCGCCACCGCTCGTCGATGACGTCGAACTCGTCGGCCAGTTCTCCGGGCGATTCACTCGGCCCGAGCAACAGCACGCCACCGACGTGCAGCGCGAAATGAAAGAGCGCCAGCGCCTTCTTTTGGGCCAATGGCTCCAAATAAATTAGCATGTTGCGGCAACTAACCAGGTCGAGCTTGGTAAACGGCGCGTCGCGAATCACGTTGTGCGGTGCGTAGACCACAATTTGCCGCAGTTCCGGCGAGACTTGATAGCCACTCTTGGCGCGGCTGAAGAAGCGTTCGCGTCGTTCGGCAGAAACTTCGGCCAGGCTCTCGTCCGAATACAGCCCGGTGCTGGCAAATTCGAGCGACGCGCGATGTACGTCAGTGGCAAAGACCTTGGCCCGTTGACGGCAGTGCAAGCGATCGAGTTGCTCCTGGATCAAAATGGCAATCGAGTACGCTTCTTCGCCCGTCGCGCAGCCGGCAACCCAGACGCGGAATTCGTCGTCGTGTCGCATGTTGCAGATCAACTGCGGCAAGACGATATTCTCCAGCCGCGCGAAGGCCTCGCGGTCGCGGAAGAAGCGGGTGACGCCGATCAGCAGGTCGCGATACAACGAATTAAGTTCTGCTGAATCGTGGCGCAGACGATCGACATACTCGTTCAAGTCGATGATCCGACTCATTTGCACGCGCCGCTGCACGCGGCGGGCAACGGTCGAGCGCTTGTAATGCGAGAAGTCGATGTCGTATTCCTTGCGCAGCAATTGGAAGATGGCATCGAATCCTTCCAGCAAGGCCGGAGATGGCTGCAGCAGCGAGGGAAAATCGGCCGAGGCCGGATGCCGTACATACGACAGCAGGGCACCGGCCATCTGCTCAGGCCGGCAGACCACATCAACCACTCCGGTTTCCACCGCGCTGCGCGGCATGCCGTCGAACTTCGAGGTTTCGGGGTCCTGCACGACGACGAAGCCCCCGGCCTCATGCACCTCGCAGATGCCCCGCGAGCCGTCGCTGCCGGTTCCGGATAGCACCACGCCAATAGCTCGCGATCCCGCATCGTTGGCCAACGAGCGCAGGAAAATGTCGATCGGCAGCGTCAACACCTGCCCCGGCTCCTTGTCGGTCAGGAGCAGTTTGCCGCCCGAGATGATCATGTCCTTCTTGGGTGGAATCAGGTAGATCGCGTTGGGTTCGACGCGCATTCCGTCCGTGACGCGGTGAATGGGGATGCTCGTCCAGCGGGCGAGAAGCTCGTCCATCACGCTGCGAAAGTCGGGAGACAAGTGCTGCACGACGACGAACGCCATACCGGAGTCTGGCGGCATAGGCGTGAAGAAAGTCTCCAGCGCTTCGAGCCCTCCCGCACTGGCACCAACTCCTACGATGTGGAACTCGTCCGTCGCTCGCACGGCGTCGGCTGCCTCGCAGGGCGCTTGCCGCGGCGGGCCACCCTCGGCAACTTGGGAGAGTTCAACCGCCGGCTCGCTCGAATCGCCGTTGGAGCCCGGCTCAAGATGGGGGGAGGGCGCTGGCACCGACGCTCCGCGTGGCTCATTGTTCAAGGCATCGCCTCCTGTAGCTGCTACCATGCGGTGGTTGAGTCTGACCGACGCTGACTCGGCCGTTCGCAGGGCGATTATCGGGCACTTCCCGCGCAGCTTCGGCTCAAGCGGCCACCCCAGATTTTGGCAATTCGCAGGTCTAGCGCCAACGGTTCCCGCACAACTCGCGGCGATCAACGACTGGGCGGAACCCGACAAGTCGTGCGTCGGAACTATCGTTCAGCCAAAAGGGGTGACGCTGTGTATAACGTATGCGGGTAGGCAAGCGGTCGAGCAGCTGGCCTCACGACTGGCGGCACTTTCTTGCGCAGATTGCCTAGAATTAACTCCCGGCACGGTTACAGGCTGAGCGGCTGACACCGCTGGCTATCGGTCCTGATAGAAAACAGAACATGGCGATGGCCGATCTATCGAGCGTGACTACCGTCCACAAGCGAGATGCTCCACTGTCGGGCCGCCGCCGAACAAGTCTGTGGTTCGACGTGCTGGTTCTGGCAGCCATGGTCACCGGCTGCCTGGCCGCTGGTGTGGTCGGAGCAGTGTTCACCGCCGATTCGGTCGACGGCTGGTATCGCACGGTCGACAAACCGCATTGGACGCCCCCTGACTGGGTGTTTGGCCCCGTCTGGACGACGCTCTACATCATGATGGGCGTAGCGGCGTGGCTCGTCTGGCGACAATCGGGCGCGAATGGGCGCGGCGCACTAGCCCTGTTCGGTTTGCAGTTGATTCTGAATGTCGGTTGGTCGCTGGTCTTTTTCGGTTTCCGCCGTCCTGGAGCAGCCTTCGTGGAAATCCTCGTCTTGTGGCTTGCCTTGGCCGCGACGATCGTGGCGTTTGCGAAGCATTCGCGTTGGGCCGCGGCTCTGCTGGTTCCATATCTTGCCTGGTCGACCTTCGCTGCCGCATTGAACGGCACCATCTGGTGGTTGAACCGCGACGACGAACGGCAACGGGCGATGGTGCAGCAAGTCGTGGCCCGCGTCCCGATGGACCCGATCGCGAGCCACTCGGCCCTTACCCACGACGGGTCGACACAAGCCGGTATCACGCCGGTGTTCTGCTGCCAGCCGCCAGATGACCATCCGGCCGCCGACCGCCCCACCACGGCCGAAAGTGTCGAGCGGACCGATCGCGCCGACAGCCCCCACGAAAAGCTCGAGCTGCGTTCGGCGGCTCGCGACTACTACCGTGAGTTAGCGGCAATCAGCGCGAAGCTGCCGCAGGGAAACGAACGCTTCGTTGCCTTCCTGCAGGCGGCGTTCCGTCTCGCCAAGCAGCGCTCGCAAGAGAGTGATCCCGTACTGCAAAATCGCGCCGCGCTGGTGGCGCTCGGAGCGCTGTTGGGCGATCGACGTGTCGCTTCGTTCGTCGGAACACTGGCCGACGATGCCGATCGCCAGGCGGCCGAGCGCGCCGCAGGCCAGGTGACTATCCGCGGCCGCCGCGACTGGACGCAGCATTTCTGCGTTAGCGCTGCTATTACATCCGCCTCGAATGCGGCCGCTAGCAATCAGATCGGCTTGCTGAAGGAGCGCATGGACTCGCGCCCTGGCGGAAGCGGCTTCTCGTTCGCCGATCTGGCGGCCGATCGCGCCGGCACACGGCTGGCCGTCGCCGCCACGCGCGACGCCGACGCCGCTCGCGCCATGCAAGCCCGATTGTCGAACCAATTCAGGCTCGATGACGTCTTTCCACAGGCGGCCGATCTCCCCGAAGGAATCTCCGAGGCCGAACTCAAGTCGCGATTCGGAGGAATCAATGGACCCGGCTACAAGCGACTGATCGCCGAGATCGAACGGCGCCTAGATCGGTGCGCCGCGTTGAAATAGCCGCGGGCAGCAGTCAGACGGCCGACTTGCCGTGTCGCCAGACCCCGTGGTCACTTATCCATCGCTTGTTGCTTAACCTGGAAGCCTCCGTCGTCGCCGCGCTCCACGACGAGTGCGTTTCCCGAGGTGGCTTTCCGGGTCGTGGTCGCGGGTTCGTCTTGCGCGGGCCAATGAAACGTCACGTCGACCGGGCGGCACCGTCCGTGCGTCATCGTCACTCGCGGTGGCAAGTCGAACGAGCGCTGGCCCACTTCGTACGTGATTTCCTGACCAGCCCGATTGACGATTTGGAATTCGACTCGCTGCGACTTCGGTCTACCGAACATTTGCACTGCGAAGTACACCCCGGTTTCCTTGCGTTGGGCGACGGCCACGCCCGTTTCCACCACATCAGGGTCGAGCATGTTGCGGCGGTGCTCGGGAGATTGCTGCCAACCGCTGACGAAGCGTTCGGCGAGCGGTTCGGCGAGGTAACCCTGCGAGCTGAAGGCATAGGCGATGTTCTCGGCCACGATGCAGTAGTCGTACCCTTTTTCGCTGGCGCGCTGCGACGGTCGCTGGCCGTTGGCCGTATGTCCATACTCCAATGCACTAGCCATGTACTCGGCGAAGTCTTGGGCGGCGGAAGTCAGTCGCTCGTCGACTTGCAGCGCCGCCAGGTCGTGCTCGCCGCGAAATTCATTCGTCTGCTCGACGATCAGCTTGGCCGCCAGCGATACATCGGCCGTGCGTGCGACGTTCTGATCGAGCTCTGGGAGCACCGTGTTGAGATCGAGTTCTTCGTGCGACTGTCCCTCGCAGACCGCGGGCAGGAGGACCAGGACAGCCACCGCAACCGCGCTTTCTCCTAGAAACTTCATGTCGACACCTCCGGCTGGGCACCATGCACACAACGACAAGCAGCGAGAGGAGGCGAACGGCGTTCCAATCGCGGTCGCGTTGCCGACTGGTTCGTGAGATTTGGGTGCAAAGCCGGGCGTCGAACGTTACGATGAGCGTGCGGTAGCCAGCCGGTCGGCCACCTGGCCACCCTGGCCAGCCGGTCGCACGCTTGGGATCGTCGAGCCGCGGGAGGGACCAAGGCCCGTGCTTACAATCTTCGATAGCCGTCGCGCATTCGGCCGCCGCGCGTTCTTGCGCGTCGGCGGCGCCGCGCTGGGTTCGCTCTGGGGGGCGGGTGCGCTCGGTGGCTCCACGCTGAGTCGTCTCTGGGGAGCGGAACTCGCCGGGCAACCGCGACTCTTCACCGGCAAGTCGGTCATCTTTCTGTTCCTGCATGGCGGACCGAGCCAGTTCGAAACGTTCGATCCCAAGATGACCGCTCCCGACGGGATTCGCTCGGCGACGGGCGAGATCGCCACCGCCTTGCCGGGCGTGACCTTCGGCCCGAACTTCCCGCGCCTGGCAGCGCTGGCCGACCGCCTGGCGATCGTCCGCTCGTTTACCACCGGCGACGCCAATCACGACATCAAGCCCATCGTCGGCCGGGCGACGCGCGGCGCCAACCTCGGCTCGCTCTTCGCCCGCATCGTGGGGCCCGGCGGCACGGCCTCGGGCATGCCGCCGAATATGCTCTTGGTGCCCCGCGCTGTCGATCCCGAAGCCGGCCCCCATCAAACGCAGTTCGGCCGCTTCGACGCGACGGGCGACTTGGGGGCCGCCGTTGCTCCGTTGATTCCCGGCGCGGGAAACGACTTTCAGCGTGACTTGGAACTGTCGTTCTCGCCGGCCAGGCTCGACGATCGCCGCGCCGTACTGGCGGCGCTCGATCGAGCGCGGTGGAACTTCGACGCCACACAATCGCTGGGTTCGGAGTCGCCGCGTCAGTTCTCGGCCGACCCGCTTCGCGAGCGCGCGTTTGCCACGTTGCTCAGCGGCGAGATGGCTCGGGCGTTCGATCTGTCGCGCGAAGATCCGCGCGTTGTCGCCCGCTACGACACGGCCCCATTGGGGCGTCCCGATCAGATTGATCGCAAATGGAACAACTACCCGCACTACGTCGACAACGCCAAGACGCTCGGCAAGTTGCTCCTGTTGGCGCGGCGGTTGTGCGAAGCCGGCAGCGGCTTCGTGACCGTGACGACCAACTTCGTCTGGGATATGCACGCCGACGTGAACAACGCCACGATGGTCGAAGGCATGCGCTACACGGCGCCGCCATTGGATCATGCGGTCTCGGCGCTGGTCGAAGATTTGGCGCAGCGCGGTCTCGACGAGCAGATCCTGCTCGTCTGCTGCGGCGAAATGGGACGCACGCCGAGGATCAATGCCAGCGGGGGTCGCGATCATTGGGGTAACCTGGCGCCGCTGCTGTTGGCCGGCGGCGGTTTGCGGATGGGGCAAGTCATCGGCCGCTCGACGCGCGACGGCGGCGCGCCACACTCCGAACCGATCGAAAACCAGCATCTGGTAGCCACAGTGCTGCAAACCTTGGTCGACCCTCTGGCGCTGCGGACGGTTCGCGGGCTTCCCGATCCGATCGTACAGGCAGCCAACGGCGATGCGATACCAGGGCTGGCGTGACTTCCAACGAGTGCTGAACAGGAGTCATCCGCAGGGGTTAGCTTGAGTTCTTGACGGGTGGCCAATTCAGGCGAAGCATGAGTTATTGCGAAGGGGATCACACGATGTCGCCTAAAGGCACGATGACTTGTGCCATCTGTGTCATCGGGTTGACTTCGTTCTCTTCGGCCGTGGCCGCTCGCAACTATGGGTATCAGTACAACCCAGTCCAGGCTGCCAGCTGGTTTGCGCTGAACGCACAATTGTCCGGCAGTCCACCGATGGACTTCGGCACGGTCGTCATCCGGCACAAAGTCAATCGACAATTGCTGATTCGGCAACGGCAGCGTCGGCGTGCCGCGATGCAAGCCAAAATCAAACCTCCTGCGCCGGCCAGAGCCAGACAACTCAACGTGTTCCGCGTTCCCACGCCATTGACGCCGGATGAACTCAGACCCGCAGGCGACGTACGTTGGCCCGACGCCCTGCAAGACGATCGCTTCACCGACGAACGACTGACACTACAGACGTACTTTGCCGCCAAGGACCAGTTGGGCGCCGGCGTCGATCCCGAGATCGTTCAACTCGCCAATGAGGCAGTTTTGAGCATGATGGCCGAGCTGCAGCAGGAGATTCGCGATCTGTCAACTGCCGACTACCTGGCTGCCAGGAAATTCATCGACGGCTTAAACCTCGCGATCATTCAGCCACCTGGCGATTGAGGTATTACACGCAACATCTAGGGCACTTGAACTGATCCTTCGATCGAGCTATTTCAGCTCCAGAATCTTCACGTTCTTGTACCATACCGGGTGACCGTGATCTTGAAAGCCGATGTACCCCTCGCGCGGCATCTTGGCGATGGCCGAGAAGAATTTGTGCCGGGAGTCGTCGGGGCGTAAGCCCGGCTTGGGATAGTCGTCGCAGTTCATTTCGGCGACATCCTCACCGTTGACCTTCACGCTGATCTGGGGGCCCTGGCAAGTGACTTCGACGGTGTTCCACTCGCCTGGTCCGCGGTTGGCGTTCTTCGCCGGCGCCACCAGGTCGTAGATCGCGCCAAACGAATGCAGGCCCGGTTCCTCGCTGTCCTCGACTTGTACTTCGAAGCCGGTATAGACCGGATTCTTCGGCACGCCGACGCGGAAGAAGACCCCCGAGTTGCAGTTGGCATCGCCCATCTTCACGTCACAGCGCAAGGTGAAGTCGCCAAACTTCTTCTTATCGTAGTAGATGATGTACCCGCCCGACTTGAAGGGAACGAGGCAGCCATCGTCGATCGGCGTGGCGATCGGCTTGCCGGTGTTGCAGATCCAGCCGTCGTGGTCGCGGCCGTTGAAGAGCAGTTGCCAGCCGGCGGCCCGTTCTTCTTCGCTGAGCTCGTTGTCGCCGGCAATCGCCAGAGGGGGCAGCAACGCCGCTTGGGCTAGTAACACGGCAAGAGCGACGGGCGAAGACGAAAATCGCGTGCGCATGGTAATCATTCCCCCAATGGGTAGTCTAAGTCGACTGCTTGAATTCGCGTGATTCTCGGGTGCCGCGCGGCGCGATGCAAGCGCCGCCGTGCGGAGCGACGAATCACCCGCCGTAGGCCGTCGAGCGGCGAAATTCCTCGACGATCTGCCCCGCTTTGCGCTTGATCACCGGGCTGGCCAACAGCAGCTTGCGCAGCGACTCGCGCTTCTGCTCGAGATTGTTCTCGTCGTAGCTGGTGACCATGTTGCCGAACTGGCTCGTGTGACAGGCCGCGGCGCGGGCCTTCTGCTCGGCCACGTCGGTGATGTCGACCGTGTAATTGGGCTGGGCCGAGTAGTAGAAAAACGCCACGGGAACGTGATGGTGCTTGAAGCCCTCGCGTTCGAGCTCGGGAAAGTACAATCGCCAGGCAGCCGCCCGCATGGCGTCGACGGTGATGAATGCGCCGCTGCGATGGTCCGACTTGTGCCATTGGTCGTATGGAGCGCCCGGATCGATCGATAGCACGGCATCGGGGCGATGGCGGCGAATTTCGCGTGTGACCTGTTTGGTGAGCTCGCGGCGATCGACGTATTCGAGCATGCCGTCGTCGTGCCCCAGCCAGGTGATGTGATCTTTGGCGATGCCAAGCACGGCGCAGGCCTCTTCTTCCTCGCGGCGGCGGATCTCGGCCAGCCGCTCGCGCGTCATCGTCGGATCGTTCGAGCCTGCGTTGTCGGTCGTGTAGATCAAGATCTGCACGTTGTTGCCGGCCGCGGCCAGCCGCGCGAGCAACCCGCCGGCACTGAACGTTTCGTCGTCGGGATGGGGCGTAACGACGAGCACGGTCTTGTCGCGCCAGTCTTCGATGCGGTCGCTGCCGGTGTATTCGGGCTCGGCCGTCACGACCTGCGCGGCCGCGCCGCGCGGCAAGGCCGATAAAGCCGCGATCAAGCACAACGCCGGCAGGGTGCTGCGGAAACGGTTGGGCCTGTCCGATAACGAAAAACGGTGCGCTCGCATGGCGGTCTCCGACGCAGATGAGTGACGATTCAGACTCCATGCGGCGCGACACCGCACTGGCCGTGGCCTGAGTCTGACCGCCGTTGTCTCAATGGTCCAGCGACGGGCGGCGGCGCCGGTAGCCGAAACTGTCCACCGGCAGCGTATTCGATACGTTGGAGCCGACGACGGCCGGCCCCCTGCGCGGGGGTGGCGACGCGGCAATTGGCAGCGGAATTGCACAGGATTTGTCTGGTTTTTGCGTAACTTCTGCCAAGCGGGCCACGCAAGGGATAGTCAGAGCCGGCGTCGGTTGACGTATCAACGGACACCGATAGGATAGCGCCGTCGTAGGCCAGTTGCCCTAGGTAGGCCGGGGGAAGTCGCCTTGATTGACGGCTCACTGGCGTGCGGGGCGGACCACGTGTTGGGATCACCATCGATGACCACAAGCGCCACGCTCGAAGCCGCGGGTGGCAACGACTCGGCAGCCACCGCTCGCCTGTCCGACGATTTTCCGGAATTCGAAGTCAAGACCGTGCGCTACCCGCGGGCCGCGATCATGCCCGAGGTGCGCCGGCTCTCGCAGGTGAGCAACTGGCGTTCGGCATGGATCATCGCCGTGCAGTGGTTCTGGGTTCTGGCCGCTGGCACCTTGGCCGTGCAGACCGGTCACTGGGCCGCGTACCTGTTGGCGTTTCTGGTGATCGGCAGCCGGCAACAGGCGCTGGGCATTCTGGTGCACGACGCCACGCACTACCTGTTGTTCACCAACCGTACGGTCAACGATATTGTGTCGGATCTGTTCGTCGGCTTTCCGGTGAACATCAGCACCACGCTGTATCGCAGCACGCACTTTCCGCATCATCGCTTTACGAACACGCCCGACGACCCGGACTTTGAATACCAGGTGACCGACCCCGACTGGCAATGGCCCAAAACGCGTTGGGAAGCCGTGAAGGTGCTCGTCAAGAGCATGCTGATCCTCAACATCCGCAGCGCCGTGAAGGTGGCCAATCGCTGGGCACCGGGCATGAACCTGTTCACGCCCATTACGCCGGCCTACCCGCTGCGGGCGCGCATCTTGTTCGTCACGGTGACGATCGCCATCTACGCGGTGCTGATCTACACCGGTTTGATCTGGAAGGCCTTGCTGTTGTGGATGGTGCCCGCGCTAACCGTGGTGAACCTCACCAACCGGATGCGGGCGATGGCCGAGCATATTGTGGTGCCTGGCACGCACGAATTGAACACCACGCGGACGGTGATCCCGAATTTTCTCGAACGACTGTTCATCTGCCCGCTGGGGATCAACTACCACATTGAACACCACGTCTTTCCGTCGGTCCCGTGCTACCACGTGCCAAAGTTGCACAAGTTGCTGATGCAGGACCCCTGGTATCGGGCGACGGCGCACTTGAACCGCGGTTATCTCAACTTGCGGCACGGCTTTTTGCGCGAGTTGCTGACGACCGAGGCCGAGCATCAGGCGCTCTTGCAACAGCGCACCGACGGGGCGGAAAGCACGCGGCCGATGGCAGCCCGCTCGCAGGTCGCCGCCGGATAACAGGCGGCCGGGCGCTATTTCAAGCCGCTGAGAAACTCCACCAGGTCGCGCAGTTCGGCCTTGGTGAGCACCTTGACCGCGGTGTCGGGCATGGCCGAGTTGCCGCCGGCGCGATCTTCGATCGACGATTTTTCGATGGTTTCAATCTGACCTTCGGCCGTGATGATCGTTACGGTGCGATCGTCCTCGCCGCGCAAGACGCCGACCAGCACGCTACCGTCGTCGAGCGCCAGCACGACCGATTCAAAGCCCTTGGCGATCTTGCGATTGGGGGCGACGATCGATTCGAGCAGATGCTCGCGCGTCTCGCGCTTGCCGACCCCGCCCAGGTCGGGGCCGACCAGCCCGCCGCGCGTGCCGAGCCGGTGACAGCGCAGGCAGGCCGCTTCGGTCTTGTCGTGGAAAATGTCGCGACCGCGATCGGCATTTCCGCCCGAAAGGCACTCGCGATAGAACGCCAGGGGATCGTCGCTGGCGCGCGCGCTTTCGTACGCGGCGAGCTTGTCTCGCACGGCGCTGCTGTCGCGCCGAGCGGCGGCGTCGAGCAGGTCGAGCGCGAGCTCGGCGGGCAACTTGCCGGCACTCAAGTGGTCAATCAGGGCAGCGAGCAGTTCGTCGGCTTGCGCGCTGTCGACGATGCCCAAGGCCGCTAGCGCGCCTTGCTTCTCTGCCAGCGAGCCGGTCTCGAGCGCGTCGCGCAAGAGCGGCATGGCTTCGGCCGCGCTGAGCTTGGCCAGATGGCCGCGGCCGGCGGTGCGCAAGTTGGCATCGGTCGAATCGATGGCCAACTTCACCGCCGCTTCGAGTTCCGCGGCCTCGAGAGTGGCCAGGGCCGCGAGCGCAACCGCACGCAACGAGCTGAGCTGGCGTTGGTCGGCGACGAGCGCTGCCAGGTGGGGCGCGGCCTCTTTGATTTGCAAGGCCGCAACGCACTCTGCCGCCGCGGTCAGTGCCTTGTCCGAATTGGTCGCGAAGATCGCCGATAGCCGGGGCGCAACGGCCGCGACTGCCGGTTCGGTCGAACGGGGTGCGATCGGCCGCCACAAGCCCAAAATGCGATCGCGCCCCGAGGGAGCCGCCCAGGTTGCCAAAACCTGGAGAGCCATGGCACGAGTCGCTTCTGGACGTTGGGCATCGGTCGCCCACTCGGCGAGTGCTTCGGCGCTCTCCGGTCCGCCAACGCGTTCGTTGGCGGCCAACACCCGCCAGGCTACCGGCTCGGCCAGCGATGCTTCCCCGGCCAGGGCGGCCAACCGCGGCATCGCGGCCGGGATCGGTTCGTCGTAGATCGCCCGAGCCGCTTCGCCCTGCACTTTGGGATCGCTATCGGAGAGAAACTGCGCGACTTCGACGCGTCCCATACGCCGCAACGCCAACACAGCGGCGAGCCGGGAGGCTGAACTTTCGTTCTTCGTCGTGGCGATCACGGCATCGACGTCGCCAATGCCCACCAGTGCCATCACGCCGCCGTGCCGCAGGTAGGGATCGTCGCCCGCTGCGTCGATCAGTTTCCACACCGCCGGTAGGGCCTCGCCATGAGCGAGCTTGCCGACGGCGATCGCAGCTTGAAAGCGAACGCGCGGCTCGGCGTCGTTCAGAAGTTGCGTGATCGCTTCGCCGGCCGATTCGTCGCGCGCATCGCCAAGGGCTTTCGCGCTGGCGGCGCGGATTTCGGCGTCGGCATCGGTCAATAAACCGCGCAATGCGGTGAGAGTCTGGTTGTTCTTTCTCCGCGCCAATTGCCCGAGCCCCCACACGCCGTGCAGTCGCGCGACGGTCGAGGGACCGTGTAGGGCGACTTGCTCCAACGTGCCGAACGCCTGCGCTTGAGGCTCTGCGGCGCGCGCGGCCAGCTCGAGCTGGGCGTTCAATCGGATGCGTTGGTCGCGGTGCGCCATCAGCGTGGCCAACTCCGCTGCGCTCCGTGCCACCATACCTGCGGCGAGCAATTGCCGCACTTCAGCCCCTTGAGTGGCCGCCTCGGGCGTGGGGTCGAACAAGCGATAGATGCGGCCGCGGCCGGTGGTATCCCAGCCCTCCACCCAATCGCTGATATAGACCGCGCTGTCGACGCCAAATTCGACGTCGGTCGCCAATACGCTCCAGGCGAACTCTTCTTGTTTCACCAGCTCGTACGTGGCGCCGTGCGGCTGAACTTTGATCGCGCGCACGCCACTGATGCCGTTGCTGCCGCGAAAATCGGCCAGCAGGAACGAGCCGCGATAGGCCTCGGGCAAGCCCGTGCCGGGGTCGTAAGCCAGGCCCGAGGGCCCGTCGCCGACATTGGCGATCGGCGGCAACAGATACGCCGGCTGTTCGGCGCGCTGCGGAAACCAGAGCCGCTCGGCGTTCCAGGGCCCGCGATTGACGGGCGTCGTCAGGTACTGGTAGCCGATCCGCCAGCCGCTGTCGCCACCTTCGACGAGATGCACGAAGCGGGCGCGGTCGCCACTGTCGGAGTTGTTGTCGCCGGTGAAGAGGTCGCCCAGTTCGTTGAATGCCAACTCCTGCGGGTTGCGCAGCCCGGTCGCGTAGACTTCGAGCTGCGAACCATCGGGCTCGCAGCGCAGCACGCAGCCGGTATCGGGGTAGGCCAGTGTGCGTCCCTCGGTTTCGACGTTCAGCCCCCGATCGCCAATGCTGAAGTAGAGCCGCCCGTCGGGTCCGAGGCACAACCCGTGCAGGTCGTGCCCGAGAAATGCCACGTGCACGCCGTAGCCGTCGTGCAGTACGCGGCGCTGGTCGGCCGTGCCGTCGCCGTCGTCATCGCGGAGCAGATACAGCTTGGGGATACAGGCGAACCACACGTCGCGGCCGCGAGCCAGCAGGCCGGCGCCGATGCCGTGGGCGGCGTCGCGAAACCCATCTGCAAAGACCGTAGCCCGATCGAGGCGGCCGTCGCCATCGGTGTCAGTCAGCAAACGTACGCGATCGTGCTCGCGGGCGTAGCCGTCGAATTCGGCGCCAAGGTGCTTGCGATACATGGCCACTCGATCGGCCACGGTGCGGCAAGCCAGATCGTCGTCGAGCCAATACATGTGGCGGCGATTGTCGGTGACGCCGGCGTGCAGGCGGTAGGTTTCGACGACATAGCAGCGCCCTTGCTCATCGAAGGTGAACGTCACGGGATTGGCCAAGAGCGGCTCGGCGGCGAACAGTTCGATCTGCATGCCGACCGGAACGCGGACGCGCTTGAGGAGTAACTCGGCGTCTTCGGCGGTTTCGGCGACGAAGGGGCGATAGGGCTCCGCGGCGCCGCTGGCGCGATCCGCCGGCTCTGCAGCGGAAATGCCTGGAGCAACGTTGACTAGAGGCACCAACAAAAAGACCGCGACCAGCGTCGCGGCGCAAGATCGATTCGTGATCATGAAGGCCTGAACGAAACGGGCGGAAGGGCGGGAGGGCAAGCCGGCGGGCGGCACGTCACATCAAAGTAACCGCCGCCGCCGACACGCTCAACCGTTAGCTGGCCCGGCACGCGGCAAGCGTGCACTTTGTGGACTTGGTGTTTACTGTCGCGACAGTCGGTCGCGCGCGTCAGCAGCGGCCAGTTGCCGATGGAAAGTGCTCAACGAGCCACTATCGCTTGGCTGCGCCGGGGCGGTTGGCCACGGCGTCGGCCCGACTGTGCAAAGGCAGAAAGCGATAGTAGACCTCGAGGCACAAGGTCGCCAGCGCCGTGGTATAGACGCGGCCGCCGTAGCCGCCCCAGATGTCGTTGGTGTCCCAACTGCCGGCCAGTTCGCCATCGGTGTGCTGCCGCACCAGCAACGACGCCTTCAGCGCGCCGTTCCAGCGCTCCCACTCGGGGCCTTGGAGCTGATGCAGCGCCAGCGTGGCGTAGTACCAGTAGTAGAGGTTCATCTGGCCGTCGCCGGGCATCTCTTGCATCACCGTGTCCAGCGCTTCGCGGCAAGCAGGGTTGTCGGGCTGCATGCCCAGAATCAACCGGCAGGCGAGCGCCTCGGCGGTCATCGTGCGCGTGGGGCGTTCGTCGACGCGATAGCTGGCCAGCCCGCCCGACGTGCCCGAGGCCACACTCTTGAGAAACCGAACCATGCCGTCACGAGCGGTGCCAGGGATGGCGATTCCGGCCAGCTCGCCGCTGCGGAGCACCATGAGTTGCCAGCCGAGCTGGCTGGTGTCGCCGCGCGGCTCGCGCGGGTAGTAGCGCCAACCGCCGGTCGTCGGATGCTGAGCCGCCAGCGTGTAGCCGATCGCGCGGCGCAGCGGATTGCGAAACCGCGCGTCGCGGGTCATGCCGTAAGCTTCACCCAGAGCGAGCGTTGCCATGCCGTGGCAGTACATCGCCGCGTAGACATTTGCCTGGCCGGGAAGGCTACCGTCGGCCTTCTGCGAGGCGATCAGCGCCATCAGCCCGCGTTCGACGTTCTGTTGGTAGGGACCCTTCTGATGCGTGTAGCCGGCGCCGAGAAAGGCCAACAGCGCCAAGCCGGTGACGCCAGTGTCGGCCCCCGCGCCGGCCCCTTGGCGATCTTCGCCGCCGACGCGCATTTCGCGGCCGCCGCCGAACTTGGTCGGCGACCAGAGACCGTTCGAGCCCTGATTCTTCGCCAGCCAGGCAAGTGCGGCTTCGACGGCCCCCTCGGTTTCCTCGCCACCTCCTTCGGCGGCACTGAGTCGGCGGCGTTCTTCCTGCGACCGTTGCTCATAGATGTCCGCGGCGGTCAAACCGCCCGCCAGCCCTGCCGGCGCGGCGGCGATCGCGGCCTCGGGCAGCGACTGCGCCGGCGCGCTGGGGGTTGTCGGTTGGCGGATCGAATCGAAGGCGGGCAACGGAGCCGGAGCCGTAGCCGCGGCAGCACCCGCCAGGGGCGGCGCCATCGCTGCATCGAGCGGTTCGTTGCGCGGCAACAACGGAGTGAGCGCGGGGGCCAACGGTTCGTCGAGTATTTCGGTGGGCGACGCCGCGACGACATCGGTCGGCTCGGCCAGTTCGGACGGACGTTCTGGTTCGACGAGCTCGGTCAGCGGTGTCGCGGGCTCGTCGACGCGCTCCGCGCTGGGGACTTCGATCTCCGCGGCCGGTTCGGCCGGTGGGGCAGCGGTCGGAAGGGTGGCCCCTAGAGCAGCCGCCACCGCTTCGGGCACACCTTGTGGCTCGAAGGCCGGCAACTCGTCGGGCAAGGCCGGTTCGGGGGCGTCGGCCATCTCGTCGGCCGCGACATCGGGCTCGGCCGCCGTATCGTCTTCCGCGCGATCCGGTTCATCGGTCAGCGGCTCGGTATTGGGATCTGCTGCCAGCGCGTCCCACGGTTTGAGTTCGGTTGGCTGCTGGGTCGCGGAGTCTTCCGGCGTGTCGGGATCATCTGGTTGCTCGTGCAGAATGTCGTCGGCCGCGACATCGACCGTGGCGACTTCCCCCAGCCGCATCACGACCTCGCTCGGCCCCTTGAAGGTGGTGTGCACGATGTGGACCGTGGTGGCGTAGCCGGCCATCAACAAGTGGGCCAGCAACGACAACCCCAGGCACTTGCCGAGCGGCTGCGATTGCCCCCAGCGCGTGCGCATCATCACGACGAGCGCCAGCGAAAGCACAACCAGACCGCACCACAGCCCCCACCAAAGCACTTCGGTGGCGCTGGGAAGCGAGCCGGATTGTAGATTCGCCAGCGGAAACACGATCGGCATTACCTCGTGCGTTGACGGTCCGAACGAATGCGCACAGCGATGCCGACGTCGGCGATGCCTGCTTCCTTGCAGGCGCCGAGCACTTCGGCGACGCGTTGAAAGGTCCCCTGACCATCGCCACGCACCAGCACCCCGAGCGTGGCGTATTGCTCTCGGGCGTCGCTCAGTTGGCTGGTGAGCTCACCGAGCGTGACTTGCTGGCGATCGAGGTCGATGCGGCCGTCGGCCTGCACGTTTACCACCCGGCGCGTGGGGGCGTCGGTCAAGGCGCCACCGCGGCGCAGCTCGGGCACAGCCAGGTCGATACTCCGTTCCATGTCGGTGAACTCGGTGCCGACCATGAAAAAGATGATCAGCAAAAACAGTACGTCGATCATCGACGTGAGATTCAGCGTGGGCGATTCGTCGATCGTCGTCTTCAGCGGCATGACTGTCCCCCCCGGGTAAATCCGCCAAATTGAATTGCGCTAGTATTTCGTTCGCGTGATCCCCGGCCGGGAAACCTTATGCGGCTTCGGCCCGCGAGCTGCGCGATCGGCGGGCGGCGGGTCGCGAACCTTCGGCCGAAATGATCCGCACCAGTTGCTGGCCGAGCGCATCTAGCTCGACGACCAGCGAGTCGACACGGCTGACGAACCACAGGTAGGCGATCAACGCCGGAATGGCGACCACCAGGCCAGTGGCCGTGGTAATGAGCGCTTCGGCGATGCCCTGCGCGAGCAAGTCGGGCTTGCCCATCGCGGCGGCGCTGGCGATCGAGTTGAACGAGCGAATCATGCCGAAAACGGTCCCCAACAGCCCCAACAGCGGCGACACCGTGGCCACGCCATTGAGCACGCGCAGGTAGCGGCGCAAATGGTTGGCCGCGCGTTCGCCCGAATCGAGAATCGCCTGCTCGACTTCGACGGCCGGACGCCCCCACTTGCGGATGGCGGCGGCAAAGACCTCGGCCACGGGGCTGCCGTTTGCCTCGCAAAGGTGCAAGGCCGCGTCGCTATCGAGTTCCCCTTCGCTCATCTGGTGCAAGAACCGTCGCACGAAGGGGCGCGGAATCACGCGGCCGCGACGCAGGCTGACGGCCCGCTCGAAAACGAAGGCCACGAGGATAAACGAGCAGGCTCCCAGCGGGATCATGATGATGCCGCCCCCGCGCAGCAGACCGATCAAGCTTTGCGTCGAGATCAGGTCTTTGGCTGGTTCGGCGGCAGCCTCGTCGTCCTGTAGAGCGTCGGCGTCGTCGACACGGATTTCCGCTTTGCTGCCAGTCGCTACGGCTGGCGGAGCGGCCCGCAACGCCCACGGCAACAGGCTGATCGCGAGCACGCAAAGCATGCGAAAGAACCAGATCGCCAAAGTGCTCAAGCGTGACATGAGCGTGTTCCCTTCCATGGGCTGTGTCGTCGTTGGCCGGTCGAGCGGCGCCGCTGCGGCTCTCACGCGCCGTGCGGCGGCTTGATCCGGCTAGCGGGTTTCGCGTGTTTTTGGTGCCTTAAGCCGCGCCGCCTGTCGCGCTGCCAATTGCGCTTGGGCGGCCGACAAACGTGTCGCCGCTTCGGCCGCGTGGGTGGTCGAGGTGTATTGCTCTCCGATTCGTTCGTAGAGCTTGATGGCGTCTTCCCATTGAGCGAGCGCCTCGTGGCACTTGCCGGCTTGCAACAGCGAGGCGGCCTGCCACTCGGGGAAGGCGTACAGCATTTCGCCGCGCAAATACTCTCGGATCGCCGCCGGGTAGTCCTGCTGGTGGAAGTACGTTTCGCCGATCATCCATTGCGCCATGGCGACCGTTTCGGTCTTGCCACCGGTCGGCGAATCGATCACGCGCTGGTACGACTCGCGGGCTTCCTTGAACAGGCCGCGGCTGGCTAGCGAGCGTCCCAACAAATAGTCGACTTCGTGCTGTTGATTGAACCCGGGAAAGTCGACCGGTATGCAACGCGCCAGGCTCTCGGCGGCGTCCCAGTTCTTGAGCTGCGCTTGCGACTGCGCGCGGCGCAACGCGGCGACGGCGACCCAGTTTTCGCGGCGGCCTTCGATTCTGGGCGCTAGCTCGGCAAACGCGTCGACAGCGGCCGCGAACTCGTTTCGTCGATAGAGCGCTTCGGCGCTCCAGAATTCGGCCAGCAAACCCAACGTGTCCGAGCGATTGAACGTGCGAACGCGCTCCATGCGCTGGGCGACCGTAGGCCAACGTTCTTGCGCGGCGGCGATTTGACCGCCCAAGTACCAGACGTACGGCGCGAGCTTGTCAGCCAGCGGCGCGACAGCACCGCCGGCCGGGCGATCGGCCAGAAGCAGCGACGTCAGCTCTTCGGCGCGGGTGTAATCGCCGGCGCGGTAAGCCCGCTCGGCAAGCCGGTAGTTCGCATCATCGGCGTAAGCGCTGGACGGGAACTGCTCGCGCAATCGGGCCAGAAGATCATCGGCTTCGTCGGCGCGCCCCAGGTCGCGCAACACCCAGCTCCATTCGAAGAGCGCCGCGTCGGCGTGCGGATCGTCGATGTGGTCGTCGACGAGTCGTTTGTAGAGCGCGGCGGCCTCCTCCTTCTGTTGCTTGCGTGTCGCCAGCCGGGCGGCCGCCAACAATCCGCTGCTCGCCTGATCCGACGTCGGGAATCGTTCGGCCAACTCCTGGAAAACTTCGGCGGCGCCGTCGAAGTCTTTGAGCTTTTCGAGCGCCGTGCCCCGCAACAGTAGAGCCTCGGAGGCATTGGCGTGCTGCTGGAATCGCGTCAGGAAGTCGTCGCACAGCTTCGCCGCTTCGCTCCAACGCGCCGCGCGATACGCGTTGCGCGCCTGTCCCCACAGTCCGCGGGCGGCGACTTCGGGAGCATTTTCCTTGTCGGCAAGCCGAGCGAACAGCTCGCTCGACCAGACGTCGTGATCGGTTCCCGCGGCCAGCACGGCGAGCCGCTCGGTGACCGAGTTGGCGGCCGCGCGATCATCCGCGGCCAAGGGGAGGTAAGAATCATAGTCTTGGTGGGCGGCCTCCCATTGACCATCGCGAGCCAGGCAAACCGCCCGCTCGCCACGACAGAAAGCCGCGCGCGGTCCTGAAGGGAATTCGTCGAGGTACTGGCCATAGGCCGCGGCACCATCCGCCCAGCGCTGCAGCCCGGCGAGCGCTTGCGCCCGAGTCGCCAGCGCTTCACCGCGGAGAATGCTGCTAGGCGTGGCGTCGGCGGGCTGGCCGCCGTCTTCGTTCAGTTGGTCCGGTTTGACACTCTCCAGCAACTTGTCGGCGACGGCCAATGCTTCGTCGAAGCGACCGGCCCGATCGAGTGCCGCTGCATAAAGCAATCGATCGGCGTCGCGCGGCGTCGCGTCAGCCGCATCCGCACATAGCGGCTCGAGCAAAGCAACCGCGTCGGCGGCGCGCCCCAACGCAAGCAGGCTGCGGGCATGACGCGCCTGGACATCTTTCAGGTATTCGCTCCGCGGCCAGCGCTTGACGAACTGCGTAGCGCGTTCGACGACCCCGGCATGGTCGGCGCGTGCTTCGGCTGCCCGCACACGGCCGGCGGCGGCTTCGTCGGCCCAGTCACTTTCGGCCCAACGCTGGAGCACGGTATTGAACTGTTCGTCGGCAGCCGTGGCGTTCTTGGACGTCAGCAGCGCCTCGCCAGCGTACACGTGCAGCGCCGGAGCGAGCACATGATATGGCGCCCGTTCGGCCGCGGCGCGAAAGGTTTCGGCGGCGTCGCTCCACTGCTCTTGCGATTGTTGAACGACGCCATACCAATAGCGGGCCTCGATACCGACATGTTCGCTCTCGAACAATGGTGACAGCGTTTGTCGTGCTTCGTCGGCATGCCCCAGCCGAAACTGGCAGCAGCCGCGCAGTAATTGAGACTGATGCCTAAGCGGTTCGGCGGCATCGGCGCGATCCAATGGCTCAAGCGTCGCCAAGGCGTCGGTTGGCTTCTCGGCTCGATATTGCAGCCGGGCCAACAGCACACGCGCTTCGTCGGCCTGTGGCCGATCGGGCTGGCCTATCAACTCAAGCAACACTTGCGTGGCTTCGTCCTGCTGGCCGGAGCGTTCCAACGCGCGGGCCAGACCAATCCGTAAGTCGTCGCCCAGAGGGCCATCGTCCGCGGTTTCTATCCCCTGGCGAAACCACTGCTCGGCCCCGGCGACATCGTCGGCAGCCAAGGCAAGAATGCCGAGATACCAAAGGGCGTTGCCGGCGAGCTTGTCGTCGGGATGCCGCTTGATAAATGCGGTGAACTCGTCGCCGGCCTCGTCGGGATGTTGCGACAAAAAGCTGGCTTCGGCACTACGGAAGCGTGCCTGCACGGCGTAGCGATGCTCGGGAGCGTGCTCGAGCAGTGCCCGGTAGTTGGTTCGCGCTTCGTCGTAGCGCTGTAGCTGAATTAAGGCTTCGGCCAGGTAGAAGTGCGCTTGCGCCTGGCGATCGTGACCAGCGAAGTCTTGCAGGAAGCGCGAGAACTCGTCGACGGCCAGTTGCCAGCGGCCTTGAGCATAGTGCCCCGCCGCGACGGTGTACTGGTCGTCGGCTGGCTCGGCTCGTGCTGCCGGGGCGACCATCGCCAGCGATAGCGCCAAGGCAGCTAACAGAATGCGTCGCAAGTTCCGCATGATGATACGCTCAGGCACGCTGTCGCGGACCGCCCCCCTTTGAGCGAATCCGTGAACCTGCTGGCAACACGCTGGCCAGCGTCAGTAAGGACTAGTTGCCGTATCGTCGACTGCGCCAACCTGGTGCAAGTGATTGTGATCGATGTAGACGACTTCCGAGGCGTCTTCGTCGACCACGGTATGCGGGATCGGCCAACCCATCGTCTGCGTTTCGGTAAAGTAGATCGTGCACTTGTAGTGCGCGTGATGTTGCTGCACGGGCCCGATCAACGGCATGACGCGTACGTCGTCGACATAGTCGGCGATCGGTTCCATCACTATGCGGATGTTGTCGCGGCGGATTTCGTGAAAGAAGGGGATGCCTCCTTGCACGGACCGGGCACGTTCCAACGCCCGCATTACTTCGTCGGGCGAGGGAGGATCGAGGGCCACGGGTGGACCGCCCGATGTCATCGGCCCCAGGATCGGCACGCGGTCGTAGCGTTCCTTTTCCCAGGCCTTGTCCTCGAGGCGTTTCTGATAGAACGGCGAAACCGGGAGCGGGTACATCAACAAGCCAATGTTGGGACCCTGAACCACGTGACAGCCGGTCGCGGAGCACAGCACCACCGACAACAGTGCGACGCTGGTGAGCGATCGGGCATTAAGCATTGCGACGTCCTTCCGTGACGACCTCGAACCTTGCCGAATCGTCGGGGGCATGGGGCGCGCGCCCTCGTGCCGGCACTTCGGCGAACAGCACCATTTATCGTGTCAAACTGTGCCGAACTTGCGGGTTTTTCCGAGTATTCGGACGCGCGGCCGGGTACATCGGGCAACACAGTGAAGTCGCGCGAATTCCGAAACTCTCGACATTGTGCAGATTGTCAGCTTCTGCTGCTAGCAGATGTTGTTTCGATCAGGTGGGCGGGGGCGCGCACATCGGCGACCATCGATTCGATGTTGGACTCGCGTCGAGGGGCGAGGGCCCGCGCAACGGGGACCCAACCCCTACGAGCTCAGTAGAACGACCAGCATGGTTTGCCAGTTCGATCGTTCGGTTTGTGGCGGCTGTTCGGGCTGAATCGCGCAACCTTTGGCCGCCGCAGAAGCCCTGGCGCTGTGACGATAGAAGACCGTAGACCCCTGGCCGCGCGCGCCAAACCGCGCGGCCAATCACGGATTGGGGCTGCTACTTCGCGCGACAAGGATGTGAATCGATGCGGCGCACGATCTGGACCCTGCTGGCCCTCGTGTTTTCAGCTACTTGGATCGGGCAGGCGCACGCCTTCGAATGGCTCGATCGCGTCTGTTGTGCCGTCAAGAGCGAGTACTTGCGGATCAAGCTGTGGCCCGAGCCGTGGATCGAGCCCGACCGCGTGGCGACTCGCGCGCCGTTCGTGGTGCAGATCGCTAACGGTTGGCGCGCCCATAATACGCTTGGTCCACAGCACTTCGATCCCGAGACGGGCCAACTAACGCATGCTGGCCAACTCAAGGTGGCCGACATCATGCAGATTTCGCCCGCGCCGCACCGCAAGATTTACATCGAGCGTGCCGACACGCCCGAACGCACCGCCGAGCGCGTCGCCAGCGCGCAAGAGTACTCGGCGTCGATCGCCTACGACACGCCGGCCCCGCCGGTGTTCGTGTCGAATTCGCGGCAAGATACGATGCCGGCCGAGTACATCGACACGATTCAGCGTCGCTTCCAGGAAACGACGCCCGAGCCGCGTTTGCCCGAAGGCGAAGTGGGCGAAGATTCGTCGGCGACTTCAGCCGGCACCTAGCAGCCCGCGGTCAGGACGCCTGGCCGCTGACGGCGATTCGCCGGTTGCCGCGCTATCTGGCGACGCGATCCAGGCACGCGGCCAGTTCCGCAGCCAGGTCGCCGACGTGCGGCTCACGCACCATGTGGACGTGGTCACCCAGCACGGTATGTACTTCGACACCTCGGCGAGCGTAATCGCCCCAGCCCAACTCGGGATCGTCGGCTAACTTGCTCGTTTGTTCGGCAGCGCGGAACAACGTGATGGCGACGTCGGTCGGCGTCGGCCGGTAGTCGAGCATTGCTTTCAAGTTGGCCTGGAAGACGTCGAACACGTGTTGCGCCTGAGCGCTGCCGGGCACGTCTTCTACCAGTCGCGCTTCGGCCGCCCGCTTGAGGAAGTAGGCCAGTTGCTCACGCGGAGGTAGTTGTCGGAGCGTTTCCAGCGGCAGGTTCTCCTCGGCGGGGAACATGCCCATGATGATCGGCAGGAAGTCGTCGATGGCGGCCTTTTCGTCGGGCGGTAGCGCTCCGGCGTCGAACAACGCCAACAGCGCCACGTCTTCTCCTTGCTCGCGCAGTTGACGCGCCATCTCAAACGCCAGATTGCCCCCCAGCGACCAGCCGGCGAGCCGATACGGCCCGACAGGCTGCACGGTGCGCATCGCCTGGATGTAGTGGGCGGCCATGTCCAGGACGCGGGCATGAGGCGCTGCCTCGCCGGCCAGGCCTTGCGCTTGCAGGCCAAAGAAGGGCTGGTTGGCCCCTAGGTGCTTCGTCAAGTCGCGATAGCAGAAGACGGTCCCCCCCGCTGGGTGAACGCAGAACAGGGGCGGCAACGTGCCGCGCGGCTGCATCTCGACCAGCGACGACAGGGCGGCATCGCTCGGCTCGCGTCGCAGCAGTTCGGCCAGGTGCTCGATCGTCGGTTCCTGGAACAACGTAGCCAGCGGCAACTTGCGGCCGAAAGTTACTTCGATCTTCGCCATCAGCCGGACGGCCAATAGTGAGTGCCCACCGAGTTCGAAAAAGTCGTCGGCGATGCCGACGCCGCTGACCTGCAAGAGCTCTTCCCAAACGGCAACCAGTTGGGCTTCGAGCTCATCGCGGGCGGCCACATAGCCGCTGCCGCCGATTGGTCGCGACAGTTCGGCGGTCGCCAGGGCTCGGCGATCGACTTTACCATGTCGCGTCAACGGTAGGGCTTCGAGAACCTGAATGTTCGAGGGGACCATGTAGGCGGGCAGCCGCTCTTCGAGCCGCGCTCGCAGACCGGGCACCAGCCGACGCATGGCGATCGCCGACAAGGGGCGGTTCGTGAATTGGCTCCATGCGCGGTGTGTCGCGACTCCCAGTGAGGCAGCACCGGCTGGGGTCACGTCCGACGGGGGCAACGACTTGCGCAGGCCACTAACGTGGCAGCCTTGGAAGCGTTGTTGACGCAGCATGACCGGCTGTCCGTTTGCAAAGGGCACGGCCTCCGCGGTGCTCTGTTGTCTAGCGCCGTGCGAGGTGCTGGTCGACGATCGCCCGTGGCCATTTGTATGGCCGCTTGTCTTTGTCGCGCCACCGGCATGACCATGGCCGTTTCCGTTTCCATTCCCGTTGCCGTTTCCATTTGCCTGGCCAATGGCATAGGGACCGTGCAGCGCGTGTCCATTGACAGCTCGACCGTTGTTCCGCGGCGCACGGCCCTGGCCAGCGTCGCGATGCGATTCTTCCGTCGCGGGCTGTGAAGTCGAACCATTTATTGCCATGGCGTCGGCCGACCAATGGCGCCGACAGATGACGTCAAACTGAGCGGCGGTTGGACCCCAGCTGATTTCGACGTCGTAGGGCAGCTCGCGCTCGAGCTCCCAGAATCGCTCGGGATCGAGCGCGGCGGGGTGCTCGGCCTTGAGCTGCGATCGCAACTCGTCGATGGTTCCGTCCCCCTGAGTCAACAGGGCTCGGGCGGCTGCGGTCTCGCGGCAGACGCGGGCATTCGCGACGCCCCGCAAACCAAGTGCCGCCGGCTGTGTGCTTTCGAGCACGTCGCGGAACGCCGCCACGGTCCACTGCCCATGTTGCCAGTCGAGCCATCGCGGCTCGACGACCGGCGTGGGAGAACCGACATGGAGCGTCACATCGTAGCGGAACTTGTTTAGCTCGTTCTGGTAATCACCGCGTTTAAGCGCCACCTCCACGCGACTGATTTGCGGCACGCTCGACACCAGTTCGCGGAACAACCGTGGGTCGACGGCCAATTCCTGCTCGTGCTCGCGGCGGATGCGCACCCGTCGCAACAATTCGTCCAGCGGAAGGTGCCCCTCCGCATGTTCGAGCTCGATCGTCGCGTGTAAGGGCTCGAGCAGCGGCAGACTCCGCACGTCCCCCAGGAAGATGACTCCACCCGGGCGGACAAGCCGCGCTGCACCGTCGATCACGCGCACGAGGTAGTCGGCGCTGGGGAAATATTGCACGACGGAGTTGAGAATCACCGTGTCGAAGTGTGCGACCGGCAGACCGTTCAAATCGTCGGCCGCGCGTTGTTCGAGCCGCACGTGCCCAAGTTGGCGCTCGGGCTGCGCCACCAGGCGGCGCACGTAGTCGAGCGACGGTTCGCTGAAGTCGGTGCCGAGATACTCCTCGCAATGCGGCGCCAACTGAAAGAGCAGCAAGCCGGTACCACACCCCAATTCGAGCACGCGGCGCGGCCGGTGTCGGCCAATGGCGTCGACTGTCGCGGCGAGCCACTTTTGCATTTCATCGTGCGGCAACGGACGCCCAGTGATCGCTGAGTTCCAACCCTCGAAGTTCAAAGTCGGGTCGGACGTCGGCAGAATCCGTTTGTACGATTCGTCGAAGAGCGTCTGCCAGTGCTGGACTTGCTCCCCTTCGACCTCGCCACTGGCGGTCCGCTCGGCCTCGAGCGAGTCGGCGTCGGCGACGATGTAGGCCAGCAGTCGTTGATCGCCAGGCGAATCTTCGCGAACGATCGCCACCGCATCGCCTACGCCGGGACAGGCGCGAAGCTGCGCTTCGATCTCGCCGAGTTCGATGCGATAGCCGCGCAGCTTGACCTGTTCGTCGGCCCGGCCCACGAATTCGAGCTGGTTGTCGCAGCGCCAACGAGCGATGTCGCCTGTGCGATACAATCGCGCGCCGTGACGCTCGCTAAACGGATGCGCGATGAATCGCTGCTCGGTCAGGTCGGGCCGATTCAGGTAACCTCGCGCCAACCCCGGGCCACCGAGGTAGAGCTCGCCAGGCACGCCGACTGGCACTGGCTCGCGCTGGGCATCGAGCAAATACACTTGTACGCGGTCGAACGGTCGCCCGATCGGCGGCCGACCACCGCCTGCGTGGCACTCGGCCCAAGTCGCACCGATCGTGCACTCGGTCGGGCCGTAGCCGTTCAAGAACCGTCGTCCCGGCGCCCAACGATCGACCAACTCGCTCGTGCAAGCTTCGGCCACCGAGATCAACGTGTGCAATTCGGGAAGATCGTCGCTGGGCGTAGCGGCCAGCACGGCCGGGGGCAAGGTGGCTGTCGTGATGCGGCGCTCGCGCAAGAACGCATTGAGCGACGGGCCCGGCATTTGGCTCTCGCCGGCCGCGATCACCGCTGCCCCGCCCGCGACCAGCGGCGTCAACAGCTCGCAAATCGAAGCGTCGAAGCTCATTGATGCGAATTGCAGCATCCGGCTCTCGTGGCTCACCTCGAACACTCGGGCCAAAGTCTGCAACCGCACGGCCAGTCCGCCATGCTCCAGCAATACCCCCTTAGGCGTTCCTGTGGAGCCGGAGGTGTAGATGACGTAAGCGAGTTGTTCGGGGTGCGTCGTTTGGGGCGGCGCCGTTTGCGGCTGTCGCGCCAGTTGGCCCTCAAGCTGATCCAGGCAGACCACCTCTCCCCCGGCAAGCTCCGGCAATTGCGGTACCAGCGACGATTCGGTCAGCAGCACCGACAAGCCGCTGTCGGCCACCAGCAAGTCCAACCGCGAGCGCGGATACGCCGGATCGAGCGGCACATACGCGCCCCCCGCCTTCCAGATCGCCAGCAGCGCCACCACCAGCCGCGGCGATCGCTCCAGCGCCACGCCCACCAGCGTCTCAGGGCCCACCCCCAACGTTTGCAGATGCCAGGCCAGTTGATTGGCCTGACGCTCCAACTGCCCGTACGTGAGCGACACGCCTTGCGACCCCTCGACCGCCACGCGGTCCGGGTACGCGGCCGCCCGCTCCGAGATCAACTCGTGCACGCAACCGGCCGGCAACACGTCGTCGCTGGGACCGCTGGCTTGCGCCAGCAACCGCGCCCGCTCCGCCGCGCTCACCAGCGGCAACCGGCTCACCGTCTGCCCGGGGTCGTCGACCGCTCCGGCCAGCAGGCTCGTCAGCGATTGCCAGAACCGCTCAATCGTCGCCTGCTCGAACAGCTCCGTGCTGTATTCCAACTGGCCGATCAATCGGCCCTCGTGTTCCCACACGAACCACGCCAGGTCGTACTTGCTGGTCCCATTGTCCAACGGCTGATGCGACACGCTCAGCGGACCTTCGCCCGGCCACTCCAGCGGCGCGTTCTGCAGCACCAACGCCACCTGGAACAGCGGCGCATGGCTCCGCGAACGCTGCGGCGCCAGCACTTCCACCAGCTTCTCGAACGGCAGGTCTTGATGGGCATAAGCCCCCAGCGTCGTCTCCCGCACCCGAGATAACAGCTCGCGGAACGAGGGATCGCCGCTCACGTCGGTCCGCATCACCAGCGTGTTCACGAAGAAGCCGATCAGACCTTCCAACTCCGTCTGCGTGCGATTGGCGATCGGCGAGCCCACCGTAATGTCCGTCTCGCCCGTCACCCGCGACAGCCAAGCCTGGAACGCCGCCAGCAAGGTCATGAACAGCGTCACGCCTTCTTGACGGCTCAGCGCCTGCAAGCGGGCCGAAAGCTCCGCCGGCAACTCGACCTGCTGCGTGGCCCCCGTGAACTGCGGCGCCGCCGGACGAGGCCGATCGGTCGGCAACTCCAATACCGCCGGACCGTCGCCCAACCGCGATTGCCAGTAGCCCAGTTGTTCTTCGTAGACGTCGCCCGAGAGCCATTGCCGCTGCCAGGCCGCGAAATCGGTGTACTGCACGGCCAGCGGCGGCAACCGGAAGCCCGTCTGCTCCACGGCCGCCGTGTAGGCCAGGCCCAGCTCGCGCACCAGCACGCCCATCGACCAGCCGTCGGCCACCACGTGGTGCAGCACCAACAGCAGCACGTGCTCTTCGGCCCCCAGCCGGTACAGCACGGCCCGCACCAGCGGACCACGCGCCAGATCGAACGGCTCGCGCGACGCGGCGAGCATCGCCGCGGCCAGCGCCGCTTCGCCATCCCCCTGCGACGTCAGATCGACTTGCTCCAGCAGCCACGATCCGCTCGACGCCACCACCGGCAGCGGACGACCTTGATGATTGGCGAACGTCGTCCGCAACGACTCGTGCCGTGCCACCAGCCCATCGAGCGCCGCGGCCAACGCCGCCACGTTCAACGGACCGCTCAAACGGGCCGCTGCCGGCAGATTGTAGAACGGATTGCCCGGCTCCAACTGATCGAGGAACCACAGCCGCTGCTGCGCGAACGAGGCCACCGGCTCTTCGTCGCTCGGCCGACGCACCACCGGCAACGCCGGACGACTGCCGGCGCCGGCGCCCTCGAGCGCGGCCACGCGGACCGCCAACTCGGCCACGCTCGGCGCTTCGAATAACGCCCGTAGCGGCAGTTCCACCGCCAGCGCGCTGCGAATCCGCGATACCAACTGCGTGGCCAACAGCGAATGACCACCCAGCCGGAAGAAGCTCTCGTGAATCCCCACCCGAGACAAACCCAACACCTCGCCAAACAACTCGGCAAGCAACGACTCGAGGCCGTTGCGCGGAGCATCGAAGACGCACGCGTCGTCATCGCGCTCGTCGGTCGGCTCGGGGAGGGCGCGGCGGTCGATCTTGCCGTTGGGCGTTCGCGGCATCGCCTCGAGCCGTACGAACACGGCCGGCACCATATACTCGGGCAAATGATCGGTCAGGAACTCGGCGAGCTGGCGACTGCTCGGAGCATCTTCAGCGGCCGGCACGTAGTAGGCCACCAAGCGTTTGTCGCCCGTCGTGTCCTGGCCGACGATCGCGGCGCATTCGCGTACTTGCGGATGGCGGCCCAGGGCCGCTTCGATCTCGCCGAGTTCGATGCGATAGCCACGTAGTTTGATCTGTTGATCGGCGCGCCCCACGAATTCCAGCGTATTGTCGCCGCGCCAGCGAACTTGATCCCCCGTGCGATACATTCGCGCGCCAGGAAACTCGCTGAACGGATCGCGCACGAAACGCTCGGCATTGAGCTCGGGACGCTTGAAGTAGCCGCGGGCGACGCCGGTGCCGCCGATGAACAATTCGCCGACGAAACCTGCCGGCACGAGGTCACCGCGTGAATCGAGCACGTGGCACTGCGTGTTGGCGATTGGCCGGCCGATGGGGATCGGCAACTCAGCGGATGTCAATTGATGAATGGTCGACCAGATCGTCGTCTCGGTCGGACCGTAGACATTCCACAGCTCGAGCCCCAACGACAACAGCCGAGACGCCAGGTCGGGATCGAGCGCTTCGCCCCCGCATAGTGCTTTGAAGTGATCACACGGCGTCCAGCCCGAGGCCAACAGCAGCCGCCAGGTTACCGGCGTGGCCTGCATCACATTGATTTTGTGCGCTGCGATCAAGGCGGCGAGTTGTTCACCGTCGGCAGCGGCCTCGCGCGTGGCGACGGTTACTCGCGAGCCGACACATAGCGGCAGGAACAGCTCGAGACCGGCGATGTCGAACGAGATGGTCGTGACCGCCAGCAGGACGTCGCTCGCCGCAAGCCCCGGCTCACGCGAGAACGACTCGAGGAAGTTCACGAGCTGTCGATGCTCGATCTGCACCCCCTTTGGAGTCCCTGTGGAGCCGGAGGTGTAGATGACGTAAGCGAGTTGTTCGGGGTGCGTCGTTTGGGGCGGCGCCGTTTGCGGCTGTCGCGCCAGTTGGCCCTCAAGCTGATCCAGGCAGACCACCTCTCCCCCGGCAAGCTCCGGCAATTGCGGTACCAGCGACGATTCGGTCAGCAGCACCGACAAGCCGCTGTCGGCCACCAGCAAGTCCAACCGCGAGCGCGGATACGCCGGATCGAGCGGCACATACGCGCCCCCCGCCTTCCAGATCGCCAGCAGCGCCACCACCAGCCGCGGCGATCGCTCCAGCGCCACGCCCACCAGCGTCTCAGGGCCCACCCCCAACGTTTGCAGATGCCAGGCCAGTTGATTGGCCTGACGCTCCAACTGCCCGTACGTGAGCGACACGCCTTGCGACCCCTCGACCGCCACGCGGTCCGGGTACGCGGCCGCCCGCT
The DNA here is from genome assembly GCA_050184475.1 of Pirellulales bacterium. Lineage (GTDB taxonomy): Bacteria > Planctomycetota > Planctomycetia > Pirellulales > JAEUIK01 > JAIESQ01. The sequence goes on along the minus strand of JBFXAH010000003.1, from coordinate 261,134 downwards.
CCGAGATCAACTCGTGCACGCAACCGGCCGGCAACACGTCGTCGCTGGGACCGCTGGCTTGCGCCAGCAACCGCGCCCGCTCCGCCGCGCTCACCAGCGGCAACCGGCTCACCGTCTGCCCGGGGTCGTCGACCGCTCCGGCCAGCAGGCTCGTCAGCGATTGCCAGAACCGCTCAATCGTCGCCTGCTCGAACAGCTCCGTGCTGTATTCCAACTGGCCGATCAATCGGCCCTCGTGTTCCCACACGAACCACGCCAGGTCGTACTTGCTGGTCCCATTGTCCAACGGCTGATGCGACACGCTCAGCGGACCTTCGCCCGGCCACTCCAGCGGCGCGTTCTGCAGCACCAACGCCACCTGGAACAGCGGCGCATGGCTCCGCGAACGCTGCGGCGCCAGCACTTCCACCAGCTTCTCGAACGGCAGGTCTTGATGGGCATAAGCCCCCAGCGTCGTCTCCCGCACCCGAGATAACAGCTCGCGGAACGAGGGATCGCCGCTCACGTCGGTCCGCATCACCAGCGTGTTCACGAAGAAGCCGATCAGACCTTCCAACTCCGTCTGCGTGCGATTGGCGATCGGCGAGCCCACCGTAATGTCCGTCTCGCCCGTCACCCGCGACAGCCAAGCCTGGAACGCCGCCAGCAAGGTCATGAACAGCGTCACGCCTTCTTGACGGCTCAGCGCCTGCAAGCGGGCCGAAAGCTCCGCCGGCAACTCGACCTGCTGCGTGGCCCCCGTGAACTGCGGCGCCGCCGGACGAGGCCGATCGGTCGGCAACTCCAATACCGCCGGACCGTCGCCCAACCGCGATTGCCAGTAGCCCAGTTGTTCTTCGTAGACGTCGCCCGAGAGCCATTGCCGCTGCCAGGCCGCGAAATCGGTGTACTGCACGGCCAGCGGCGGCAACCGGAAGCCCGTCTGCTCCACGGCCGCCGTGTAGGCCAGGCCCAGCTCGCGCACCAGCACGCCCATCGACCAGCCGTCGGCCACCACGTGGTGCAGCACCAACAGCAGCACGTGCTCTTCGGCCCCCAGCCGGTACAGCACGGCCCGCACCAGCGGACCACGCGCCAGATCGAACGGCTCGCGCGACGCGGCGAGCATCGCCGCGGCCAGCGCCGCTTCGCCATCCCCCTGCGACGTCAGATCGACTTGCTCCAGCAGCCACGATCCGCTCGACGCCACCACCGGCAGCGGACGACCTTGATGATTGGCGAACGTCGTCCGCAACGACTCGTGCCGTGCCACCAGCCCATCGAGCGCCGCGGCCAACGCCGCCACGTTCAACGGACCGCTCAAACGGGCCGCTGCCGGCAGATTGTAGAACGGATTGCCCGGCTCCAACTGATCGAGGAACCACAGCCGCTGCTGCGCGAACGAGGCCACCGGCTCTTCGTCGCTCGGCCGACGCACCACCGGCAACGCCGGACGACTGCCGGCGCCGGCGCCCTCGAGCGCGGCCACGCGGACCGCCAACTCGGCCACGCTCGGCGCTTCGAATAACGCCCGTAGCGGCAGTTCCACCGCCAGCGCGCTGCGAATCCGCGATACCAACTGCGTGGCCAACAGCGAATGACCACCCAGCCGGAAGAAGCTCTCGTGGATCCCCACCCGAGACAAACCCAACACCTCGCCAAACAACTCGGACAGGCGTTGTTCGAGATCGTTCCGGGGGGATTGATCGGCGGCATCGCGCGCGAGGAATTGTTCCGCGTCGGCGTCTGCTTTCCATTCGGCGAGCACGACCAACTCGCCACGCAGATACAAGTTGCGACAGGCGCGCCGCTGCGTTTTGCCGCTGGAGGTTTTCGGCACGGCAGCCGTTTGCACGAGGACGACCGCGTGCGGCAGCACGCCGTGCGCGTCGGCAACTGCCGCGCGGACTCGCTGTAACAAAGCCGGCAGGTCGACCTTCTTCGGGCGCAAAACCTCGTGGACGACGACAAGTTGCTCGGCGCCGTCGACGTCGACCGAAAAGGCCGCGCCGCCATCGCGCTTGAGGGCCGGGTCGACACCTTCGACCGTGGACTCGATGTCTTGCGGGTAGTGATTGCGCCCCTGCACGATGATCAGGTCTTTGAGCCGGCCGGTGACGAACAGCTCGCCTTCGTGCAAGAAGCCCGTGTCCCCCGTGCGCATGAACGGTCCACGCCCCGAATCGGCCAAGCAGGCATCGAACGTGTAGGTGGTTTCGTCCGATCGGTGCCAATAGCCTTGGGCGATACTTGGTCCGCTGATCCAGATTTCGCCGACCTGGCCATCGGCGCAAGGGAGTGTTGTTTGCGGATCGACAATCGCAATCTGTTGATCGGCAATCGCTTGACCGCAGCCGACGAGCGCTCGGGCGTCGGATGCCTTGGCATCGCAAGCGACCGCGAGGTGATTCTCAAGTGCCTCGCCGGAGAAATTGCGGACGAGTGCGCCGGCCCCTTTGCGGCCTCCGGACGCCATCAGCGAGCCTTCCGCCAGGCCATAGCATGGATAGAAGGCCGCGGGCGAGAAGCCGCAATTTGCGAAATAGTCGGCAAAGCGTTCGATGGTATCGGGCCGAACTGGCTCGGCGCCGTTCATGGCCACGCGCCAGCTCGACAGATCCAACTCGTCGCGTTCTGCGGGCGAAATCTTGCGAACGCACAGCTCATAAGCAAAATTCGGGGCCGCACTGATCTGCGCGCCATATTGCGAGATCGCTTGCAGCCAGCGCAGCGGCCGCGTGGCGAATGACACCGGCGACATCAGCACCATGTGCCCGCCGCTGAAGATCGGCCAGAGAATGCCGCCGATGAGCCCCATGTCGTGATAGGGGGGCGCCCAAAGAACGCCGCGAGCTTCGGGCTCGTCAAGGCGGTGCAACTGTTCGATCTGATGCAACAGGTTGCCGTGCGAGAGCATGACCCCCTTGGGGGCGCCCGTCGAACCGGAGGTGTATTGGAGAAATGCCAGGTCCTCGAGTTCCGCGCCGGGATCGCTCCATTGCGGCGCGGCGGCCGCAAGTTGCGGGTCGTCGACCGCGATCACTGTTTCCAGGTGCGGGATCTTGGCCAGGGCCGACTCCGACCAACCGAGCACGTCGCCGGTCGACAGGACGCAACGGGCCTGCGAGTTGGCAACGACCGACATCAGCCGCGGCAGATGGTGGTGGACCAGCAGTGGGTCGATCGGATAGGCCGGCACCGCGACGGTGCGGGCGTACAAGCAACCGAAAAAGGCCGCGATGAAATCGAGCCCGGGCTCGCACATGAGCAGAGCGCGCTCGCCGGCGAGACCTCGTTCGGCCAAGCGGACGGCAATCGCCCGAGCACGGCTGTCGAGCTCGGCAAAGGTGATCGGTCTGGCGTCGAGCTCGCCGTCGGCGAGAAAGGTGAAGATCGTGTGATGCGGGGCACGGCGCGCCTGTCTACGTAACAGATCGACCAGGCTCGGAAAACGTGGTCGCCAGCGGGCTGTGCGTCTTGGTAGCGAATCAGTTGCCATTCGTACTCTGCATCCTCAGCATCCGTGTACCGCGCGGTTGTTCAGTCCTGCCTTACATACGTCGAAGCGTGTTGCGCTCTGACTGCTTGACTGGCAAAACCCCCAATTCGTGTTCCGGATTGGCCCGGGGTGGTCAACCGTCAACTATTGGGACCTAGCGCGGGATGCTTGGCGTTGCAACGGGGAGGGACGGTGAAAAAAAGCAACGCGGAAACCCTTCCATTTGTTCAAATACCCCATTTGAAGCAACTGTCAAGGACGCCGCAATTTGCAACCTGATACCATTACGGGTGGCAAATCAAATGCCATAAACTGCGCGCCGCAAGAACACTTCGTCGTCTAACTCATTCAGGCAACAACCTTTACCGGAAATCGCGCAGCCGACGCTCGGCGATGCGAGTCCTCGCGCGCGTCGCGTTTACGCGGCGCAACCGCTACAGTCGGGACGCGAAAGGCCGGATTTTAGGTCGGATAGACTATTTGGTAAACATGCGTCGACCCGAACGATCGTCAAACCCCCACCTCGGCGATGCCAAATCGCCACGTTTGGCAGTTGGACGTCCATATTGCCGGCGTAGAGCTAGTGGAGTCGTCCACCCACTATCCTTCGTTACGGCAGGGACGAATGATGGTTTTGCCAGGACGGTGCCGCGCCACACGGTGTTCGACCCCCGAGGGTTGTGGAACGCTTCGCCACACTCCTAAACTGTCCGAAGATACGCTTGCTTGGCGCGATCCTTAGGCCGCCCGAATAGAAGCGCTCCTCGATTTCAAGCTCAGGAGGGAAGCGGATGTTGTTTCGCCGTATTGGCCGAGCCTTGGTCGCCGGATTGGCACTCGTTGCCTGGGGTGCGCGAGCCTCGGCCGAAGAAGCCAACCAGCTTTACCAAGAAATCATGACCAAGGGGATCGAAGTGGGGGCCGAGAAGCCGGCGATGCTCCCTCAGCCCTTGATGGCAGACGGGCTCGATGCCTCGGCCCAGAAGGCCGCGCTGGAGAAGATCCCCGGCCGCACCGCCGCGCAGCCGATCCAGCGGATGCTGCAGAAGTCGATCGAAGCGCCGTTCGTTTTGACGATGAAAACGCAAGGCGAAACAGCCGACGCCCGCATTCAGCAGGTCGACTTGTACTTCGTCGCGTACAGCGATCTCGACCGCTTGAGTGACGAGGACTTTCTCAAGGAGCAGGCCGAGGAGGAGCGCAAAGAGCGCGAGGCCGAACGTAAAAAGAAGGGAGAGAAAGCTCCCGAAGGTGAGCAAGAAGCGACCACTCTCACCGCCGAGGAGCTTGCGGCCCGCGACATCAAGTTGCTGACGGGTGATCCCGATCGCGAGAGCTACTCGCACGGCAGCGCCGAGATTTTCGATCGGGTGTTGTCAACCGGCACGTCGCACTCCCTGCGCTCGCGCAACGAAGAAAGTTTGATCGTGGCCACTCGTCTCGATCCCAGATTTGCCAAGGATCCAAAGTACCCGAATTTCTGGCAGCCCATCCACCACGACGAGTTGGGCCGGGCACTCTATGGCCAGAAGCAGCCGTATTTCGGCAGCGGCACCGTTACGAAAGCCACGACGCTGCGCGAGCCCGCGGGGGCCGTGTTCATTGAGATTCACTCGGTGTTTCGCGAACCGAACGGCTGGTTCAACAAGACGAATTTGCTGAGCTCCAAGTTGCCGATCGCCGCGCGCGACAATATTCGCAAGTTCCGTCGCAAGCTCGAAAAGGCGGACAAGAAGAACCCGGTGGCGGCCGCCAGCCCGGCGGCATCGTAACGAGCTCGTGCCGCGTGCTGTTCGTTAGCCAAACAGGGTGAGCCGTGCCATGCCAGTTGACCGTAATTTCATGTCGGTTCGCGGCCGGTCTCCCGGGGCGCAACTTTCTGTCGCGTCCAGAACCCGGCGCGAGTTCCTCTGTGCGGCAACGCGTGGCGTTGCGCTGACGGCCGCCGGCGCCACTTTATTGCGCCCCATGCTAAGTGGAACACGGGCCGCGGCCGAGGATCGGGGCAAGAAGCCGCTCTCGGTCTGCCTCGTCTCCGGCTCGCTCGAATACAAGTCGGACGAGTCGTTAGCCGCGTTCGAACCTTGGCTGGCAGAACAATACGGCGTTCGCTGCACGCGAGCTTTCCGTCGGACCGACGACGACCTGCCAGGGCTCGAGCACTTGGAAAGCTGTGACGTGATGTTGCTATTCACGCGGCGACTCACGATCGACGGCGAGCAACTCGCGCGCATTAAGAAGTATTGCGAAGCGGGTCGCCCCATCGTCGGGGTGCGCACGGCCAGTCACGCCTTTCAAAACTGGCTGGCGCTCGACCGCGAAGTGTTCGGCGGCAATTATCGCGGGCACTACCCCAACGGACCGGAAACCGAGATTCGCCTGACGACGGAAGCCGCCGACAACCCGCTGCTCACGGGGTTCACCCCCTACCGTTCGATTGGCAGCCTATATCGCAACACCGGGCTGGCGGACGACTGCCGCGTGCTGTTGACCGGCAGCATTCCGCAGCACACCGAACCGATTGCCTGGACGCGCGAGCATCGCGGCGGACGCGTGTTCTACACGTCGCTGGGGCATCCCAAGGACTTCGAAGTCGAGTCGTTCCGCCGACTCTTGGCAAATGCCCTGTTCTGGGCTGCCCGCAGGCTCGGCTAGTACCTTGGTGTGCTAGCAAGCCGAATCAAAGACCTGGCGCGGGCTTTTTTTGGGCAACTTTTTCGCCTGGCGAAGCTGGGCAGCCGGCGATGCGCAGCGCCGCCACGGGGCGCGGCAATCTGTAACGCTGGTGTGGATCGCGCCGGTAGTCGCCGGCCCGGTCGTGACGAAGAAACGGGTAATGCCGGCTATGGCGGCCGTGATTGGTGTGCCGGTTCTCCGTACTCGCATGAGATTGCGCCCCATGGCACGACAGCACGTCAGCACGAGCATTCAGACGAAGGGCCAATTCCGCTGGCTGCGTAGATTCACTTGGCCGATGGCCGCAGCATTGCTGCTGGGCAGCACGTTGTCGGCGAGCGGGCAACAAGCTGCGTCACCAATTCCGACTGCCGCTCCGGCAGTAGCCGGCGGACAATTCGCCGCTCCGCCGGCGTCAAGCGTGCCGCCAGTTAGGGTGGCGCCGGCCGGCTTCATGGCCACCGGATTGCCGAGCGGCGTTAACCCGCCGCGTGGGGATCTGATGCCGGCACTCGCCGAGAACATCGCGCGCTTGCAAATCCAGGTGCCTAAACCGCCGGCTCCGCCAGTACCACTGCCGCCTCCCGATCCAATCACAGCAGGCGAACCAGGTGCCGGCGTGCCTCCGGGCCCGTCGCCGCCAGGGCCGCCAGTAGTCGGCGAGCCGGTGCCGGTGCGTGAGGTGCCGACAGTTACGCTCGACGACATCGTGCGGATGGCGATCGCCTACAACCCGAATCTGCGCGAGGCTTCCGCCCGCATCACGGCCGCGCGGGGGCGGGCGCTGCAGGTGGGGCTCTACCCCAATCCAACGGTCAATACTGCGTCGCCGCAGTTGGCCGGCAGCGAGTCGCAGTACAACGGCTTTCTCACGCAAGAATTCGTGACGATGGGCAAGCTGCGGTTGAACCGGGCCGCCGCGATGCGCGAGGTGCAGCAAGCCGAATTGCACTACGTGCGCACGAGGTACGACCTGCTGACGGCCGTGCGCAGCGGTTTCTATTCGACCTTGGTCGGCCAGCAGCGCGTGGAGGTGCTCACCGGGCTGGTCGACATCGCCAATACATCGTTGGAAACGTCGGAACGGCTCAAGCGCGGCGGCGAAGCCAGCGACCTCGACGTGCTCTTCTTTCGCATCGAGCGGGACCGCGCGCGGATGGGTCTGGTGAACGCCCAGGCCTTGCTGGCCGCCGCGCGACGACAGCTTTCGGCTCACATGGGCGTCCCCGAGATGGAAGTCCCGCGAGTGGCGGCCCAGGTCGACGCGCCGCTCCCCGACTTTCAATACGTGGCTCTGCGGCAAGGCGTGGTGACTGTCAACGCGCTGGCGCAAAGCGCGGCTGTCGAAGTAACCAAGAACCGCATCTTGCTCCAGCGCGCGATCGTCGAGCCGTACCCCAACATCCTGACGATGGGAGGTTATCAGTATCAGGTCAATTTTCCGCCGATGAGCCAGGGGCTGTTCCAGGTGACGATGAGCGTGCCGATCTGGAACCGCAACCAGGGCAACATCCGCTCGGCGCGGGCCGAGATCGGGGCGGCGTCGCAGCAGTACGCCCGCGTGCAAAACGAGCTCTCGGCGCAAGTGGCGTTTGCCTTGGGGAACTTTCAAGTCGCCCAACAGCAGGTGACCTACTACGAACGCGACATTCTGCCGCGCGCCGCCGAGATCCTGCGAATCTCGAAGCAGGCCTACTCGCTGGGGCACTTCGACTTCATCCGGCTGTTGCAGTCGCAGCGGACCCTGTTGGAATCGCGAGTCAGCTACGTGAACGCACAGGAGAATCGCTGGATGGCGGCCGCCGAGTTGGCCGGCCTGCTGCAGATCGAGCAGTTTCCCTGATCGCGGCGTTCCACCTGGGCAAGCTGCGTAGCCTGACCGCGCCACGCATGACCGAAGCGCTTGCGCACAATGAACGATCCGCGTCGCTAGCAAATCACGCCCACTGCGGCGCAGTCCGAATAACAGTCACGGGCCGCAAGCCCGCTCGAGCTGTTTCGATCACGATGCGCCCCGTCGCCGCCGCTGGTTTTGGCCAAGCGCGACTCGACGCCCACCGTTTGCCCGGAGACCCTGTGATGAAGGCCCTCGACTGCCGGTGTTTGCTGGCGCTGGCGACGACCGCCGCGATGTGCTGCGCGTCGAGCGCCGCGGTTCGCGCATTCGATTGCTGCGGCTGCCCTCCTTGCGGCAATCGCACGGGGCTGTACGGTTGCCATTGCTTCGCCAACTGCTGTGGCACCTGCAACTACGGCACAAGCTGCAGCGGTTGCTGCGACTGCAACCCCTGCGGTGGGCCGATGTGCGCTTCGTGGCGACCGAGCCTGACGACCGATTGCTGGCCCGGTTTGACCTACAGCTACGCCTGCAACACCAGCCGGGGTTTTGTCGACGGCTGCGATTGCGGCCCGTATGGATATTCCGGCGGCTACAGCGAACACGCGATGCCCGTCGAACACGTCTCGCCGGCCCCGGTCCCGGTGCAAGCGGCGCCGTCATCGTGCAACTGCAACTCACACGCGTCGACGACGCGCGGCACCCAAGGGTATCGCGTGGTGCGGCAAGCCCCGCCGACACGGCAGCGCGGCATGACTCAACAGGGCCAGATCGTGCAGCGCGGACCTGCCAGCGACGCGGGTCAGCACGGCCGGATGCCGAGCCAACATCGGACAGTGTCGGGCTACACGCGGCGTGCTCGCTAGCGACGAACGACCTCTCTAAGACGACCACGGTTCTCCCGTGTACCAGTCGGGCCGCAGTTCCTCAGGCCCAAACCATCCCCAATCGTTGAGTGTATCTTGGATCGCTTGCACGGTGGCCTGAGAATACCTTTGGCTCAGACTCGAATAGTAGTATCCTTCATTGGTGGCCAACTCCGCCAGCAAATCCTCCTGGGGATGATCAAGCTCAATGATGAGGGTACCTTGCGGACGTCCGAAGTGCGGAACCAGCGCCAGGTAGCGAAACCGAGCCTCCGCGCGTTGCAGCTCAAACGGGATTACTACTTGGATTTTGAGAACTACAGCCGCGTCGCGCCAACGGTTCGCTATTGAAGATTCTAGACCGTCAGTCATCGCGGAACTTGCGCCGCTACTTTGATAGAGGTCCCTAGAACTAATTGAAAAACCGTCCAAAGCAGGGGGACAGTCCCATCTTGCTCGGAGTACCTCGTAAAATCGGGACAGTCCCCGACGGTTTTGAAACCGGTTCTAGTGATTGAACAAGAATTCCTTCGTGTTCAAAAGCGCCCAGAGGATATCTTCGTAGGCCTGTTGTTTGTTGGCCGATTTGTCCAGATGCCCGGTAGCGACCGCTAGCTCATCGGCGGACGGTTCGCGCGAGTAGACCCATAGATAAAGCTCTTTGAGCTTCTCTTCGTCGGGCCGGCTCGAATCGCCGGCCAACAGCGCCGCTCGGCCCGTCTTGCTGGTCAGCTTGCCCTGAATTTCCGGCGAGTTCAGCAAGTGCAGGCTTTGCGCCAGGTTGGCCTCCTGCGACCGCTCGCACTCGCAGGCAGTGTCGGCCTGCGGGCGGCCGAAGACCGTGAGGAAGTAGCCTCCGCCCGTCTGATCGGGCAATTGCACGGCGCGGGTGCCAGCGGGCAGGTCGGAGAAGTCGGTGCTCGAGATCGTCACCTGGTTGATGGCGTCGAGCAAAACTTCGGCCGTGAGCCGCTTGGGATAGTAGCGCGAGAAGTTCTGCTTATCGCTGAGGTTGAACTCGTTGGGGTCGGACGCCAACTGATAGGCGTGCGAGCGGCAGATCGTACGCACCAATTCCTTGATGTCGAAGCCCGACTCGATGAAGTGCTGCGACAGCGCGGCGAGCAACTGCGGGTTCGTGGCGGGATTCGTCACCCGCATGTCGTCTTCGGGATCGACGATGCCGCGGTCGAAGAAGTGCTTCCAGTAGCGGTTGACCAGCGCCGGGGCGAAGAAGGGATTCGCCGGGTCGGCCATCCAATCGACGAGCGACTGTCGCGGGTCTTTGTCGGCCGGCAGATCCAAGGCCGGCGCGCCCAGGCCGGTCGGCGGCACGGCTTCGCCCGTCTTCGGGTTCTTGGCGCTGGCCGTACCGCGATTGTGGAAGATCCGCTGCTCGGCGTTCTGATCTCCCGCTTTGCGTCCCACTCGCGAGAAGAAGGCCGCGAATCCGTAGTAGTCTTGCTGGCTCCACTTCTCGAACGGGTGATGGTGACATCGGGCACACTGGATGCGCAAGCCCAGGAACAGTTGCGCAGAGTCTTCGACCTGCTGCGTGACGTCTTGCACCTTGCGGTACCAGACGACCGGCGGGTGCTGCGACGTCTCGCCCGAGGCGGCCAGGATATCGCGGGCGAACTCGTCGTACGGCATGTTGTCGTACAGCGCCTGGCGAATCCAGTTGTGGAACGCGAAGGTGCCGTGCACGAAGTCGGCGTTGTCGCGTTTGTTGCGGAGTACCGCGCTCCACTTATTGGCGAAGTAATCGGCATAGTCGCCGCTGGACAGTAGCCGATCGATGTATTTGTCGCGCTTGTCCGGGTCGGTGCTGGAGACGAACTCGCGAGTTTCGTCGGGGGTCGGCAGCCGCCCCGCGACATCGATCGTCAGGCGGCGGATGAAGGTGGCGTCGTCGCAAACCGCCGAGGCGGGGACGCCCAGTCTTTCCAGCTTGCCGAACACAAATTCGTCGACAAAGTTGCGCGCGGCGGGCATGTTGTCGGTCGCGGCGCCCAGCGGCACGGTTCCGCGGTAAACGGCGACCTGCCCTTGATAGCGGGCCATCACCGCGACGTCGCCGGCCAGGTCGTGCGTGGCGACCGCGCCGGTCGGCGTGCACTCGGCCATCTCGGGATCGTTGGAGTCGAACTGCACCGTGCGCGTGACGTCGTCGACCGAGCCATCGGTATAGGTCGCTAGCACGGCCAACTGTTGGTGTCCATCGCGGGTCATCGAGCGCGACTCTGGATAGACGTCGATCCGCGCGACTTGCGGATCATCGGCATTGCCGTAGGGCATCCCCTGAGCGATCCAGCGGCGAATCAATTTGTACTCGAAGCTGTCGCGCGGCAAACGCTGACCGCCGCCATGCGGCACCGTGTTCGTCCCCTTGAGCAACAGCAAGCTTTGATCGGGCGCCGCGGGAAAGAGCCGGCGTCCGCGTCCTTCCTTCACCAGGTATTCGTAGTCTTCGCCCGGCTCGAAGCCCAACAACGACAATTTGAAGCCGTTTTGTCCCGACGCCTTGCCGTGGCAACCGCCGCTGTTGCAGCCGAGCTTGGTAAAGACTGGCACGATTTGATTCGGGAAATTGACCGGCAGCAAATGCCCGAATTGTTCGACGCGGGCCTCGATCTTGGCTTCGCGGACCTCACCGCCGACGTTGGCCGTAGCCACAATCGTCGCAGCGCCATCGCCCAGCGGCGTGACGAGCCCTGTTTCGTCGATGGCGACGACTCCTTCGGGCTCGGCGCGGTAGGTGACCGTGCCCGTTAAATCACGTAGCTGGCCCGAGGTGGTTGTTCCAGTGACCAACAACTGGCGACGGGCATCGGCCCCTTGCAGCGTAAAGCTCGACTCGCCAGGACGGCCCGGTTCGACAACCAGCGCGCTGAGAGGTTCGGCACTGGTGGCTTCGGCCTGTGGGGTTGGCGCCGGCGCGCTGCCTTCGACGTCGCCGGCTCGTAGCGGCGTGCCAGCAATCGGGGCCAGCGTGAGCAGTGATAGCAGCGTGCAGCAAGCTCCGAGCAGTCGTCTACGCATCGGATGAATCTCCTTGCTCTCATGCGGCGGCTGACGTGTTGCCGCGTCGGGCCCATCCCTTGGGGGAGTTTCGAAAGCGGAGTCGGGTGTGGTGCGGGGGTGGGCGCTGGCTGGTGGGTCCGAGGTCGCGGCCTGGTGGGTAGGCGTCGTGCCAATGCTGCTGATTTTGGCAAGGAACTTCTGAAATAGCAAGGAGATTTGAACATTCGTTGATGGGTCCGGGAGCCGGCGCGCCGCCCCGTTGCGGGGCGCGGCTGCGGTCCGAATATTCCGCTTCTACGGGCCCACGGACCGCCATTCCGCAAGCTACGGTTGACCTGCGGTCGCGACTCTCCCCCCATCGCCCGACCGCGAGGCCTTTAGCGCGCGGCAGATCTTCTAATTGCGCGCAGGTCGTCAACTCGAGCCGACGGGGGACATTCAAGCACCCCGAAAGCGCCGAGTTTCCGCATGACCTCTCAGGCCAAATCACGCTGGTTGGCGGTCGGCTTCACCGAATTGCTCGTCATGGGTTGTCTGCTGGCGGGCCTAACGACCGGCGTCGTTTACAGTTGGCAAGGGAACGAGCCGGTGTACGTCGGTCCCGGTGCCGATGCCCGGCTTCTGGCGCTCGACCTGGGAACCGCCCGCGACTGGTCTATGGCCTCGGACCGCACTTACACGGTTCGCTTCGAGCGCAACGACGAGGGACGCGTCGATCGCTACGTGGTCGAATGCGAGTTGCAGCAGGCAGGACCGCCGATTGTGTTGCTACGCCGAAAGATGGCCCCGGGGATCGACGTGGCGTGCTCGCGCCTGATTATCGAGTTTCTGGCGGACAACAAGACGGCCAACGCCGCTCGGCTCGAAGTGCTGAATCACCGCACGCAGCGACGCTGGACCATTCTGGTCGACTCGCCGGCATCAGGAATCGTGTTGCAAAAGGCGTGATCGGCCCTGCTGCGAACGAAGCCTGACGCGATCTTCGCGCCGACTTCATCAACGCCTCGTCTCAACGCGCTTGGTTGTTCGACGACCGTTTCGCTATGCTACCGGCGCTAGCGCGACGCAGTGCTTTGGCGCCGCCGTCGCACCGGGCGTCTCCCGTACACCGCAATGCCAGGTCTTGTTGTAAGGAGATGGCGATGAACTGGCTGATTTTGCTGGCGGCGATCGCCTTGGAAGTCGCCGGCACGACCTCGATGAAGTTTTCCGACGGTTTCACGCGTCTCGGTCCGTCGGTGGCAATGTTTGCTTTCTATCTTGGCAGCCTGGCGATGTTGACGCTTGCCCTGCGCACGATCGACGTCAGCGTGGCCTATGCCATTTGGGCGGGTCTCGGCACGGCCCTGATCGCGTTGGTGGGCGTGGCCTGGTTCAACGAGCCAGGCGGTTGGTTCAAGCTTGTTTGCATTGGAGTCATCATCGCCGGCGTCGTTGGACTCAATCTTTCGGGGGGCGCGCACGGAAAATCGCCTGTCGACGAACGTCGCGGACAAGACATGCGAGACGTCTCCGGCACCACCTGGCAACCGGCCGAAACACCCGCCGCGACGCCACAATTGCTCGTGACCGCCACCGAAGGTCACGCCACGTGACCGCGGATCTCGATATTCACCTGGCCAGCGACGAGGAACTGCGCGAAGCGCACGCCAACGTGCACGATGTCTGGCACATGGGCTTGCCGCTCGAGGCCCACATCGAGCGGCGATTAACGGCCCCGCATCACCGCCGTGCCACCTGGATCGTCGGTTGTCTCGATCGGCGGGTAGTCTGTTGCCTCGGTCTGCACCCGCTGGAGTTTCGCGTCAGCGGCCAAGTGGTGCCGTCGGTGGGGGTCGCGTCGGTCCATACTCTGGCTGAATTCCGCGGTCGTGGATTTGCGCCAAATTTGATCGCCTGGGCCGAAGACCATGCCCGCTCGCGCGGGGTGCAGCTCAGCGTGCTGTTTAGCGACGTTAAACCGGCCTATTACCAACGGATGGGCTACCTGCTCGTGCCGGCGCATCGCGGCGAGTTGACTGTTGCCGATCACTTGGCCGCGGCACAAGAGCGACTCGACGAAACTCGCCCCCGAATCGAGCCGCTCGCGGCACAATCACACATTGAAACGCTACAGCGGATCTACAACGAGGCCCACGCCGGCGACGCGCTGGCGATCGAGCGCGACCAAGAGTATTGGAACTATTTGCTCGCATGTGGGCCGAGCGACGAATTCTTGTCACTATGCCGAGCCGACGAAAGTGGGCCGTTTGCCTATGCCCGCTGGAAAGTTGCGGACGACGCGCTCTTTGTGCGCGATCTGGCGGTCGCGGCAAATTCGGAGTTGGCGAGCGTCGTTTACGCTGCCCTCGTCAGGCGTGCTCGCGAGCTGGATTTGAAACGCGTCGTCGGTTGGCTGCCCAACGGCGCCGTCGAGCGCCGCTGGTTCGACGTCGAGCCGCGGCCGATTGAGATCACGATGTTCAAGCCGCTAGTCTCCGGGCTGCACCTCAGCGCGGAGCATCTCGCCGCGGCCGATCGCTTGAACGAAATCGATCACGTCTGACTAACCTCTTCGCGCCCCTGAGCGCGGCGATTTTCTAGCGGGATGCCGGCAGGGCCAGACCGTGGCTCGCCGATTTGGTTTGCCGTAGTTTCGCCAGTTTTCCTGGCTTGAGTTGTTCTCGAAGACGTGCATGCTCACGCGGCTGTTTTTACGGCCCTCTGCGCTCAGACGTCGATTTCGCACGGTCGATACATCCAACAGGTTCACAGCCGTCGTCTGCTAGCAGCCCTGCTGCGCCGACCGTCAATCCTGGCCGCGGCCTCCGGGCAGCGTCGATCGTTCTTGCGGAATCAATGCATGCATGGTGCAGAAACGAACGTCGATGCCGCGTCGAGCGACTTGCCGCGAGTCGGCCCAGAGTCGTTGGGCTCGGTCTGGACGAGTGGTTGGCTGGTATTTGTAGGCTGGGCGTTGTTGACTGCCGCCGCACTTTGGCATGTCGCCCACTACGCGCTGCCGATGCCGTTCGCCGATCAGTGGCCGCTTGTCGATCTGGCGACTGGCCGCATCGAACCGAGCCTGGGCTGGCTCTTCTCGCTGCACAACGAACATCGTATGCCCGTGCCCAAGCTGGCGTATCTGGTCGTTGGCAGCTTGACTGGATACGACTATGCCAGGATGGCGCTAATGAACACCGCGGTGTTGTCGGCAGTGGCGGCGGTCTGCCTGCTGACGATGAGGCGATTGCGCGGTGGCAGTTCGCTAGTCGACTTGTTCGCGCCGGCGGCGCTCTTGCACTTCGGTCACGAAACGAACCTGACTTGGTGCTTTCAAATCAACTTCTGCCTGGCCAGCGGAGCGGCAATCTTGGCGCTACTGGTGATCGCCATGGCCCGCCAACCGCTGCGATCGAGCGTGGCGGCGGGCCTAGCGGCCCTGCTGGCGATTGCCGCCGGATGCGGGACGTATGGGCTGCTGTACGTTCCGCCAATCGCTGCCTGGATTGGGCTTTGCGGCGCGTGGCAAGCGCATCGGCGTCAAACGCCGCCCAGGCAATGGCTGAGCCTAATCTTCCTATCAGCACTGCTGACGGCAATGTTCGTCGCGTATGTCGCGGCCTTCCCGCACGGCGCGCACAATCCGCTGTCCAGCCCCAGTCTATGGCAGACGTTGACCGGCGCGCACCGCATTACGGTCACCAGCCTGGGGCCCGTCGGCCGGGGGCTGAAACCGCTGACCAATTGGCTAATGATTGCTCTGATCGTCGGTGCGCTTTATTGGCTGGCGCGCGAGTGGCGCCATGGGCAGGCATCTCGCATGACGCTGATCGGTCTGGCTTGTTTTCTGGCGGCCGGGCTGCTGCTGACGCTTGCCATCGCGCACGCAAGGGCCGGCGGCGGCTGGAAAGACATGTACCAGAGCCGCTTCGGCATGCTCACTGCGCCATTGTTGATCGCGATGCTGTTGATCTGGGACCGCCTGTCCTCAAGCGGCGCGCGACGGCAGTTTGCCGTCGTCTGCCTGGTCTTGCTGCCGGCGCTGGTCGTGGCCAATGACCGCAAGGGATTGCGCGACGCGCGACGCCGACTGGGGCTGCTCCAAGAGGTCATGACCGCCGCCGAGCAGGGGATGCCACCTGCCGAAATCAGCCGTCGCTGGTCGCAACCGCTATTCTGCGAGCCCGCCGATCTCGAGCGCTACCTGGCCGATCTCCAGGCCCAAGGGATGATTCCGTACCACACCGCGTCGCGGCCGAAATCGGTGTCGCTTCGCTGAGGCGACGCCGCTGACGTTCCGCTCGATCTCGTCAGCCCGCTTGCGGTGCTGAGCCCAGCGTCGATAATCGCGGGCTCAAGCTGGTACTTGTTTCTTGCCGCCCCGAGACACGATGACCATGGACGATAACTTTGCGCTGCTGCCGCGCGATATGAATCAAGCTCGCGGCATCGCCCAGTATGCGATCGACTTCCTCGGCCAGCGCTGGCCCGATCCGCCAGCCGCCGTGCTGCAGATGGTCGAGCGATTTCATCTCGATAGTATTGCCTGCGCGGTATCTGCCTTGGCTTGCGGCGCGAATGCCCCCAAGGTGCTGCGGTCCGAGGCGCTCGAGTATCCCGTGGCCGAGGGGCACCCGGGGGCGACGTTGCTTGGTTCGCGAGTGCGCGTGAAGCCTGAGAAAGCCGCCCTGGCCGGCAGCTCGGCGGCGCGCGAGTGGGACGCCAACGGCACGAACTTCGGTTTTAATCCCAAGCGTGGCCACACGCGGGGGGAATTCGGCCACAACGACTTTTATCCCGTGGCCGTGGCTGCCGGGCAGATTGCCGGCTTCGACGGCCGCCAGACGCTCAAAGCAATGCTGGCGATCGACGAAATCCGCGGTCGCCTGGCCGAAGTCTTCGCGCTGAAGAACTACAAGATCGATCACGTGCTGCACGGGGCCGTGGCCTCCGCGGCCGTCTACGGCGCTGCGACGGGCGCGTCGGTCGATCAGATCGAGTCGGCGATCGGCCTGGTCGTTGCCCACTACGTGCCGTTCCGCGCGATCCGGGCCGGCAAGCAACTTTCGGATTCGAAGGGAGCTTCGGCCGCGATCAGCACCGAGGTGGCCGTGCTCAGCGCGCAGCGAGCCATGCGGGGGTTCGTGGGGCCAGCCGACATCTTCCGCAACCCCGAGGCGGTCTTCTGCTTGTTCGAGAGACCACAACAGAAGGGGACCAGCCCTTTCGACCTGGCGCTGGCCACTGGCGGCGACGATTTCGCCGTGATGGGGATGCACTTCAAGCTCGGACTGTACGAACATCAGTCGGCCGGCGCGATCCAGGGATTGCTCGACGTGCTGGCCGAGCACCCACAGATTTTCGCCGACCCCGCGCAGCTCAAGGGCATCCGCATCGACATCTACGAGCCGGCATTTGGCATCATCGGCGACCCGGCGAAGCGCGACCCGCGCACGCGACAGAGCGCCGACCATTCGATGGTGTACATCGTCGCCACGCTGCTGCGCAAGGCGTACGAACAGCGCCGCTCGGGCTGGCAAGAGCTGATGCTCGAGCCGGCCGACTACGACGACGCGGCGCTGGTCCATCCTCTCACGCGCGAGATCATGGCCAAGATCGACTTCCGCCACGGCGGACCCGAGTACGACGACCGTTACCCCGACGGCATTCCCACGACCCTCACCGTCGAACACGCCACGCTCGGCTCGCTCACCAGCGGGCTGGTGATGTACCCCGAAGGGCACGCCCGTAACACGGCGGGCAAACTCGATCAGCGGCTCGAGCACAAGTTCCGGCTGTTGGCCTCACTGGGCGTCGACGACGTCGACGCCTTGTACGAACGATTCACGGGCCTGGCAAACAAGTCGGCGCGCGACATCGCCGAACTGTACGACTTTTCGATTCGGGGTTGCTGAGCGTTTTTCGATCGCGGCCGCCGCTGCGGATGCGGGCGGTTCCGCGGCTTGTCGCAGTGCAAGGAGCGGTCCTGAAGCAGCAGGGAGACGATCGCCATGGCCAACAACGATTTGTTCGTCGTGCTTTCGGAGCGCGCCATCGTCGTCGGGGGGCGCGTGCTCGTCGCGCTAATCGTCTTGACGATTGGCTGGATGATCGCCGGCTGGCTCAGCCGCCTGACGCGCGGCGCCCTGACGCGCGCCAAAATCGACGCCACGTTGGCCGGCTTTCTCGCCACGCTCGTCCGCTGGTCGGCGATGCTGTTGGTGATCTTGACGTGTCTGAGCATCTTCGGCGTCGAAACCACGAGCTTTGCCGCGGTGATCGGTTCGGCCGGCATCGCCATCGGCCTGGCGTTTCAAGGCACGCTCAGTAACTTCGCCGCCGGCATCATGCTGTTGCTGTTCCGCCCCTTCAAGGTTGGCGACGTGATCAACATCGCCGGGCAACTGGGCAAGGTCTATGCGATCGAGCTGTTCACCACGGCGCTCGATTCGTTCGACAACCGGCGATTCATCATTCCCAACAGCCAGATCTTCGGCGCTACTATCGAGAACCTCACGCACCACGCAGTGCGCCGCGCCGACGTCGACGTCGGCGTGGCCTATGCGGCCGACATCGATCACACGCGCGAAGTGCTGACCCAAGCGGCAGCCAGTGTTCCTGGCGGCCTGGCCGATCCCGCGCCCCAGATCTTCTTGCTCGAACTGGCGGGCTCCTCAGTTAATTGGTCGGTGCGCGTGTGGGCCAAGTCGGACGAGTTCGGTGACGTCCGCCAGGCGACGATCCGGGCCGTCAAGATGGCGCTCGATCAGGCCGGTATCGAAATCCCCTTCCCGCAAATGGACGTGCACCTGCGGAAGCAGGAGTGAGTCGCGGACTAGACGGCCGATGGTTCATCCGTCGTGCAGTTCCCCCTCGCGCAGCAGCCGGCGCTTGATCTTGCCACTGGGGGTTTTCGGCAACTCGGCCACGAACTCCACCTTGCGCGGGTACTTGTAGCCCGCCATCCGGTCGCGGGCGAACTGTTGAATCTCTTGCGCCAGTTCGGTCGACGGTTGATATCCGTCGCGCAGCAGGATGAACGCCTTGACGACAAAACCCCGCACGTTGTCGGGGCAGGAGACGGCCGCCGCTTCGAGCACCGCCGGATGCTCGACCAGGCAACTTTCCACTTCGAACGGCGAAATGCGATAGCCCGACGCCTTGATCACATCGTCGTTGCGCCCCTTGAACCAGAAGCGCCCCTCTGCGTCGCGGGCCAGCACGTCCCCCGAAAGGTACCAGTCGCCATCGAAGACTTCGGCAGTGCGCTCGGGCTTGTTCCAATAGCCCTGCATCATGCCGGGATGCGAACTGCGACGCACGCAGAGCACCCCTTCTTCGCCGACCGGCACTTCGCGCAGTTGGTCGTCGAGCAAACGGATTTCGCAGCCGGGAGCGGGCCGGCCGCAGCTTCCCGGCACGACTTCGTCTCCGGCCGCGTTGAAGCAGTAGACCATGCACTCGCTCATGCCGATGCCGTCAAGCGGGGTGATGCCGAGCGACTCACGAATCGCCAGCAGCGTGTCGGGGGGCAAAGGTTCGCCGGCGCTGGTGCCGTGCCGCAGGCTGTCGAGTTTTGCGTGCGAGAACTCGCGATCGGCGATCAACATCCGATACATCGTCGGCGTCCCGACGAAGTTCGTCGCCCGGTAGTGGTTGATCAGCTCAAACCAGGCCGGCGGATGGAACCGCCCATCGAGCGAGTGGTAAAGCACGATCGAGATGCCGGCGCGCATGGCATACAGGAAGGTCGAAGCCACGGGGAGCAGCCACCCCAATTCGGCCGGACAGGTGACAATGTCGTCGTCGCGGTAATCGTGCCAGTAGCGAATCAGTGACTCGTACGAGATCGGGTATCGCTGAAAGTGGACAACGCCCTTGGGGTCGCCGGTTGTGCCCGACGTGTAGGCGATGAACGCCAGGTCGTCGTGCGCGGTATCGGCCGCGGCGAAGTCGGCATCCCCCGCTTCGACGAGTTGCCAGAAATCGAGCTGCCCGGCGCCGAGCGGCACCTCGGCATACTCAAAGGCGATCAGGTGCCGCAGGGCGGGGGCCTGCTCGCGCGAGGCTTCGATCTCGGCGGCCAGGCCGGTCGTGGTAACCGCCGCGACGACGCCGGCATCCTGCAGCCGATAGGCCACCTCGGGCGTGCGAAACTGCGTGCTAGTGGGGATGAACACGGCGCCGAGTTTCGCCACGCCGAGCGCTGCGATGTAGAACTCAGGCAAGTTCGGCAACCGCAGCAGCACGCGGTCGCCGCTCGACACGCCCAACCTGGCCAAGGCGCTGGCAAACCGGTTGGTCAGCTTGTCCAACTCGGCATACGTGAACTGCCGGCGCTCACCAGCCGAGTTCTCCCAAAACAGGGCGACCCGCTCGCCGCGCCCCGCTTCGACATTGCCGCGGGTGAGCGCGACGCCCAAATTGTAGCGATGCGGGATCGCGCCCCAAGGATCGGCCTCTTGGCAGGCAGCGGCGTAGTCGAAGTTGTGCGGATTGTTCGGCATGCGCGTCCGTTCGCTTTGAATTTGCAGTTGGAGATTCTGCCTCGTTGATCCAACGCCGAGTATGCTACTGAGTGACTTGGATTACAAGAATGGCGCACGGGGCGTGCGCTTTCTCCTGTCGCCGAACCGAACGATGAGCCGTACCGACATGAGCCTTGATCACAAGGCGATCATTGAATTGATCAAGCAGCTTATTGCATCCGATATCTCAGTCGGTGAGTGCATGCAGCGAATCATCGAGACTTGCGCTCGCGATTTTCCGCACCCGGACTGGGACAAGTACACAGAGATCGAATACGACGAGGATGTCGCGGCACTTGGTTCCTGGATTGCTGGAGTCTTTGAGCGACAGCCAGCGCCGTTTCCGATTCACGGCTTGTGGATGGGTCTAGTTCAGCGTGTTAACCAACAAGGCCATGTCTGGGCGGATATGTATGTCGCTGCGACGTCTCACTACGATCCGAGCGATCCAGAATACGCATGGCTGCGTAAAAATCCGCGACATTTCCCCGATAACGCTTACGCCTGGTCGATGTCTCTCTGCAATATTTACGCGGAGAGTTACAAGTCGAAAACCGGTCTGGGAATTCACGCCGAGTGGCCGCTGGCCCTGGCGTTTGGCGCTTTTGCCGTACGATCGCTACTTGCTGACCATACGACGCAATTGGTTGGCTCCAGTGCCCCACGAATCGGCGTGGTGGTTGGCTTCGATGATGGAGATCTTCTCAAGATTGGAGGTTTGACCGCTAGCGGTTTTGAGCCGGCTAGAAGCACCGACCAGTTACCCTGAGCTACATGCTCAATCGCCCAATACCTTCAGCACCACCTCCGATTCGGTGTTGTCCCCGATTTCCTCCGGCGTGAACCAAGCCGGCTTGTATTGCTTTTTGGCGTACAGCGGCAGTTGATCGGCGAAGTGCTTTGAGCCCTCGCGATCGCTCACGCCGAACGGCAGGCAACTCATCGACCGCCCGCCGCAACTGAAGTCGACGACCATCGCGTAGCTGGTTCCGCCGGTGGCGTAGCGCCGCCCCTGGTGCACAACACCGTACGTCGGTCGCAACGACGTGAATTGGGCCAGCCGAGAATCGCGCGAACCGTTGCCGGCGATTCCCAGCTCGTGCTCGCCACGGCGGATGCGGCTGAACTCGCTCCAGGGCGCATCCAGCTTTTCGAACTTCTCCGACACGGCGTCGGCTGCTTTCAAGACGGCCTGCGCTCCCGCGGTAAAGTCGTCCTGGTCAAGTGCGGCCGGAAACGCGCCGTCGGCGAAGATTGTCATGAACAGCACGCCTCCTTGGCTGTTGAGCTCAGTGTGGCGGTCCCACGCCTTTAGCACGCCAGCGATTTCGCGCAGCCGATCGGCATCGCGCGGCGACTTACCGGCTTGCTGTTCGATCCGCTCGACAAGTTTGGGCACCAGGCGATCGAGTGCTTCGGTCTTGGTGTCGGTCGCATAATCGTGCAGCTCTTCCCAGGTGATCTCCTGGTCGGCGTCCAACAGTGCCCGCAGACGCAACGAGCGGCTGTTGGCCTCTTGGCCGAAGACGTACGGCGGAAAGCTCGACGCTTGCGGCGCCACGTCGGGGCAGACGTTGTGCGGCCCGCTGTTGGTGTTCATCACGTAGCCGCAGGGGGGATTGAGCACCTGTGGCATGTCGGCCAGCGGATGAAAGCCCTGCCAGCGCGCCCATGCTTCGTGCCCGGGACGGATGGCGTGGCTGTCGATCCGCTGATCGCGCCGCGGGATGCGGCCATTGGAGATGTAGAAGATGTCCCCGTGTGCGTCAGCGTACACGATGTTGAACATCACCAGCCCTAGTGTCTCGAGCGCTTTGCGAAACTCATCGACGTTCGTGGCCCGCGCCATGTTCATGATTTGCGTCGCGCGGTTGGCGTTTTCGTGCCAGGGGAAGGCATACACGTACGCGCGCCCGTCGGCCGTGGCCATCACCGGTCCGAGCGATGTGCGCCGGATTGGCAGCCGCACTTCTTCCAGCTTGTCGCCGCGAAGCACTTTGAACGTCTCTTGCGCGTCCGCGAACTTCTGCCAACCGTCGAGATCGCGATATTGGGTCGGATCGTCGGCTTTGATGTCGAAGGCGAACACGTCACCCAGGTCGGGGGCGTTGACCGTCATGCACCAGGCCGTCGACGGCGTGCGCCCCATGCTGATATACGGAGAACCAAAGAAGCAGCACCCCATCACGTTCACCTGCGGACTGACCAGGTGCATCTCGTACCAGCGAAAGAAGCCCGATAGCGGCAGGTGCGGGTCCATCGAGAGCTGCGCGGTGCCGGTCGCCGAGCGGCGTGGCGAAACTGCGAACTGGTTCGAGCCATAGGCCAGCTCGTGGCGATCGGGCACGTCGGAGAGCGCCGCCACGCGCACGCCCGCCTTGCGCAGATCGCCCTGGCAATCGGAAACGCCGAACTGCACTTCGACGTAGTTGTAAAAGGCCAGCACGTCTTGCGGGCGGGCCGGCTCGATCCAATCGGGCAGTTCGTCTCGATGTTCCTGACGATAGGCGTTCAGGCCCGCGGCATACGCGTCGAGCTGGGCGCACAGCTCATCGCTGAGTTGCCGGTATTGTTCTTCGGACCGCTCGGGAACACCTAGTGCGCGGATCAGATGGTCCTGGTTCAAAGCGCCGGGCCCTTCGAATTCGGCGCTGCGCCCGGCGGCCCGCAGAAAGTTCTCGGCGACGTTTTCGAGCTGATCCTCGGCTTGCGCGTAGCCGACGCCGTAGAACAAGCTCGGCTCGTCAGCGGCGATGATGTGCGGCACGCCATAGCGGTCGCGGATGATCTTGACCGAACCTGAGGGCGGCGGAGCGTAGGCGGCAAGGTCGGCGGCCTGCGCGGCAATTGCAGATTGCCAGGCAAGCACGATGGTCAGCAAGCCAGTGCCGCGCAAGGGGCAAAGCGTCATGGACGATACTCCAGAAATCGAACGCCAAAGTCCGGCGGTGACGGGTGTTTCGCGTCATAGTCACTTCAGCGGCCGGCGAAGTCAAACCTGCGGACTCCGTGGCGCAACCATACTGGCCGTGATCGCTTCTGCGGAATCGCCGGTCGGTATTGGCCCACGGCTGGAAACCCCTTGCCACGGACGCCGGAAATTCAACTGCTCTCGCGTGCCCTGCTCGCCAACTTCGTCGCGAGCAGCAGTTTGCTAGCGACCAAGGCGGGCTAGGACAGAAACCCCGTCAGGGCCTATAATTCCGCCGAACGACTCGATCGCGCCGCACTGCCCTACACACCGGCGCGAACACCAACTGCCCGAGTAATCATCGGAGAGGACGTCATGGATGCGACCGCCTCGAATCACGCTGCCCAGCCTGCGCCTGCCGCACCGGGTCTCAGCAGTTGGATACTCCGCTATCGCTGGATGATCTTGCTGCGGTCGTTTCGGATCGCGCTCGACGCGCGGCAAATGATGATCGCCTCGGCGGCCGTGCTGGCAATGTTCACCGGCTGGTGGGGCCTGGCCAAGGTCTTTTCGGGGGCGAGCGGCGCCCAGCACGTTGCGGCCGCTTACAGCGTCTGGCCCTGGGAAGCGGGGCCCGTGGCAACACCCGTCGCCACCTACCCTCAAACACCGGTGACGGTCACCGCGCCCGACGGCTCAACCGCGACCGCCATGGCCACCGAGGCCGTTCCCGCGGCGATGCATGCGCCGCAGGGTGGGCCAAACGCCACGCTGAGCTCGATCAACGCCTACTTCGGTCCCTACGGAACGTTGACCGCACCGTTCGCGAAATTGTTCGACGCCGGACTGACGATCTCGGGCTTTACGTTCTTACTCGTGGCCGGTATTTGGGGTGTCGCGGTCTGGGGATTCGCCGGCGGAGTGATCACGCGCATGGCGGGCGTGCGGCTGACGCGCGACGAGCGGGCGACTTTCGGACCTGCCACGCGCCACGCTTGGAAACACTGGGGCTCGTACTTCTGGGCCCCGCTGATGCCACTGGTGGGCATGCTGGTGCTGGGGCTGCCGATCTTCGCGCTCGGCTGGCTACTGCGATTCGACGTCGGCGTGCTGGTGCTGGGTGTCGCCTGGCCCGTGTTTCTGGTGTTGGCGCTGGTGATGGGAATTCTGTTGTTAGGCCTGGCCGTCGGTTGGCCGCTGATGTGGGCGACGATCAGCGTCGAGGGGTCTGACAGCTTCGACGCCTTGAGCCGCACCTATGCGTACGTCTATCAGCGGCCGCTTCACTATCTGTGGTATGCGGCGGTCGCCGGTGGGCTCGGCGTGTTGGCGGGATTGCTGATTACGGTCTTCGCCGGGGCGATCGTCTACCTGAGTTTGTGGTTCGCCAGTTGGACGGCTGGCGGCGCTTCGACAGCGCGGATCGCCGCGCAGTTGCCGCAGGGGATCGTGGGGATCAACGGATTTACTCACAATGCGCCTGTCGTCGCGGTGCCGGTCGCGCCCGGTAACTCGAATCGACCAGCGACGTACGTGCCGGCTCCGGAAAACCAAGCACCCTTGCCGACCGTCTCGACGACACCAATCACCGTCGTGCCTGGGCCGGCTCCGGTCGCTATCGCGGGATCGAACGAATCGGAGAGCGGAGTTTTCCGCGCCGGCGTCGCCGTGCTCGGTTTCTGGCTGGCCGCAGTACAAGTGTTGCTGCTGGGCTTCGGCTTCAGTTACTTCTGGACCGCCACGACCGGCATCTATCTGCTGCTGCGATACGACGTCGACGCGACCGAAATGGACGTGGTGCATCTCGAGGATGAGCCTGCCGTCTTTGGCCTGCCGCCGCTGGAGACCGACGAGGCGGGCGTGGCCGTGGTATCGGCCGAAGAGAGCGCGGCATCTGGCGCTCACGGGGACGAAACAACGTCGGCCGGGACGACATCGAGCAGCCAATCGGCGACCAGCCAGTAGCGGGCGGAGGCGTGCGGCGCCTGCGTCAATTCGCCGGCACTCGGTGTCGCTCGGCGGAGCGGCCACTATACTGACGCCCTGAGATACGAGGCGCTCGGCAAGCTTCGTCGCGAGGCAGCCGGGCGCCCAGTCGATTGCGTCTTGCGCGTCCTGTTCGTGGTCGGAGCTTCATGCCGGCAAACCCCGCGTTATCGTCCGACGACGACTCGCCGCGCCGCCGTGCTTTCTGGACCGTCTGGTCGCTGGTGGCCGCGTTCGGCACCTATTTCTGCATGTACGGCTTTCGCAAGCCGTTCACGGCGGCAAGTTTCGACGACGCCGAAATGCTCTGGGGACAGAGCTTCAAAGTCGTGCTGGTCACCTCGCAGGTGCTGGGCTACACGATCTCGAAATTCTGGGGGATCAAGGTCATCGCCGAGATGCCGCCGCACCGTCGGGCCGTGGGCATCCTGGTGCTGATCGGCCTGGCCGAGGGGGCACTGGCGCTTTTCGGTATGGTCCCTCGCCCCTGGAATGCCATCTGCTTGTTTCTCAACGGCCTGCCGCTGGGGATGGTCTTCGGCCTGGTGATCGGCTTTCTCGAAGGGCGGCGTTTGACCGAAGCCCTCAATGCTGGGCTGTGCGCGAGCTTCGTGCTGGCCGATGGTGTCGCCAAATCGGCCGGCGCCTGGTTGCTCGAACAGGGCGTGCAAGAAGATTGGATGCCGGCGGTCGCGGGGTTGATGTTCGCCGCTCCGTTGGCGATCGGGGTAGCGATGCTGTCGCGGATTCCGGCCCCGTCGCTGGCCGACATCGCCGCCCGCTCGCCGCGGATGCCGCTGTCGCGGTTCGAGCGCTGGTCGCTGTTGCGGCGTTATGCTCTCGGGTTGAGCCCAATCATTCTGATGTACCTGGCGATTACGATCGTGCGCAGCGTGCGGGCCGATTTCGCACCCGAGTTATGGCGCGTGCTAGGACAGGACACCGAACCGTCGATCTATACCTGGTCGGAGACCCTCGTCGCGCTGGGCGTGATGCTCATCAACGGCACGGTCGTTTTGGTGCACGACAATCGCAAGGCATTCGTCTGTTCGCTGACGATCTGCGGATTCGGCGCCATGCTCAGTAGCCTGGCGCTCGTCGGGCAGCACGCGGGTTGGATGAACGGCTTCGCGTTCATGGTGCTGATCGGCTTGGGAACTTATCTGCCGTATGTGGCGGTGCACACCACGATCTTCGAGCGGATCCTGGCGATGACGCGCGCGCGGGGGAACCTCGGTTTCTTGATGCAGGTTGCCGACGCCACCGGCTATCTGGGTTACGTGGCGGTGATGCTCGGCCGCAACTGGCTGGCAGTGCGACTCCCACCACAGCCGAGCGATAGCTTGCCCGACGGCGATATACTGGGCTTCTTTCACGTCATCTGTTGGATCGCCGCCGTATCGTCGCTTGTTTGCGTTGGGCTGACCTGGCGATACTTCGCCCAGCACGCGGCGCCGACCACCGAGGTCGCGCTGGCTGGCGAAACGGCATGAGAGGACCGACTGGTGAAGACCGCGCTGGCGGCGATCTTTCAGGAGCCGTCTAAACCGCTCGAACTGCGGCGCGTCGAAGTCCCCACCCCCACGGCGGGCGAAGTACTGGTTCGCGTGCTCGGCTGCACGCTCTGCGGCAGCGATCTGCATTCGGTCAGCGGACGCCGCTTGGCCCCGGCGCCGAGCGTGCTGGGTCACGAAATCGTCGGAGAGATCGTCGAACTGGGTCCGCAGGTCGCAACGTGCGATGCCTCGGCCATGCCGCTGGTGGTTGGCGATCGCATCACCTGGGCCATCGTCGCCAATTGCGGACAGTGCTTCTATTGCCAGCGCGATCTGCCGCAGAAATGTCTCCGCGGGGTCAAGTATGGCCATGAGCAAGCGATCGAGCGTCGCGTTCTGACGGGCGGGCTGGCCGAGTATTGCCTGCTGGCGTCTGGAACTTCGATCGTGCGTCTGCCCGACGAACTGCCGCTCGAAGTCGCCTGCCCAGCAAATTGCGCG
Organism: Pirellulales bacterium; assembly: GCA_050184475.1. Classification (GTDB taxonomy): domain Bacteria; phylum Planctomycetota; class Planctomycetia; order Pirellulales; family JAEUIK01; genus JAIESQ01. Next base: position 233,849 of record JBFXAH010000003.1, on the reverse strand, counting down.
ACGGCTACGGTCGCTGCCGCCCTGGCCGCGGCCGGGCCACTGGCCGATCACAACGTCGGCATCCTCGGTGCGGGCATGCTAGGGCTGACCGCTTGCGCGATGACGCGATCGAGCGGCGCTGCCAGCGTGATCGCCGTCGAACCGAATGCCGCGCGGCGCGAAATGGCGCTACGCTTCGGGGCCACGCAGGCGATCGATCCCGCGGAGCTCTCAGCCACGGCCGCGGACTTGACCGGCGGCCATGGACTGGACGTCGTCTTCGAGTTTTCTGGCGCTGCCTCGGCGGTGGCCAGCGCGTTAAGCGTGCCGCGCATTGGCGGCTCGCTCGTACTGGTCGGCTCGGTTTTTCCCGGTCCGGGGTTGGAGATTCTGCCAGAGCAGATCGTGCGGCGGAATCTGACCCTGCGGGGTGTGCACAACTACGCTCCACGCGATTTGACGAACGCAGTCAGTTTTCTGGCAGCCCACCAGCGACAATATCCGTTGGCAAGCCTGGTCGGGGCATGGTATCCGTTGAAGGAAGTGAATCGGGCGCTCGAGCAGGCGCTCGATCCCGCTCGGTTGCGCGTTGGCGTGCGCTTTTGAGCTGGCGCGCGGCGATTCAGCTAATCCCAGAACTGAGGAGCTCGCCATGACACACCGACGAGCAATAACGCTGGTACTCGGCCTGGCGGGGATCCTGGTCGGGTCACCAGTAGTCCGCGGCGAAACCACCGTTGTGGAGCGCTCGGGCGCGAGCCTGCGGGCCACGGTCGATCGCCGCGACGTGTTGGTGCTGCGCGGTTCGCACGCCCAGCGCGGCGAAGCGCACGGCGTGCTCGGCGCTCGCGAGATCATCGAAACGGTCGACTTCCTGGCGGCCAAGCTCAACACGATCGGCGTGCTGGTGGAAGCGGATCGCCCGGCCGACAAGCCGCGGATCAACTGGCAGAGCTTTCGCGCCGCGGCCGAGCACTTCGAAATGCCCGACCGGTTCCGCGAAGAGTTGGCCGGCATGTTGCGCGGCATCGAGCAAGCGTTGCCCGCCCAAGCCGATCGTACGCTGAAGGCGACCGGCGAGCCGGTCACGCTGGCCGACTTGCGCGCGCTGCAAACGTGCGACGTGCTGGAACTGATGCGCTGCAGCCAGTTTTCGGTCTGGGGCGAGCTGACGACCGATGGCCAGGTGATCGTCGGTCGCAACTGGGACTATCCGCCGGTCTTCCCCTCGAACACCTATTGCGTCTTCGCCGTCGAACCGACCGAGCCGGAACTGTCGCCGACGCTCGACGCCATGTGGTTCGGCATGCTCGGCACCGGGATGGCCTCGCTCAACCGGCATGGCATATACCTGGCAGCCAACGATGGCGGCGTGCACCGCTCGATGCTGGCGGTCCCACATCCGATGCCGGCGGCGCTGCTTGGCCGAATATTGATCGAGAGGATGACACCCGAGAACGCGGCGGAAATCCTGCGAGTCGGATTGACCGATCACGTGGCGCTGTCGCTGATCTATCATTTGGTGGTGCCGGCCAACTCGCCAAGACAGACGACGCGCGCATACGCTCTTGAATACGCGCCCTGGCCCGACGCCGCGCGCCATCTGCTGCGCGAGCCGGAACTCGCGCGGAGCAATTGCCTGGTCTGCACCAATCATTTTGTGGTGAACTCGGCTCCGTCCACGGGGAATTCAGCGGAGCGCTTTGGGCTCTTGACTGACGGCATTCGCGAGCACCGGAAGCGGCAAGAGAAGATCGATTTCGAGGCCGCGCGCAAGATGCTCGACTCGGTGGGGCGCCGCTCGCCCCTGATGACCACGCAATACAGCGCGGTCGCCTGGCCGGCCGAGCGCAAGCTGCGGATTGCCGTTTCGCCCAAGACCGGCAAATCGGCCACCGCGGAGCCGTACGTGCTGTTTGAGTGGGGTGAGCTGTTCGGGCTGAAGTGACCGCCCGGATGCTGATATCCGCGGATCACGCGCCAGCTATTCCGGATGGAACATCCTGCGAATAGGCTGAGTACCCTTTGAGTACCGCGCAAGCCCGCAAAACACGATGCGGCGCCGGCGCTGGGTGACATTCTTATGACACTCTACGCGTCGGTCTTCGTCTCTCGCTTGGCAAAGTCGCCTGGCTTTTTCTGGTCAGGAATCTGCGCTTGCGGCGACGTTGGTTCGGCCGGCACATTCTTGTCGTAGAGGAAGGCTGACACGAGAGACAAGAGTGTGCCGCCACCAAGTATACCGGCCACCCATGGCTGGCCGACGTAGGCGGCGAACACAGTGGCGCCGAGACCCGATAATCCCATCGTCAAGGCAAACCGTTGACCTCGCCGGCGTTCGCGCCGGTATTCTCTCAGATCTTCGATCCTGGCATCGACCTGTTGCGATTCAAGACCAAAACGGTGCGACTGCTGACGCTCGGCCATCGTGATGATTCGATCGGCCGATCCAGGCAAGAGCTTCTCTTAGGCTGCCAAATCGTCCGGCGCCGGAATCGGCCCTTGGTGCGAGAGCCGAGTATTCGTCTCTTGAATTACGATCTGGCTGCCGGTGGACGGAAAGTCCTGCGCAATTTCTCGCTCTAGCGAACTCGACCCGTGACGCGCTGGATCATTGCGCTTAGGCTTGGCCACGGTTGTGGTCTCGAAGCTTTATCGCACGCATCGGGTTTTGCCGCTTGTAATCGTCGACCGCGCCGTTGATATCCGCGCCGACACGCGACCAATCGCGGCGCATGGCTTCCTCGGTGGTGACGTCGATAAAATCCTCGGCAATGCGATGCGGGCGTTCTGTGGGTCGCATCGAGAGGATTGACCCCATGCCCCCCAGAACGTTTCGGATGAATCGAGCCATCGCAGAAGCCTATCGGCAATTCGCTATCAGATGCAACCGGAATTCGCTTCGAGACCGCAACCTTCAAGATAGACCCCGAGTCGGACCGGTTCAACTCGCCCGGCGGAGCAACAAGGCTAATAATAGCAATGCCTTGCACTTATAGCGGCAATTCCAGAGTGTCGGGTGCGGTTCGTCCGGGGCGGGGATCACCTAGAGCCGCCCAGTTGAAGTTATTCCGGATTAAACATCCGGTACGACTTGTAACCGCCGCTGAGGTTGCGCACGTCGTAGCCCGCTTGTTTGAGGATTCGCGTTGCCAGGTAGCCGCGCATGCCGACCTGGCAGTAGGCCACGACCTGGCGGTCGCGCGGCACTTCGCCGAGCCGCTCGCGCAGCTCATCGACCGGAATGTTCACCGCGCCGGGAACGTGCCCAGCGGCAAACTCCTTCGTCGTCCGCACGTCGAGCAAGGTGCGTTCCGCGGCCGGCAGCCCTGCCAGGCCCGGTACGTCGATTTGCGGATGATCGCCGCGCAGCATTCCCGCGGCAACAAAGCCGGCCATGTTCACGGGGTCTTTTGCCGAGCCGAATTGCGGGGCATACGCGAGCTCGGCTTGTTCCAGATCGTAGACGGTCATGCCGGCCTGGATCGCCATGGCCAGCACGTCGATACGCTTGTCGACGCCCGCGCCGCCGACCCCTTGCGCGCCAAGCACGCGCCCGCCGTCGGAATCGAAGGTTATCTTGAGGGTCATTCCCTCGGCGCCTGGATAGTATCCGGCGTGATGCGCCGGGTGGATCGTCACCGTGCGATAGGCGCGGCCGCTACGAAGCAGCCCCTTTTCGGTGGCGCCGGTCAGCGCGGCGACGCGGTCGAAGACCCCGACAATGGCGGTTCCTTGCGTGCCACGAAACTTGCTGGAGCGGCCAAAGACATTGTCTGCGGCGATGCGGCCTTGCCGATTGGCAGGCCCCGCCAGCGGCACCTGAACCGGGTCGCCCGAGACGGCGTCGCGCGTTTCGATCGCGTCGCCGACGGCGAAGATATCGGGATCGCTTGTCTGCAGATGTTCGTCGACACGGATCCCCCCGCGTGGTCCGGTCTCGAGTCCGGCTTCCACGGCCAACCTGTTTTCGGGGCGCACACCGACACCCAGCACGACGAGGCCCGCCGATAGGGTACGCCCCGATTTCAGTTTCACGGTCAAGCCGGCAGCGGACTGCTCAATCGCTTCGGCCGAGTCTTGCAGTACCAGCGTTACGCCGTGTGCTTCGAGTGCCGCGACGATGGGCGAGGTCATCTCCTTATCGAGCGGCGGCATCACCTGGTCTTGCAACTCGACGACTGTCGTTTGCACGCCGCGCTGCACCAGATTCTCGACCAGTTCGAGACCGATGAAGCCGGCGCCGACGATGACCGCCTCTTTGGCGCCTCGATCGACGGCAGCCTTGATCCGGTCCATGCCCTGCAGGTTGCGCAGCGTGAACACTCCTGGCAGATCGATGCCCGCGATGGCCGGGCGGAGTGGCGCCGCCCCCGGAGCCAAGATGAGTTTGTCGTACGCTTCGTCGTAGACGCGGTCCGTTTGCAGATCTCGAATGCGCACCGACTTGCCCGCCCTATCGATCTTCTCGACCGATGACTGAGAACGAATATCGAGGCGCAGCCGGGCGCGCAGTTGTTCGGGGCTGACGACCAGCAGCTTGGCGCGCTCGGCAATTTGCCCGCCGATGTAGTACGGCAATCCGCAGTTGGCGAACGAAACGTCGGGCCCCCGCTCGACCACGATGATCTCGGCAGCTTCGCTCAAGCGGCGGGCACGGGCGGCCGCCGACGCCCCGCCGGCAACTCCTCCGACGATGACCAGCTTCATGAGAATCTCTCCTGGCAGTTCGGGCTGTTCGCGGCCGCTGACCTAGGCTGCTAGCTTGCAGGGCCGCGCCCCCGTCGAATGCCGCAACAGACCGAAATCCTAGCGAGTTTACCAGGGACGTCCGGAGCGATCGGCGCCAGTTCGAGGCGCCAATTGCGGCCTGGCGATGCTTTTGGCACTTCAAACCAACTAACGTGCGGCACCTAGGTGCGACTCGGCTTTACAGGCCTGGCGGTCGCCGATATTCTGCCGCCCCCCGCTGGCGGAATTTGAACGTCGTGCCTGCGCCAGCGTTGCCTGAAGAGGAGCCCTCACATGCGGCTACCGTATCCCGATGCGTCGCGCCCCTTCCGCTTGCTGGTTCTGCTGGTCGTGCTGTTTGCCGCATCGCTGGCTAGCGGAGCCGACTTCCGCATCGTCAGCGAAGTCTATTTGGACGGCGAAAAGGAACCGTTTAGCACCAACCGCACCTTGTTTCGTGCTGGCGTCGTGTACGACTACCTCGAAGCCCCTGGCATGACGACCGTTTTCGATCCTGCCCGTCAGCGCTTTCTGTTGCTCGACCCAGAGACGAAACTGCGCTGCGAAGTCGCCACCCCGAAAATCGCCGAGTTCAATGGGGCCTTGCGGCAACGTGCCCTCAAGCATGCTGACCCGTTGCTCAGATTCATGGCGCAGCCTGCCTTCACGATTGATCCGAGCCCCGGCCCCCAACGACTGGTGATGACGAGTCCCTTGGTGTCGTATCGCCTGAAGACGACACCCGTCGAAGAGGACGCGTTGCGCCAGTACATCGAATTCTCGGACTGGTACGCGCAACTCAACACGATGGTGAACGTCGGATCGCCACCACCGTTTCCGCGGATCGAAGTGAATCGCGAGTTGAACAAGCGCGGTTGGATGCCGCTCGAAGTGCAGTTGCTGATCAGCGTGCGGCAGTCGCGCGGCGGCAACCGCGATGTAAAGCTGCTGAGTCGGCACGACGTCATGTGGCGCCTGCTGGGAGAAGATCTCCAGGCGATCGAGCGCACCGCCGACGAAATGGCGACCTACGAACAGGTCACCTTCGAGGTCTTCCAGCAGCGCGGCAACGCGCTGGCCGGCGCTCCGCCGGCGCCAAATGCCGACGCTCAAGACGCACCGCTCCCCGCCGAGGGGGTTCGTCGAGCCAGCGCGACCGAGCCGGCGCGAAACATTGCTGGTCCGAAACGAAGATAGATCGAAATGGCGGCGCCGCTTTCAGTCTTAGCGGCGCAATTGGATCGGCTTCGACGCTTCGCGCGGGACCGTGCCGATCCCCATGCCCAGCCAGCCGTCTTGAATCACCATCTGCGTGATGCCGATATCGGCGAGCTGTTCGTCTTTGGAAAACCGTGGCGGCAATAGCCGAAAGCGCCGCTCCTTGGAGAAGGTTTTCGAGAAGACGCCGCGCAGGGCAATTTGAGCCTTCGGGCCGAGCCGTTGTCCGATAAGTTGCACGACGCCGTCGCGCTCCAACTCGCCGCTGGTGCTCGCCTCGTCAGGGCGGTAATAGACGCGGACCACGAAGTTGCGGAACCGGCTTCCTTCGGCGCGCAATTCGGTGAGGGCCAAAGTCAGCTCGACTCGTCCTTCGAGCGCCCGCGCCCGCACGGCGTCGCGCGGCGCGAATTTGAGGAAGACATCGTCTCTGAGGTTGTCGTCGACCTGTTCGAGTGGTCGGTTGAGCTTCGTGGCCACCCAGCGATGGAGCTCGGCCTGGCTGAACTCGCGGCCGTCGAGCTCGAGCCGGGCGATGATGTTGTTCAGCGCCGACTCGTGCATCTGAATGCTGGCCAGGCTATCGGTCGGGGCCCGCGGCCGGGGAGTATTGGCGGCCAACTGGTCGTCGCCGGCCAAACGCAGCCGGATCGTCATGCGATCCTTCGTCGTCTGCAGCGCGGCCACCTTGGGCTCGAGGTCGAGGCTCCGTAGCGGGTCGAGCAGGTTCTTCTTGAGCCGATCGTTGGCGTCGACGATCTGGGTATCGGTTTCTTTCTCGACCTGCTCGATCACCTTGGCCATGATCTTGCGCCGCAACTCTCGCTCGGCTGCCCGCTTGCTGTTGCGATAACGGTCGCGGACGTAGCCCTCGAGCACCGAGCCCAAGAGCGGCACCGGCTCGAGCGGGGTGTCGATGCCCCGCAGTCGGGCCCGCGTGTGCGCGTCGGCCATGGCCGGTTGGGCATGCAGGCCGTCGAGCGTGAACTCGAAGTTCTTGAGCACGACGTAATCCGAGTCGGCCCGGCTGTGCACTTTGATCAAGCCCTTCTCCGAGGTCGCCCGGGCGTGGATCAGGCCGGTCACCTGCATGACGAACCGCAGGCGGCGGTCGTCGGGGACGAACTCGATCTTGACATTCGAAGTCGTGGTGGTCTGGCCGCGCGCTTCCATGCCCATGATCGTCTGGCGAATGAATTGATGCCGTGGATCTTGCTTGGGCATCATTTTCTGCAAGAGATCGTCGCTGATGCTCATCCGCAGATTGGCGACGCGGTAGTTGGCTTCGATCGTTTTGGCCAACTCGCGCGCCTGGGGCTCGGGCGAATAGCCCAACAGCCGCGCATCGGCCAACACCTGGCGACCGGCGCTAGGGCGGGCGGTAAGTTCGTATTCCTCGAGATTAGCCTGCACGCGATCGAGATCGACCTCTTCGCTGGCCCAGTGCCGCAGCTCCTTATCGAGCGCGACCACGGCCTCGCGATCGATGAACTGCCGCTGCCGCGCCGTCATCAACCGCGGGTCGAGCCGACGCAAGACATTGCGCGCCAGTTGGCGCGCTTCGTCGTCGCCACAAGCTCCGCGACGTGCGGCCAGCGCGTGGAGCTGATCGACCAGCATGTACTTCCGCCAGCTAGCTCCGGCCGGCGCCGTGCTAGCGAGCTTCTCGATGTCGTCCAGGCAACTCAGTAGTTGGTCGCCCCGCTCCGCGCGATCGGAGGCCACGACCGGCTCGTGGTTGGATTCCAGCGCCGCGTCGGCTTGCGACAGGGCATTCCAAATCGCCAACCGCCGAGCGAGGGCGTGACCGGCAACCCGCAACCGCCGACTGACAAACCGCTCCGCGATGCGATCGGCCAAGGGGCTCGATTCGGTCGCCAGCGCGCGCAAGGGCGAAAGTCGCCCCAGCCCCTCGATCGAGCGTGGCCCGCCGACGGCAGCAATCTGATCGAGCAATTCCAGGGCGGCGGTCGCCCACTCGCGGGTTTCCGACTCGTTTTGCAACGATTCGAGCTGTTCGAGCAGGTCGAACGGAGGAGTCCAACCGGCGGTACTGGGTTGATCGCTAGCGACCGCCGGTTTGCGTGCGGCCGCGCGGTTTACTGCAGGCTCCCGCGCCTTCGTTGGCCGCGATTCGAGCTCGCGCGGTTCAGATGCCGGCTCGATCTCGTCGCCGGCCGGTTCGACTGGCCCCGCCTCGTCGGCGCCTTTGGTCTCGCTGTCGGCCATGTCGGGTTCGCGCGGGGCGGTGTCGGCAGTCGCGTCGTCGCTTGCGTCGGGCTCGGATTCGTCGAATGTCGTTTCAGTCTCGCCTTCGTCGGCAACTTGCCTGGAGTCGAGCTGACCATCGGCCTCGAATTCCCCCTCGGGGTCGTCCGGTTCGGACGATGGCAGCACTATTTGCGTTTCCGGCCGACGGGCAATCTCCGGCCGCGGCGAATCGGGCGACTCCGACGGGGCATCTTGAGACGATAGAGAGCCACCTCCTGGCCAGGCCAGGGCCGTCGACGACGGCTCGGGAGAGCGTGGCTTGGCAACAGCCTGCAATGCCGCATCGGCGGTCGCGCCATCGTCGAGCCCTGGCTCGGCTGGCGTCGCCTCCCAATCGCAAACCTCGGGGCCATCGGCAGACCAGACAACGCCCTTGGGCGCTTCGATCCGTGGCGGGGAATTCAGCAGTTCGCTGTAATCGAAGGCGCGCTCGTCGAGCGCCGCGACGCCGTCGTTCGACGCAGACAAATGTGGCCGTGACGAGCCCCGACCCGCGATTGCGGTTTCGCCGGACGGGCTCAGCCGCGCATGGCGGCTGGCCTCTTCCCAGCGCTCGGGGGCCATCACGCTGAGCGCGAAGAGCGCGATCAGTATGCAGACATACGGCCAGACGGGCCGTGCACGGTTGGTCATCGCGATTCGATCTCCGCCTTGCGAACGTGCCGCGCCCCCCGCGCGAGAATCGATGCAGGGTGCGTTCGGTGCGGCGCGCCGTTGGCCGGCAGGCGAAGCGCGCAGCACGCGGATGCTGGCAGGGCAATTCGTCCTGTAACGATGGTATCGGTTACGCGAAGCGTCACCGTTCAGGCAGAGACTGCAAGAAGCAATGAAATCCAGGCAAAGCTGGCAGGCTGCGACAACTACGCAGTTCGACCGCCGGCGAACCCGAGGGCACCGCCTCACAATACCGAGTTCGACTTCGCGATCTCGTCGAGCAGGATCGTATCGGCGTGCTCGTAGCCCGGGGCGCAGCAACACAAGAAGCGCAGCGTTTCGCCCCCCGTATTCGTGATCTGATGGGCCAAACCTGCCGGGATGGCGATCGCGTCGCCTGGGCCAACCTCACGCGTTTGCAGGCCGAGCTGCATGCAGCCTGTCCCGTCGAGAATGTAGTAGATCTCCTCGGTTTGGGGGTGGTAGTGGGGGGTTGTTGCTTGCCCCGGGCTGAGCCGCGCCTCGGCCAGGCTTTGACGGCGGATTGCCGAGTTTCGATAGGCCAGCAACTCGCGAATCTCGGAGCCATCGGCGGTGATAAACGCCGGCACATCGGCAAGATTGTGGACGTCCACGAGTTGGTTAACTCCTCTGCGAATCGGGCAGGTTGACGTGGGATCCATCGCCTGACTCGCGTTTGCGCCCGATCCCGATCACGGCGGGCGGATACCGTCGAACATCCCAATCGAGCGACGCAGGGAGGCTCGCGGTGTCGAACCGCTGGTCACTTTCGACCACCAAGGTACTACCATGTGGGGCTGCCGTAGCCAGGCTTTCCAGTAATTGCAGCAACTCTCGACCGCGGGATGCGTAGTATTCGTACGGCGGGCAACAGAAGACTAGCCAGGGCTCGGTGACTGCGGCGAGCTCGCCGGGCAACGCGTGTGCTGCCCAGGCGAAAACGTCGGCCGCGACAACTTGGGAGCAGGCGGCGATTTCGAGCCGCTCGACATTTTCGCGAATGGCTTTGGCGGCGGGGCGGTTGTTCTCGACGAACCAGGCCGCCACGGCCCCGCGGCTAAGGGATTCGAGCCCCAGGGCCCCGGTGCCGGCGAAGAGATCGATGGCCACGGCCCCTTCGGCGGCGGGCCAGATGAGATTAAAGACCGCCTCGCGTACGCGGTCCTTCATCGGGCGTGTCCCATGGTCGCCCAGGTAGGTCAGTCGCCGACCGCGGAACCGTCCTCCGATGATCCGCAATCCCACCACGGATTTACGTGGCGGAGCGGTGCCCTGTGTATCGGTCGGTTTGCGTGGTCGGTCTGGGCGAGGACGGCGAGCGCGATCGTCGGGCTGATGGCCGGGGCGACGGGGCATTCGCGTAACCTAGGCGAGAGGCCTTGCCGCGACAACCCACTGGCGAGAAGATGTTAAGGACCAACACACTTCGTTTCGTTGCGAGACGGTTGAGGGGGCGGTGATCGGTCGCACGTCGGCGCGGGCAGACTGTTGCGCACCGTGCCGTAAGCAGGAGGACGTTGGGCGCGTCCTCAACCCACGAACAACAACCCTTCGTTTTTCAATTGACATAGGATTGATCGATGCCGAAACGGTTTTTGCTTTCTCTCGCGGCAATCATATTCTCGCTTAACCTCGCCGGTGTGGCGACGGCTCAGGAGGCCCCCGCGGACGACGCGCCGGCGGCCGATGCCGCGGAAGCCAAAAAGCCGCTGCCCCCCAAAGCCGCGCAAGCGCTCGAGGAATTCGAGCAAGGGATTGCCGAATGGAAGAACATGATGAAGCGGATGCGCGAGCTGCAGCGGCAATACCAGATCGTCAAGCCGGAGGATCGCGCTAAGATCGACGAAGAATCGACGGCCATCATCAAGAAGGGGGACGAGCTCGAGCCATCGCTATTGGCTGCGGCCGAAAAGGTCTATGAGGTCGCGCCGAACGACTATCCCGACGTCACCAATTACGTCGTCTCGATGGCGTTCCTCGCGCTGAGGAAGGATCGCTACGAGCAGGCAGCCCGACTGGCGTCGCTATTGAGCGACAGTGAGTTCAACGACGGACGCGTGAACGACTGGGCCGGTATCGCCTACTTCGCGCTGGGTGATTACGACAACGCCGAAAAGTATTTTAAACGGTCGGAGGAAGCCGGCACCCTGACACAACAGGGAAAGGAAACCCGCGACCAGATCAAGCCGTACCGCGAGTTGTGGAAGGAAGAGGCAGCCGCCCGCAAGGCCGAAGCCCAGGCCGACGATCTGCCCCGCGTGATGCTGAAAACCAGCAAGGGGGACATCACCCTCGAGTTGTTCGAGAACGAGGCCCCCAACACCGTGGCCAACTTCATCAGCCTGGTGGAAAAGGGGTTCTATAACGGCCTGACGTTTCACCGTGTGATCCCGGGATTCATGGCTCAGGGGGGCGATCCAGGTGGTGATGGTACCGGCGGACCCGGGTACAACATTGCCTGCGAGTGCTTCGCTCCGAACCACCGCAACCACTTCCGTGGCAGCCTAAGCATGGCCCACGCGGGGCGGGATTCCGGGGGTTCGCAGTTCTTCATCACGCTGCGTCCCACGCCCCATCTGAACGGCCAGCACACGGTTTTCGGCAGGGTGATCGACGGTTTCGACGTGGTCGCGAACCTGCAAGACACAACGAACCAAGGCCGCCCGATCGAGCCCGACAAGATTCTCGAGGCGACCGTCTTGCGTAAGCGCAATCACGAGTACCAGCCGGTCACGCACCCTGCCAAGTAGCAGCACGGTTGACGCGCGAGGCGGCTGACGGTACCAAAGGCAATTCGCTGGCGAGACCCACAGCCGCACCTTCCGGCCCGTGGCTGCTTGCAAACGCCAGAATCAACTCGTCATCGAGTGGGAGATAGAGCCTTGGGTGGAATCAGTGAACGGCACAAAGAAATCAAGCGCCGCCGTCATCGCCGCAAGAAAGTCGATCTATTTAAGCGGCGGATCAAGAAGGCCACGGCCTCGGAAAAACAACATATCGCCGAGAAGCTGCGCAAGTTGACGCCCGGCGCCGAGGTCGTTATCGAAGAGCTGGGCATCCAGACCAAGTAGTCCGCTTGGCCGAATGCGGTCGCCATAAGTGCGTGCGACGCGTCGTACTAGCGCGCCGCCGCCGGCTCGCGACTGGTCCCTTCGAAGACGAAGTCTCCCCCCTTGAAATCGATCCGCACCTGCGACCCTTCGGGGAACTCGCCCCGCAAGATCTCCGTCGCCAGCGGATTCTGCACCTGTTGCTGGATCACGCGCTTTAGCGGCCGCGCGCCGTAAGTCGGGTCGTAGCCGCGGGCGGCAATCTCGTTGACAGCCGCGTCGGTGATTTCCAGGTCGAGCCCCACGCCGGCCAATTGGTGCTTCAGCCGGCCGATCTGAATCTCGACGATGCGGCGAATTTGTTCCCGCCGGAGCGGCTGGAAGACGATTACCTCGTCGACGCGATTGAGAAACTCGGGCAGGAACTTGCCCTGCAGCGCCTCGACGGCAGCCGTGCGCATTTCTTCGTCGGAGCCCCCTTCGCGGGCGATCTCCTGGATCATCTGGCTGCCGATATTCGACGTCATCACGATGATCGTGTTGGTGAAGTCGACCGTGTGGCCGAGATTGTCACTGAGCCGGCCGTCGTCGAGCACCTGCAAGAGAATGTTGAATACGTCGCGGTGGGCCTTCTCGATTTCGTCGAGCAACACGACGCAATAGGGCTTGCGGCGGACCGCTTCGGTGAGGCGCCCCCCTTCTTCGTAACCGACGTAGCCTGGCGGCGCGCCGATCAAACGGCTGACGGTGTGCCGCTCCATGAATTCGCTCATATCGAGGCGCACCAGCGCGTTCTCGTCGTCGAACATCACCTCGGCCAGGGCTTTGCAAAGCTCGGTCTTGCCGACACCCGTGGGGCCCAAGAAGATGAACGAGCCGATTGGTCGGTTCGGGTCTTGCAAGCCGCTGCGGGCGCGCCGCACGGCGTTGGCCACTGCCGTGACCGCTTCGTCCTGCCCGACGACGCGTTGATGCAGGCGTTCTTCGAGCACCAGAAGTTTCGCGCGTTCGGTTTCCATCATTCTCGAAACGGGAATGCCGGTCCAGGCACTGACGACGTCGGCAATCTCCTCGGGGCCGACCTCTTGCGGCAGCAGGCGCGAGCGACCGTCGCCCGATTCCTTGCCGGCCGACTGCTCGAGCCGCTGCACGAGCTCGTTGCGCTCCTTCTGCAGATTGAGCAGCTTCTGGTATTCCTCTTCGCCAATCCACTGGCCGCTGGTGCGCTTTTCGATGATGGCCGTGTTGAGCTGGTTGTATTCGCGTTCGATGGCGTCGAGCCGGCCGCGCAGCTCGCGCACCCCACCGCCGGCCAGCTTTTCGGCCTCCCATTGCTCGTGCAGTTCGGCGCTCTGGCGCTTGAGGTCGGCCAACTCGGCTTCGATTTCGTGGCGGCGTTCGATGGCGTGCTCTTCGGTCTCTTCGGCCAACTGGCGATGGGCCAGCTCCAACTGCGTGATCCGGCGATCGATGGCGTCGATTTCCGATGGCACGCTGTCGCGTTCCATGGCCAGGCGGCTCATCGATTCGTCGACCAGGTCGATCGCCTTGTCGGGCAGAAAGCGATCGGTGATGTAGCGATCAGCCAGCTTGGCGGCCGCTACCAGGGCCGAGTCCTTGATCTTCACGTTGTGGTGCAGTTGATAGCGCTCCTTGAGTCCGCGCAGGATGGCGATGGTATCGTCCACCGACGGCTCGCCGATCAACACCGGCTGGAAGCGCCGCTCCAGAGCCGGATCTTTCTCGATGTGCTTGCGGTACTCGTCGAGCGTCGTGGCGCCGATGCAGCGCAGCTCGCCGCGGGCCAGCGCCGGCTTGAGCAAGTTAGCCGCGTCGCTACCTCCTTCGGCGCGCCCCGCCCCCACGACCGTGTGCAGCTCGTCGATGAACAGTATGACGTTCCCACCCGACGCTTCGATTTCGCGGAGCACGGCCTTGAGCCGCTCTTCGAATTCGCCGCGGAACTTGGTGCCGGCAACCAGCGCCCCCATGTCGAGTGCCACGACACGCTTATTCTTCAGGCTTTGCGGCACGTCGCCTTGCACGATGCGCAGAGCCAATCCCTCGGCGATGGCTGTCTTGCCGACGCCCGGCTCACCGATCAGCACGGGGTTGTTCTTGGTGCGCCGCGACAACACTTGAATGACCCGGCGAATCTCCTGGTCGCGGCCGATCACCGGATCGAGCTTGCCCTGATTGGCCCGCTTCACCAGGTCGATGCCGTATTTTTCCAGGGCCTGGAATTTCTCCTCGGGATTTTGATCTTGCACGCGGCTGGCTCCCCGCACTGTTTGCAGGGCCGCGAGAACTTCCTTTTCCCCCACGGCATTAAGCTTGAGAACGTTCTTGGCCTTCGAATCGACCTTGGCCAGCGCCAACAGCAGATGCTCGGTCGACACGTAGTCGTCCTTCATCGTGTCGGCTTCGCGCTGCGCGGCTTCGAGCACTTGCATCAGGGCCTGGCTGACCTGCGGCGTGGTCCCGCCCGAAACTTTGGGGAAGTGCCCCAATTCAGCCTCGACGATCTTCTCAAGCTGCGGGCGATTGACGCCAATCTTGTCGAGCAGCGGGCGGACGATGCCGTCGGTTTCGGCCAACAGGCCGGCCAACAGGTGGAGCGGGTCGATCTGGGGGTTGCCCCGGTCGGCCGCGATTTCCTGCGCCTGTTGGACCGCCTCTTGCGCTTTGATAGTGAGCTTGTCCGGACGAAATGCCATGAGACACCGGAACCCCTAATTGGGGAACGTTGAGAAGAGATGAGCACGCCGGGCGCGCGGCGCACACCGAGTTGCCGCGGGCGAAGCTCGCGCGCGGCATATCCGATGTGCTTCACGCACCTCGAGTGCGAACTAACCTAGCAGAAAACTGCCGCCAATCGATCGGGCCGATTACGAATCTTTGACTTCGAACTCGGCGTCGATCACGTCGTCGGGCTTTTCGCCGCTCGAACCGTTGCCGCCGCCGGGGCCGCCGGCCGTTTGAGCACCGCCAGCAGCTCCACCATCGCCCCCTTGGTACAGGGCACGGCTCAAAGCCTGGTTCGCCTGATCGAGCTCGTGGTTGGCCGACTTCAGCTTGTCGATGTCGTCCCCCTTGGCGGTCTCGCGTGCCCGCGAAATCGCGGTTTCGGTCGCCTGTTTGTCGGCGCCGGAAAGCTTGGCTTCGTTCTCTTTGAGCAGCTTCTCCATCTGGAACGCCCGCGACTCGATCTCGTTGCGCTGTTCGGCCAGCTCGCGGCGCTTCTTGTCTTCGGCCGCGTGCGATTCGGCGTCTTTGCGCATCCGGTCGATCTCGGTTTCCGACAGGCCGCTCGACTGCTCGATGCGGACCGTCTGCTGCTTGCCGGTCCCGAGGTCCTTGGCCGACACGTTCAGGATGCCGTTCTGATCGATGTCGAACTTGACTTCGATTTGCGGCATGCCGCGCGGAGCGGCCCCGATTCCCTCGAGGTTGAACTGACCGAGTAAGCGGTTGTCGGCCGCCATCTCGCGTTCGCCCTGGAAAACTCGGACCGTGACGGCGGTTTGATTGTCTTCGGCCGTGCTGAAGACTTGCTTGCGCTCAGTCGGGATCGTGGTGTTGCGCTCCACCAGCTTGGTGAAGATGCCGCCGAGCGTTTCGATACCCAGCGACAGCGGCGTGACGTCCAACAACAGCACGTCCTTCACTTCGCCCGCCAGCACACCACCTTGAATCGCGGCGCCCACGGCCACGACTTCGTCGGGGTTGACACCTTTGTGCGGCTCTTTCTCGAAGAGCTTCTTCACCAGCTCCTGCACCTTGGGGATGCGGGTCGAACCGCCGACCAACACGACCTCGTCGATTTCCTTCGGCGTGAGCTTGGCGTCTTTGAGGGCCTGCAGCACCGGGCCACGGCAACGCTCGATCAGGTGATCGACAAGCTGCTCGAATTTCGCCCGCGTGATCGTTATCTGCAGGTGCTTAGGCCCATTGGCGTCGGCCGTGATGAACGGCAGGTTGATGTCGGTCGAAGCCGCCGAACTCAGCTCTTTCTTGGCCTTCTCGCAGGCTTCCTGCAAACGCTGCAAGGCCATGGTGTCTTTGCGCAGGTCGATCCCCTGCTCGCGTTTGAATTCGTCGGCGACGTAATTGATGAGCACTTCGTCGAAGTCGTCGCCACCGAGGTGCGTGTCACCATTGGTGCTGATGACGCGGAATACGCCGTCGGCCACTTCGAGCACCGAGACGTCGAATGTGCCGCCACCCAAGTCGAAGACCGCGATCTTCTCGTGTTCTTTGCGGTCGAGCCCGTAGGCCAGCGCGGCCGCGGTCGGCTCGTTGATGATGCGGGCGACTTCGAGCCCGGCGATTTCGCCGGCGTCTTTCGTGGCTTGCCGCTGGGCGTCGTTGAAGTAGGCCGGCACCGTAATCACGGCCTTGTTGACCTTGTGCCCCAGGTAAGCTTCGGCAGCCTCTTTGAGTTTGCGCAGGATCAGCGCTGAGATTTCCGGCGGGGTCAGTTGCTTGTCCCCCGCGCGGACCTTGACGTAATCTTCGGGTCCCCCCACGATCTCGTAGGGGACCATTTTCTCTTCGCCCTGCACTTCGTTGTGCCGGCGCCCCATGAAACGCTTGATCGAGTAGATCGTGCGGGTGGGGTTGGTAACTGCCTGGCGGCGCGCGGGCTCGCCGACCAGCACATCACCCTTGTCAGTGAACGCGACGACGCTGGGTGTCAGGCGGTTGCCTTCCGCATTGGGAATGACCTTCGCCTCTTTGCCTTCCATAACGGCGACGACCGAGTTGGTAGTCCCCAAGTCGATGCCGATGATTTTTTCGCCTTGAGCCATGAGAACGCTCCTTATACTCCTTGCTCGCTCGCGGACCGACCGGATAGCGGGCCGATCAATTAGCCGCCGAGGAGCCTGCCGCGAGCATTTTCGCCGTGCGCGTCTGCGAATCGGCTTCGCGGTCTGGATTGCCGAAAACGAAACGCAAAGGTTGTGCCGTGAACCACTGTCGCGCTTCACTATATCAAATGCTTGAAGCGTCGGAGCTTAGCTCCATCGCCTGCTCGCCAGTCGAGGCGACCGGCTGCCAAGATCTTATTCCTCCTCTGGAATACGGCGAGCGGTTTCTGCCAATTTGGCAGTCCGGCAGAGAACTCGCCTCTCCGGTATCGGCACGATTGAAAAATACCACAACAATCGCAACGCGCCCGCCAGAACCACGGCGTCGTCGCGCGGGGAACGAACCCGTCGGCCAATAGCACGAAGTACATTTTCTCAAGCGCGATGCGACGGCGAAATGGGCCCAGACGAGTGATGCTTGACACCCCCTGTAAGCAAAAGTACAAGGGGGCACGGCTTTTAGGTGCATTCGCGCCTTGATAGGCCGTGATGCCCGTCTGGCCTTCTGGCCCGTCGCGTGCTGGGGATTTCTGTCGGATGGTCAGGGAAAAGCCCGCTTCAAAAGGGCCCAAATCGGCTTCGCGGTCAACCAGCCTGGCCGCGCTGCGCAGTCAGATCGACCGTCTCGATCGCGATATCGTGCGGCTGGCCAACCAGCGTGCTCAGCTTGCCGCCGAGATCGGCAAGCTCAAGGATGCCAACGGTCAGCCGGCCTACGCCCCTGGGCGTGAAGAAGAAGTCATCCTGAGGGCCATCGAAACGAGCAGCGGCCCGTTGTCGCCCGAGTGCATCCGCGCCCTGTTTCGCGAGTTGATCAGCGGTTCTCGAGCCCTGGAAACGAAGCTGCGCGTGGCGTTTCTAGGCCCGGAATACAGCTACACCCACCTGGCGGCTCAGCAGCGTTTTGGCGACTGCGTCGAGCTCGTTTCGGTCGGCACGATTGCGGCGGTCTTTGAGGAGGTCAATCGCGGGCACGCTCATTTCGGGCTGGTACCGCTGGAGAACTCGACCGACGGCCGGATCGCCGACACGCTGGATATGTTCGCTCGATTGCCGGCGAGGATCTGCGGCGAGGTGCAACTGCGGATCCATCACAACCTGCTGGGGCGCTGTGCGCGGGGAGAAATTAGCGAGGTCTACAGCAAGCCGCAGGCGTTGAGTCAGTGCCGCAACTGGATCGCCAAGCACTTGCCGACGGTGCGCACGGTCGAGGTCGCCAGCACCACCACGGCGGCACAGTTGGCTCAAGAGAAGGCCGGAGCCGCGGCGATCGCCAGTATTCAAGCGGCGCGGCACTACGGGCTCGAGGTGCTGGTCGCCAACATCGAGGACCAGCCCGATAACCTGACCAGGTTCGCGGTCATCGGCGAAAAGTCAGCCGACCGCACCGGCCGTGACAAGACGGCGTTGATGTTCGAGATTCCGCACCGCCCCGGTTCGCTGGCCGACGCGATGAGTGTCTTCAAACGTTACAAGCTGAACCTGACTTGGATCGAGTCGTTTCCGATCGCCCGGCCCGAAGGGGGCTACCTGTTCTTCGTCGAGTGCGAAGGGCACGAACGCGACGCGCGGGTGGCCAAAGCGCTCGCCTTGCTCGAGCGAAAAACCTTGCGATTCGAGGTGCTGGGGTCGTATCCGCGTAGCGCGCCGATCGGGTAGCCGACCGGTCGGGGGCGTGCTAAACTCAAGCCCCTTGCGGAATTCGGGGCGGCAGGTGCCGACCGAATAGCCCACCGCCGGCGCGGCCCGCGGTGGGCCCCAGGGTTCATTTTTTGGAGCGAGTTTTCGCGTGATTATCGTTCTCAAGCCCGGCGTCAACGACGAGCAAGTCCAGCACGTAATCGAGCGCGTCGAGGCCATGGGGCTCAAGGCGCACCTGAGCCGAGGCACCTACCGCACGATCATCGGCGTCATCGGCGACGAATCGCAACTGCAGTCGGCGCCGCTGGGGGCGATTTCGGGCGTGGCCGATGTCATCCCGATTCTGCCGCCGTTCAAGCTGGCCAGCCGCGAAGCGCACGGCGAGCCCAGCGTGATCGATGTAGCAGGCGTCAAGATCGGGGGCGGTCACTTGGGGATGATCGCCGGTCCTTGTGCGATCGAGAGCCGCGAACGGCTCGACGAGATCGCCGGCGCCGTGCGTCAGGCGGGCGCCAATCTGTTGCGCGGCGGCGCTTTCAAGCCCCGCACCAGCCCTTATGCATTTCAGGGACTCGGAGAGGCAGGCTTGAAAATCCTGCGCGAAGTCGGCGATCGACATGGCATGCCGGTGGTCACCGAAGTGATGGACCCCCGTTATGTCGAAGTCGTGGCCGAGCACGCCGACATGCTGCAGATCGGCGCGCGCAACATGCAGAATTTCTCGTTGCTCACTGAAGTCGGCCGTGTCCGCAAGCCGGTATTGCTCAAGCGCGGCATGAGCGCCACGGTCAAAGACCTGCTGATGAGCGCCGAGTACATCATGTCGCAAGGCAACTCGCAAGTTGTGCTTTGTGAGCGGGGTGTGCGCAGTTTCGACACCGACACGCGCAACCTGTTCGACGTGGCAGCCGTGCCGCTGGCCAAGGGATTGTCGCACCTGCCGATTATCGTCGACCCGAGCCACGCCACGGGGCGGCCCGACCTGATCCCTGCCTGTGCCCTGGCTGGCGTGGCCGCCGGCGCCGACGGGGTGCACATCGAAGTACACAGTTGCCCAGAAGAGGCGCTCTCCGATGGACCGCAAGCGCTTCTGCCCGATCAATACATGGCCGTGGCGGCGCAAATCCGCGCGCTGGCCGAATTGCTGGGCAAGTCGATTTCGGGCGCGGCCGCGGCCGTCGCGACCTAGCAATTCGAAGAATCGCGGTCGACTCACGGCGTTGGCTTTTGTGGCCCTGCCGACCGCCGACGCCGCCGAACTGAGACAAGGACTCCATTCACACTGCGATGGCTGCCGAAACGCTCAAGCTCCCACCGGACGGACGACCTCCTCCCAAAGTTTACCCGCGGCTCAACCGCCGGATTGGCTTGCTGATGTGGCTGTCGTTGGCAGGCGGCCTGGCAATGCTCGGCGGAGGCGCCTACGAAATCTACCGCGCTCAGCAGTTGCGCGACCAGGGCCAAACGGCCGAGGGCTCGCTCGTCGACGCCAACAAACTGAATACCGGCCAGGGGCGCACCGCCTATTCGGTGACGCTCAACTACCAGCCGCCGGGTGATCCGACCACCTATCAAAAGCAGTTCTCCGTCAGTGAGCAAAAGTACAACGAGATTCTGCAGGCGGGCAAAGCCGACGTGACGTATTCAGCGACCGACCCGACTCACTCAGCGGTCGGCCGCGACATTCAACCCAATTACGAACCCTTGGCGATGGGCGTCGGACTATTGGCGGTCTCCGGCGGTATCGCGCTGTATCGGCGGCGGCAGTGGAAGAAGGTCGAGTCCTACATCTACGACCAGCAGTAACGCCCGCCGCCAACTTCCTTAACCTCCGCATCCGAGGAGAAACCCGATGCGCCGACCGCTGATCGCTGGCAACTGGAAGATGAATCTCGACCGGGCTGCGGCGTCGGCTCTGGCGATCGACGTTGTGGCCGGCTGTGCGGGTCGGGCCGGAGTCGACGTGGTCCTCTGCCCCCCGTTTGTCTACCTGCCGGCTGTTGCCGAGGCGCTGGCTGGTTCGGCGATCGGCCTAGGAGCTCAAGACCTGTACCACGAGGCGTCGGGTGCTTTCACAGGTGAAGTCAGCGCCGCGATGTTACTCGACGTTGGCTGCCAATGGGTGATCATCGGGCATAGCGAGCGGCGGCAACTGTTTGGCGAAACCGATGCCAGCGTGCTCGCCAAGGTTCGTGCGGCCCTGGCTGCCGAGCACAATGGGCACAAGCTGACGCCGATCGTTTGCGTCGGCGAGACCTTGGCCGAGCGAGAGGCGGGCCAGACCCAGGAGGTCATCCAGCGGCAGTTTGCCGGCTCGCTCGGGGAACTCTCCGACGAGGAGATCGCCCGCGTCGTGCTTGCCTACGAGCCCGTTTGGGCGATCGGGACGGGGCGGGTAGCCACGCCCGAGCAGGCCGAGGAGGTCCATGCCGACCTTCGCAAGCAGGTGGCCGACCGCTACAATGCGTCGATTGCGGGCGAGATGTGCGTCCTGTATGGCGGAAGCGTCAAACCGGACAACGCCAGGCAGCTATTCGCCCAGACGAATGTCGACGGAGCGTTGGTCGGCGGCGCCAGCCTGAAGGCGGCCGACTTCTTGGGGATCATCGCGGCGACCGCCTGAGCCTCGCGGTTTGCACTGCGTGGCGGGTCCTACCGCGAGCGTCGGAAACGGGAGTTCGCCGAAAATGATTGCAGTTTTGTGGGTCCTGATCTTCGTCGTGGCCCTGTTCCTGATCCTGCTGGTTCTTATCCAGCGCGGTCGTGGGGGTGGGCTGGCCGGCGCGTTCGGCGGCATGGGAGGGCAAAGCGCCTTCGGCACCAAAGCCGGCGACCTGTTTACCAAGATCACGATCGGCGTGGCCGCGGCCTGGATTCTGCTCTGCATGGCGGCCGACAGACTGCTAACCGGCGGCGACAACGCGCTGCAGCAGGCAGGCGGCACGACAGTAGAACAGCGCGGTCCCGGGCAGCAAGCTCCACCTGGTCCCGCGGGTACTTCGCCCTCGGCGCCTGGCACTTCGGGCAGTCCCACGGCGGAAGCGCCCGCGGCGCCGGGTGCGTCGGCCCCCAGTACCCCGGCGCCGGCAGCACCGGACACACCGGCGGCTCCGAATCCGTAAGGCCTCGCGATCGAGAACCGCGCGTGATGCTGAGCATGACGGGCTACGGCGAGGCACACCGGCAAGAAGCCGGTCTATCGATCGCCGTCGAAGTGCGCACGATTAACAGCCGATACTTCAAGCTTTCGGTGCGCGCCGGAGAGATGTACGCGGCGCTCGAGCCCGATCTCGAGGCCCTGGTCCGTCAGCATGTGAAACGGGGCACCATCCAGGTCAGCGTGCGGATCGACCGCGGCAAACGTGCCGAAGACTATCAACTCAACACGATCGCCCTCGCGGCCTATCGCGAACAACTAGAAACTTTGCACGCCGAGTGGCACATCAACGAGCCGGTGACGCTCGAACGATTGCTGGTGCTGCCGGGGGTCGTCGACGAGCATGTCCCCGACGAGCGCGAGTTGGCCGACGAATGGCCCTTGATCGCCCGCACGGTAGAAGATGCACTGGCGCAACTGGCCGAAATGCGTGGCAAGGAGGGAGCCGCCATGGCGGCCGACCTGCGCGCCAATGCCGGGCAAATCGCCCAAGCGCTTGACTCGATTGCCGCCCGCGCGCCGCAGGTGGTCGAAGGCTATCGCAGCCGCTTGGAAGAGCGCCTGCGCAAGCTGCTGGCCGACTATTCGCTGACGCTCGACCCCACCGATTTGCTGCGCGAAGTGAGCCTGTTCGCCGAGCGGAGCGATATCTCGGAAGAGGTCGTGCGGCTGCGGAGCCACCTCGAGCAATTCGACGCGGCGCTTGACCTGGAGGACAGTTCCGGGCGGAAGCTCGAGTTCGTCATCCAGGAAATGCACCGCGAGACCAACACCATCGGCTCGAAGGCCAACGACGTCGAGATCGCCCGGCACGTGATCGAGATCAAGACGGCCATCGAGCGGATCCGCGAAATGATCCAGAACGTGGAATAGCCGGCATTGATGACTGGTACCGCGCCAGGCCGCTTGATCGTGATTTCCGGACCGTCCGGTTCGGGCAAGAGCACGCTGGTGCGCGAGGTGCTGTCGCGCTATCCCGGTCAACTCGAGTTGAGCATTTCGGCCACGACGCGGGCACCCCGCGCCGGCGAGCGCGAAGGCGTCGACTACCAGTTTCTCAGCCAGGAGGAATTCGCCCGGCGACGCGAGCAGGGGGACTTTCTCGAGTGTTTCGAGGTCTACGAGGGGGGGCACTGGTACGGCACCCTCTGGTCGGCGGTCGCCCCTAGTCTGGCAGCCGGAAAGTCGGTAGTCTTAGAGATTGACGTCCAGGGCACGCTGGCCGTGCTGGAGCGCTATCCCGATGCCCTGACCATCTTTGTCGAGCCGGGCTCGCTCGACGAGTTGGAGCGGCGCCTGCGGCGGCGCGGTACCGAGTCGGAGCAATCGATCGAGCGACGGCTGGCCGGGGCCAAGCGCGAAATGGCGTTTGCCGGCCGCTACAGATACCGCATCGTCAACGACGACCTCGAAGCCGCCATTGCAGCCTTGTGCCGAATTCTTACCCAGAACCCCGAGGCACCCTCATGCTCGAAGACTTGAAGGAAGAGGACATCGTCAACAAGGTCGGCGGACGCTTCAAGCTTTCGGCGCTGATCCAAAAGCGCTTGGTGGCTCTCAACGCGGGGGCCCGCCCGCTGGTCGATCTGAACACCAACGATCGACTGCAGATCGTCATTCAAGAGATCATTCAGGACAAGATATTTCTCGACACGTCGCTGAAGGTGCGGACCGTCGCCGAGCAGGAAGAAGCTGGTGGGCCGCCCGAACTGGACCTCAGCAATCTGTAGTCTCCCCAAGTCACCGCGCGCCGAGCCCAGCGCGATCGCCCCACGGCATTGCGAGCAACGGCAAGTCGAGTACCTGCGATGAACGGCCGCGAGCTAGTCGTCGGCGTCACCGGTGGCATCGCCGCCTTCAAGACCGCGGCCCTCGTCAGCCAGTTGGTGCAGCAGGGGCATGGTGTCTCGGTCGTGTTGACGGCCGCCGGGGAAAAGTTCGTCGGTCGCGCCACCTTCGAGGCATTGACCGGCCGCCCAGTCAACGCCCAAGTCTTCGGCGAGGCGGCGCATCCGCTCGGCCCGCACATCGATCTGGCGGCCCGCGGGGAACTGCTTTGCGTTGCGCCGGCCACGGCCGATTTTCTGGCCAAAGCGGCCCATGGATTGGCCGACGATTTGCTCAGCACGCTGTTGTTGGCGTTCACCGGTCCGATCGTGCTGGCCCCGGCCATGAACACGGCGATGTGGGAGAAGCCCTCGGTGCAGCGCAACCTGGCACAGCTCCGCGCAGACGGATTTCACATCGTCGATCCCGAGTCGGGCTGGCTCAGTTGCCGTCAGAAGGGGGTCGGCCGCATGGCCGCACCCGAGGCGATCGCCGCCGAGATGACCCGTTGCTTGCCGAAACTCTGACCCTGGGGGGCGTCGCCGGCCACCTCGCCGACGGCGATCGATCGTGGCGCATCTACTCATCACTTCCGGCCCCACGCGACAATACCTGGATCCGGTCCGCTACCTAACAAACGCCTCGAGCGGGCGGATGGGGCGTGCGCTGGCTGTCGCCGCCCTCGAACTCGGCCACCAGGTGACGATCGTCAGCGGCCCGGTCGACGTCTCCTATCCGCGCAAGGCCAAGGTGCTGCGCGTCACCTCGACCGAGGAAATGCTCGACGTCGCCCGGCAACAGTTCGCGCAAGCCGACGGGCTAATCGGGGCAGCGGCTCCTTGCGACTACCGCCCCCGGCAAGTCGCCGGCAGCAAGATCGCCAAAACCGGCGACCCGTTGCGACTCGAATTGATCGAAACGCCCGACATCGTCGCCACGCTGGCCGCCGAACGCACGGCGCAGCAATGGGTCGTCGGCTTTGCGCTCGAGACCGAAGATCGTCGACTAAGGGCGCTGGCCAAGCTCGAGAAAAAGCGCTGCGACCTGGTCGTTTCCAACGGTCCCGATGCCATGAACGCGCTGGACAACACCGTGGAGATTCTCGATCGAGCCGGCGCGGTCGTCGACTCGCTTGCCGGCAGCAAAGAAGACGTCGGCCGCGGCATTCTGCGCGTCATCGAAGAACGGTTGATTGCCCCCCGGTCCGCAGCGACGATCGCCACCAACGGCCAGTCGCGCCGGTCGAGCCGAGAACCGCGTCGTCGCGCGCATCGGTAACCGATCGCGCCTCACTCGGGGCGGTCGTGCGGCAACGGAATGTCGACGAGCACCAGATCGAGCGCACGTTGCGAGCGAATCCGCGGGTAATGCACGTTGAGCTTCGCTGGCTGCACGTTCGATGCCGACGAGCTGGGCCGACGAAACGTGAGTTTCGCCCGGACCGCTCCCGCCTGCATCTCCTGCACCTGGTTGGCCATCGTCCACGGCCGGTCGTCGGAACCCAAGAGCTCGAAGCGATTCTCCTGGAACAGCACCTCATGCGGTTCAGGGACCGCGTATGGCCGAGCGACCAGTAACGTGATCTGGCACTGGTTCGACTCGACCAACCGCTGCTCTTCGACAATCACTTCGATGTCGTCCTGTAGGTGCGGTTGGCGCTCGGCGAAATCGGTCACTTCGAGTCGGCCAAAGTCGCCGACAGCCATCAGGCCCCAGCGCAAGTGCAGGCGTTCGAGCCGGTCAGCGGCCACCAGCGGCGGATGCAGCTTGAGCTCCAGCGGAACCTGGCGCGTTTCGGGACCGCAGACGTGCCAGCCGGTGGGACTCACGCACAACGCCAGGCGCTGGCCGGTGTTGGTAACCGCCTCGACCAACTCGGGCTGCGCCTTATAGGCCACGAGCCGAAAATTGCTTTCCCACATCGCTTGCAGATTGAGCTGAAACGTGTGCGTGCCTCGCCGCTCCAGCTTCTTGTAGTGCAGGTCCTCGCGGAATTCGCGACGAGCGCTGGTGACTTCCATCCTCAGCGGACCGGCATAGGCAACCGGCGACTGACTGATACTGCCGGCCGAGATAATCAGCGCGGCCTCGCGCGTGTCGTAGTGCGGGCGCACCTGGTTGCCCGACTTGCGGCACAGTTCGTCGAGCGCTTGCCAAAAGTACTGTTCGTCGGGGCACAGGCGAATCGACTGGTCGCGGAAGGCCTCGTACCCTTCGCCGATCACGAGTTTGTTGCCCGAGGCGCTGGCTAGCTGCGCGACCAGCGATGCAGCCGACAATTCGTCGCCGGGAAGTTGCACGCGAGTGCCGCGCCACAGCTCGTCGATCTTAAGGCGTCGCAACAAATCGGCCGCCCGCAGGCGGATTTCGGGATCGGGCGAGTTGGTGGCAACCTCGAGTTGGGCACGCCCCTCCTTGGCTAACTGCATCAGCTCCTGGTCGGCCGTTTGCCGCGTGGCGAACGATTCATGCCCCAGGTCGCGAATTAAGCGCGCCACGCGCTCCGTTGGCCCCGCGCTGTCAGCGACGGCGGCTGGCTCGCTGGTGCTCCCTGGTGAGGCTTCACCCTCGGCCGCCGATGACCGCATCGCTTGGCAGAGTACTACGCAACTTGCCGGCACAAGTGCGCAGGCAAAAAGTGGCCACGCGCGGACTGCCACGAAGATCCGGTTCGGTCGCGCCATGCGATTCTCCCTGCGCGGTTCGAGTCGAACGATCAAGGGTCTGGCGGTCGAATCGTCCGATTGCTAGAAAGCGTGCGGTCGGCGCGCGTGCGCCGTGGGCGGGTAGACGTAGGGGGCGAGGACAATAGCCGCTAGCAGCCTGGGGCGTCAAGGTCAGCGCCATGGCTAAATGGGTGGCCGACTCGCTAGTCCGGGCTAAGGCGAGCGGCCCAACTCGATTCAAGGGGGGGATCCGCTTGTCGTTCGATTGCTTGAGCGTCGGAATTCTCGTCGCCGATCACCTTTCGACCCCCATTTCGCACGTGCCGCGGGCCGGTGAATTGGTGCTGGCCGACGATTTGCCGGTGGCGGTCGGGGGTTGTGCCGCCAACGTGGCCCTCGACCTGGTTCGTGCCGGCGTCAGCGTGGCGGCCATCGGTTGCGTCGGCCCCGATTTGTTTGGCCGCTACCTGATCGACGCCCTGGCGGCCGGCGGCGCCCACACCGACGGCATTCGAGTTGCCCCGCAGTCGCACACCTCGCAAACGCTGATCGTCAACGTGGCCGGCGAAGATCGCCGCTTTGTGCATACCATTGGCGCCAATGCCCTGTTGCGCGCCGAAGATATTCCGCTCGAGATGGTCCGTCGGAGCAAGGTGCTTTACGTCGGCGGTTACCTATTGCTGCGGGCCCTTTCGGGCGAAGCGCTGGCCGGGGTCTTTCGCGCGGCCAGGGAAGCTGGCGTCAAGACCGTGCTCGACATCGTGTTGCCGGGTCAGGAGAATTGCTGGCCGGCGCTGGCCGCGGTGCTGCCCCAGACCGATGTCTTTCTGCCGAACGCCGACGAAGGGGAGGCCCTCACCGGTCAACGCGATCCGGTGCGGCAAGCGGAGCACTTTCTCGAGGCCGGCGCCGCTTGCGTCGTGATAACCTGCGGCGCCGGTGGCAGCGTGCTCGTTAGCCGGAACGAACGATTGCAGGCGGGAGTCTACCCGATCGACTATCTCGGCGGGACCGGCGCCGGAGACGCGTTCGATGCCGGTTTCATCGCCGGCATGCTCGCCGGCGCCGATCCGGCCGGCTGCCTTGAGTGGGGGAGCGCCTTGGGTGCCAGTTGCGTACGCGGGATCGGCGCCACCGAAACGGTCTTCACGCGCGACGAGACGCTCGAGTATCTGCGGCGTCATAAGCTGGCCATCGCGCCGATCTAGCGTTCGGTAATCGCTAACGCCTCCGTGCGTTGGGCTGACCGTTCTACACCGTCAAGCTCGGCTCTTCGTTGGCAAACGCGCGATGGAGCTCACCGGCCAATTCTAGATCGCGCGCGGCGTCAAACAGGGCTGCCCGTTGCCAGACTCGGCGGATGACTCCTTTTTCCAGATGCTCGTGAAACAACTGGCAGACGATCGCCACTCGCCCTGGCTCGGCCGGATCGATGATTGCACGGCCGTCTTGCAAGTCACCCGGATGAACCGTCAAGAGCAGGCTCAGTGGGGCCGTTGAGAATTCTTGACTTTCTGCTGGCCGCGAACTTTCCAGCCTGAGGAGCAGTGTCGCCGGACGCGCACGCCCGTCGATCTGAAAACTCGGCTGCCCAAACTGCCAGATCCGGTCCCACGCGCGCGCCGATCGGTCGCGCGGCTGCCACACTTCGCGGGCCATGACGACGTTATAGGTATATAGGCTGGGGGCACTATCCAGCAGCGCCGTCTGCACCGACACCTGCAGATCGACACGTTGCGCCGTGGCAGTAGCCGCGCCGACCGTTGCCCCTCGCCAATAGGCCTGCAACCGCACGTCGTGTCCTGGCGAGGTGGCGTAGGTCGCCACGAGGTCATCCTGCCGCGCGTACACATCGAGCAGCAGTTCCGGATTAAGGGGGGTACGCGTTTCGAAAGACAGCCCGAGCAGCGCCCGCGTGCTGGCGAGTGGCTGCCCGCGCCATTGCAAGTTCTTCAGGCCGTGCGCCGGATCGAGAAGATCGAGCTGACCGGCCAACTCGGCGTGCGAATACGACGCCTGGCTGGCTGCGATGACCCACGTTCGCTGGTTTGCCACGTCGACAGCCTGGTGGATTGGCGAAATGAGACAACGCCAATAAAAAAACCCCGCCGTCCGTAGCAAGTACGAAACGGCGGGGCCGGAACAGAGAAGAGGCCGACCTCAAATGCGGTAAGGACCGGACGCTGTCGGACGCCAATCCCTACTGTTTCTCAGGCGTTCAATCGTGCTCCGGGATGATCTCGCATCGCCTTCTCAGCGACGCCGAAATTGATATTAGCAACTTCAAGGACACTGTCCAGCATTTCGTTAAAAAAAATCAGGTAGCTAACGAATTCGCATCCCGCCGCGATTCGCGGCGCTGCCTGCTGGTGTGTGGGGTATTTTCGTGCACTGGTCGGCCCCTTGGTCGCTGGTTCGAGCCTTTTCGCTCGGTTCGAGCCTCCTTTATAATCGCCCCGCCCCGCTTGGTCGCAGCGCCCCTGACCCACCCTTTCGATCCACAGCGAATGATGTAATGCCAGAATTTGTAGAAGTTTGCGAACAGGCAGCCAGAGCCGCCGGCAAGGTCCTGCTCGACTGGCGCGGCCGGTTCGAAGTGCGTGAGAAGGGGCCCTCGGACCTGGTCACTCAAGCCGATCTCGAGAGCCAGGAAGTGGTCCGCTCGATCGTGCTGGGGGCGTTCCCGGACCATGCCTTTCTGAGCGAGGAAGAGCCCAATCGACCGCCCAGCGGCGGTTTTCGCTGGATTGTCGACCCTCTCGACGGGACGATGAACTACGTCCACGGGCTGCATGGGTACTGCGTGTCGATCGCTCTGGAACGCGACGGTGAAGTGCTCGTCGGCGTGGTTTACGAGCCTGAGCACGACACCTGCTACATTGCGCAGCGTGGCGCGGGGGCCTTTCGTAACGGCAAACGACTGACGGTCAGTCGGGCTCAGCGGCTCGACGAAGCCTTGGTTTCGGTCAGCTTTCCGCCACGAGTTCGCCGCACAAGCGACGAAGTGCTGAATTTTCTCGACGTGCTCGAGACTTGCCAGGGAGTTAGGCGGCTCGGATCGGCGGCCCTGAATCTCGCCCACGTGGCTGCTGGCCACCTCGACGCCTTCTGGGCCACGGAAACCCACGCCTGGGACATCGCCGCCGGCTTGTTGCTGGTGACCGAGGCAGGCGGAACGGTCACATCGTTGGCGGGCGGACCGGTCGATTTCACGCGGCCCAAATTCGTGGCTGCCGCCACCCCCGCGTTGCACGCGGCGTTGCGGGCCCGATTACGGCCAGGCGTGGCATGAACCCGCGGACAAGCGGGATTGGACCAATTCCGTCCCCCATGGCGACTGCCACTCGACGGCGCGCTATGGACGCCCAAGGGTTGCAGTTACACTGAAATAAAGCCGTTTGGGCCCTCCTATTCCGCACATCTTGTCGTCAAGTCTGACGGCGGCAGGGACGCGCCACGCCTGGAGCCCTGCCGGCGGTCCGCTCAAGGGAACATGGTGTTGCGCAGTCCAGGCTACCGGCAACTTGTTTTAGCCGCTGCCATCGGTTGGGTGGTGCAGACGGCCGTTGCGCAGGAGCCACCCGTATCGGCTGGTACGCCCGCCGCTAGTGAGTCGAGTAAAGTCACTCCGACCGGAGACGCGGGCGACAGTCGCCCGGACGACACCGAGGCGTCGCCAGCGGCCGCGGTGCTGACCGCTCCTGCCATTGCCGAACGAGCGCCGTCGATCTTTCTGGTGCCGGACGCAGCCGGCGGCCTGCAGCCGGTGCTCAATCTGTCGCTGGAACGGCTCGAACGATTACTCGCCGGAGACGATTCGGGCAGCATGGCGGCTCGGCCCGATTTCGCCCTTTCGATTACGGCCCAGGGCGAGGCCCAGGCCACGGACGCGACGCTCGAGGTGAATTTCGAGATCAAGGCGCTCAAGGGTGGCTGGATTGCGGTTCCGCTTCGATTGGACGAGGGCCTGCTCGTGCCGGGGAGCGATCGCTACGACGGACCAGGTAGCGCCGTCATTGTGCCGGCCTCTGGAGAGCGAGGCTACCTGTGTTGGTTGCGAGGCGATGGCGAGGCGACGCATCAGTTGCGGCTTACCTTGCGAGTTCCGCTAGAGCTTCGATCGACGGAATCACGACTGAGCCTGACTTTACCCCGCGCGATAGGAGCACAGCTTTCCTTGCGTGTCGCGGGCGATCGTGTGCAAGGGCGCACGCGCGAGCCGGCCATGCTCGACGTCGAGACCGCCATCGAAGGCGGGGGGACTTTCTTTCGCTTGCAGACTGTCGGCGAGCGATTTGAGTTGAGCTGGTCTTCGGCCGAAGGCAGCGGCGCCGCCGCGGTAGAGTCACTTGCCTCCACCGGCGCGGTTTCGATTTACATCGAAGGTAATGTTATTCGATCGAAAGCACGGCTATCGGTACAGGCATTGGTGGGAGAGTTTTCGAGTTGCCACGTGCGGTTGCCTCCCGGAGCACAGCTCGTGCATTCGACCGCTGCCCGCGGCTTTTCAGTCCACGAACTGTCGCCGACAGATGCTGAAGCCCCACCGCCAGCAGAAGAGCCGGGCGCTGGGCGTATCGTCGCTGTGCGATTGAAGCAGCCTGCCGAACAAGTCGAACTGCAACTCGAGACCGAGCGTTCTCTCGGGAATCAAACCCAGCCCGAGGATCAGGAACTTGCCGGGTTCGAGGTTGTCGAGGCGCGGCGGCAATCGGGTTATTACGCGCTCTCCGTCGATGGCGACCGGCAAGTGGTCTGGCAACGGCAACATCAATTGCGGCAAGTCACGCCGGCGGAATTGCCCGCGCCGCTCAACGACGAAACCTGGCTGGCCGCCTTCGAGTTTACGACGCAACCCAGCTCTCTCGTTTGCCGGCTGGTGCCGCGCACCCCGCGCGTCACGGGGAGCGTTTCGTGTGCGTACCTGGTCGAATCCAACAGCATCCGGTTGCAAGCGCGCCTGAAGTACTCGGTTCGCGGCGCGCGAATGTTCGCGCTCGAATGCCAGGGGCTGGATGAGAATTGGCAAATCGAGGAAATCGGCCCGGCTACCCTCGTCGATCTAGACAAGCTTGTGCTGGAACAGCGCCAACCGCTGGTCGTGCCGCTGCTCAAGCCGGTGCTCGGCGAGATCGAGATCACGATCGTGGCCCGTCGGGCATGGCCGGGTGACGAAACCACCTGGCGACAAGTCTTGCCCGAACCGGTGGCCAGCGTTTCGCGTCCCGGGAGCCTCGTGGTCGCCCCAACGGCCAACATACAGATTGTTCCACAAGCAACCGAATTGGCCGGCCTAGTGCCCCAGCCCTGGGAGGCCACCGACGAACTGCTCCCGGGCGCGAGCGAGGAAGCCTTAAGCTACCGCACGACGGGACCACGGCCGCAATTCGTCGCGCAATTTCGCCGCTTGCCGCGAGAAACCGCCGCCCAAGTCACCACCCTGGTCGAATGCCGCCGCCACGATCTCGTGGTCGCACAAACCACCGTCGTGCAAATCTCGCGCGAACCAGCCGATCACCTGATCTTCGAGGCACCGGCCAGTTGGAGCGCCGTCGGCGGGCGAGAGGTGCTGATCGATGGGCGCCCGGCCAACCTGGTGCGCAGCGACGAGCTGGATTCCGCCACCGACGATACGGCGACGCAACCGGCCGGCGATGCCGATATGAAGGGCAAGACAACTAACCACGAATTCTGGCGATTGACACTTCCGCAGCCACGGCTAGGCCGCGTTGAAGTCGTCACGCGATACACGCTGCCGCTTGACTTGCGAGAACCGACGAGCGCCGATCAGGTGGCGGTTCCGCTGGCCATGCCAACGGTCGATCGTCTCACGCACAACGAACTGCGGCTGGCCAGCGAACCCGGACTCGAAGCGCGCCTCGAGTCCGCGCTCTGGCATACCGCCAGTTCCGTGCCCGTGGGGCGCGGGGATCTTGGGGTTGGCCAACGGCTGACCGCTGAGGGTCCGGCATTTGAAGCACCCTTACGCGTTGCCGCGGCGGCAAGTGCCGAGTCGCCTGACCTGGTCGTCGACCGAGTTTGGATTCAGACATGGCATCTGGGCGACGACCGCGTCGATCGTGCGGTGTTTTCGTTCTCGACTCGAGAATCTCGCGTCGAGTTCGAACTGCCGCCCGGCGCCGATCTCCGCACGTTGCACGTGCTGGTCGGAGGCGCGCGGGTCAGCCCTACACGCGGCACCGCCAGTCGCGTGTTCGTCCCGTTGTCGGGCGAGATCACGCGGCGACAAGTGATCGAATTACGCTATCTTTGCGCCGATTCGCTACCGCGTTGGGGCAGTTTGAAACTGGTGCCTCCCCTGCTGGTGCCAGGCGCCTGGGTGCGACAGATTTACTGGCAGTTCGCTTGCCGCGATCAAGAACACCTCGTCATGCTTCCGGAGAATTGGGGGCCGGAGTTTGCCTGGCATTGGTCGGGATTGGGCTGGGTGCGGAAATCCCGGCTCGACGACGCGGCGCTCGAGCGCTGGAGCGGCGCGATTCCGGAGCGCGATCCGCCTCAAGGTTATCACCGTTACCTGGCCAGTCGCTTGGGTGAATTGCAGTCGGCCACGATCGTCACGGCGCCGAAATGGCTGCTGGTGCTCGTCGCCTCGGGGGTGACCTTGATCGGTGGGCTGCTCTTGCTCTATGTGCCGCTGTTGCGGCGCCCGGAATGCCTGCTGTTCGTCGGCGTGCTCCTAATTGCCGTCACGTTGCTGGATTCGCAACTGGCCGCGCTGGTCGCGCAGGCCGGAATCCTTGGCGTGCTCTTGAGTTTGCTGGCGGCCTGGTGGCAGCGCCAAGTGCGCGGCCGGCGACCGACGCGCGTCATTGTCACCCGCTCCAACAGTTCGCGGCTGGAGCACGATTTGACCCCAACGGCACTGGCCGTCGCCCCGCTGGGCTCGAACTCGTCGACGACCGCCGCCTCGGTGCCTGTCGAATGAACGCTGCTGTGCACCGCCACTCTCACGACCGGGGCCGAACCATTATTCGACGCGGTGCGATCGGGCTGGGAATGAGCGTCTGGCTCTTGGCTTCAGCGACGGCCTTGGCGGCGGGCCCCGACGAGCCGACTGTCGCCGGCGCGCAAGCGCCGGGCGCCCTGGCGTCGGCAGCACCCGCAGCGGGTGATCGTTCTGCTGAGGCAGCTCAACTGGAGTTCCGCAGGGTTTTGGTGCCACACGATCGTCCGGCCGAATGGCCCACGACCGACGATACGTACTTGCCGGTGCCGCAAGCAGATTTCGAGCAGTTGGTGGCCCAACTTGCCGATCGACCTCTGGCCAGTGCCGAGTTGGCCGCTACGCTTCGCAGCGCGGTCTACTCGGCGCGCTTGACCACCGAAGGCGTGTTGGCAGGCGAGGCGCAATTCGAAGTCGAACATCGATCCCCCGGGATCGCGATGATGCGTTTGGGCCCCTGCAATCTGGCGCTGGAAAAACTTCGCTGGAAGGACGCGGAGCAGCCGGTTGTCGCCGGTCTGACGGCCTCGGGTGAGACAATCGTCCTCGTCGAGCGCAGCGGTCAACTACGCTGCAACTGGGTACGCCGCGCAACGACGGTAGAAGCGGGCCGCTGGGACTTCTCCCTCGAGTTACCGACGGCAGCCGCGATTGGGGTATCGTGCCTGGTCCCCGATGCTCGCGAAATCGCGACCACGACCGGACTGCTGACCCCCGGCAACGAGGAGGGTGACGACGGGCGATGGTGGCATGTTTCGCTGGGGCCGCAACGACAGCTCGATCTGTCGATTCGGGAAGCGCGCGATCGGCAAGCGACCGCCGCCTCGCGCGTGCGGCAAGCGATACGTTATGAAGTGACGAATGGCGGTATCGAGATCAGCGCTGATCTCGAATTCGAGAGCTTCCGTTGGCCACTCGACGAATTCGAGTTCACCAGCGACGCCGGCTTCGAGTTACTCGAAGTTCGCATGGCTGGCGAGCGCGCCGACAACGTCGTCGCCAAGCCGCGCCTCGATGGCTCGGTCGTCTATACGGTCCGTGGCAGCGCGCGGCCCGCGGCGCATCGTAAATTGATTCAGGTTTTGGGCACGGCGCGCCTCGACAGCCGTGGTCCGCGGCCGCTTCCCGCCATTCGCACCGCGAGCGGCGTCTGGCAGGCTGGTAAAGCGACGCTGACGATTCATGCACCCTTGCGGCTTGAGTCGGTCGATTTGAAAAGCTGCCGACAAACGGGAATGGCAAATCTGCCGCCTCCCGTTCAAGGCGAGGCGTACGAATTCGAATGGTTCGACTCCACGGCGGAAGTTACCGCGAGCATTGTGCCCGCCAAGCCGCATTGGCAGGCGGAGCTCGCTTCGCAACTCGACATCAATGAAGGTGAAGTCCTTGGCAGAACGACCCTGCGACTCAGGGCCACGGCCGGCGAGACGTTTCAGATCGATGCCCACGTCCCGGTTCCGTGGCTGATCGATTCGGTTGAAGTGATGCCACCCGAGGCCATGGCCGACTGGACAGTCGAGACGCAAGGACAGGTGGATTCGAAACTCCGGGTGCGCCTGTCGCGGGCCCTGCGCGCCGACGAGCCGTTGACCCTGATCGTCGGCGGTCGCCGCCCGCGCTGGAACGTCGATCAACCCATTCGCGCTGCGGAGCTGGCCATGTTAGTGTTGCCCGCCGATCGCCATCACGGCACGATCATGCGCGTGCGGACGGCGCCACCGCTGCGTGCAGAAATTGACGACGTCCCAGACCGTCTGCGGATCGATCCCGTCGATCTGACGCCGGCGCAGCGCGAGCTCATCGGTGGCGATTACGTCGGCCAACTGTTCGCCGTCGGACCGGAGACTGGCGATACGACGTTGGTGCTTCGCACGGGCACCCCTGCCATGACGGCGGCGATCAAGGTGTTGGCTTCCTTTGGCCAGGGTGAAATTGTCGAGCGGTACGAAGTTGCCTGCATTCCGCAGCGGCCACGACTGCGGCGGGTCTGGATCCGACTCTCGCACCCGCGCGCCGCGGCCGTTGAATGGAGCCTTGAAAACGAACAGAGCACGCCCGTTGCGCCACGCCTGATTTCGCAGGACGAGCAACGAGGCCTGGGATTGCCGCCGGGAGGAGAAGTGTGGGAGGTCATGTTGCCGCGGCCGATGAGCGCGCCGTTCAGCCTCATCGGCCTGCGCCGCAGCGAGGTTGGCGTCGTGGCGCCCGTTAGTTTGTTGTCGCTGCCCGCGGCCGAACAACAGACGGGCCGCGTCGAAGTGCAAACTCACGACGCACTGCCGCTGGAGATTCACGCACCGCGACTGCGCGGCCTGTCGCTCGAACGCCCTGGCCAGACGCTTGCCCCCGATATCGTCGCGGCCTACGAATATTCGCCCTCGGTGGATGCCGACCCCACGGCAGCGCCCGCCATCAGCTTGCTGTCCGAGCAAAAGTCGGGGCTGCGCTGGCCGAGGGCCGTGATTCGCGATTGTCAAATGCGTTCGACGCTGGCCAGTGATGGCACCGCGTCGCACGTTGTCAGCTACGAGCTCGAGCTCTCCGGGCTTGAGCAGCTTACCCTTCGTTTGCCCGGCGGCGTTGAACCGCTCGTTCTTTGGGTCGACGGACAGCAGCAAAGCCCGCGATCGGTTTCCCAGGATCAGCTGGCCATTGACTTGCCTGTCGGCGCGCGCCGCACGAGCCTCGTTTTGGAATTGAAGTCGATCGGCTCGGTTGCGCGCGGGCTTTGGTCGCAACTGGCAGCACCGATGGCCTTGCCGGTCGACGAAGACGTGCGATCGGTGGCACCAGGCTGGACGATTGTTTTGCCATCAGGTTTGGCCGCCACCCCCAACAGCACTGGTTGGACCACAACCGGGGGCGGCATCGCCGGGTGGCCGGAGCGACTGTTTGGCAGCCTCGCGCGCGCCACGGCGAGGGACATCTCGCCAGCCGCTGGCACACACGTCGAAGAGTTGCGCGCCACGACTGCGGAATCGGCTGCCGCGAGCCCGGTGATCGTGGCGCACCTATCCAAACTCCGACTCTTGGGTTGGGGCGGCTTTTGGTTGATCGCCGGCCTGACCTGGTTACTCAGGTCCAGCGATCGCACCGCGTTGCTGACGTGCGGAGGTCTGGCAACTCTGGCATTGACGCTTCCGGCTCCCTACTGGACGTTGGCCAGCCCGCTTTGGCTCGGCGTCTTGGCCGGGATACTCGCCAAACATTGGCTGCCCAAGCCGAAATCAACTGCGCGCGAGCAGGCCGAGAGTTCACACCGGACCATCGCACTTTCGGCCGCCATGCGTCGATTGCTTCTTGTTTCGACTATTTGCGCGACAGCCTTGGTGGCAAGAGTGATGGCGGTCGCTGGCGAGCCAATCGACTCCAAAACGCCGAGCGTATTGATCCCAGCGCGTGCTGGGGACGAACCGACGGGCGACCCCTATCTAGTTCCGGAATCGCTGTGGCGCGAAATGCGGCGCTCCGCCGTGGATCTCGCGCGTCGACCCACTGGCTGGTTGCTTGCCAACGGCCAGTACCGTGTCGCTCTCGACTGGACTCGCGATGGGTCGCGATTGCGTTTGGCGTGGGCTTTGGCGTCCTACGACTTACACGTTTACTCAGCGGCCGGTCGGATTGTGCTGCCGATGGCCGACGTGCAGGCCGACGACCTCTGGCATGTCAAGCTCGACGGACAACAGGTCGCGTCGCGGCTTACCGACGATGGTCTGAGCCTTGAAATTGCCGCGCCGGCGCCGGGAGTGTACCGCCTAGAGGTCGAGATCTCTCAATCGAAAAACGGTTCTGGCATCTCGTGGCGAGTTCCGCCCTTGCCCAGTGCGCAGCTCCGCATCGACGCGCCCGCGGACGCTCCGTCGATCGAGTTTGACTCGGCGATCGGCCACGTGAAAACGACAACGGGCGAGCAATCGGCCGTGGCTCCTATGGGTGGTCTGGACCGCCTGTCAGTCCGCTGGCCTGACCAGGCTCGTGTCAACGATGTCCAAGCGTGGCCCGAGATCGAGCAGCTAACCTGGGTGACGTTGCAGCCTGGGGCCGTGGTGGTTCAAGTTCGCTTTCGCCTGGCAATGCCCGGCGGTCGCCAGTCGATTCGCATCGAGACAGCCGACAACCTTCGACCGTTACCGGCCAGCGACGAATCGCGCCCCCTGCCGGAGCCCGAGCGTTCGGGAGACGCGCGGCAGGTGCTGACCGTGCCACTCGTTTCGGCTAGCGACGGCTCGGCGATGGCCGAGTTGAACTTGTTGGCCGAGCAGGCATCGGGCATCGGGCAATTCGCGGCGCCCTGGATCGTGCCCTTGCAAGCCCGCGTCGCGCGTCGCTGGCTGGCGGTCTCGGTGCTCGGCAATTTAGAGGTGGTGGAAACGAATACCGAGCGTTACGAGACCGCGCCCCAGGCTGAATTCACGGCAGCCTGGGGCGCGGCGTCGTCTCCACCCTTGCGAACCTATTTGCAACAAGGACCAGATGAATCGAACTGGCAGATCTCGGGACGGCCACGCGCCACGCAACTCCTGGCACAGACCTCGCTGACTTGCGAGTACGGCCGCCGCCGCGCGAAACTAAGATTCGTGGCCAAAGCCCAGGCGACCGGCGGATCGCTATTCCGCCACGAGCTATGCGTACCACCCGAGTTGCAGGTCGAGTCTTTGATCGTCACGGCTGGTCGAGCGCCGCGCCGCGCGCATTGGTCGCTCGACCCCAGTGGCCGTTTGACGGTCTATTTGACAGCGCCGCTGTCTGGCGATCACACCATTTCGCTGGATGGCACGTTGAGCTTGCCAGATGCCGGCGATCACGCCTTGCCGGTCGTGCGTCTGGCAAAGGCCGAGCTACAGTCGGCGCAGGTAACCGTACTACGCGACCCGCAGGTTCAAGTCAGCGTTGCCCCCG
Source organism: Pirellulales bacterium (assembly GCA_050184475.1). Lineage (GTDB taxonomy): Bacteria > Planctomycetota > Planctomycetia > Pirellulales > JAEUIK01 > JAIESQ01. The sequence goes on along the minus strand of JBFXAH010000003.1, from coordinate 195,897 downwards.
AACAGGGCCTGCGAGAAACCGAACCGTCGGGCGTTGTCGAACAACCACCCGTGTCGCGAGTGGTCGCCGATTATGAAATCCAAGATCCGGCTTATCGCGCCCGTGTTACCGTGTCACCGAATCGTCCGGAGATCTCGGCGACCACCACGACGGTTCTGGGCCGGGTGAACGACGCTTGGCACGTGGCGTGGGAAGCCAACTACGCCGTCAGCGGCGGCACGCTCGACCGGGTTCATATTTGGATTCCTAAGGAAGTCGAGGAACCGCTGGAGATCCACCCGCCCGCACAGCATTCGATCGCCGCCGTGCCGGGCGAACAACGCAGACTGTTGACGATCGTGCCGCGCGCTCCGATCGTCGGTCAACAAAAGCTTGAGTTGCGGGCGCGGGTCTCGCCGCGCGGTACGCGGCGCTTGGTTGCCCCGTATTTGGAAGCCACGGATGCGGAAGTTCGTGAGCAATTCCTCGTCCTGCCCGGGCGCATCGACGGCAAGGCCATTACCTGGCAGACCCGCGGCATGGCGCGGGCCGAGGTACCCGCAAACAACGTCTCCGAAGTTTGGCAACTTGCCGGGGCGCTGCCGTTGTCGCATCGCGTGCTGGCCAACGACTTTGAAGCGACCTGGCAAATTGCCGTCGACACCGGCACGCCGCAAGTGCGGATCGCCGACTATTCGATCACCATACTCCCCGCAGGCAATTTCCAAGGACTGGTTACCTTCGACCTCGATCCCGCCGAGCGCCGGTTCTTGCCCCTAACCGTTCCTGCCGGCTGCGAGATCATGCAAACCTGGGTGGAACGCGTTCCCGGGTGCTTACTGGCGGATGGCCCGAGCCAGTACCGACTCATGCTGCACACGGTGCAATTGCCGCAGCGCGTCGAGGTGCTATTCCGCGGTCGCTTGCGGCCCCACGATTTGTGGCGTCGAGATTTCACACTCACCGCGCCAGCGCCCGGCGACCTGCCGGTCGAGCGCACGTTGTGGCAAGTCGACGCGGCCGGGGCAACCGCTCAACCGCCAAGCAGTAGCGGCCAAAACCTGGGTCCCGTCGCCTTCGAACTGGTGCGGGCGGGCAGCCTGGCGGACGTGGTCGAGACCCTCTGCGACGTCGTTCCCGATCGCCTCGAGGCCGACCAGATCAACGCGGCGGCGGGCTGGCTCGAACGGCTGCGCGCGACGCTCCAGCGCGCCCAAAGCGTGGTCGCCGATGCAGCGGAGGTCGATCGTGAGGACGTCACGGCCCAACTCGAAATCGTGCAGCAGGCGATCGATCGGTTGTCCGCGCGTTTGCCTAGCGATGTCGTTAGTGGCGATCTGGCGTCAACAAGTGATACGACATCGGCGCCTGCCTCCCTGGCGAGCAGAACTTTCGATGCAACCGCGGCTTCCGCGGTTGATACTCCGTCGGCAGGTTCAGCCCCCCCGTTGCGCGCAGTATTCCACGGAAGAAGGCCAACGCTGGATGTCCGGCTGCTGGGACCTTCGCTCGGCGAGTGGTTCTGGTCCCCATTGCGAGGTGCGACAGCGCTGCTACTCCTGGCGATGGCATTGCTATCGTGGCGCTTTGTGGAGCAGGGTCGCGCCTGGCTGCTTTCGCGCCCGGCGGCGATTGGCGCCGCAATCGGCCTGGTTTGGGCTACCTACCTGGTTTATCCCTGGATGGGAGTGCTGCTCGTGGTGAGCTGCCTTGTCGCCTGGCTTTACGAGGGCTACCGAAGCTGGCAGCAAGGGGGCTCGAGCCGAGAGCACAGCTCCCAGAAGCTCTCCCACACCGAGCTTGCGTAGCTTGCCGCGCGCCCGAGGCCAGCTCGGCTGGCTTTATTGTTCTCACGGTCAGCGCCCCCGGTTCAGGCCTGGTGCCAGAGACTTATTCATCGCTGTGCTGAGCCAGAACCAGCCGCCGAGGGAAGGCCGGGCGTGCTCCGGTCGACGGCATGCGATGCGGGTCAATCCGTTAGCTGCGCGGTAATAAAGCGACCTTTGCAAGCCGGATTCGTTCTGTTACTTTTTGGCCGCGCGACCGAGGCACCACCCCCGAATTCGCCCAGGATGGGCTCCGCTTTGCTGTCCGCTGCGTCGCTTTGATGGTCTCGGTTCGCACGAGTCCACGCACGCCGCCGGCAAACCAGGGGGGTGAACGAATTCCGTCGGTCCCCGCATGCCAGGCAAGGAGGCCTTCGATGAGCGCCGGACGCAAGCAGGAACTGCAGGTCCACATCCGCTGGATGATCCGCCGCGATATGCACGAAGTGCTGGAGATCGAAAACTCCAGCTTCGAGTTCCCGTGGTGTGAAGAGGACTTTCTCCGCGCGCTGCAGCAACGCAATTGCATTGGCATGGTGGCCGAACACGACGACCGCGTGGTCGGCTTCATGATCTACGAGTTGCACAAAACGCAGTTGCACGTGCTGAACTTCGCCGTCAGCACACGGCTTCGCCGCCAAGGCGTCGGCAACCAGATGTTCACGAAGCTGTCGGGCAAGCTGTCGCATCAGCGTCGCACGCGGATCACGTTGGAAGTCCGCGAGACGAACCTGGCAGCACAGTTGTTCTTTCGCGCCAGCGGCTTTCGTGCCGTCTCGGTACTGCGCAACTTTTACGAGGACACGCCCGAGGATGCCTACATCATGGAGTTCTGGCATCCTGAACCGGAGACGGCCACCGCGCCGACCAATCGGATCGCGCGGCTGGCAGGTTGAGGGGGAGCGCCGCCAACATCTCGAAAACTTCGAGCATCGCGGCCAATTAACTTGGGCGGTCGGCTGCAACCGGCCATGACGGGCTCGCCTGCCCAGACCCGCTACGCGCCAAAGACTGCTGGCGGTTGTCAGCGCGCCACGCGGTTTCCCTTGCGCCGCGCGGCCGCCCCATTCTGCTGGAAGCAGTGGAGGGTGTGCATCTCCACCATCTCGGCGAGGCCAGCGGCCTGCAACTCGTGCCCGCTGACGTAACGGCCGGGATTGATCCACTTTTGCATTTCTTCAGTGGATAGATTGAACAGTTCGGCCAGCAGGCGATCCATCTCGTTTTCGAGCTGACCGAAATGACGCGCCCATTCCGCCGCTTCGGCCAGGCGAACGTGCTCCTCGCTCTGCCACTTCATGGGGTGGAACAGCAGCACGCTGAACGGGGTGACGATGCGCCGCACGCAAGCGGCAAAGGGCCACAGCGCGGCCGACGAGCACTCACCCGTCACAATGCCCGTCGCCTGCAATCCCCGCAGGCGGACGAGCGTCATGAGCGAGATTGCGCAATACGGACTGCCGCCAGGTGAATCGAAATACAGAGTGCATTCGCCGCCAGGGGGGACGTCGAGCAGTTTCTGGGTCAATTCTCCTTCATTGTCGGTCAGGTCACCGACGAGCGCAATCTCGAGCGGTCCCTCGGGTTCATCTCGGTGCATGCCATCAGTCCTTTGTCGAGAACCGGCTTCGAGCGCGGAAGTTTTATCGAAGAGTGCCCCGAGAAGTCTCCCCTAACCCCTTATCCTACATATAGCTTCGGACAACGCAACCGACAAGCGCGAGTGGGCCACGGCGGCCGCGACGAACGTAGCGAATCTGCCGGGCGAGACGTGCACAAACTGGTCGAATCGAGCGGCTGGAACCGGACCAGACCGGCCTTTGCCCGGCCTTACGGCGCGACCTCGTCCGCGGGCCGAAAACGCAACTCGGTCGGGCCTTGGCAGCATTCGCACGCCTTGAGCTCATACATCGGTATCGAGCAAATGCTGCACCAATAGTCGACCTCGTATTTGCCGTCGGGCTTGATCGCGTACACCCGAATCACCTTAAGCACCGGCGAGCCAGGGTAGCGCCGGACCAGCAATTCCAACTCGATGTCGCGCAAGCGCTCATCGAGCCAGAACCCTCGCCCGCGAGCGTCTTTCGCCAGCGGCAGTAACTCGTCGGCGGTTTCCAGCGCGCAGCTCGTTTTCAGGTCGTCGACATCGAGTTCGATGCCGTAGCGGCGCTTGAGAGCCTCGCCGAGCCAAACGACCTTGCCGCGCAGCGTGACGGTTTCGTACTGCTGCTTGCTGTCAGCGGCGGGCCCGCTATCCGATTGCTCAGCGGGAGCGGCTGCGTCCAAGTTGGCCGGCAGCAAGGCGGCGACCAACGCTAGCAGCAGCGTCAAACAGAAATGCAGCTTCAGTGATCGCCCGCCGCGGCGAAGTCGCTCTAGCCACACTCGACGAGCCAAACCTCGACAGCTCACGATCTGCTCACTCCGCAGCCTGGCCGACGACGACCAGGTTGACCGGCACCTTGCTGGTTTCGCCTGCCGACGAACCAGAGCCCGCGAAGACTACGCTCCAGCGCTCGTTATTCTCGTCGTGGACGATTCGCGGCAGATCGTCCGTGGCCCCCTCGACCGGCATCATCAGGAGCATGGTGGGGTGCGTGCCACCTGCGACTTGCGCGCTCAGCGAGAACAGCTTCTGTTCATCGATCGGCTCCACTGACGTATCTTCCTCGACCGGGAGGAGCAGCAGAAAATCGCGCGTCAGCGAAGTGCCAGCATGATTGCCGTCGACAGGCTGCAGGCCGTACCGCAGAGTGTACACCCCCGCTGGAATCTCCTGGCCACGAAAATCCTCCCCCTTCCGCTCGTAGCGGACCACGCCCATCAACTCTCCGACCGAGAAGGGATACAACACACTCGGCGAAGGTGCGAACTTGGCTTTGGTTGCCCACGATTTGGTTGGCCACATCTCGCAGAACGACCGCGTGCCGCGCAGCACTTTGATACCGCCGGGGGCGAGTTGCCCGGCGATTTCTTCCGATACACCGTCGAGGTCAGCGGCTGCATCAATCGGCTCGATCTTGTAGTCAACACCCCGCGCCGAATTGCCGCTCAGCGCCACGCTCACAAGCATGGCGCCGACGGAAATCCCGGCCAATCGACACACGCGCTGCACGGTCGCAACCATGTAATCCTCTCTGCTTTGGATCGAAGGCCGCCTGGTCGCGACCGAAAGCTCTACCAATTACGGAACCCGACTATTGCTGGAATGTTCCCAGGAAGACGCTCCGGGTTCCATCGGTCTCCCACTTTACGCCCAAACCACGACCGCGGAAGCTGGCGTTCAGCGCAAAGGCCGGCTGCACGTTGTCGACCGGCGACAGGGGCGGATAGAACGCGTCCTCGTGCGAGCAGGTGCAATCGTCGGCTTCCATCTTGCGTGTCGAGAGTTTGACCAGCTTGCCGGCTTCGAGCGTGGCCGCGGCTTCGCTATGATCGATGCTCATTTCAATCGGGGCGGCGTCGACCCGAACCGTTTCTCCGGCGACGCTGCCGGCTCGCTCGCGGGCAAAGGCCACCAGCGCCTCACGTTGCTCGGGTGTCGCGCGCTCGTCGACTACGACGACCGATCGAATGGGATACGGATTCAAGACTAGCCCACCGCCGAATCCCAGCGTGTCCGAGGCCCGCAAAACGAGCACAACCTTCAAGCCCGTCAGATCTGTCCCCTTGAACTCACCGGTGTCGATGCTCCAGGCCAACAGTGCTTCGCGGCCCGTGAGACCGACCTGGGAATTGGCAAAACAGGGCCCGGTAAAGACATCGCACGTGCGAGTTTCGAGATAGTCGCCGGTGATGCCTTCGGCACGAACCGCAGCGGATGCCAGCCCCAGCGACATGAGCATGGCACCGGCCATAACCGAAAACCGCGTAACGAGGTTGTGACGCATAACGAACTCTCCCGATCACAAAGGTTGGGGGGCTGTCAGCAGGTCCAGCTGGCAACCGCACGGCACTCCGGGCTCTCGGCAGCCAAGTGGCTCGCCGTGGGGCGTGGTTCTGTGCCGACCATAGAATTCCGGCGGGCCTTCATTCTATCTCTAGGCGGCGGCTCGGGTCCACTGTTGCGACGGCAGATTGAACCTGAGCGAACTTCGAACAAGTTCGTTGGGTGCCGCGGATTGGGAGCCGTTCCACACCGTCTCTTCCAGCGAATGGCCGGGAGAGCTTCGGGTTGTTGTCGCCTTGACCCACCCCCCAAAGGGTCTAAGAATGGCTACGGAGGCCCTGCCGAGGGGGCCGGGCTGGTGCGGACGGATCGGACCGGCCCTGGAGGCCACCTGCGAGAACGCGTTCTGCCAGGAATCGGCCGGCGACGCTCTCCTACCGACTGCGATCAGGAACGTTATGCTCCGCATGCCGCGCCTCGCCGTGGGGACCGTTCAGCCTCAGGCGGACTCGCAGGTCATCACTTGGGCTCTCATGCAAGCGTTGCGACAGTGCGGTCGCGACATTCAGCATTTCGCCGGGCGAGCCGTGCTCCCCCGCACCGACGGCGCCACACCGATCACCGGCGTTGCCAGCCGGTATCTCGATAGTTGGGTGATGTCGCCCGAAGTTTGCCAGTCGCTCTTCTTGCGTGCTGCCGGACAATGCGACCTGGCAGTCGTCGAAGGGGCGTTCGTACCGTGTGGCGCCGGTCAGCAGGCAGCGGGAGGCCAGTTGGACACTTTGTGTCATTGGCTCGGTTTGCCGCGCCTGGCGGTGATCGACGTGCAACGTTTGTCTCCCTGCCTGTTGCCGACAGCTCCTGCTGGCATCGAAGGAGTGTTGCTCGACCGCATAGCCGACGAAGCCCAACTGGCGCGCTGGCAGACGACGTTTGAATCGTTTTGGGGGGTGCCGGTGCTGGGGGCGCTCGACTCATGCGCCGAGGCGCGCTGGCAAATCGCCCAACTGCCGCCAGGTTCGCGACCGCTCACCAACGTCTGCGAAGCGCTTGGCGAGCGCTTCTTGGCGCGCTCCAAACTCGCCAGGATTTTGGCCCTCGCCGAGCGGCCCTTCTCACCCTGTGGAAGCATCGAAGCCTATTGCCGATGTCATGCGCACGGACGTTTACGCGTCGGCGTGGCCTACGACCCGGCGTTTCAGGGCTACTTTGCCGACACGCTGGAGCTGCTCGAACAAGGCGGGGCTGAAGTCGTCGCCTTCTCGCCGCTAGCCGACGAGACGCTTCCCGAGGACATCGATCTCGTTTATCTCGGCGACGCTCAACTCGAGCCATACGCTGCCGCCTTGGCGGAAAACCAGTGCATGCTGCTGGCCATCCGTAGCTGGGTGTGTTGCGGGGGCGCGGTCTATGCCGAGGGGGGTGGATTGGCTTATTTATGTGATCGCGTCGAGATGGCCGACGGGGTCACGCATGCCTTGGCCGGCGCCCTGCCGGCCGAAGCACGCCATTATCCGTCGCGCAACGTTGCCGAACCGTGCGAGCTCGTGCTGCCACGCGACACCTGGTTGGGCGAAGCCGGCGCCCGGCTGCGCGGCTATCGAGATGCGAATTGGCAGATCCTGCTCTCCCCACAACCGGGCGTGACTGCCCATCCCGAAGAGTCTCCCTGCCTTGTCCTGCGGCGCGGCCTCATCGGCAGCCTGGCTCAAATCGACTTCGCCGCCCAGCCAGCCCTCATGTCACGCTTTTTCTGTCCGGCGCGAGCTGGGTTGCGTTTTAGCCCTTCGCAGGTAGTTTTGTAGGGCTGCGCTTGCGGCGCTCGCTTGCGCGTGAAACGCTCTGGGGGCCGTGCGCCCCGTCGGCCGCGCCATGACCAATACCCTCTACCTGCCTGAGCTGCGCGAAATGCTCGCCGAGCAGAACTCGGCCGAGCTGCACGAATTCTGCACGGCGCTCCACCCCGCGCAAACCGTCGAGTTCATGGAAGGACTCACCTCGGCAGAAGCCTGGCAGGTGCTCGAACACGCCGACCCCAAGACGCGGGCCGAAATTTTTCACTATTTCGAGCCAGAGCGGCAGGTCGAGATCATCGAATCGCAGGACCTCAGCGCAATCGGCCGCCTGGTGGCCGATCTGGCGCCTGACGATCGCGTCGACATTCTTAACCGCGTGCGCCCCGAGATCGTGCGCGAGCTGCTGCCGTTGGTGCCCGCCGAGGAGCGCCGCGACATTCACCGCCTGAGCGCTTACCCCGAGGGGACTGCCGGCGCGGTAATGACGACGAGCTTTGCGCGGCTGAGCGAGAACCTCACCGTGACGCAGGCGATCGAAGCGGTCCGCAAGCAGGCCGAATCGTCGGAAACCGTCTACTATCTCTACGTCGTCGACGACGACGATCACCTGCGGGGGCTCGTCTCGTTGCGGCAACTCGTGTTGGCCAGGCCCGACACGGTGATTCGCGATCTCATGGAACGGGCGGTCGTGGCCGTCGAAGTCGACGACGATCAGGAGGAAGTCGCCGAAACCCTGTCGCGGTACGATTTCCAGGCGCTGCCGGTCGTCGACCATCAGCGGCACTTGCTGGGGATCATCACGTACGACGATATCATCGACGTGGTGCGCGAAGAGGCGACCGAAGACGCCCAGCGTATCGGCGGCGTCGCGCCGCTGCGCGACGGTTACCTCGAGACGCACTTGCTGACGATCACCTGGAAGCGCGGGCTGTGGCTGACGATCTTGTTTTTCGGCGCCATGCTCACGGCCCGTGCGCTGGGCAACTACGGCCAGGAAATCGAGGCCAACGCCTGGCTGGTCTTCTTCATCCCGCTGGTGATTTCGACCGGGGGCAACTCGGGCAGCCAATCCGCGACGCTGATCATTACCGCCATGTCGTCGGGCGACGTGTCGCTGGCCGATTGGGCGCGCGTCGTACGTCGCGAGCTCCTCACCGGACTACTCTTGGGTGGCTTTCTCGGCATGATCGGCTATGTCGCCGCGACTGTCGTGGCCCCCAATTGGATGACGGCCTCGATCATACCACTGACTGTGCTACTGGTGGTCACCTGCGGCACGCTACTCGGCTCGGTGCTGCCGATGGTGTTTCGCCACCTGGGGCTCGACCCCGCGATGATGAGCAACCCGTTCGTGGCGGGCATCATCGACATCGTCGGCATTCTGATCTACATGGAGACCGCCGACCTCATGCTGCATGCCCTGGAGCACTAGCCTGCTCGTGACCGGCGCGATTGCAACTAGATGAACCGGCCGCCGCTGATGTACCAACCCTCGCCACATGGTTTGCACCACAGGATGTGCACGCGTAATCGAGCAGTCGTGCCGCCCGAATTCGGAACGAGCACGTCGACCTTGCCGAGCCGAAACTCCACGCGATGCAGCAAGCCGATGCCGTCCGTCGAAATCTCGCGCGTAAAGGCCGAGTGCTTGCGGAACATGTCGGTCCGCACGGTCACCGGACGAAAGAACGGATAGCGAACCGTTTGCCGGCGCTCCTGCTGATCCGCTTCGCGGGCCTCGGCGATCAGCTCGGCGATCACTTTGCTGGGAGGCGAGAATTGCGCGACGTCGGTCGCCATCTAGACCGCTCCTGTGTTGAGTCACAAGGGGTTACCGCGTGCCAGAGCGCGGACCCAATACCATAGCTCAAGCGGAGCGCGACGGTCGGCTGCCGGCTGCGACGCGCCGAGTTTTTGCCCGTCCGCAGCGAAAATGCCGGTTACAATGCCAAGGGAACAAGCGCGGTTTTGCCGCGCTAGGCCACTCTGCTTCGCGCGACCGGCATTCCGCCTTTTCACCTCATGATCGAACTGACTAACGAGCCGATCGACGCGTCGCGGGTGTTGGCCGCCGTGGGCTCGACGCACGCCGGCGCGGTGCTGCTTTTTCTCGGCACCGTCCGCGATATCACGGCCGCTCGGCAGACGCAGTCGCTCGACTACGAATGCTATCCGCAAATGGCCAAACAGAAGCTGGCGGAACTCGAGGCGCAAGCTCGCACACGTTGGCCACTCATCGAGTGCGCTGTGGTGCATCGCTTGGGGCACATGCTTCCCGGCGAGGCGAGTGTCGCCGTGGCGGTCAGCAGCCCGCATCGGCGGGTGGCCTTCGAGGCGGGGCAATGGCTGATCGATACGCTCAAGGAGGTTGTACCGATCTGGAAGCGCGAAAACTGGGCCGATGGCACCCATGAATGGGTGCACCCTGGCCTGGCAGATCAAAGTGCCCCACCTTCGCCGGCGCCTGGCCAGTGACTAAAAGTAGTTTCAAAACCAACATTGAATCGACGTCGTGTGCCACTGCTAGCTGGTCTAGCAGTGCTGTGTCGAACTTCTCACTGCTGGGCAAGCCAGCAGTGGCACCCAGGCCGGGTTTTGAAACTACTTCTAGTCGCTCGGCAAACTAACGGACTCGCATCAGGCCGGGGCTTTTCCGGCGCCGACCACCGCGGCCGGGAGCGGGTCGGCCGTGCGGCATCCGATTACCGTTGGTCAACGGACTCGCGCCCAAAGTCACCGCGCCTTCGATCGCCGAGCGCCGCGACTTCGTCGCTTCGCGCATCAAGTCGACAAAACGCTGCGCCGCGGGCGAAAGGAACTTGCCGCGGCGGATCACCAGGCCGTAGGTTCGTTTGGGGAAGTACCGAGCCAACGAGATGGCGGCCAGCCGTTCTTCGCCGGTCAGGCAGATGCTCGTCACAATGGAAATGCCCAGTCCGAGCACCACGTACTTCTTGATCACTTCCCAACCGCCGGCCTCCATTTTGACCTGATACTTGAGGTTGTGCTGGCCGAACGCGTAGTCGACCACGCGCCAGGTCGTCAGGTGACTGGGGGGCAGAATCAGCGGGAACGGCGCCACATCTTTCAACGTGACCCGCTTGCGCTGCGCCAGCGGATGATCGAGCGGCACGATCAGCATCGGGTCGTACGTGAACATTGGCTGGTAGTCGACGTCCTCGCGCATTTCGATCATCGAGCCGACGGCGAAATCGACCTCGTCGGCGCGAAGCATCGCCAGACCGTCGCGTCCGGTGACGTTGTGCAGCTTGAGTTCGATGCCCGGATACTCTTTGACGAACTGCTGCACGAACTGCGGCAGCAAATAGAGCGTGGTCGACTCGCCGGCCGCGATATCCAAGCGGCCGGTTTCGATGCCGCCCCGGCGGGCTGCAAACGTGTCGTCGAGCGTGTCGATTTCCTCGACCAGCGGCGAGGCCAGATCGTACAGCGTCTTGCCATCGGGCGTAAGCGTGATCTTGGGCCCGCGACGCTCGAATAGCGTGGTCTTCATCTCGCGTTCGAGCGCCTGGATCTGCAGCGAGACGCTCGGCTGGCTGAGGAACAATCGCTCGGCCGCTTTCGAGATGCTGCCAGCTTGAGCGGCGTGACAAAAACCACGTAGCTGTTGCAGGCGATTCTGCTTGTAGTACTGCGGATTCGGAGAAACTTGCGTAGGCACGATGGAAGTCCACCAGGGCTGCTAAAACGGGGAGCCGAGCGCCGCCCGAGATTATAGCGCTCGATAATACTTATCATTTTATATATCCAGACAATGCTGTCCATTAAAAAGATTGGTGTGTTCAATTCTGAAAGCATGGCTAAAGTCGCAAGAGTCGCGGGTGCGGTTGGTCACTGTCTGGCAACAAACCGGTCGCCGCGCCGACGCGCGTTGGATCGAAAAACAAGCCGTGCCGCCACGGCATTCCCTCGGCCCGCTGGATTCCTCATCGTTGCGACTTTGAATAGCCACCCCCGGCCCAGGACCTGTTCCGCCATGTCTGTGATGGAAGCTCTCTCCGCGACCGCTGGAATCGACGTCTTGGCCCCCCTTTCGCCTGCGGCGGCCGAAATCCTTACGCCCGACGCCTTGGAGTTTGTCGCCGCCCTGGAACGCCGCACGCGTGCCCGCCGCGAGGCGCTGCTGACGGCACGGGCCGAGCGACAAGCGCGGCTCGACGCCGGGGAATTGCCCGATTTTCTCCCTCAGACCGAGTCGATCCGCCGCAACCAATGGCGCGTCGGCACGATTCCGGACGACTTGCAAGATCGCCGCGTCGAAATCACCGGACCGGTCGATCGCAAGATGGTGATCAACGCGTTGAACTCCGGCGCCCGGATCTTCATGGCCGACTTCGAGGACTCCCATGCGCCGACCTGGGAAGGCACGCTCGCAGGACAAATCAATCTTCGCGACGCCATCAACGGCACGATCGAGTACACCAGCCCCGAGGGCAAGCACTACCAACTCCAGCCGCGGCACGCGACGCTCGTCGTGCGGCCACGCGGCTGGCACCTGGTGGAAAAACACGTGCTGGTCGACGGCGAACCGATCTCGGCGGGCATATTCGACTTTGGTTTGTACGTCTTTCATAACGCCATGAGTTTGCTCGAGCGCGGCACTGGCCCGTACTTCTACCTGCCCAAGCTCGAGAATCATCTCGAAGCGCGGCTCTGGAACGACGTTTTCAAATTGGCGCAAATCGAGTTGGGGATTCCGCAGGGAACGATCAAGGCCACGGTGCTGATCGAGACCATCCTGGCCGCGTTCGAGATGGACGAAATCCTCTTCGAACTGCGCGATCACATCGTGGGGCTCAATTGCGGCCGCTGGGATTACATCTTCAGCTTCGTCAAGAAGTTTCGGAACCGACCCGAATTCGTCCTTCCCGATCGGGCGCTGGTCACAATGACGACCCACTTCTTGCGGTCGTACTCCCGGCTCTTGATCCAAACGTGCCATCGCCGCGGCGCGCACGCCATTGGCGGCATGGCAGCGCAAATTCCTATCAAAAACGACCCGGCCGCCAACGAACAGGCCCTGGCCAAGGTGCGGGCAGACAAAGAACGCGAGGCCGGCGACGGACACGACGGCACTTGGGTCGCACACCCCGGGCTGGTGCCTGTCGCGTTGGAAGTCTTCGACGCATTTATGCCAGCCCCCAATCAACTCGGCCGTCCGAACCCCGATCTGCACATTCGTGCCGCCGACTTGCTCACCGTGCCCGAGGGACCAATCACTCGCGAAGGTTTGAACGTGAACGTGGCCGTAGGCGTGCGGTACCTCGAAGCCTGGCTGCGCGGGACGGGTTGCGTCCCCATCTTCAATTTGATGGAAGATGCCGCCACGGCGGAGATTTCGCGGGCACAGGTCTGGCAGTGGATTCAGCATCCGCGCGGCAAGTTCGCCGACGGCACGCGCATCTCCCGCCAGCTTGTCGACGAGGTAGTGCGGAGCGAGTTGGCCAGCTTGCGCGAGGAGTTGGGCGACGCGGCCTATGAACAAAGCAAATTCGACGAAGCGGGCGAGCTGTTCCTCGAGGTGAGCACAGCCACCGAGTTTGTCGAGTTCCTGACGCTGCCGGCTTACGAGCAACTCGCCTGATGGGTGCCCGCGCCGATTGGACGCGGCCAACCCGACACTGCGATCAAGAGCAAACCTGGTTCCTGGATTCCCTTGCACACACCCAGAGGAAAGGTTACTTCGATGCATCGGCCCGCGACACAAACCGACTTGGAAACGGCCTGGTCGGGCGATCCCCGGTGGGACGGCATTTGCCGCAACTACACGGCCCAGGATGTGGCCCGGCTGCGCGGCAGCTTGCACGTCGAGCACACGCTGGCTCGCCGGGGCGCGGAGCGTTTTTGGAAACTACTGAACTTCGAGCCTTATATCCACGCGCTGGGAGCGCTGACCGGCAATCAGGCCGTGCAGATGGCCGAAGCCGGACTCAAGGCGATCTACGTCAGCGGCTGGCAGGTGGCCGCCGATGCAAATAACGCCGGCCAGATGTACCCCGATCAGAGTTTGTACCCGGCCGACAGCGTCCCCAACTTGGTGCGGCGAATCAACAACTCGCTGCGGCGCGCCGATCAGATCCAACACCTCGAAAACCGTCACGACTGCGACTACTTCCTGCCCATTGTGGCCGATGCCGAGGCCGGGTTCGGTGGCCCGCTCAATGCCTTCGAACTAATGAAGGGCATGATCGAGGCGGGGGCCGCGGCCGTCCATTTCGAGGATCAGCTCGCCAGCGAGAAAAAGTGCGGTCACATGGGGGGAAAAGTGCTGGTCCCCACCAGCCAGTTTGTTCGCACGCTCACCGCGGCGCGGCTGGCTGCCGACACGCTCGGCGTTCCCACCGTGCTGATCGCCCGCACCGACGCCAATAGTGCGCAACTGCTCACCAGCGATGTCGATCCCCGCGACCGGCAGTTCATTCGCGGCGCGCGGACCCCGGAAGGGTTTTTCCAGCTCGAGGGGGGCCTGGATGTTGCGATCGACCGCGGTCTTTCGTACGCTCCGTATGCTGACATGTTATGGTGCGAGACGTCCGAGCCGAATGTCGCCGAGGCGCGTCGCTTCGCCGAGGCCATCCATGCCCGGTTCCCCGGCAAGCTGTTGGCTTACAATTGCTCGCCGTCGTTCAACTGGCAGAAGAAGCTCGACGAACGCACCATCGCCCGATTCCAACGCGACTTGGGTGAAATGGGTTATAAATTCCAGTTCATCACGCTGGCCGGGTTCCACTCGCTGAACCTGGCCACGTTCGATTTGGCGCGGGCCTACCGCGATCAAGGGATGACCGCCTACTCCGCCTTACAGCAGCGTGAGTTTGCCCGCGAGGCCGACGCCGGCTATCGTGCGACAAAGCATCAGCGCTTCGTCGGGACAGGCTACTTCGACGAAGTCGCCCAGGCCATCGCCGCCGGGCAATCGTCGACGACCGCCCTGACCGGCTCGACCGAAGAAGAGCAGTTTGTAGTGGAACCGCAAGCGGTGTAACCTCCACCGCCGCTTCGCGGGCTGGTACCCGTGGAGCCGGCGCGGCCCTACGCAGCCGCGCCGGCTCACGGCTTTTCAATGGCGTTGCTCGCGCCGAATCATTCCACGGCGGCCGAGCGACAGCACTAACACCGGCCACATTCGCTCACAACCCGCTAGCGCCGTTCGAGCGGCGCAAAGCGGGCAACAATCGACTTGGCGGCGCGCAAACCGTCGAGCGCGGCGCTGACGATGCCGCCGGCGTAGCCTGCCCCTTCGCCGATCGGGTACAGGCCGGCAACGCCCGTCGACTCGAGCGTCGCTGGGTCGCGTAAAAATCGCACCGGCGCGCTGCCCCGCGACTCAGGCCCCACCAGCGTGGCGCCCGCCAGGAACTTGCCCCGCCAGCGGCGATCGATGGCCGGTAGGCTGCGCTGCAACGCTGCGACCACCTCGCGCGGGACAATTGCCGAGATTTCGGCCGGCTGCACGCCGCGCGGGTAGCTCGACGGCGGCGCGCCGGTCGTGCGGCGCCCCGCGAGAAAGTCGTCGACGCGCTGAATCGGGCAGTGATAGTCGCCGCGCCCCGCATCGAACGCCAGCCGCTCGAAATGGCGCTGCACGTGCATACCCGCCAGAGGATGATCCGAGCCGAACAGGGCCGGCTCGAGCGTGATCATCAGGCCACTATTGGCAAACGGCGAGTCGCGCCGTGCCAGGCTCATGCCGTTGGTGCCGAAGTAGCCGGGCTCCGAGACGCTCGGCATCACGTATCCGCCGGCGCACATACAGAAGCTGAACAGATTGGTTGGCCCCCGCGCGACGACGCTATAGTCGGCTGAGCCGAGCCGCGCTTCGAGTCGCTCGGGTCCGTACTGCGCGCGATTGATCTGCTCTTGCGGCTGCTCGATCCGCACGCCAATCTGAAACGGCTTCTGGATCATGGGCACGCCGCGCGCCAGCAGCATCTCGTAGGTATCGCGTGCGCTGTGCCCGATCGCCAGCACGACCAGCGATGCCGGCAGGTGCCCCGACGACGTCGCCAGGCCGCGTACCTGGCCGTCGGCCAGTTCGATGTCGTCGACGCGGCAGTCGAAGCAAAACTCTCCCCCCAGGGCTTCGATCTGCTGCCGCAGCGCCTTGACGACCGCCGGCAAACGATTGCTCCCCAGATGCGGCCGATGCTCGTAGAGGATCGACGGCCTGCCTTTGGCCGCGGCCAGCACTTCGAGCACGCGCCGCACGTCCGGGCCCGAGGCCCGGCAAGTCAGCTTGCCATCGCTGAAGGTGCCCGCCCCGCCTTCGCCGAACAAATAGTTGCTTTCCGGATTGTGCGGTCCGCCGGCGTCGAAGGCCGCGACGTCGCGAATGCGATCGCGCACCCGACGACCGCGCTCGAGCACCAGCGGCCGGTAACCCTGCTCGGCGAGAAAATACGCGGCAAACACCCCGGCCGGCCCCGAGCCGACGACGACCGGCCTTTCGCCGAGCGGCTCCTGGCCCGGCGACGGCATTTCGAACGCCGGCTCGTGATACAAATCGGCCGCAATTCCCGTGCGGCGCCGATTCAAGCGCTCGACCAGTTGGGCCTCGTCGCCGCCCGTTTCAGCAACCGACGGCAGCGCGACTTCGACGGCATAGACGAACGACAACTCGGCCTTGTCGCGGGCGTCGAGGCTCTTGCGCAAGATCCGCCAGTGCGGAGTGTCGCGGCCCGAAAGCCCCAGCGCGCGGTTCACCTCGCGCGCCAGCGCCAGCTCGCTTTCATTGACGCTCAGGCGGATGTTCGAGAGCCGGATCGGCATGAGGTGCTAGCGGCAGAGCTACCAGGTTGCGGGTGTGTACGGGCGCGGCAGCGGGCGATCGTCTGGAAAACCGGGCAAGCTGCGGCGACTTTTCCCCGGGTAGCGGTCGTTCTCGATTTATCGATTCTACGCTGCCGATGCTGGAGAATGACCGCGAAAGCCTTGCGCCATTGGCAATCTTTCGCGGTCCGTCGATTCGCCAACCCGCCGCAGCTCCGCCCGAGTCGTCGACCATGAATCTCAAGTTTTCGAGCGTCGTCGCCGTGATGTTACTGGTTGCCACGCCGTTTGCCAGCGGCGTGGAGAACCAAGGCTGGAAACGCGGCCCTGACAAGGCGCCGGCCAGAACGCCCACGCTGGCCATCGTGGCGACGGCCGAGGCCGCCCAAGATGCCGCGCTGCACGATACCGAGGGAACGCCCCCCAGCACCGACACGCCGGCAGCCGCCACGCCCAACGAGATCATTCCGCCGGGCCCCGCCACCGGCGCGCCGGGCGACGTCTTGCCCGACGGGGCCTACATCGAAAGCATCGACGGCGAGTACTTCGACCCGAAACCCGTTCCGCGGGCCGACGGCGCTCCCGATTGCGGACCGCTTTGCCGGTTGCAGTGCGCGCCGTTCGTGCTTCCTGCTCCCAGCGGCCTGAACGCCGGCTTCGAGGCGGTGATCGCCAAACCCTACTTTGCTACGAGCAGTGCGCCGCGCTTTGGCGGCGGACAGGCGACGGTGCCCGAAAAGTGGGAATTCGACATGGCGCCGCGTGCCTGGCTGGGCTACACGCTCCCCGGCGGCATGGGGGGCCGCTTCCGCTACTGGCAATTTGATCATCACTCGCTGCAACAGACGTTGGCCCTGCCCGGAAGCGAGCAACTACTGCAGAGCCGGCTGACGCTGCAAACGTTCGACACCGAGTGGACACAACGTGGACAGCTCGGGCGGATGGTGTTCAACTTCGCCGCCGGCGTGCGCTATGCCACGATCGAACACATCAGCCGCAACCAGTTCACGGTCATCACCGAGCCACCGTTCGAGATTTCTTCGGCAGTCTTCGTGCAAGGATTCCACGGCGGCGGGCCCACGCTGGCCATGGAGATGTGGCGGCCATTTCTCGAACGCTTCGCGTTTTATGGAATCGGCCGAGGCTCGATCCTGTTCGGTCGCCGCAACGAATTGGCCGATTCGCAGATCCCCAACGCCTCGTTCAACGTGTTCAGCCGTCACGAGAGCCTGATGCCGATCGGCGAACTGCAACTGGGCATGCAATGGACCGAAGCGCTCGGGCGCGGTGTGTTCTTCGCGCGGACGGGTGTCGAAGGGCAGGTCTGGGGCGACGCCGGCAACATCACTGCCGGCTCGTCGGTGAGCGGCGAGATATTCACCCCCGGCAATCTGGGTTTCTTCGGCATCACGGTTGCAACCGGCTTCGCGTGGTAAGCCCGTTGCGTTGCGATCGGCCGCCAACAACAAAGCCCAGAGGTGGTGACCCCTGGGCTTCGTTTACTGAATGGCTTCTTGAACAACCAGCTCAAACCACCCGCGTCTGGCCGGGGACCGCGACGCTCGGCACCGGCGGCGTTGCTTCCCAAGAGATTTCGCTGGGCGTGTAAGTGATCTCGCTGGCCAGCGCATCGTCCCACTTGAGCATCTTGCCTGAGTAGGTCGCCATGCGGCCGAAGATCGCCGTCATGGTGCTCTTGGCGCCGTTTTCGCCTTCGTTCAACGGCGTCCCCGCGCGAATGCTGGCGAACAGATCGTCGTGCTCGGTCTGGTAGGGGTTGTTTCCATCGCCACGGTATTTCCACGGCTTTTCGCCGGCGGCGCGAATCACCCCAGCGCTAACGTCGCAGGTTCCCTCGGTGCCGTGCACGTGCTCGGTCACGCTGTCCCAGCAGCCGGGGATGTGCCGGCAATAGCTGAACATCCGCGTGCCGTCTTCGTACTCGAACTCGACGGCATGATGATCGTAGATCTCACCGAACTGTTCGGCCGTGCGCACTTGCCGGCCCCCCATCCCCTCGGCGCGAACCGGGTAGGCCCCTTTCACCCAGTTGATCACGTCGATGTTATGGATATGTTGCTCGACGATGTGATCGCCGCACAGCCAATTGAAGTAATACCAGTTGCGCATCTGGTACTGCATTTCGCTCTGGTCGGGCTTGCGCGGATGAACCCACAGCCCGGCGCCGTTCCAATAGCAACGGCCGCAGACGAACTCGCCGATCGCGCCATCTTGCAGACGCTTGACCGTCTCGAGGTAGGCGTTCTGATGGTGCCGCTGCAGGCCGACGCCGAGGCCGAGGTTCTTTTCCTTCGACTTGGCGACCGAGTCCAGCACCGAGCGCACCCCCGCCGGGTCGATGGCGACGGGCTTTTCCATGAAGACGTGCTTGCCGGCGTCGACCGCCGCGGCCAGATGCTGCGGACGGAAGCCTGGGGGGGTCGCCAGAATCACCAGGTCGACCCCCGAGTCGATCACGTTCTTATAAGCGTCGAAGCCCACGAAGCGGCGATCGGGAGGGCAGTCGATACGGTCGCGGATGGCGTCGTCTTTCTGCAAATTGTCATAGCTGCTGGCCAGCCGATCCTCGAACGCGTCTCCCATTGCCACCAGCTTGACCGGCCCCGAAGTATGCAGCGCTTGCGAGGCGGCCCCGGTGCCGCGCCCACCGCAGCCGATCAGGCCGATGCGAATCGTCTCGTCGGCGCCAGCGCCATGGGCATAGCGGCCAACCGCGAGGCTACCGGCCAACGCACTGCCGGCGACCGCCAGCGACGACGTCTTCAAAAACGTTCGCCGCGTGCCACCCGCTTCGGCGGGGAGAATCAACGAGCGGCGCGACGATCTGGCGGGCTGGGGCGTGGCGGGCGTGGTCATCTGCGGATCTCCAACAAGTGACGGTGCGAAGTGCCGGCGCCCGCCAAGGCGTCGACACGCGAGCTGGTGAGCGATGGGCTCTAAGGGCCGGTAACGGCTCCGTAGTTCTACTCCTTTTGCGTTCCTTCCGCCAAGTAGTTTGCCTGTTGCTCGGCCGTGGGGACAGTCAATGGCCGCACGACCCGAAACCCGACAAACTGCGCGTCGGTAAAGTACCAGATACTTTGCGGAATCTGCGGGTCTTGTTGCTTCCAGGTCTTGTCGCTCGCGCGCCGCGCCGCGCTACGCAAGCGATCGGGATCGTCGTCCCACGAGCCGCCGCGGGCGACATGCGGATAGGGCTTCACCGGCGCCACGTAGGGTTCGTGCGTCGGCTGATCGGCCGGATACGTGCCGTAGATGCCGGCGGAGTAGGCGTCGAGGCACCACTCGGCAACGTTGCCGTGCATATCGTACAGCCCCCAGGGATTCGGCTTCTTTTCGCCGACCGGGTGATAGGCGTCTTCGCTGTTGTCGAAGTACCAGGCGTAGCCGTCGAGCTCGGCCGGATCGTCGCCGAACGAATACGCGGTCGTGGTCCCGGCGCGGCAGGCGTACTCCCATTCGGCCTCGGTCGGCAGTCGATAGTAGTGCCCCGTTTTGGCCGAGAGCCACTCGCAATACTTCTTCGCCGCGTACTGTGTCATGCAGATGGCCGGATAGCCCTCGCGACCCATGCTGAAGCTCATGTCGGTGTACGGCTTCGTCGGCCGCGTGAGCGCGTCGGCGACCTGGTCGCGCTCGGTCGGCTCGATCTTCGTCACTTCGCGGCGCTGAATGTCGAGATTGAACGTCCAAATGTCGTATTCGTCCCAGCGCACTTCGTGCTTGCCCATCCAGAACGGGTCGATCGTCACTTCGTGCTGCGGCCCCTCGTCCTCTTTGCGATCGGCCTCGTCGGCTGGGCTCCCCATCAGGAACTTGCCGCCGGGGATTGGCACCATTTCGAACGAGACGCCCGTCCCCGAAATCTTTTCGACATACGGCTTCATCTCGGCCGCGGTCTTGGCCTCGGCCGAGGAATCAACCTCGTCGGCGGTCGCAGCCGCGGGTTCGGCGCGAACGGTCGCCGGCGCCAAGATCAACGACGCGCTAACCAGCGCCACACGGGCAACGGCGGTCGCCCAGGCCAAACGCGATGCCCGGCGAGTCATGCCCGAATGGCTGCCACTTGCGTCGCCAGGGCCGATGCCAACGTTCCGGCGTCGCGCGTCGCAAGCCTGCCAGTTAGAATGAGTTGAAAGGTTCAGGCCAGGCGGTGTCGACCGCACGGCAATGGGGCTGCAAGGTTCGATCATGGACAAACTTCTGAAGCCTTGTTGGTCTCGCACCGCGCTGGCCGCGGTCTGGTCGTTGCTCGCTTGTGGGCAACAGGGGATCGCTGCCGATCGCGCCCCGCTCGAGCGGTTCGAGTTTACGCAGGTCCAAATGGGGATGGACTTTAAGCTGACATTCTATGCAGCCGACGAAACCGCCGCAAACCGCGCTGCCCAGGCGGCTTACGCCCGCGTCGCCGAGCTCAACGCCGTGCTGAGCGACTACGATCCGGCCAGCGAATTGTCGCGACTATCGAAGTCGGCCGGCACTGACCAGTCGCTTCCCGTCGGCGCTGATCTCTGGCACGTGCTGACGGTTTCCCAACGATTGGCCGACGCCAGCGACGGGGCGTTTGATGTCACGGTCGGGCCCTTCGTCCGGCTCTGGCGCCGCGCACGGCGCGAGCGTGAAATGCCATCCGCCGAGCGGCTAGCCGAGGCCCGCTCCGCCGTCGGCCATCGGTTGCTGAAGCTCGACGACGAGTCGCGCACTGCCACGCTCACCCAGTCGGGCATGCGTCTCGATTTAGGGGGCATCGCCGCCGGGTACGCAGCCGACGAAGCGCTCGTCATCCTGGCCCGGCACGGCATTCAAAGCGCCCTGGTCGATGCCAGCGGTGATCTCGTGGCGAGCGATCCCCCGCCCGGCGAGCCCGGTTGGAAAATCGGCATCGCGCCGTTGGCCGAGGCGGCCGTTCCCAGTCGCTTCGTCTGGCTGGCCAACCGCGCGATCTCGACCTCGGGCGACGCCTTTCAGTACGTCGAAATCGACGGCGTTCGCTACTCGCACATCGTCGATCCGCGCACCGGACTGGGTCTTACGAGGTCGCGGGCCGTCGTCGTCGTGGCGCCCGACTGCGTCAGGGCCGATAGCCTGGCGACGACGCTCTGTGTGCTTGGAGAGCGCTCGGGGATTCAGTTCGTCGAATCGCAGCCCAACGTCGCGGCCATGTTCGTCGATGGGCAAACCGATCCGCCGACGGTCAAGCTCTCGGCGAGCTTCGCCAAACTGGCCCCGCAGGCAACTGATTAGTATGCACCGCGTCGGGCTGCGCGGTCGCCCCGAATCAAAGCGGGGCGAATCACAGCTTCTCAGATCACATCGCCTCGAAGAACAGCCCGCGGCGAATCTGCTCGGCCCTCCGCACGCGATCGAGCTCGTGGGCGACGTCGCGGACGTGGTCGATGCCGCGCAGCCAGAAATCGGGATCGGTCTTGTCGTTCGACTTGATGCGGATCGTGCCGATCCCCAGCAACCGTTCGAAAATTCCCTGCTCGAAGGTGATGTCGTGCATGTCGATCACCTCGATGCGATCAGTGACGCGCCGCAACAGCCCGCGCTCGTGAAACAGCCGCTGCGTCGTCAGTCGATAGCGGATCGCCAGCCGGCGGTACAACAGCACTAGCGCCGGCAACACCCACAGCAACAACAACCCCAGCATCAAGAACCCCCAGTATTGCCCCGGCATCGCGAGCACTACGGCGGCGATCGCCGAGCCAATCGTCAGCACGAGTACTGCCGCCCAGGTCCCCAGCATTGCCAGCGGCGAATAGGTCCCTTGCCATACCTCTTCCTCGGGCGCGTCGGTCGCCCGGCCGCGCCGCAACTTGGCCGTGGCCGGGGCCCCACGTGGCTTGGCCACCGCGCGAGCGGTTGCGCCTCCCTCGGCCGGGGCCGAGAGGTCCGCGCCGCACTGCGGGCAGAAGCGATTGTTGTCCGAGATTTCGGCGGCACACGCGGGACACTGCATCTCGATCGGCTCCGCTGCTCACGAGGCGTCGCCCAGGCCGGCCATTTCGAATGACGGGCACAGGGTGGTTTGTCGCCCTTTTCTAGCATCCGGCGGGGCGACGGACCAAGAGGAGTCGCCCGCAGGCGCAATTCGCCCATCGTCGCCAAGTCTTTTGACGCACCAACAAAAAACCGCCCGCACAGCGCGGGCCGTGCGAACGGTTGAATCGAACAGGTTTAGTTATTCCAGGTTCGCCCCCGGTGGTCGCGGTCGTGCCGCCAAATCTCAGCCCCCGCCGGCACGACGAACCACGCGGCGGCCACGGCGCCGTAGCCCCGCGGCCAAAACGATCGCCAGCCCGCCGCCCGCCAACGCCAGGCTGGCCGGCTCGGGGATCGCGTAGTTTTCCAACTGAATGAACAGGTTATTGTTGTCGCACGCCGGCGCGTAGCTGATCGACTGCACGATGTTGCCGTCGAAGGCCGTCAGCGGCAGCGCGAACTCGATGATCGAGTGCTGCAACGTCACGCTGTTACGCGTGAAGATGTAGTCGGCCAGCCCACGATAGTTCGCCGGCGTGGTCTTGTTGATCTGCGTGTGATTCACGGGCGTGAAGCCGCCGTCCCACCAGGTGGGGTTGAACCACAAGCTGCCGGCCTTTTGTGGCTGATCCCACTGGCCGTTGACGAAGCCGTCCGAGTCAAGGCTGTAGACCGAACCAGCAGCCCCCTCGGTAATCGCTCCGCCAGCCCCGCCGCCGACGCCCCCGCCGACTTCGAGGCCATAGATGCCACCCGAGGTGTTGAACACGAAGTCGCCTGGCCCGTAACCGGTGAACCCGTTATCGGGCCGCTGGCCGCTCACCATGGCGACATAAAGCATGCCGTCTTGCACGACGGCGGCGAGCACTTCGATATCGAAGTTCTGCCCGCCTCGGCCCGGTCCCAAGAATTTGCTGCTCCCCCACGCGTCGTTGGTGTCTTCGACGTCGTAGCCCACGAAGTTCACGCTCTTCGACGGCGTGAAGGTGCTCGTGTTGTTGTCTCCGACGAAAAAGCCCCAGTCTGTCAGACTGCCATCGATCACGATCGGCGTCGCCTGGGCCGTCGAGGCCCACAGACAAAGCCCGAGCGTCATCACCGGCCACATGGCCCCCGGCGCCCGACCCGAAATACAACGCATTAGTGCTCCTCCCGATCCACGTAAAACGCGAACAGTTCCAGCGTAATTCGCGCCACCGCGAAAAGTTGCCGGGGCGGCGAAACAAAAATAGGCTTCCCAACTCGCGCGGCACGGCGCAAACCGGCACGCGCGATCGATCCAGCTTGAAAACGCGGCACACGCCGACAAAACACGGCGCGCCTGCCGATCAACCCGTCAAAAAAGAAAGCCCTGCGGCCGGCGTTGAATGGCCGACTAGCAAAGCAAGCGGGTTGTCGAGCGACTCACTAGCGGTGCTCGTAAAGACGAAACGAGTTGCAACTAAATCATTGGCAGAGTGCGAATCCGGCCGGGAAATTAGCGCCAAGCAAAAAACCGTTACAGCGCCAACTTCCTGCTCCGAGAGTAGTCAGAACCGTCGGCGCTGTCAAAGGATCTGTCTAAAAAAGTGCCCGGCAACCGCTAGCAGAGTCATTGGCAGGATTTGCCATGCCCGCGATGGTTTTTTCGCCCCCCGCGGGCTGCCCGACGTCTGACTCCGGCCGGCCGTCGACGACCAGGCGTTTGGAGCCACCGAGGATGCCGCGCTTACCTTCGCGGCTTACGAACCCTGCACACGAAGAGCCACAGGCCAACCGCTCCCGCCAGACCCAACACAAGCGACGTGGGCTCGGGGATCGTGGCGACGAAGCCGGTGTAGCTTGGGTTGCCGCTGGGAAAACTCACCGATGAGACGAACGTGCCGACGATCTTGTTGCCGGAAATGCCGTAAAGTTGGAAGTTGGCGATCGAATCGTACGTTGTCCCGTCGTAGAGGAAGCCGCCTAGTTTCGCAGGGGACGAATCTGCAATGTTCCCGATGATGTTCGTTCCTGAGATACCTTGAGCGTAGCCCACGGCATCGCTTCCGAGGTGTGTCCCGAAGGGAGGATCAAGCGAGGTAAACGAAGTGCCATTGAAAAGGAAAGGCGACTTGAACCCGCCGCCAATCGAATAGTAACCGACGAGATTGCCGCCCGAAATGCCTTCGATAAACGTACCTTCGCCGGTGCCGCCCCCCGCGTGGGGATTATCGATCGTGGTGTAGGTGTTCGACGTCAGATTGTAAAGGAAGCCGTGGGCATGTTTCGCCGCGTCGAAGTAGTAGCCGACGATGTTGTCACCGTCGATGCCCTCGGCATAAGTGCCTAGATTCGGCCCTGTTGCTGCCAAGGGATTGCTTAGCGTCGTATAACTCGATCCATCAAATAGGAATCCTTGTGCCGTCCCTTTCAAATCCGCGTATGTGCCGACTACGTTCGACCCATCGATTCCGCGAGCATAGCGCTCAATGCTGGGCGGTCCATCGAGCTTCGTATAGGTTGTTCCGTCGTAAAGGAAACCGTGCGAGGTTCCAAACTGATCACGGTAATACCCCACGATGCTGTCGCCGGACACATCCAACGGACGCGTACCGGCGCCCCATGCCGCTGGAACGCTGATCACCGTGATATTGTTGAGAATGGTTGCCCGAGCAACGCCCGGAGCCAACGCGATCGCAAGCGCTGCAATCAGGCCAGCAAGAACTGTCGGCCGACCGCGACGCGGCTCGATCGACAAACACCGAGGGGCAAATCGGCGCGGAGCGACGGCGGAGCGACGCGTCGGTGCAAGCAGGCTACGAAGCACTAGCGTCCCTCCCCCCACCGTGTTCTTGCCGTTGCCCGCAGCGGAGAAGCTACCCCGATATCGCCGTCGGCGTGTCAGCGGATGGCAGCCCGGCAAGTCGCCTGATTCTAGTCGCCGCACAACTCCGCCGGCAATTCGATCCCTGATCCCTGACCTCTGACCCCTAGCCTCTGCCTCCTTCCCCCTAATTCGACCCCTATATCCGGCTTCGCTGACCACGGCCGGCTGGTTGGAAACCGGCCACAACCGCCGCGCGCGCCCCCGAAGCCTCGCAGCGCGGGCGAGCCTGAGGTAGGTTTGGTAGTTAGACCCAGGTGGTTCGCCATCGTGGGGGATAACTGGCCGCGCGCAATCGGCATGCTCGATACAAGCGGCCCACGCTCGGTCGCGCCGCCAGCCGGCCGGCGAGCATCCGCGACCCGGACGGCAAGAGGCAATGATCCACGTCCGCGAGCTCACCAAGGAATACACCGATCTGGAACGCGGCAAGTTCGTCGCGTTGGATCGCGTCAGCTTCTATGCCCTGCCGGGCCAGATCTTCGGCCTGTTGGGCCCCAACGGCGCCGGCAAAACGACTGCCCTGCGCGTCTTGAGCACGATGCTCCGCCCCACCAGCGGCACGGTTTCGGTCAACGGCTACGACGTCGTCACGCAGGCGGCCGAGGTGCGGCATCAGATCGGTTTCCTATCGTCGAACACCGGCATCTACGACCGCATGACCGCCTGGGAGATGGTGGCCTACTTCGGCCGGCTGTACGGCCTGGCGGCCGACAAGCTCGAAGCTCGCATGGACGCCATCTTCAATCGCCTGAAGATGAACGACTTTCGCAACGTGCTGGGGGCGAAGCTGTCGACCGGCATGCGTCAGAAGGTGTCGATTGCCCGCGCGATCGTCCACGATCCGCCGGTGTTGATCTTCGACGAACCGACGACGGGGCTCGATGTGCTGGTCTCGCGCTCGCTGCTGCGCACCGTGGCCGAGCTGCGCGAGCACGGCAAGTGCATCGTCTTCTCGACGCACATCATGCGCGAAGCCGAAAAGCTCTGCGATCGCGTGGCTATCGTACATCGGGGACGCATCCGCGCCTGCGGCACGCTCCCTGAGCTGCGTGAGCAGCACGAGCAACACGATCTGGAAGAGCTGTTTTATCAGTTGATCTCGGCCGACTCGAATCTGCCCGACCCGCGCCACTCCCCCGTGTTGCAGGAGTACCGCGGATGAACTGGACCAACGTGCGGCTGATTCTCGAGCGCGAGGTGCGCGACCAACTGCGCGACCGCCGCACGCTGTTCATGATCTTCGTGCTGCCGATTCTGCTCTACCCGCTATTGGGGATGTCGTTTCTGCAGATCGCGCAGTTCGTGCACGAGCATCCGACAAGCGTGTTTGTCGTCGGCCAGTTGCCCGACGAACCCGAGCCGACGCTCGTTTCGGGGAGCCGCTTCGCCGACGAGTTGTTCAGCGAACCGGCCGACGCGCGGCTGTTGATCGCCCATCGAGGCTCGGCCGCGCAATTGCTGGCCGAAGCCCGGCAGTTGGCTCACCCCCACCCGGCGGCGCCTGGCAAACACCACACAGCGGTGCCTGCCGAAGCGCAGCCGGCCGAACCGAAGTCGGCCGCGGCGGCCCCGCCGGCGCCCGAACCCCCGGCCACGGCCGTGGCGACTGCCGCCGAGCAGTTGGTGCGCGCGGGGTTGTATCAGGTCGTCGTCTATTTCCCCCCCGATTTCGCACCGCGGCTGCAAGCGTATCGCGAGGCGCTCAGCTCGGGCGCGCCGAGCGACGGTGCGGCGCTGGCCATCCCCGCGCCGCAGCTCTACTTCAACGCCGCGCAGGAAAAATCGCAGTTGGCCCGCATGCGCGTCGGCGAAGTGCTCGGGCAATGGCGCTCGCAGATCGGCGAGCAGAACCTGGTCGCCGGCAACTTGCCGGCCAGTGCCGCCTCGTGCTTTCGCATTGCCAGCCACGACGTCGCCGAAGAAGGGCGCCGCGAAGCGGCCATGTGGTCGAAAGTCTTTCCGTTCCTGTTGTTGATCTGGGCCCTGACCGGCGCGTTCTATCCGGCGATCGATTTGTGCGCGGGCGAAAAAGAACGCGGCACGCTCGAAACGCTGCTCAGCAGCCCCGCGGCCCGCACCGAGATCGTCTGGGGCAAGCTGCTCACCGTGATGCTCTTCAGCATGGCGACCGTGGTGCTCAACCTGGTGAGCCTGGGGATCACGGGCTTGTTCGTATCGGGGCAGTTGCCGCAGTTCGGGCCGCCGCCGTGGTCGTCGTTGTTCTGGATCTTGCTGGCGCTGGTGCCGGTGTCGGCATTGTTCAGCGGCTTGTGCTTGGCCCTGGCGGCGTTCGCGCGCAGCACCAAGGAAGGGCAGTACTACCTGATGCCATTGGTGCTGGTGACGATGCCGCTGGTGATCGTACCGATGGCGCCGGGCGTCGAGCTGACGCTGGGCAACAGCTTGATTCCGGTGACGGGCATCGTGCTGCTGCTGCGCAGCTTCGTCGAGGGAGATTACCTGCACGCCTTGCCGTTCGTGCCGCCGGTCGTGGCGGTGACGTTCGGCTGCTGCCTGTTGTCGATTCGTTGGGCCGTCGATCAATTCAACTCCGAGTCGGTGCTGTTCCAAGAGAGCGAACGGCTCGATCTGCGCGTCTGGCTGTGGCGGCTGCTGCGCGACCGCGAAGCGACTCCCAGCCCGGCCGAAGCCGTGCTCTGCGGCGTGTTGATCCTGGTGGTCAAGTTCTTCCTCAGCTTCGCGCTGGCCACGCCGGCCAATTTCGCGGGGCTAGCCCAAACGGCGATCATCACCCAATTGGTCGTGGTGCTCACGCCCGCCTTGCTGATGACCATCGTGCTCACCAGCAGTCCGCGCAAGACGCTGTTGCTCGCGCGCTCGCGTCGCTGGTCGCTGCCGGCCGCGGCGGCGTTGGCCGTCTGCGTGCATCCGTTGGCCAATCTGCTGCAGCAAGGCGTGCTGAAGCTCTACCCGATCAAGGACGAAGTCGTGCTGCAGCTCGACTCGCTGTTTGCCGCGCCGGCGAACTTGTGGGCGATGCTTCTCGTGCTCGCCGTGTTGCCGGCCGTTTGCGAAGAGGTGGCCTTCCGCGGCTTCATCTTGTCGGGATTCCGGCACTTGGGGCACAAATGGCGGGCCATCGTGCTGTCGAGCGTCTTCTTCGGGCTGACGCACGCCATCTTTCAGCAGTCGCTGATCACCACGCTGATCGGCGTGGTGATCGCCTACCTGGCGGTGCAAACCGGCAGCTTGTGGCCCGGCATTGTGTTTCACATCACCCACAATTCGCTGGCGGTGCTGACCAACCGCGTGACGATCGTCGAATACGAACGGTTCGCGCCTCTGCGGTGGATAGCGAATCTGGCGGGCGAGCGGGGGCTGAGCTATCACTGGACCGCCGTGGCGCTCGCGGCCTGGGCTGCGGTGTCGCTGTTGTATTGGTTTCATCGCCAGCCTTACCAGAAGAGCCCGGAAGAATCGCTGCAAGAAGCAATCGACCACCACGGCGCGCAAGGTCTGGCAGGCTAGCAAACGCGGTTGCCCGTCGGCTTTTCTCCAAATTTCGCAGCTTGCGATGGCACACCCGGCAGTCCGCGGAATAAGCAGCCAATCAGCGGCACTTTTGCTCAAGTGCCCTTGACCGTCGCGCGAGCCGCCGGTATCTATCCGCCTCTCTTCTCACGCTCTTCGAGCAGGAACGAGGAATCCCCATTCAAAT
This sequence comes from Pirellulales bacterium, assembly GCA_050184475.1. Taxonomy (GTDB): domain Bacteria; phylum Planctomycetota; class Planctomycetia; order Pirellulales; family JAEUIK01; genus JAIESQ01. Next base: position 167,084 of record JBFXAH010000003.1, on the reverse strand, counting down.
CGTGTAACGCCTGCCCGGCGATTTCGGTCTGTTGATCGACTTCGGGGCACTGGAAACAGGCCGGCGCTGCGCGATATCGGCGGGCTAGATGGTCCGTCGCGGTGCAAAACAACGGAACATGACGTTCGAGCGACGCAGCACAGTCGTGATCCGCGAAAGGAGTTCGCGTTGAAAACCACCCTGCTTTTCCTCCTGGCGGTTGCCGGAGCTGGGCTTGGTTGGCCTTCGAGTGCCCAGGCTTCGCAATGCGCTCGGCTGAGCGCCCTGGCCGGCGTGCTTTCCGCGCAGGCCGGGCAAACCGACTCCACGGGCGGACGCGCCGAGATGCGCCGCGAGCATGTCTCGCGATTGCTACAGGCATCGCGCGCCGCGATCGAGAAGCGCGATTGGGCGGCCGCCGAAAAAACGCTCGTCGAAGCCGAGGGGATGAACGTCCCTTACAGCTTGTTCTATCTGGGCGACACACCCAAAAAGGTCCGCCGCGATCTCGACCGCTTGCGCGCCGGCGATGGCCCCACGCCCCCCAGTCGCAAGGCCAAACCGTTCAGTCCGTTTGTGCCCTCGGGCATCCGTGGCGCCGATGCCGAAGATCCGTTCGCCAATGGCCAGTCGCAGGCCGACGCCAACGCACCGCCGCCAAACGCCATCGACGATCCGGCCGGCCGCATCAGCCGCCAGAGTGTCGCCGCGAGCAAGAAGCGCTCGGCGTCGCAAGCCACGGTCTCGCCGGACGACATCACCCCGATCGCCGCCGATGCGCTCCCCCGTCCGAAAGGAACCGTGCGCTCGGCAACTCAACAGGCGCCGGCAGGCTCGCCCGGCATGGCGCCGCCGCCAGTCGACGATCAAACCGGCAGCCGGTTGGCGATGCGGGCGCGCCAGTCGGCCAAGCCGAACACGTCGGTCGCGGCGCCCGCCGCGACGCAACCAGCGCCGGCCGTGCCCCAAACCGATGGACCGACCCTGCTCGAGGCCCGCAAGGCCCTGGCCATGGGGGACGTCAAGCGCACCTCGGCCATGCTCGCGGCGATCAAGCGCCAACCGCCGCGGAGCCTGCCCCCCGGTGAATCGATCGAGCGCGTGGAAGCCCTCGTCCAGCAGCAAGAAGCTCTCCGAGCCGCGCGCGCCGCGCAAGGAGACACCGAAGAAATCCGCCGCGACCTGGCACAGCACCTCGTCGAATTGGCTCAGGGCCTGTTGCCGTACGGAGAATTGGAAGAAGCCGAGCGCATTCTAGGCGATGCCAACGGTCTCGGCGTTCCGCTGCCGGCCAGCGCCACCCAACCGGCGACGGTACTCAAGCAAATCGCGCGGTTGCGCGCCGGCGGACCGGCCGAACCGGCCCGCTTCGCTGTTGCTCCTGGCGATGGCGCGCCGAGCGTGGTGACCGACTCGCCAGGGGGCGACACGCTTTCTCCGGCCAAAGCGCAGGTCCTGTCGCTGACGGCGCGGGCCCGCGCTGCACTCGAATCGCACGATCTGCCGACGGCCGAGATGCTCTTACAGCAAGCGATGAAGATCTCGCCGCCGGCCAGCGAATTTGGTCCGCAAGACGATCGCCCCGAGCTGGTGCTGCGCGAGTTGCAGCAGGCTCGCGCCAACGGCGGCGTGCGGACGGCCAGCGCCACCGCGCCGGTCGCCGCGCCGCGCGAAACGTCGAGCGACCCCAACGTCGCACACGCCTTCTACGATCCGCGCCGCGATACCACGGCCAACAGCCGTGCCACGGCTTCGGCTGGGCGGAGCGACGAGCCAGCCCCCTACGATGACACCCAAGGCAGTGGCGACGCGCAATGGCCGTCCGAGCCTTCCGGTGGCGAAGAGTCGCTGGAGGACGAATTCGCGTTCCCCGAAGACTCCGGCGATTCGCCGTTTGCAGAAACAACGCCGGGCGCCGGCGATGCAGCGTATGCACCCGCGGCACCACAGTCGTCGAGCCGACGGGGAGCCGGCCCCCCCGCCGCCCCCGGCGCCGCCGATCGCGAGGCGCCGCCAGGCGCGCGCTTCTTCGCCCTGGGCGAGAACGCGCTGCAAAACAACGACCCTCACACTGCTTTGGCATTCTTCCGCAAAGCGGCCCAGCATGCCGATGAGTTCCCGCCGCAAATCCAGGGGCGACTGAAGCAGCATCTCGCCACGCTCGAACCGATGGTCGGCGGTCAGCAGCCTGCCGCGGTGCCAGCCCAATTCCAAGCTGGCCAGGCCGGCTTGATCGCGCCAGGCAATGCTCCCGACGCGGCAACCGACGGCGCGCTCGAAGCTTCGATTCCAGCGGCGATGCCGGCTCCCCATTCCCCGGCAACGCAGGCCGACGGCGCTGCCGAACCCATGCCCGAACAGGGAGACCTCAACTCGCCTGGGCAAACTTCGCCCGCCGATCCGCCGCAGCCGCTCCCGCCGGCGCTAGCACCGGGTAGCTTGTTGGGCGAAACCGCCGCTAGTCAGCGATTGGCGATCCAACGGCTCACGACAGAGATTGCCCGCCAGCAGCTCCAGGCCAAGGGCTTGATGGAGCGCGATCCGAAGCAGGCGCTGCAGATCCTCGACCAGGCCGCCCGCGCTGTGCAACAGTCGGGCGTCGATACCCAGTCGCAGTCGCAACTGCTCGCCCGGCTGGAGCGCACCCGCACCGAGATCGAGGCCTATTTCGAGGCGCATCGCGCTACGATCGAGTTGGCCGAGCGCAACGAGGCCACGATCGAGCAGGTGGATCGCGAGCGACAGCACAAGCGTGAAATCGAAGAGAAGATCGCGCAGATGATCGACGATTTCAATCGCTTGATGGACGAGCATCGTTACGAAGAGGCCGGCATCGTCGCCAAGCAAGCTTTTGAGCTCGACCCCGACAGTCCGGTAACAACGCAGTTGAAATGGCAGGCCAACTTCGTCATCCGCATGCGCAAGCAGAACGAGATCAACGACGCCAAGGAGCGCGGCTTTATCGACTCGCTGAACGACGTCGAGATCGCTTCGATCCCCTTCGACGACTACAAGCCGCTGCAGTTCGGCTCCAAGCCCGAATGGGACGACATGACCAAGCGCCGCCTCCCCTTGTCGGCCGAGCGCCCCAGGCGGAGCGAATCCGAAATCCAGATCGAGCAGAAGCTCAAGACCCCCGTGTCGCTGGAGTTTGAGGGGGCCGCTCTCAGCGAAGTGCTGACCTACCTGGCCAAGCTCTGCGACATCAACATTTATCTCGATCCCCAGGGGTTGGCGTCCGAGGGGGTCGACAGCTCGTCGAAGGTCGACGTCGAGCTCTCGAAGCCCGTCATGCTCAAGAGCGCCTTGAACATCATCCTCGAGCCGCTCCACCTGAGCTACGTGATCAAGGATGAAGTTCTTAAGATCACCAGCGAGCAGGTCCGCGACGGCGAGATCGTACCGGCCACCTACTATGTGGCCGACCTGGTGATCCCAATTCCAAACTTCGTGCCGGGGCCCCGCCTTGGTCTGGCCAGCAGCCTGCACGATGCCTATGGCAGCCTGGGCTACGGCGGCGGACCGGGAACCGGCTTTGCCAATGGTCCGCTCACAACGTTGGCCGCCAAGAACGGCGCCACGCCCTCGTCGGCCGTCGATGGCAGCGTGCTGGCCAACATGGGCGGACCGGCCACGATGGCCAGCCCGCTCAACCAGAGCGCTAATCCGATGTTGCACAACGGACCGGGCGGCGCCGGCGGCGGCGTCGTGGCCGACTTCGACAGCTTGATCGACCTGATCACCTCGACGATCGCCCCCACCACCTGGGAAGAGGTGGGGGGTCAAGGCGCCATCGAATCGTATCGCAACAACCTCAGCCTGGTCATCAGCCAGACCGAAGACGTCCACGACCAGATCCGCGACCTGCTCGAGCAGTTACGTAAGTTGCAAGACCTGCAGGTGACGATCGAAGTGCGGTTCATCACCCTCAACGACAACTTCTTCGAGCGGATCGGCGTCGACTTCGACTTCTTCATCGCCCGCAACAACAACAGCCCGAACCAGCCGTTCGGCCAGCCCGACCCCGGCTTCCAGGCGGGCCTCTCGGGTCCGCCGATCAGCGGCGGTTTTGCTCCGGGTCCCACGCGCAACTTCACGCAGCCAAATACCCGCGCCGCCAGCACGGCCGTCGTCGGCATCGCCGGCTCGCCGGGCACGTCGGGCGTGGCCCCGTTCACGGCCGATCTCGACCTCCCCTTCACGCAGGGTAGCTTTACCGCCGCGACGCCGCCGTTCGGACCGTTCGACGCCAATAGCGCCGCCAACTTCGGCTTTGCCATTCTCAGCGACATTCAGGCCTTCTTCCTCTTGCAGGCAGCCCAGGCCGACCGCCGCAGCAACGTTTTGCAAGCCCCCAAGGTGACGCTCTTCAACGGCCAGTCGGCGACGGTCTCCGACACCTCGCAGAGCCCCTTCGTGATCAGCGTGATCCCGGTGGTCGGCGACTTTGCCGCCGCCCAGCAGCCGGTGATCGTCGTCTTGAACGAAGGCATCTTTATGACCGTGCAGGCGACCGTCTCCAACGACCGCCGCTTCGTCCGCCTGACCGTCGTCCCCTTCTTCAGCACGATCGGCGACGTCAGCACCTTCCAGTTCGAAGGCTCGACCACCACCCGCGAGCAAAGCAGCTCCGACGGTCCCGAAAGCGCCACGACGCAACGCGAAGCCGACCGCACCGTCACCCGGTCGGGCACCACCGTCCAGTTGCCGACCTTCTCGTTCGTGACCGTAACCACCACGGTGAGCGTGCCCGACGGCGGTACGGTCCTCTTGGGCGGTATCAAGCGCTTGCAGGAGGGGCGCAACGAGTTCGGCGTGCCGCTGTTGAACAAGCTCCCCTACATCAATCGCTTGTTCTCCAACGTCGGTATCGGCCGCCAGACTCAAAGCCTGATGATGATGGTCACGCCGCGAATCATCATTCAGGAAGAAGAAGAGCAACTCCTCGGAGCGCCACCAGCCGCGCCGTAAAAGTCGCCCGGGGACGGTCCACTTCGGTCTTAGGTGCGGCGTCGCCGGGGTTTGTCCCCGTTTCGGTGTTCGGCTTAGCAACCGCTAACCAGCGCCGTTCGAAACCGGGGACTGTCCCCCTCCGTATCAAGTGCGACGTTGCCCGGGACTGTCCCGCTCGGCTTCCGGTCTGGGTCTCTCCCCCCGCCCCGCGACGGTTACAATACGTCGTCTAGATCGACTTCTACCTCGGCGCGGAGCAACTTCGTGACACCACGCGGCTGGTTGATTTGCGGTAGCCTGTTGGCCGGATTGGCCGTCGCCCTGGGGGCACTCGGCGCGCACGGGCTCGAAAGCCGTTTCCAGCGGCCTGGCATGTCGCTCGAAGAGCTCGCCGCCGGCCAGAAGAAGCTCGATAACTTCGAGGTCGGCGTTCGCTACCAGATGCTGCACGCCCTGGCGCTGTTGGCGCTGGGGCTCATCGCGGCCCGTGGCGCGAGCAACCCTAGTGGACTGCTGCAGGCGGCCGGTTTCGCTTTCTTATTGGGAATCGTCCTCTTCTCGGGCATGCTCTACGGCTGGGTGTTCACCGAGTCGAAGGCGCTGGTGATGCTGGTGCCGATTGGCGGCGTGTCGTTCATCGTCGGCTGGGTCTTGCTGGCCCTGGCCGTGTGGCGCGCGAACTAGCGGCCGGTCGAAACTGGCGCCTCCCTTCCGGCAATCCCACAGTCGAGCGATCGTTTCTTGGCTCACCGCCCAGGTAGTCGATTTGCACCTGAATGCCGGCCGGCCGAGCGCCTCTCGATACTCAGTCTTCAGGTTTCATTCCTGAGCCGTTCCAATGCCGCTCGCGACTTCCGGAATCGTTCCTTGATACGCGGCTCGGCGTTGGGCGCAGTGGCCCTGGGCTCAAGCAGCTTCACGGCCACTTCATACGAATCGATCGCGGCTGTTTTATCGCCAGACTCTGCGAGATGCGCCGCGAAGAACGCATGGCACTCGGCACGCCGGAGCGTGCCTTCGAGGCCGAGATCGCTCGTCGTTGATGCCTCGTCATACGCGGTTGCTCCGTCGGCGAACGCAGTGCGTGCCGCGTCCTTGTTCCCCAAGTCGTTCGCGAGCCTTCCCAGCCTATGACACGTGCGAGCAAATAGTCGCAGGTTCGGATGCGGCAGCGGAGCCGAGATGCGGCCCTCGTTGACGATTGCCTGGTATCTGACCAGCGTATCGAGTGCCTCCTGATTCCGCCCCATCGCCAATTGCGCCGACGCCAGATTATCGAGCGCCATGGACAGTCGAAGGAGCGAACTCTGGTCGCGGCGCTCGCAAGGAGCCGCTCCCAGAGACCGATCGAGCGGTTCAGTAGCTCGGCAGCTTCGGCGTATTCCCGTAAGAATCGCAACTGGTAGCCGATAAGGCGGTAGACTTCGGCAAGCTCCTCGTTGAATCTCCGATCGTTTCGCGCTTCCGATAGGAAGGGCTCCAAGATCTCTTGCGATCGCCTGGCGGCCGCGAGTGCTTCCTCATGGTGACCCTCGGTCCGCTCCTCGTTGGCTAGGACGCGCGAGAGCGTGGCCGCCACTACGGCGTATTCCCGTTTCTTGGGAAAGCGCACCACGAGCTCCTCGGCCGCCAGAAGCCCCAGCGCATGCATGTCGCGGGCTAAATCGTTCTCGCGGGCATTAAAATGCACGTTGCCTCGCTCCAGGAGCACCGTGGCGAGATCGGCCAAGGCTGCTGCGCTGTTGGGCGGTTCCGCTGCAGTCGCGGCGAAGAGTTTACGCATTTCGGCGATGCCATCGTGTGAACCAGCGGCGCGAGCCTGATCGCGGAGGAATATGGCGTAGCTATAGAGACACAGGGCACTCGCCCGGCGGTACGCATGCGCATCGGGATTGGCCGCCACAACCTCATGCCAGAGTGAGAGCGCCTGGCGAAACTCCTCATCGACCCGTACCGCATCAACGCCGTTGAGGGCAGCAGAGCGAGCGATGAATGAGTGGATTGCCGCCCTGATCGGGGTCGCATCGCCGTTCGTGGCGTGCGCCTCTTCGAGGCGGTCGTGGTACTGTTTGAGACGCGCATCGATTTCGTTGCGAAGCGAAATCGACTCCTCGCTCCAGAGGGCACTTTCCTCGACGATCCAGGCGAAGTCGAGCAACGCCTCCTCGGCCTGTTTGAGGTTCTGTTTAGCCGCCACTGCCGACGCCCGGGCGGCCGTGAGATTCCGCTCGGCGCGCAGCCATTGACTTGTCGCGGCGAAGGCCCCCACCAAGATGGCAATCGCCAGCCCGAGCGACAAGGCCGCCACCAACGGCCGGCGGCGGCACCAGCGGACGAAACGCCCTGCACGGCCAATCGACCGTGCGCAGACGGAGTCGCCAGCTAGGAATCGACGCAGATCATCCGCCAACTCGCGGGCCGACTGGTATCGCGCGGCGGGCTCCTTCTCCAACGACTTGAAACAGACTGTCTCCAGGTCGAGCGGAACAGCACGGTCTCGGAGGAGCATTAGCGAGGGGGACTCGTTCTCGATCTTGCGAAAAGTTTCTTGGTCGGTGCCGCCAACGTACGGAGGCGCGCCCGCGAGCAGCTCATAGAGAATCACACCCAGGGCGTAGACGTCGGTCTGAACGCCAACACCTCGCTCGTCTCCCCTCACCTGCTCCGGCGCCATGTACCGCGGTGTGCCTAGCAGCGTGCCCGGTCGCGTCGCATCGTCGGTAGGCTCAAGGCGCTTCGCAAGGCCAAAGTCGCTCAGCCGGGGAACGAAGGGAAAATCGTCGGTCAATTCGTCGCTCGGCTCCAGCAGCACATTCGACGGCTTGAGATCGCGGTGCAAAACGCCGCGGTCGTGGGCATGCTGCACCGCATTCGCCAGGTGAGCCACGATTCGCGCCGCGGTCTTCGGCGGCACGGGCGATTTGCATTCCTTGAGCCACTGGGCCAGCGTCGGCCCCTTGCAGTAGGCACTTAGAATGTAACTGACCAGGCCCAGCTCGCCCGTCTCGTAAATCGGCACGATGCCCGGGTGATCGAGCATCGCGGCGGCCTGCGCCTCGCGGACAAACCTGTCACGCATCTTGGACGAAAGAAGTATCTCCGCCCGCGGCAGTTTCAACGCCGCCTCGCGATCCAGGGCCGCATCGTAAGCCAGGAACACGATGCCGAAGCCGCCGTGTCCCAAGAGCCGCCGAATCTGAAAGCGCCCCACGTGGCGCGGGAGGGCACCATCTGCATTGGCCAAATTCAAATCTTCATTGCCACGCGGGGGCGTAGGGCCTTCTGATTGGTCGTTGCTTTGCCTCTCGCTGTCAGCCCAAAGGTCCTCCAGGAGCGCAAGGCAGGCGACAAAGTCGGTTCGACCATCGTCGATGGATTGGCTATCGGGCGATGAGTGGTCGATCAGTGACTGCATCCGGCAGACGATTTCGGACTCGCGGTCGTTCGCCGTGACGATTGAGTCCATAGTCTGCCCTCACGATTGGTCACCGGTTTCGAGCGATTGCTTCAGCCGATTGACGGCCCGCTTCCAGAGCATGCGCACCGCGTCGGGCGAGCGATCGAGCTTCTTGGCAATCTCTTGCCAACTCAGACCGTCGCGGTTGTGCCAGATGATGATCTGGCGATATCCGACAGACAATTGCCCCAACGCCTGTTCGGTCCTTGCGCGGCGCTCTTTCTTGGCGGCCCTGCTGCCGGGCGTGTCGCCCGGGGCAGTGGCGTGGTTCTTAAGTAGCTCTTGAACTTCATCGTCGTCGAGCGAGCGTTCGCGGCGGATCTGCCGCTTCGCCGTTCGGCGATACTGCTGCCGCAGCGCGTCAAGCCGCCGAATCAGGGTCTTGCGAAGTAGCTCGCGAAGTGCCGACGCATCGTCCGGCAACTGCTGGTCGGCCAACACCTTGGTCGCCCGCCAGAGAGTTTCCTGAACCATGTCTGAGGCCCCGGCCTTGCCGCGGAGCGCCGGGTCGAGCTCCTTGTTCGCGATTGCCAACAGATACGGCCGATAGAGCTCCAAGAGCTCGGCGATTTGCCCGTCAGGCGCCACCCGGGCCGCCGCGAGCAGCCGGTTCGCCTTCTGCTTGAAGCCGGCGATTTGCTGTTCAGTCCTGCCCATTTGAAGTCAGCCGGAAGTTGTCCGCTGAGGATACGGCAGCCGCTTGCGGTAGCACGCAAGCTATTTGCACTCCAAAAGATACCGTCCTCACCGGGGGCATTCCAGCCGGCACGTTGGCGCCCCCGCCAGAAATTCTTCGGGCGGGGCGTTCGGACTGCTCAGTTTCTACACGTTGAGGATAGAGGGGCAGTCTGCAGCTCTGCTCCCGTGATTCACGCCTTGACCACACCACCGGGAGCACGCTAATGCCTCAGTGCACAATTCTGTCGATTACCGCCAGCAGGTGTGCCCTCAGTTGCGCTTTGCTGCTAGCCACGGCCACGATGGCGAGCGCGGCGACGTTCTCGTTTACACCGCTAGGCGATTTACCCGGTGGTACGTTTCTAAGCCAAGCCGGCGGTGTTTCGGCCGATGGTTCGGTCGCGGTCGGCGTTAGCTCGTGGTCATTATCAGGTTCTGGATTGCAGGCGTTCCGCTGGACGTCTGGTGGTGGAATGGTTGGATTGGGGGACCTGCCGGGCGGTGTCTTCTCGAGTACCGCGGCTGACGTCTCGGACGACGGCGACGTCGTCGTGGGCAGAGGTAATTCCTTCCAATCTTTTTCGGAAGGCGCTGTGAACGAGGCTTTCCGCTGGACTGCTGGCGGGGGAATGGTCGGGTTAGGAGATCTCTCCGGCGGCAGCTTCTCGAGTTCGGCTCTCGGCGTTTCGCCCGACGGCACGGTGGTGGTGGGACAGGGCACCTCGGCCTCTGGTATCGAGGCGTTCCGCTGGACAGCCGGCGGAGGAATGGTTGGCCTAGGTGATCTAAGCGGTGGTGCTTTTGAAAGCACTGCCAGTGCAGCTTCCGCGGACGGCTCGGTCGTGGTTGGTCGAGGTACCTCGGCCTCTGGAATCGAGGCGTTTCGCTGGACAACGGCTAGCGGAATGGTCGGTCTCGGGGACCTGCCGGGCGGCATTTTCGGAAGTAGTGCATTCGATGTCTCGCCGGATGGTTCGGTCGTGGTTGGCCAAAGCAACTCAGCCTTGGGAAACGAGGCGTTTCGCTGGACGGCCGGTGCGGGGATGGTAGGGCTAGGTATCTTCCCCGGAGGAGTCATCAACAGTAGTGTGGCGCACGCCGTATCAGCCGACGGCGCAATAATCGTCGGCAGCAGCACCTCGCCCTCAGGTTCTCAAGCATTCCTCTGGACCGAGATCGACGGTCTTCAGAACCTGCGCGACCTATTGATCGCTGGCGGCGCCACCGGTCTCACGGGTTGGACGCTTTCTACAGCGACTGACATCTCGCCCGACGGCCGCACGATCGTTGGTACCGGCACGAATCCGCTCGGCAGGACCGAAGCGTGGATTGCCATCGTCCCCGAGCCATCGTCGTTCGTGCTGGCCGGGTGCGGAGCACTCGGCGCCCTTCTTCTCGCTGCACGACGTTCACTACGAACTTGCCGCTGCCGTAGAACGGCGTGAGCAGATACTGCTCGTCGAGCCGTCGCAGCAGCGTCAGGTTCTCGGCTAATCCACGAGGACGCTCCGCGCGTGGCGGGTTAATGGGAACTGGGCAAGCCCCAGCGTCTTGGTTGGCCCGACCACCGTTCTTCACCTGGCGGCAAACAGGTGTGCACAACTATGGTCATAAAATGTGGACTGGTGGCCACCTGGCGTCTAGGATGAACTGCGGTTGGCCCCGCTAGTCAGTCCACTTGTCTGCACGTCCAAGGCAGCTATACACCCAGGCACTGACGCCGATGCTCGGCGAGATCGCCTCGATCACGGCTCCTCCTTCCTCCCACAAACTGAGCGGCGGCAATCCGGCCCCGGGGCTGTGGCGTCGATTCGATTCGCGGTCCAGACTCAGGACCTCGAGTTGTTACACGCCCCGAGCTGTGGTTTCCACTCGAGTTCGGGTCCAATATCGAAACACCCGGACGCAAAACCAATGCGCCGGACGCAAACCGGACGCAAATCCGGACGCAAAATCTCGACGTGTTACACGCCCCAAATTGTGCCCTCTATTCGAGTTCGGGCCCAATATCAATAAACCCGGACGCACCGGACGCAAAATTCCGGCCATGGAGTGAGAGAGGGGGGTAGTCAGTGAATAGTGGCTAGCCCGGTGGCTAGCCCGCCGCCGCCCCCAAATCCCCAACTCCCGCTCCCAATTCGGGACGCAAAATGCCCGTTCGGGACGCACGCGGGACGCAAACGTGTCGATTTGCGTCCCGACACAAGCGGCTTCAAGGCAACAACTTAACTACGTGTAACACGCCGTCGGGACGGTAGGGACGCAAAATTACGGCAGTGGAGCGAGAGAGAAGGGGCCCGAGCGGCAGATAGCGGTCCGTGGCTTTGTGGGCGTGCAAAAAACTGCACCGAAAGGAGATCAGAACCGGCGACGGATCGATCAGCTTCCGCTGCCGCTCATCATCGGGAACATGTCGCGGACCATGGTGATCGCCGCCGGTCCGACCAGGATCACGAAGATGCCCGGAAAGATGAAGATTACCAGCGGGAAGATCAGCTTGACGGCGGTCTTGGCTGCTTTTTCCTCGGCCAGTTGCCGGCGGCGGGTCCGCATCGAGTCGCTCTGCACGCGCAGCGCTTGGGCGACGCTCGAGCCGAATTTGTCGGCTTGAATCAAGATGGCGGCCAACGCCCGCAGGTCGTCGACGCCGGTGCGCACTCCCAACTCGTGGAGCACGTCTTGTCTGGCACGCCCCATCTGCAACTGAAAGTTCGACAGCGAGAATTCCTGAGCGATGACGCCGCAAGTTTTCTTCATCTCGTCGCAGACTTTGCGCATCGCCTGGTCGAGCCCCAGCCCGGCCTCGACGCAGACCACCAACAGATCGAGTGCGTCGGGCAAACCGAGGAAGATCGCCTGCTTGCGACTGTGGGCGATCAGCAGGACCACGATTTCGGGCAAGTAGAAACAGAGGCCGGCCGCGATCGTCGAAGCGGTGAGCGACTTCTGGGTCAAGCCGTACATGCTGAGCATGGCCGAGCCGCCGAAGAAGAAGCCCACGATCAGGCCGGTAAACTTCAGCCCGAGGAAGATCGTGGGGGCCGACTCGCCGCGGAAGCCTGCATAGGAGAGCTTCGCCCGCAGCTTGCTGATTTCCAGTTCGTTTTTGGGCTGCAAGGGGGCGGCCAGGGCGGGCGACGCCTTCTGGATCATCTGCGTGACGGGATCTTTACGTTTGGCGGCGGCCATCTCGCCGCTGCGTCGATTGACTGGGTTCTTGAGCTCGTCGAGCCGCTCGTGCGCGCGGGAATTGCGATTGGAAAACCAATCGAGCACCAGCCAGGCCAGCACCGCGAACAGTCCGAAGACCGCGAACGGCAACATATCTTCCCAGTTTATAGCGGCGACGAACACGGCGGCTTACACCTTGATATTGACGATCTTGCGAATCACCAATGCCCCGAGCAATTGCATGACCACGGCGCCGAGCAGCATCTTCTTGCCCATCTCGTCGGTGAACAGCATCATTACGTAGTCGCGATTGAGTCGATACACGGCCAGGAACAACAGCGGCGGCAGCGCCAACAGCACCACGCCCGACAAGCGGCCCTCGCCGGTGAGGGCTTGCACCTGGCCCCAGATCTTGAAGCGTTCGCGGATCAAGCTACCGATCTTGTCGAGGATTTCGGCGAGATCGCCGCCCGTCTGACGTTGCAGAATGACGGCCGTGGCGAAGAACCGCAGGTCGAGGTTCGGCACCCGGTCGGTCATGCCTTGCAGGGCGTCTTCCAGCGGAATACCCAGGTTCTGTTCTTCAAAGACGCGACCGAACTCGCGGCCGATCGGCGCCGGCATTTCGTCCTGTACGAGGTTAAAGCCGGCCGCCAAGCTATGGCCGGCCCTAAGAGCACGGGCGACGAGTTCCAAGGCGTCGGGGAGTTGCACGGCAAATTTCTGAATCCTGCGATTTCGACGGACGATCAGCCAGATGAGCGGCAACGAGCCCGCCGCGGCCGCGGCGACGGGTGCCAGCGCCACGGCCACGCCGGTCAGGGCCACGGCGGCGAACGCCACGGCGGCCAGCGCACCGGAGACCAGCAGGAACGTCCGCGGCGTCATCCGCGTGTCGGCCTGTTCGAACAACAGTCGCAACCGTGCGACGCGTTGGACCAGCCGTTCGCCGATGCCCGTGCGGTCCTCGATGGGCTGTGCCAGCAGCGAGGGCTTGGGCTTTTTCTCCTTGGCGGAGCTTGCCCCCAGCAGCGAGGACAGGCGGTCGTCGAACTTGCTCTCGGCGGATTCGCGGAAAGTCACCGCGACCGCGCCGACCAGCGCCGCGACGCACACGAACGCCATGATGGTGATCAGCAGTGGGGTCACGCGACTTTTAATCTCCCAACATGACGCGCTGCCGGAAAGCGCTGGCTGGCAGCCGCACGCCGGCCGTTTCGAGCCGGTCCATGAAGCTGGGGCGGATGCCGGTCGAAATGAAGCGCCCGAACGCGCGGCCGTTCTCGTCAATGCCCTGCTGCTCGAACAGGTAAATGTCCTGCATGATGATCGTTTCTTGCTCCATGCCGATCACTTCGCTGATGTGCGTGATCTTGCGCGGACCGCCTTGCAAACGATTCGCTTGGATGATCACGTCGACGGCGCTGGAGATCTGCTGCCGCATGGCCTTGAGCGGCAACTCGAACCCGGCCATCATGATCATGGTCTCGATACGCGCCAGGGCGTCGCGCGGGCTGTTGGAGTGGACCGTCGTGAGCGATCCTTCGTGGCCGGTATTCATGGCTTGCAACATGTCGAGCGTTTCGGCACCACGACATTCGCCGATGATGATGCGTTCGGGACGCATACGCAGGGCGTTGCGCACCAGGTCGGTGGCGGTGATCGCTCCCTTGCCTTCGATGTTCGGGGGGCGCGTTTCCAGCCGTACCACGTGGTCTTGCTGCAACTGCAGTTCGGCCGCGTCTTCAATCGTGATGATGCGCTGATCGTTGGGGATGAAGCTCGACAACGTGTTGAGCAGCGTCGTTTTACCGGAACCCGTACCGCCAGAGATGATCATGTTGAGCCGGGCTTTGATGCAGCCCTCGAGCAGCATGACCATCTCGGGCGTGAAAGCCTTGTAATTCAGCAGGTCTTCGAGTTTGAGCGGATTGGCGCCGAAGCGACGAATGGAGACCGACGCGCCGTCGAGCGCCAAGGGGGGAATGATCGCGTTGACGCGCGAGCCGTCGGTCAAACGGGCGTCGACCATCGGGCAGACTTCGTCGACGCGGCGGCCGACCTTCGACACGATGCGGTCGATAATCTGCATCAAGTGGTTGTTGTCGCGGAATTGGACGCTTGTCTTTTCGAGGCGACCGCGGCGTTCGACGTAGATGTTCTTGGGGCCGTTAATCAGGATATCGCTGATCGAGCCATCCTTGAGCAGGAACTCGAGCGGCCCGAGCCCGAATGTTTCGTCGAGCACTTCCTCGATCAACCGGTCGCGCTCGCTGCGATTGAGCAGCGTGTCTTCGGTATCGCAAAGGTGTTCGACGACCAGGCGAATCTCGCGGCGCAGGACATCGCCCGCCAACTCGCCCACCCGCGTCAAGTCGAGCTTGTCGACGAGCTTGGTGTGGATGCGGCGCTTGAGATCTTCGAATTCGGCTTCGGGCGTCTTGTCGGCGGAGCGGCCGACGGGACTAAGCGATTTAGCCATGGCGCGCAGCGGGAGTGGGTGCCAAGGGGTGGACAACGCGCGGGAGGCGCGAGCCTGCCATTCAGGTCTCGCCAAAAGCATAGGTCAGTGCGGCGCATGGTGCGGCCGAGCAGCACACGTTGCCTGGCTTCACCGCGGCCGTGCCGGACCGCCGCCGATCGCGGCGCGTCACGAGCGGTAGAATCGTCGCGACTGCGCGCCGCCGGGCCCCGTCGCGTCGCGGCTAGCCAACTTATAACGGTCGGCCTGGAGGGCCGCCGCTCAAGAGGTTCTTGTGCTCCAAATGCCGCTGAGCAACTTGCTGAACGAGGAGGCCTTGCCTGGCCCGTCGGACTCGCCCGCGTCGAGTGGATGCTGGCCATGACTGAGCGCATCGGAAAGGCCGACAATGGCTTGCGTGAGCTTGGCTTTTGGCGACTGCTCAATCAGCGGCACGCCGTTGTTGCGAACTTCGACCATCGTCCGGTAGTCGTTGGGCAGTTTCCAATAGATCTCGCGCCCGATCGTGTCTTGGGCTTTCTTGAGGCTGATCTGACCGCTTTCGAGTCCGTAGCGGTTGACGACGATTTTTACCTTTTCGAGGATGCCTTCCATCTCGGCAAACGAGGCCATCAAACGCACGACGTTGCGCAGGCAGGGCAGGTCGAGCTGTGTGACAACCAACACGTGGTCGGCACTTTGCATGGCCATGCGGTCGATCGGATTGTAGCTCTTCGACAGGTCGAGAATCAAATGGGTGAACGTCGCCTTCAGCAACCCGATCACGCGCTGCAAATCCTCGGGAGAGATGTGGGCGGCGTCTTCCATCTGCACGGGACGTGGCAGCAGGAACAGGCCCGAGGAGTGCTTGGTCAGCGAGCGCTTCAACAGCGAAAAGTCGAGCCGCTCAACGTTTTGCGCCACGTCGAGCAACGTGTAGTCGGGAATGGTATCAAGCAGCACGTCGGCGTCGCCCAGCGACATGTCCAGATCCAGCAGCGCAACCGAGTTGCTCTCGTGCTGCGCCAAGGTGCAGCCGAGATTCACGGCCAGGCTCGTGCTGCCGACACCGCCCGTCGAGCCCGCGACAGCGATAACCGTGCAACCGCGATTCTGACTTTCCGAACCGCCACGTCGTTGGGCTCCGATGCGATCGAGTGCCGCCACCAAGTCTTCGAGCCGCAACGGCTGGGTGAGAAACTCCTTGGCCCCCGCGCGCATGGCCCGCAGGATGAGATTGCCGTCGGTCGAAGAACTGATCGCCAGCAGACTGGCCGTGGGCGACTCACGAGCAATGCGATTGATGAGGCTGACAGCCTTGTCGGGCGAACTGTCGAGCGCCACGATGCCAATATCGGGCTGCGTTTGCGAGATGACGTCGGCGAAGAACTCGTATCGCGAGCACTCGGCTTCAAGCCAGATCATGTCCATACCCAGCAATGTCGCTTTGAGCGCATTGCGAGACGCATCGCTGGGATCGACGATCGCGAGGCGAAGGACGTTTTTCATTGTTACGTTGCTCGTCAGATCCGCACCGCGTCGTGGGGACGCGCCGCCGCTCACTGGACCCATCCGGCAATCGGTCGCGGTCGCGCGCCGATGTGCATTACCCCGAGGCGCAAACCTGATCCGGCTCGGCAGATGCACCCCCGACGAGACATCGTTGCAGGTCAGGGAATCGCGGATTCAAACGTGCAGCGGCAGCGCGAGCCCGATTGCAGGCTCTTACTTATCTACGTCATAGCCGCTGGGGCCGATGAGGCCTGGACGACGAGTTTCGGTTGCCAACCCGGACCGCGTTTGCGGAGCAGGACGGCTGGGGCGATTGTGCGCTGTAACGGCCGGCGACCGCTGATTCCGCGGAACGGACATTACATTTGGATTGGATGGTGCCGGCTGGCGCTGACTCGGACCGTTCGGGATCGACTGCGAGCTACGCGGGCTGGTCGCCGAAATCGGGCGCAGACTGGCGGTTTGCCGTCGTTGCGGAGTGCGCCGCTGGGCGGCTCCATCAGGTGCTGCTTCGGGGCCGGGATTGGGTGCCGAGTCGTCCGCCGGCGCGGGTTCGGCTTCCGCGCCGCTTGGCTCGGGCATGGGCATGGGTGCCGGCTGCACTGGTGCGACCCCGTCGATCGCAGTCGGCGGCGCTACGATTTCACTGGATACTGTACCCGGCGGAAGCCCGATCAGGTCGTCGCCCATGATGGGTTGGCCGTTCTCGTCGGGTACAAAGATTGCGCTGGGCCCTGGCGGTGGGAAGCCACCTGGCATGGCGCTGCGATCGGGAGTCAGCGGAACTTCGAGGTGACCATTCAAGTAGAACTGGCAATCGCCCGGCGACTGAGTGTTCAGGCCTGGTCCACCCGGCGGAACTTGCTCGCAGGGCATGGCTTCGACGAACTGCGGCGTAACCATGATCAAGGTTTCGATCTCGTTGATCTGCTCGCGCCGCGCGCTGAAAAACGTACCGATAATTGGCAGGTCTCCCAGGAACGGGATTCCTCGATTTTGGCCCTCGACGCGGGTTTGTACGAGACCTGCGATGGCGAGCGTTTCGCCGGCCCTCATTTCGACACCCGTTTCGACTTCACGCACGCGCAACCCCGGCACGGTCGTGCCATTGATGATTACACTGCGCGTGGGATCGATTTCGCTGACGCGGGGCTTGACTTCCAGGCGAATCAAACCGTTCCCCAACACAATTGGCACGAAATCGAGCTGAGTACCGAATCGTTTGTATTGAATGGACACCGTACCCAAGCTTTGTGGCACCAAGATCGGGAATTCGCCACCGACGTTGAAGTAGGCAGGGCGACCGCTGACGCAGACCAGGTCTGGCTCGGCCATGATTTTCAAGAGGTCGTTCTGGCGAAGTGCCTGCAGTACGGAAAAGAACGTGTTCGTGGATTGGAACACGCCGGCAGTAACGGTTTCGGTGCCGGCCGTGGTAATCGCGCGCGAGGCGTCGCTCGAGGCGCGAATCAAGCCGCTAATACCTGTCGCAAAACTCCAGCTCTTGTTCAGGTTCGCCAGATCGACCCCCAACTGCCGCAGTTTGGTGCGCGAGACTTCCATTACCTTGACGTACAGCAAAACCTGTTGCACGCCGCCCACGCTGATCTGATTGAGTACTTTAGGATGAAAGTCTTCGGCGATTTGCACGATCCGGCTGACCATCGCGGGGTCGTCGACGTAGCCGGTGATCACGACACTATTGGCCAAGGGAATCACGCGGAGTTGCGCTTTGGGGAATTGCCAACGCAACAGTTCGGTGAGCTCCTGAGCGTCGGCGAAAACGATGACATCGATCGAGTGGACCTTCTCGTTTTCGTCCCACAAGTTGACTTGGGTGACACCCGGTTTTTTGGCCGAGATCTGCACTTTGTTGGCCGACAGCGGCGTGATGCTGAGAATCTCGGGGTTGTTCACCTGCGCCTGGGGGATCTTCAGGTCCATGACCAGGTGCCGGCTAGAATTGACGACCATTTCTAGTCGCTCGCGGTCGCCCGTCACCTTGTATTCGATCGGCGTGGGGCCGGGAAGCTGGCCGGCGGCAGGCGCGGCGCACCAGGCGAGTGCTGCCAACAGCGCTGCGAAGACCGTATTGCCTAGGAGTCGAATGCTCATCCGTGAACGTCCTTGCGAAGATCAATCGTCGCGGTTGGCGTCGAGTGTCCGTTCGACGTCGCCACGATGATCCTTGGCGTATGGCTTGTTGGTTCGCCTGCCCTGATTCCCTTGTACTGCGCGGAAGTAGTGTTGGTTTAATAGATGGCTGGTGCGGGTTCAGTCGGAGTCGCTTCGGCTTCCTCGTTCGGCTGTTCATCGCTCGGCGCAGCCTCGCCCTGTTCGCCTGCGTCGCTGCCCGCTTCGTCGCTTGGTTGCGCGTCGGTCGAGGGATCGTCGATCGAGGGGCCATCCGCGGCAGCCTCGCCGTCGGCTGGCGTGGTTTCACCGTCAGGCGGTGCCAGATCGCTCGACTCGTCAGCGTCGTCGGCTTCTGCTTGCGGAACGATCGGCAGCGGCCGCGAGCTCGCCGAGTCGGCCGGTTCCGAGGTGTAAGAACCGTCCGGGCCGATGTGAACGCGCGTAATCTCAGATCCCTGGAGTAGCAGCATTCGCCAGCGATCGATGTCCGCAACCGGCGGTGGTACGGGCGCGGCGGCCACGGTCGTTTCCTGCTGATTGAGCATTTGCAGAAGGGGATTGTCGCCACCACCTAGGCCGGCGTCCGATTCCGCCTGGCTACTGCCAGCCGCAGTGCCGTGACCGGTCACATGCTGCGTCGTAGCGCCTTGCGTCGTGGCGATGTCTTCATCCTCGATGCTACGTAGCACGAGCCGGATCGTCCCCAACTCGGTTGCCAAGGTCACAAGCTCGGCCTGATCGGGAGTGACTAGCAGCGACACCGTGCGGGCCGCGATCACTCCTGCGTCGATCTCGTTGGGCCGCTGAAACACTTCATTGACCGCGAACACGCTGATGTTCTGCAAGAGTGTCCGCGTCGCGGTCTCGTGCACGCCGCTTTGATTGGCCCGCAAGTGCACCAGCACGTCGACTCGATCACCTGGCTTGATCAAGCTGCTAGTGCTGCTGACGTCATCCACCTTGACGGCGACGACTCGAAAGCCGGTCGGGATCATCTCCGACGCGCTCGATCCGTTCGCATTGCGACTCAATAGCTTGGGGACCAGAATCGGCTCGCCGGCGAAGACGCGCGTGCGGACTCGTAACCCGTCGAGATCCTCGAGCTTTGTAATGGCCCCGGGCGGGACCTTGTCACGGGGCCAGGGCTCGAGTTTGACGTTTTCGGAATTGAGTTGCGTTCCCATGTCCACATCGGACATAGCGACGAAGATCGACTGCGTGGGACCGTCAACCGTCGTCGGTTGGCTGCGATTGGCCAACACCTGGTTGATGCCGATCGCGGCAATGGTGCCGCAGGCCAGCGCCAAGGCGAACAGGATTAGAGATCGGGGCCGCATGCCCTGGGTCCTCTTGCAGATCTCGGCCGAGGGAGTGACCGAGGTCAGCGGGCTAGAACTCGTGCCTCGTGCATTCCGTTACCGTCGAGTTTGACGGGCACAGCGCGCGTAGGCCGCGAATTCGATATTCATCCGAGTAACGATATTGGCAGAAATCGCCTTTCGGCTTGATCCAAAGCCCCGGTACCGGCACGTGCGTCACTAAGCGATACAACCGGATTGACCTGGATGTTCCGCACGCTCGTCAGTGGCCCCGAGCCGCTCCACCCACTTGGAGGGCCAACGACATCTCGGCGGCAACTGTGCGGATCAAATCAACATGCCCGACCAGGCAAAATATCCGATGGTCCCCAATGCAATTGGAATCCCGTAGGGGAGCAACATCATCCGCGGTTTGCGTTCGGCCGCGATTGTCGAAAGAGCCTCGGGGTCGCGGATCGTAATAATCTCGCCCGCGATGACCTGCAACTGGGCGAGGTGGTGCCGCCACCGGCCGCTCCAGAGGACCATGAGCACAGCCAACACGGCGCCGACAATCGCGGAGACACAAAATGCGTAGACTATGACTTTCAAATCGATCGCACCCGTCCAAGCTCCGACACCTGCTAGCAGTTTGACATCGCCGGCGCCCATGCCCCCAATGGCGTAGGCCGGCAAAAGCAAGGCCAGGCCCACGACTGTGCCGACCAGGCTCCAGCCGATCCCCTCCCAGCCAAAAAACAATCCACTGTAGACCCAGCCGCTGACAATCATCGGGAATGTCAGCCAGTTCGGTACCTTAAGCTTGACGCCATCGATCCAGGCAGCCACGACCAGCGTGATGGTGACGAGCCAAATCGGCCAATGTTCGGCGAAGTCGGCGGCGAATCGTTCGGCCAGGGACATGGGAGTTGAACTCCTAGGCGTCATTGCGGGTCAGATGTCGTCCGAGGGGCACCGCGCCCGTTTGGTGATCCGCTCAACCCTAGGTCACCAGCGCGCAACGGGAAAACGAACATGCCTGCGGACAGCAAAAATGCCCTCGGGGCTCGGCGAACGAACCACGGGGGCATTTGCTGTTCGTATCGGCAAGGAGTGCGTGGCCAGGCGGCGACACCACGAGTGCGCCGCCTGGCCACCACAAACGATCTAGCTGGCCGTACCGCTGGCTAGCGATCCAGCGACGCTCGAAAACGTGTTCTTGGCGTTCGTGCCGATCGAGCTGATCGCCGTCAAGCAGACGATCACGATCAACGCGAGCATGACGGCGTACTCAACCGCCGTGGGGCCGTCTTCCGATGCCAAAAAGCGTTGGACTTTCTTCGCGAGCAGGTTCATACAACCCTCCAGTTTTGTTAGGCAGCCCTCGGGCGCGTCGAATTCCGCCGTGAACGAGAACTGGCCTCAAGATTGGACTATGGCGCCGACCGAGCCTTACGCCGATCGTTGCCGACCGGTGTTGGCCTGCCAACAAGGCACTCCGGCGCCGGATTCAAGTTGTCGATACCTCGCCCACCCTCGACCGCCAATTTCCCTTCGGCAGCCAGGCAGCCGTCCGCCACGAGTGCGGCCGGTCCACGGCTTTGCGTCCCGACCTCGCGATCGGTTTGCCTTTGTCAAGGAGAATGTGAGGCGGCAGGCCTTGCGACCACTCGGACCATTCGCCAACGAGGAGATAATGGGCGTCGAAATCCGAGAATGCCGCGCGAATGTCGGCCGCGAGGCCGGCACGCGCCGAGCGGCTCGCACTGCGTCGGCGAACCTCTCTGCTGAAAACGTAGTTCAGACCCCCGGCATGTCAAATCGCGGAATTTAACAATTCCTGGGAAATTTCAGGAATCGCAGCCACGGTCTGCTGCACCAGTGGCAAAGCCATAGCCGTCTTTGGCGATCCGTTTGACCAAGATGCAGTGGTTTGTTGCCAACTGACGCCCCGGCCACTTCCTTGCAGTCGTCACCAGCGCGGTATCCGCGTCACGGAACTAGTAGGATGTTCTCGTGTAGGGGGCGACCTACAATTCTGGTATAGTCCCCGGCGTTAGGGCCCGCCCGGTCCCTCACGCCCTTACCAATGGTACTTGCGGCCGCCGAAGGACGTTTTCCCTGTGGCGATGGTTGCCGATCGCTGGCTGGAGGGGGCGCTAGATCGACTGGCGCAACAGCCGGTTTGCGGCTACGTCCGTGGTCGCGCGCCTGCCGCTGAACCAACGGCCCTGGCCGCGTTAGCTCTGGTTGCCAATGCGCGGCGAGCTGCCGCGCGGCCAGCTCTTGAATGGCTTGCTCGCATGCAGGCAGACGACGGTTCGGTAGGTGTACGCGCTGGCGAGCAGCGGCCCGGTTGGCCAACCGCGCTGGCGATCTGTGCCTGGCAGGCCGGCAAAGATGCCGATGAGCAAACGACTGCCGCAGCTAACAATCAGGTGGCGATTGCGATCGACCGCGGCGTCGATTGGCTGCTGGCCATCGAAGGCCTCGCGCTGCCGCCATCGCCGGTCATGGGGCACGATCCCACGATCATCGGTTGGCCTTGGGTCGAGAGCACGCACTCGTGGCTCGAACCCACGGCATGGGCCGTGTTGGCCTTGCGTGCGACAGGGAATGCCGACCACCCCCGCACCAGCGAGGGACTAAGGCTCCTCGAAGATCGATTGCTGCCGACCGGCGGCGCCAACTATGGCAACACTTCGGTGCTTGGCCAGATGCTGCGCCCGCACATCGAGCCCACAGGGCTGGCCTTGATGGCATTGGCCGGGCAACCAGCGGCGATCGGCAAATTGATCCGTTCTTGCGATTATCTATCCGATACACTCAACGGATCGATTGCCGCTAATTCGCTTGCTTATGGCCTCATGGGTTTGGCCGCCCAGCGGCGTTTTCCTGAGCAGGCCAGCGCCTGGCTCGAAGCGGCCAGTGCGCGAACTTTGCGGCACGGCGAGAATCTGCATTCCTTGGCGCTGCTTGCTCTCGCCGCAACCGGCGACCAAGGGCCCTTGATCGCTTGCTGCGAGGAAGCGCCGCCATGACGGTTGTAGCACCAGATAAACGAGACGCGGCCAGCGCCGCCGCCAGTGAGGGCGTCGGTCGCCGGGCGCTGCTGGTGGCCACCGGTGCAGCGGCGCTCGGTATTGCGGCGTATCCGATTCTGCGCCGCAGGCAGTTCGCACCTACGAGTGTCTTCGTCGCGCGTCACCAGCGCTACGATGGTCCGTTGGCGCAGACGATTGCCGATGGCCTGAATTCGGTTGGTTTGCGCGAGGCGGATTTGCGTGGTTGTCGCGTGCTCTTGAAGCCCAATCTTGTCGAGCCAGTCCACACGTCGCCCCACATGACGACGAACCCGGCCGTCGTGTTGGCCGCCGCCGATGTGCTACGCCGCTGGGGAGCCTCGGTCACGGTGGGAGAAGGTCCTGGCCATTTGCGCGATACCGAACTTGTATTGGCCGAATCGGCCATGGGCCCCGCGTTGACCTCGGCCAAGCTGCCTTTCATTGACTTGAACTACGACGAGGTAAAGGCGATACCAAACGCCAGCCAAGTCAGCCCTTTGACCGAGATTTGCCTGCCGCGTGCCGTGCTCGAAGCCGACTTCGTCATCTCGATGCCCAAGCTCAAGACGCACCATTGGGTCGGCATCACCGCCTCGATGAAGAATCTTTACGGCGTTATGCCGGGCTGCGTCTACGGCTGGCCCAAGAACGTGCTGCACCATGCCGGCATTCCGCAGACGGTCGTCGACATCAACGCCAGTTTGCCTCGTACCCTGGCGATCGTTGACGCCATCGAGTGCATGGAAGGGGACGGGCCGATCATGGGTACCGCCAAGCACATGGGCCTGATTGCTGTCGGACAGAACGTTGCTTCGCTCGACGCGACACTTGCGCGGATAATGGGGCTGTTGCCCGAACGGGTCAGTTATCTGGCAATCGCGGACGGGCGAATCGGCCCCCTGCTCGACGGCCAGATCGAGCAACGGGGCGAAGCCTGGCGCAACGTGGCCAGCCCTTTCAATATTCTGGACCGGCCCGAACTACAGCAACTGCGGGCTAGCGAGGCGGACATTCGCACCTCGTAGTTCGGCGGTTATTAGTCGCGTTTCGGACGTAGACTTGGACGTGGACACTCACGACACGCCAGGTCGACTTCGCACCTTCGCCGAACGACGTCTCGTACGGCATATTCGCGATGTCTATGCGCTCGCCAGCGTGGCAGCCATCCTGGGCGGAATCGCGATCTGCGTGGTACTGGCGTGGCCCTGCCTGCAGGGTCGCGTTTATCTCGGAGATGATCTTGGCGCGTATCATCTGCCGGCCCGAGCGTTCTTCGCGAGGCAATTAGCGGGCGGCGAGAGCTTTGATTGGTGCCCGGGAGTCTTCGGTGGCTACTTCCTGTCGGCCGAAGGGCAAGCGGGTATGTACCACCCCTGCCATCAGGCGATTTACCGCTGGTTGCCGCTGCACGTGGCCTTTGCGATCGAACTCATCGCCCCTTTACCTTTGGCATTCCTAGGCACCTGCTTTTTCTTGCGCCGTCGATGGGGCGATTCCGCCGGACGGCTGGCGGCGGCGGCCGGCGGATTGTTTTTCGCGTTCAGTGCGTTCAATCTGTTGCACTTCGTACACACGAACGCCATCGCGGTGATCGCACATCTGCCCTGGTTGTTGTGGGCAGAGGACCGGTTACTAACTGGGAAGACCTCTGGCGAACGTGCGATCCCGGCGTTAATGATCTCGCTATTGATCGGCTCCCAACTCTTGTTGGGTTACCCGCAATTTGTCTGGTTCTCGTTGCTGGCCATGATGGCATTGGCCGCGGCGACGATTCGCACTGGCGAGCGTGTGGCTAGCTGGGTGCAATTGGGCGGTGCGCTGTTCCAGGGATTGCTGATCGGCGGCGTGCAGTGGGTGCCGACCCTCGACCTTTTGCGGCATTCGGCTCGTGAGAGCGTGACTGCGGCCGAGGTTCTCGAAGGTTCGCTCCATCCGTGGAGCTTCGTGGAAGTCGTCGGACCGTACTTGTTCGTCGACCGGGTGGTCGGCCAGAACACACACGAATTGGCTTGCTACTTTGGCGTGGTTCCGCTGGTGCTTGTCGTGTGGTTTTGGGCGCGTCGCCGCGAATTCGATTCGAGCACGCGCCTGTTCTACTTGGGTTGGCTACTGTTCGCCGCGGCGGCTCTTGGGCTAGCACTGGGCAAGTACGGTCCCTTCGGCGAATTGCTCACGTATCTGCCGGTCGTCGGTAAATTCCGTTTTCCGAGCCGTTACGTGGGGCTGGCCACCTGGGGCGTGTCTCTCACAGCCGCGGCCGCGGTGATGAAGCTCTCGGCGTGCTGCAACGAACACACCGGCAAGGTTGCGACCTTGCGACTTCCACGGTCGCTGCTGATAACCGTTGTGGTGAGCGTTACCATCGCCGCGCTTGCGCCGTGGCTGTGGGGTGCTGAACACCTTGGCGCAGCCTGGAAGGTGGCGGCCGGTCCGGCATTGATCGTGGCGGCGGTGATACTGGTATTGGCGGCGGAGCGAGGCTACCGCATCGCGTTGCCATGCTTGCTTCTCTTGGCGGCGGCGGACCTGGGATTATATGGCCTGAGTTATGCCCCCCTGCGCAAGCCGGGCTCGCTGGCGGATTTCGCGGCCGGCGCGGTCGTACCACCGATCGCAGGTTCCAGCACATACTTGCATGACCGCGTCGTATGCGATCTGCCAAGTGCCGCGAAGTTGTCGGGTAACCGTATCACACTTGCCGGCTACCAGCGCTGGGATGGCTATGCCGGACTCGCGCCGCAGCGATTTCTTGACCAGGGCAGGCTGTCGACTCTCCGCTTGGCTGGTGTGCGCTGGGTTGCGCGGACGCCCCAAGCCGAGCGGATCAACGGGCTTATTCCGCGCAGCAACCTGTGGCTGGAAGTTCCCAAACCACTACCGAAGTATCGCCTGGTGACCCAGGTAGTCGTCGACGCCAACCCAGCGGCAACCCTAGATCGAATAAACATCGAAACATGTGCGGTAGTCGACGACAAGGAACTGTTCGGCGCCGAGTTGCCGTGGACCGACGACGTCGGCCAGACCGGATCCGTCAAAGTACGTCAGGAATCTGCCGGCTATGCCGAGTTAGTGACGCAGACGAAATCGCGCCAATTCTTGGTGATTTCCGAGAGCTTCCATCCCGGTTGGCAAGCTCGCGTCGACGGTCAGCAAGTCGTAATCCATCGAACCAACGGCGACTTCTGCGGGTGTGTGGTCCCGGCCGGCGATCACGTTGTGCAACTCGAGTTTCGGCCGGCTAGCCTACGCTGGGGACTCGTTCTTACGCTGCTGGGCCTGCTATTGGCATCCGGGCAATTTGTAGTTGGCTGGCGCGCCACAAGTCGCGCAGTGCCGCTGGCGCAAAGGCAAACCCAAAGCACAACAAGGGAGCGTGAATTGCTCCCCAGTACTGATTGAACGAGTCGCCAACGACTGCGAACGCTACCACGTAGCCCGCCATCGTCAGGCCAAAACGCGTTCCGGTCGGCGAGCTCCATGAGGCCAGGCCCAGCATCGCCAGCGGAAAGTATAGCGCGACGATCCACTGCGGAAACGCCAACAGCAGGCAGTTCATGTGGGCCGTCGCCAGCACGAACGGGAGCGCGTTGAAGCGGACCCAACCGTGTTCATGAGCCAGATCGTCGGCGCGAATCCAGGGCAGCACGTTCGCGTAATGCTGGTACCAAAAACCGGCGTAAGCCACCATTCCCAGCGTCCAACCGACTAACTCTTTCCAGCGGCGCTGGCGGCAGGCCAGGTACATGGCGACCAGAGAATAAACACCTGACAGCTCGCGCACAAACTGCGCGGTGATGCCGGTGGTGACACCCAGCAGCCGTCGGCCGACCCCCAGCGCGCAAATCGACAGTGTGATAAACACGCCGGCCCATAGCTCGGTGACCACGTAGAGGTCCCCCATCCAGACTGGGGCCAGTGCGCCAAATAGCAATGGCATGCCTACCAGAATCGCGCCGACTCCCCCTTCGCGTTCCAGTATGCGGAATCCAAAGACGAACACGCCGGCAGTCGCTAGACACAGCAGCACGCGTCCGCCAGGATCTGGCAATCGCGCGATCAACCAGGCCGGCAAAGGGGATCGCCAGTTGAAGACCGACTTGGTCGGATAGCCGCGCGGCCGAAGCTCGTGCGCAAGCGCCTCGTAGTAACTCTCACCGGCCCGCATCCGTTTGATCTCGGCCCAATAGAGCGGGATGTCCCCTTCCCCTTCGCGTTCGATTCTGGTGTTGTCGATTACCAACGGCGAAAGCGTCGTCGCCAGGCATGCCAAAGTAAACAGCGCGTAGGCTACCAGCACGCAGCGGGCGCTGCGCGGCTCTAGTCGCTTGAATGAAGTTGGCTTGAATTCGATGGCCATCGCTGTTCGCAAGCTATCGGTATCAACGCACCACCAAGCGATCCACGGCAGGGCGTGGCTCGCACCGGGGGATTAGTTTGCCATGCGCAAGCGTAGCTCGTTGGATGGGACGGTGGATTGCTTTTTGAGCATTAACCGACCTGTGGCTCCGGACCGGGGCCGGCCCCCAACGGGGCTTCGTGCGCCATTTCGTCCGTTTGCGAACTGGTCAATTTGTCGCGAAATCCAACCCAGAAGAAGATCAGCGTGCCCGCGGCCATCAGTGCCGGCCAGAGCCAAATCATGCGCCAATCGTACCGCTGGGCCTGGCGCCATTCGGGCCGCGTGAGTCCAGCTTCGCCGTCTCCGAATTGTCTCTCCGCCGCCGCGATCGCTGCGGCCAACGGCTGCCGCTCGTAAACAAATCGCTTGCCGCCAGTCTCTTCCACGATCGTCTCGGGCAAGCCATCCGCGCGCACCACGTCGCTAGGCTCGAGATTCAATTCTTGGGCCATGCCCGTCTTGCCCGTCGGGTCCCAATTCGGGAGCGGTACCTCGTTACGCGTTGGCTCGGTGCCGACCGCAGGATCGATGCTTGTCACTTCGACATTTGCCACGCGCACCGGCGGCGGATAGCGGTCGTAGATCATGCCCGACACAATGGCCCCCACGTACATGCCGACCCCCAACGTCACAAAGGCGATGAAACTCTGCGCGCTGGCGCGCTGGCTGACATCGGCCTTGGTATCGACGTAGATCTGGCTGGCGACGAAGAAGAAGTCGTAGCACACGCCGTGCAGCACCAGCCCCAACACCACCAGCGGCATCGACAGCGATCCGAACAGGAAGTACCGCGCTACCCAGGCCAGCATGCCGACAGCCAGCATTCGCTTGACCCCCAACCGCAAGATGAACCACGGCATTACGGCCATGAAGAACACCTCGGACATTTGCCCGACCGTTTGCAGAGCGGTCGGATAGGGGGCATCGATCTGCCCCAGAAAGATATTGGCGTAGTTGTAGTAGAAGGCCAACGGAATGCAGATCAGGAACGAAGCGATCACGAACACCAAGAACGACGGATCTGCCAGCAAGGCCAGCACACCGCGACGCTCGCTGGTGGTGCCGGCCGCCGGCGCTAGCTTCGGCGGTGTGTGTGGCAACGTGAAGCTATAGAGCCCCAAGAGCACCGAAGTACCTGCCGCCAGATAGATGAACGTGTTCGACGGCAAATGGGCGTTGCCATGCAGCACAAAGCCGACGAACAATCCGGATGCGATCCAGCTCAACGTGCCGAACACGCGAATCAGCGGAAAGTCTTTCTCCGAGTTGGCGATGTTCGCGAAGCTGATCGAATTGGTCAGCGCCAAGGTTGGCATGAAACAAATCGCGTAAGCCAGCATGACCCAGAAGAGCAGGCTCGAGGATTGCGCATTTGCCGCAGTCGCCAGCAGCCCGGCCCCCACCAGGTGCAGCACGCCGAGCAACCGCTCCGATGCAAAGAGCCGGTCGGCCGCGTAGCCGAACAACAGCGGCGAGAGCATCGCCGCGATGGCGGTCGTCGAGTAGACCTTGCCGATCTCCGACCCATCGAACCGCAATTGCGCCGCCATGTAACCACCAAGTTCGACACCCCAGAGCCCCCACACGAAGTACTCCAGGAACATCATCACGCACAATCGCATGCGAACGGTCATCAGCGGCGCACTCCGGCAAGATCAAGTCGCGAGCTAAAGGGGGATATTCTAGGGACCCGGAACTCGCGCCGAAAGCTTGGCCAGTCGTACCTGTGGAGAAGCGGTCGTCCCCACCAAGGGGTCGGCTCGATACATCTGTAGATCGATGCCCGCATTCCCCCTGCGACTAAGCCAAGTAACGCTGCAATAAGGTGTCCATTTGGGCATCAAACGCGCCTCGCGAGAGGACCTCGCTGGCCCCAGCTTCGCGCGCCGCGGCCAAGCGCCCTTCGTGTACATGCGGACCGAAAGCGACGATCGGCACGTCGCCGCCAGCGGCCCGCAACTGGCCGATCGCATCGGTCGGATCGAGTGCCGCCGAGCTGAGATCGACAATTATCAATCCTACCTGTTGCGCGGCCAGGCAACCGACCGCCATGGCGAGATTGCCGACTTGCTGAACCGTCAGACCCGTGCGTGTCGCGGCGGCGGCCAGCCGCGAGCCAAACATCAGATCGGAGCCGATCGATAGCGCCAGTCTCGATGGCGAAGCGCCGACCTCACTATTCATACGGCACCCGGGCCGCGCGCAGGCTCGCTGATCTGCACCGTATCGAGCGCCGGCAGAATAAAGATCTTGCCGTCGCCAATCGTCCCTTCGGGACCGGTCCTTGCCACATTGGCAATCGTCTCGATGGTCCGCTCGACAAAGTCATCGTTGAGCATGATTTCGATCGCCACTTTGCGCAACAAATGGCTCGTGTACTCGTTGCCGCGATACATCTGCGTTTGCCCGCGTTGCCGGCCGTAACCTTGGGCATCGCAGACTGTCATCCGCGTGACGCCGATCTTCTCCAGCGCCTCCTTTACCGGATTGAGCTTGGTCGGCTGAATTACAGCGATCAACAGCTTCACAGCAAGTCCCTCTAAATCGCGGCAGAAACCGCAAGAATATCCGATGATCGCCGAGCGGCAAAGCTCGCGGCCATTTCTTCAACTGAGTCCTGCAAACGTTCATTATTCCCGCTCGATCGCAGGGCAGTGATACAAAGCGATCGACAATCCAGTTTGCTGTCAACAATCCGTCGAACACAGACCTTTCTTGCCCGGAACTGCGGCAAGGCTGTTATCAAAACCACGTGCCTAATTCGATAGCGTGAGTGCGCCTTTGCACGGCAGTGGCGAATTGGGAAAGGGGCTGTTCCTGCCCGATTCTCGCGAAAATTTGCCTCCCTGAGGGCACCGCAGGGCGTCGGACCCGGGCGGCACGCCGCTTGCTCTCGCCGAGTGATCTCTGGTGAGGGATGCCCGCTTCGCCCGCCGAAGCCGGCTGACCAGACCCAATCGAGCCGCGAGGGGGATGACTCGGCATGGCCCTTGTCAGCGACGCCGGCGAAATTAACAACGACGCCGATATCATGCGCTTGCCGGGGCGCCAGGTGCTCGATATTCGCGTCGTGCGCGAGCTCAGCCATCGTTCCGACGGCCGGGGATTGTCGCGCGCCGCCACCCATGTTGCTTGCCTGGCCGGCTGCGGCTACCTGGTATGGCTCGCTGCGGGGAGTTGGCTGCGCGTGCCCGCCATGGCGCTGTTGGGCACGACGATCGTGACGATGTTCGCCCCCATGCACGAGTGCGTGCATAAGACTGCCTTTCGCTCGCGTTGGCTCAACGAATCCGTTGGCTGGATCGCCGGTGCACTCTGCTTCTACAACTTCACGTACTACCGCCGCTACCACACATGGCATCATCGCTTTACGCAAGACGCCGAGCGCGACCCCGAACTTTCCAGCCCGAAGCCGCACGACCTCCTTGGCTACGTCGTACACATCAGCGGCATCCCATTCTGGTTTAATCGCCCGCTCGAGTTGATCGCGCTCGCAGTGGGGCGTATCGAACAGTACGCCTTTGTCGCACCCTCGGCCCGTCCAGGAATCGTCTGGTCGGTCAGGGCGCAGCTTGGACTGTATGCGGCGTTGGCCGTCGTTTCGATCGCGTCGTCGTCGACCTTCTTGTTGTGGTATTGGTTGGTCCCCGCGATTCTGGGCCAACCCCTGCTGCGGGCGCTGTTGATCGTCGAACATACCGGCTGCAGCGAGGACACCAACGGACTGACGAACACCCGCACGACGCTGGCGAGCTTCCCGATTCGGCTGCTGATGTGGAACATGCCTTTCCATGCGGAGCACCATCTCTATCCATCAATTCCGTTCTATTGCCTGCCGCAAGCCCACGAACAGATTCGTCAGAATCTCGCTCACGTCGCCCCTAGTTATCCGGCGGCCAATCACGAGGTAGTGCAAGGCCTTCACCGGGGACGGGCGTGATGACGACCGCAGTCTTTAGCATCGCCAACTTCGGGCTGAAATGTGGCGAGACATTGCCCAGCGCGCGGCTCGTCTACAAGACGTACGGCACGCTCAACGCCGATCGCTCGAACGCCATTTTGTATCCCACTTAGTACGGAGCGACGCACGCCGACATCGAGTGGTTGATCGGTCCCGATCGCATTCTCGATTCCACTCGCTACTTCGTCGTCATCGCCAACATGTTCGGCAATGGCGAGTCTTCGTCCCCCAGCAACCTGGCGGACCAGCCGCTCGCCACCCGTACCGACCTGTTCACCCACGTCGACAACGTGCGGGCGCAGCAGCAAATGCTGGCCAGGGTCTTTGGTATCGAGCGGCTTTGCCTGGTCTATGGCTGGTCGATGGGGGCTCAACAGGCATTGCACTGGGGGGCACTCTACCCCGATCGCGTGGAGCGAATCGCCGCGATCTGTGGTACGGCTAAGACATCGCCACACAACCTTGTCTTTCTGGGAAGCTTGCGAGCGGCGCTCACAGCCGATCCAGCCTGGGACGGCGAGCGCTTTTTGACGAAGCCCGAGCGCGGGCTGCGCGCGTTCGGCCGCGTGTATGCCGGCTGGGCATTGTCGCAATCGTTCTATCGCGAGCGGGTCTATCTGCATTTGGGTTACCAATCGCTCGAAGATTTCTTGGTGCGCGATTGGGAAGCGAGCTTTCTGCGTCGCGACGCCCCGAACCTGCTCTCGATGATCGAGACCTGGAAACGCTCCGACATCAGCGACAACGAGACTTTTCGCGGCGACCTGGCCATGGCGCTGGGAGCCATTCGCGCCCACACGCTCATCATGCCCTGCGACCACGACCTGTATTTCACCCCGTTCGATAGCCAGCATGAGTCCGAATTGATCCCCCGCGCGCGATTCCAACCGATTCCGTCGATCTGGGGACACCGCGCCGGCAATCCATCCAAAAGCCCCGCTGACGAGCGTTTTATCGCGGCCCACATTCGCCAACTCCTCGACGAGCCCGCGCCATGAAAACCGATCTTGCCACCCCCGCCACGTCTCCGCTCGATCTGACCGCGTTCGCCGCCGAACGGGGCATCAAGCACTTTCTGGTTTCGTTCTCGGATCTGATGGGGACCGTGCGAGCCAAGCTCGTCCCGGCGCCTGCGATTGCCGAGGCATGCCAATCGGGGGCGGGCTTCGCCGGGTTTGCTACCTGGCTCGACATGACGCCGGCCGATCCTGACATGTTCGCAATTCCCGATCCGGCGACTGCCGTGCAACTTCCCTGGAAGCCCGAAGTCGCCTGGGTGGCGGCCGATCTGTGGATGAACGACGAACCGGTCGGTCAGGCTCCGCGACAGGTGCTGAAGAACGCGATCGCGCAAGCGCGCGAGCTCGGTTACGATCTCCACACGGGAGTCGAATGTGAATTCTTCGTCTTGTCGGCCGACGATGTACAACTCGCCGATCCGCAAGATCGCCAGCTCAAGCCCTGCTACGACCAGCGAGCGTTGATGCGGCGCTACGACCTGATCGCTGAAATTATGTCCGCCATGCAGCAACTCGGTTGGCAACCGTACCAGACCGATCACGAAGACGCCAACGGTCAATTCGAGATGAACTGGCAGTTCGCCGACGCGCTGATCACTGCCGACCGGCAGACGTTCTTCAAGTACATGGTCAAGACGCTCGCCGAACAGCACGGACTGCGGGCGACGTTTATGCCCAAGCCGTTCGCCAATCTGACGGGCAACGGATGCCACATCCACCTGTCGTTGTGGGACGGCGATGCTGAGCGAAACCTGTTTGAGGATTCCGCGGGCCAACTTGGCCTGTCGGCGCTGGCCTATTCGTTTTTGGCAGGCGTGTTGCACTGCGCCCCGGCGCTGTGCGCTTTCACTAATCCGGCGGTGAATTCGTATCGCCGGATCAGCGCGCCGGTGACCACATCGGGGGCCACGTGGTCCCCCAACACCATCAGTTACTCGGGCAACAATCGCACTCACATGGTGCGCATCCCGGGAGCGGGCCGCTTCGAGTTGCGACTGGCCGACGGGGCGGCGAATCCCTATCTGCTGCCAGCGGCCTTGCTGTATGCCGGACTCGACGGAATCCGAAATTCGCGCGACCCGGGAGCGCGCAATGACACGAACATGTACACCGCAGCAGGCGCGAACCTGACCGCGCCGCAATTGCCGGACAATTTGCTCGACGCCCTGCGAGCGCTCGAAGGCTCGGCAATCCTCAGAGACGCGCTCGGCGAGCCGTTCGTGGCTTCGTATCTGAAACTCAAACATCAAGAGTGGCGGCATTACAGCGCTCGAATCTCGGCCTGGGAATTGGAACACACACTCGATTGCTGAATCTGGCTAATTGGCCGCAAGTCGGCAGGTTGGCTGCCAGGGGCCGGCCGTAACCGGCGCGTCGACCTCCGCGCCGTCCAAACGCTAAGCTGTGGTATCTCCTCGTGTCACAACGATCGCGTATGACCGCCGACGAATTCCAGCCCGCAGCAGCCGAAACCACCACCGAGTTGGTGCGCGCGATTCATGCAGTCGGCGCGCGGTTCGTGCTGGCGATCACCGGCGGCGGCAGTGGCGCCATCCGCGAGTTGCTCGTCGTGCCGGGGGGCTCTCGCGTGCTGCTGGAAGCGATCGTCCCCTACGCACCACAAGCTTTGTCGCGCTGGCTGGGCACGCCTCCCGAGCAGTTCTGTTCGTCGGCTACCGCCCGGGGGATGGCGATGCGAGCCTTCGAGCGCGCGGAGTCTTATCGAGAACGCACGCTTGATGCTGCGGTCGCGAATGGTGCCGGCGACGCGGCATCGACTAAGCAAGAACTGGGGCTGGGCTGCACAGCCAGCCTGGCGACTGATCGGCCTAAACGCGGTCCACACCGCGTTCACATCGCCTGGCAAACAAAGGCGGTTACGGCGGTTCATTCGCTCGAGCTCGTTAAAGGTGCACGCACGCGCGACCAGGAAGAGGACCTCGTCGCGCGACTGCTGCTCAACGCGCTGGCCGAAGCTGTCGGGCTCACCGCACGCCTGGAGGTGCCACTGCAAGCTGGCGAGACCATTTCGAGTTCCATGTGCCGCGCCAGCCAGGCATGGCAGGAGCTGTTCGCCGGCACCCGTGCCGCCGTTTATCAGGGCCCGCCACGGACAGCCAGTCAGGAGCCGCGGGCCGTATTTCCCGGTGCGTTCAATCCCCGGCATCAAGGACATCGCCGCATGGCGGAAATCGCCGCCGCGCGGCTGGGCGTGCCGGTCGAACACGAAATAACGATCGACAATGTCGACAAACCGCCACTCGACTTCCTCGACCTCGAGTTCCGGGCCAGACAATTCGCCGCCAACGAAGCACTGTGGTTCACCCGGGCGCCGACGTTCGTCGAGAAGTCGCGGCTGTTTCCGGGTGCTACCTTTGTGGTGGGGGCCGACACGATTACCCGCGTGGGGGATCCTCGGTACTACGCCAGCGACCCGACACGCCGGGACGACGCACTGGCCGCCCTGACGGCTGCCGGTTGCCGGTTCCTCGTGTTCGGCCGTAAGGTAGGGGACAAGTTCGAGACGCTCGACGACCTGACGCTCCCGCCGGCGCTGGCGGCCATCTGTCGCGGAGTGCCGCCCGAGGCGTTTCGCGACGACATCTCCTCGACCGAACTGCGGCGATCCGACGAGGCGTAGCGGATGTCGGCGTAACACGGTGCGGCATTCCGCCGCCCTGTAAATCGGCGTAAATCCAGGTATCATCGGGTGACCCGCTGAGATTTCTATTCCTCGCTCGTCTAGCTCCGCACACGAGGCATCATGGATCGCCGGCTACCCACGACTGTCGCCCAACACATTCTGGAACAACAACGCCTACGGTACCCGGGGGCCAGCGGCGAGTTCTCCTGGCTGCTCTCGGGCATCACGCTAGCCACTAAGATCGTCGCCGCTGAAGTGCGCCGCGCGGGGCTCAACGGCCGGCTCGGTGGCACCGGCGAAGTCAACGTGCAAGGCGAAGAAGTCCAGGGCTTCGACGTGTTCGCCAACGAAGCGCTGCTGCAATGCCTGCAGTATCGCGGCAACGTCGGCATGCTCGCTTCCGAGGAAAACGAAAAGCCGGTCGTGGTGCTCGAGAATCCGGGCAAGGGGAAGTACATCGTCATCTTCGATCCGCTCGACGGCTCGAGCAATCTCGACCTCAACGTGAGCGTTGGCACGATCTTCTCCATTCTCCGCTGCGATCCCGAGGGTGAAGAAGCGAGCGATCCCATCCTGCAACCGGGTCGCTACCAGGTCGCCGCCGGCTACGTGCTCTATGGCTCATCGACGATGCTCGTCTACACCACCGGCGAGGGCGTGCACGGCTTTACGCTCGATCCGTCGATCGGCGCCTACGTAATGAGCCACCCGGATATCCGCATGCCGCAGCGCGGCAGCCTGTATTCGGTCAACGAAGCCAACGCCGACAGCTTCCCGGAATACTGCCGGCGCTTCTTGCACTGGCTCAAGAGCGGCGAAGACGGCACCGTCTATTCGTCGCGCTACATCGGCTCGCTGGTCGCCGACTTCCATCGCACCTTGTTGCGGGGTGGCATCTTCATGTACCCGCCGACTGGCCGCTACAGCGACGGCAAACTGCGGTTGATGTACGAGGCCAACCCGATCGCCTTTCTGGCCGAACAGGCGGGGGGCGCCGCCAGCGACGGCCACGGGCGGATTCTCGACATCCAGCCCGAGGCCTTGCACCAGCGGACGCCGCTGTTCGTGGGCAGCCCGCACGAAATGGAGCGGCTGCACGCCTTCGCGCGCAAGCCGGCGGCGGTTTGAGATTCGTGCGTTTTGCTCCGCGCGTCCAAAGCTCGGTCTTGCGTCCAACGAGGAGCGCCGTTGCGTGCTCCGCGCCGCCGAGTGGACCTGTTGACTTGGTACCCATCTCTCTCGCTCCACTGCCGTAATTTTGCGTCCCTACCGTCCCGACGGCGTGTTACAAGCAGTTAAGTTGTGAGCTTGAAGCTGCTTGCGTCGGGACGCAAATCCAGGCGTTTGCGTCCCGCGTGCGTCCCGAATTGGCATTTTGCGTCCCGAATTGGGGGCAGTGGTCAGGGATAGGGATTTGGGATTAGGGCCAAGGACAACGCACCTCGCGCCAAGGCGCGAAGGCGCAACGCAATGCAGCGTCCGCAGATTTCGCCGATGGACGCAGATTTGGAAGCGGTGGCTTCGAGCATGCCCACGACGAGCGTGGGCAAGGCACCCATCCGCGCGTCTGGGTTGGTTTGCTGGTCGCGTAATCGGCAAGATCGTCGCGGTTCTGTCCTCCATTCGCATCTTTAGTCTGCCCACTAGTACCGACCATCAGTCTCACCCCGGGGGGGCTCTCTCACTCCATGGCCGGAATTTTGCGTCCGGTGCGTCCGTGTATTTTGATATGGGGCCGTAAATCGAATAGAGGGCACAGCTTGGGGCGTGTAACACGTGGCGATTTTGCGTCCGGGTTTGCGTCCGGGTGGAGCAGTTTTGCGTCCAGGTCGGCCGTTTGCGTCCGGGTGGCGAATCACCGATCGACAACGCGCATAAAAAAGCCGCTCTTGCGAGCGGCCGGGAGCCCCGTAGGGCTTTGCCCTGCGAATGTTTCGTCGTTAGACGATTGTCTTGTTACGAAAAGCATCGCAGGACGAGATCGACTACACTGACCGCGATGCTAGCGAGGGCGCCGCTGGCTTGTCAACAAGATTTTCAGATTGGCCGGGGGAGGATTGCAGCATGGGGCGCGCCACGCTCGGGCTCGACCTAGGTTCGAATTCGATCGGTTGGGCACTAGTCGACGAAGACGAGCAAAAGTTAGTCGCCACGGGAGTGCGCATTTTTCCTGAGGGAGTCGATCGCGATAGTAAGGGGGCTGAGCTCTCGAAGAACGCCACTCGGCGATTGGCCCGTGGCGCCCGTCGGCAAACGGCGCGTCGCGCGCGTCGGAAGCGCAGGCTACGCGACCTGTTGCGCCGTAGCGGTTTGCTCCCGGGCGACTGCGAACAAACGACTGCGCTCGACGGCCTGTGCCCTTGGAATCTCCGCCGCCGCGCTTTGGACGAGCCCCTCGGCCCGCACGAATTGGGCAGAGTCTTTGTGCACCTAGCGCAGCGCCGCGGCTTCAAGTCGAACCGCAAGCTCGACCGCGACGACAGCGACCAAAGCAAGCTCAAGGCGGAGATCAAATCGCTCGATGCCGAAATCCTTGCCGCGGGCCATCGCACCTTGGGCGAGCATTTCGCAGCGCTGCTGGCCAAGGACCCGCTGTCTCCCGTTCGCGGCCGCCATACCGACCGCTCGATGTACGAGCGCGAATTCGAGCTGATTTGGCACGCGCAAGCCAGCTTCCATCCCCAGCTACTGAACGACGAGTTAAGGGCTCGCATGCATCGCGCCATTTTCTTTCAGCGCGAAGTTTTCTGGCCCGCGACCTCGATCGGACATTGCGAGTTGGAGCCTGGCCAGCGGCGCTGCCCTCGCGCCGATCGGGCGGCGCAGCGCTTCCGACTGCTGCAGGAGGTCAACAACCTGCGAGTGCTCGTCGGCGGGCGATTCGACCGAGCTTTGACCGACGGCGAACGGGGCATGGTTATCGAAGCCCTGTCGCACAAGAACAAACTCGATTTCGACGCCATCCGCAAGCTCCTCGGCCTGCTCGACAACGATCGCTTCAATCTCGAAGCCGGCGGCCGAAAGTTGCTGCAGGGCATGGCGACGGACTCTACTCTCGCCGGGACGAAGTATTTCGGCGCTGCGTGGCATAAGCGGTCCGAGGCCGAGCGCGACGAAATCGTACGCGCACTGATCGACCTCGACCGCGACGACGAGCAATTGAGGGCCCGGGCGCAACAGGAATGGGGTTTGGATGCCGAGCGCGGCGAGCGGCTGCTTTCGGTGGCCAACAAGCTGCCGCAGGGGTATGTCAACTACTCGCGAAGAGCGATTGAAAAGCTGCTGCCCCACTTGGAGCGCGGCCTGCTCTTGATGACCGACGACGCTACACCCTCGGCTCTGAGCGAAGCTGGCTACCTGCGCCCGGATCAGCGGCCCCCGCAACCGCGCGATTGGCTCCCCGCGCCCCCTACGGTCACCAACCCCATCGTCCGACAAGGGTTGTTCGAGGTCCGCAAGCTGGTCAACGCGATCGTCAAGGAGTACGGCAAGCCGGTCGCGATTCACCTCGAGCTGGCCCGCGAAGTGCAAGGCAGCCTGCAACAGCGCGCCGATCGCTCGCACGACATGCGGCAGCGCGAACAGCGGCGTAAAAAGATCGCGGAGCGGATCGAGGCGGCGGGCGCCAAGCCGACCCGAGCCACGATCAACAAATGGCTCCTCTGGGAAGAGCAGGACCAGATTTGCGTCTACACCGGCGCTCCGATCAGCCAAACCCAACTCCTCAACGGTGAAGTGGACGTCGATCATGTGCTGCCGTACTCGCGCAGCCTCGACGACTCGCTGGCCAACAAGGTGCTGTGCTTCGTGGCCGCCAATCGCGACAAGGGGAACCGCACCCCGCACGAGTGGCTCGCCGAGACCGATCCCGAGCGCTTCGAGCAGGTGCTGCAGCGGGCGCGCGTCTTCAACTTCCACAAGCGCCGCAAGTTCATCCTCAAGGAGATTGTTCTGAAGGACTTTATCGAGCGGCAGCTCAACGACACCAAGTACATCAGCCGCGTCGTGGCGCAGTACGTCCGTTGCCTGGGGACGGACGTGGTGACCACCAAAGGGCAGGTTACCTCCGACTTGCGCCACGCCTGGGGGCTCAACACGGTGCTGCGCGACGACGGCCTGAACCGCAAGAACCGCGAGGACCATCGCCATCACGCCGTCGATGCGATCGTGGTGGCGCTGACCACGCGCTCGCACCTGCAGCGGTTGGCCCAGGCCCGCGACCAGGCAGCACTAGAAGAACCCTGGGAAGGCTTTCGCGAAGCCGTAGTGGCCGCGGTCAACGCGATCAACGTCTCGCACCGCGTGCGGCGCAAGGTCCGCGGAGCGCTGCACGAGGACACGATCTATGGGCCAGTGTACGAGAACGGTGGTCAAGTCCCCGGTCGCTTTGTCCATCGCAAGGCGCTCACAGCACTGACCCCCTCAATGGTTCCGCAAATTCGCGATACCGCAATCCGGGAGTTGGTCCTGGCGCGCTTGACCCAGCATGGGATCGATCCGGCCGACGCGGCGAAAATTCCGGGCGAAGTCTGGCGCGAACCGCTGCGGATGGCGTCAGGATTTGAAGTCAAGAAAGTGCGGCTCTTGAAGAACGAGCGCTCGATCGTCCCGCTCCGCAAAGACATTGCCTACGTCAAGCCGGGAGATGTTCACCACGTCACAATCTTCGAATTTGAGGACACCAACGGCAAGAAAAAGCGCGTTGCTGAATTCGTTAGTTTGATGGAAGCGTCTCAGCGCATCCGCGACGGAAAGTCGCTGATCTGCCGTAGGCATCCGGACTTTCCGTACGCCAAGTTCGTCATGTCCTTGAGCTCCGACGAATGTATCCTCATCGAGCATCAAGCCATGACTGAGCTTTACCGGTTCAAGACAGGGGCCAGTACCTCCAAGCAGATGTGGTTTCAGCACCACACAGCGGGTGGTCGCGGTGCCGACAAACTGATGGTGATCAGCAAGAAGCCGGCCACCCTCAGTGGCCGTAAGGTCACGGTCGATCTTTTAGGCCGCGTTCGCTGGGCCAACGACTAAAGGAGGCCGACGAATAAGTTGTGCACATCGGGGGTGTGTGAAATAGAATAACGACTGATCTCAAGGCTCGGATGCGGCCCGGCGCCACGGAAGGTTTTGCCACCACCTTCCTCGAACGTGCTCGCCCTCCGATGATCAAGCGCACGGTGGAAATCTCGCGCGAGCCGGCCCACGTCACCGTCGAGCTCGATCAGTTGGTCCTGGAGCGTAACGGCCAGCAGCTCGGCCGCATCCCTTGCGAGGATCTGGGCCTCTTGATGGTCGACCATCAAGGCGCCAGCTACTCGCACGCGGCACTGGCCGCCTTGATGCGCTGCGACGCCACGGTCGTCGTCTGCGGCCGCGATCACTTGCCGGCTGGCATCTTGCTCCCCCTGGCCGATCACACGCAGGTCGTGTGGCGCATCCGCGACCAGGTCAGCATCGCCAAGCCGCTGCGCAAGCAGCTCTGGAAACGGCTCGTCCAGGCCAAGATCGCCGCCCAGGCGGAGAACCTGCCCGATGGTTCCGCGGCACGAACCAAGCTGCGTGCGCTGGCCGCCGAAGTGCGCTCCGGCGACCCTGCCAATGTGGAGGCCCGCGCCGCCCGACTGTATTGGTCCGTGTGGCTCGACGGAGCGCCGTTCCGGCGCGATCCCGACGGCGAACCCCCGAATCACTTTCTCAACTACGGGTACGCGGTTTTGCGGGCATCACTGGCGCGTGCGCTGGTGGCGGCCGGCTTGTTGCCGGCGCTGGGCCTGCACCATCACAATCGCTCGAACGCCTTTTGCCTGGCCGACGACTTGATCGAGCCGCTGCGGCCTTTGGTCGACGCCGCTGCCCGCGAGCTGCACCAGCAAGGGCGGCGCGAGCTCGACCTTTCGGCCAAGGCCGTGATGCTGGATCTGCTGGCGGCGCGCACCACGGTCGGCGATCAAACGGGTCCACTCATGGTTGGCTTGCACCGCATGGTGGCGTCGCTGGTTCGCTCTTACGAACCGGGACAGCCGGTCCTGGAGATACCTGTCCTATGCACTTGAGCGGGTATCGGGCGATGTGGGTCGTAACGATGTTCGACTTGCCGGTCGACACCAAGCAGGCGCGGCGCGAATACACACGGTTCCGCACGTTCCTGCTCAAAGATGGTTTCAGCCAGATGCAGTATTCGATTTACGCGCGGCCGTGTCCCAGCGAAGAGAACACCCAGGTCCATGTGCGGCGGGTGGAGCGGCGCGTGCCCCCGGATGGCCAGGTGCGCATTCTCACCATCACCGACAAGCAGTTTGAGCGGATGCGGGTATTTTTCGGCAAAATCCGCAAGCGGCCCGAAGAGATGCCCAAGCAGTGGGAGTTTTTCTGATGGCCTTTCGCGTTAAGTTGCTAGGGGTTCGGGGTTTGGGGCGGGACGAAGTGTAGTCGATCCCGTCCTGCGACCAATCCGCAACTAGCTGGCAAAACAACCCGCTGTTTCGCAAAGTGTAGTCGATCCCGTCCTGCGACCAATCCGCAACGCTGTACCTGCAAGAGTGGTCAGCCTGCCAAGTGTAGTCGATCCCGTCCTGCGACCAATCCGCAACGGTGCCGCGTGAAGCTCTACCGTTTCGAGTAGTGTAGTCGATCCCGTCCTGCGACCAATCCGCAACGCTTCCGTAGTTGTACGCTTCGATCTGCTGAGTGTAGTCGATCCCGTCCTGCGACCAATCCGCAACGGTGGTGATAAAGTTCGTCTCGCCGGGACCAGTGTAGTCGATCCCGTCCTGCGACCAATCCGCAACACACTTGGAACGTGGTCGAAAATGGCCGAGAGTGTAGTCGATCCCGTCCTGCGACCAATCCGCAACTCATGGCCTCGCGGCCGTACATTTCGAGAAGTGTAGTCGATCCCGTCCTGCGACCAATCCGCAACCGGCTGCTCCCGCTGCTCCCGCTGCTACGAGTGTAGTCGATCCCGTCCTGCGACCAATCCGCAACGAAGATGACCAGCGACAGTGCCACGCTCGGAGTGTAGTCGATCCCGTCCTGCGACCAATCCGCAACTGCCAAGATGGACGAGAAGATTAGGTTGCGAGTGTAGTCGATCCCGTCCTGCGACCAATCCGCAACTTAGAGCGCCTGGACGACGCCCGCCTCTTAGTGTAGTCGATCCCGTCCTGCGACCAATCCGCAACTCCTCCTGGCGCGCGTCCGCCACGCCGAGCAGTGTAGTCGATCCCGTCCTGCGACCAATCCGCAACTGAGAGGCCGTCGAGCTGATCGTTGACGAAGTGTAGTCGATCCCGTCCTGCGACCAATCCGCAACGCCAGGAACGACGAAGTTATTGCCAATATCAGTGTAGTCGATCCCGTCCTGCGACCAATCCGCAACCTTGTGTCTTCGGCCCCAGTTGCTCGGCGAGTGTAGTCGATCCCGTCCTGCGACCAATCCGCAACTAGTTGTAGCGCTTGCAGACGAACGGGGCGAGTGTAGTCGATCCCGTCCTGCGACCAATCCGCAACCTCCGGCAACGACTGCTCAGCGCGAAGCCGAAGTGTAGTCGGTCCCGTCCTGCGACCAATCCGCAACGGATCAATGGGCGGCCGAGCGGCTACAGATTGATCGGCCAGCCGAGCGCCCGTTGCAGCCGGAATTGCGCCGCGTTGTAGTCGACCAGCACCCGCAGGTATTCGCGCCGCGCCTGGTCGAGGGCCTGAATCGACTGCAGCGTTTCGATAGGGAGCCCTTGCAGGTCGCGCACCCGCAGCCAGTTGCGCTCGAACGAGGCGGTGGCCCTGGCCACGGCCTGCTGGGCAATGGCGATCTGGCGATGGCGGGCCTGCACCTGGGCGTGGGCCTGCACGATCTCGCGACTCACCACGTTCATGGTGCGTGTCTGCTCGAAGCGCGTTTGTTCGAGTTGGGCGCGGGCTGCACGACGGGCGGCCACCTCGCCGGCCCCCAGGCTGCGGACCTGCCAATAGGCGATGGCGTCGAGATCGAAGCGGCCTGCGGTGTTGGCGATCTGGCTGCCGGTGCCGCCGCCGAAAGCGGCGTAGCTGGTCCCCATCAGCACGTTGGGTAGCCAGGGGGAAAACTTTTCCATGCGGAGCCGATGAACGGCCTCGCCCACCAGGTGCTGTGCTTCGGAGAGTTCGGGGCGCTGCTGCAAGCCGGTGGGAAGGATGGCCACCACCGGCATGTCGATGGGGACCATGTCGACGGGAGCGATCGCCGGCTCCAAGGGACGAAGCACGAATCGCGGGTCGCCGTTGAGCAGTTCCACGACTCGCGCCGATGCGACCTGAATCTCCTCCTCGGCGCGGACGACTTCGTTCTGGCGATAGGCCAGTTCGGTCGCGGCGCGGTCGGCGTCGGCCAGCGTGCCGGCGCCGGCGCGGGCGAACTCGGCGGTCGAGCCGGCCAGTTGCTCGGCGTGCGTGCGAATGTCGATGGCGATCGCGCGGAACTGATACGCGCGGAGCAAGTCGAGATAGGCCAGCGCCGTGTCGAGCAGCAGGTCGTTGACCGTCTTGCGAATCGCGGCATCGCGCGCGGCGGCGGCGCGATTGGCAATCAGGGGCTGAAAGATCGCTTCGGCCGAATGGAAGTTCGCGAACAAACCAGGGACGACGGGCGAGCCGGCGCCGATGGTTTGCACGCCGAGGCCAGTCGTCAGCGAACTGCGGTTGACCTGGCTCACGTCGCCGTTGCTGGCCTGCAGCGGGCCGGCATGATTGTTCCAGCCCAAGCCGGCGTTGATCTGCGGCAGCCACAATACGCGCGCGGCCAACAGCCGGGCGTACGCTTCGGCGTAGCGCTGATTCGCGAAGCCGACTTCGGGGTTGCGGCCGGCGACGGTCGCCAACACGTTGGCCATCGTGACGTCGCAGACTTCGAGACCGAAGGGTTCCGCCGGATCGCCAGACGCGATCGTCTCGGGAGAAGGCGGGACCGGAATCGCTTGTACGCTAGGTTGCGGGGCCGGCCCACGCGGTGGCGTCGGGAGCGGTTCCTGGGCGGCCGCGAGTTGAACCGGTGAAGGCGTGGCGGCGACGGCAATGGGCTGCGCGGCGGCTGCGTTTATCGGCGCGGGGGCTGTATTTGTCTGCCCGGCGGGCGGCGCGTTTGCCCACGCTACGGCTGGTGCGGCCGCCGGACGCGGCGCAGCGTCTTGGTATTGGACGCCGCGCGACGACACCTCGACTGGTGGCAGCGGCGCTGGCCCAGTT
This sequence comes from Pirellulales bacterium, assembly GCA_050184475.1. GTDB lineage: Bacteria > Planctomycetota > Planctomycetia > Pirellulales > JAEUIK01 > JAIESQ01. The sequence goes on along the minus strand of JBFXAH010000003.1, from coordinate 123,132 downwards.
GGAACTGGATTCGTTGCCACGGGGGGCGCCTGCAACGCGGACTCGCTCGTGCGGGGCCCGTCGCCGGGGCTCGCGCAACCGACCAGCAGCGCGCAGCAAGCCGCGGCCAACGTCGGGAACGCGCGAAGCCTGAACCAGTTATGCACGAGCCGTATCCCCCTGGGCAGCTTCGATCACGGTCCGCTGCTAGCAGCCCGGTCGAAGCGGCAGTCCGCCACTTGGTTTCCATCGGCTGGGGGGCTTTTACGAATAGAGAAGATTTGCCGCTAGCAACCGCGCGGCCGATTAGACTGAAGCGGCGCGGTGCGGCGCGCCGCCGGCAGAAGTTGCCGTCGTTAAGTCGTTGCCCCCTAGCGGCCTTCGCCGGCGCGGCGGGTTCGTGCTAGAACACCGCCAAGCCAGCGCGCCCGAGGCGCATTCGCCGAATTTGTGCTCCGGGCTCGGTGCTAGCCGCTGCTAGCGGCGCGCGGTCAGGTTAAATCGGCCACCAGGCGATCTTCGCATGCAGTTCATCATCACATCGGCGCTGCGGCGGCCGTTTACCGTTCTGGTGCTCGTGCTGGCCGTGGCGCTGGGGAGCTTTCTGGCTGTCGGCCGCGCGGTCTGCGAACAGCTCGGCGTCCCGTATCCGCAGGGGCTGCCGCGCGGCATGGAAGTCGACATCTTTCCGAGCCTGAACTTGCCGGTGATCTACGTCTGTCAGCCCTACGGCGGCATGGACCCCGCGCAGATGGAAGGCTTTCTGACCAACTACTACGAGTACCACTTCCTCTATATCAACGGCATCCATCACGTCGAGTCGCGCAACGTGCAAGGGACGGCCCTGATGAAACTCTATTTTCATCCGGGGACCAACATGGCGCAGGCGATGGCCGAGGCGATCAACTACGTCAATCGCTCGCAAGCCTTCATGCCGCCGGGGACCGTCTCGCCGTTCGTGATGCGGTTCGACACCGGCAGCGTGCCGGTGGGCTACCTGGTGCTGTCGAGCGAAACCCGCACCGTCGAGGAGATTCAGGACCTGGCACTGTTTCGCGTGCGGCCGATGTTCGCGGCGCTGCCGGGGGTGTCGGCCCCGCCGCCGTTCGGCGGCAGCGCGCGGTCGATCGTTGTGACGGTCGATCCGCAGCGGCTACAGGCCTACGGCATGTCGCCCGACGAAATTGTCGCCGCGGTGGTCCAAGGCAACTCGCTCAGCCCGTCGGGCAATCTGCTGATCGGCGACAAGTACCCGATCGTGGCCGCCAACTCGGTGGTCAAAGACCCGCAGCAGTTGCTCACGATTCCGATACGCGGGGGCGCGGCGCCGGTCTACTTGCGCGACGTGGCCTATGTGAGCGACGCGGCCGACGCACCGGCGGGCTACGCCCTGGCCAACGGGCGGCGGGCCGTCTACATCCTGGCGACCAAGCGGGCCGATGCCTCGACGATGACGGTGATCGCCAACATCAAGCGCGCCTTGCCCGAGATGCAGGCGGTGTTGCCTCCGGACATTGAAGTCAACTTCGAGTTCGACCAATCGCCGTACGTGGTGCGCGCCGTCGAGTCGGTGGTGCTCGAAGGAGCCCTGGGAGCGATCCTGGTGGGGGCGGCCGTGCTGCTCTTCTTGCGCGACTGGCGCAGCGCCCTGGTCGTGATGCTCAATATTCCGCTGGCGTTGTGCGGGGCCGTGCTCGCTTTGTGGTTGACCGGCGCCACGATCAACGTGATGACGCTGGGCGGCCTGGCGCTGGCGATCGGCATTCTGGTCGACGAAGCAACGGTCGAAGTCGAGAACATCCACACCCATTTGGCTCATACCGATTCGGTCGCGTTGGCCGTGCGGCTGGGCAATTTGCAAACGGCGGTCCCCCGCCTGCTGGCGATGCTGTGCATTCTGGCGGTGTTCATTCCGGCGTTTTTCATGCAGGGGGCAGCCCAGGCGCTGTTCGCCCCCCTGGCCCTGGCGGTCGGCTTCTCGATGATCGGCTCGTACCTGCTTTCGAGCACGTTCGTGCCGGTCGTGGCCGTCTGGCTGTTGCGACGCGGCAGTCACCCGGAGAGCGATGATGATTGGTTCGCCCGCTTCCGGCGGCGCTATCAACAGGCGCTCGCCAAACTGGTTGCCCTGCGCTGGCCGCTGGTGGCCCTCTACGCGGTGATCGCGGTTGCTGTGATCGCTTGGCGTGGACCGGGGACGGGGCGCGAGATCTTTCCGGTGGTCGACGCCGGCCAGTTCCGCTTGCGGCTTCGCGCCCCCGACGGCACGCAGATCGCCCGCACCGAACGCTACGCGCTCGACCTGCTCGAGCTGGTGAAGCAGGAAGTCGGCGCCCAGAACGTCGCCCTGACGCTCGGCTACGTGGGGATGATCCACTCGAACTTTCCGATCAACGCCGTCTATCAATGGTCGCGCGGGCCCGAGGAGGCGATTCTGTATGTCGATCTCGACGAGTCATCGGGCATCCGCGTCGAAGATCTCAAAGAGAAATTGCGGCAGCGCGTGCGCGAGCAAATGCCCGAGCTGCGCGTGTCGTTCGAGCCGTCGGACATCGTCAACGAAGTGATGAGTTTCGGCTCGCCAACGCCGATCGAGATTGCCGTGAGCGGGCCAAACCTGGCCGACAGCCGCGCGTTGGCCGAGCGGATCCGCCAGCAGCTCGAGGCAATTCCCTCGCTGCGCGACGTGCAGTTCGGCCAGTCGCTCGATTATCCCACGATCGAAGTCGAGATCGATCGCGAGCGCGCGGGTCTGGCGGGCCTGACGCAAACCGATGTCTCGCGCGCGCTGGCGATGGCCACCTCGTCGAGCCGGTTCGTGGTTCCCAATTACTGGGCCGACCCCAAGTCGGGCATTGCCTATCAGGTGCAGGTCGAAATCCCCCGGCCGGTGTTGCGTACGCCCGACGACCGCGTGCAGACGGTGCAATCGGCCGACGACCTGGGGCGGCTTCCGCTGCGGCGCAGCGACGACGGCCCCGTGCTGGTGCGCGACGTCGCCACCTTGCGCGAGGGGACAATGCCCGGACAGTTCGACCGCTACAACATGCGCCGCCAGGTGACGATCACGGCCAACATTCATGACGCGGATCTGGGTTCGGTCGCCCGCCAGGTGCAAGCCGCCCTTGAGCGAGCCGGCAAACCACCCGAGGGGGTGAAGACCGAAATTCGCGGGCAGATCGTGCCGCTGGCCGAGATGATGAGCGGTCTGTCGGTCGGGCTGGCGGTCGCCATCGTGGTGGTGTTTTTGCTGCTGACGGCGAATTTTCAATCGCCCCGGCTGGCGCTGGCCGCGGTTTCGACAGTTCCGGCCGTGGTGACCGGCGTGCTGCTGATGCTGCTGGCCACGGGCACGACGCTCAACATTCAGTCGTTCGTCGGCGCGATCATGGCCATCGGCGTGGCGATGGCCAATGCCATTTTGTTGATCACTTTCGCCGAACAGCTTCGCCGCCAAGGGATGCCCGCCCGCGACGCGGCGGTCGCGGGGGCCGCCGGCCGTTTGCGCGCGGTGCTGATGACCAGCACGGCGATGATCGCCGGCATGTTGCCGATGGCGCTTGGCCTGGGCGAAGCGGGCGACCAGAACGCGCCGCTGGGGCGGGCCGTGATCGGCGGCCTGGCGGCGGCCACCGTGGCGACGCTGTTTGTGCTGCCCGCGATTTTCAGCATGGCGCAAGGCCGCGCGAGCGTGGGGACAGCGTCGCTCGATCCGACCGATCCGACCAGCCCTCGATATACGGCGACCGCCGGCGATGCGTTGGCGGCAGCAGGAGCAGAGATATGACGCAACGTTGTGGCGGTTCCGTAGGTTCGTTGGCGCTGGCCTGCATGGTGTTGACGATGACCGGTTGCGGCCGGCAGCCGGCGCCAAATCCCGAAGCGCCAAGTCCCGAGGCGCCCACGGCTGCCGCGGCGATCGCGACCGTCAGCGTGGCGCATCCAACCCGGCAGACGATTCGCCTGACCACCACGCAACCCGGCCGGATCGAAGCCTTCGAGCAGACTCCCTTGTTTGCCAAGGTCGCAGGGTACGTGGACCAGGTGTTGTGCGACATCGGCGACCTGGTCAAGCAGGATCAACTGCTCGTCAAACTGTCGGCCCAGGAACTGCTCGACGACGTGGCGCAGACGCAAGCGTTGCTCGCACAGTCCGAGGCCGAAGTCGCGCAGGCCGAAGCGAACGTGCAGGCGTTTGCCGCCGCGGCCGACACCGCGCAAGCCCGCATCGCCGAGGCCGACGCGGGCATCGATCGCGCCGCGGCCGAGCACGAGCGCTGGAAATCGGAATACGCCCGCATCAACGACCTGGCCGCCAAGGGCTCGGTCACCAAGAAGCTCGAAGAAGAGACACTCAGCCAACTGCAAGCGATGGCGGCCGCCATGCGCGAAGCGTCTGCCAAAGTGCAGTCAGCGCGGGCCGCACACTACGAGGCGCAGGCCAACGTCGGCAAGAGCAAGGCCGATCTGGCGGCAGCCGTAGCTCACCTGCAAGTCGCGCAAGCCGAACTGGCCCATGCCAAGACGATGGCCGGCTACACCGAAATCAAAGCGCCTTACGACGGAATCGTCACGCGGCGGCTCGTCGATACAGGGCACTTCGTCACCCCCGCCACGGCCGGCGACGCGCAACCGCTGGTGGCGGTCGCCCGCACCGACATCGTGCGGGTGTTTGTCGATGTCCCTGAATTGGAAGCAGGCGAAGTCGACGCCGGCGACCCCGCCACGGTGCGGGTGCAGGCGATCGAAGGTCGCGAATTCACGGCCACGGTCGTGCGCACCAGTTGGTCGTTGTCCGAGACGAACCACGCGCTGCGAACGGAAATCGATATTCCCAATCCCGAAGGTCGGCTGCGCCCCGGCATGTATGCCACGGCGACGATCCTGCTTGCCGAGCGGCCCAACGTCGTCGCTCTTCCGCTTACCGCGATCAAATCAGGCGCCGAACCGGCGTGCTGGATCGTTCGCGACGGCCAGGCCCAGCGTGCGCCGCTTCAGCTCGGTTTGCGCAGCGGCGCGGTTGTCGAGATCCGCGCGGGCGTGGACGAAGAGGACGACGTGATCGTGAAGCCCCCCGATTCGCTCCGCCCGGGTCAGCCTGTAAACCCAGTGCCCGTGGCACCGTGACCGGTTTGGAACCCGTGTTCGTGCGCAACTCCAGCGCTTCATTCTTCTCTGCAACAATGCAAGTCGCGGTCCGAGAGTCCGAGAGAGTCGGCCGTCTGCCGCCGCAATAATGGACAATGGCGAACTGCAAGAATATCCCCGCCCCGTTAACTCCTTTCTAGCCGGACGTGCCGTCGCCGTTGCGAGTTGGATCAGGCATGAGATTCAACGTATTTGATTTAACAGTTGCTATCGTGGTCTCAATACCGGTGGCGCTTTTGGCATCGTTCGTCAGCCCGATGCATCGTGGTGTTTCGTATGTCTCTGGATTGGCTGGCGGCATTGTTTTGTATTTGCTCGTTTCGTCGGTACTCTATCGCCGATTGCATCTATTTCCGATGCTGTTGCCACGATGCCCAACTTGTCGCGATTCCAATCGGAATTACTGGAGCGTGTTTCGGCAATGGCCCACGGAGACGATAAAATGTGCAACGTGTGGTCAGGCGATTGAACTGTGGCTGGATCAGCCAGTTAATGAACCGACCCGGCCGGATTGTCCTCGGTTTCAATTGCTGTGGCCGTATTCCTTTGGCGGCCGCTGGCGTCGCCTATGAGCGCCGGCCAGAGAGCAATACAAAGGCGTCGGGGACGATATCTCGCCTCGCGCGGCGGTTTTCTTCTTGCGCGGGGGGCCGCGCGGTCGCAAGGTGCGCTGCGGGCCAAGCTGTCGAGCAGTTTTCTCCGTTCAAGCCGCCCCGCCCAGCATTGAACCCGCGCGTTGCTCCGGCGGATCGCCGCTTCGTCCCGTCAATACTGGAGCACTGCAAAAGTCAAAAATGCGAGGGGGACAGGTACATGTTTCGGCCGTCGTAAGTTGCCAGGGACGACGCTGGCGAGCCGAAAACGTACCAGTCCCCGACTTGGCAGTTCTCCTGCCTGTCGGTTTGCCGGACGTTGTTTTCCAGCCGCGATCGGGCAGAATAAGCGAATGCCGTCCCTGGGACGGTTGACCTCGCTGGGCGCCTCTTACGCTAGGAAGGAACCGCCACGTGTCGCGACCCGTTACGTTGTTCACCGGGCAGTGGGCCGATTTGCCGCTCGAAGACCTGGCCCGCCGCGCCGCCGAGTTCGGCTATCAAGGCCTGGAGCTGGCCTGCTGGGGAGATCACTTCGACGTCCGGCAAGCGCTCGACGACGACGGCTATTGCACGGCTCGGCGCGACCTGCTCGAGCGGCACGATCTGCAACTGTTCGCCATCAGCACGCACCTGGTGGGGCAGGCGGTGCTCGACCCGATCGACGAGCGCCACCAGGCGATTCTGCCGGCGCACGTGTGGGGCGAGGGCAATCCCTCGAAGGTCACCGCCCGCGCGATCGACGAATTGAAGAAGACGGCCCGCGCCGCGCAGCGCCTGGGCGTGAGCGTGGTCAACGGATTCACCGGCTCGAGCATCTGGCACCTGCTGTACTCGTTTCCGCCGGTCCCCGACGCGATGATCGCCGCGGGCTATGAGCTGTTCGCCGAGCGATTCGAGCCGATTCTCGACGTGTTCGGCGAGTGCGGCGTGCGGTTCGCGCTCGAAGTGCACCCGACCGAAATCGCCTTCGACTTGCATAGCGCGGCCCGAGCGCTCGAGGCGATCGGCCGCCGCGAGGAGTTCGGCTTCAACTTCGATCCGAGCCACCTGCAATGGCAAGGGATCGACCCGGTGGAGTTTCTGCGGGCCTTTCCCGATCGCATATATCACGTGCACATCAAAGACGCCGTGGTGCGGCTCGACGGGCGGTCGGGCATCTTGGGGAGCCATCTGCCGTTCGGCGATCCGCGGCGCGGCTGGGACTTTCGTTCGCCGGGGCGGGGGAGCGTGAACTTCGAAGAGATCATTCGCACGCTCAACCAGATCGGCTACGACGGCCCGCTGTCGGTCGAGTGGGAAGACCCTGGCATGGACCGCGAGGCCGGAGCCCGCGAGGCGTGCGAGTTCGTGCGGCGGCTCGACTTTGCACCGAGCGGCGCGGCGTTCGACGCGGCGTTTCAGAGCTAGCAGCGCACACGTGACAACGGGCGCTACGTCCCGCGGAGACTGTAGCCGACGCCGCGAACGGTGACGATCATCTGCTGCCGATCGGCCACCTCGACCTTCTTGCGCAGCAGGTTGATGTAGACGTCGATCACGTTGGTCATCGAGCCATTGGCCTCGCGCCACACGGCGCGGGCGATCATGTCGCGGGTGACGTTGCTGTTCTTGTTGCGGAGCAGAAACTCGAGCAGGTCGAACTCGCGATTGGTCAATTCGATGCGCTCGCCGCCGCGGTGCACTTCGCCGGCCAGCAGATCCATTTTCAAGTCGCCGGCCGAGAGCACGGTTTCGCGGCTGCCGTCGCGCCGTAACAGCGCTCGCAAGCGGGCCAACAGCTCGGCGAAGGCGAAGGGCTTGACGAGGTAGTCGTCGGCTCCCGAGTCGAGCGCCAGCACGCGATCGTCGACGCCGTCGCGAGCCGTGAGGATCAGCACCGGCTTTTTGAAGCCGGCACGGCGCAAATCGCCGAGCAACTCGAGGCCGCTGCGGCCGGGGAGCATCAAGTCGAGCACGACGACGTCGACGTCGTCGTGCAGCGCGTGCCGGAAGCCCGCCTCGGCTTCGGAAGCGGCGATCGTCGCATAGCCCTCTTCGGTCAAACCGCGCTCGAGCGAGCGCAGCAGCTTCTTCTGGTCTTCGATCACCAACAAGCGCGCGAGGGGCGGTTCGATCGGAGTGGAGCTCATGCTACTATCCGGCGGAGGATCGAGTTGGGCGATGGTGTGCTTGGTATTCAACATCATTGGCACGCCACGGGGCCTGTATTTAGGTTTTAACCAGACGAGACGCAATTCGCTGCCAACCTTGCGGAATTGCAAGCTGCTCGGGTGTAAAGCGCGTTCGTACGCCGCGCTCGACAACCACACTTGGACTGGGCGCGACCTTGCCGGCTCCGGGCTGCCTACCATCTCGGTCCCCGGTCGCCCCTCCCTCGAAGCGGACGAGCGCTTTAGAATCACGTTTTCGTAAGGTTCGCGGACTGGCGCTCCGCACCACCGACACCCCGCGCCGGCCCCCTTCGAGGAGACGTTTGCATCATGGCCAAAGAGTACGCGCATCCCGACGCGCTGGTGACCACCGCCTGGGTCGAAGAGCATCGCCACGATCCGCGGGTGCGGATCGTCGAGTCGGACGAAGACCTGCTGCTGTACGACGCGGGGCATATCCCCGAGGCGGTGCGCATCGACTGGGTGACCGACCTGCAAGATGCGGTGGTGCGCGACTACCTGGGACGCGAGCGCTTCGCGCGGCTCTGCTCCGAAAAGGGGATCGCCAACGACACGACCGTGGTCGTCTACGGCGACAAGAACAACTGGTGGGCGTGCTACGCCTTCTGGGTCTTCAAGCTCTACGGCCACGACGACGTACGGGTGATGAACGGCGGCCGCAAGCTGTGGGAGGCCGAAGGGCGGCCGCTGGTGCGCGACCCCGAGCCGAAATACGCCGCCACGAACTACGTGGCCAAGGAGCCCGATCCTTCGATCCGGGCGTTTCGCGACGAAGTGCTCAAGCATCAGAAGGCCGGCCGGCCGCTGGTCGATGTCCGCTCGCCCGACGAGTTCAGCGGCGCCAAGCTGCACATGGCCGATTATCCGCAAGAGGGGGCGCTGCGCGGCGGACATATCCCCGGCGCCTGCAGCATCCCCTGGTCGAAAGCTGTGAACGACGACGGCACGTTCAAAAGCCCGCGCGAGCTCGAAACGCTGTACGCCAAGGAGAATCACCTCAAGCGTCGCGGGCGGATCATCGCCTATTGCCGGATCGGCGAGCGGTCGAGCCACACCTGGTTCGTGCTCAAGTACCTGCTGGGGTACCCCAACGTGAAGAACTACGACGGCAGTTGGACCGAATGGGGCAACCTGGTCGGCGTGCCGATCGAAAAGGGAGCACCGGCTGAGAAGGGAGCACCGGCCGAGGTGGAAGCGTGATGAGTGCGGCTGCCGAACCAGCGCGGCTGAGCGAAATCGTCGAGGAGTTCCAGGACTTCGAACCGCGTGAACGGCTCGAAGCGCTGTTGGACTTCGCCGATCAGATGGCGCCGCTCCCCGACGAGCTGGCCGAAAAGCGCGACGCCGAAGCGCACCGCGTGCATGAGTGCCAGACGCCCGTGTTTCTCTGGGTCGAGGTGCGCGACGACCGAGTGACGATCTTGGGCGACGTGGCCCCCGAGTCGCCCACGGTCAAGGGCTTCGTCGCGCTGTTGATCGACGCGCTGTCGGGCGCAACGCCGGCCGAGGTCGCTGCCGTGCGCGAAGATCTCTTGCAGCGGCTGGGGCTCGTCGACGTGCTGGGTATGATGCGGATGCGCGGGCTGCACGCCGTGCTGCACTACATTCGCAAGCGGGCGGCGGCGGGCGGGCAGGCTTGAGACGACAGGCACGAGTGTCGAAGTTGCGGAGCGTCGCGCGATTGTCCTGACCACTAGCCACTGACCACTAGCCACTGCGCATGATTTCGATCCGCCACGTCACCAAGCGATTCGCCGGCGTGAGGGCGCTCGACGATGTCTCGCTGGAGATTGAGCGCGGCGAACTGCACGCGATCGTCGGCGAAAACGGCGCCGGCAAAAGCACGCTAATGAAGATCGTGGCGGGCGTGCTCGGCGATTTCGAGGGGGAGCTGGTGATCGACGGGCAGCGGCGTCGGTTCGTCAGCCCGCGCGATGCGGAAGCCGCCGGCGTGAGCATCATTCACCAGGAGCTGAACCTGGTCGGCACGCTGTCTGCGGCGGGGAACATTTTCTTGGGGCGCGAGCTGCGCACCGGGTTGGGCTTGCTCGACGAGCGCGGCATGCAGCGGGCGGCCGGCGAATTGCTCGCTCAGCTCGAATGCCCGATCCCCCCCGACACGTTGGTCGGCACGCTGCGCGTCGGCGACCAGCAGCTCGTTGAGATCGCCAAGGCGCTGTCGTTGGACAGCGACATCCTGATCATGGACGAGCCAACGAGCGCGCTGTCCGAAACCGAGGTGGCGCGGCTCGACCGGGTGATCGCTCGCCTGCGCCGCCGCGGCGTTACGATCTTATATATCTCGCACAAGATGAACGAAGTGTTCCGCCTGGCCGATCGTCTGACGGTACTGCGCGACGGGCAGAAAGTCGCCACGCTCGACCGCGCGGCGACCAACCCCCGCGAAGTAACGCACCTGATGGTCGGCCGCGAGATCGAGACCACGCACCGCACGGCGACGCGCGCGGCGGGCGAAACCGTGCTCGAGGTCGAGCGATTATCGCTCCCCTGGCCGGGGCACGCCCGGCGTTGGCGGCTCGAAGAGTTGTCGTTCCGGTTGGCCCGCGGCGAAGTGCTGGGGATCGCCGGTTTGATGGGGGCCGGACGCACCGAGCTGTTGGAGTGCTTGTTCGGCGCGGCCAGCGAGCCGCATCAGGGAACGATTCGCTTGAACGGCCGGCCGGTCCGCTTCGCGCATCCGGAGGAAGCACGCCGCGCGGGGCTGGCGCTAGTGACCGAAGACCGCAAACGGTTGGGGCTGTTCGCCAATCTGTCCGTCGGGGCGAACACCACGCTCTGCACGTTGGCCGACGTGCGCCGCGGGGGGCTGGTGAGCCTGGCCCGCGAACATCAAGTGGCCGCGGAGACCGCCACGAAGCTCGCCATCAAGACCGCCGGCGTCGACGCGCCGATCACGAGTCTTTCAGGGGGCAACCAGCAAAAAGCGATCATCGGCCGCTGGCTGCTCACCCGTCCGCAGGTGCTGTTGCTCGACGATCCCACGCGCGGGATCGACGTGGGGGCCAAGGCCGAGCTTTATCGATTGATCGACGAACTGGCCCGCGAGGGGCTGGGGATCGTCGTTACGTCGAGCGAGCTGCCCGAGCTGTTGACGTTGTGCGACCGCATCCTGGTGCTATGCGAAGGGCGCTTGACGGGGGAGTTTTCGCGCGGCGAAGCGACCGAGGAGCGGATCATGGAAGCGGCGACGGCCCGGCACGTGGGGGTGGGATATTGGCGCACCGCGCCGCAATGACTTGAGAATCACCTTCCGCGCCTGCCATTGTGAGGGTTCGATGCGGATTCGGTTAGACGTTGACGAGGATTGCCGACTGGCTCTTGAACCGGGCCGCTGACCGGCAGATCATTCTGGGCGTGAAAAACGCCCACCGCGATCCGCCACTCGCATTGGGGCCCCTGGCGCCGAGCTTTGCGCGCGGTCGTCCGCAGGAGTTCATCGACACGACCGGCCTGGCGCGTTCTTCGAGCCTGGCCTTCGTGGCGTTCGTCGCCGCCGTGGCAGTGCTGGCTGGCCTGGCCCATTCCGCGGCGCTGGCCGTCTATAGCCTGAGCTTCTGGCACTACTACCTGTATTGGCTCGCCTACCGCTACGGCGCGGCGCCGCTGCCGGTCTTCAAACGCGAGGCGGTGCTGCTGAAAGGGGCCGCGCTCGGCGCTTGGGCGTTTGCCTACGTCAGCTCGGGGCCTGAGCTTTTCTCGCTGCTGGCGATGGCGGCCGGCTTTTCGCTCAACGCCAGCGCCGCGCGAGTGCTGGGTTCCGATCGCACCTATTACGGTCACGAGCTTGCCGATCTGCCGCTGCGGCGTATCACCGCGTTCCCGTATTCCTGGACCGCGCACCCCATGCTGCTGGGCAACGTGCTGGCCTTCGGCGGGTCGCTATTGAACGGGCCGTTTCGGCAGCAGTGGTGGCCGCTGGCCGTGGGTCACGTGGCGCTGAATGTCGCGCTGTTGGTGATGGAAGTCGCTGTCAAGCCATTGCGGCTGCGGGCGCGCTGCACCCATAGTGACCGCAATTCAACTTCGCCCAGTGAGCCGCGCCTGGCCATCAACGTGACGAGCGCGGCGTTTGTTATCGCGGGCGCGGCGTTGGCCGGCGCGCTGGTGGCCTGGCGTGCGCCGGCCGGCGCGGCTGCCGAGTTCGCGCGCGTTGCCCTTATCGCGGCGGTCTCGGCGGCGTTCGCCGGATTCGCCCTGATCTTGTTTGGCTGTTATTCGCTGCCGTGGCCGTGGCCCGGCACATCAAGGGAGGATGCCTGATGAGCGCAGAGATCGGACTCACGTCGACCACGCTGGAAGCCCCGGTTCGCCCCCGGCGTTCGCGGCTGTTTCGCGCCACCTTGGGGCGGTTCGACGACGCGGCTTCGCGGCACACGATCGACGACCTGGCGGCCTGGGTCGAAGACTACTTCCGCGCCGATCTAAAAGAGCGGCCGTCGAAGCACGTTTATCTGCGCACCTTGCCCGCGCCGATCGTCGAGCAGATCGATCGCTTGCGCGACAGTCCGCAGATTCACGCGGCGATTCTGCGGCAATTCAGCCCGACGAGCGCGATCGTGCCGATGAAGCACACCGACGAGCTGTACATCTCGCACTACAACAAAGACTACGGCGGCGACCACGGGCTGTTCAGCAAGCACTACGACGGCAACTTGCGCTTCTTGCCGTTCGGCTCGGTGGTGCGGGCCTTGATCTACCTGCAATCCGACTCGACCTACAAGGTGGTGTTCGGCGACAGCCAGGTCGAGCGGGCTTTTACGACCTACGAATTCGGACTGTTGGACTTTCACCGCGAGTTGCACTGGGTCGAGGGGGAATATCGGCCGTCGGACCTGCAGCGGATTCTCTTGAAGTGCAACTACCTGATCGTCCCCGAAGGGGCCGGCTTGCCCGCCCGGGCGGTGATGGGGGCCAACACCGGCGTGTTCTATGTCGTCAAGGCGGCAATGGAGTACTCGAAGAGCCCGCGGAACCCGCTGCAGTTTGGCGTCGGGCTGCTGTGCAACGTGGTGCGGATCTTGAACAACATCCATCCGCTGGTGCCGTTGGTGTTATTGGCGCTATTGCCGGCCGTGGTGGCCTGGGGCCTGTGGCGACTGCTGGGGTGACGTCGCGGCTCGACGTCGTTGGCATCTGACGTCGGGGCTATTAGTCATGCGCCGATGCAGCGATGTAGATCATGCACACTGTGCATGACGATTGGCACGCGAAGCCGCTGCGGACAACGAAGTCGGTCAAGCAGGTTTTGAAACCGCGCCGGGCCACCGCTGGGCGAACCAGTGGCGGCACCCAAACCTGGCCTTAAAACCGCTGCGATTAGTTGATCGTCTGCTCGCTGCCGCGGCTGACAGGCAGCTTGGCAGCGGCGTTGGCGCCCGCGGGTCGGGCGATCTGGCCAAAGGCCTTGCAATCGACCGTGGCGCCGCCGTCGAGATCGGTCTCGATGCGAATCGACGCGGTGAGCTTGCCCGGCTTGTCGCCGGCGACAAACGTCACCGGAATGACGTGCAGCAGCTTGGCCTGGTCGGAGACCTTGAAATCGAACCCGTCGGCATCGCTGGTCACGTTCAGCACTTTGAAGGGCCGCTTGCTGCGGACAATCACTTGCCGGGTTACCGAGTTCCCCGGATCGACGACTCCCAAGAAGAGCGACGCCGGGCTGACCGTCAAGGCGCCGACCACCTGCCCCTCGACCTCGACGGGCAACTCAGTCCGTTCGCTGGTCGTGAGGAAGATCTGCTCGTGGATGTAGCCGGCCGGGGCGTCGGGCTGGAGCTCGACCGAGACTTCGTAGTTGACGGTGCCGGCCGAGCGGTTCTTCTCGACGATCTTGGCCGATAGGTAGGGGCTCGTCGGCTTGATGCCGGTGATTTTCCAATCGGAGCGGCCAGCGTACGAAAGACCCAGGGTGCGCGTGGCCGCCGACTGGGCGTCGACCGTGCCGAACTCGATGCCCGGGGGATCGAGCACCACGTCGGTCCGCACGAACCCGGTCACCAGCAACTGCACCTCGGCGTAGAACGGCTGGTCGAACGTCACGGTCAAGGTCGCCGAACGTTGCCCGGAGTACGAGCGGGTATTGAGCGTGGCGATCACTTCGCCCTTTTCGTAGGTCTTGAGCGGGCGGTCGGTGAATTCGGCCGTCGTGCAGCCGCAGCTCGAGCGCACGCTCGTGATGTGCACGTCCTCTTTGTAGAGGTTCGTGAAGACGAACCGGTGCTGCACCTTCGATCCGCGTGCGACGCTCTCGAAGTCGTGGTTAGTCGCTTCGAACATCTTGCGCGCCCATTCCTGACCGGCGGCCGGGGCGGCCAGCAGGGTCGAGAGCGCAATCGCAGCCAAGAACGACTTCACGCGGCACATCAGTGGGTCTCCCGAAAGATCAGGCAGTTTCAAGAGCATCTTTCGGTTTGACGATTGGGCTAACTACAGAAGAGAAAGCAACTTGCAGTGCACGGCGAAGATGCGGACTGTGCCGTGCGTACATGAAGAACTTAGAATTCGCTTTGCGCCCGCATTCTACGCCTGTAACGTGCCTTGGGTGAAGGCCAGATGGCGGTCCGAGCAGCCTTGGCCGGTCTTCAGCGACACGGTCGGCACACTTCGCAAATCCCTACGCTCAGGCGTTTTGTGTTCGATGCTCGCGACAGGGCGTGGCACCTACAGGCGGCACGTCCCGTAACGCCGGAATTGCATTCTATCTATCGGCCCGTCGACCGGCGCGCCAGCACCTGCCTCGAGAATGCCTGGCAACGTTCAGTGGCCAACTGTCTGGACCGTTTGCCGGAGAAACCCGCGCCCGCGAACACTTGCCGGCCCGCCTATAAATGCAATGACAGCGAAGCGAGCTCGGTTACGTGCTGCCGACAATCGACCGCTGCTACTGCGAGTGTCGGTTCCAGAGATGTCCGCGACCGAACGCCGCTCGACCCAAACGAGGCGCGCCACCAATGTCACTCTGCGATCGCTCGGCATTCGGCGTCCAACCACGGTCAGACGGCCAAATCAAGCTGCCGTTCATCGGCTGGCTTTCGATCGCCACGCGTGCGACCGGACCGCTCCTCGTAGCACTGTGTCTACTGGCGTCGCAATCGGCCGTGGCCGAGGAAGACGATTGGCCGCAGTTTCGCGGCGCCGGCGTCGACGGGCAGGTGGTCTCGCCGCGGTTTCCCTTAGAGTGGGGTCCCGATCGCAACCTCGCCTGGAAGACACCGATCGCGGGGACCGGCTGGTCACAACCGATCGTTTGGCAAGGCAAAGTGTTCGTGACCGCGGCCGTCAGCGACAACTCCGAAAAACCGAAGAAGCTGCGCGAAGGGGCCCGCGATCCACGCTCCGCGTTCACTGGTCCGGCAAAGCCGCCGACCGAAACGTATCGCTGGGTAGTCACCTGCCTCGACCTTGCCAGCGGTCGCATCGCATGGCAGCAGCGTGCCGACGAGCAATCACCCGGCATTCCTACGCATCCGTCGAACACTTACGCCACGGAAACGCCCGCCACCGACGGCCACCACGTGTTCGTGTGGTTGGCCTCGATCGGCAAGGTCTTCGCGTACACGCTCGCCGGTGACTTGGCCTGGCAAGTCGACTTGGGCGTTTACCCGATGACGTCGAATCTCGGCACCGGGAGCTCACCGATCGTCTACGCGGGTCGCCTGATCGTACAAAGCTACAACGAAGAGAACGCCTTCGTCGTGGCGCTCGATCCAGAAACCGGCAAAGAACTCTGGCGAGCCGACCGATCGAAGGGAACCTCGTGGAGCACGCCCTTCGTCTGGAACACTGCCGAGCGCAGTGAGCTGATCGCCTGCGGCAACGCCAAGGTTCACGCCTACGATCCACGCGACGGCTCGGTACTGTGGGAGATCGGCAACTTTCCGTCGTCGTTCTCGGCGACGCCGGTGGCCACCCGCGAACTGCTGTTTCTGGGCAACAACGGACCGTTCAGCACGGCGCCGCTGTTCGCGGTCCAAGCCGGCGCGATGGGCGATATCTCGATTCCCAAGGCGGAGCAGAAGCCGAAAGAGATCAGCCACGGCGAGTCGGTCCCCTGGTGGCGCTTTCGCTCCGGTCCAGGGCTGGCCTCGCCGGCGGTCGTCGGCAATATGCTGTTCGTCTCTGAGAATTCGATCTTGAGTTGCTACGACACGACGACCGGCGAGCGGCTGTATCGCGAACGATTGCCTGAAGGGAAAGACATCGTGGCCTCGCCGTTGGTGATCGGCGACAAGCTGCTATTGGTCGACGAGGATGGCCGAGCGTTTATCGTGCGCGCCGCCGACAAGCTCGACGTGCTGGGCACGAACAAGCTCGACGACGTCTTTTGGGCGTCGCCTGCAGCGGCCGGCGACTCGCTGCTGTTGCGCGGCGTGGACCAGTTGTATTGCATCCGCGCGGCAAAGTAGCCACCGCGGCGGTCGGTCGATTTGCCGCGCGAGGGGCATCTGGGCTACGCTCTAGAGCACATGGCAGGCGCCGCGGCGTTCGCTCCCCGTGCGGGGACGACGATCGCACGGGCCCACCCCGCGCGGTTAACCGCGCGCGATGTTGTTCTTCCGCCAAGCAGGTACGACATGTCTCGACGGACGTTTATCGGCAGGGCAACGCAGATCACTTTCCGGTTCACGCCCTTCCGGCTGGCTACGCGCGGAATTCTCATCCCGACGCTGATCGTCACGGCTCTGCTTGCGACCACGTGTTCGAGGGCCCAAGCACCGGCGGCGCCGGCGGCCGCGGATGTCGAAAACCCCTTCAGCCAGCGGATTCGCGCGCCCGAGCTCGATGGCGGCACGGCCTGGATCAACACGGCCGGGCCGCTACACATTAAGGACCTGCGTGGCAAATTCGTGCTGCTGGATTTCTGGACCTACTGCTGCATCAACTGCATGCACATCTTGCCGGAGCTCAAGAAGCTCGAGCACGCGTATCCCAACGAGCTGGTGGTGATCGGCGTGCACTCGGCCAAATTCGAGACCGAGCAAGATTCCGACAACATCACCGAGGCGGTGCTCCGCTACGAGATCGAGCACCCGGTCGTCAACGACGCCAACCACGTGATCTGGCGGAAGTACTTCGTCAACAGTTGGCCCAGCCTGCGGCTGATCGACCCCGAAGGCTTCGTCGTGGCCGAGCACGGCGGCGAAATCGACTTCGAAACGCTAGACGCGTTCTTCAAGCGGGCGCTGCCATTCTATCGCCAGAACAAGCTGCTCGACGAAACGCCGCTGCGCTTCGACCTGGCGAGCGAGCGGGCCGCAGAAACGCCGCTGCGGTTTCCCGGCAAGGTATTGGCCGACGCGGCGAGCGGGCGTTTGTTCGTGGCCGACAGCAACCACAATCGCATTGTCGTGGCCACGCTCGACGGCAAGTTGATCGACGTCATTGGGTCGGGGCAGATCGGCGCCGCCGACGGCTCGTTCGACAAGGCGCAGTTCGATCATCCGCAAGGGATGGCGCTGATGGGCGAAACGCTCTACGTGGCCGATACCGAAAACCACCTGCTGCGCAAGATCGACCTGGCGTCCAAGAGCGTGACGACGATCGCCGGCACCGGCAGCCAGGGGCGCAACCCTTGGCCCGGCATTCCCGCAGACGCGCTACAACAAGGTGGTATCGCGGCCTCGCGGCTACCGTCGCGGTATGTTGGTCCACCGCGCAAAACGGCGCTCAACAGTCCTTGGGATTTATGGGTGCACGACGACGATTTGTTCATCGCCATGGCGGGCTCTCACCAGATCTGGAAGCTGCCCCTCAACGAACGTGAGATCGGTCCGTATGCGGGCAACGCGCGCGAAGATATCGTCGACGGCGCGCTGTTGCCGCGTCAGCCTTTCGCGACGCAGGTTGTGCCCGGCGGCGACGTCGTGGCCTCGTTCGCGCAGCCCAGCGGCCTGACGTCCGACGGTAAGTCGTTGTTCGTGGCCGACAGCGAGGGGAGCTCGATTCGTGCGGTGCCGTTTAGAGCTACAGGCAAGGTCCACACGATCGTCGGCACGGCCAAGCTGCCGGAAGGGCGATTGTTCACCTTCGGCGATCAGGATGGCGAGGGGGACGCGGTGCGCTTGCAGCACGCGCTGGGGGTGGCGTTTCACGATGGTCGCATTTACGTGGCCGACACGTACAACAACAAGATCAAGGTAATTACGTTGAAAGACGCGAGTTGCCAGACCCTGGCCGGTGATGGCCAGCCAGGCGACGGCGACGACCCAGCCCAATTCGACGAGCCAGGAGGCATTTCGATCGCGGGCGAGAAACTCTACATCGCCGACACCAACAATCACGCCATTCGCACTATCGATCTGGCCGCCGGCAATCGCGTGCAGACGCTTGCAATCGAAGGGCTGAAGCCGCCGGCGAAGACCGAGCCGGCCGCGGGACCATCGCCGTTTGCCGATGCCGCGCAGGCCGAAGCGCCGGCGGCCAAGGTTCAAGCGGTCGACGGCAACTTGACGATCGCAGTCGAACTCAAACTCCCCGAGGGGTACAAGGTCAACAAGCTCGCTCCGATGGCCTACCAGATCGACGTCGAGCCAGCGCCTGGGCCGTTCGAACCGGCGGCGGTCGGCAAGCGACAACGTGTCGAGGACCCGGCCGAGCGGTTTTCGATTCAAGTGCCGGTGACGGCGGCGGCCGGCAGCGCCAAACTCAAGGTCTCGCTGGCGTATTATTATTGCCGCGAGGGGGCAGAGGGACTCTGCAAAGCTGGCAGCGTGAGCTGGACCGTGCCGGTCGAAATCGCCGAAACCGCGGCTGAAAAACGAGTTCTGCTCACCTGGCAGGTTCCTTGATAGCTTGCCCGGCCGCCGCGACTTGCGGCGAAATGACGCAGCCGGTAACAAACCGTTTCCTTCGGCGCTAGTTGGAAAAGGGTCGATAACTCTATTCAGTGCCGGCGGTCGGTTCGTTACACTGAATCTCCCGCCCCCCTGGCAGCGGCCGGATTGACGGCCCTGCTCGCCAGCATGCCTCTTCAGCTTCTCCAGACACCCGGGTTGAAACTCGATGTCGATTGCCGAGCCCTCCACGTCCGCCCCGCAGTCCGACGCATCGCGTGCCACCAAACCGCACTTCGGCGCCGGCGGCGAAGTCGCGGGCGCGGTCACCGTGGCCCCCGCAACCGGCAATCCGCTGGTTTTGCGCCGGCTCGACGCCCCCGAGGCGACGCAGCCGCTGCGCATTCAGTGGCCCTACCTGATCGGCATCGGTGGCGTCCATCTGCTGAGCTTGCTGGCCTTCGTGCCGTGGTTGTTCAGTTGGACCGGCGTGATGTGGACGATCGCCGGGCTGTACTTGTTCGGCACCCTGGGAATCAATCTGTGCTACCACCGCTTGCTGACGCACCAAGGGTTCAAGGTGCCAACGTGGTTGGAGCACGTTTTCGCCACGCTGGGCGTTTGCTGCCTGCAGGATGCACCTGCCCGCTGGGTACTGATTCATCGATTGCATCATCAGCATTCCGACGAGCAACCCGATCCGCACAGCCCGCTGGTTAATTTCCTGTGGGCGCATGTCGGCTGGGTGATCTTCACCAACCGCGACGTGAACAATCTCGACACCTACGAGCGGTACGCGCGCGACATTCTCCGCGACCCGTACTACCGCAAGCTCGAACGCAATTTGAACTGGGTGTGGGTCTACGCCGCCAGCATCGGCGTGTTCTATCTCGCCGGCGCGCTGCTGGGCTGGCTGTGGACCGGCACCTTGATGGGTGGCGTGCAGTTAGGGCTGAGCTGGGTTGTGTGGGGTGTGTTCGTGCGCACCGTCGCTGTCTGGCACATCACCTGGAGCGTCAACTCGGTGACGCACGTCTGGGGCTATCAGAACTACGAGACGGGCGAAAACAGCCGCAATAACTGGCTCGTCGGGCTCTGGAGCAACGGCGAAGGGTGGCACAACAACCATCACGCCGATCAACGGGCTGCGGCGCACGGACACCACTGGTGGGAGTTCGACGTCACCTGGTTGACAATCCGGCTCTTGGAGCAGGTGGGGCTGGCCAAGGACGTTGTCGCACCGCGGTCGTGGACGAAGCGCGGCGTGTAGCGCTCGATCAACACTTTCTTGCGCGGCTGCACCGACCCGCTCATTCGCGCTTCGGCAGCAGCAAGCTGAGCCAGGTGCCCAGCGCCGCGCCAATCAAGCAGGCGACCGTGCCGTTGACCGCCAGCTTCGTGGCGATCACTTCATTGCCGGCCAGTTGCTCGGACGTCGCCAGCGCGATCGCCGCGACGGCGATTAGCAACAACAGCGCCGCATAGCCCCCCATCGCCCAGCGCGGCCAGCCAGCCCGCGCCGAAAACACCGCGGCCACCGGCAGGATCAACACCACGAACATGATTCCGCCCGCGATGCCCGGTGCGCGCAGCAACGGAACAATCGCCAACAATGCGCACGTTGCGGCCAGCAGCAAGCAGACACCCACCGCGTTGGCGCTCCGCGTCTCGTGCCGATTCAGGGCCTGGCGTCCGAAGCGATTGAGCCGCAGCAACAAGTTCGAGAGCGGAGTTCCCGCCCACGACAAAAACACGAACGCCATGTAGAGACCAATTAGAATTCGCGCCGGCAACTCGAAGGCCGGCACCGCATTGCCCGCGGCCCGCGTCGTGCGCATGAAGACCAGCAAGCCGATGATGAACACCCACTGCAAACGGCGGCCAAGCCGGGCTTGCCAGACACGGAAGGCAAAGAACCAGCGATAGACCCGGTAGCGGGCCTTGAGCGCCTCGACCATGCCCAACCGCGCGTACTCGTTGTTGGGGTCGAGCCGTAGAGATTCGCCAAAATGCGCTAGCGCCTCGGGAACGCGTCCCTGTTCCAGAAAGTTCCAGGCGTGTACGGCGTGCGCGAGCGAATCCTCGGGTGCGTCGGCCAGCACCTGCCCCGAGGCCGCCTGCGCCTCGCTGCCACGCCCCAGGTGCCGCAGCGCCATCGCGCGCAGGTTCAGGCACTGGGTGTGCTTGGGATTGCAGGCCAGCCCGCGGTCGGCGGCTGCCAGCCCTTCGCGAAAGCGTTCGCTGGTCAGTTCGATCACCGCCTCGGCGGCATGAAAGTCGGCGTCGTGCGGATCGAGACGCACCGCCTCGCGGCTGGCGGCCAGGGCCGCGGCATGCTTCTTCCGATCGAGCAGATTGAGCGCCAGGGCATAGTGGCCCAGCGCCAACTCGGGATCGAGACCGATGGCGGTCTGCGCTTCGACAATCCCCTCGGCCTGGCGATCAAGTTCGCGCAGGCAGAGCGATAGCATCGCGTGACCGAGCTCGTGGTGCGGCTGGTCGGCCAAAGCCTGGCGAAACGCTTGCTCGGCCAGGTCGTAGCGGTGCTGCTGCAGCAACAGGATGCCGCGTTGGTATTTCGGGTCTTGCATCGAAGTCGTTAAACTACCTGGTTTCTAGACGCACATCCTAGAAAAAAGAATGAATGCACGCGAGGACCGCCAAGACGCCCACGAGCAAGAGCAAAAATAAAACCAAGATTCCAGCCGACACCGTCAGCGCGACTTCGAAGAAATACCAACTGAATAGCACGCCGCGTTCGACAACATTTTTCGGGCGTTCGCGGAATAGTCGAAAGAGTAACCATCGCGACCAACGCGCCTCGCGCAGCCCCTTGACGGCCTGTTGGCTGCTCGGCGAAAGCCTGAGCGACTCGCGGAAATGAGTTTCGGCAGGGTCCGCGTTGCCTTGGGCCAACAGCGCCCAGGCATGCTGCTCGTGGCCAGCGGCATCTTCGGGATGAGCAGCCAGCAACTGAGCCGTCGTCTTCTCGGCCAGGATCGGCAAGCCGAGATTGCGCAGGGCAACCGCTTTCCAGCGCAGGCAGTAGGGGTTCGCCGGGTCGAATTGCAGCCCCTCTTCGGCCGCTTGCAAGGCTGGGCGCCACTCTTGTCGGGCAATGTGCAGCCGAGCCCGCAGCGCGTGATGGTTGACGTCGCGCGGATCGAGGCGCAGCGCTTCTTCGGCCGACTCGCCGGCGGCCGTATAGTCGCGGGCGTCGATCAGCAGGTGCGCGAGCGTGTAGTGCGCGTAGTCGAGCGTCGGCGACAGCCGCACCGCCTCGCGCGCTTCGGGAAGCGCCTGGCGAACGCTGCGCTGAGCGATGCACCAGGCCAGCGCGGCACGCGGCGTGCCCGCTTGCGGATCGAGGGCAATGGCCTGGCGAAACTCGCGCTCGGCCAGCGGCCAGTTTTTCAGGTCCATCAGCAGCCAGCCGCGATCGAGCATCTGCTGGTAAGCGCTATTC
The DNA here is from genome assembly GCA_050184475.1 of Pirellulales bacterium. Classification (GTDB taxonomy): domain Bacteria; phylum Planctomycetota; class Planctomycetia; order Pirellulales; family JAEUIK01; genus JAIESQ01. Next base: position 100,979 of record JBFXAH010000003.1, on the reverse strand, counting down.
GAGGTGGCCATGGGCGCGCAGAGAACAGCCGAAGGAGATACAGACGTCCGCCGCAGCGGGTTCGTTCGCGCGCGGGCCCTACATCTTCAAGTACTTCAAGATGTCGTCGTAGGTGCCGCCCTGGTTCGAGTAGAGCGCGTAGTTGCGGGCCGAGGCGAACCATTCCTTGGTAGTGGGCTTTAAGGTTTTCGCCGCGTCGATCAGATCGCGCGTCCCCAAGGGCTGAATCCCGCCGCCGCGCAGCGCCGAGCGAAGCTTGGCTTCGACGGCCGCTTCGACCACCGCCTTGAGGTCGGCACCCGAAAAGTCGGGAGTCTTCTTGGCGATCGTGGCGAAGTCGATTTCGGCGGTCGGCTTGTCGCGACACAAGATGCGCAAGATCGCCGCGCGGGCCTCGCCATCGGGGGGCGGCACGAACACGATCCGGTCGAACCGCCCCGGACGGCGAAACGCGTTGTCGATATGCCAGGGGGCGTTCGTCGCTCCCAGAATCAACAGCCCTTCGTTCGACGACTTCACGCCGTCGAGCTCCGCCAGAAACTGATTGATGAGATGCCGCCCGCCGGTGTGCCGCATATCGGCCCGGCTGGCCCCCAGCGCGTCGATCTCGTCGAAGAACAGCACGCACGGGCGGAGCCGCCGCGCCTGTTCGAAGACGACATGCAGATTGCGCTCGCTGTTGCCCAACCACATATCGAGCACGTCGTTGATGCCGACCGACAGGAAGTTGGCCTTGATCTCGCCGGCCGTAGCGCGGGCGAGGTGCGTCTTGCCGCAGCCTGGCGGACCATAGAGCAAGATGCCTCCGCCGGCAGTCTTGCCATAGGCCTTGAACAGCTCGGGCTGCTCCAAGGGGAGGATGATTTTCAGGCGGATGTCTTCCTTGACCGTGTCCATGCCGCCGACGTCTGCGAAGTTGATCTTGGGCCGCTCGGTTTCGACCGTGACTTCTTCTGCGTCGTACGAGGTGCTCATGCGCACGCGACCCTCGACCACCTCGGCGTCGTCGTCTTCTGCGAAGTCGACGCCGAGCTGCTGCGAGAAGGAGTCGTCGGCCACTTCCGGATCTTGCGAGACGGCAGCCCGATACTGCCGCACGGCCCGCTCCACTTCGCCGCGCTGATAGAGCAGCCGGGCAAATAGCACCAGCACGCTAGCCGGCGGCTCGTCGGCCTTCATCAAGTCTTCGACGACGACCAACGATTGCGTGAACTTGCCGGCCTGGAAGTAGGCTCGCGCCAACGCCAATTGCAGAGCGACGTCGTGCGGCGCATCGCTCAGCATGCGGCGGAATTCCTCGGCCGCCTCGTCGGGGCGACCGTGACCTAGCAGAGTCTCGGCCAGGTGGCGGCGCAAAGGGACATTGTTGGGAGAGACTTCCAGCGCGGCACGCAGCGATTGGACGACTTCTTCTGGCGAGTTCATCTCGAAAAACGCCCCCTGGATCAGCGAAGTGGTGTTTGTTGAGGTGTGGACCGAAGCGCCGTGTTCAAAGTTTGGCATCAAGCGCTTCGCGCCGACCAGAGGCGGCCAGCGATTCGAGCGTAACCAGCGGCGGCTGCTCGGGGCCGCCTTCGACCGGGCACGTCGGACACGTTCCGCAGCCAGCGGCTCGGCGACCGCGCAGCGTCAACCACGCCCGACGCGCGAGGTACACCGCGGCTACCAGCACGATCACGCCGGCGCCAGCGGTTTGCCAATCGATCAACCAGGCAAGCAAATTCATAGCTGCCGATATTCTATACGGCCGCGCGGCAAAAAGTTTGACACGCGGCGGCCATGCGGGTTCGGTTAGCAGGTACGGCCGACCTGGCCGTGTTCTTCATGGTCCGGAAACCCAGGCCACGAGTCATCCCCCCAGCCGCATGCCGATCTGATAGGTGACGAGCGCCCCCAGATAAGCCAGCACGGTCATGTAAGTAAAGGCAAATAGCGGCCAGCGCCAACTGTTGGTCTCGCGCCGAATAACCGCCAGCGTGGCCGCGCACTGGGCACATAACGCAAAAAACACCATGATCGACAGCGCGACCGGCACGTTGTAAACGGGGCGGTCGGTGCCATCCCAGGTCGCCCGGCGAAGCGCCGTCTGCAGGCGGGTGCGATCCTCGTCGGCGTCGAGATCGACGTCGGAGCCGAGGTTGTAAATCACACCCAGCGTGGCGATGACGACTTCGCGCGCCGGGAACGAAGCGATCGCCGCACAGCCGATCCGCCAATCCCAGCCGAGCGGTCGCACGATCGGCTCGATCCACTTGCCAGCGCGCCCCAACCAGCTTTGGCGTTGGTAGTCGCCGGCCACTTGGGCGTCGATCTCGGCGAGCTCTGCTTCGAGCTGTTCGGCCTCGTCGACCGAGGCCGCGGTCATCTGGCCGTCGGACTCGTTCATCAAGATCGCCATGTCGACGCGCTTGAGCCGCTCTTCGACCGCGGCTCGTTGCGGGCGATAGGCAGCATCGATGTCGTCGGGGTGGGGATAGTAGAGCGTCGCCCAGACGACGATCGACACCGCGAAGATCAACGTGCCGGCGCGACGGATAAAGGCCCAGCCGCGCTCGGTCATGCGGTGCAGCACCGTGCCGATCGAAGGCAGCTTATAAGGGGGCAGTTCCATCACGAACGGCGGCGTGGCGCCGCGCAACAGCGATCGCTTCAGCACCAGCGCCACGGCCACGGCCACGACCGTGCCGACCGCGTACATGGCGGCCAGCGTCAGCCCCTGTAGGCCCAAGCCGAGCACCGTCCGCGGGGGAATGAAAGCCGCGATCAGGATCGTGTAGACAGGCAACCGCGCGCTGCAGCTCATCAGCGGAGCCACGAGGATCGTCGTCAACCGGTCGCGGCGGTTTTCGATCACGCGCGTGGCCATGATCCCCGGCACGGCACAGGCGAACGACGACAACAGCGGAATGAACGACTTGCCGCTGAGCCCGACCCGCGACATCAACTTATCCATTAGATAGGCGGCTCGGGCCATGTAGCCGCAGTCTTCTAACAGCGCGATAAAGAAGAAGAGAATGAAAATCTGCGGCAAAAAGACCAGCACCCCGCCGACGCCGGCCACAACGCCGTCGACCAACAAACTGCGCAGCGCCCCTGCGGGAAGCAGGCGTTCGACTTCGGCGCCAACGGCTCCCACGGCGCCGTCGACGGCGTCCATCAACGGGCCGGCCCACGTGAAAACTGACTGGAACATCACGATCATCAGCACTACGAAGCAGAGCGACCCCCACCAGCGGTGCGTCAACACCTGATCGATGCGATCCGAGAGATTCGTCAGCCGGGCCGTGGGGCGCGAGACGCAGCCGTCGAGCACGCGCGCAACCCACGCGTAACGGCTCATGGCCTCGACGGCCGGCACGGGCGACCCGGCGGCGACCAGTCGCTGGCGGGCCGCCAGTAGTTGCGTGGGGAGTTGCGGGCTCGTGTCGACGCCCAACGCGCGAGCCAAATATCCGCTGGTGTCGAGCAACAACCGCTCGACCAGGTAGCGAGGCAAGCCTTCGCCGCTATGGTCCGTGGTTTGCGCGGACTTCGCAGGCGCGTTTAGTTTCGCAGCAGCGTCGACCGTTTCGCTACGCGCGAGCGACTCGGCCAGCGCGTCGACTTCTTGGTTGAACTCGGCGGGAAATGGGCTCTCGCAGCGTGGCGCCGGCTCGTCGACGACCTGCTCGAGCGCGTGTTTCAATTCGTCGATCCCGCGGCGGCGATTGGCCTGCAAGCCCACGACCGGAATGCCGAGCGCCTCTTCCAGGCGATCCAGATCAAGCGAGATTCCGCGTGCTTCGGCCACGTCGAGCATGTTGACGGCCAAAACCGTTGGCCGACCAAGCGCCAGCACCTGGCTGACCAGGTACAAGTTGCGCTCGAGATTGCTGGCGTCGACGATCGAAATCACGGCGTCGACCGCCGGAGTATCTTGGCGGCGCGCGAGCAGTACGTCGACGGCGACCATCTCGTCGGGCGAGCGCGGCGCCAGGCTGTAAGTGCCGGGCAAGTCGATCACTTCAAACCGCCGACCCTCGTGAGCAAAGTGCCCGGTCTTCTTTTCGACCGTCACGCCGGGATAGTTGCCCACCCGTTGACGCACGCCGACGAGCGCGCCGAACAACGTCGACTTGCCGACATTGGGGTTGCCGATCAGGGCGACCGTAATCGTGCTGGTGTTTACGCTAGTGGTCATGGGCAAATAGTCGCCTGCTGCCGGAGAACGATCGAACGGCCGCCTCGCTGGCCAGCGGAGGTTAGTTCTCGTTCATTCGACCTCGATGCGGGCCGCTTCGGCGCGGCGGATCGAGAGCCGGTAACCTCGCACTTCAAATTCGAGCGGATCGCCGAGCGGCGCCTTGCCCAGAAAAATCACGGCGGAGCCGGGAGTCAGCCCCATTTCGAGCAACCGCAGCGTAACGTCGTCGTCGCCGTGAACCAGTCGCACCCGCGCGGACTGGCCCACGGCTAGATCGGCCAAGCGCGTCACGGTCGTGGTCCTGGTTCGACGAGCACGTGCCCCGCCTCGGCCGGACGAAAACAGAGTTTCTGCCCTGCCAGGCGAATAATGCAGGGGCTTCCTGGCTGGACGATTTCGACGTCGGTCCCTTGGCGCAAGCCCATCTCCTCGAGCCGGTGCACCTCATCGCGGGGGCCGACAACCTGGCGGACCCGGCCTCGCTGTCCAGCGACCAGTAAATTCAGCGGCAGCAACTCGTGGGGGTCGGCGTTGGACAAATTGTGACACTCAGGCACGGCCAGGGCGGCAACTCGGTAAACGCAGATTCTATCCGTGCGGAATGCCGCGTTAAAGGAGCCTGCCCCTGCTTGCAGAGGCAGGCCCAGCCCGCGATGGACGGTGGAGTCGTCCGTCGCGGAACCCGCGGCAAAAACGATTCTTATCCGATCCTTCATCTGGTGACGGCTTGCGGGACCCCAAGGGGACAGTCAAAAATGTCGTTTCTGAAGCTTGGGGAGCCAGCTATGACGCAGCCGACAGGATCGCTCACCGGCGTGGGAGGCCGAGCGATCGATACCGAGGACGAAGGCCACCATATCGTTGTGCGCCGCGAGCGGAAGCGCGACCACGTGCGCGAGATGGTGGCCGAATTGGTTGGTGCGCGCGAATTGCTCTGGCGACTGACCTTGCGCGATTTGAGCCTGCGCTACAAGCAAGCGGTGATGGGGATCGGCTGGGCGCTATTCATGCCGGTGTTGATTGTCGGCGCGGGAGCGCTCATCAAGTACGCGATGGCGCAGGTCGGGGGGGGCGATCTTCCGCTGTCGCGGCTGGCTTCCATGGCGCTGAAGTCTTTGCCTTGGGCCTTCTTTGTCGGATCGATCGGCTTTGCCACGCCGAGCCTGATCTCGAACATGAGCCTGGTAACGAAGATCTACTTCCCTCGCGAGGTTTTGCCTTTGTCGACCGTGCTCACGCAAGCGGTCGACTCGCTGCTGGGGGGTGGCGTCGTGGCCATCATTCTTTTCACACAGGCCGAGATTCCCTTTACACGGCAGATGTTGTGGGTGCCGTTGCTGGTGTTGTTGATCGTGCTGCTAACGATTACGGCGGCGCTGGTGCTTAGCTGTGCTAATCTTTTCTTTCGCGACGTGAAGTACATCGTTCAGGTCATCCTCACCTTCGGCATCTTCTTTACGCCGGTGTTCTACGAGCCCGAGCTGTTGGGACCGATCGGCTGCAAACTGATGATGCTCAACCCGATCGCTCCCTTGCTCGAAGGGCTCAGCCTGTCGGTAATCGACGGGCACAATTTGCTCTACCCGCTCGTCACCGAGCGCCACGGCCAGGAGATCTTAGCTTGGCATCCGTTGTACCTGTTGTACTCGGCCACTTGGTCCACCGTCGGCTGCGGCATCGCCTGGTACTACTTTCACAAGCTCGAGTTCGTTTACGCTGAGTACATCTAACCCCCACGAACGTTTTTCTAATTGGGGTGCGGGAAGTCATTTGCTTATGAGCCGACCGGCGGTCCAAGTCGAAAGGGTCTGGAAGAAGTTTCACCGCGGCGAGTTCCACGATAGTCTCCGCGATTTGATCCCGGCCATTGCCCGGCGCATCATGCGGCGCGGACCGGCGCCTGACGAATTGGCCGCAGGCGATTTTTGGGCCGTGCGCGACGTCAGCTTCACCGTCGAGCCGGGAGAATCGCTGGGCATCATCGGCCCCAATGGCTCGGGCAAGAGCACGCTGCTAAAGATCCTCTCGCGGATTCTCCGCCCGAATCGCGGCCGCTTTGCGGTTCGCGGCAAGCTCCGCGCCCTGATCGAAGTCGCCGCCGGATTTCACACCGACCTCACGGGACGCGAGAACATCTATCTCAACGGTGCGATTCTCGGCATGCGCAAAGCGGAGATCGATCGCAAGTTCGACGACATCGTGGCGTTCTCGGGCATCGAGCCGTTCATCGACACGCCGGTCAAGCGCTACAGCTCGGGCATGCAAGCCCGGCTCGGCTTTGCCGTGGCCGCCCATCTCGAGCCCGACGTGCTGCTGGTCGACGAAGTGTTGGCGGTCGGCGACGCCGTGTTTCAAGAGAAGTGCCTGGAGCGGATGCAGCAGATTGCCCAGCAGGGGGCCGCGATCATCTTTATCAGCCACGATCTCAAGGCGGTCACGAACCTGTGTACCAAGTGCCTGCTCCTGCGGCAGGGGCAGCGGGTGGCCTATGGCGAAACCAACGACGTCGTGGCGCAATACACCACGCAGTGCCACGAAGAACACGATCGCCCGTCGGAAAACGCCAACTGTCGCCTGGTGCGCACGAGCGTCAGCGGCCCCAGCGGGGGCAATCAGATGGCCTTTCGCTCCGGGGATCCGGCTCGCATCGAGATCGAAATCGAAGCCCGCCGCGATCTGCCGCAGGCGTCGATCGAGATCTATCTGCACGACCGCAGCAACCAATTGGTGTTTCGGGCGTCGACCTTGCAGCTCGGCTTTCCCCCGTGCGACGTCGCGGCTGGGGAACGTTTGACGGCGGCGTTCGACCTCAACGTGAACTTGCAGGCCGGCGTCTTCGGCCTGGGAGTGGGCGTGCGCCGCATCGAGCACGCGCTGAACTACTTTCATCAGGCCTGGCTGATGCCCTGGCAGATTTCGCAGTCGGACGGCGCTTCAGGGATCTGCTACCTGAACTGCCAGGCGACGCGCTGCGAGGTCACCCCCGCCGATGCAGTGCGCAGCGGCGCGATCGGCTGAGTTACTGTCCGCTGGGGGCCAGCACCAGGTGCTTTAGCGCCGAGAGCGCTGCCACGACGTCGTCCACCGATACGTCGGTCCAGCCCGCGAGCTTGTGACGCAGAATCGAGAGTTTGAAGGCCTCGAAGGCGTCGGCCATATCGTCGGGCAACTGCGGGAGCGACGCCAAAGGAGCCGGAGCCGCTTCGCGCTGGCGATCCTGATCCGTTGCGGTGTCATCGTCCAAGTATTCATCATCGGCCTGATCCGCGAAGCTGCCGTCGCCGTATTCTTCGTCGACGTCTTGCGCCTCGGCATTCGCGCGATCGTAGTCGGCGACGAGGCTTGGCGTGGCCGAAATGACCGCGCCGGTGTCTTCGGCCGCATCCTCATCGAATTCGGCGGCCGGCGCCTCGACCTCGTCGTCGGGCACCTGGCCGATCGCCTCGGCGCGGGCGCGGCGCATTTCGGCCACCGACCAGCGATTCTGCACTGCGCCTTCAAGCCACATCTCGGCGTCGCTCCATTCGACGGCAGACTGAAAATGGCTCCAGAACAGCCGGTCGTAGCTCTTCTGCACTTCGCCGAAGCGTAAAAAGGTGCGGCGCAACCGGCCCACGTGCTGGCTGCTGACGTTGCCGATCCGCGTGGCCCATGCTTCGTCCGAAAACTCGGCCGGCGGGGCGCCGGCCTCGTGCAATTCGGTGCGCCATTGGCAGATGATCCGCCCTTTTTCCCAATTCGTGTCGCTCACCAGGTGGTGCCAGCGACCGACGTAAAGTTGCGAGCGTTCTTCGGCGACGGCCGCGAACGAAGACGATGCTTCCATGATCGGTGGCTTCCTGCACTTTGCTCAAGAAATCGCGCGCTTGTGGCCGCGCGCCGTGTGAGGGGCACGAGAACACGTTAAGCGCCGACAACCGGGAAGCCGCGAGTTTAGACCAAGTCGGCACGTCGCGCCAGGTTCGATCGGTCGCCGATCGACAAACGATCGACAGGTTTTCCACACTCGGGCGCCGAGATTGACGATCATTCGCCACAGTCGATCATTTCGGGCGCTTCCACGACCACGTAGTCGGCATATCTCATCGAAATCGAAACCGCGTGGTCACCCGCGTTGAAGTTGATTGTCGCTTGCGCCGCTAGGTGCTGGTCGCAGAGCGTCGCCAGACCGAACAGTTGGCCCAGCGGCGGGATCGAACCCGGTTGCAGCCCTGTCAGCTCGAACACCTCGCCAGGAGTGGCGAACCGCAGGCTCTTCCAGCCGCGCGCTTTGCGTACCGACTTGCTGGCCAATCTGCGATCGGCCGGTAGCACGAACATCACGAACTGTTCGTCCGCTTTGCAAACGAGTGCCTTGGCGCCGCTGGCGAGCGAAGTACCTCGGACGGCCGCGGCTTCGGCGCTGGTGTAGACAGGCTCGTGGCGCAGTATGTGGTATGGCACGCCGCGCGCGGCAAACAGGTGCTCGATGCGCTCTAAAACCGGTCGGGACATGGCGATCAGCGTACCAAATCCGGCGCGATTCGCCGGTCGTGGCCCGCCGAATTCTCGACCCCCCTGCTAGGCTCGCCGGGCCCGAGGGACTAAATTCCAAGGTTGTCGCCGAGCCGGCGCGGCCGCCTCCCGGGGGACAGAAGGTCGGTGCGTTGGCGCGCCGCTGCCAGTCGATATCAATAGCGACGCGATGGATCCCAGCCTATACAAATTCGAGCTCAGCCCGACGACGTGGGTTTATCAGGCGTCGTTGCTGACGATCGCGATTTTTTTCCGCTTCAATCGCTTGGCCAGCGTCCGCAACCTCGACCTGGTGTTGATCGTCCTGCTAGCTCCGGGACCATTGCTCGTCGCCCAGGGCGCGAGTTTGGGGCCCCAAGTCGAACGCTGGGGCTACTTGTGGTTGATGGGCGTCGGCGGTCTGTTATTCGTCCGCTTGTTCGTCGACGCCCTGCTCGTTCGCCGACCGCTGCTGGAGCCGAATCTGTCGCCGGCAGCGCTCACGTTCCTGGGGCTGTCGCTGTTGGCGTTTCTGTCGGTCGCCGTGGCCACGTATCCGGTGACCGCCAACGATCTCGAGGGGGCCCGCCGCGCCGATCAACTGCTGCAGTTCGGTCAGAACGACCCCGCCGCGCAACCCATGCACGGGCCCGGCTATCCGCTGTTGCATTTGCTGGCGGGCATTCCGAGCAAGGCGCTGATCGAGTCTTCGAGCGATTTGCCGGCGGCCGAACAAGACAAACTCCAGCACCTGGCGACGCTTCGTGGGACGGCGATCGTCTCGCACCTGGCAATCGTGATCGGACTGGTCGTGATCGGCTACCGTCACTTCGCGAACCTGCGAACCGGCATTGCCGCGGCTGCGCTCTATCTGCTGGTTCCGTACACGGCCCTAATGGCGGGCCGGGCCGATCATCTGTTGCCCGCCGCGCTGCTCGTCTGGGCCGTGGCCTTATATCGCCGTCCATTGCTGGCCGGTGTTTTCATCGGACTGGCAATCGGGGTCGTCTACTATCCAGCGTTTCTGCTCCCGCTTTGGCTCAGCTTCTATTGGTCGCGCGGGCGTGGGCGATTTGTCAGCGGCGTCGTCGTTACTCTGTTAGCGCTCGCAGTTTCGTTGCTGTTGACTTCCGATAGTTTCGACACGTTCCTGGCGCAGTTTCGCGACATGTTTCGCTGGACCACAGTGCAGGAGGGAGTGCCGGCAGGCTTTTGGACCGTCGTCGACCCTGCCTACCGCTTGCCCGTGGCCACGTTGCTAGTTGCGATGTCGCTGAGCCTGGCGCTGTGGCCGGCCCGCAAGAACCTGGGGACACTGATTTCGTGTTCGGCGGGCGTGATGCTAGCAACCCAGTTCTGGGCGCCGCAGGAGGGGGGGCTCTACGTAGCCTGGTACCTGCCTCTGTTGTTGCTGACGGTGATGCGGCCGAACCTGGAGGATCGCATCGCCCTAACCGTTTTGTCCGAAAGCCGTTTCCGCCGTCGCAAGCCCCAACTCTACGTGGCGCAGGCTGCTTGAAAACCAACAGCCCGGCGACAGCGAACCAGGCGTCGGCAGCACGGCTTCGGCGGCAACCGGCTTCCCTGGCCCTGCGGCTGGCGTTGCCCCAAGTTGCCACTGGCGTTACTCTTGAGAGCGATTTGCCGGGGCGCTTAGAGCCTTAGGCGTTCCCAGCAGCTCGATCTTGCCGTCTTCAGTGAGGGGAATTGGGCAGAATCTGGACGGGGCACTTCTCGCGGCTGGGCATCGGGCCATTCAACGTCTTATAGCATCGCTGGTTACGAGGACAACGATGGTGCGATCGAAACGACCGCTTGCCGTTTTGATCTGGGGCTTGATCACGCTGGCAGGACCCTTGCTCACCGGGTCCGCGCGTGCGGTGGACAGCGGCGAGGCCCAATGGATCTGGAGCCCCGACCACCCACCGTTCAACGCACCGCCAGGTGTTTGCTACTTCCGGCGCACGTTTCGGACCGGCGCGCCCGAAAGCGGTCGCATCGAAATCACCTGCGACAATTCCTATGAGCTGTATGTCAATGGCCGGCTCGTCGGCTCGGGGGACGACTGGAAGAAGTTCGATGTCTACGACGTGCAGAAGCTGCTCGTTCCCGGCAGCAACACGGTCGCCGTGCGGTGCGTCAACGACTCGCCGGGGGCCGCCGGACTGTTTGCTCAGGTAACCGTCAAGCAACGCGGAAATACCGATCAGAGCTTCTCGACCGATGGCTCCTGGCTCGTCTCGACCGAAGAACATCGCAATTGGCAAGTTCCGCGCTTCAACGACGGGCGCTGGGCGGCCGCCCAAGTGCTTGGCGAACTGCGCGAAGCGTCGGCCTGGAAGGACCATTTCGCCGGCGACCAGCGCCAGGCGGGGGCCCGCTTCACGGCGGCTCCGAGCTTCCGCGTCGAGCGCGTCGCCGCGCCCGAGGCGACAGGCTCGCTCGTGGCGCTGGCGTTCAACGAGCGCGGTGAGATCATCGCTTCACGTGCCGGCGGGCCACTGGTGCGCGTGCGCGATGAAAACGGCGACGGTGCCCCCGAAGCCGTCAGCGTTTATTGCGAGAGCATCAAGAATTGCCAGGGCATCCTCCCGCTCAACGGGCATGTGTTTGCCGTCGGCGACGGACCGGAAGGGACCGGCTTCTATCGCATCTCCGACAGCGACAGCGACGGCGTCGGCGAAGCGATTGCCTTGCTGTTCAAATTCAAAGGAGGCATGGGCGAGCACGGACCGCATGCCCCGTTGCTGGGCCCCGACGGCATGATTTACTTGATCCTCGGCAACCATACGAGCGTCGAACTGCCCGTCGAAGCCACTAGCCCGCATCATCATTACTACGAAGGCGATCTACTCTCGCCAAAATACGAGGACGCTGGCGGGCACGCCGTAGGCGTGAAGGCGCCGGGCGGGGTCGTCGTCCGCACCAACTTGCAGGGCGAGTTCGTCGAGGTCGTCGCCGGAGGCATGCGCAATGCCTACGACATGGCCTTCAACAGGCAAGGCGACTTGTTCACCTGGGATTCGGACATGGAGTGGGACGAGGGGCTCCCCTGGTACCGTCCTACCCGTGTGCTGCAATTGGTGCCGGGCGCGGAATTCGGTTGGCGGAGCGGTTGGTCAAAATGGCCCGACTACTACATCGACAGCCTGCCGCCGTTGTCGAACACCGGGCGAGGTTCGCCGACGGGGGTCGAGTGCTACAACCATCACATGTATCCAACGCGGTATCACAACGCGCTGTTTCTTTGCGATTGGTCGCTGGGGCGGATCGTGGTGTCGCGGATGGAGCCGGCCGGCGGCACCTACACAGCGCGTAACGAGTTGTTCCTGCAAGGCCGACCGCTGAACGTGACCGATATCGCGGTCGGTCCCGACGGCTGGCTCTACTTTACGACCGGCGGCCGCGACACCGAAGGGGGTATTTACCGCATCGTCTACGGCGGACGCATCCCGCCCAGACCCAAGGAGGCGGGTATTATCCAGGCGATTCGTCAGCCGCAACTCCACAGCGCCTGGGGCCGTAACCGCGTGGCCAACATCAAGCGCGAGCTGGGGAACAGTTGGGCGGCCGATCTCACGGCTTTGATTCAAAGCCCGCGCTACTCGGCCGAAGATCGCACCCGCGGGCTCGACCTGATGCAGTTGGTCGGTCCTTCGCCTTCGACTGCTCTGTTGGTCAAGCTGTCGCAAGATGGCGAGGCCGCCGTCCGCGCGAAGTCCACCGACTTGATGGGCGTGCACGTCGACGACACGACCAATGCCCGGCTCGTGGAACTGCTCGACGACGAAGACCCGACCGTTCGCCGCAAAGCGTGCGAATCGCTGGTGCGCGCCGAGGCGCCACTGCCGGTGGCCAAGCTCACGGCCTTGCTCACCGATACGAGCCGTTTCGTCGCCTGGGGTGCGATGCGCGCCCTGCAGCAGGCTCCGGCCGACAATTGGCGCAGCACCGTGCTGGCGTCGCCGCATCCTAGGCAGTTCTTGCTGGGGTCGGTCGCGCTCTTGCAGCTTGAACCAAACCCCGAGACGGGGCTGGCCGTCATTCAGCGGGCCTCGGAATTCATGCAGGGCTTTCTGAGCGACGACGATTTTCTCGGTTTGTTGCGGGTGGTCGAAGTCGCCCTGGTCCGCGGCGAAGTCAAGCCTGAAGAAGTCGCGGCTCTGCGCACGCAATTGGCCGAAGAGTACCCGGCGCTCGAACCGCGGATGAATCGCGAACTGGTCCGCTTGTTGGTTTACCTGCAGGACGCGACGGTGCTGCCGCGGTACTTGGAAGAGCTCGAGCGGGCCGACAATCCCGTGGCGGAAAAAGTCCATATCGCGCTGGCATTGAAGTACCTCGCGACCGGCTGGACGACCGACGACCGGCTCGCCGTGCTGCGTTTTTACGAACAGGCCCGCGTCTTGCCCGGCGGACACAGCTTCGCGGGTTATATTGACAACGTATCGCGAGATTTCGTCGCCAGCATGACACCCGACGAGCAGTGGCTCGTGGTCACGCAGGGAGACGAACTCCCCAGTGCCGCGCTGCGGGCGTTGCCCAGCCTGGTGGGTGAACTGCCGGAGGATCGCCTCGCGGCGCTGATCGATTTGGATCGACGTCTGCAAAGCAATCAGACCGACGCGGCCCGCGACCTGGCGGTGGGCCTGGTCGCCGTGCTGGGACAGAGCCGGCGCCCCGAGGCGATGGCCTATCTGCGCGAGGTGTTCGAGCATCAGCCCGAGCGCCGACAAGATGCCGCCATGGGCTTGGCGCAACAGCCCAACGGCGAGAACTGGGATTTTCTGGTGCGCGCGCTGCCGGTCTGCGAGGGGCCCGCCGCTCAAGAAGTGCTGATGCAACTGGCGCAGGTCGAGCAGAAGCCCGATCAGCCCGAGCCGCTGCGCCAGGTGATCCTCACGGGTTTGAAGCTCGGCGACGACGGCGGCAAATATGCCGTTTCGCTGTTGGAGAAGTGGACCGGTCAGCATCCGGAATACTCGGAAGACAAATCGAGTGTCGCACTGGCGGCCTGGCAAAATTGGTTTACGCAGCAGTATCCGGATCAGCCCCCGGCACAACTTCCGACCGGCAGCGAAGAGAACAAGTGGACCTTCGACGAGCTGCTGACGTTTCTCAGCGGCGACGAGGGGTCGCACGGCGACGCCCGCCGCGGCGCTGCCGCCTTCGAGAAGGGGCAATGCATCAAGTGCCATCGCTTCGGTTCCCGCGGCGAGGGGATCGGCCCCGATCTGTCGGGTGTGAGCCGCCGCTTCCAGAAGAAAGAAGTGCTGGAGTCGGTGATCTACCCGTCGCAGGTGATCTCCGATCAATACGCCAGTAAGACGGTCGTCACCACCGATGGCCTGACTTACACCGGCATCGTGGCCCCCAGCGGCGAGAACGCGATCGTGGTGCTGCAGCCGAACGCCGAGAAGGTGGTGATTCCCAAGGACGAAGTAGACGAGATGGTTCCGTCAAACAAGTCGGCGATGCCCGAAGGTCTGTTCAACACGTTGACCCTCGAGGAGATCGCCGACTTATTCGCCTACCTGGGGCGCCCGCCGATCCAGTAGACGCGGCCGGCGGCGGCCCGCAGGACTATTCCGCCTCGACGTACTTGATCGTATAGAGCCCCAACAGTTCGCCGCACATTTTGGGGCCGTCGATGATGTCGATCACTTCGTTGCGCACCTGGCCAGGCAGTACGCCCAGTTGGCCACGCGTATTGCGCCGGGCCGGCACCGCCGTGTAAAAGGCCACGGTGATGATGCCCAACTGGTCGGTGTACTCGCGGCGGGCCGCGAGTGAGTCCTTGGCGTCGACCACCGTGAACTCACGCGTTTCGCCCAGCGAGCCGAGCTTCTGCGCGAAGCCGGTGATCCGCCAGAACCGCTTGTTCTTACGCTTCAGCTCGGCCGGATCGAGCACCCAGGGGCGTGCCTCGTCGAGCGCCACGCGCTCGCCGACCACCACGCGGACCACGCCTTTGTTCGGGTCGCCCACCGTGGGGTCGACTTCGGTGTGGGCTTCCAATCGCTCGGGGTCGGCATCGGCCGAGTCGCTCTCGGTGCCCAGCTCGTACTTCTGGGGCAACGTGTTGAGGCCGTCGACCAGCAGCCGCATCAGCACGCGTTTGCCGGTGTTCTGCTCCACTTCGAGCGCGAAGACTTCTCCTTTGCGGAACGGCACGATGTAGTCGTTGCCTTGCACGACGCCGTGCCGCTCCTCGCTGTAGCGGCCATCGGGGCCTTTGATCATGATCCGCACGCGGAAAGGCGACTTACTCTGCCGCGCGAACGGGTGCGTGTCGGTTGCGAGGTCATCGAGCCGCTCGATCTTGGTCGACACGAGCGACACACGCGACGTCGGCGTCGCGGAGACAATCGTCGGCGGGGGGGGTTCGTTGACCAACTCCACGCTACGGCCGAGCTGTGCCCAGTCGTCGACGCTCAACTGCGTGGGGCCGCCGGCCGAGGCCACGATATCCCCTTGATCGAGCCGCTTGAGCCGCACGCGAAGGCTGAGCGTCCCCCCTTGGCGACTTTCGAACTTGCCGAGGGCCAGCACCGGCAACCCGCCCACCTTGTCGGCCAAATCGCGCATCCGATCGGGCGAGCCCAAATCAGTCACGTCGAGGCCGATTTCGTCGATGGCGCCCCGCAGCGTCGCGCGATCGAGCACGCTGTAGCGGTTGCGGCCCCGTTTGACCAATTCTGATTGCAAGCGATCGGCCAACAGCCGGCCAAAGCTGCCGAACTGCCGGCGCAGCTCTTCGCCCGCCAGCGTCTCGCTCGAAAACTCAAGCACTGCCACGCGCGACAAGCCGTGGTCTTGCATGGCCAGCGCCAACTCGTTGGCGATTTCGGGGACGCGATCACGCCACGACATCGGCAGCGTTTCCATCACCGTCGGCACGCCGGGAACCTCGCCATTGACGTATCGCACGGGCGTTTGGGGGCCGCCCAGCTTCTCGTTGGCGATGAAGGTCACGTTGTCGTACACGTAGCGGTACAGTTCGTCGGTGTCGATGCGGCCGTTTTCGTTGGTGTCGGCGTGCCCTTTGAGCGCTTGCACTAGCCAATAGGTAAACAGCGACTGTTCGCGGGCCGACCAGATCTGGCTCTTCTCTTCACCCGTGCTGCTGGCCAAGGTGATCACGCGATTGG
Organism: Pirellulales bacterium; assembly: GCA_050184475.1. GTDB lineage: Bacteria > Planctomycetota > Planctomycetia > Pirellulales > JAEUIK01 > JAIESQ01. Next base: position 85,151 of record JBFXAH010000003.1, on the reverse strand, counting down.
CCTGCTCGAACGGCTTGGCGAGCTCTTCGTTAAGAGCCGACGGCGGCTCCTTGGCTTTGGGGTCTTTCGCACTGCCGGCGTGGCAGGCATCGAGAATCAGCAGCTTGACGCGGGCCTTGCAACCGCCGAGCAGTTCGTGCAACCGCGACAGGGCGATACCGGTCTCTTCGATCCGTTCTGGATCGAGGTCGCTGGGGGCCAGATACAAGCGCCCCTCGGGGTCGCGGACGCCGTGCCCGCTGAAGTACAGGATCAACTGATCGTCTTCCAGTGGCAGTTTGAGCCAGCGGACGAGCTGGTCTTCGATATTGGCCTTGTTGGGGTGTTTGGTCTCGCCGGCCCGCGAGTCGTCGGCCAGCACCAGAATCTGCGCCGGGCCGACGCCGCCACGTTGTGAGAGCACTTCTTCGAGTCGGCGGACGTCATTGCGCACGAACCGCAAATCGTTGCACTGCTCGTAGTCTTCGACGCCCACGAGCATCGCCCAGGTACGCGTCCCCGACTCCCCCGAGCCGATATCGCCCGGTAAGGGAATTTGCGCCGCTGCGGGCAAGCCCATGGCGAGGGCGATCGCCAACACTGCGGACAGCCAAGCGGCGGTTCGTAGCAAGTGCCGGCTCGAGCCGAGCAATGCCGCCGATGCGGCGACGATTCGGACGATGTTATTGGTTGCCTGGCGTCGAATGGTCGTGGACATGTTTGCACCCTGGCTGCCTGCCGGCTGTGAACCGAATTTGTGAAGTCTTGGGGAATCGCTTCGGTCGGTCTTGGCAATTGTAGCTGCGTGGCCGCCGAACCACCCTCTATTACGGGGCCAATCCTAAGTTCTTACGGAAAAACTGGCCTGGAGCCGAGCGGTCTCAAGCCGTGGTCCCACTCGAGATTAAGTTCGCGCCGGACGAAGCCGGCGGCACCCCAACGCGGGGCGTTCAATGAACAATCCTGTCCCCTCCAGGTGGAGCGGACAGGATTGAGTGTCTTTGTCGGTCCACGCGGTCGATCGCGACGACTGCATGGGTTGTTACGGCTCGACGACCACACGGAAGCCGAGGTTATTCTGGCGGAACTCGGCCGAGCGATAGTCGCGGGCCGCAGCCCGGCAGAAAACTGGGAAAGTCGTCCAGCCACCGCCGCGAACGCAATGCACCTGGCCCTGGTCCGGTCCCTGGGGATCTTCCGACGGGGAAGTCTCGTAGTAGGTTTCGCCGTACCAGTCGCGGCACCATTCCAACGCATTGCCGATCATGTCGAACACGCGGAAGTTGTTGGGTTGATAGTGCCCGATCGGCGCGGTGAACTCCCAGCCATCGCGACCGGGGACGACGAACTTCCACCAGGTGAAGCGGTCCTTGGCGGTCTCGTCGGCCACGTTGCCGATTTCGATCAATCGGCGGGGATCGTCGCCGTTATAGAACCGAGTCTTGGTGCCAGCCCGGCAGACGTATTCCCATTGGGCTTCGGTCGGCAGCCGGTAGCTGACTCCCTCTTTTTGGCTGAGCCATTCGCAGAACTTGCAGGCGTCGTTATAGCTCACGTTGATCACCGGCGAGCGATCGCTCTGATTGACGCCCCACGAGTGCCAATTGAAGTTGGGGCGTTGCTCGCCCCCCACCTTGGCGTCGACCCAGCCCCAACCTCCTTGGCCGTCACGCTCGGCATCGGTTTTGTATTGGGTCGCCTCGACGAACGCGGCAAACTGGCCACGCGTGACTTCGTACTGGCCGATCAGGAAGGGACGCGTAATCCGCACGCGATGGGCCGGGCCTTCGTCGCTGGGATCGAACTTCTCATTCAATTCGAAGTCGTTGGCCAATGCCGCGCGATACTCGTTGCTACCCATGGTGAATTCGCCGGCGGGGATCAACCGCAGCCGCATGCCAATCGTGTTGGTGTGCGTCTGCACGACGTTGTCGGGCAACGGAATCATGATCGCCGGGTCATCGATGGACCCCAGTTGCGCTGGAAAGCTCGGAGCGGCCGGAGCCGCGGGTGCTGGCCCCGGCTCGTCCATCGGCGGCAGCGGAATCTCGGCTTCGTTGCTGGCCAGCATCTGCCCGAGCGGGAAGTCCAAGGCGTCGATCGCCAAAGCACCAACAAAGGTCGGCTTCTGCAAGGCATTAAACTGCCGGGCGACGTAAGTCTTGGTCCGCTCGCTGGCGTAGTGTACCCATTCGCTGAGAGTGACCGTGCCATCGCGATCGCCCGCCTGGTCGGCGCTGCCGTCGAGCCCTTCCAGCAAGTAGTGCGTGAAGACACCCCCCTGGAATTGGCTATCTTCATTCTGTTCTTCCCAGGCGATTTGTCCCGGTTGGCAACTGGTGAGCATCAACACGCCCGCTGGGTGCTCGCCCAGCGAATTCGAGAACTCGTTCATGCCCGAACTGGCCCGGGCGGCCCGTTGACCGCGGGCTTGCGGATCGTTGCGGCAGGCGTCGATGATCGCCAGGCGGAAGCCGGCGCCCGAGCGCGTCAGCCTTTGATACAACTCGTCGAGCGATAGCAGCGTGCGCGGGTCGGCAACATCCGCTTCGGTCGGGCACAAGTAGCTCGTGTCCCCAGCACGCACACCGTGACCGCTGAAGGCCACGACGAGCAGGTCTTCTTTCTCGGGAAGGGCGAGCACGACTTCGAGCTGCCGTTCGATATTCAATCGGCTGGGTCGGTAGCGGGTCTCTTCGGCCTGGTCGTGCAGGAGGAAGACGTGGTCGGCCGCGAAGCCGGCTTTGATCAAGCGCTCGCGCATGGAACGCATGTCGGCGCCGCAATACTGCAGGTCGCCCAGATTGGCGTAATCGTCAACACCGATTAGCAGCGCCCACTTGTCGCCTGAGACCTGAGCGGCCGCGGCCTCGACCGCGCCTTCGTCCTCCTGAGCCGAGACGACGCCCGCCAGGCAGGTTAGCGCCAGGGTCAGGATTACGAAGCGGATGAATGAAAACCAGCCAATTCGAGGCATAACGACCGTGACTTCCTGATTGACAGTTCGCTTGGCCATGTTGCACCGTGAGGTTTTTCTAGGGTCACGGCGACCATCGGCGTGGCCGCACTGAGGGTGATGTCGACGTTGACTACCTGCCCGCTCGCCATACGGGTCGCATCGCGACGACCGCATCCCGGCGAGCCGTTCCTCTGCTCCGCCAATTGATACGCGACGAACGAGAGGTTTCTGACATCCGCCTGACGACTAGGTCGTCGCTGGCCGCTAAGCACTACCGTGGACCGTGAAAAACGGCCTCGGCCAGCGGTTCCGTGCAGTTCAAGTGTACGTGATTTCAACGACACCTGGCCATCGACGGCACTCCCAGGGCCGGGCGTGGCCCCGCTTGCCCGACCACCAGCCCCCGGCCGGAAAACCGGCCGGATGAGTGCCAGAGCGATCACGGCTTTGCCCGACGCCGCATAGCTATAGTTTTAACCCTGGAACGGCCGATTGAGAAACAAAATTTCTCTTGAAGATGCTGAGCTTAAGGGCAGTTCGATTCGCCAATTACGGCGACGGGGCCTGGGCAAGGCCTGACCGAGCCAGATCATTGCGCCGGTTTTTGCGATTTCACCTGCTCGAACATCCAAGGGAGCGGGCCCTGCGGATCCTGGTAGGTGGGGGTCCAACTGTCGTGTCCGACTCCTTCGAGTTCGGTGTATTGAGGGTGACCGCCAACAGCCTTCAGGGCGTCGACCATCTCGCGCGACTTAACCGGGGGGACAACACGATCGGCTCCTCCGTGCGCGACCCAAATGGGAATATCGCGGAGGGTCTCAGCCCAGGCCGGGTCGCCCCCGCCGCAAATTGGCACCACGGCCGCGAAGCGAGTCGGTTCGCGAGCCGCCAACGCCCAACTACCAAAGCCCCCCATCGATAACCCCGTGAGGTAAAGCCGATCGGTGTCGATCGGCAGCTCCGCCTCGCTGGCGTCGATCAGGCCGACGAGGCCATCGAGCTGCGTGTCGAGCAGACGTTGTTTCTCACGCGAGGCATCGCTACGGGCGCCGCGCAAGGGGGCCCACCAGCGATCGCTGGGGCATTGCGGCGCGATCAAGAAGCAGGGGAACTTCGCTCGCCAGTCGTCGGCCGCCATCCACTCGGGCAAGTATTTGAGCTGCTTGAGATTGTCGTCGCCACGTTCGCCGGCACCGTGCAAGAAGATCACCAGCGGATACTTCTTCCCTTCCTCGATGTGAGCGGGTTTGAGCAATCGGTATTTCAGCTCCCGCTTTTCGCCCGACGAAGCGGTGTACTCGAACGTCCGCGGCTCAAAACGCTCGACGATCTCGGCAGGGACGTCGGCGGCCGTAGCCAAGGTGGAAACGAGCCAACTAGCAAAGGCAAGGCGTATCATGTTGCGCAGTCCCCAGAGAGGTGGTATGGTTGGCCCCGGCGCCGCGCAGGTTGATTGACCTGCCAGGCGGCCGGCGGCCCTCACAGCATACGCTGTTCGAACCGCGCCCGCACCTCGGGCAGCGGGTAGTCGAGCACCGACAGTTCGCTGCCGGCCAGTTCACGCAAGCGCCGCCAGCCGCGGGTTACCAGTTGCTCGCGCTGCCGCACGTCGGCTGCGTCGAGGGTCCGCTTGTCGAAGGCCCCCTCGACCACGACCGGCGGAAAGTTCTCATCGACGATGAACTGCGCGAGGGTCGGATTACAAGCGATGTGGCGTTCGCGGCTGGTGTGCAGCGTCTCGGGGTCGACTAGCCCGACGACATAGCGCAGATAGAGATCGCTGTCGGTGATCTCCTCGACGTCGAGACCGCACACCTCGCAGAGATAACCTTGCTCGCACTTGGCCACGGCGCGCTCGCCTACTTCCTCGGTTCGATGGGTGTCAGCCCCAGCACATCGGCCATCGAATACGCGCCGGCAGGTTTGCCGGCCAGAAACCTCGCCGCCGCCAAGGCGCCCTGGGCATAGCAATCGCGATTGGTCGCGCCTACCGATAGTTCGATCGTCTCGCCAAGCAGCCCGAAAATGATGGTGTGCTCGCCTGGATTGTCGCCAACGCGGACGGCGTGATAGCCGATTTCACCGAGCGGTCGTTTACCTGGCCGACCATGCCGGCCATGGGCGGCGGTCGTCTGCCCCATTTGCTCGGCCACGATCTCGCCAAATTTCAGGGCCGTGCCGCTAGGAGCATCCTCCTTGAAGCGATGATGCCGCTCGATGATCTCGACATCGACCCCCGACGCGTGACCGGCCAACGCCTTGGCCGCGATGGCCGTCAACTGCATCGTGAGGTTGACCGCCAGGCTCATGTTCGGAGCCCAGAGTATCGGGATCTCTCGGGCCGCCGCCCGAACCTGTTCTTGCTGCGCGGGCTCGAGGCCGGTCGTGGCCAGCACTAGCGGTATCCGCTGCTTGACGCACTCGCCGACCATCTTGAGAGCCGCCGCGGGGACCGAAAAGTCGATCACCACGTCGACCGGGGCGGCGAGCGTGGTTCTCAGCGGCACGCCCGTCTCGCCGCAACCGGCGACCAGGCCGGAGTCGCGGCCGAGTTGCGGGTGCGAATCGTGCTCGAGTGCGGCGACCAGTTCGAGCTGCGGATCGGCGGTGGCCAACGCCACGAGGCGCTGCCCCATCCGGCCGCCGGCTCCATGGATGGCGATGCGAGTCGCTGACACTTAAGACTCCGATAGTTCGATCGCGCCGCTACGGCACGTGCAGTCGAGGATTCTGTTGGGCTCCAGCGCGTGGCAAACGACGGTCAGCTATACAGTCGAATGGCTTTGACGATTTCGTCGAGGTCGTTCGCCACGGGGACCGCGCGGTTAGCGTAGGCCGCGCGTTTTACGCCCCGCTTGCCCAGCACTTCGTTGAACTTCGCTTGATCGGTCGTGTGATAGGCCACCGTGGCATCGGGGTCTTTGAGCTGATGACCGGTGAGAATGCAGACCACGCGCTCGTCGGGCGAAATGATCCCCTGGCTGCGCAACAGTCTGGCGCCGGCGACGCTGGCGGCACTGGCCGGTTCGCAACCCAGTCCACCGGCGCCGACTTGGGCCTTGGCGTCGAGGATTTCCTGGTCGCTGACCTCGCGCACCACGCCGTCGCAGGTGTCGAGGGCCCTCAGGCACTTTGTCAGGTTCACCGGCCGATTGATCTCGATGGCGCTGGCGATCGTGGCCGCGCGGCGCTGCGCCGCGGTGAGCTCGTCGTAGTAGCCGTCGACCACGCTACTGGAAACGTCGCCTTTGTTCCAGCGGAGCTTGCGCCGCTCGTACAGTTCGAACAGCGTGTTGGCGCCCGCCGCGTTGATGACCGCCAGCCGCGGCACGCGGTCGATCAACCCCAGTTCGCGCAACTCGGCGAACGCCTTGCCAAAGGCGCTCGAGTTGCCGAGGTTGCCCCCCGGCACGACAATCCAGTCGGGCACTTCCCAGCGCAGGGCCTCGAGCACGCGATACATGATCGTCTTCTGGCCCTCGAGCCGGAAGGGATTGACGCTGTTGACCAGGTAGATGCCCAACTCGCTGGCGACCTGCTGGACCCGCAACATGGCGTCGTCGAAGTCGCCGGCGATCTGCACGGTGAGTGCGCCATAGTCGAGCGCCTGCGACAGCTTACCGAAGGAGATCTTCCCGGAACCGATAAACACGATTGCCTTGGCCAACTGCGTTACCGAGCAATAGAGAGCCAGCGATGCGCTGGTATTGCCCGTCGATGCGCAAGCGGCGCGCTTGGCGCCGATGCTGCGCGCATGCGTGAAGGCCGCCGACATACCGTTGTCCTTGAAGCTGCCCGAAGGGTTCAATCCTTCGTATTGCAGAAACAAGCGGCCGCGGTTGAGCCCGACGAACCGTGCGACGTGGTCGGCCTCTTGCAGCAGCGTCTGCCCCTCGCCGATGGTGACGATCTGGTCGGGCTTGGCGAAGGGGAGCAGATCTCGAAAGCGCCACACGCCGCTCAGGCAGAGCGGGTCCCAACGGCGCGTCCACTTCTCCTCGAATTCGCGGAGCGACGTCGGCGGAGGAGTGCGATCCCAATCGTAGGCAATATCCAACAGCCCACCGCACTGGCTGCAGGCCGTGCGCACCTCGTCGACACCAAAGGTGGCGTTGCAACCTGGCGAAATGCACCGTTGAAAGGCGGCGTCGGTGACGATGGCCGATGAAATGGGCTGGCCCTTTTTGCAAAGCGAGACCGAACTAGCAGAGCCGATGCAGCCACACCGCGACCGGTCGATCGCTCGCCGCAAGCACTGGCTGCTATCCATGTTAGCCGAACTGCCCGGCGGCCGGAAAGGCGGCGGCCAGTTTACAAGCGCCGTTGCTCGGCGGGCAAGCGGCCGACAGCGTTGCCTCGGAATGGGAATTCTAGCCCAAGACAAGCCACGCGGGCGGCCTGCCGGCTATCTCGCTACGGTGCTGATGACTGCTCTGGCGTGCTGCCGTGAGCGACGCGCCGGTCGAGTGCCTGGCGCAGTTGCGGCAGCATGCGCTGCGCGACCACCGCGTTGGCCGCTTCGGATGGATGTACCAGGTCGAAGAACATCGACTGGCCCGCCACTTCTGGCGAATCGAACACGTCCCCCAACATGATGGTTTCGGGCCAGGGGCTCGCGGCCTCGGCCTGTGCTTCGCTTTCGTGAATGTCGTTCCAAGTCAGCATCGCGGCCTTCCACAGGCGATGTAACTTCTCGCTGGCGTCGATGATGGTCTGCTCTTCGGCCGACGGTTGCTGGCGATCGAACACCATCGGCTGCCAATAAAACAGCGCTTCGAAGCCGGCCGCCTGCTGCAGGGCTTGCACGAGCCGTTGATTGGCGCGATACACGGCGACCGCCTCACGACCAATCTCCAAATCGCGCGCATCACGATCGAATTGCCGCCGCTGTTCGGCCGTAGAGTTCGCCGGCACGTCGGCCGCGTGCTGGGCGATCCGCTCTTCATTGCGAAGCACCATCCCCTCGCGTTGCCGCTCGGCCCATTCCGGCCCGCGGGCACCACGCACCAGTCGGCCGATCGCCGTGTTGTAGGCGCAACTCTTGAGCAAGCGGCCCCACGAGGCGTCGTTCAGCAGATTGAATTCCGCCGCCCGATTCGTCTCGTTGATCGTCAGACCTGGCCGCGGGTTGACGGCTGCCGCCCCCACGTCGTTGGCGCCGTCGTAGAAAACGACAACATCGGGCACGTTCCCGCGGCGCAATTCGAGCGCCAGTGCGATCCACTCTTGCGTGCTGACATATCCCAGTTGGCCAAAGTTAGTGACCTCGACCTGATAGCCCTCGTTGCCAAGACTTTGCGCCAAGAGCGATGGCAAGGTGTGGTCATCGCGTACGCTGTCGCCCCACAACGCAGACCCGCCAAACATGAAGACGCGCCAAGGGCGTTGGCCGGGCGTGGTAGAAGTCGTTTGGGATACCGTGGCATCGGTCGCGGCGGAGCTCGCATCGGCCGCGTGAATGGTGCGGCGCAGCCCGTTGGCATCGACATTGAAATATCGACCACGATGCTCGGCGCTTCGCCAATAGGCGAACGGTTCCCAGCGCACGGCCGACGAGGAGAATTCGGTGTCGCCACGTTCGGCCACGAACTGGTCGATCCATGCAGAATCACTCTCAGGCTGCAGTGCTTCGAGCCTTTGGCGTGCATACTGGAACGACCCACGCTCGAAGAGCTTCTGCGCGACCCGATCCACTAGCAAAAAGAGTAGTAGAGAAATACCGATAATCGACCAACCCGTTTGGGCTAGACGAGCCGCGGCTCGCAGCCAGCCGCCGCGCCACCGCGGTTGCTGGGGGCCGTGTTCACTCGAGGAACCCTTGGCAGGATCTGTCTGCGCCGTGCCGGCGTTCATGCGGGCGATTCCTGAGCGTCTGAGGCGTCCGTACGGCGCCAGGTGGAAAGGAGCGAATTTGGGACAGCCCCCCACTGGCCCACCCTAGCCTTGGTCGGGCATGCCAGCAACAACCTATCGCCGAGTGCCTAAGCTGCAGTGCTGGCGAGATTTCCACGGTGCCCGAGGCTTGTGCAATGGCCCGGCGCGGGTTTGGGCAAACCGCGCGGCCTGCACCGGAGGTTTGACACTTAATTTGGGGCTGCTTAGAATCGACGGTCTGTATCTGTCGGGGCAGGCCCTAACCAAACGGTTGCCGGAGAAGAACTTATGAAGAAGGCCGACATGAAAGCCTACCGGGAGCGCCTGCTTCTGCTGCGGGCTCGTTTGCGGGGGGACGTCAATCAGTTGGCCGACGCGGCGCTGAAGAAAAACGGCGGTGAGGGGAATGGCAACCTCTCGAGCATGCCGATCCACATGGCGGACATCGGCAGCGATAACTTCGAGCAGGAGTTCACCTTGACGCTCATGCAGTCGGAAGAGGAAACTCTCGAAGCCATTGAGTCGGCGCTCGAACGCATTGAGGACGGTACCTACGGTCTCTGCGAGGAGTGCAATGTTCGAATTCCGAAGGCCCGACTGAACGCACTACCCTATGCAACGCTCTGCGTCCGATGCGCTGAATCGCTCGAGCGCCGTTGAGGCCGGGCAACTGTCGCCTGTCGCCTGGACACGCTACGCCCTGTTTTTCGGCCTGGCTTTATCGGGATTGGCAGCCGACCTGGCGACCAAGCATTGGATCTTCAATCGGCTGGGGATGCCCGGCGTCGCCCACGAGCGGATTCCCATCGTGGGCGATATCCTGTCGCTCGAAACCAGCTTGAACGAAGGGGCGCTGTTCGGCCTCGGTCAGGGGGGCGTGCCCATCTTTGTCGGGCTGACGATCTTCGCGGCCGGCGGCATCCTCTACTGGCTGTTCTTTGCCGGCGGGGCCCACGATTTTTGGCTCACGCTGGCTTTGGCCAGCGTTTGGGGCGGAATGCTGGGCAATCTCTGGGATCGACTCGGCATGCACCAACTGCATTGGCACTACGGCGATCGCTTCGGCGAGCCCGTTTTTGCAGTGCGAGACTGGATTCACTTCCAGATCGACGGGGTCTTGGATTTCCCCGTCTTCAACATCGCCGACAGCCTCCTCGTCTGCGGCGTCACGCTATTGATGTGGCAAACGCTACGGGCCGACCGCCCGGCGGCCGAGACCGCCGTTTCGCAAGGGGGCTAGTTCTGCCCGCCTGGCCCAGGGCATCGATCGGCGTATGCCGCCAAACGACTTACGTCGTCCGTCGCCTGGGCTGTCTGCGACCGAAGTGGTTTATCTTTAACCGCTTCTGACTTGCCGCCAGCACGACTGATAAAATTGCTCACAGATTCGGCAGCAGCCAAGTAGGCGTTTGCATCAACGCGTGACTTACGCCACGCGCCGAGTCTCGCTATCCGCACAAACTGGGGGAAGTGGGTGGCTATACGGAAGAGAGATGTGAGGATCCCATGAAGCTCTCGCGCACTGTGGCCTACGCCATTCAAGCCACGCTGCTGCTGGCGGATGCCCCGTCGGGAGCACCCGTTCCCTGCAGCTACCTGGCATCGCATGGAAAAATGCCGCAACGCTTTCTCTTGCAGATACTTCGCGACCTGGTCACGCACGGCATTCTGCAGTCGACTCGTGGAGTCGAGGGGGGCTACAAGCTGGGACGCCCCGCCCGGGAGATCACATTGCTGGACATGATCGAGGCGGTTGACGGACCGATATCGGCTCGCTTGACCACGTTCGACCAATTGTCGGACCATGCCCTGACTCGGTTACAGCAAGCGATGAATTCGGTCACCAACACGGCGCGCCACGAGCTCGAATCGGTGACGCTAGCTGATTTGCTGGCGAATCATCGGGCGGAGTCGTCGTCGAGCACAGCGGCACCACCGCCGCAGTAAGCCGTTTTACGAGGGGAGTTTTCGGCTTCGCGGTCGCTGCCGACTCGGCGTGGCACGCTCCCGATGGGCCGGCGATTCGGCGCGCGGCAATTCGTTGTTCGGCCACTGGAACTTTCCACTCCCAACGCACGTCGAATTTTTTGGAAGGTGAGCGCTCGGCCTGTCAGGAACCGGACTGGGCCTCGTATCACCTGACTCGGGGGGAATCCCTGGCCCGAGGGCGCCGATTAGCCGGGACAACTCCTCTCGATGCGGTTTGTCGAGTCAGGGTAAATTCGGTCGCAGGCATCTGCGACGCAGACCGCCGCGCCGCTAGGGCTAGCCGCCCAAACACAGGGCCAAATCACGATCCGTTGGAGCAATCGTCATGACACGTCGTAACGCGTGGGTTGCCATTTGCAGTCGGGCGCTGTTGCGTGCGGCGGTATTTTGCCTGGCCGCGGTCCCTCTGCTGGCATCGGCGCAAGGGGTGTTGGTCGTCACCGGGTCTGGTCCCCCGATCCGTTTGCCGCGGCCGATTCCGCCCGAGCCCACGCCGACTCCGCCGGCGCATTGCTACAAGATCAAGGAGATCGACGTCCACGCCCGGCTCGCCGGCCAGGTGGCCCAGGTTGAGGTGAGCCAGTCGTTTGTCAACACCGGTAGCCAGCAGCTCGAAGTCTCGTTCATCTTTCCGTTGCCCTACGACGGGGCAATCGACCGCTTGACGTTGCTCATCGATGGCAAAGAAGTACCGGCCCAGTTGCTCCCCAGGGACGAAGCGCGCCGCAAATACGAAGAGATCGTGCGCCGCAACCAGGACCCGGCCCTGCTCGAATGGTTGGGGGCGGGCTTTTTTCAAACCAGTGTCTTCCCGGTACCGCCGGGGGCCGAGCGCAAAGTCTCGCTGCGCTACTCGCAGTTGTGCCGCCAGGATCGCGGCTTGACCGACTTCTTGTTCCCTTTGAGCACGGCCAAGTACACGTCGCATCCGGTTGAGAAGCTGAACGTCGAGCTGGCGATCGAGTCTTCGGCCGACATCAAGAACATCTACAGCCCGACGCACACCGTCGATATCCAGCGCCCGGATGCGCGGCACGCCGTGGTGAGGTACAAGGCCGAGAACCAGGTGCCTGCAACCGACTTCCGCGTGCTGTATGACGTCGGCGCGGGGCAAGTGGGCATGTCGCTGGTGAGCTATCGCCCCAGCGAAGGTGACGAGGGCTACTTCCTGCTGCTGGCCAGCCCCGAGATCAAGGCCGCCACGTCGGAGCATGCCCCCAAAACCGTGATCTTCGTCGTCGATCGCTCGGGGAGCATGAGCGGCGAGAAAATCGAACAGGCAAAGGCCGCGCTACGATTCGTGCTCAACAACCTGCGCGAGGGAGACCTGTTCAACGTCGTGGCCTACGACAACGAGATCCAGTCGTTCCGGCCTGAATTGCAGAAATTCAATGACGAAACCCGCCAGGCAGCCCTGGGCTTTGTCGAAGGGCTGTACGCCGGCGGCAGCACGAACATCGAAGGGGCCTTGTCCACCGCGCTGGGCCAGTTGCAGGATTCGAGCCGCCCGACCTACGTGTTGTTCTTGACCGACGGGCTCCCCACCGCCGGCGAGCAGAACGAAACCAAGCTCGTCGCCGCCGCGCAAGGAGCCAACAAGGTGCGGGCCCGCATCTTCGCCTTCGGCGTGGGCTACGACGTCAACAGCCGGTTGCTCGACAAGCTGGTTCGCGGCAACTTCGGGCAGAGCGAATACGTGCGCCCCAACGAGAACATCGAGGCGCACGTCAGCCGGCTCTACGGCCGCATCGAATCCCCCGTGCTGACCGACGTGGCGCTGGCTTTCGAGTTCGACGGCGCCAAGCCCGAGGAGGGGCCGCAGGTGTCGCGGATCTACCCGGCCGGCGCGTTCGACTTGTTCGAGGGGGAACAGATGGTCGTGGTCGGCCGCTACAAGCAGTCGGGCACGGTCAAGGTCCGCGCCACGGGACAGATTGCCGGGGCCGAACAGAAGTTCGAGTTCGCCGCCGAACTTAGCCAACGCACCAGCGACGACACCTACGGCTTCGTCGAAAAGCTGTGGGCCGTGCGCCGCATCGGCGAGATTCTCGACCAGCTCGATCTGCAGGGCAAGAACGAAGAATTGATCAAGGAGCTGGTGGCCCTTTCCACCCGGCACGGCATTCTCACCCCTTACACGTCGTTCTTGGCGGACGAAAACGTGCAGTTAGGGGCCGTGGCCGACAACGCCGCCGTGGCTGGCGATAGCCTCGACCGGCTGGAAGAAACCGCGGGCCAGGCAGCCTTCGCGCAGCGCCTCAGCAAGGGGGATCTGCAAACGGCGCGGAACGCGCCGGCCCAGGGGGGCGCCCGCTACCGCTCGTTTGACGGGCAGGACATCTCCGTGGCCGACCGCGTGCAGAACGTGGGGCTGAAGTGCTTCTTCAAACGCGAGAATCGCTGGGTCGACTCGACCGTGACCGACGACCAGATCGCTAATGCGGTCAAGGTAAAGCAATTCAGCGACGAGTACTTTGCCTTGGCCGAGAAGCACGGCCGGACGATGTCGCAGTACCTGGTCTTCGACGATCCAGTGCTGGTGTTGATCGACGACCAGTGCTACTCGATCGAGAAGTAAGTGTGGTTCGTGCGCTCCTCACACCAGCAGACAGCGCAGCAACGGTTCGGGGCGGCTTGTTCGATGAGCGAGCTAAGGTGTGCGAAGCACACTGGCTGCGCGTGGCGATCGCGAAGTCAGCCTAACGCGCTCAGCCGCGGGCATCCACGCAAGACTTCGCCAAATCGACATCGGGATGTTGCAGTCGCTCTATGCCGCTTCGGCTTCGGCCAGGCGATCGGCCAACTGCGGGATCGCGGCGGCCCAGGCGTCATCGACGCGCTCGGCGAACACGAATTCCAGTTCGCCGCGAGCGTCGGGCGGAACATCGGCCAGGTCCTGCTCGTTCTGCTTCGGCAAGATCACGCGTGAGACGCCGGCCCGTCGCGCGGCCAGCACTTTTTCCTTGATGCCGCCGACCGGGAGCACTAAGCCAGACAAGGTGATCTCGCCGGTCATGGCTGTGTCGCGCCGCACCGGCAGCCCGGTGTAGAGCGATGCCAAAGCCGTGACCATGGCCACGCCGGCCGAAGGACCATCCTTGGGAACCGCGCCGGCCGGCACGTGCACGTGCAGACCAAAGTCCTTGAACTTGTGCTCGTCGATTTCGAGCTCCGCGGCTCGCGACCAGACGTAGCTGTGCGCGGCCTGCGCCGACTCGCGCATCACGTCCCCTAGTTGTCCGGTCAGGGTCAGTCCCTTACCGTCGGGCAAAAGCAGCGCTTCGACATACAGGACTTCGCCGCCGGTTTCGGTCCAGGCCAGGCCGGTCGATACGCCGGGGGGCAACTTGGTCCGCGCCGCTTCGGGAAAAAACTTCTCGGGACCGAGCAATTCCTTGAGATCGTCAGGCTCGACCGAGACCGCGTCGGTCTGCCCCTCGGCGAAGCGGACGGCGATCTTGCGAGTCAGACTGCCGAGCGCCCGTTCGAGTTGGCGCACGCCGGCCTCACGCGTGTAGCGCGTGATGACCTGTTCGAGCGTATCGTCGGTGATGTTGAGTTGCTCGGCGGTGAGGCCCGCTTCGCTGAGTTGCCGCGGAATCAAATACCGCCGGGCGATCTGGAATTTCTCTTCGCTGGTGTAGCCGGCCAGCCGCAGCATTTCCATGCGATCCAACAGCGGACGCGGAATCGTGTCGAGCGTGTTGGCCGTGGTGACGAAAAACACCCGCGACAGATCGAAGGCCAGGTTCAGGTAGTTGTCGCGGAATTCGAAGTTCTGCGCCGGATCGAGAATCTCCAGCAGCGCGGCCGCGGGATCGCCATGAAAACCCTGGCCGAGCTTGTCGACTTCGTCGAGCATCAACAGCGGATTGTTGACCCCCGCCCGCCGAATTGCCTGGATGATTCGCCCCGGCATCGCCCCGATGTACGTGCGGCGATGCCCGCGCAACTCCGATTCGTCGTGCAGTCCGCCCAAGCTGATCCGTTCGAAGTTGCGCCCCAGTGCCCGGGCGATCGACTTGCCCAGTGACGTCTTGCCGACCCCCGGCGGTCCGACGAAGCAGAGGATCGGCGCCTTGGCCTTCGGGTTGAGCTTGAGCACGGCCAGATGTTCGAGGATTCGCTCCTTGATTTCCTTGAGACCGTAATGATCTTCGTCGAGCACCTGGCGCGCCCGGGCCAGATCGAGACTGTCGTCGGTCGCGTTGCTCCATGGCAACTCGAGCACCAGCTCGAGATAAGTGCGCGTGAGTTGATAATCGGGCGCGGCCGGCGGCATGCGTTCCAGGCGCGCCAGGTCGCGGGCGGCCTCTTTGCGGACGTTTTCGGGCAGGTCGGCTTCTTCGAAGCGACGGCGCAGCTCGGCCGCCTCGGCCTGTTCGGGGCTTTGCTCGCCGAGCTCTTGCTGGATCGCTTGCATTTGTTGCCGCAGCAGGTACTCGCGCTGCTCGCGGCTCATTTCGGTGCGAGCTTCGTTGGCGATCTCCTGCCGCAGCTCGAGAACCTGCACTTCGTGCGTCAAGTATTCGTGCATCAGGCGCAGCGCGGCGACGCGCGTGGGCGCTTCGAGCAGGGCTTGCTCCTTCTCGAGGTCGATCGAAAGCATCGAGCCGAGCAGATAAGCCTGGTGCAACGGATCGCTGAACTGGCTCATGAATTGCTCGACGGAGATCGGCGTTTGCGGCTGCACGAGCGCGTGGATTTTCGACGCTTGTTCGAGCACCAGCCGCTGCAGGGCTTCGACCTCGGGGCCGGTGTCTTCGGGCGCGGCGATGGGCCGCACTTGGGCTTGCAGCAAGCCGTCTTGCAGCGTGACCGAGACCAGCTCCAATCGCTGGCTCCCTTGCACGACGAGCTGCACTTGCCCCTCTGCCCGATCCATCTTCTTGATGACCGCTTGCGTGCCGATGGTGTAGAGCCCGTCGGGCTGCGGGTCTTCGACCGTGGCGTCTTTTTGCGCGACGAGCACGAGGGTTTTGTCTTCGCTCTTGAGCGCGGCCTCGACGGCGGCCAACGAACTGGGGCGCCCCACGACCAACGGCAACACCAGGTTCGGGAACAGCACCGTGTTCTTCAGCGGCAACACCGGCAGCGAGAACGTGCGGTCGCCATCGCTCATGCTTCGGTCCTTTCCATCACCAGCCGTACGAGCAGCATGCCGTCGCGAAATTCCGTTTGCACTTCGGCCACGTCGACCTCGCAAGGCAACTCGATCGTGCGGGCGAAGCTGCTGTAGGCGATTTCCATCGAATAGCTGGCGACTTCCTCTTCGATGAGCCAGTCGCGGCGCACCCCACGCAGTGTCACGCGACAGCCGCGGATCGTCACTTCGACGTCCTGCGGCCGCACGCCTGCCAGGTCGAACTTCAGCAGCCAGCCGCGGGCGTCGCGGTAGATATCGACCGGCGGGCTGAAGCCGGCCTGGTGAAAGGACTCGGCCGCTGGCAAGAACCAGCCGGGCGTGCGGCGCGAACTCGAGTCTCTCATGGGACTTGGACCAATGCGTTGGCCGAGCGAATTGCGTCCGTTTCGACACGTGGCAACGGACAATCGCGGGGGCAGTGGTGAACTTCACGATAGCAAGTCGGCCGGGATCGATCCATTGGCCCGCCCGTGCCGACGACAGTGCCAAATGATGGCTCGATCTCCGTGCCAGAACCGACGGTCGTCTTGTAGACCGGCGCGATGATAACCAGCGTCAATTGTCGGTCGGGTGGGAAACTTCGGACTTCCAGGCGCTGTACGTGATCACGCCAGCGTCGGGGCGCGGCTCGTCGGGCAGCATTGCCAGGTACTCCAGCAGGTGACCATCCGGATCGTTGAAGTACAGCGATAAAGCCGGCATCCAACCGATAACCGCTGGTTCGTCAACAGGTTCGCCGAAAAACCCCAGCGGCGCCACGCCGGCGGCCATCAGCTTCTGGGGCGCGGCGAGCACATCGGCGACGCTACACGAAAATGCCAGATGCAATCGCATGGCGTTGGGCGACGTGCCCGTTTCCCACAGACCGAGCATCGCTTGCCCACGGCCGCCAATCCAAAAGAATGCCACGCGGCGCTCGTCCAAGCGACACGCGAGCTCCAGGCCGACTGTGTCGCGATAAAAGGCGATCGACGCGTCGAGGCTGCGCACGTTGATGTGCGTCTCGAATAATCCACTTACAGGCACGGTGGCCATGCGATGCCCTACTTCGTTGAATCGTCGACCGGGGCCTCGGGTTCGATCTCGCGGACGAACGTGATGAAATCGGTGTTGGGCGACGCCGCGCCGTGGCGAGCCAGGATCTTGGCAATTTGCCCGCGATGGTACGCGCCGTGAATCACGACGTGCGTGAGGATGTCGATCACCGGAGTGTCGAAGACCCGCCCGGTCTGATTCTGGTAGTGAACCAGCGCGGTCAGTGCGCTTTCGTTGGTGCGCTCGACGAACCGGGCGAAGCAGGCGGCGTTGTCGTCCGCCACCTGTTGGCAATCGTCGATCGCGATCGTTGGCCACACGGCAAATCGCGACTCGCGCTGCTCGAGGCGCGCCAGCCAGACCTCTTCGGCCGCCAGCACGTGAGCCAACAGCGGTAGCGCTTCGGCCTGGGCGGCCGGCGCCACGCGCACGGCCGCGATCAGCTCTCGATCGGCCCAGGCCATGCCCCGAAACATTCTGAGCAAGTGCGTCTTCATCGTGTGCCCGATTGTAGCAATCACGGTCCGCGACTTGGTTCGACCGGCCACCGGCTCGCGGGCGCAACCCTTGGCAGATTGGCACTTTCTTGGCGATCCGCCGCGCCGGTGCCAGGTCGGGCGCCCGATACTGTACTAGGGTTTTTCTGTCCGCGCCGCCGTTCCCCTAGCCAAGAAGCCGTTCGCACAATGGTCGAACCCAAGCAAACAATCGAACGCTTGACGATGTACAGCGACGCCATCCTAGCGGTTGTCGCCACGCTGTTGGTGCTGGGCATCGCCGTGCCCGAGGATCATCATTTCTCCGAGGAAGGGCTGGTGGCCTTCCTGGCCAAGATTAAGCACGACATTGGCGCTTATGCGCTCAGCTTCTTGATTATCTACAGCTTCTGGATCCAGCATCACGTGATTTGCCTGTTTCTCGATCGGGCGAATCGCTGCTTCACCTGGCTGAACTGTGTCTTTCTGTTCTTCCTGACCTTGATTCCGTTTGCCACCAAGCTGCTGGCCGTCTACCGGCAGGATTTCTATGTGGTGCTGATCTACGGGGTGTTGCAAGTGGCTTGCGGCGTCTCGCTGGCCATGATGTGGTGGTACGTCCATGTTCAGCGACGCATGCTGTCCGCACCGGTCGAACAAGCCGTGCGGCGCAGCATGACGATTCGCATCCTGTCGGGGCCGATCCTCAACCTGGCCGCGGTGGGCATCTCGTTCTTCTCGGTGCCGGTAGCCCTGGCCCTGTTCGTCGGCGCGCCGCTGTTGAATTTATCGCATCGTCGCGTCGACAGCAGCTTGCGAGAGATGGCGGCCGACGCCGCCTGAACCTGCCAGCACCCATGCGGGTGCGTCGACGCGACGCGTACCTGGCCTGGCCCCCCCGTCGTCGCCGGCCGCGCGGGTTACGCGTGAAACAACGTCCACAGGCCGGCCATGGCGACCGCGGCCAATAGCATCGCCACGGTCAGGCTCAGGGGCCATTGCGTCAATACCGGCAGCTCGCCACGCCGCAGTCGCCGCAAGGTGAGCCAGTGCGAAATGCTGGCGAAGATCGTGGCCGCGACCCCCAACACCATCAAGCTCGCGCCGAAGCGAATCGCCCCTTCGTGCAGGCGAAGCGTCTCGGGGCTCGGCGACGTCTGCTGCAACGAGCGGAAGAAACCGACGGTGCCGAAGCCAAAACCGGCCATTGTCAAGGTCGTGCGAATCCACGACAGGGTCGTGCGATCGAGCGCCAACTGCGTGCGAAAGTTCGCCATGCTGGTCCGATGACCGGCCAGGTTCACACGCGGGTCGTCTTGGCGGGGCTCGGCCGGTTTATCGTCGTCGGGCGTAGGCATGACAAGGCTCGGATTGGATGGCGGTGATACGGGTCGGCCGCTTCACTCATAGCGCAGCAATGAACAAGAGAATGCTGCACCGTGGTCGCGTCGTCAACGGCGTCCGCTGAGGAGGCGGTTCGTATTACGTTGCGCATCTGGGTTACGCGCTCTCGCTCGTCACTACCGCCGTCGGTATGTTGACGCCATGCACGAACCAGATCCAGCACCTCGACCGGGCGTCGCGGCCGATTCGCAAGCACCCCCCGCGCAGAAGACGCACCACTCCACACTCTCGACCCTCCCGCCAGTCTTGGGCCTGGTAACTGCCGTGGCGCTGGTGATCGGTCAGGTGATCGGCTCAGGCGTCTTCTACAAGCCGAGCATCATCGCCCAAAGCACCGGCGGCTTCGTCGGCCTGATTCTGTTTTTGTGGGTCGCTTGCGGGATGGTGAACCTGTGCGGGGCGTTGGCCATCGCCGAACTGGGGGCCATGCTGCCGCACGCGGGCGGCAACTACGTCTACCTGCGCGAGGCGTACGGCCGCATGCCGGCCTTCTTATGGGGCTGGGCCGAGTTCTGGGTGATTCGCTCCGGTGCGATCGCGGCGCTGGGCACCGCCATGGCCATCTCGCTCTTCAAGCTGTGGGCCAGCCTTGGCGAGCCTCCCGGCGGGCAACAGACGTTCGAGAAGACGGTTGCCGTGGCAGCCATCGCCATTTCGGCCGCGATCAACATCGGCAGCACCATCTGGGGTGGCGCCGTCCAGAACATCACCACGGCGATCAAGGCAGGCTTCCTGGTTTTTCTTGGCGTGCTGCCGTTCGTGGCTGTCGGCGCAGGCTCGGTCGAGTTGGGGCCACTCTTCCCGTCGGCGTCCGAGTCGACGTTGCTGCTGTCGATCGGCTCGGCGCTGGCCGGCATCATGTGGGCCTACGACGGTTGGGGGCAGGTGACCGTCGTCGCCGAGGAGATTCACAATCCGCAGCGCAATGTGCCGCGGGCCCTGGCCGGCGGCGTGATCGCGCTTATCGTGCTCTACTTCGGCGCGAACTTGGGCTATCACCTGACGCTGCCGTCGTCGGCCATCGCCGCTTCGCAGTTGCCGGCCGAGGACGTGACGCGCAAGCTTCTTGGAGAGTTCGGCGCGCGGCTGCTGTTGGCGATGATCCTCGTCTCGACTTTCGGGGCGATGAGCTCGAACGTGCTGGTCGGCCCCCGCGTGCTGTTTGCCGTGGCCCGCGATCATCACTTTTTGCGGCTCTGGCGGCGGATCGATCCGCGTTTCGGCACGCCGGCGATCGCCATTGGTACGGTATCGTTGTGGTCGATCGTGCTGGTGCTGGCCGGCGACATGACCTGGCTGTTTGGTCCTCCGGTGCCGGGGGGCCCGCCTCCCAAGCCGCTGTTCGACGTGCTAACCGACTACGCGATCTTCGGGGGCTCGGTCTTTTACTTTCTGGCCGTGGCGGCGGTTTTTGTGCTCCGCTACCGCCGGCCCGACGCCGAGCGACCGTTCCGCACCTGGGGCTACCCGGTGACGCCGCTGGTGTTCTTGGTCTTCTATCTATTTTTGCTCGTGTCGATGTTCACCGCCGCGCCGATGCAGTGTGGCTCGGGCTTGCTGTTGATCGTGGCCGGCATGGCAGTGTTTGCGATCTGGGGACGCCGCGGCAACGCGAGTGCGTAGGCACCTGGTGTATCAACGCCAGCAACCGGACCTTAGTTGGCCTCGTCGACCACCATGCGATCGACGTGCCATCCGCCAGACTCTGCCCCGACCAGCAGCCTGATGGTCGCTTTGCTGTCGGCGGTGCGATAGACGATTTCCGAACGCGATTGATCGTGAAGCTTGACGGTCTGCGTCGAAACGAAGCTCAGCGGCTTTTTGAAGTAGGGCCGTTCCTTCACGTACTGCAGGAACTTTTCGCGACCCAGCGCGCTCTTGAATTCAGCGGTCGTCGATTGCCAGGCCTGGTCGGAGCGACCATCGCGCACGTTTTGCAGGAATTCCTCGGCGACCTGCTTGCCGACGTCGACGCTCGGTTGAGTCGCCGGCGACCAGAACATCCAGACGATCAGCCCAATCGCGATGCCGATGACCACGAGAGCTCCAATAACCACCAGGCGGCTATCGCCCGCCCGGTACGCAACCGATTGCGAATGACGATTCATTGAAGCGCTACCCGTCGGGTTTTGCAATGCATTCTTCCTACACTCCTGGGCGCAGCTATTGCAGGCGCAACGCTTCGCCTCCCGCCCGCGTTCCCGCTGCCCGCCAGACGCGGAGATCGACCTGGTCGGTCACGGGCCGCACCGAACTATCGAGCATCAGCACGTTGACCAGGCCCGAGTGATAGCTGCGCGACGTCACGGCGGCATACGTGGGAGCGGTGACCGATTCGCCGTCGCGCATCGAGGTCATGTCGACGTCGTACGTCACGCCATCCTTCGTGTAGGAGACGAGGTAGTTCGGCGGCATGGTGGTGGTGAAGCCGGTCTCGTGCACGTCCCCTTCGACCCACTCGGTGTGACCATTGCTGTCGAAGGTGCCGCCGAAGTACCCTTGCAGCTCCGCTAGATCGGCCGGCGCGGCCACGCCGCGCGTGTTTGGATTGCCGCTGTCCCACAGATTGGGTTGATATGCCTTGACTTCGGCGGCGGCCAGCGTGTTGCTCAATCCGTCGCGCACGTCGGCCGGTCCGTACGCCTTGTTCGGAGCGAAGACACCGTCGCCGACTTCGCCTGTCTTGGGGTCGTAGATGAACCAGGTTCCTTCGTTGAAGGCGTAGTTCAGCGGATAGTGCGTGAGCGTGGGCGTCACCCGCTCGTAGTCGTTGATCTCGCTGGGGCAGATGTAGATCGAAATCCGCGTGCGGGCGACGATCGGATTGCCGGTGAACTCCGGACTGACTTTCCAGTCGATCAGGTTCAAGAGCTGCGTCTGCTCGATGTACGGCAACAGCCGCGCGTGCCCCGACCAGGGCTCGAACGTCTGACCGACGGGCAACACCGACACCGGCGGCCAGCGCCCCAAGTCTGTCTGGTAAGTTGACAATGCCGTGCCGATCTGCCGCAGATTGTTGCTGCATTGCGTGCGCCGCGCCGCCTCGCGGGCGTATTGTACGGCCGGCAACAGTAGCGCGATCAAGATGCCGATGATCGCGATCACCACCAACAGTTCGACGAGCGTAAATCCGCGCCGGGGCACTTGTGTTGTCGTCGTCATCATGGCCTGCGCTTGCTCAGCACTGGTAATGCCCCGTTGCCTGCGACTTTGCCCTGTTTATCGGAGGTACCCGCTCTCGGTCAAAGGAGATTGTCCCTGGATAAGCTCGAATTTATCTGCAGCGCGTTGAGCGGTTTGCATGCCTCTTTAGAATCGCAGTCGTGGACCAATTGAGACTCCGTCCAAGAGGACTGATCGTGCGTCGCCGGCTCCTATTGGTCGAGGACGAAGCCGAGCTCGCCGAGTTCGTCGCGCAAGGATTGCGCGAAGAGGGTTTCGAAGTCGAGCATATCCGGGATGGGCTCGTTGCCGAGCGCGTCGCGCTGGGCTCGACGTGGGATTTGATCATTCTCGACTGGTGGCTCCCCACACAAGACGGTTTGGCGCTGCTCGTCAAACTCCGGCAGACCGACCGCACAACCCCGGTGCTGTTTCTGACGGCCCGCGACGCAGTTTCCGACCGCGTGCGTGGGCTCCGCGCGGGGGCCGACGACTATCTTTGCAAGCCATTTTCGTTCGACGAACTGCTGGCGCGCGTCGAGGCCTTTATGCGGCGTCAGGCGAATGTTCCGCGCACTCAGTGGCGCTACGAGGATATCGAAGTCGATGTCGCCGCCAGTGAAGCCAAACGCCGAGGAGTGCCCCTTTCGTTGACGGCACGCGAACGCTCGTTGCTGCTGTTTTTTCTCCAGCACAGCGGCGAACCGCTCTCCCGCGGGGTACTCTACGAACAGGTTTGGCACGAACCCTACCACGAAGAGTCGAACACGCTCGAAGTGCACGTCATGGAGCTGCGTCGTAAGCTCGAAGCGCACGGGCCGCGCCTGATTCACACGGTACGAGGATATGGCTATCGGCTGGGCAAACCCACCTGGCACGACGGACAATGACAATCACGACGCGATTGGCGATTTTCTTTCAGCTCGCGCTCGGCGTCGTACTGATCGGCTTTTCGTTGACCTTGTACGCCCTGGCTCATTGGCACGTCTACGCGCAGGCCGATCGGCACTTGAAGGCCGCCCTCGATCAACTCGTAGCCGCGACCGAAATCCATCCCGCGGACGTCGAATGGGAACCACTCGAGCGCAAGATCACGCTTGGCAATGCGGCCGATCCGAGGCAGCCGCGCTGGACGCTGCGCGACGAACAGGGCCACCTGATCGACTGTTCGGCGAATGTTGACGGCCAGCGCTGGCCTGCCTCGCGCGACGGGTGGTTGTTGCTCGGCTGCCGATTGCGGGCTGGCCGCCTCGTGCCGCTGGCGATTGCACCTCAAGCCATCGAATTGCCCACGGAAGCCAACCCGCGGCTGCCCGCGGATCGCACGGCGCTCCGCACCGAATTCACGATCACGGTCGGATTGGACCGCGCGCCCCTCGAACGCGAACTGCTGTTGCTGGCGCTCGCCTTAACGGGTGTGTCGCTGGTGGTCTGGCTGACGGCCGCCCTGTGGGGACGCTGGTTGTGTCGCCGCGCGTTGCAACCAGTACGCGACATGGCCGCCACCGCGCGCAGCTTGCAGCAATTACCCGATAGCAATCTCGTCTTGAACGTTCCCAATACCAATGACGAATTGGCCGAGCTGGGCACCGCATTCAACGCCGTGCTCGAGACGTTGCGCGCCTCGGTCGAGCAGCAGCGACGCTTCGCCCGCGATGCCTCGCATCAGCTTCGTACTCCGTTGGCCGTGATGCAGACGGCCGCCGACGTGGCACTCCGCCAACAGCGCGATGCCGAAGAGTATCGCCGCGTGCTCGGTGTGATCCAACGCCGCTCGCAGGATCTGACAGCGATCGTCGAAGCGCTCCTCGTGTTGGCGCGGCAAGGGAGTTCGACGCCGGTCCCGCCGCTCGAAGCCGTCGATCTAAATCGACTCTGCCAACAACACTTCGACAATTGGCGCGAAGGAGATCGGGCCGAGGACCTGCAATTGAAGCTGAGTCCTGAGCCGGCGGTCGTCCGCTCGCACGCGGTGCTGGTCGGCCAGGTGCTCGACAATCTGCTCGACAACGCTTTGAAGTACAGTGCTCCCGGCGACCAGGTATTGGTTCGAGTTTCTCAAACCGGAAGAGAGGCGGTGATTTCCGTCAGCGACCAGGGGCCGGGGATGTCGTCGGCCGAACTGGCGCAGGCTTGCGAGCCGTTTTATCGCTCACGGCAGGCGCGCTCCTCGGACATTTCCGGCGCGGGCTTGGGATTGGCGATCGCCCGTCGCTTTGCGGAACTGACCGGCTGTCGCCTGGAAGCAGACAGCCAGCCAGGCCAAGGGAGCGAGTTCCGCATCGTCTGCGCGCTGATCGAAAGCGCGGAGGAAACGAAAGTTCCAGACGACAAGTCCAACTGCGTCGGCGAGCCGGTTGCCAAATGAGGCGGAGAAAACCGGCGAGTCTGTTCCGACCGGCCGGGCGCGCTGAACTCAGCTTGTTATCGGTCAATTTCGCCCATCACCACGTCGAGCGAGCCGACGATCGCCGGCACGTCGGCAATCAGGCAGCCACGACACAGTTCGCCGGTCACCGACAGGTTGCAGAACGAGCTCGAACGGGCTCGCACGCGCCAGGGAATCGAAGATCCGTCGCTGACGAGGTAGAAGCCCATCTGGCCGCGCGGCGCCTCGGTTTCGAGATAAGCTTCCCCCTTGGGTAGCTTCTCGGTCAATTTGATCGGCTTCGTGTACGAACCGCTCGCCGTGCTGTAGCGGTCGATTGCCTGACGCACCAGGTCGATCGCCTGCATTACTTCGAGCATCCGCACGTAGAAACGGTGCCAGCAGTCGCCCAGCACGGCCTCTCTGGGAACCGGCGGGTAGTTGTGATCGCGCGGATAGTGACCATCGCGCTCGACGATCACCTCGAAGGCGTAGCCGTCGTACATCTCGGTGTAGCGCTCTTCGCCGTCGCGACGCAGATCGTGATCGACCCCGCTGCCGCGCAGCACCGGGCCCGTGCAACCATAGCTGATCGCCGTTTCGGCCGACATGACGCCGATGCCGGCCGTGCGTTTGACGAAGATGGCGTTGGTGGTCAACAGCGCATGGCATTCTTCGATGACCGGCAACAGTTGATCGAGAAAGGCCGAACACTTCTGCAGCCAGCCGCGCGGCAGATCGTGTGTCGCCCCACCGATGGTCAAATAGCTGTACGTGAGCCGGGCCCCGCAGGCTTCTTCGAACAAGTCGAGAATCTTCTCGCGCTCGCGGAACGCGTACAAGAAGGGGCTGAACGTTCCCAGGTCGAGCCCATAAGCCCCCATGCCGACCAGGTGGCTGGCGATGCGGTTCATCTCGGCGATGATCACCCGCAGGTGCTTGGCCTTTTCGGGCAAATCGAGCTTCATCAGTTTCTCGACCGCCAGCGACCAGCCGAGATTCATGTTCATGCCGGCCAGGTAATCCATCCGGTCGGTGTACGGAATCCACTGCTTGGGGGTGAGATTCTCGCCGATCTTCTCGGCGCAGCGATGCAGATAGCCGATGTGCGGCGTGACTTCGGAGACGACTTCGCCGTCGGTCCGCAGCACGAGCCGGAGCACCCCGTGCGTGCTGGGGTGCTGCGGCCCCATGTTCACCAGCATTTCGTCGGTGCGCACGTCGAACTCGACGATGCGTTGATCTTCCATTTGCAGTGGCATGTGCGGGTTCTCTATCGGTGCCTGCTAACTCGCACCAAAAGTCTTTTGAATCAGCCGGTCGAAATCTTCCCAGCGCAGGTGGCGCTCTTGCTTGTCGTTCTTGGCGAACCAGCCGACGCCACCGCGGCTGATCGTCAGCCGGCCCAAATGTTCGCCGTCCGAAGCCACGGCGATGACCAGGTCTTTATTGACGATCTCCATGTGCGGCATCTCGGTGATGTGTACCAGATGCTCGGCCATCGCCACGCTCCCCCCCACAGGTTTACGCCGTCGACGGCGCGCTACCGCCCGCGAATGCCGTGGTACTCCAGCGGCATTTCGTAGTCTTTGCGCAACGGGTGACCAACCCAATCTTCGGGGCACAAGATGCGTCGCAAATTCGGATGCCCGGTGAAGTAAATGCCCGACAGATCGTACACTTCGCGTTCGTGCCAGTCGGCGGTGGCCCACACGCCGGCCACGCTGGGGACTTCGGGCAAGCGGCCGGGCTCGTCGTCTTGCCAGCGCGGCACGATCACCTTGAGCACCAGGCTGGCTTTGTTCTTGAAGCTCCACAGGTGATAGACGACTTCGCAGTGCGGTTCCCAGGCCACCTTGGCCGCCTTCTTCGCATCGGGCTCGAAGTAGTCGACCCCCGAAATGCAGTTGAGCATGGCGAACTGCAAGTCGGGTTCGTCGCGCAGGTACGTGCAGACCTCGACCAGGGCATCGGGCGCCACTTCAATCCACGGGTCGATGGCTTCGAGCTGCGCGCCGGTGATGCCGGCCCCGAAGCGCTTTTGCAATTGGTCGATGAGATTCGTGCCTGCCATCGAGGGCCCTTCGTTCAGCCGGCCAAGGCCATGTCGCGTTCGGGAACCGTTTTGCGACCGCCGGCCGGACGGGCCGCCGCCACTTCGTTAGACAATGCCCGCACCCAATCGAGGTCGCCGCGTTTCCAGACGTAGGCGAAGCCGACCATCAATACCGCGAAGAAAACGCCGATATCAACCAGCGCCACGCGCACGATCTGCCGCGCGGTCGACTTGATCGCCGCGGCATCGGCCGGCACTTGAGCGGCTGGATTTGGCACGCCCATTTCGCCGAAGAGCGAAACGGCCGCCGGCGTCAGTGCCGTGCTCTTGGCCGGGCCGCTATTCGCCGCGTCGGCCGCCGGTTCGACTTGTTCGACCACCGCCACGGCTGCAAATCGCTCGTCTTCGAGGTGCGACGCCTTGCCGAAAACGGTCGCCCACGGAAAGAAGAACGCGATCTCGACGTCGAAGATGATGAACAATAACGCGATCACGTAGAACCGCAGATCGAACTGGATAAAGCTCGATCCGATCGTTGGCTCGCCGCACTCGTAGACTTCAAGCTTTTCGGGATTGGGCATCCGTGGGCGCAACAGCCAGCCCATCATCAGATGCACGAACAGAAACCCGATCCCGACGGCCGTGAACAGCGCCAGGTAGCCGACGATCGACGTCGGAGTCATGTGCAGTGCCTTTCCGGCTTGGCTGCCGCGCCAACAACTTGACGCCGGCGACGCGCAAGCGCTTTGCCAGACGGGTCATTCTAAAAGTTGGGCCTGCCTTTGCAAGGTGCGACAAACCGCCACGTAGCCGCATGCGCGGCCCGCTTTGAACCCTGCCGGTCAGGGGCGAGATCGATCGACCAACACTGCCCCGCTGGCCGCCGGATCGAAGCCGTCGGGCCAGCGCGTGGCCTCGTCGTACCAGGCGCCCTGCAACACGGCGTCGGTGAGTCGGGCTCCGGTCAAATCGGCACCCACGAGTCGCGCGTTCTCGAGTTGGGCCGCGCTCAAATCGGCCTGGAACAGACAAGCATTCTGCAAGTTCGCGCCGTTGAGGCGGGCTTCGGCCAAGGTTGCCGAAATCAACGAAGCGCCCCGCAGATTCGCGGAGACGAGGTTGGCGGCCCGCAGATTTGCCTGCGTCAGGTTGCTGAACCGCAGGTCGGCTTCGACGAGATCGGCCTGGACGAGAACGGCCTTGACCAGCACCGAGCGGCCAAGCCCCGCTTGAGCCAGCCGCGCCCCAGTCAGATCGACCCCCTCCAGGCTGACCGACGCCACGCGCTGCAACACCCGATCGCCCGACTTGTTGCGGATTTCGATCAGGGCGTTGGCCTCGAGCAATTCACGGTCTACCGAAGGGTTTGAGTGCGGTTAAAGCGACGTGGGCGAATTAGTCGCCGTGCGAACCGTCGAGTCCGTCGCCACCGCCATCGGATATGCTATCGGCCGTCAGCGGCTGCCGCCCGGCAAAACCGCCGTCGATCTCATGCCAGTAGAGCACTTCGGGTTCGCCCAACTGCCAGCAGAGATAGACGCGGCGGCCGTCCATCAGCGCCGGAAAATCGATGATGCCGTTGAGACCGTCTTTCGGTTCGATCCCCAATGCCCGCAGCTCGTCGACGTAGCTTTGCAATTCGCGAGTCTGCTTTTCGAGCTCGTCTTCGATCTGGGCCAGCTCTTCGCTATAGGGATCGTTGTTGTCAGGATCGCGTCCGGACCGCAACAGTGCGACGCGCTGACGCCGCTCGACGACATCGTGCGATAGCCGGCTCAAATCGCCGACGATGGCCCGCACCAGGGGCATCATCGTATTGGCCTCTTCGACCGTGAACAGTCGCTCGGCTGGCCGATTTGCCCGCGGAGAGTCGTTAGCCTGTGCAGTCATGCCGTCGCCTTTCACTGATTCGGGCCGCCGTGAACCGGCTCGGCGACGAGCTTCGATTCGGCGACCGCCGAGGGATTGAGCGTGGCCCGCCCCCAGGCGATTTCCACTGGCAATCGCGAGAAATCGACAATGCAGCCATCGCGGCTGTAGCAGCTCAAGTCGTGCGTGGCCCCCATGAAAATGCAGTCGACGGGGCACGGCTCGACGCACAACGCGCAGAACATGCACTTCGTGTAGTCGATCGTGAAGCCAGTGACCTTGAAGCCCTTCCCCTGGGTGACCCGCTCTTTGCCGATGTAAATGCAATCGACTGGGCAAGCCTTGGCGCACTGGTCGCACGCGATGCAAGTCGTCAGATCATATCGGTGAAAGCCGCGGTAGCGCTGGGCAACCGGCACCGGCAGCTCGGGATACTCAAATTGCTCGGTGAACGTGCGACGCTCGGGGTCGTAAGTCTTGAGCCAGTAACGTAGCGTGACCCACATGCCATACAGCACGGTCGACACGGCGTTCTTGATGTCGGCGAACCATTGCCGCATGATCGCTCCCGTTGCGATTAGCAGGACAAATTGCGACTAAGCAGAACTTCAAGCCCTTGGCGCGCTATAGCAAGTCACGGCCCAGACGAGATAAACGCCGTTTCGCGCCACTCTTTCTGGATTATAGACCCAGTGGCATGGCCCGCAAGCGGCCCGATCAACTAGCTGCATGCGCACATTGCCGCACGGACGCCGCGGCGCGGCGATCACTTTAGCAAAGACATCGCGGCCAGGCGACAAGCAGCGTCCGGCCGCCACGCTTCGCCTCGTGTTTCGTCGATCGCCACTTCGCGAACATTGTTGCGCGGCGCAACGTCATCGCGAGAGTACGACGTGCGACCATGGCACCCCGCTCGTCCCTTGCAATCCGACGCGCTGGATCACGCATC
Source organism: Pirellulales bacterium (assembly GCA_050184475.1). Classification (GTDB taxonomy): domain Bacteria; phylum Planctomycetota; class Planctomycetia; order Pirellulales; family JAEUIK01; genus JAIESQ01. The sequence goes on along the minus strand of JBFXAH010000003.1, from coordinate 55,885 downwards.
GCTAGACAGCTAGTTTGACGCCCTGCAAGCCGAGCCCGCTCGCTCGGGCCGCGCCAAAAAACGGACGAATCGGATGGACAGTTGGCAGGGCCAATAGCCGGGAAAGTGTCTCTGCTGGTCCGACTGCCGCCCCCGCGGTTTTGTTGAAATCGTGAGATTGCTGAGATTGGGCCAGTCAAACTCCTAGTTAAACAAAGGTCGTGGCACAAAGCTTGCCTAGCGAGCTGGCCATTGAGTGCAATCGTTGCGATCGCGGCGGGCCTGCCGACGGCTTGGTCGCGTAAGTTACTACGAACAATGGCCTTAGAGTAGCCGCAGCCGATGATTGCCCCCCTACCTGAGAGGGGGGCGATTTGTGCGGTTCTGCGACGTAGAAGGTCGCGGCGCCATAAGGATTTGCAGCAATCCCACCGTTGCCGAATCGATGCCTGGCGCGCACCGCTTGACTGTAAGGGGGTAGAGCGTACAGTGAAGTGTGCACAATATCAATCCTTCTTTGTGGGATTGAAACAACCTGCACAGCCGCAAGGCCATACGTTGGCCACGGGCCAACCAACAGGAAGTGATCGGCCGCAACGCGCAGGAGTGCTTGCAGTCGATCGGCATGGGAACCGCTCCACAAGTGAGCGGCGAAGGAACCGGCGATGTTGGTCTTATCGCGAAAAAAGAACGAAAGTATTGTCATCAATAATGACATTACGATCGTGGTCGTGGAAATCCGCGGAGACAAGGTCCGACTGGGAGTCGAGGCCCCGAAAGAAGTTCCCGTTCATCGCCAGGAAGTCTACGAAGCCATTCGCCGCAACGACTTGACCGACGCCTCCAAGCCCGCGACTCAAGCCGACACCACGGCCGATAGTTGATTTCCGCGGCTTCGTCGTCCCCAGCTTGCGCACTCTCGCGACCGTATCTGTCTGACGTTACGCTGGGCACACTGTGGCTTGGCGCATCGACGTCCAGTCGCCACGGAGCTACCTGTCCTCGGCGCAATTCGATCGCTGACTCTTGAATGTTGCGCGCCGCGCGACGCATGCGGCCTCGGTCGCGGTCACCAAAACCGCACCAGCGCAATCCCCTTGACGGTGCCGGCGCAAGGGGGGTATACAGCCATCGATGCGGTAGCAGGGGTTCGTCGTTTGCAACTGCAGACGCAGAACCTGCTTGCCAATCGCGCTGTCTTAATAGGATCGTTGGCTCGGCAGATCGCACGATTAGCCCGCCAAAAGCGGCCCCGTCGTCTAGAGGCCTAGGACACAGGCCTTTCACGCCTGCAACACGGGTTCGAATCCCGTCGGGGTCAATTTGCACGACTCCCTTGCGTCGTGCGGGCTAGCGATGCGCCTGGCGCGTGCTCACGGCAGGATGTTGTCGTGCCGCTGAAGTCGCTGCGCGCCGTGGGGCGCTCGCTGGCATCTCGCGGCACGGACGCGGCTCTCTGCGGCAAAAACGGATTTGTGCGCGGCGCCCCGCGGTGTGGCGCATTGGGCCACGCATGTCGATCACGCCCGATCCTCGCAGTATGCCTGCCGACGGATTACAGCTCGACGGTTTGGCCAGCGAAACCTCCGCGGACCAATTCGTTCGACCGTTGTCGGCCGCGGCGCGCATCTGGCGACGCAGTCGACTGGCCTTCGGCCTGTATCCCGTGCAGCTCGAGATGCTGGCCGCCAGCGCCAAAGCCATCTGCTTTGCGGCCGGCGAAACCATCTGCCGGCAGGACGATCCCGGGCATCGCCTGTTTGTCGTCGCGCGCGGGCGCGTCAAACTGCTGATCGATCGTCGGCGCGGGCAGTACCAACTGCTCGACTACCTGGCGACTGGCGACCATTTCGGTGAGATTTCGCTGCTGACCGACGGTCGCTATATGGCCACGGCCATCGCGGCGACCAACGCCGAATTGCTGACCGTCGACCACGAGCAGTTTCAATCGCTGATGCTCGCGCTGCCGTTGTTTGCCGCCAACGTCAGTCGCTCGCTCGGCTTTCAATTGCGCTACGAGTCGGGGGGGCGCCGGCGCCGCTGGCGGCCGCGTGTTGTCGCGCTGGTGAACTCGACGCTGCGCACCCAGGAGCTCGCGCGCGCCTTGTGCGAGGTGCTCAGCGCGGGCGGGGGCAAACTGTGCGTCTTGTCCGATCGCGAAGTTCGCTGGCCGGCCGGGCACGATTACCGCTACGAGCAGTTTCCGCCGCATGGCAATCGAGAGATTCGCGAAAGCTGGCTCGAAGAACGGCTCGCCCACTTGCTCGAACGCGAGCACCAGGTGCTCGTCGACGTCACGCAGCGCGGTTTGGAAGACGAACTGCCGGCGCTGCTGGGGCACTGCGATCAAATTTGGTGGCTCGTCGAGCCGCGGTTCGTCGAGGCCAGTTGCGAGAGTTTGCAGCGGCTGCTCGCGGTCGAGCCGGCGCTGGCCCCGCGAACGCACCTGGTCTGGATCCAGGACGAGCTCGATCGCTTTGCGCCGCGCGTCGATCTCGACATCGGCCGCCCCGACTTCAAAGTCGTGTTAAGCGAAGCCGACCGGCCCGGTTCCCAGCGCTTTCAAAGCTTGCGGCGGCTGGCCCATCATCTGCAAGGGTTCCGCGTGGGCGTGGCCTTGGGTGGTGGCGGCGCGCGGGGGCTCGCGCATCTCGGTGTGCTCGACGAGCTTAGCCGGGCTGGCGTGGTCTTCGACCTGGTCGCCGGCACCAGCAGCGGTTCGCTGATGGGGGCCGCGTACGCCGCCGGCTGGTCGCTCGACAACGCGCTGGAACGGTTCAGCGAGGACCTGACACCCCCCGCCTGGTTGCGCGCCCTGCCGCGAGGCAATCAGTGGTTCTTGTGGTTGATGTTCCGGCTGCACGCCTGGGAGCGCCTGCTGCGGCGCTATGCCGGCGAGACGCACATCGAGCAGTTGCGCGTGCCGCTCTCGACGATGACTGTCGACCTGGTCGAAGGGCGCGAGATCGTTCGCGATCGGGGTGATCTGGTCAACGCGATTCTCGAGAGCATCAACTTGCCGATCATCGCCCGGCCGATCTTGCGCGACGGCATGGCGCTGGTCGACGGCGGCGTGCTCAACAATCTGCCGGCTGATGTTGTGGCCCGGCAGGGGGCCGACCTGGTGATCGGCGTGGATGTCGGCGCGCGACTGTCGCGGGGCTTCCCGGGAGCGAAGACCGCCACGGCGACGCGCCATCGGCGACGGCCGCGCTTGTGGGACACCGTGGTCCGCGTCAACGAAGTGCAGGAGTTCCACGTCACGGCACAGCGCACGCAGGCAGTCGACGTGTGGGTCACTCCCGATACGTCGGCTTGCGAGTTCGCCGACTTCGGTCGTTCGCGCGAGTTGTTTGATATTGGTGCCGGCGCCGCCCGCGCCGTGTTGCCCGAGATCGAGCAGCTCGTCTCCGAGTTGGAACGCAGCGGGTAGCGCCCTAGTCGGCGGCCCCATGCTCAAGCCGTGCATCCTTTAGTGCATTTTCCAGTTCGTCTTCGTATAGCTCGGATTCGTCTTTGGTACCGACTGCGATCCGTTTGCGCGCTTCCGTAGCGACGAGAGTTGTAGCGATGCGCTGGCGCAGGAATGTCGCGAGCATGCCATTAGGTAATTGAGCAATCGGAGTCGTCCAATACTTCCGACAGCGCTCCATGAGGCCCGATTGAATTTCGGATTCGACCCAGGGCCCCAGGACATCTGCCGCGCTCTTCTGATCGGGCGTTTTGTACTTTGGCACTTGGGTCATGCCCCTCATCCTAGCGCCAGCTTGTCAGTTCAGTCTAGGTCTCACTCGAACCAGCCGTGCAAGAACCAGCGGCGATCGTCGAGCCGCCGGAACAGCCAGAAGCGCTGGCCGCTGGCGGTTTCGATCTGATAGTAGTCGCGCCGCACCCCCCGCCCGCGCCACCAGCCCGTTTCGATCCGCTCCGGCCCCCACGAGCGGGCCACCCGCTCTTCGCCCCCCGTCCAACGAAAGCGCAACAACGGGCCGTCGGGCACAACCGACCAGGCTTCGACCGGCAGCGGCTTTCGCGCCAACCGCAACGGCCGACGAAACGTGACGGCTCCCTGCCGTGCGGGCTCCACCGGGCGCTTGCGTCGCCGGCGGCCGGAGATCGCCGCGCCGGAGCCGCGCCGCGCCGCGCGACCGGAGGTCGACATCCCCTGGCTCAAGCGCGCCGCCGGTCCGCCACGCAACAGCGGCTCGTAGCGGCAAACCTTCTCGGGCTGCGCGTCGCTTGCCAGTCGAACACTCACCACGTTTTCGGCGCCCAGCCGGCTGGTGAGTTGATCGAGCAGCTCGGCCAGATGCCGTTGTCGATCGCGGGCCAGATCGGTCACGAACAACTCTTGCTGACGATGCACCAGCGGAGCGCTGGCCACGACGCGCAACCGCAGCGCACTGACCGCCGCCGAGAATCGCACTTGTTCGCAGCGCAGCTCCAGCAGGCCGCGCAGGTAGTCGGCGTCGACCCGCGGTTGCACGAGCCCCAGGGGGATTGAGACCACCAGCCCGCTTTCGAGATAGAACCGGCAATCGAGCGCTTCGATGCCGTGCCGCCGCTCGTCGAGCACGCGCGTCAGTTGCCGCAGCAGGTCGCCGAGCAGGGCCAACAGCGGCGCGCGGGCCGCGGTCGGGGTCTCCAGCGCGTAGTCGGCTTCCAGCGGCGGCAGCAGCGAGCGGCTTACAATCACTTCCTTCGACAGGCCGAGCACCTGATCGAGCCGCCGGCCAATCTCGGGACCGAGCCGCGCGGGAATTTCTTGCCGCGGCAGCGCCGTGAGTTGCTCGACGCGCGCCAGCCCTAACTCGGCCAGCAGCGCGAGCGTTCGCGCCGGCAACCGCAGCGCCGCCACCGGCAGGGGGGCCAGTGCCACCGCGCTTTCGCCCGCGGGCACCACGATCGGGGTAGAAACTGTTTCCAAACCTGGTGTGGGGGCCACTGCTGGCTTGCCCAGCAGTGAACAGTTCGACACGGCGTGGGCGCAGGCCCAAGCCGCGCCGATCGTGTCGGCCACGGCCACGTGGGCCCGCAGTCCGCGCCGCGCGAAAGCGGCCAGCATCCGCCGCGCGAGCTGCCGTTCGCCGCCGAACAAGTGGGCCGAGCCGCTGATGTCCAACAGCAGCGTGTCGGGCGAGGCCAGCGGATCGTCGTCGAGCGAGGGTTCTTCCCAGCCGACGGTCGGCGCGAACCGCTGACAGAGCGTGGCCAGGTGGGCCAGCGCCGCGCGATCGGCAACCGGATCGTGCGGCTCGAGGTGCAGGGCCGACAATTCAGAAGGTGCAATTCCGGGGTCGCAGACCCCGGCTACAGAATTCTTTGACGGGTTGTTCCGGGTGACATCTGCATGCGCCGCCAGCGACGTCGCTTCGGCCAGCGGCATCCCCGGCCGCACGCCGCGCCGTCGCGCCGCCGCCGAGCACAGGCGCACGCGGGCGACTCCGCGCCCCGGCGCGACATACAGCACGATCGCGCGATGTTTAAGCTCGGGCCGCTCGCTGGCCAGGCGTTGCAACGGCCAGCCGGGGAGCCACACGCACAGCACCCGTTTCATCGTCGACGATCAACTCCACGGTCGCAGGCCTGGCGGCCGCCAGCGTGCCACCCGTGGCCGTATGGCGACTGTGGAGCAGTTCGACACGTAGACAACGACCTTCCCTGGCAGCCAACGGTTCGACCCACAACCGCATGTCGGCCCACGAGGGCAAGCGGCGGGCAGCGGCCGGTCGCACGAGCAAACCGAGCGCGCCGCCACGTTCGGCGGCCAATTGAAAACGGCGGAACAAGCGATTGTCTTCGCGCGGCGCCGCCACCTGATCGCAGCGACACCACACCGCCCCCACCCCGCGCGAACGCAACGCCTGCTCGAGCGCCCACCAGTCGTCGCGCTGATTGCGCGGACGGACGATTACCAGAGCCTCGGCGTCGATCCCCAGCGCGGCGGCGGCCGGCGGATAAAACTCCTGCTGCCGATCGACGACGATCAGCGCGCCCCCTGCCTGGCAGGCCGCCCGGGCGGCGATCAACGCCAACAGCCCCGCCCCGCTCCCCGATCCGGCGGCCAGCCACTCGACCAGCGTGCCGCGGCGGAACCCCCGCTCGGGCAACCAGCGATCGAAGCCGAGGCAGCCGCTCGAAATCGCCTCGCCGAAATCGGCCTGCCGAGCCCCTTCCAGCCGGCGAATCTGCTGGGCCAGGAGCTCGACCATCTGGCGACGCGAATTGCCGGAGAGCGAAGGCATGACAGGCGTTTCCCTTCCGAGGAGAAACTGTACGTTTGTACCGTATATGCCGTCAAGCCGAGAAACCCCCTCGTTTGGGTGGATTTGCTGGCAGGTGATGCCAGCAGTGCTAGCACAAGTTGCGACGGGCTATTGGCTTCGGGCCGGACGAGATTCTTGGGGAAATCTGGCGGCAGTCCCGCCGGCCAGGTGCGCCATCCTCGACACCAACCCACCGCGCAAGCAAGGGCCCTGTTAAGCGGGGCCACGCCTTGGCGATCGTTCACTGGCACCGGGTTCTCCCTCGCTGGCGCTTCGGCTTCGTGTCGCGAGTCGATCGTCAGTCGTTGACAAATGATCATAATTATGTACAAATATATGCCTGGCGCCGGCGCTCTCTCTGCGCGCAGGCCGAGGCCAATTGCCGGCTATCCACCAATCCACCCCCGGACCCCTTCGACAAGCTGACGGCCAGCGGCACGCCGAAAACTGCACAACGGTGCAAAACTCTCCCCCAGGGGCTTCGCGATCGGAGCGCGATCGTTCGTCAGAGCCGGTGCGGAGGGGCCGTCCGCGGTGCGCGCGATACCAACTTGCGAAACCGCCGGGGCTTTGCCGCATTCCCACTAACCGCTGACCACTACCTAGGACGCAAAACCGGAAACTAGGACGCACCGAGGACGCAAACGCATTATTTTGCGTCCTAAAATAAGTTCTGTCTCGGCAATCACTTAACGGCGGCAACCCGAGCTTAGGACGGTAAGGACGCAAAATTTCGGCACACAGAAAAGACAACACCCCCAACAAGCGGCTCGCCCCGACTCCCCGGTCTAGTGGAACCAGTGGCGATCGACAGCCATAATCCGAAACACGCTCTCGTTGTTCTTCTCCATCCGCTACTTGAAACGGAAGCCCGCCCTCGTGATGCCACGCTTTCAGATTGCTTCGCGCCGTCGATCCCTAGCTCTGCTTCAACTTCTGATCGCCTCGCTCGTCGGCGTCGCTACGACCCAGGGCGCAGAACCCGCCGCCGAGCCAGTCGGCGCCGCCGCGGCGGCAACCACCACCCCCGATCTCGGCTTCGAAAGTGGCTCGCTCAGCGGCTGGCAGGCCGAAGGCAATGCCTTCGATGGGCAGCCGGTCCAAGGGGATCTTGTCCAAGCCCGCCGCGCCGACATGCGCAGCGCCCACACCGGCAAATTCTGGATTGGCACGTTCGAGGTCGCCGGCGACGCCCCCAAGGGAACGCTCACTTCAGCCCCCTTCAAGGTCACGCAGCCCTGGGCAAGCTTCCTGGTTGGCGGCGGCCAGCACCGCAGCAGCCGCGTCGAGATCGTCCGCGCGAAGGATCACCAGATCGTCTACCAGGTTTCGGGCGAAAACAACGAGACGATGCAGCCAGTCGTTATCAATCTCGCGCCCCTCGTCGGCCACGAGATCTTTATCCGGCTGGTCGATCAATCTTCGAACGGTTGGGGGCACATCAACTTCGACGACTTCCGCCAGCACGCCGACCGCCCCAAGTTCGACAACGAGCGCGTGCCGCTGGCCAACGACACGTTCACGCACGCGGGCCTGTCGCCCGAAGAGGCCGCCCGCGCGATGACGGTGCCGCCCGGCTTTCATGTCACGCTGTTTGCCGGCGAGCCCGACATCGTGCAACCCATCGCCCAGGCGATCGACGACCGCGGGCGGCTTTGGGTGGCAGAAGCCTACAGCTATCCGCATCGCATCAAACAGTCGGACGCCAAGGATCGCATTCTGATCTTCGAAGACCGCGACGGCGACGGCCGCTTCGACAGCCGCAAAGTCTTTCTCGACAAATTAAACCTGGTGAGCGGCCTCGAACTGGGTTTTGGCGGCGTATGGATCGGCGCCGCGCCCAACCTGCTCTTCGTGCCCGATGCCAACCACGACGACGTCCCCGATGGGCCGGCCGAGGTGCTCCTCGACGGTTGGGGCTATCACGACACGCACGAAACGCTAAACAGCTTCATCTGGGGCCCGGATGGCTGGCTCTACGGCTGCCACGGCGTGTTCACGCACTCGCGCGTCGGCCGGCCCGACGCTTCGCCCGACGAGCGCACGCCGCTCAACGCCGGCATCTGGCGCTATCATCCCACGCGTCGCGTGTTCGAGGTCTTCGCTCACGGCACCAGCAATCCCTGGGGCGTCGACTTCGACGATCAGGGGGAAGCCTTCTGCACCGCCTGCGTGATTCCGCATTTGTTCCACATCATTCCCGCTGCGCGATACCACCGTCAGGCCGGCTCGCATTTCAACAAGCACACGTATGACGACATCAAGACGATCGCCGACCACGTCCACTGGGCCGGTGGCGGCGGACCACACGCGGGCAACAATCGCTCCGACGCCACGGGCGGGGGCCACGCGCACGCCGGCGCCTTGATCTACCTCGGCGGCCGCTGGCCGGCGGAGTATCGCGGCCAGATCCTGATGAACAACATTCACGGCGCGCGACTGAATACCGACATCCTCGAGCCACAAGGCTCCGGCTACGTCGGCCACCACGGGCCCGACGTCTTGCGGGCCAACGACGAATGGTCGCAGATCGTCAACTTGCAGTGCGGACCCGACGGCAACGTCTACCTCATCGATTGGTACGACAAGAATCAGTGCCATCGCATCGAGCACAACATTCACGACCGCACGAACGGCCGCATCTTCAAAGTGTCGTACGGCGACGAGAATCAGCCCCCTCCCAATCTGCCGGCACTCGACGATCGCCAATTGGTCGAGCTGCAGTTGCACCCCAACGACTGGCACGTGCGCCACGCCCGCCGCTTGTTGCAAGAGCGGGCCGCCGCCGGCAAGCTCGATAAGCGGGCGGTCGAGCGCCTCACCGAAATGGCCTTCACCCATGCGGAGGTCACGCGCCGCTTGCGTGCGTTGTGGGCACTTTACGTCATCGACGCGCTCGACGATGAGTCGATCGTGCGAGGACTATCGAACGATCAACCAATGGTGCGCGCCTGGTCGATCCGCCTGGCGGCCGAGAAGCCCGCCGAGGCGCTCAAGCATTTGCCACGATTTGTCGAGTTGGCCGGCGACGACTCGCCCGTGGTGCGCAAGTTTCTGGCTTCGGCCCTCGATCGCTTGCCGCTCGAATCGCGCTGGGACGTGCTGGCCGGCTTGACCCGCCATGCCGAAGACGCCACCGACCACAATCTGCCGCTCTTGTATTGGTACGCGGCCGAACCGCTGGTCGAAACCGATCCGGCCCGGGCGCTGGCTTGGGCGGGGGCTGCCGCTGAAGTTCGGCTGCTCGAATTCACGGCCCGTCGCGTCGGCACGCTGAAAAACGGTGACGCGATCGAGTTATTGATCGCCCAGCTAGGAAAACTCGACGACCCCGCCCGCCAGTTGGCGGTGCTCGAAGGCGTGCGGTTGAGCCTGGCCGGGCGGCGTCGCGTCGACATGCCGCCGAGTTGGAGCACGGTAGCGCCGCGGCTGGCGGCCAGCGATAACGCCGCGATACGCGAGCACGTCGAGTCGCTGGCGGTCACCTTTGGCGATGCCGCTGCGCTCGCCCGCGTGCGCGCCGTGGCTGCCGATCGCGCAGCCGCGATGGATGCCCGCACGGCGGCGATCCTCACCTTGCTGGCCGTCAAAGACGCCGAGCTACCGAACTTGCTCCTCGATCTGCTGGCCGATCCGCTGATGCGGCTGGCGGCGCTAAAGGGGCTGGCCGCCTTCGACGAACCGCGCACGCCGGCCGCGGTGCTCGAACTCTACTCCCAGCTTTCGCAAGCGGAAAAGCGTGAGGCCTTGGTCGTACTTTGCTCGCGGACCGCTTACGCCCGAGCGCTCCTCGACGCCTTGGCCGACAAGCGCGTGCCAACCGCCGACGTGTCGGCTGATCTGGTGCGGCAACTGCGCAACCTGAACGACGAGAAGCTCGCCGCGCGGCTCACCGAGGTGTGGGGCGTGGTGCAAGACACGCCGGCCGATGCCGCCCAGCGAATCGCCGAGTACACGAAGCTGCTGAACAAGAAGCCTATTCAAGAGCCCGACGTGGCGCTGGGCCGCGCGATGTTCGTCAAAACGTGTCAGCAGTGTCATAAGCTGTTCGGTGCCGGCAACCAGATCGGCCCCGAGCTCACCGGCTCGAATCGCGCGAACCTCGAGTATTTGCTGGCCAACGTGCTCGATCCCAGCGCGTTGATCGCCAAGGATTACGCCGCCACGGTGATTGTCACCACCGACGGTCGTGTGCTCACCGGCATCGTGCGCAACGACGATACCGGCGCGATCACCCTGGCCACGGCCGACGGCACGGTCGTGCTGCCGCGCGAAGAAGTCGACGAGATCGAAGCGTCGACCAAGTCGATGATGCCCGACAATATCTTGCAGCCCCTATCAGAGCACGAAGTGCGCTCGCTCGTGGCGTATTTAGCGAGCCCGGCGCAAACTCCGTTGCTAGCCACGGCCGACACGATCAAGTCGCTTTTCAACGGTCGCGACCTGGCAGGCTGGAGCGGCAACCCCGAGTTGTGGAGCGTCGCCGACGGCGAGCTTGTCGGGCGTTCGCGCGGTTTGGATCGCAACGAGTTCTTGGTGAGCGACTTGCTGGCGGGCGATTTCCGCCTTCGCTTCAAGGTCAAGCTCGTTGACGACCGCGGCAACAGCGGCGTGCAATTCCGCAGCACGCCGCTCGACGATGGCGAAGTGCAGGGCTACCAGGCCGATATCGGCCCCGGCTGGTGGGGACGGCTTTACGAAGAACGTGGCCGTGGACTGCTCTGGGAAAAGATCGCTAACGACGCGGTGCGCACCGGCGACTGGAACGATTACGAAATCGTCGCCCGCGGCAGCCGCATCCGCACGCGAATCAACGGGCAGTTGTGCGTCGATCTCGACGACCCGCGTGGGGCTGTGCGGGGCGTGTTCGCGCTGCAATTGCACGCCGGCGAAGCGACCGAAGTGCGATTCAAGGATTTTGTCTTGGAGCTCGACCCGGCCGAGGACGAATTGGCCGGCGCGAAGTGAGTGTGTCTTGAGGGATCTAGCCGGCGTGATCGATCATCAAAAGCCCAGGGCAGGGCGACCAGCGGCGAAGTGAAATCCGGCAGCGACGGTCGGCCTGCCCTGGGATCGTTGCTGCTTACTTTCTCGGCGACGAGTCGGGTAATTCGATGTGCCATTCGGCGACACAGGTACGCATCGTGCTGTGCGTGCTTCTGGTCAGCGCGGTTGCGGGTTGCGGCCACAGCGAGTTTCCCGATCCCACTCGACCTAGTCGCGGTCGGGCAAGTCAAATCGACGCCGAAGATCCGGCGATCCAGCGCGAGATTGAGCAGGCCCTGCAAAACCCGCGCGATGTTTCGCTTTGCCTGAGCGACGGAAGCGGACTGTACGGTTACGACAGCGTTGTAATCGAGAATGGGCGGTGCCGATTGCTGCTCGCTGAACCAATGCGCTGGGGCAAGTACTGGTATCGCGCAAATAAACGATACGAATTCCCGTTAGCGCCAGCAGAAAACGCGGTAGTGCTTGATCACCTACGCAGTGCGGCAGCTCTACAGCGGCTGTACAGCAGCGGCGTCACTGACGGCACGCAGGTCTTTGTAGCGATGATCGTCGACGGCCACAGAAAGGAAGTGTATTGCGACAATTACTTCCCCAAGCCGGTCGTCAATCTGCGCAACTACCTGTTCAACGAGTTGGTGCCGGCCCATCAGAGCGATATGACAATCACCGACGCCGCGCCCAACGGCACGATGAACCACCTGTGGTGACAGGCCTGGGATGGACAAGTCGCTTTTTCAAACGCGCCTGGTCGAGGCCGTCGAAGTCGCTCGCCAATTCGCCGGGCGCTTCTACCTGGAAAATCTGCCCGCGCCGATCCGCTGCCGCGTGCAACTGAACTCGTCGTACGACGGCAACCCGTTGCACGAAGATGAACGCGTTTACCCCGCCGACAGCTCACTCGAACAACGCCTGGCCACGCGGTTGCTCACGCCCGACGAGGCCACCGACCTGCTCTGGCGCGATGGCGCGGTTCCCGAGTGGATCGACGTCGCGGCGGTATCGCGGACGCCGCGATTCACTGTGGTCGAGTTGGACTGCTGCGGCCGCTTTAGCCGCAACGACAAGCTGCTTTATCACGAGCGTGAAGGACGGCAGCCCTTTCATGTGGTGGGCCCGGCATTGCCCCCCGGCTATCAAGACGGCCAATTGTTCAGCATGCACCAGCGAGCGAGTTGCTGGACGCGTGCCGAATACGAAGCGCTGCGAGCTCGCCGACGGCTCGCCTGGTTTGTCGACTTGGGTGGACCCGATTTCGATGACAACTTTCTGGCAGCGATTGACGATTTCGAGTCGGCCCACTGTTTGGAACTAGCCTATAGCCCGGTGCGCGGGCCGGGTTTGCAGGGACTGGCAAAGTTTCCGCGGCTGCAGTACTTTCGCCTGCACGCGATGTCCGGTGGACGTCCTGATTTGAAATACCTGCCCAATCATCCGCTACTGGCCGAGTTGACCTTGACCGGCTTCGACGGTCCCCCCCAAGGACTCGATCAACTGGCCAGGGCGACGCCGGCACTCGCCAACCTGACCTTGAACGTGTCGGCCATCGAGCAAGACGTTGTGCTGCCACCGTTGGCGGGCTTGAGCGACTTGCAGATTGTTGCCGAACATGTGTCGGCCGAGGTCGCGGTGATCGATGGTGCCAGCGTCAATTCACTCAGGCTTCGCGGGCCGTTCGAGGACAAGCGAATTCGCCGAATGCTGGATCGGATGCCGGCCATCACGAGTCTGCACCTCGACAACACGCGCGCGGCGACGAGCGTGGTCGAGTGGATCCGCGGACGTGCGAACATCGCCTACGTGAATCTGACCAAGACGGATGTGCCCCCCGAAGAACTGGACCAACTGCGCCAAGATCGCCCGCAAATGCGCGTGCCTGGATAGGGGGCGAGGCACGCGAATCACATCGCCGTTGACGGCCTGCACGATCGGATTGGGCAGCCCGCGATCGGTGCGGAGCGTCGGACGGACGTGATTGGTTCAGTCAGCGGTTCAGCCGATATTGAACGGATTGCCCGTGGCAAAGAGCACGTCACTGGCCGCCGCGAACGGCCGACCGGTCGCATTCGACGAGTAGAAGCTGAGCGACGAGTTGGACCCCGCGAGCGAGAGGAGGTATGCCTCCCAGTCGGCAGGTAGTCGCGTGGAACCACCGCTTCGACCTGCGACTCCAAAGGAGTCAAAGCTCGCGTTCGCCCCCGCGAAGTTGCTCGGCGAGCTGCCGGCGCCTGCCGAGACCATGTCGGCCAGCGTGGCGGATGCCGTGCCCGCTTCTTCGCCTTCGTTGAACAGCGAGCTGCCTGCCGCTTGACCTCCGAAATACAGGGTGCTCCCTAACCCCGGATCGGCGTACGGGACGACGGTCAACAGAGTCCGGTCTTCCAAGCGCTCGAGATAGAGCCGAGTGCCGCGCAGCGAAAAGCGCGGCATGACGGTGGCGGGCATCGTCGTTGCCTCCGCGAGAATTCAGTGACCAGGGCCTATATTAGGCAAGCCGCGCGCCCCCGATTGCGGCCTGGCGTAACAACCGGACGAGACAGCAGAATCGCTGCGATTCCACGAACGACAAGAGCTGCCGAACGAGTAACCCGCCTGCCGGCGCGTGGATCGAAGGCTGCCATTCAGAACGAACGACGCGCACCAGATCCAATTGAATATAGATTACAAAATAGCAGGGGGCCGGCCTGGTCACGCCGCGGTGGGCGCCAGGTCGGTAAAGAGCGCCTCGACGAACTCATCGCTGTTAAAAGTCGTCAGATCCGCGGCTTTTTCCCCCACGCCGACGTAGGTGACGGGCAAGTCGACCTGTTGCCGAATCGCAACAACGACGCCCCCCTTGGCCGTGCCATCGAGCTTGGCCAGCACAATTCCGGTGCACTGCACGGCGGCGGTGAAGTGCTTCGCCTGAGAGATGCCATTCTGGCCGGTCGTGGCGTCGATGACCAGCAGCACTTCGTGTGGGGCACCTTCAACTTGCTTGCCAATTACGCGGTGGATTTTGCCCAGTTCCTGCATCAGGTTGGCTTGGGTTTGCAGGCGGCCGGCCGTGTCGATGATGCAAACGTCGGCGTTGGATTCGAGCGCTTGGGCGACAGCTCGATGCGCGACACTCGCGGGATCGGAACCCGGTTGCCCCTTGACGATCTCGACTCCCAGCCGTTCGGCCCAGATCGTCAATTGTTCGACCGCCGCGGCCCGAAACGTGTCGGCGGCTCCCAGCACGACCTGTTTGCCTTGCGACTTGAAGAGCGCAGACAGTTTGGCGATCGACGTGGTTTTGCCCGACCCATTCACGCCGGCGACCATAATGACGGTCGGCCCGCTGGGAGCGAATCGAATCGGGTGCTCGGGTTGGGCGAGCAACGCCCGCAATTTCGGTTTGCTGGCTTCGACGACATCTTCAAGAAACACGACCCTGCCGCGGAACTTGACGCGCACTTCGTCGACAATGGCCTGCGATGCCGGCACGCCCATATCGGTCTTGACCAGCACTTCGCGGAGCCGCTCGAGAAACGGTTCGTCGACCAGCGACCCCTCGCGCTTGAAGAGGTCGCGGATATCGGTATTGAGAATCTGCGAGGTCTTCTTCAGCCCTTGCCTGATCTTGTCGAAAAATGCCATCGTCGCTCTCGCAGAAAGGTTGGACGTAGCGGGTCCAGGCCGCTTGAAATTCGCTGCGCGACCCACCCTTACTTCGTCGGGCGATCGGCCAGGAACCGATCGAGGATTCCGTTGACAAACTGTGGGCTCTGAGCCGAGCCGAACCGCCTGGCCAACTCGACGGCCTCGTTAATGGCCACGCGATCAGGCGTTTCGGTGTAGAGGATCTCGTAGGCTCCCAGCCGCAAGACGTTGCGGTCGGTCGATGCCATGCGGTCGAGGCTCCAGTTGTCGGCCGTACGGGCCAAGAGCGCGTCCAATTCGCTCCGGTTGCGTCGCACCCCGGAAACCAGCGAGCGCGCGAACTCGACCAATTCGGGCGTACTCAACCGAACGGCGATGAACTCGTCGGCCAAGGCCGGGTTCACGCGCGGATTCAGGTCGTCTTGAAACAAGACCTGCAGCGTTACTTCTCGCGCTCGGCTACGACGTGTCATGAGGCGTGAACTCTGGCGGTGCCATGCCGCGATGCACGGGCGTCGCGGTACGGTAATTCAGCGGTTGGCAAGGCGGCAGCGAATAGCGGCAAACTCACGGCCCATCGGTTGGGCTAACTGGCCTCTAACGTGGCAATTGTCGGTACAAGTCGATCAATTCTAATGCAGCATCGGCACACTCTGCCCCTTTGTTGCCTACGTTGCCGCCCGAGCGATGGATCGCTTGTTCGAGTGTCTCGCAGGTCAAAACTCCGAACAACACAGGCACACCATAGCGCCGGGCCGTTTCTGCCAGCCCCAGCGACACGGCGCGGTTAATGTGCTGATCGTGGGTGGTTTCGCCGCGGATCACCGCTCCCAGGCAGATGACCGCCTGGTATTGCTCGCTCGCCGCGAGCCGGTCGGCGACCAGCGGGACCTCGTAGGCCCCAGGCACCCAGGCTACGTCGATCAGGTCGTCCGACAGCCCGCGCGCCCGCAACGTCTCGAGGGCACCGGACAACAGTCGTGAAGTCACCGTCTCATTGTACCGCGACACGACGATCGCCAACCGACCGCGGCCAGCAACGGCTTGACCCGAGAACGTGCGCACCCTGGCCCTCTTAGTTCTTCAAGTTCATGAGAAACTCGGCGTTGGTCTTGGTCTTGCTCAACCGCGTGACCAGCAGTTCCATCGCCTCGGGGCCATTCATGTCGTTGAGCACGCGGCGCAATAGGCAAACGCGGCGGTGCTCTTCCGGGTCCATAATCATCTCTTCGCGACGCGTGCCGCTACGATTGATGTCGATGGCCGGCCAGATGCGCTTGTCGACGAGCCGCCGATCGAGCACCACCTCGAGATTGCCGGTCCCTTTGAATTCCTCGAAGATCACCTCGTCCATTTTGCTGCCGGTGTCGACCAGGGCCGTGGCAATGATGGTCAGCGACCCCCCTTCTTCGACCTTGCGCGCGGCCCCAAAAAAGCGCTTCGGCCGCTGCAAGGCGTTGGCGTCGACACCCCCCGAGAGGATCTTACCCGAATGCGGGCATTCCGCATTCCAGGCCCGGGCCAGGCGAGTGATCGAGTCGAGAAAGATGATCACGTCGTGCCCGTACTCGACGAGCCGTTTGGCTTTCTCGATCACCATTTCCGACACTTGGATGTGCCGGGCCGACGCCTCGTCGAATGTGCTCGAAATCACCTCGCAGTTCGGTCCCTTGATCTGCCGCTCCATGTCGGTGACTTCTTCGGGCCGCTCGTCGATCAAGAGCATCATGACGTAGCAATCGGGAAAGTTCGTGAGCGCGGCCTTGGCCATCTTCTGCAGCAGGATCGTCTTGCCGGCCCGCGGCGGGCTGACGATCAAACCGCGCTGCCCAAATCCGATCGGCGCGATCAAGTCGACCACGCGGGTGTTGATTTCTTGCGCCGAGGTCTCGAGCACCACCCGCTTGTCGGGATGCAACGGTGTGAGATCGTCGAAGAAAACCTTGGTGGAAAGAATGTTGGGATCGTGATAGTTGATGGCCTCGACCCGCAACAGCGCGAAGTACCGCTCGTTTTCCTTGGGTGGGCGAATCTGCCCCGAAACGACCGTTCCGGTGCGCAGCCCGAAGCGGCGAATCTGGCTGGGCGACACGTAGATGTCGTCGGGGCAGGAGAGGTAGTGGTAGTCGGGGCTGCGCAGGAAGCCGAAACCGTCGGGGAGCACTTCGAGCGTGCCCTCGCCGTACATCAGGCCGTTGAGCTTCACGCGCTCCTTGAGGATCTTGAAGATCAAGTCCTGCTTCTTGATGCCGTGATAGTCGGTGAGGTTTTCCTGGCGAGCTTCTTCGATGAGTTGCGGCATCGTCATCCGCTGCAACTCGGCGATGTGAATGTCGCCTTGCTTGATCTGCTCGTAACGTTCGTCGGTCTCGTCGTCGAGATCACTGCGCTCGGCTAATTCTTCGGCCAGCGACAGCGGCTCGCCGTCTAGTTGATCGTCGGTGGCACGCGAACGCGGTTGATAAGGTTCGCCCCCCGCGCCGTTGCGCGGCTTCAGCGGGCGAGAGCTGCGGGTCGATGCCATGGTCTCCGGACTCCTGAACAGGTCGTGGTTGGCGGCCCCGCGGAAGGAGGCTGCCGGTGGGATTCGGTTGAATGGGTTTTAGGCGCTGGGGCGCATGATCCCGCTTAGGGGAGCGCGTCGGCCTCTTGAGGGAAAAGTGATCAGGACTGCGATCGTCGCGATCGTTCGGGTATTGCTTCGGCGTGTGCTGCGGAACGGAAGTGCGCGTCGACAGACGTAGGCGGTGGGATTGCCGGACGAGAAGCGAAGGTGTCAGCCGTGAAGTGCTTGCCAGAAACGATCGAGCTGAGCCGCCGTTTCGGCTGGCAGGCCGGCATTATCGATGGTTACATCGGCACGCGCCCGCTTCTCATCCAGACTTTCTTGCGCCGCTTCCCGGCGCGTAAATTCCTCCTCTGTCCATCCCCTTTGGCGGGCGCGCTGCAAACGAACCTCGCGCGGGGCCTCTACAAATACAATTGTATCGCACAATGCATCCCAGCCGGCCTTGATCATCACGGCCGCGTCGACCACCACGGCCGGCGCACCGCTTTCAACCGCGGCTTGCACCTGTTGTGCCAACTTGGCCGCGATACGGGGATGCGTCAGTTGCTCTAGATATTCTAGTTCTCCCGGGGCGTTCTTGGCAGCG
Source organism: Pirellulales bacterium (assembly GCA_050184475.1). GTDB lineage: Bacteria > Planctomycetota > Planctomycetia > Pirellulales > JAEUIK01 > JAIESQ01. The sequence continues at coordinate 37,854 of JBFXAH010000003.1, read as the reverse complement.
GGATTCGAAACTGTGGCTGATTCGGGTCGCGAAATCTCCGACGTGGGGGTGGTCGCCTCGGCTGGCGCTTCGCGCATGGCGGCTCGCGGAACGAACACCTGCTTGGCTAGCGCCCGGCGGTCAATCTCGCCGTCCGGACCGAATACGCCGGCGCCCCAGCGCTGGCGAACTGCTTGTTTGACCTCCTTGTCATGGAGCACTTCGTGCCCGGCTCGATCGCCATCGAGCACGACGGCTCCACGCTGACGAAACAGCTCTGCGACAAAGCTCTTGCCGCTAGCGATTCCTCCTAGCAGGCCGATAACCTTCACGGTCGGCTCCGCCTCTGCTCCGACGACTAAGACGCGATGTACGGGTGATTAGTTCGCTGTTGATTTCGCTTGGCGCGTCGCCGCCCACAAGTCAGCCCGACACGTCAAATCTCCGCCCAATTGCCTCCCACGTTGACGTCCACTTTCAACGGCACGCGCAACGCATGTACGCCGGTCATTTCGGCGGCAACGAGCTCGGCTAACGGCTGTACTTCGTGCGGTGGGACTTCAAAGACCAGTTCGTCGTGGATTTGCAGAAGCATCCGGGCGCTGAAGTTGGCACTTCGCAAGCGCCGGTCGAGTGCGATCATTGCCAGCTTGATCAAATCGGCCGCCGAGCCTTGGATAACCGTGTTGACCGCGGTCCGCTCTGCGAGATTCAATTGCTTGGGAAGCCCGTCCCGGACGCCTCGAATTGCCCTCTTCCGCCCCGCTAGGGTAATAACATACCCGGCCGTGCGACAATCTGCCAAGACTTTCGCCAGAAATTGCTCCACCCCCTGATAGCGGGCGAAATAACTGGCAATGAACTCGGCCGCTTCTTCTTTCTCGATCGAAAGCTGCCGGGCCAGCCCAAAGGCACTCTGCCCGTAGATCACACCAAAGTTCACGGCCTTGGCCCGATAGCGCATATCTTTCGTCACTTCGGCAAGCGGCACCCCGTAGACCTGGCTGGCCACCAGCGCATGGATGTCCTCGTCGCGCTCGAAGGCCTGGGTCAGCGCCGGATCGCCCGAAAAATGTGCCAGCACCCGCAACTCGATCTGTGAGTAGTCGGCGGCTAACAACTGCCAGTCAGCTTCGCCAGGCAAAAAAGCCGAACGGATCTCGCGCCCTTCGTCGGTGCGGATCGGGATGTTCTGCAGGTTGGGATCGCTCGAGCTGAGTCGACCCGTGGCAGCCACGACCTGGTTGAACGAGCAGTGGACGCGCCCGGTGCGGGGGCTGATCAGTTGCGGCAGGGCGTCGACATAGGTGTTCTTCAACTTGGAGAACTGGCGGAACTCGATGATCTTGGCGGGCAGCGGGTGACGCTGCGCCAGTTCCTCGAGCACGTCGACGTCGGTGCTGGGGCCCGTCTTGGTGCGCTTGAGAACGGGGAGGTTTTGTTCGGCGAAGAGTACCGCTTGCAATTGTTTTGGACTGGCGATATTGAATTCGCGACCGGCAAGTTCGTAGATCTCGCGTTCGAGTTCGACGAGCCGCGCACCATACCGCACGCTAAGCTCGGCAAGTCGCGCGGGATCGACGCGAATACCGTTGAGCTCGAGCTCGACAAGCACTTCGACCAACGGCAATTCGAGTTCGGCCAGCAACCTGGCCAGCCCTTCGTCGCCGAGCCGGGCCGCGAGCAACGGACGCAATCGCCAGGCGACGTCGGCATCCTCGCAGGCGTAGGGTACGATCTCGGCGAGCGGCACCTCGTCCATCCGCTTCTGGTCGCGACCCGTGCCGATCAATGCGCCAATCTTGACGTTTTGGTGGTGCAAGTAGCGCTCGGCAAGTTCATCGAGCGTGTGATTGCGCACCCCGGCGTCGAGCAGGTAGCTCGCCAACATGCTGTCGAACGCCAGGCCGGCCAGTCGGACGCCGTGCCGCGCCAACACGATCATGTCGTACTTCAGATTCTGTCCGACCTTTTCGATGGCCGCGTTCTCCAGCACCGGCTTGAGCGACGCGAGTGTCGCATCGACGTCCAGCCGCGGCTCGCCCGCCGGCGCGCGGACGGGCACGTACCAGGCAATTCCCGCCTGCCAACAGAATGACAAACCGACCAGATCCGCGTCGGTCGGCGCCAGGCTCGTGGTTTCGGTGTCGAGCGAAATGGCTGGCTGCCGTGCCATCTCGTCGATCAGGGCCTGCAACTTCTCCGGCGTGTCGACAAGCCGATAGTCGCTCTGCCATTGGGCGCGGGGAGCCGACTCGAGTGCGCGGATCCGATCGCTGAAGCCGTGGAACCCCAGTTCTGCGAACAAAGGTAGAATGCGCTCAGGCACTAGCGGTTGCCGTGCAGCGCCTGCCCAGTCGATGCCGATCGGCACGGCCGTGTCGAGCCGCGCCAATTCGCGGCTTAGGAAGGCCTGCTCGCGGCCGGCCAACAGATTCTGGCGGCGCTTCTCGCCGGCAACCTCGCCGGCGTGATTGAGCACTTCGTCGAGACTGCCGTATTTGGTTAACAGTTCGCGGGCGTTCTTCGGCCCGATCAACGGCACGCCTGGCACATTGTCGACCGAATCGCCGACCAGCGCCTGAAAATCGACCACTTGGTCGGGGCGAATCCCCCAATCGGCCAGCAATGCTTCGGCGTCGTAGACCTGGTTCTTGCGAACATTGAAGAGCTTCACGCGATCGGTGATCAATTGCCGGCAATCCTTGTCGTTCGTCACGAGAACGCATTCGCCGCCGGCGACCTCGACCTGGCGCGCTAAGGTCGCCAACAAATCGTCGGCCTCGAACGATTCCAGCTCGAGCAGCGTGATGCCAAACGCCTCGAGCAGGCGACGCACCAACGGCAATTGCGGGCGCAGATCGTCGGGCATTTCGGCGCGCTGGATCTTGTAATTGCTGTACATACGATGGCGAAAGGTCGGGCCGCTCAGATCCAACGCGCAAAACAAGTAGTCGGGCTTCTGCACCTCCAGCAGATAGAGCAAATCGCGCGTAAAGCCAAAGACAGCGTTGACCGGCTCCCCCTTGGGACCGGCCATGGGCGGAATAGCGTGAAACACCTGAAAGATCAGGGCGTGCCCATCGATCCCCCAGACCGTGCGCCCTGTAAGGTCGGGCAACTCATCGGCACCCCACTCGTTGGCCGCATCTTGGCGTTTGTCTGTGTGGGGAGCTCGTTTGGCCGAGGCTCCCTCGGCGGGCTTCGACTCGATCGCGACGGGCGCGGCTTCGAGATCGTCCAATCCAGGAAGAATCGCTTGATGCTGGCGCTTGGCCATCAATGACTTTGCAGGCAAGGGGAGTCGCTGGGAACACGACAGCACAATCAATCTGCCGCGACGGAGGAGGGCTACCAAATCGTAGGAGTTTGCCTGCTGGCATGTCAAATGAGCAGCGCACCTGTCGTGCTACGACAGGCAGTAACTTCGTCTTGCTCGTTGTCCTGTCGTACCGCTAAGTTGTCGCCGGTCGCCCAGCGCGCGGGCCGCGCCGGGCCCTGGAGACAGCGAAGACGATGATCCGGTCGAACGACAATCCGGCCACCGTTGGTGGCTTCGACTTCACGGCGGCCATGCGCCTGCTTTGCGAAGACCTGGCGTCGCGTCTGCCGGAGTTGCAGCACATCGAAGTCGATCGCGTGGCGATCGCCTTCAGCCGGACGCGCAAGCCGGTGCGGCACGGCCTACAGGCCACGCTGACTCCGTTGCGGTTTCTCGGCGGAAGCCTCTACACGCGTCGCGGGCGTCGCCGCTACACCGTACAGCGGCTGTTCGATCGCAACGGCCGCGAGATGTTGTATATCCTGCGGTTCTATCTGCCGCGCTTTCTCGATCAACCGTTTGCCGAGAAGCTCAATACGGTCGTCCACGAATTGTGGCACATCGGTCCGGCGTTCGACGGCGACTTGCGGCGCTTTCCCGGCCGTTGCTTCGCGCATAGTTCGTCCGAGCAGCAATACGATGCGTTCTGCAGAGCCTTGGCCGACAAGTGGCTGCGCGAATCGCCGCCGGTCGCGGTTTACGACTTCTTGCACGCCCCGTTTGCAGAACTGGCGTCCCGACACGGCGCGATCCGCGGGTACCGCATTCCCGCTCCGAAATTGCTGCCGGTCGAATGAGAATGAGTAGACCAGCGGGCGGCCGATCCTACTCCGCGTCGCTCTTCTCCGGCACTTGTTCGAGGATGTCCAGCAGCACTTTGTCGGCGCTGATCCCCTCGGCCTGAGCCTCGAAGTTCAACAGCACGCGATGCCGCATCGCTGGCAGCCACACCCGGCGCACGTCTTCGAAGCTGACGTGGTAGCGCCCGTCCAGCAGTGCACGCACCTTGGCTCCCAGGGCCAACGCTTGCGCGGCCCGCGGGCTGGCCCCCCAGCGGATGTACTGCTCGGCGATCGAAGGTGCATAGGCTCCGCCGGGATGCGTCGAAAGGACGAGCCGCACCAGATAATCTTGCACGTGTTGCGCGATGAGCACTTCACGGACGAGCGACTGCCAGCGACAGATTTCGGTCCCTTCCATCACGCGTTCGGGCTCGATCGACTCGTCGCGCGTGGTGCGTTCGACAATCTGATTCAGTTGCTCGCGATTCGAGTAGCCGACCATCAGCTTGAAGAAGAAGCGGTCAAGTTGGGCCTCGGGCAGAGGGTAGGTTCCTTCCTGTTCGAGCGGGTTCTGCGTGGCCAGCACGAAAAACGGTTGCTCCAGGCGGTGCTGCGCGCCGGCGACGGTCACCGAGCCTTCTTGCATGGCTTCGAGCAGGGCCGACTGAGTCTTGGGAGTGGCGCGGTTGATTTCGTCGGCCAGCAGAATCTGGGTGAAGATCGGCCCCCGCTGAAACTCGAATGCCCGGCGACCTTCGGATGTCTCGAGCACCATGTTCGTACCGAGGATGTCGGCCGGCATCAGGTCTGGCGTGAACTGGATTCGCGAAAAGTGCAGGTGCAGCGCCTGGGCGAGCGTGCGGACGAGCAGGGTTTTTCCCAATCCCGGCACGCCTTCCAACAAGCAGTGCCCTCCCACGAACAAGCACGTCAAGACACCCTGCACGATTTCATCGTGTCCGACGATCACGCGCCCCACTTGGGCGCGGAGGGCGGCGAAGCGTTCGGCGAATTCCTGGGCCCGCGATTCGATACTCTCGGCAATGCTCATACGTGAATGACCGATCGATCTATTTGGCGTTGCGAAGTTTCTGTGGCACGCTGGCGAACAGGTCGTACATGGCATCCAGGTACAGGCGGGCTTCGTCGACTTCCATCACCAACGGCGGGCTGACACGGATCACGCAGCCAGCCAGTGGCCCCAGCAAATGAATGGCACGCCCCCGATCATCTCCCAGGTAACAAGTCTCGACGCAAGCTTGCGCCACCTGGTTGGCGGAGAGCTCGCCAAGCTGCCGGCACTCGATACCCCAGACGACCCCTTCGCCCCGAATCTGCTCGACCGCTTCCAATTCGGTCAAGCGAAGCAATCCTTCTTCGAGCACCTTGGCGAGTCGGGCGGCGCGATCGACCACCGTGGAGCCGTCTGGCTCGACCATGGCGAACTCGTCGAGCGTCGCCAGCACGGCTGCGCTGGAGAGGGGGTTGGCGCTCCAGGTATCCGAAGCCTGGCCATAGGCCAGCCCAGAGAGCACATCGGCCGAACCGACCGCGGCGCTTACCGCCACGCCGTTGCCCAGCCCTTTGCCCAGCACCACGATATCGGGTGTGAGCCCATAATGCGTAAAGGCGAACAGCGGACCAGTACGTCCGAAGTTGGCCTGCACTTCGTCGAGGATGAACAAGATGTCGTGCTCTCGACAGAAGCGTTCCAAGAGTTGCAGATACTCGGGCTGCGGATGATACGAACCGCCCCCTCCTAGGTACGGTTCGGTGATCAAGCAGCAGATGCGCGAGCCGAATTCGTCCCACAGCCGTTCGAGCTCATTTGCATACGGCGCCAGGTCGAGGGGCTTGCGCCGCAGCGCCACATTTGCGCAAGGGGCTTTCGGAAAGTCGATGAACCGCACACGGCGATCGCGCTCGGGATCGGTTTCGCAGCCGGTGACGGCTCCGGCCAAGCCCTTTTTGCCATGAAACCCGCCACGCGTCGCCAGAATGATGTCCTCGCCGGGGCGACGTTCGAGCGCTGCCCATAACGCCTTTTGTATGGCCTCGCTACCGCTGGCCGCCCAGAGAACTTGCTCCAATCGCTGCCCACCGGCCTGAGCGCGCAGGCATTCGACCAACCGCTCGCTGGCCTCAGTCTCCAACTCGGTGATGGCGTTGTAAGCGTTGAGAGTCACCGCTTGGAAAAACTCGCCCGACTGCGGCAGGCAATCCAACCCCAGGTAACGCATCACGCGCCGCCACCAGCGGGTAGGGTTGTGACCGAGATTGGTCACCAAAACGCCTGAAGTGAAATCGGCGAGTTTGCGCCCCTCGGGAGTCCAGTGGTAGCAACCGGCGCTCTTAGCGACGACCGCCAGCGTCGGCGTGTAGGTGCGAAGCGCCCTGGGCTCGACGGCGGCGAGCCGTCGGCGGATTTCGTTGGAGCGCTCTTCGCCAGGATGGAAAATATCGGCCGCCAGTTCAGTCGCTTGTGCCATAAGTGGTTCTGGATGGGTCTTGAGCCACCGCCGCTGCAGGACTTTAGTTGTCGAAAGCACCTCGGGTCATGCTAACCGCCAGGGAAGGGGGTTCCTAGCGGCTCAACTATCGGTCTGGGCGCGCCCGGTGCCCCGCAACAGCCTTCGCAACAGAATCGGGTTCACGCGTCCCCGAAATCGCACGCGGCCATCGACGGCGACAACCGGAACACAATTCCCGAATTCGGCTGCCAATGCTGCATCGGAGTCGACATCGACGGTTTCGGGTAGCAAACCGTGGGTCTTGAGGATCTCGAGCGCATCGTCGCACAGATGGCATCCGACTCGCGTAAACACGACGACACTGGCAACCTCAGATTGGTGCATTCTTATTAGCCGTCGGAAGTGGAGCGGGCTAATGTCGGCCAGCGTTCGAGCGGAGCGCGCCAACTGTCCCGGACACCCTATCGTGTGCCTCCGGACGGTCAGGTGCAAGTCGGCACCCTCACAACCTGAGCAGGGGCGTGTGCGGTGGATTTCTTGCTCCGATCGCGGGCCCTTTGGCCGCGGATGGCTCGCCTTTTCGACCCCCGGGCCGATAAGATTATGTGGCAGCAACCCGCAACGGGTGTTAGCCTTTAGATTAAGGAACTAGCAGAAAGGCACTTCGCCGGCTCCTTGCCGGGCTCCGACGGCTGGACGGGACAGGATACCCCGACACATGTTTGGAGCCTGCGCGTGGCAGGTAGTCATGGTCGGCTTGGCTGTCCGGTCCGTTCGTTTTGGCAACCCGGCGTTTGGCTCGTCGAGCACATGTCTAAGGTGACGGCCGAGAATCTTATCGACCTCCTGGGCCGCAGCGGCCTGCTCGAAAAGGAACAACTCGAGCGGGTGCTGGACGAGGTGCGCGCCGCGCATCCCACCGACATGCCCGAGGGAGCCGCGTTAGTCGAAGAGTTCATCGACCGCAGACTGATCACCCGCTGGCAGGCCGACAAGCTGCTGGAAGGGCGTTACAAGGGCTTCTTCCTCAACAAATACAAGCTGTTGTCGCTGCTGGGTACCGGCGGCATGAGCAGCGTCTTCCTGGCCGAGAACGTGCTGATGCAAAAGCGCGTGGCGGTCAAAGTGCTTCCCAAGCACCGCGTCGACGATTCGTCGTACCTCGAGCGGTTCATCAACGAAGCGCGGGCGGCCGGTCGGCTGACGCACCCGAATATCGTGCACACCTTCGATATCGACAATCAGGGCCCGCATCACTACATCGTGATGGAGTACGTGCCGGGACGTAACCTGCAGCAGGTTGTCAAAGACGATGGCCCCTTGAGTTATCGCCGCGCTGCCGACTTTATCGCGCAAGCAGCCGACGGCCTGGCCCACGCCCACGAGGCCAAGCTGGTACATCGCGACGTGAAGCCCGCGAATTTCCTGCTCAACGAGCAGAACGTGGTCAAGCTCGTCGATCTCGGTCTGGCTTACTTCACTAGCAGCGAGGACCCCTCGCTGACGTTGCAGCACGAAGAGAACGTGCTAGGGACGGCCGACTATCTCGCGCCGGAGCAGGCCGTTTGCAGCCACGGCGTCGATGCCCGGGCCGACATTTACGCGCTCGGCTGCACACTCTACTTTCTGCTGACGGGACATCCCCCCTTCGACGAAGGAACGATCCACCAACGGATGGTGGCCCACACGCTGCAGCAGCCGCCAAGTATTTACGAGGACCGGCCCGACGCCCCCCGCTCGCTGGTCGGCATCTGCGAGCGGATGATGGCCAAGAAGCCCGACGATCGCTATCAGTCGGCTACAGAGGTAGCAGCCGTGCTCCGCGATTGGCTCAAGGCCAATTCGCCCAGCGGCGATTCCGGGTTGCGACTCGGCGGCGGCAGCGGCGGCTCAGGGCCGCGGATCGGCCGGGCGTTCGATACGGCGTCGCTCGGCGACACGGTATCGAATCGCGACCGGCTTTCGCCGCGCGGTGGGCAAAATCGTCCGATCGATCCGGGTAGTTCGTCGGTAATCAGTCGGGGTACGCGTTCTGGTAGCAGCGGCAAGCTGCCTGGCGCGGCTACTCCTGCGGCTGGTAGCAGGCCCGCAGGCGGCGATCTCGAACTTGCCCCACTGGGCGACGAACAGCACGCCAGGCCAAAATCGCCATCGCCGGCCAGCAAACCTGGCGCGAGCGGCCCGCAGCTCAAGCTCGACAGCCAGGCAGGCCCGGCAAACCGCGCGGATACAACCAAGCAGCCACCATCGCATCCACCTCAAAAGCCGGCCGATTTTGGCACTTGGATCGAGGAGGAGCTGTCACGGAAAGAATCGCTCCCTTCGACGAGTGAAGGTTATCAGCTTCCGGCTGCCCGGGGTCCGTCACTTACCAGTTCGCCAGTGTTCTGGACGGCCATGGTCGGTGGGGCGATTGTGCTGGTGATTTTCCTGTTGATGATCGTGCTGGCCCTGTAATCGCCATCTGCTAGCAACTTCAGGCCTAGCGCATGCCATCGCGCACCAGCTAGCGTACCGTTACGATTGACAGAGGCGGCCTGCGTCTCTACTCTCCCAGCCGCGTATCGCTCGACGGCTCCGTCCAGGTTTCGATTTCTCTTGTACCAGCTACGATTCATGCGGCCGCAGGCTCGCATCCAATGTTTGCGCGCTTGGCTGGTGCTAGCGTCCCTAGCGCTTGGCGTCTGCGGCTGCGCACCGATACGCCCGGTGGGAAAGTCACCACTGCTGCCGGCGCAAATGTCGCCGGACAGCGTGGTCCTCGATATCGTCTTTGTCCGACTGCCGCAGCAAGAGCCAGAAGAGGTTGAACAGCTCTGGCGACAACTCGATGAGCAGCAGCTCCCCTCCAGGCTGCGGCGGCGCTTGGCGCGCAACGGCTTCCGAGTTGGTGTCGCCGGAGCACAATTGCCGCCGGTGCTGGAGAAACTCATCCAAGAGTCGACCACGCTCGACGCGGCGTTGACCGAAGTCGAGCCGCCCATCGACACGGGCCCGGCCACGGTCACGGTAAGCGACTTTCAGGCTGAGCCAGCCCTCAACCGACGGCATCTGCAATTGCGCAGCGGTCTGGAAGCTGAAGTGGTCGTCTCGCCCGTCTATCCATCGTTGCCGCTGCTGGAACCTGACGCGGACGGCCAACTCAGCGGCCGCCGGTACGCGAAAGCCCAGGGAGTCTTCAATTTGCAAGCGTTTACCGAGCCCGATGGCCGAGTTCGACTGGCGGTTCGGCCTGAGCTGCAATATGGTGAACCGCAACAGGAGATCCGGCCCGACGCCGGCCGCTGGCTGATGCAATCGCGCAGGCCGCGGCACGCCTTCGACGAGCTCGACATCGATGCCAAGTTGGCACCGGGCGAGATTCTCGTGTTGGCCGCGCTGCCCGACGACGCCGGTTCGGCCGGGCACTACTTCTTCACCGAATCGAATAGCGCCGGACTGACGCGCAAGCTACTGCTGATCCGCGTGTCGCAGACACAACACGAGGAGCTGTTTGGAACCGAGGAAATCTCCAGCGCGGTCGCGACCGACGAGTGAGCGGCTTTGCTGTCTAGGCGGGCTGGTGCGCCAGCGCCGCCCGCACCTTCTCGAGTTGACCGGCCGAGCCCAGAAACTGGTTCTTGTGGATGATGAAGCCAGCGTACTCAGCCATAAATGGCTTGCCGGGAGTGCGCGGGTCGAAATCACTCGGCTTATCGCGGAAGGCCTCGCGATAGACAGCGCACCAGATCAGGCGACCGTCGGTGTCGATGTTCACCTTGGTCACACCCAGCTTGGCGGCAGGCAGATACTGATCCTCGGCCACGCCGCTGGTGTCGGGCAACTGGCCGCCGGCCTTATTGACCCGCTCGACCCACTCTTTGGGTACGCTGCTCGAGCCGTGCATTACCAGCGGATAGCCGGGTAAGAGCTTCTGAATCGCGGCAATGCGATCAAAATGCAGCCCTTGCGACCCTTTGAACTTGTAGGCGCCGTGCGAGGTGCCGATCGCGACCGCCAGCGAGTCGCAACCACTGCGTTCGACGAACTCGACTGCCTGGTCGGGATCGGTCAAACAGGCGTGGTCTTCAGAAACGTTGATATCTTCTTCCACCCCGCCGAGCATGCCCAACTCGGCCTCGACCGAGATGCCACGCTCGTGGGCACGATCGACAACGCGGCGGGTAATAGCGATGTTCTCGTCAAACGATTCGTGCGAGGCATCGATCATCACCGACGAATAGAACCCACTATCGATGCACTCATAGCACACTTCCTCGGTGCCGTGATCGAGATGCACGGCGAAAATCGCCTCTGGGAAGATCTCCTCCGCCGCTCGAATAAGCGCTTCGAGAAAGCGCTTGTCGGTGTAGCTGCGAGCCCCGCGCGAAAGCTGGATGATGAACGGCGCGCTGGTCTTTGGATCGGTCGGCTCGTCGTTCGATTTGTGCTTGCCCAGATTGCCTCGAAACAGCCCCACCGTCTGCTCGAGATTGTTGATGTTGTAGGCGCCGACGGCGTATTTTCCGTAGGCCTGCTCGAAAAGGTCCTTCGTGGTGACGATCATGGCAATCCAGCTCCTGAAAAGTAGTATCGCGCTCGGGGGCGAGGGTGCGGTGGGCCTCGTCCACACGGCCATCACTATCATAGCGTGTGCTAGCGACGACTAAAGCAGGCCGCGCCAGCAAAACTGTGCTGGCAGGTCAGCTCGTGCAGCGCTTTCGCGTTGGCTTGGGCGCAGCGTGCCGTTACAATCCCGCCGCCGAAATCCTTGCCCAGACGGGGGCTATCGCCGCAACGCTGTACCTACGGAGGGGTACTTTGCCGATGACCAACGAAGCGCGAGCGTTTGCGCCGCTGAGCCCGTTCGAACAACTGCGCTACGCGCGCGAGATCATCCAAATCGAATCCAACTCGCTCGCTCAGTTGGCCGGCCGATTGAGCCCCGAGTTCTCCGAGGCCATCGATCTGATCTTCGCCTGCCGGGGGAGCGTCATCGTTTGCGGCATCGGCAAAGCAGGTCTGATCGGCCAAAAGCTGACCGCCACCTTGGCCTCGACCGGCACGCGCAGCCACTTCCTGCACCCGGCCGAGGCCATGCATGGCGACCTGGGGCGCATCCACCGCGACGATTGCCTGCTGATGCTTTCGCAAAGCGGCGAGACGGAAGAGATCGTGCGGCTCTTGCCCATCCTGGAGAAGTTTGGCGTACCAATGATTGCCGTGACGGCCAAGCGCTCGAGCGCGCTGGGGCGAGCGGCTTCGGTGGTGCTCGAACTGGGCCCTTTGCGCGAAGCTTGCGCGCTGGGCCTGGCGCCGAGCACCAGCACGACGGTGATGCTCGCGCTGGGCGACGCGCTGGCACTGGTTGTCAGCCGCATGCGCGATTTTCGCCGCGAGGATTTCGCACGCTTTCATCCCGGCGGCAGTCTCGGGCGCCAACTCAGCAACGTCGAGGACCTGATGCGGCCGCTGAACGAATGCCGCGTCGCCTCCGACGATTTGAGTGTGCGCGAAGTCTTCGTGGCACTCAGCCGCCCGGGTCGACGAAGCGGCGCCATCATGCTCGTCGACGATCAAGGTCGCTTGACTGGGCTATTCACCGATAGCGACTTGGCGCGGTTGTTCGAACGCCGCGGCGACGAGGCGTTTGATCGTTCGATTCGCGAAGTCATGACAGTTCAGCCGCGGACCATCCGGCATGGATCGAGGATCGCCGACGCCGTGGCCATCATGGCCGAACGCAAGATCAGCGAATTGCCGGTCGTCGACGCCGCCGGTGGACCGCTGGGACTGATTGACATCACCGACCTAGTGGGGATGATTCCGGAAGAGGCGGCCTAACGCACCCGGCCCAGGGATCGCCGTCGAACCAGCCCTGGGAAATCATGCGATAAGTCTGCGGCTGCACGGTTTGCGTTTTCGGCACAGCTTGCCAACCATACGGGACAATCCGACCACAGCCAGCTCGCCACATCGAACCCACTTACATCGGGCACCCGTAGTATGAGATTGAGCGAACGCTGCAAGACCATTGAGCTCGTGCTTTCCGACGTCGACGGCGTGCTGACCGACGGCGGCGTGATGTTTAACAACCAGGGTATCGAGCTCAAGCGATTCCACATTCGCGACGGTTCGGGCATCAAGCTGTGGCAGCGCGCCGGCGGCAGGTTCGGGCTGATCACCGGCCGCACCTCGCACATCGTCGAAGTGCGGGCCGCCGAGTTAGGGATCGAAATCGTCCGGCAAGGGGCCGAGCGCAAGTTGGGGACCGTGCGTGACGTGATCTTCGAACTGAAGCTCAATCCTGAACAAGTCTGCTACGTCGGCGACGACCTCCCCGATCTGCCGGTCGCCAAGTACGTCGGGCTGGCCGTAGCCGTTGCTGACTCTGCTCCGGAGCTGCGCGAAACAGTGCACTACGTCACCAAGACGCCCGGCGGCCAAGGGGCGATTCGCGAAACGATCGAAATGATCCTGAAGAATCAAAAACGCTGGGACGATTTGATCCAGACTTTCGAATAACCGCGTTGCCAAGGGCGCGGGTGGCGGTCGATGTACTATCGCGTGCGGCGCATGGCAGTGACCCTAGCGACCATTCTGGTCGCCTACGGCATCTATGCGCTAGCGGCTGTTCCGATTATCGAGCCCTCGACGCAGCTCCCCTCGAGCAGTGATCTGACAATCAGCGACGCTCAGCGGCAGCAAGCGGCCGAACGTCCCAGCGAGCAACGGCAGGAGCTGGCCTACTGGTTCGCACCCGGCTCCTGGGAACTCGAAGACATCAAAGTCATCGAGACCCCCAGCGGCAGCAAACTGCTGGTGGGCGACTACCGTAATCAGCCCGACGGGTGGATCAAACTCTGGCCATTGACGATCGTCTTCATGTCGGGCGACGAGAATCGTTCGCTCGAACAGCGCCGACGCGAAGCGGTGATTCTGCAAGTCCCCGAAGGCGCGCTAGTCAAGTTCGACCAACCGCTTGACCTGGCGCGCGGACGCATCGGCAACGTCGTCGCCGGCAACTTAAGTGGCCCGTTTTTAATTCGCAGCGATCAGAAGCTCCCCGGGCCAGACGACGACCTCTGGATTGCCGCCCGCGACGCCGAACTCGTTGACAACCGCGTCGTCAGCCCGCACCCGATCGAGTTTCGGCTCGGTAACAGCTATGGCTCGGGCACGGCGTTACGCATCGACTTGACTCCCAGCCGCAACGCAGGTGCTAAGAACGCCGTGTCGTTTGAGGGAGTTGCCGCCTTCGAGTTGAAGCGCGATGTCGTCATGCATCTCGACGTCAACCAAGCCGGACTGGCCGATACCGGCCGGGGGGCGCTGAGCAATCCACGCGAGCTGGCTGATCCGGCCGGTGTCGCTGCCGCCGCCGGAGTGCTCCCCGCGCCAGCGGCTAGCGCTCCGACTCCGGTCGACAAGCGCCCGCAACCACCGATTCAGATTTCGTGCCATGGCCCGTTCCGCTTCGATCTGAACAAATACGTCGCCACATTCCAGGATCAGGTCGATGTGCTCCGGTTGAATCCTCAGGGGCCCAGTGATCAGCTTCGCGGCGAGCTGCTGTCGCTGTTCTTCGCGCCGGTGGCCGCGCAGGGGGCGAGCACGCCGTCGGAGCCGGGCAACGCGCCTGGCAAAATGCCGAAGCTCGAACCAGTCCGACTCGAAGTTCGTGGCATGCCCGTCGTGATGCACTCGCCGTCGGAAGATGTCGACGCTCGCGGCGAGTTGCTGCGTTACGACTTGAAGTCACGCCGCATTAGCCTCGAAGGGACGGGGCCCGTCATGCTCCGGCAAGGGATCAACCACATCGAGGCTCCTCGTTTGTTCTACGAGCCGACGAGCCGCTCACGATGGGGACGCTTCTCGGCCGTCGGTCCAGGACATCTAGAAGCCGCGCCCCCCGATGAACCAACACGCTTATTTCGAGCGCGATGGACCGAGCAGCTTCATTTCGGTCCCGAGAACGGCGAGCACGTGGTGTCGCTGCTGGGGGACGCGGGATTCGAACAACCTGGCACCGGCAGCATGAGAGGGGAGCAGCTTTTCATTTGGTTGCGCGAACAGCCGCAACCGGCAGGCAGCCCCCGGGCACGCTCGGCGGCCTACGCCTCGGCGACGGCACCTGGCGTCAACCCAGCGACATCATCAAGCGCGAACCGCCCGCCCCCCCTTCTGCCCGATCGCATGCTGGGTGTCGGCAACGTGCGGCTCGAAACGCAACCGGTCATTTGCGAGGTCGAGAAGCTACAAGTGTGGTTTGTCGCCGGCGCGATCGCCGCGTCGACTCCATATGCCGCACCGGGAGCCGAGGAACTGCCTGCTCCGGCAGGTGGTCGAGCTGAGCCGCTTCCGCCGGTCGCAACCGACGAGCTTCCGCCACCCGACGACGCCCATGGAGTGGTCGCCACGCCGACCGCCGGCGCGACTTCGCCTGGGGGTTTGGCAGGTCTATTGAGCGGAACGGGTGGATCCAGTGCTGCTGGCCCGCGGTTTCACGTGACCGGGCAACAATTGCAAGTGGAGCTGCGGACGGCCGGCGCGCGCGTCGAGCTATCGCAGATTCGCGTTCAAGAGCGGGTGCGGATGCGGGAGCTCGTCGCTGCGCCAACCGCCGAAGCGCCGCTGCTGCTCGTCGGCGACCAGGTCGAATACATCGAACGCACCGCGAACGACGGCACGGCCACGGTTGTCGGGGCACCGGCGCACGTCGAAGGGCGCGGCTTGATGCTCGACGGCTATCGCATCGAACTCGATCGCGGCCGCAACCTGTTGCGCGTCGTGGGTGCCGGCCGGCTGATGCTGCCGCCACCCGAGCGCGACCTCGCTGGTCAGGCAATCGTCAGTCGCGAGCCACTCTCGGTCGAGTGGCAGGGGAATATGAACTTCGACGGCCGCCGCGCCACCTTCGTCGATCGTGTCGTCGGGCTGCTCGACCAGCGCACTCTTCGCACCGGGGAGATGCAAGTCGAATTTGACGAGCGGATCGACTTCGCCCACCCGCCTCGCGGCCGACAGCCGGAGTGGGCGTCGGTGGCCTGCCGCGGCGGCGTGCGGGTCGAGGGGGAAACCCGCCGCGACGGCGCGCTCGAATCGGTCGAGCAATTGCGCGCCGCCGACTTTTCCGTGCGCCGCGTTGATGGGTACGTGCATGCCTCGGGGCCCGGCTGGCTCAGCACGGTTCGGCGCGGCGGCACGGCTTTGTTGCCCGGCGCGCCGGGCGCTGCGGCGGTTGGGCCTGCAGGCGGATCCCGTACGCTGACAACCGCGATGCGCCCGGCAGCAGGCCAACAGGGTGATGAACTGACATACGTCAAAGTCGAGTTTCAAACCCTGGCAACTGGAAACATCAATCTGCGCGAGATGACCTTCGGTAACCGCGTGCGGACGACTTTGGGCCCCGTCGATGACTGGCGACATGCGGTCGACTCCGACGACTTTGATCGTAGCGGCTACGATGGTCGTCCACGTGGCCAGCGCGGCGTGTTCATGACCAGCGAACGGCTCACCATTGCGCAGGCCCCTGGCGTCGTGGCGGGCCAGACGAGCATGGAGCTCGACGCCGCCGGTAACGCCGAGATCGAGGGGCTCAATTTCGACGGTCAGAGTTTCTTCGCTCGCGCCAGTCATTTGAAGTATTCGCAGGCCAAAGATCTCGTGATCCTGGAAGGGGACGGACGGACCGACGCCGAGTTATCGCGGCAGGAGCGAATCGGCGCTCCGGTCAGCAGCACACAAAGCCGCAAGATCTATTACTGGCGCACGTCAGGTCGCGTACAAGTCGACGACGCTCAACATTTCGATTTCGAAATGCTTCCCGAAGGCCACGGCTCGACCCCAGCACAGCCGCTGGCGCCTCCGGCTGCCCCGCCCGCGCAACCCCGCTATCCACAACTCCCCTATCCGACTGCCGGCCCCAAGCCGGGTATGCCCGGGCGGTAGGTTAGCGTTCGACGCTTGAGCGCATAGGCCTCGCGCGGCGAGGCTTTGATTCATCGTGTCTACGCGCCGCCCACGTTTGCGGGCCTGTCGCGGCCGCGTTGCCGCGGGTATCTTCTACCGTGACACCGCAACCAGTTGACTGCTTCGCATGACCCCACCCGATTCGATTGCGTCATTTTCGGAGCGATTGACCGCGGCAGTGCGCCGCTGCCGAAATCCCGTCGTCGTGGGGCTTGATCCCCGCGTTGAGCAGCTTCCTACAACACTGCAGCCTAAGGACACTTCGCTTTCGGCCTGTGCCGCAGCGTATCGCGAGTTCTGTTGCGGTGTCATCGACGTCGTGGCGACGCTTGTCCCCGCCGTGAAACCGCAAGTCGCCTTTTTCGAAGCGCTTGGCCCGTCGGGCATGCAGGCCCTTGTCGACGTGATCGCACACGCCCGCCAAGCTGGTCTGCTCGTGATCGCCGATGCCAAGCGCGGCGACATCGGCAGCACTGCCGAAGCCTATGCCGACGCCTGGCTGGGGCCAAAGTCTGCGAGCGGTTGGGGGGGCGACGCGCTGACCGTGAATCCCTACCTGGGGGTCGACAGTCTGGAGCCCTTCGTCAAAGTCGGGCGTCAACGGGGCGCGGGGCTGTTCGTACTCGTCAAGACCTCGAATCCTGGCGGCGGTCAGTTTCAAGACCTAGAAGTCAGCGGTGCGAAGCCTGTCTATCGGCACGTCGCCGCGCTGGTCGAGCAGTTGGCGCTCAACTCTTGTCGCGAGGACAATTACGGTGACGTCGGCGCCGTCGTGGGGGCGACTTATGCTCGTCAACTTGCCGAACTGCGGGCCGCAATGCCGCATGCCTGGCTATTGGTGCCAGGCTACGGTAGTCAGGGGGCCGGCGCACGAGACGTCGCTGCCGGATTCGACGAGCGAGGCCTCGGTGCCGTGATCAACAATTCGCGCGGCATTATCTTCGCGTACGCCCGCGAGCCATACGTTTCTCGAGTCGGCGCGGCCGATTGGCAGCAGGCTGTGTCTGCGGCAACGGAGCAGATGATCGCCGAGTTGCGCGCCGAGACGACGATTGGGCGCTTGTGATCGCGCTATCGGGTGACTGCTCGGCAACCGAGGTCGGCCGTCACGCGTCGGGCCTCCAACGCACTCGCTAGCGCTCGCACTCGATCAACGTCAATACGTCCCTCGCGTCCACCGCGACAGGCCGCGCCACGCACCGCGATCAAATCCGGTGATAGCTCTAGCGCCCGGTCGAACATTTCGACCGTCAGCGAACCTGCCAGGACGAGTCGCAAGCCGGCTCTGCGCACGGCGTCGCCAATCGCCGTCCATTCGTTGCGAGACCAATGGTCGAGTGAGTTCGAGCCCGACTTGTCGAACGTGTCAATCAGTAGTGTCTGGCAACAAGTCTCTTGTGCGACGTCCAACACGGCTCTCGGCGATGGCGCGGCGGTCCGTTGCCAATCCGCGTAGACTACCGCGGCCAGCCCGATGCCCACGGGTAATGCATTGGAGACAGCTCCCAACTCATCTCGCCAGCCGTGACGCGGTTCGCAGCCGGCCAACCCGACTTTGACGATCTCCAGGCCGGATGGCAATTGGGCGACAACGTGCTTCGTCTGTGCATCGAGTTCGCCCAGCGCGGCACTGACTGGGCGGCGACCGGCGATGGCTTCGACGACGCGGGCCATTTCATCAACGTCGGCCCGACCAAGCGCTCCGCGGGAGGGTTCCTTGACGTCGATCCAATCGGCGCCACCTTCAAGCGCTGCCAGTGCTTCGGTCACGTCGCGGACGCTGACCAATAGTCCTGTCATCGCGACGCCCCTTGCTGCGACGACGATACGGCCGCGGCTTTGACGGCTTTTTGCGCCGCAGCCAGTCGAGCGTTCAGGTCATTGACGCGCGCTACCGAGAGAGGCTCGCACCACGTGCCGCGCAAGGTGATATGGCTGTCGCACCACGACCCCAGACGATAATCGGTAGGTTGCTGGCGAAGCGCTTCGATCTTGGGCGAAATTCTCACGACAAGCGTGACCGTTTCACTTTCGGCGAATTGGCGGCCGGGTAGTAGCGTCGGCCCGCGACCCAGCAAGAAACACTCGATATCGGCAACCGAAATGCGTGCCGGGTGTCCTTGCCGCACGTACACGAGCAGATCGCCGCTGCGGTAGCCGAGCCGAGGGCGGTTCATTTGGATCGCCAGCCAGGCAACCCCCAATAGCGAGAAGGCCAACACGATGCTTGCCGCGGCGATCAACCAGGTGGCTCCGCCTAGCGCGACACCCCCGACGACGGCCAACAACGCCGACAAGGCAATCGCTCCATAGACGGCCAATGCCAGCCCAAAGATACGACGGTTCGCTCGTAGCCAGATCTCAGTTTTCACGTCGCGAAATGTAGCAGAATCGGCGGTCGAGCGTGAGATTGTAGCGACAAACTTCGTCGGCGCTTGCTGCTCGCGGTGCTCCGCGCGAGGCTCTAGAATTCGTGTGCCCCCTAACTCCGCGGCGAGATTTAGCAATGGCAACTTCCTGGTACCGACGTAGCTCTAGAGTTCGTATCGAATTACGGCACCTTTGGCTCGTCGCGATGTTGGGTCTCGCCTGGTGGCTTAGCGCTGCGGGTGCCGCAAGCTTCGCCACGGCAGAAGACACTGGCGACGTGCCGGCCACCGACGGCGCGCCTCCACGCAAGCCGGTCGACGACCACGACCTCCGTTATTGGCTTGAGAACATGATCTGGCATCACGGCTACCGTGTCGACGAGATTGTCGCCGTCACCGGTCTGGATTCCGCGGAGATTACCGCAGCCCAGAAGCGCTTCGACATTCGCGCCGACAACCGTCCGCCGCACAAGGCCGACGCTCCGCTAGTCATGTTGCCATACCCGGGGGGGCGGCACCCGCGCCTCGGGTTTCGTGACGGTGCATTGCGGCCGCGCCGCGAAACCAAATTCAGCGTCTTCACGCCATGGGATCGCGCCAGCTACGTGGTGGTCGATCTCCCAGAAGCAATCTGGTCGCAACACGGCTTGATTTGGCTGGCACACGAGCATGTGCCAACCGTGTGGACGAAGCAAGATATTGAATTGCCCTTGCTGGAATGGCGTCGCCAAGGCGAGCACGAATTGTCGCTCACGCGCCCACTCCCCAGCGGCGCCAAGTTCACCGCACGTGCGGTTGCCGCGCGCGATGCGGTGCGAATGGAGCTGACCTTAGTCAATGGTTCAAGCGAAACCCTGAGCGATCTGCGAGTGCAGATCTGCGTGATGCTAGGCCACGCCGCGGGGTTTGCCGACCAGACCAATGACAACAAGCTGTTCCGAGATCCTTACGTGGCTTGCCGGTCGGAAAACGGCCGTCGCTGGATTATCACCGCCTGGCAAGATTGCCAGCGCGCTTGGGGGAACGCCCCCTGCCCGTGCCTGCACAGCGACCCCAAATTCAACGATGCGGCACCAGGCGCGAGCCAGAGTTTGCGTGGCTGGCTCTCGTTCTATGAGGGGAGCGACATCGACGGCGAGTTGGCCCGCATCGAGGCCGTTAACTGGCGCGACGACAAGTGAGTCGGTTCGCCACGATCCGACAATAGCGCCCGTGGGATCCTGAATTATCAAACGCAGGACCGATATCGCCCGCGAACCGGCCAGTTTCGCACTCGGCACCTCTACGCAACGAGGCAATTCGAGTGTAAATTGCCGTACACCCGCCGCCAGAGCCCGCCCGCTCTAGTTTTGTCTTTGCACGACGTGCATTTGGCCGCGGCGACGCTCTGTTTGTTAGAAGTTGCGTCGCGCGCTCGCAGCCGTCGCGCACTCGAGTAGTGCCACGCCATTAAGTTCCTACGCACGACGCAAGTACCCATGACCGAATCGCATCACGGGAGGCAGCCCCAGACGCCGCCGTCGAAATGGCCTGTGCTCGTGGTCCTCTTGCTCGTGATCGGAGCCTATCTAGTAGCCGGAGCGTTTGGATGGCCTCAGGCAGGCACACGGATGATCGTCGGCGACGAGCATCTCGCGGCCGAGCACAAAACAACGGAACACCAAGCGACCGGTCAGCAAGACACCCCCGACTTGCATACTGTCGAGCCGGAAGTCGCCATCGAGCCCTCCTGGCCGACAACTGAACACGATCCGGAAGCCGACGTACACCATGTACTTCAACCACCACCGATTTGGACGGTGTTGCCATTCGTGCTGATTCTAGGCGCGATCGCGGTTTTTCCGCTCGTCCCCGGAGTGTCTCACTGGTGGGAGAGCAACCTGCACCGCTTTGAAGTAGCCGTGCTCTTGGGGACGCTCACGCTGGCCTATTACCTACTGCTGCATCCCCACCCGGTCGAGCGGCATTTTCTCGGTCACGGCATTGCCGAGCCGGCGGCCGGCAGCCCTTCGTTTGGCGTCACGTGGACGGTTTTTCAGAACGCGATCTTCAACGAGTACATACCCTTCATTGTGCTCTTGTTCAGCTTGTACACGATCAGTGGTGGCATCCGCATCGAAGGTGACCTGCGGGCACATCCCGTGGTGAACTCGAGCTTTCTAGCGATTGGCGGAGTGCTGGCCAGTTTCATCGGCACCACGGGGGCAGCGATGCTGCTGGTGCGGCCGCTGTTGGAAACCAATCGCGAGCGCAGACATGTGGTTCACACGATGGTGTTTTTCATCTTCATCGTGTGCAATTGCGGTGGCTGCCTGACTCCGCTGGGTGATCCCCCCTTGTTCCTGGGTTACTTGCAAGGGGTGCCGTTCCTGTGGACGTTCAAGCTCTGGCCGCAGTGGCTGCTTGTCAACGGCGCGCTCCTGGCCGTTTACTTTGTGTGGGATCACTTCTACGCCTACCCACGAGAGACCAAACAAGACATCGCCCGCGATGAGCGGATGGTCAGCAAGTTGCGATTCTCGGGCGTCGCGGTCAACGGCACGCTGTTGGCGCTGCTGATAGTCTCGGTCGGGCTGCTCGACCCTTCAAAGACGATCCCCGGCACCACTTGGCACCCGTGGCTATTTCTCCGCGAAGTGGTGCAACTGGGGCTAGTCGCTTTGTCACTGGGCTTGGGCTCCGCGGCCGTGCGACTGGCTAACCGCTTCAGCTACGGGGCGATTATAGAAGTCGCTGCCCTGTTCCTGGGGATTTTTGTTTGCATGCAGCCGGCGTTGCAGATTCTCGACGCTCGCGGTGCCGAATTGGGCATCGATACTCCCCGCAAGTTCTTCTGGGCCACCGGCACACTTTCGAGTGTGCTTGACAACGCCCCCACGTACCTGGTGTTCTTCGAGACAGCTAAGGCCATCTCGGCGGATGCCAGCGTACAAGTGGCGGGCGTCGCCGAGCATTACCTGCTGGGCATCAGCTTTGGCGCGGTCTTCATGGGGGCGATGACCTATATCGGCAACGGGCCGAACTTCATGGTCAAGGCCATCGCCGAAGCGTCGGGCGTGCGCATGCCGGGCTTTTTCGGGTACGTGGTCTACAGCCTGTTGGTGTTGCTGCCGATCCTGGTGTTAGCAACTTTGTTGCTGCCCTGAAACGCAGCTTATAGCCACCAGCGCAAAAGATAGGCACACCAATTCAAGAATCTTTCCCAGCGTCCACAGGCCGCACACTGTTCGAGGGTGATGCACTCGCTGTGCGCGATCTCGTAGTCGCACACCTCGCGCAACGCCGTTGCAAAACGACGCGACCGCACCACAGCCAGAAACTCGAGATTGAAGCCCAGGCTGCGGGCGTCGAGATTGGCCGAGCCCACGATCGACCATTGGTCGTCGATCACCGCGATCTTGCTGTGTAGCATCCGCCGCTGGCGCTCGTGCAGCACAAAGCCGCGACGCAACAACCGCGGGTACATGAACCGCGTCGCCCGCTCGACTAGCTTGACGTCGCTCTGGCTGGGAACAACGACCTCGATCCGCACGCCCCGGCGCGCTGCCCGTAGCAGTTCGCCTAGCACGCGACCCGTAGGTAAAAAATAGGCCATGGAGATAGTGATGCGGCTTCGCGCGCGACGAAACAACCGCCGATAGACGCGACGCGCCCGGCTATGCCGCCGTCCGGGCCCGCTGTCGTAGAAGCGGATCTTCTCGTTCCCCAGCGGCAAACGCCCGCGCCGATACGAGCGCGACCTGCGAGGAACGTGCAATCGCTTGGCTCGCCGCCATGAGCGCTCGAAGCTCTCGGCAAGTTCGCCAGCCTGGTGGCCGGCCAAGCGGACGTGCACGTCGCGCCAACTACTGGCACCAGTGTCGGGGATCGAGCGCTGGACAGCGGCCGGCTCGATCTGAGCGGCGGTGATATTCATGCCGCCGAAGTACCCCACCCCGTCGTCGACGATCAGCAGCTTGCGGTGATTGCGCCGATTAACGATCCGCGTGAAGCGCTTCAGGCTGCGCAGTGCGTCCCAGATCGTGTTATATGCGACCACCTGGGCACCGGCCGCCGTCAACTGGTCGAAGAACGACCGTGGCGTGGTTTGACAGCCGAGACCGTCGTAGAGCACGCGTACGTCGACCCCTGCCGCGGCCCGTTCGATCAAAGCTTCGGCGATGGCATTGCCCGCTGCATCGTTTTGCACGATATAGAATTCGAGCCAGACTCGCTGGCGGGCGCGCTTGATATCGTCGACCATGGCCGCGACCAGGGGCGGCGATTCGAGGAAGATCGTTAGCTCCTGATCGGCCACGGCCAATGGACCGACCGTCAACAGTTCCTCGGTGGCCGACTCGCCTGCGACGGAAGTCTGCTCTGCTTTCACTGTCTGACCGTTTGCTCGCGCGGCCTTGGACACTGTTGAACCGCGGCGTACAGAATCAGCGCGCCGCCATTGCCCGTATTATAGCCGGGCGCAACGCGCTGAGTGGACAAGCTCACACCGCTGCTGCCACCTGCGGTAGGAGGGGCGCTGAGCGGTCCACTAGGCGATGCACCCGGCAGCTTCGCGGGGCCAGAGCGGTCTCGGCCAAATCGAGCAGATGTTCGTGGTGGGTGAAGAGGATCACTTGCGTACGCCGAGCCAAGTCGGCCAGCACCTGAAGCGTAGCCACCGACCGCTCATTGTCGAAGTTGACGAGAATGTCGTCGACAACTAAGGGCACCGGCTCCCGCCCCCGTAGACACTCTTCCAGGCTGGCCAGCCGCAAGGCGAGATAAAGCTGGTCGCAAGTCCCCTCGCTCATGCCAGCGACGCCCACGTGTGTGGCCGAGCCAGGTCGCACTCCCACCAACAGCGGCTGGCCGTCGTCGCCGATCTCGGTGCGCAGACCCGTAAACGAGCCTACCGTGAAAGCGGCGAATAACTGGCTCGCCCGACGAAGCACAGGGTCTTGATGCTTATCGCGGTACTTTTCGATGGCCTCGCGCAAGATCGCCGCTGCCAGCCGCGTCCGCGCGAATTGCTCGACTTGCCCAACCAATGCGGCGCGCACGGCTTCGGCCCGTTCGGCCGCCTCGGCGGCGCGCGGGGCCCCATCCATTGCTTTGAGCTCTGCCTCGGTGGCACCGAGCGCCTGGGCCAGCGCGTCGCGCTGATGTTCCAGGCTGTCGATCTCATCATCAAGGTCACACAATCGGGTGCTCAGCTCCGTGCCTTCCGCGGAGTCGACTTCAGCGGCAATATCATCGAGACTCTTCCCGACGGCTGCCTCGCGAAGCTGGTTCTCTATCGAAACCAGCTTGGCCGCCAGATCTCGACCTAGGGCCACGCGCCGCTCAACGGTGGGTAAATCGTCGACGCCTTGACAGCCTGCCTGCCGACATAGCTCAGCAAGGGTCTGCTGCAAGGCAGTGACGGCCTGCTGCGCGAGTCGGCGTTTCCGCTCTTCCCGTTGTCGCTCGGCTACTAGAGCGACGCGCCGCTCTTGCAATTGGCGGGCGGCGGTCAAGCGGTCGCGTAGTTCGGCAGCAACTTGCTGTGCTGGCTGGTCGGTCGAGCCGAGAGCCAACCGCGCTGCGAGCTCACGAACGTTTTCTTCGAATGCCGCGCGGTCGCGCTCGATAGCCTGCACTCGCTGACGATCGCGAGCGGCTGCGTCGAGTTGCTCGAACAAGTCGACTACGTCCGAAAGCACTGCTGTGGCTTCCTCAGGTGTGGTATGTGGCGGCATCCCCAGAGGATTAAGTGCCTGCGCCCAAGCGCTCTCCCATTGCGTGAGGCGCTCCGCAGCGTCGCGCGCCGATTGCTCAACGGCTGGCAATTCGCTATGCAGCCGGCAGATTTCACTCTCTAGGGCCTTTCTCGCGGAAAGCTGCAGCTCGCCCAGGCCACACACCTGCTCAGCGTGCTCAAGCCTTGCGGTCAGTCGATCGTCACGAGCTACCGTGCCGACTGACGTCAGCGCAGCGGCCAGCGACTCGCAGGCAGCGCGAATCCGCTCGTCAAGTTGCTTCGCGCGCTGCTGCTCGTCACGCAAACGGCCACACAATTCGACGACGCGTTCGTGCTGCGCGAGCCAACCGCGCATTTCGACAGGTTGACGCGGCTCGACTCCCAACTGACGCCACAATGCCTGCCAATCGGCAATCCATCGGTCCTCTTCCAGGCGAGCAGTTTCCAACTCGCGCTCGCGCGATTCGATTAGGCGCTGCTGCTCCCGGGCCTGGACTTGCAAGCGGGCATATTGTCCGGCGCGATCTGCCTCGCGACGCAACTGATCGGACAATTCGTCGACTCGGGCCTGACGTTTTTCGAAATCGTCAGCTAAACCAGCAGTGTGCGAAGCTCCTGCCCGGTCTGACGGCTCGGTCGTCTCGCCGCGCAGCCAACTGCGTACAAGGCGCCATAACTCATCGCGGCTGGCACGCGCAGTGGCCAACTCGGCCTCGCTGGGGGGCTCGTTCGATGACCGCATTTCTTCGATCTGCAGCCGCAGAGCATCGGCGGTCGTAGCTGCGGTATTCAACTGATCGCGGGCCCGCGCGACGCGCTCGCCCTGGTCGCGCAGTCCCTTCTCGAAGGCGTCGACCGTTTCGCGAGTCGGTGGGACGAGCGCTTCGGCGGCTAGAGAATCTCCAGACCAGCCGAAGAGCTTCCTTAATTCCGCATGCGCCTGTCGCTCGAGTCGGGCAATCTGCCTGGCCAACTCGGCGGACTGCTCTTCGAGCTCGCCTTGTTTGGCAATGCCGGAAATCGTGCGACGTAGCGTCGTCGTCTCGCCCGCCGTTGGTTGGCGCTTGAGTGTCGCTGCAGCCGCCGCCAGCCTGGCTTGCAAGCTCGCGAGCTGCTGTTGTGCTTGCTCGTTGCGGACCGTCAAACTCGCCCGTTCGACGAGCAGCGATTGGATTCGCTCGCGCTGCGGGCGTGTGAGGCGAAGCGACTCGGCGGCGGCCAGATCCAGGTCGGGTCGCAACTCGCGCAATCGCCGCGCCGCGGCTGCTTCGGCCTGCTCGACTTGCGACCGCAAGCTGATCTGGTCGAAATCGGCTTTCAACACACTGCCGAGCTGTCGCTGTAGCTCTTCGATCTGGTCGGCCGCCGCCAATAATTCGGCGGGAGCTTCGCATTCTGTCAACTGCCGATCGATGTCTGCCAGCGCACTTTCGGCGAGTGCAGCCGCTGATTGGCTGGCCGTGAGATCGGCCTGGGCTTGACGACGTCGACTGCTGAATTCGTCGTCAAGCACTGGTAGCGGACCAAGCGCGGCAATTTCCAGGCGCAACTGCCGGGAGGCCGCGACTAACGGCTGTGCACGCGCGATCGTGGCCAGTCTTTCTCGCTCTCGACGAGAGGCCGCTAGTTGGCCGTCGACCTGACGCTTCTGCTCCAAGGTGTGGTGGTGCGCCTCATTGCATTTGGACCACACGGTGCTCGGCAACTGGGCGTCTTTCAGGGCCCGGCGAGCCTCGTGCAACTCGCGCAGGCTCTGGTTGATCCGCGGATTTGTGGCATTGCCGGACTTGAACAGTGCCGCCGCCTCGGCCGCCAGTTCCTGTTGCACGCGCCGCAGTTCGCTGATGCCGGCACCGGCCGCAAAGAGCGATTGACCCAGTGCCCCTTGTCCGTCCGCGAGTTCACGTCCTCCGGCGACAAGCGCCTCGTGGTTGAGGCCAAACATCTGCTCGTAGAGCTCGCGACTGAGACCGCCCAGCATTCGACTGAGCAGCGCCGGATCGATTACCTCATTATCGTCCGCGCCGCGCAAGCTGTCGCGGAGCGATTTACGGCGCACGCACTCGAGCCGTTGTCCATCGCTGCATTCGAGCACGGCTCCGATGCGTAGATCGCCGTATTTGTGGACGAAATCGTCGTCGGTCCGCTGATCGATCCCGAATAGCAACTGTCGCAACGCCCTCAGTGCCGACGATTTTCCGGCCTCGTTCGGGCCATACACGATGTGTAACCGATCCGGCTCGTCGCCGAAATCGAGTACGTTGCTCGTGAAGGGCCCAAAGGCCCGTAAATCCAACCGGCGAATCCTCATGACACCCCTGACGAAGGTTGTAAGCGGGTCAAGAGCAGCGGCTGGGCCTGTCGCACCAATTCGGACAACCACTCTGGATCGTCGAACCGCAGTGCTTCGGGGCCTTCGCGGAGGTCAACCGGCAGCTTGCGCAAGAGGTCGTCAAGTTCACTGGCCAGCTCGCGCAAGCGTTCCGGCCGCGACGCATAACCTCGAACAACCTCGATGATCTCCGCCAGCGGGCCGTCGCCGACGACGTCGTAGTCGGCCGGCGGTTGCGTACGGAACTCGATGCGTTCGATCCACGCCTGATCGCCGCCCGCGTCGTTGGCGATGGCCCGTAACTCGGTTCGCCACTGCTCGGGCCGCGCACACAACTGTTGGTGCGCCCGGCAGGCACCAGCGATCTCAACTCGCAAGGCCATGAGTCGCTCACCGGCGTCGTCGACAGCGCGCTTCAATTCGGCGGCAAAGTGGACGCAAAGTTCATCGACGCACTCGTTAGGTTGCACGGCAAGGACGATGCGCTGCCAACGGACGACGTCGAGCGGCTCGAAACGAGCCTGCGGCTGGAAGCGGTCGTCGACCTCGACAATCAGGCAACCCTTGGGACCCGTTTCGCGAACATGGCGCCCTTGCAGGTTGCCGGGAAAGAGGGCCAGCGGTTCGCGCAGGACTTCCGCGCGCTGGTGAATGTGCCCTAGCGCCCAATAGTCGTATTCGCGGCCGCGCAAATCGTCGAGCGAGCAGGGGGCGTAACGTTCGTGCGACGCGGAACCGCCCGTCGCACACGTGTGCAAAAGACCGATATTGAACGCTCCGCGAATCGCCTTCGGATAGCCGGCGGCCAGATTGTCCCAAACCTCCTGACGCGGAAAGCTCTGCCCGTGAACGACCGCGCCGCACCGCTCGACTTCGACCGACTGCGGGCTGCGGTTCGACAGCACCGTAACGTGCTCGGGCAGGCGGAGCGTGCGCGTCATGCGATTGGCGG
The DNA here is from genome assembly GCA_050184475.1 of Pirellulales bacterium. Taxonomy (GTDB): domain Bacteria; phylum Planctomycetota; class Planctomycetia; order Pirellulales; family JAEUIK01; genus JAIESQ01. Next base: position 9,977 of record JBFXAH010000003.1, on the reverse strand, counting down.
CGTCGTGATTGCCGGCAATCAAGAACACCGGCACGCCCCCTTCGCGCAAGCGGTTCATCTGGTTGACAAAGTACAGCCCCGTGTTGTGATCGGGCCAGTCACCGTCGTAGACGTCGCCGGCGAGGACGACGAACTGCACCTGTTCGTCGAGCGCCAATTGCACGAGGTTTTCCAGGGCCTCGCGGGTAGCCCCGCGGAGTCGGTCAGCAGGTGCGCCTGGGTAACGCTCCAACCCAAGCATCGGACTGTCGAGATGTAAATCGGCCGCGTGCAGAAACTTGAACAAGCTGCCGCTCCTTCAGCAGTCGAATCCTCATTCGGCGACCCCCAAGGCGTCGCCGGACATTTCACCGCCCCCCGACCGGGCTTGCCTGAGCATTTGTCCAGGCCTTAGAGCCATCGTATGCAATTAACAACTAGCTGGCAACTGATCTCCACAACCTCCTAATTGGAAATGCCTTAAAGCGAATCCAGCGAATCGACGTTCGAAACCCTTAGCCGCGAGTTAGAAATCAAACATCCGCTGAATCTCGGGGCGGCCATACTGGGCCCCCCCAGTGAACACCTGTACGTTCGGCAGGGGACTGGCTTCGCCGCGACCGTGCGTATGGCCACAGAGCACCGTCAACGCTCGGTGCGGATGCTCGGACATCACGTCGCGAATCGCCTCGCCCACGGCATGACAGGTGAAGTGCGGCAACCAGTTGTCGTTCGAGATCTCGCCCGCATACCAGCAAGCCTCGCGAAATGGGGGTACGTGCATCAGCAAAACGGCCTGGGGATAACGAAGCGCGAGCGGCAGCACGCGTCGCACGTGCGCGGCGGCTTCGTCAGCCAGCGCTTTCAAGCGTTCCCAGCGAGCGGCGCGGCTCAATCCGATCAGTTCGGCGATCAGCAACTCGTCGTTCATCATGACCGTCGAGGCAAAGTAGTCAGCCAATCGACCATCGGCCCAGCCATCGTGCCCGACGAGTGCTGTGTCTGGTGAAAGTTCGACGACGGTTTCGGCCGCGGACAGGTAATGAAGCAACGGCTCGCGGCGGCACAGTTCCACGACTCGCTGCCGCACCGCCTCGATCGAGCCGTAATAGTAGTCGTGATTGCCCAGAACGAAATAGATCGGTACCCGCAGAAGTCGCGCAAGTTGCGACAGGTGAGCGACGAGATCCTTCGATTCGGACGTATCGCCGCCAATCAACACGACGTCGGGGCGCTGGGCAACGACTCCCGCGGCGAACGACTCAATGTCGCCTGGCGAGACCATGTTCAGATGCAAATCGGTCAACCAACAGACGCGAACGGACAAGTGATTCGATTACCTCTCTGCTCGACGACGGCCGCGTGCCTGGCAACATCTCAATCGCGCGGCAAGCAGCGCGGTCAATCCTCACCGCCGACGCGCACCAGCACACGACCGCGGATTTGCCCCGCGAGAATCCTCTTGACGGGCGCTTCCACTCCCTTGAGCTCGACGGTTTCGGCGACCAGCGACTCTAGATCGCGCGGCCTCCAAGGGCCGGCCATCTTCGCCCACAACGCAGGTCGACGCTCGATATCCCACGTCGCCGAGTCGATGCCGACCAAGCGCACGCCACGGAGGATGAAAGGATGCACCGTCAGCGCCAGGTCCGTGCCGCCGACCAGCCCGCAGGCTGTCACGCAGCCGTGCCGATCGGTCGAGCGCAGCACAGTCGCCAGAGCGTTCCCCCCGACGGTGTCGACAGCACCAGCCCAGCGAGCCGACAGCAGCGGACGCGTACTCGTATCGTTGACGTCGTCGCGGCCGAGGATCTCCGTGGCGCCAAGCTCGTGCAACCAATCGTGGGACTCCGCTTTGCCGGTAACGGCGGCCACGCGAAAGCCGATCCGCGCCAGCATTGCCACGGCGAGGCTCCCCACGCCGCCGGTCGAACCAGTGACCAGCACCAGCCCGCGGTCGGGCGTGATTTCGTTGTGTTCGAGTTGCTCGATCGATTGCGCCGCGGTGAAGCCCGCCGTGCCGAAGATCATGCTCTCACGCAGCGTCAACCCAGCGGGGAGCGGCACGACCCAGCCGGCCGGGACGCGGACATACTCGGCCCAGCCTCCCCATGCCGGCGCGCCGAGGTCGAAGCCGGTGATCAGCACCCGATCGCTGGGCTGGAACTTGTCGCTCGTGGTCTCGGCAACAATGCCGGCGGCGTCGATCCCTGGCACGTGCGGAAACCGCCGCACTACGCCGGGATGACCGCTGGCGGCCAGTGCGTCCTTGTAGTTCAACGACGACCAGGCGACACGCACCAGCACGTCGCCGGCCGGCAAGGCATCGACAGGCTGCGAGGCGACAGCCGCCGACGGCTTGTCGTCGCCCGACTTGCTGACGAGATAGCACGTAAGCTGCGTAGGCGGCATTCCCAGATCTCTCCGCTCGAGTTTCGCGAAGCTTCAGTACCCCTCGATACCAGCGACGCCCGCACCATAAACTGGCAGCACGACCGAAGGCCCCGCGCACGACGCACCAACCGTCGCGCCGCTGAGTATACGCTACGCTGCATCGCTGACTAGCCGCTGGCGGACCGCTCGCGAGTTACACGGCGCTCAGGGCCGTTGCGACCACAGACCCAGGCGCTCTTGTTGTGCCGCACGCTCGGCGTCGCGAAATCGCTTCTTCATCGCGTTCGAATAGTGGAAACCCAACTCCGCGCGGGCCAGACCTGCTCGCACCAGTTCCTCGTTCAGCAACCGCTCGTCGACCCACACATAGGCCAGAAACCGCTCGAAGCGGTCCCGGCGTTCCTGATCGAATGTCAGCCGCACCGGGCCGCGACCAATAAACTCCTGCGTGAAGCGGCTCGCCTCGGCGCCCCACGGTTCGACCGGATGATTCGGCCGCACCGTCTCCGGCGTATCGACGCCGATCAATCGCACCCGCGCTCGATTGACCAAGAGCAGCGTGTCGCCATCGACGACGCGGGCGACCTCATACATGCCTTCGGCCAGCGCTTCAGGCGTGTCGGCCTCGCCCGTAGTTTGCACGGCCCGGTAGACCACCAGGGCCGCCAGCGCGGCAATCAGCCACCAACTGCGCCGGCCGCGTCTGGAGGGAAACCGCACCGCCATTTAACCGCCCCCGTCGGCCGCCTGCCGATCGATTCGCGTTAGCGCTTCTCGACCAAACAAGACCACCCCAGAAAGCGCTCCGTGCTTCCGGGAGCTTCGTCGAACCGGAACTCGTGCAAGTCAAGGATCTCGAACGCCAGGCCGAGTTCGGCGCGCAGCTCTTCTTCGGTCACCACCGGCGGCCCAGGCTCGTGCGGCTCGCGCGCGTTGCCGGCCAGGATCAGGCCGCGACCGCCGGCCGCCAGTTGTCGCGCCACGGCCGGCGCATACCGCTCCGCCGCGCCACGACGAACGGCATGGTAACAACCGCGATCGAAGAAGAAGGCAAACGGCCCATCGAGCTTCGGCAACTCGAGCACATCGCCGACCAAGAAGCTGGCTCGCACCCCGGCAGCCCGAGCCCGCTCTTCGGCTCGCTCGACGGCCAGCGGCGCCACGTCGACGCCGGTGACCTCGAAGCCGTGCTGCGCCAGCCAGACGCTATTGGTCCCCGTGCCGCAGCCCAACTCCAGCGCGCGGCACGGCTCGATCGCCCCGCGCCGCACCACAGCTTGCAGCTCCGTCGATGGACGGCCGGTATCCCAGGGCAGATTGCCGTCGCGGTAGCTCTCGTTCCAGTCCCGGTGCTCTTTCATGCTCTTTGCTCTGCGTTCGTTCCTGCACGGCGCGCGCCCGCGGCTGGTCCCGACGATACCATACGCCGGTGCAAAGCCGCGCCGCCGGTAGTACCGCCCCCCAATCCCCAGTCTCCTTACTCCTCTCGACTCTCCCCTCACTATTGCTCCCCTCACTCATGCTCCCCTCACTCATGCTCCCCTCACTCATGCTCCCCTCACTCACACCCCCCCACGACATAAGATGGTTCGTAATTTTGCGTCCGGGTGCGTCCGGGTGTGTTACTATTGCACCGTAAATCGATTAGACGGCACAGTTTGGGGCGTGTAACACCGACGCGGTTTTGCGTCCGGGTGACCGTCTGGTTTGCGTCCGGGTGCCCGGTTTGCGTCCGGGTGTTTTGGTGTCGGACCGGTAAACCCAGTGCAACGGCCCCAGCCAGGGATGTACGGCCGGCGACTCAGCGAGTCGACCCGAGGAGAGATATTCGAGAATCGCCCGCGCGGCACAGGGTCACCGCGCGTTCTGCAGCTAGATGCCCTCAACGATCAGGCCACAATAAACGGCGCCACGAAACCGATGCTGAGCGGCTTGCTGATACGCTGGGCTGTCGTACCAGGCGCGCGCGTCTTCCAGGGTGGGGAATTCTGCGATCACCACGCCTTCGCGCTCTGGCCCTTCGAGCGTCACGTGTCGCCCGTACGAAGCCAGCACCTTGATCGGCTGGCCCTCGAGCGTGGCCGGAGCCTGTTGCCAGTAAAGCTCCAATTCGGACTTGTCGAGCGTTTGTTCGCGCAGGAACACCAGATAGGCAGCCATGGGGATTCTCCTTTCTCAATGCATTGCTTATTGGTAGCTGCGCGGCAGTTGACCCGAATCGAACGCCATTGGCCGGGGCGACCGGCCTTCCGTTGGTCGGCCGGTTCATCCCCAGCGCAGCGATGAATAACGCGGCCGACCAGCGAATGGCCTTGCGCCACGGTCATCCGCGTTCGATGGGGGATCAATTGCCGCGCAGGCACAAGTAAAAGGGCTCACGCGTTGGCCTGGCCGGCTATCGCAGGCCCCCGGATGCCAGGATGACCTCGCCGGTCAACCAGCCCGCAGCGTCCGACGCCAGGAAGGTCACAATCTTTGCGATATCCGCGGGCATGCCGATGCGCCCCAGCGGCGTCTTGCCGACGAGCTGACGCTCGAACTCACTATCGGCACCGTACAGACCAGCCGACTGAGCCCCCTCGCTCAACGTCGCCCCGGGGTTAAGGGAGTTGACGCGAATGTTTCGCGCGGCGAGCTCCTTCGCCAACACGCCCGTAATCGCATCCAGAGCGCTCTTGCTGGCGGCGTAGATGCAGTAGCCGGGCGGACACATGCGCGAGGCGGCCGAGCCAATGTTGATCACGCTGCCGCCATTGGGCCCGAAGTAATTGAGCGACTCGCGAGTCACTAGCAAGGGTCCCAGCACGTTCGTATTGAATTGGCGATGGAATTCCTCCTCGCTGAGCTCATCAACAGGCAGGGGCCGGTAGACCCCGGCGTTGTTCACCAAAACGTCGAGCGAGCCGAAAGTTTGGCCGAGCTCGGCAAACAAGCGGCGCACGTCATCCGCCTGGGAGACATCGCCCTGAACCGCCACGGCGCGGCCATCGGCGTCGGCGATCTGCTGTACCACGGCATCCGCGCCGCTGCGATCCGTGGCAAAGTTCACCACGACCGACGCCCCGGCTGTGGCCAGTTCCTTGGCGATTGCCGCCCCGATGCCCTTCGACGCTCCCGTCACCAGGGCGACGCGACCTTTCAATTGCGACATGACTCGTGTCCTCGTTGCCATCGGTGTTTCGGCCTCTCGATGACATAGACACGCCGTCTGGTTGAGTGTGACGGGCGCGGCGGAAATTCTTCAATTCAAACGCAGAGTCGTGCGCACCTCCGGTCGATTGAGAATCTGCCGCAGCCAGCGGGCCTGGTCCGCGGGCTCGAGAAACGGATGATCGCGATAGATCGCGGCGTACGAACGGTCGGCAACCTCGTCCATCTCGCGAGCGACGCTGACCGCGGCTTCGCGAATGCGCTGGACGTACGGTGCGGCGAACAGCAAATGCCGGGGGTCGACGTGCCCGGCGTCGATGAATCCCCGCGTTTTCTTGGGGCAGCGGCAGGGATTGCTTTCCTTGACCAGTCCGCATTGGTTGTTCATGAACTGATACAGGTCGCGACGGGCGCGGGCCAGACACTGCCGAAAGTTGTCGGGGGTCAGCTCCATGACCTCGCTGCCGAGGGTGTCGCTGACGCCGAGAATCTCCCCGAGCGTGAAGATCAATCGCTGCCGGCGATCGAGACAGAGCAGCATTCCCGTCGTGCAGGCGACCTTCGTTTCTTCGACCAGGAGGGGCACCTCCACCGGCATGCTCTTCGGGTCGGGCAGGTCGAGGTCTGGAGTGTCATTGATTGCCGCCGCGTAGGAGGAGAAGGTGTGCGCCGCTATCTCGCCGCCGCGCCGCTTCATGTTGAGTACGTGGTTGGCCGTGATTCGATAGAGCCAGGTGCGAAACTTGCTTTCGCCCTGAAATGTGCTGAGTCGGGTGACAGCCTTGATGAGTACCTCTTGCGTTACCTCCTCAGCATCTTGAGGCTGAAAGACCATGCGGACCGCGATGTTGTAGATCCATGCCTGATGCCGCAGTATCAGCCTTTCGAGAGCATCACGATCGCCGTTCTGGGCCTGGCGCACTAACTCGCCTTCGTTCTCGTCGCCACCAGCTTCTGCGAAGGGATTGTGCATGGTCGTGCTCCCGGGCTGCGTTTTCGATTATTCTACGCGGTGGTAGATCGCCCCACCCCCTTGGACACGGTTGGGGGCGGACCGTGACAAATCAATGCGCTGTTGGCCGCAGGAGTGGCCGGCGGGGTTGAGGAGCAAACTGTAGCGGGCCGCAGCGAAGCCGGGGCGGGGCGGGGAGAGGCTTGAGGCTTGAGGCTTGAGGAAGTCCGGGGTCGGTGACGTCGGTGACCCCGGCTGCAGGGAATGCTTCCGTCGTGTTCTTCGGGTCGGCGTGGTTCGACGCGGCTGGAGGCATGAGACGACAGGCCTGAGGAAGTGCACTGCTGGACAAGCCGGACAAGCCAGCAACGGCACCAGCGATTTGCATCTTCAACCGGACTTCGTACGATCCGACGACAGCCGCGGGCAAACGAGAGTAGCGGGGGAGCTCGCCGTGAGGAGGCGATTTGGCGGCTAGCCTAGAAACTCGTCCCCCGACAACCTTGCCAAGACAATATGCGCCGTAAGAAGCAACAGCCGGCGCGACCCTAAAATGCAGTCCCAGGAGAAACGGATGTCAAAGCAGTTTCTAGACTTAAGATCAGGTTCCTGCCGGCTTGCCGAACGTCTACAACGCGACTTCGTTGCCGGCTTGACGATATGCTGCTGCCTCGCTGCCACCCCAACCTGGGCGGAAGAGCCCCCTTCGCTCTTGGGTCGCCGCGTCCTGGACGTCGCCGGCGAGCGGCATTTTCTCGGTGGCGAGCGAGTTCATCGCGCCACCGTGTTCGTCTTTTTCTCCGCCGAATGCCCCATTTGTCAGCAATACGTCCCCGAAATCAATCGACTCAACGAGCGCGCCAGATCGCACGGGCTCGACTTCTTCTGCGTCTTCAACGACGCGACCACTTCCCACACGGAGGTTGTGGCGTTCCAGAAAGACTTCGCGTTGTCGAGCCCCGTCTTGCTCGACTCGACGGGAGAAATCACCGAGCATCTGCAGCCGATGCACGTCCCCGAGGCATTCGTCGTCGAGGCAAGCGGCAAGATTGCCTACCGCGGACGCATCAACGACTTGTTCTCCTCGCCGGGACAGAAGCGACCAGTTATCGGCCAGCATGATCTGCGCGAAGCAATCGATGCCCTGGCCGCGGGAAAGACGATCGAGCACCCGCGAACCGAAGTGGTCGGTTGCCTGCTCGAAAGCCGAGCGACGCCAGGGACGAGGGAGATTACGTTCAGTCGTCACATCGCGCCGATTCTGTACGCGAATTGCACTGAATGTCATCGCGACGGTGAGGTTGCGCCTTTCTCGCTGGTCACGTATGAGGATGCAGCCAAGCGGGCGGATTGGCTGGCTGAAGTCACGGCCGACGGGTTAATGCCCCCTGGCACGCCGAAGCAGGCTTCGGCCAGTTCCGCGCCGAACGCCGGCTTAGCGCAGTACAGAAACGACTGATCCGCGAATGGGCCGCCGCCGACGCACCTCGCGGGGACGTGGCCGACATGCCCGTGCTGCCCGACTATCCAACGGGCTGGCGCTTGGGCGAGCCGGACCTGGTTTTCGAGGCCCCCCACTCCGTGACGGTTCCGGCCGAGGGGCCCGATCAATTCCATCATTTCGTGATTCCGTTGGATCAGGTCGAGGATGCGGTCGCCGTGGCGGTGGAATTCCGCCCCGGAAATCCCCGCGCCGTGCATCATGCCATCGTCTTTGTGGATGAATCGGGGGCGGCGCGCCGACACGATGCAGCGACACCCGAGCCCGGCTTCACGACCGAAACCGGCACCGTGATTCCACTGGCTGGTGTGATGACGATTTGGGCACCGGGCGTAACGCCACCGGTGCTTCCGCAGGGAGTCGGCCAACGGTTGCCCAAGGGGGCGGACCTGGTCGTGCAACTGCACCTTCATCCGTCGGGGCGAGAGGAGACCGATCGGTCGCGCGTCGGCATCCATTTGACGAAGGAGCCCGTCGATCGCTACGTGTCGGGTCAGCCGCTCATTTTCGGACCGCTGGTGATCGATATCCCGCCAGGTGAGCAGTTCCACGAGGTCTCCGCCAAACTGAAGCTGCCGGTCGACGTCACGCTGACGGCGGTCATGCCGCACATGCATCTGTTGGGGCGGCGTCTCAAAGTGTGGGCCACGCTCCCGGCAGGGGACGAGATACCGCTGGTCTGGGTGAAGAACTGGGACTTCTACTGGCAAAATCAATACGTGTACCGCGAACCGGTTCGGATCCCCAAAGGCTCGACCCTCCACGTCGTCGGTTCGTACGACAACAGCGCCGACAATCCGCGCAATCCGAGCCAGCCTCCGCGACGGGTGATGCTGGGGGAGGAATCGACGAACGAGATGTGCCTGGCGATCTTCCAGGCGGTCGTTGATCAGCCGAGCGATTCCGACCGGATCCGCAACGCCGTCTTTGCCAACGCTTTTCAGCAGGTCTTCAATCCAGCGGTTCCTCCCGACGTCCAACAGTACATCGGGGATCAGCTTCGTCAGTTGGCAGCCCAGCGAGTTGGGCCAGCCACAACGAACAAGACCGGGCTCCCGCAGAAAGAGCCGCAGAAAGAGCCGCCGTCAGAACCGTCGGATCAGCCGGATAAGTGATCGGTTCCAAAGCGCAAGCCGCGCGCGACGTCGATCGTCGAAATTGCGGCGAGTCGCAAGTGCTTTCTCCCCCGGCGCGCTCGGTTACCTGGTCCGAGACTTTGACGCGCAGACGAATGGCCGACCGCCGTCACGGCGCAGCGGGCAGCGGCCCGCCTGCGGGTGCCGCGGGACGATGCAACGACTCTGCCGTCGGTTGACCGGTCATCACCAGATAGGCAAGCGAGATGACGAAATAAAAGAACGGCATCGTAATCAGCGCACCTACAAGGCAGGCCAAGACTCCGCATATGCCGAGCAGCGAAGCCGAGAGAGCCAGGGCGAAGAAGGAGAGCCGATTGCCCCGCATGATCGACCACGAGGTGCGGAAAGACTCAATTACCCCGCTATCCTGATCCACGATCACTAGAATGTACTGCGAGATACCCAGCCCTACATAGATGAGGGCGGCCAGCAGCGCCACGCCCCCGACGATCAGCAGTGTGATGGAGACGGGGTGGCTGCCTCCCATGGCAAAAGCGGCAGCAAATCCCGGCCCCAGGGTCACGGCGACGCCGGCAATTTCCACTGCATAAATCAACAGGAAAGCCAGCAGAAGTCGCCACAAGTACCGAGTGCCGGAAAAAACGTCGGTTACGCTGGCCGGTCGTCCGCGACCAATGTTGAGCAACAGGGTGAACAGCCCCGCCATCAGCCAGCAGACAACCGCCATCGTGAGCAGTTGTTGTACGAACCGCGCAATGATTACTAACCCCGAGTTAGTACTACAGCGCTAACTCGGTATTGGTGAAGGCGGCGGAATCGGCGAGACTAGTGGCAGGCCGGAGGACCGGCTGTCGAACCATCAGGGAGAATCAGGCATGGACGCCACCGCCATTCGTCGCTT
>JBFXAH010000002.1:0-450614 GCA_050184475.1 Pirellulales bacterium | reverse complement strand
CCACACCTGATTCCAAAACGCTGACATCGTGCCTTCTCCCGCGGCTGCGCCGCTAGAATGGGAGAAGACCCTTCCTCCACTGATTTAACCGCTGCTAGCGGCCAAGATTTTGGGAAAGGGCACACTTTTCTGCTCTCCCGGAAAGCACATCATGAACCGGCGCGGAATCACTCTCCTCGAATTGGTTGTCGTCCTTGCAATCTTGTCGCTGTTGGTCGCCTTACTGGTGCCTGCCGTTCAGGTCGCCCGTGAATCAGCGCATTGCATTCAGTGCTGTGCCAACCTGAAGAACCTTGTTCTCGCGCACCAGCTATACCATGACGCACACAACCGCTTTCCGACCGAATGGGCGCGCAGCATGAAGGCGCGTGATGGTGCCGCGAGCACGAATTCAGGAGCGACACCGACGGAGTTCCAGTGCCCGTCCAACGTCAATGAAGTCGACTCGGCCGGCGCCGGCTTGACGCCGTATGGCTTCAACGTGTTCCTTGTAGGCGAACCGATCTCCAAGATCACGGACGGCACCTCAAGTACCGTCCTCCACGGCGAGTTCATCGCGCGGCAGGGAACGGCGTGGTTTAGTTCGCCCGGATTGTCATCGGTCAACTGCGCGAGTGCTCATTTGCACGGCGCTCATTATGGGATGGCCGATGGCAGCGTAAAGTTTCTAAACTGCGAATTGGCGGAAGATGTCCGGGTCTATTTGATTTTGCCCGATGATGGAGAAGTCGTCGGCTTACCGTATTAGCCTGTTAGCGCGGCACAATGCTAGGGCCGCGTTGGGCTGGAATCCGCACGTCGTGGTCATGGACGGAGCGCTTGCGGAAGGTGACCGTAACGGATGCGTTTCTAGTCGTAAACCGCCGGAAGGTCGTCTCCGCTCCGCGGCGCCGATTGCTCGATGCTGTTGGCCTCGGCTGCTTCAGGAGCTTTGCGGTCTCATCCGCTTTGAGGCCTCTACGGTTAACCTGCGCGACCAATTCAGCTTGCTCTTCTGGCTTCGCCTGTGAAATGGCATTGAGATACCGCCGAGATAATCTCTGATCCCTGCGCGCTGGCTGCTGGGCTTCCGGCGAGAGGGTTAGCAGCGCGAGGAGCGTAGGAATCTCGCTCTTGGGCTCCCCCATCGCCCGGGCAAGCTCGTCCCGACTGTAGCCATTGGCGTCGCGGATTACGGCCACGTCATCGGCCAGTTCAATGGCGCTTAGATCGCCCGTACCAAGGCCATCACGGCTCGCCGTATCGGCGTCGATAGCTCATTCCAGCTGCGGATCACACATTGCAGATCGACGTCCAAACGCGCCAACGCCTGACATCTGCTGCAATTTGTTTGCAGCGCCTGTGCAGCGCGCGACTCTTGGCATTCTTCGGAAAGACAGATATCATCAGGCGTTTTGCCAAATTGGGGTGTGGGTTCGAGTCCCGTGCCCTCCGCTCTTCGGACAAGCTTTCTCTGTACGGGCCATCAGCGCCATCCCTGTGACACGCTGGTCAGGGCAATACTCAGCAATAGGGCAGAAAATGTGCTGACTTCCCGTCCGCGGTTGTTGATCCGGGTTAAAATGCCGCGAGATTTGCCACCCGTTCGTCTGCATTTGGCCGAATCCACAGGGCGCTTGGCGACTTGCCGATTTGGCCCTCGAACGAGTGCTTGAAAAAACGCGAGCAACCGAAACACCAGTTGGGAGTTGAACAATGGTGCGACAAGCGCTGCATCTCGGGTTGATCGTCCTGGTTCTAAGTGTCGTTGCTCAAGACGCGAACGCCTTTGGTCGCTGCTGCTGGAGAGGCTGCTCGGGCTATCCCGCTTGTTGCATTCCTGGTTGTGGGTACGGCTACGGTTGGGGATACGGTGGCTACGTTGGCTACTATGGCTGGGGACCAGTCGGATATCCTGTCGCCGCAAGCGGGTATGCGGCGGCCCGCACGCCCGCTGCTATCGCTGAAACGACCTCGCAAAACACTGCATTAGTGGTTCGCGTTCCGGCGGATGCCAAGGTGTACGTCAACGACCATCTGACCAAGAGCACCGGCCCACGTCGCCAGTACACATCGAGCGGGCTATCGCCGACCTCGGTCTACGAGTATCGAGTGCGCGTTGAATTCGTCCGCGCTGGCAAGCCTGTGCGCGAGGAACAGACGGTTCAAGTGACCGTTGGCAAGACGGCCTCGCTGGACTTCGTTGCAGCGCCGAACGGGCAATTGGCCAACGTGCCAACGACCGCGTCACGCTGAGGAGTCGCCACCGCCCTGCATTTCCGTCGTCAGCGCGGGGCCCGCGGCGGTAGCCAGCCGACCCAGGCCAGGCACCGCCGCGCGGTCACTTCTTGAAACGGCCGATCATGCTGGGTGGATCGAGAATCCGTGGGTGGCGGCGACGGTCCGGAACTCCGATAGCCGACGCAACTTCTTACCCCTTTCGGTAATGAAAATCTCCTTGCAATCGCCAACGCTCGATAGGTAAACTCAGGCGTGGCTAGTTAGCCAACTAAGAATTAGCTTCGCAATGATTGAGTTTCCGCCCTTTGGCGCGCCGACGTTATGAATGCAGTCGCGCCGCTGAGAAGCTGGCTATCGGACGTCGACGCGTTGTGTCGGCCCTTCATCACGAGATCGCGAATATGAAGTTTGCAAGCATCGCTCGTATGGTCGTAACAGGCTTGGGGACGTGGACGGCGGCAGCAGCCGTGGTGTGGTTGGCAGCGCATTCCCCGGCCGGCGCTGGCGATTTGCTCCCCGAAACAGCGATTCGCCTGCCCAACGGCCAACTGCAGCCGGGCTACGAGCACTTGTTGAATAACGAGTACGTGCCGGCCCAGTTGGACCAGGAAGTGTTCGATAATTTGTGGCGAGTGTGGGAGAAACCGCTTCGCGACAAAGCCGAGCAGGCCACGCCCGCGGAGCGCCGCCGCATGACTCTTTCGCGCTACGGCCTGACCGAAGCGCCGGGGCGCGAGGGTGGCATCCCGCTGCAATACTCCGACGATGGCCATGGCGGCTGGGTCTTCAACTGCTTCGGCTGCCACGGCGGCAAGCTCGAAGGAAAGGTGATTCCCGGCCTGCCGAATACGCACATCGCCTTGGAAACATTGTTCGGCGAAATCGTCGCGGCGAAGCGCGAGATCGGCCGGATCATTCCGCAGGCGGAAGTCGGCGCCTTGCTCGTGCCGCTGGGCAAATCGAACGGCACGACCAACGCCATCATTTTCGGCGTGGTGCTGGGCAACTACCGCGACGAAAACCTGAACGTCGACCTGACCCGCCCCGCCCCCAAGATGATTCACCACGATCACGACGCGCCCCCCTGGTGGAACGTCAAGCGCAAAACGCACCTGTACGCCGACGGTTTCGCCGGCACCGGGCACCGCGCGCTGATGCAGTTCATGATGACACCCTCCAACGGTCCCGAAGTCTTCCACGAGTCGGAGGACGATTTCAAAGAGATCTATCAGTGGATTCTCGGGCTCGAGCCCCCCAAGTATCCGCATTCGATCGACCAGAGCCTGGCCGCGCAAGGCCGCGAGATCTTCAATAACAACTGTGCCGAATGCCACGGTACCTACGGCGACGGCTCGGCCTTTCCGCAGAACATCGTGCCGATCGACGTCGTGGGGACCGATCGCGCGCGGCTCGATTCGCTCACGCCCGAGATGCGGCACGGTTACGAGTTGAGCTGGTTCTCCAACCACGGCGAGAAGAAATCGATTGCCGATCCGGGCGGGTACGTCGCCCAGCCCTTGAATGGCATCTGGGCCTCGGCCCCGTATTTGCACAATGGGTCGGTGCCGACGTTGTGGCATCTGTTCCACTCCGACCAGCGGCCGAAAGTCTGGCAGCGAACCGAAGACGGTTACGATTACCAGCGGATTGGGCTGGAGATCGTTGAGTTCGAAGCGGTGCCGGCTGACGCGCGCACCGGCAAACAACGCCGCACCTACTTCGACTCGACGATGTTCGGCAAAAGCAACCTCGGGCATACCTTCCCCGATAAGCTGAGCGAAGAAGAAAAAGTGGCGGTCATCGAGTATCTGAAGACGCTGTAGGGCCAGTCCCCGTTGGCGTCGGCGGCGAGCGAGCGCTCGGCGACGCGCGCGATTCGCAAATATGCGTCCTGCACCGGCGGTTGTGCCGCCGATGCAGGACGCTTTTTTTGCTGTCTTGCGTTGCCCACCGAACTCTAGAGTGTGCTCCGATCAGGTTGAGTCGGTGATCAGCCCCAGGCTGTGGAGTGCGGCCAGCAGATCCTCGAGGGCCGCGTTTCCGCCTGTCGAGCTACTGATCTCGGGGCGTGATACGGGTGTGGCGCCCAAGAAGCCGATTTCATTGGCGCTGGTGGCTTCGAGGTAGGGCACCAACTGGTCAGCCGTCGTGCTCCCATTGCTGAACACTGTTCGCGTGGGCGCGACCAATCCCGACGTATCGTCCCATTCGCCATCTGCCGAAATCAGGATCGCGTCGATCGCGCCGAAAGTAGAAGTCGAGGGATTCCCGCCACATTGCCAGACACCCAGTGGCTTGTTGGCCGTGGCGGCTACTCCGTCGTCGTTTGCTAACACCACGACTCCGGGGATCCCCGCCGCGGTGGATGCCGCGCCGACCGCTCCGATCTGACCGCGCGCCACAACTCCGGAGAGAGGATCTTCATCCAGATCGAGGCGATCTCCCAGCGCCCCCACGACAACAATCATGTCATCTTCCGTCGCACTGCCACTGGTATTCTTCCGAACGGTGAAGACTGGGTTGCCGGCGGACTTCTGCACTTCGATCGCCGGCCCAACGGGTGAAGCCTTCTGCCGCAGCACCATCGTCTTGGTCGAGAAGCTGTCGTTGATCACGGCCAGCTTGGCGTCGAGGCTTCCGCCGGAGTTGAAGCCGATCTCAGTCCGCCCCAGGCCATCGATCTTGAACCAGTCGGTGCCGTCGGTGTTCTGCACGCGGAACGACTTGTTGTTCGCCGAGTTCAGATCGCGGACGGCCCAGGCGGCCTCCGTCGAACTGCCGCCACCGTGCACGCTGGCTCGCGCCCCGACGAACTGATACAGGCCAACCGTGGGGTCCACCAGGCAATCGCCAGGAGTGGTCAAGCCGATACCGCCGCGGAAGATGTTGCCGCCGCTGAGGAAGTCGTCACCCGAGTTGTCGATGAAGTCGGCGTCGAACCCTTCGTAGCGGCAGTGGTCGAAGAGCGTGTAAATGGCGTCGCAATAGACCGCCTTCGGCTTGTTGGAGCTTTTGGCGTTCTCCAGGCAGAGTCCGTAGAACTTGTTGTTGTTGAGCAGATTCGGCGTTCGTTGGCCACGCTCGAGGTGGATCATGTACCCTGCGGACTGGTCGGGATCGCTGCTCAGGTTGCCGACCCGGCCGGCGCCGAAGAAGGCGTTCTCGTTGCACCAGCCCCCGTTGCGGGCCGTGCAACTGATGCCGACCTTGTTCGACAGGAGGTGCCGGGGGACGAGGTGGCCGCTTTGCGTGCCGAAGGTGATTCCGCGCCACAGGGTGTGCGTGCCCGACTGCGAGCCCGTCGTCGTGACGACATTCATGAGATCCGACGTGGACGACACGCGGAAGGTGGTGCCCGTCAGACCGGCCGCCACGACGTAGTAAGGCGTTTCTTCGTCGAGTCCCGTCGGCAGCGTGCCCGTCGTGGAAAAATAGACAATGTTGCCGGCAACGAGGTTGTGGCTCACCGAAGTGGTGAACTCCGCCGGAGAGTTGATCGTGATGTCGACTTCGTCGATCGCCAGTCCCTCGCCGAGCAATTGCTGGCCGATGTGAAAGCCTCGGATCTGGTAGTCGACATGGTAGAAGCGCGAGAAGTTGAGCCATTGCCAGCCAATGTTGCCGATGGTCCAACCGGTCGACGACGGCGAACTCGTGCGGTAGATGTTCCCGCCATAGACGCTGTTGTTCTGCTTAGCGGCGCTGAACGAGCCGAAGCGCACGGCGATGCCGTCGAAGTCGGCCAGTATCGTGGCGCCGTACATCAACCAGGTGTGGTTGTCGTAGGCGGCCGTGAGCGTGCCCGACGTCTTGTAAGTTAGCGCGGGGAAATAGACGACGCCGTTGCTGCCGGCGGCGTTGATGGCCGACTGAATGGCCGAGGTGTCGTCGGTGGTGCCGTCGCCGGCGGCGTTGTAAGGCGAGGCCGTGACGTCGATCCAGTTGATCGCCATGAGAGGTGTTCCTTTCGATGTCCATAAAAAGGGGATAGTGCCGCGACGCACCGACAGCGCGCGCTGCGGCGATTGCTGCCGACGCGCGGACGTCGCGACCGCTGCGCGGGCGCAAACCGAAACGGTGCGGTCAATGTGACGGCAGGAGGATCCTTCCGGCCCTGTGGAACCAGGCACCGGGAAACCAGCGGCAATCGCCAGAGAATCGCTGACGAGTGGATCGGCCGCGTGGCGCCGCGCCCCGCTTACCGGCCCGGTGGTAGGAACCGCAATCGGCAGGGGGGACTAACGAGGTGGGATCGGTTTATCTTGCGATTGAGGTGTTGTTCACGCCAGTCATCCTACCACAGCGGGCAGGTTTGTCAACATGAATATGACCATTAATTTGGTCGTTATGATGGCTGCGATGACAGGGCGTCGCGACGTGCTTAAGTGCCCGGAGCTAGCCACCGGACTGGCATTTCAGAACGAGCCGGCCGCTGACCGGGAAAGGCCCGCTGCCTCGCCCGCTAGCTGCTCATAGCGATGCGGCGAAAGATGGCGACGCAACTTGCGAAACGCCCGCTCGCGCTGGGCCAATGCGTCGAGCTCCTGCGTGAGGTCGGACCACTGGCAGGGCAGATCGCCGAGGAACTTGCGAATGCGTGGCGACAACTTTCGATAACCTCGCCAATGATATTGCCACCAGTAGAACCCAAGAAACCCGATGACGGCGAGGGCGACTGCCGCGATGCCCGCTTCGACGCGCCAGATGAAGCCGAAAACCGCCAACACGATGCCCAGCACGAGCACCACCAGGCTGCCGACACCTAGGTCCTCGGCTTGCTTCAGCTCAGGAACGAGGTTGGCGAGAAAACTTTGCACGGCGGCTTGTTTCAGGGCCCCCTCGCCATGTTTGTCGCACAATTCGGCGCGAATCTCCTCCTCGCGTTCCCGGGTCAAAACGGGATTCGTCCGCTCCGCGAGCTGGTCGATGGTTAACTGCGATACCTCGACTGGCCGCACATAGCTGATCTGCAAAGGGGCCTCGGTCTTGGTTGCGCACAGATCGCACTCGCAATAGCGCGCGACCTCGCGGTACGGGCCGGGGATGTAGTACAGGTGCGACGCCTGCTCGACCGTTTTGACGTCGAAGGTCGTGCGTCGCAAGCAGCCGGGGCAGAAGTCGACCCGGCAACCGAGGGTCTTTTGGCGTACCTTGGTCCCCCAGACGATGAAGAACAACACCATTGGATGCCCCCGATCCGCTAACAGGACTACATCGGCCGTCAGCCCAGTGCCGCGACTTTAGCCGCTCACTCCACCTCGCATTCGGCCAGGATCTTGCGGTATGCCTCGCGGGCGACATCGTAAGCGGCCGCGGCCGCCTCTTTCTCGCTCTGGCGCGTCTGCGGTTGCTTCTTCTTCCAGCAGACATCGACCGCGTCGAGACACCACTGCGCGCTGCGGCGGCTGGCGCGAATAGGACGGCCATCGACTTCGACGAACACCGGGTTCGTATGGCTCGACGGAAAGATTCGCACGGCCACCCAGCTCGAACGCTCGGGTTGGAAGTCGAACTTCACCTCTTGCACGCTGCCGTCGGCTGGCACCTCTTTGCGCTCCACCGCCTGACCGTTGACAACCAACTCGACCGGCACGTTGCGCGAGTCGCCGATGCGAGCCCGCTCGACATGCCAGTACGGCTTGTGATCGAGGCCGGCGCGACGGATGTCGTCGCGCGGTTTTTCGTCGAGCAGCGCGGCGGCGTTGACCGTCACGGCCAGCGGCTCGCCCGACTTAATCGCCAGTGTGCTGGGCCGGCCGCCATCGCCCGGCTCGCCCACGCCCAGGCCGTTGACCTGGAAGTCGAACAGGTGCGAGAGCCCGTCGCTACAGTAGCTGCGCCCGTCGCGAATGCCGGCCACCCAATCGTCGTAGTTGAGTTCTTCAGGCTTGTTGAGCTTGACGTAAGCCCGGCCCAGACCGATCCGTTCGCCATAGATGCATGGGAAATCGGTCTCGCCGCTGAGGCGGCAGGTGTAACCGCAGTTGAGCGTGTGATACCAGATGCTCAGTTCCCAGATGATGCAGGTGTCGACGGCCGAAATGAAATCGCAGGCGCCGTGCACGACATCCATGATGTACTCATTGGCGCCGATGCCGTTGAAGGGGGGCATCTCGTAGCTGGGCAACGTCATATCTTTGACGTTCAGCCCGTGACCGCTGTGCGAAAAGCCGACGACGCCCCCTTGCTCTTTGCCCCATTGCAGCACGGGCAGATCCCAACTGGGCCACTCCTCGATGCGCGAGGTGCCGGGGTAATCGTCCTCGCTAAGCCGCAACAGGCACAAATGGCCCGCGTGCGAGCTGGGAAAGCCCGACACTTCGACGTCGTAGCGCATCAGGTGCTTGGGCGTCGAAAGACGATGCACCTTGCCGTCGAAGAACTGCTTCTGGTGATACCAGCACGGTCCCCACGACAGCACGCAACCAACGTTCAGGTCTTCGCCGAGAATATGGCGCATCATGTCGACGGGCTGCACTCCCTCGGTCGGCGATTCGTAGTGCGCGCAGCCGGCCGCGTGCACGTGGTGATCGCCCGAGTACCAGCCGTAGTCGGCCAATTTGATCCAGCGCGAGAGCCGGAACGATTCCTTGTGCGAGACGGTCCCTTCGGGCACTTCGATCTCGCGGTGCAGAATTCGATACTCGGGGCCGCGCGTGTAAGTCACTTGATACTTGCCCGGGGGCAGGCTGACGCTCTCGCCCGAGTGGCGGTAAACCTGATCGTGAAAGAAAAAGTCGGGGGCGAGCCGGCGCGACCGCGAGGGATAGATCCGCCCCCGCTCGTCGCGGAAGACGAACTGTCCGGTGGTCGGCGCGCCGTCGTCGTCGATCACTTCGAGCACAACTTCGACGGCAGGCTCGCAGGTGAAGAGCAGATTCAGTTCGTTGCGAAAGCCCAGGTCTTGGGTCCCTTGGCCGACGTCGAACATCAGCTTGGCCTCGCGCTTGCCGACGTCGCGGCTGTAGAGCTCGATGATGCGGTATTCGACCTTCAGCCCCGACAGCGATTTCTCCAGCGGCTGAGCGTCGGACAAGCGGACGTCGAGCCAGCGGTCGGGCACGTCGTGCGGTTTGATGGTCCGTTCGGGCTCGGCCTTGCCGGTCGAACCCTTGTAGAGCGGCGCGGCGTTGGGGCTGGTGACTTTGAGCTCGGCGGTCACCCCCCCTTC
Organism: Pirellulales bacterium; assembly: GCA_050184475.1. GTDB lineage: Bacteria > Planctomycetota > Planctomycetia > Pirellulales > JAEUIK01 > JAIESQ01. Next base: position 441,223 of record JBFXAH010000002.1, on the reverse strand, counting down.
GTTGAGCACTTTGACCAGAAAGACGCGCCAGCCTTGCTGCACGAGCTTGCGCGGCGCGGGGCCAGGGGCGGCCTTCACGCGGCTCTCGGGATTGATCGAGACCAGCACCAGGCAGAGCGGATCGAGCACGGCCTGCACCTGCTCGACCGCTTCGCTGGCGGTGGGGTTCGCCAGCGCCTTGTCGAGCGCGGCCTGTTGCGTCTTGTCGAGCGGCGCGCCTACGAGCTCGAGCGCCTGGGCGACGCGTTTGACCTGCGCGGCCAACGGCTGCCATTCGATGTCGGTGGGACGCGGTAGCGCCTCGTCTTCGCAGCGGCCCACCGCCGGCATTGCCAAAAACGCGACCGTCATGATCACCAGGCGCAACGGTACCAGCCGCATGGCACGATTCTCCACAGAAGTGACTGGACTAATGACAAGCCGACGGCGAACGCCGCGGGATGATTTTGCAGCCCCCATCATCCCGGCGCCAAGCCAGGCATGCAAGCGCCACCAGAACACGGGGAGCTAAAACCGCGTCGCTCAGGCGCGGCGCACCTTCTCCTGGCCGCGTGCCAGCTGCCGCGTCGCGCCGCGCGTGTCGACCACCAACTGCGCATGATCGACGATGAATTGCCAATCGTATTGCGAGTGATCGGTGACGATCAGCAGGCAATCTTGAGCGGCCAGGAATGCGGCCGTGAGCGGCTGGCTCTCGAGCGGCGGAGGATTATGGTGCCGCATCGCGGGGAGCCGCGGAATGAAGGGATCGTTGTAGCTGAGCACGGCTCCGCGCGCCGCCAGCAGTTCCAACAGCACGAAGGCCGGGCTTTCGCGCGGGTCGTCAACATCGCGTTTGTAGGCCACGCCCAGCAGGCAGACCTTGCTACCGGACAAAGTTCGGCCCGTCTCGGCCAGCGCTTGTTCGACTCGCTCGACGACGTACCCTGGCATCTCGGTGTTGAGCTCGCCGGCCAGTTCGACGAACCGGCTATTGGCGCCGTGTTGTCGGGCGACCCAACTCAGATAGAACGGATCGATGGGGATGCAGTGCCCCCCGAGCCCCGGCCCCGGATAGAACGCCTGAAATCCGAATGGCTTGGTTCGCGCCGCATCGATCACTTCCCAGACGTCGATCCCCAAAGAAGCGAAGACCACCTTGAGCTCGTTTACCAGGGCTATATTCACCGCGCGATAGGTGTTCTCCAGCAGCTTGCAGGCTTCGGCTACCTCGAGCGACGAGACCGGCACGATCTGCGGAATGGCAGCCTGATAAAGCGCCGTGGCGGCCGCCAGGCTCGCCGGCCCATATCCCGAAACGACCTTGGGTATGTTGCCCGCGCGGTGCGTGGGGTTGCCGGGATCCTCGCGCTCGGGGCTGTAGGCCAACAAGTAATCGCGTTCGACGACAAGCCCCTTGGCGGCCAAACGTGGCAATACCACGTCGCGCGTGGTGCCCGGGTATGTGGTACTCTCGAGCACGATCAGTTGCCCAGGGCGCAACGCGGCGGCGATCTGCTGGCTGGTGCGCTGGACAAACGAGAGATCGGGATCGCGGTTGTCGGCCAGCGGTGTGGGGACGCAAATCAACAGAGCGTCGGGCTCGGCCAAACGGCGGGAATCGGCCGTCGGTAGGAAACGACCGGAGCGCACCGTCTCGGCGATCCAAGCGCTGGGGATATGGCCGATATAACTTTCGCCGGACAGCAGCCGGGCGATCTTCTGTTCGTCGACGTCGAAACCGAGCGTGCGAAGACCAGCGCTGGCGAACAGCCGCACGAGCGGCAGCCCGACATAGCCGAGGCCGATCACTCCGACGAGCGCTCGGCGCGAACGGATTAACTCCAGAAGTTCGTCGAGCATGAGATCTTGCGCGGGGCGCAGCGGGAGATTGCCGGGTACGCCATCCGCGCATTGCGGACGGCAATTACCACCTTAGACCAGCGGCGACTGTCGGGCGACGGTCCGGCGCCGTATTGTCAACTCGCGGTCGACACCGGCCGCAGCGGTCGCGTGGCGCCGGCCGAGCTCTTGGCCTTGCCCAGGTTGTGCATCCAGAGCAGGACTGGCGTGGCGATGAACACGGTGCTGTAGGTACCGGCGATGACACCGACCAGCAGAGCAAATGCGAAGCCGTGAATCCCCTGCCCGCCCCAGATGTACAGGATCAGAACGGTCATCAACACGGTCAACGAGGTCAGGATCGTGCGCGATAACGTCTGATTCAAAGCGCGATTGATCAACTCGGGGGTCAGGTCGGGGCTTTTGCCTCGCAATTCGCGGATGCGATCGAAGATCACGATCGTGTCGTTGAGCGAAAAACCGATCAGCGTGAGGAAGGCCGCCACGATCGCCAGGTCGATCTTGAACGGATCGATCAACAGGAAACCGAGATACGGCGCGACATACGAACTGAGCGCTAGCGCGCCGAGCGTGACCAGCACGTCGTGCACCAAGGCCACGACCGCCGCGATACCGAAGGTCACCTTGTCGAAGCGGAACCAGATATAGGCGATGATCATCACCAGGCTGGCGCCCAAGGCCAGTATCGCGTTCTGTCGCGTGCTTCCGGCGACCTTAGGGCCAAACGATGTCACCGACGGAAAGTACGGCTGCGAGCTCAACTCGGCGGCGATCTTGTCGAGAACCGGTTGCATGCGATCAGGGGGAACGATCGTCCGCAGTTCCCACGACTTGCTGCGCCCGCTGGTCGCGCGGTCGGCCTCAAGATTGTAAAGCTCGAGCGGGGCGTTCGCGTCGTCGGTCCCCTCGAGTCCTTCGAGAATGCTCTCTTTCACGCTCTCGTACCCCATGGGGTCGGAATACGTGAGCGTGGCTTGCGTTCCACCAGCGAACGGATCGGCCGCCGGGCCCACGGGCGTGGGGGCAGGTTGCGGTTGGTCTTCGCCCGGGAGCGCCGGCATTTCGCCCGGCAATCGCGGACCCAGCGGAACAGGGCGTTTGGCGGGCATCGGGGCTTCGGCGGGCGGGGTTTTCGTTGCCGGCTCTGTCGCTTCGATCGAAGGACCAGGCTCAGCGGGTGCAGGCTCCGCGGGCGCAATCGAGGGCTCCGTCTCCGGTGATTCGGTCGCAGGTGAAGCATCCGCAGGCGCTGCTAAGTCTGGCTCGCTGGCAGCCGGTTCTGCCGCGGCCGGGGGCGCATCGGTCGCCGTTTCTGTTGTGTCGGCAGTCGGCGACGGATTTTCGTCGGCCGACGGTTCGGCTTGGGCGAGTTGGAAACCGAACTGGTGCTCGCTGGCTGCAAAGCTCGCTGCTATCCACTGCGCCGTCGACGGTGTACGCCTGGCCTGCGGATTCGGCACCGCCGGCTCGCTCGCCGGGGGCTCTGCCGGTTCGCTCGCCGCGGGCTCGGTCGGTTCGCTTGCCGCCGGCTCTGCTTCGTTCGGCGCCGTCTCGTTGCTATCTGGCGCTGTGCTATCGTCCGACGGTACTTCGTTCGTAGGCGTTTCGTTCGTTGGAGTTTCCGAGGCCGGCTCGTCGGCGGCCGGCGCGTCGGTAGCGTTTGGTTCCTCAGGCGTGGCCGGCTCGTCGGTAGCGGAATCGACCGCCGGCAGCGCCGACTTGATTTCCTGCACGTCGCTGACCGACAGGGTCTGGCGCGAAAGGTCGTCGCCGAATAACTCGTTCAAGCGCTGCTCGACATCGAGTTGCCTGTCGTTCGACGTGTTGATCTGGATCCGCTTTCCCTTTTCTTCATCGCTGAGGTTGATGTAGTTGACCGAGATGTCGGGAAGCACTTCGCGATCGGGCTCGACGAGCCGGCGGACTTCGGCGATCTCTTTCGGCTGCTTGAACTTCATCGTCACCTGCGTGCCGCTGGTGAAATCGATGTTCAGCAGGTTATTGCCGCGAGCAACCACGGCCGCCATGCCAATGGCAATCACCACCAGCGAACCGGCAATCGCCGGTTTGGCCAGGCCGAGGAAATCGAAGTTCGTCGAGCCAACGATCTGCATGAACCGCAGTTGACGGATCCAGCCGCGCCTTTCGGCCACGTCGAAGACGACGCGCGAGACAAACGTGGCCGTGAACATGCTCAATACCAGCCCGATGAACAGCGTGATGGCGAAGCCCTTCACTTCGGTCGAGCCAATCCAGTAGAGCACCAAGGCGGTGAGAATCGTGGTGACGTTCGAGTCGATGATCGTGCTCATCGCGCGGCTGAAACCGTTGCGAATCGCCATCCGCAAGGCAGCGCCCCGGGCCAGTTCTTCGCGGATGCGCTCGTAGATCAACACGTTGGCGTCGACCGCCATACCGACGGTGAGCACCAGGCCCGCCAAACCAGGGAGCGTGAACGCCGCCTTGATTACGATCATCACGGCCAGCGTCAACAGCACGTTGAGCGTCAGGGCGAAGCAGGCCACGAGCCCGGCGAAGCGGTAGTAGATCAGCATGAAGATCACCACCGCCAGGACCGAGGCGCCCATGGCGATCTTCCCCTTGCGAATCGTGTCGGGGCCGAGCGTAGCATCGATCAATTGCCGCGCGGCGGGCTCCTCTCCGAGACGAGCGCCGAGATCGCCCGCCAGCAGCACCGACGCCAGATCGTTGACTTCTTCCTTGGTGAACCGGCCCTTGATGATGCCGTTGGAGGTGATCGTGTCGTTAATCGTGGGGGCCGAGTAGAGCTTGCCGTCGAGGATGATCGCCAGATGACGTTCGCCGTAGCTGGCCGGCAGGTTGTCTCCGGTCAGGCGACCGAAGAGCCGCGCGCCCTGGGTGTCGAACTGGAAATGAACCGCGTTTCCACCCATTTCGTCGAAGCCCGGTCGCACCGAAGTCAGGTACTTGCCCGTCACGGCCCGTTCGGGGTCTTTGTCGACGGCCGTAAGGATTTCCCACTGACCTTTGGCATTCTCGCGCGTCAGGAAATTCGGATTGTTGCGAAAGTCGTTGGTGGCTTCGGGGCCCATCGGCGTCCAGCGGCCGATGACGTTGCCCTGCGTATCCTTGACCTCGGAAATGGCCCGCTGGGCCGCTTCGCGAAGCCGATCGAAGCGCGTATCCCGCTCATCGACAAGAATCCGAAACTCGAGCGTGCCGGCGCGGCTGATCTTCTGTTCGACGCGGCGGGCGTCTTCGGGATTGGCGGCGTTGGGAACGATGATTTCAATCTGCTTGTCGCCGAAGGGGCGCACCGAGATTTCGCTCACGCCGCCGGGATTGATCCGCCGCGCGATCGTGGTTACCAGCCGATCCATGTCGATCGTATCGTCCTCGGCTCCCGGCTTCGGATAGACGTCGTACACCAGATTGGTGCCGCCGCTCAGATCGGGACCGTATTTGGGGGGCCACCGCAAGGTGACGACCGCCGTGCCGGCGCAAACGCAGAACAGCACCAGTCCGATCTTCCAGCCGTAGTCGGGCATTCGCCACGCGTTGGCCAGCCAGGTCCCCACGACCCACGGCAGCACCACGACTGCCAGGGCGATTATGAGCATCACGACGTTCGACATTGAACACTGCTTCCCGCGCCCCAAAGGCGCTGTTATCTGTAAGGCTCGCGCCCGCGGGCGCTCATATCGATAGAAAGGAGGGCTGCAACAACCCGCGATGACGCGCCGCGCTGTGTGGACTGCTAACGCTCCGCGTTAAGGGGCTAATGTAGCCGGTTTGCTTTCGGTCGTCTCCGCGCCGAGCACTCGCGACACGGAACTGACGGTCACACGCAACTTGGTCGAGTCGTCGACCTTGATCGTGATTTCGTCAGCTTCGCGGCGCACGCTGGTGACGGTGCCGTAGATGCCGCCGATCGTCACGACGCGATCGTTCTTCTTGATGTTCTCGAGCATGAGCTGGCGGGTTTTCTGTTCCTTGCGCTGCGGTCGGATCAGCAGCACGTAGAACAGCAGAAACATGGCGACCAGCATGGGCGCCATCTGCATTAGCGGCGAGGTCCCCCCTTGACCAGGGGCGGGAGCTCCCCCGGCCGGAGTTCCGCCCCCAGCCGGTGCCGCTTGGGCCAAGACCAGCGCCTGCCGCAACGTCACTTCAAGCCACGGCAACAAGCGAATTCTCCAACGAGCTGCGACCGCCAGCCGGCGATCCGAAAACCAACTGTAAGCCGGTATCTTAAAGCGTCTTGCGCCCCTCGACAAGGGCAGCGATTGCGATCGAAACCGAGGTGCTTTGGCAGCACGCCACGCTCCCCAACAAGTCGACGGTCGCGATCCGATTTTTTTCTTGGCTCCCAGCCCACGACGCCAGACAATGAAGTAGTCAGGGGACCGCGCTGTTCGGTTTCCGCAACGCAACAAGCGTTCTTGGCACGCCTTAGGGGGATGAAATCGGTAACCGCACCTAAAAGGCGCGGGGCCCGCGAACGAAGTATCCTTGTGCGAGCGGTGCGCCGCACCACCAGGTGAAGGCTATCGATAAGCCGACATGGGCGGTTCGAACAGCAGACCGCCGGTCTCGTTGCGATCTCGAAGGGAGGGACGAGTCATGCGAGCGACACACTTCCGTTTATTTCTGGCCCTGGGACTTGCCTGGTTGACAGGCTGCGTCGAATCGGAGAAGCCACTTTCCGATCCGGCGATATCCCGAATGGATCAACGCTTATTTGGGCTGTGGCAGCGGCGCGATCCCGATGGCGCCGTCGAGTATCTGCACATCGGGGGGGAATACCAGGTCCCCTTGGCAGCCGATCGGGCTCGGCCCGAGCCGGGCTTGATGCAATACACGTCGATCCGCCATGAGCCGAACAACCGCGCAGCCGAAGCGCCGAGTGGAACGCGGTTCTTCGTCACGCAAATCGGTGGCGAGGATTTCGGTAGCTGGGTCTTCCCGCAAGAGGAGAAAGACCGCGGCAAACCAGTTCACTTCGCGTTTTACAAATATCGCGTCACGCCCGAACAGCTCGAGATCTGGGACATGGACCGAGACGCCACGGCCGCGGCAATCGAAGCAGGCAAGCTCAAGGGAGTGGTGCGCCGCAAGCAGCGAACCAACGCCGGTGATGCGGCCGAGTACGAGGAGCTGCGGATCACCGACTCGAGCGAGAACATCGCCAAGTTCCTGGCCGACGGTGGCGCAAAGAGCTGCTTTCTCGAAAGCGGCAAGGCGACTTATCAGCGCGTGAAGTAGGGAAGGTCGGGCATTTTGGTTTCAAGCGACCCCAGGTTGCGGAGTGATTTTATGCGTCGGTTGATCGCTGTGGTGTGCTGCCTCGCGTTGGGCCTGCTGACCGGTTGCGCGGCGTCGGTGCATCCGCTTTGCGACCCGGCCACGGCCGAGCCCGACAAGCGGCTGGTCGGCATGTGGGAGCGCCGCGAAGGGGATGAGGGAGAACGCGTCAGTTATTTGCACATCGCGCGCGAGTCGACGCGGCCGCTGGACTCCGCGCGCGGCGAACCCGAGCCGGGCTTGATGCGCTGCTGGTTGACCGGGCACGACGAAAAGTCGCTGTTGGGAGAAAACTCTGGCGGGGGGCGCTTTCTCTGTGCTCACGTCGGCTATCTCGATTACGCCAGCATCGTCATCGAAGACCTCGCTCAGCACAGCGAGCAAGCAGACGCCGACAAGGCCGTGGAACCGGCAGCCGCCGAGAGCAGCACGACCGACCCCGCGCGCAAACCGCAGTTCTTGATCGTGCGGTACGACGTGACCGACGACGTGTTGGTCGTCTGGCCTGCTTTGCAGGACGAGGTGGCCAAGTCGATTCAAAGCGGTCGCATCGCCGGCATCGCTCGCCCGAAGGTCCGACGGCCGGGTGAGTTTCAGTTTGGCAAGTGGGAGGAGGTGACGCTCACTGCGACGACCGAAGAGCTGCGCGCATTCTTCGAAGCGGGGGGCGCCGAGAAGTGGTTCAGCGAGGATGCGAAGACGGTCTATCACCGCTTGCGCTAGCGACACCTGCTAAGCAGGCGCGGTCCGAGCTACGTGCGGCGCGTCCGGTTCGGACCAACGAGCGACACCGCCGGGCGGCCGCTGAATACGCCGCACATGCCTCCGCGCTGGGCCACGTTGACGACTTGTTTTTGCGAGGCCCGCCCCAGGATCGCCACCCCGTGTTTGGTGGGAGCAAAGCCCATCACGGTGTAGAACGGTTCGTCGTGCACGCCGCCGTCGGGGCTGACGACCGGGAACTCGTTGACGGGCAGAATCGCCTGCCGCTGCACGACCCAGCGATCGGACGAGCGCAGCGCCTCGTCGATTGCGCGGTCCCACTCCTCCTGGCTGAGGGCCTGGCCGATCAGCACGCCGGCGCCGCCATACGAACGGTTCGGCTTGAGCACGAGCATGTCGCGCTGGGGACGGACGAAGTCCAACAGGTCGCCCCAATCGCCTTCGGGAAGCGTCGTCTGCCGATCGGTAAGGATGCGCGTCCAGAGGATGTGGCGACGGAAGATCTGTCGTTCGTCGGCGGTGAAATACTTGTTCGTCAGTTGCGGATCGGTCAGCAGTTCCCAGCAGCTTTTGTGATCGAATTCGCCGGCCAACGACGAGATCACGCGGTTCTCGCGGAACAGCTTGCGAACTGGCGCCAAATCGTTGCCGGTTTCGACGGCCAGCGAGATCAGATCGCGGACCTCATAGTCGCGATAAGCGACGTCGATCGACTCGCCTTGGTAGCAGACCTCGTCGCCGACGATCTCCAGTTCGCACGGGTCGGCGTGCATCACGCGCAGTCCGTGCCGCTGGTGATAGTAATCGGCCAGGGCTTGTTGTTCGTCGGGCCCGTCGCCGGCGTACTTCGGTTCGATGAAGCAGATGTTGCGGCCGCGCCGCCCGATCGCTTCCATGTGATCGAGCACTTCCTGGATGAAGAGCTCGCGCAGATCGCGGAGCGTGTCGAGCTCCAACTCGGGCTCGGCCTGGCGAATGATCGGCAACACCAGGTCGGCCAGCAGTTGCTCGCAAGTGGGCCCGAGCCAGATGCCGCCGACGCCGCACAAGTTGGGCTCGAGAAACTTAAGCGAGTCCTTCCACATTGGACTGGTGAATTCGACGACCGCGTCGAGTCGACCCAGCACGGTGTTGTTCTCGCGGTGAGCGACCCCCCAGTTGTCCCACAGCCATTGCTGCTCGGCCGGCGACAACGGGAACATTTCGCGCACAGCGAAGTCTTGCATGTACAGATCGGGCAAACGCTTGAGCGCGTTGAGAATCGTCAGCGAGACGTAATGCAGGTACGCCAACTGATCGGGGAGCGCCAAGATCGGCCGGGCGAACACGTGGATCGCCTCGTCGCGCCCCTCGTGCAGGTACCACAGCTTGCGCTGCCAGGCTTCGGCTTCGATCCGCTCGCACAGCTCGGCGGCGGCCCGCGGCGGCATGTTGTAGAACACCCGCCGCACCCGGCTGTCGAGGCTCAAGCCGCTGAGACCTAGTTCTTCGGCGGGCGTGAGGATGCTCATCGGGCCTCGATTTGAGAATCTACGTCAACGACGGGCCCATCTCGCCGTGCACTGTAGCGCGCGGCCGGGCGCGACGACGTCGGCGATTGTAGAGCCACGCGCCGCGCGACGGCAACACGAAGGCGGCGGCGAAGCGCTCCGGTGCGAAGCGGCGGAGTTTACGCGTCGCGCGCGATACTGGGAATGCGAGTGAGGCCCAGCACGCAGACAGCCGCCAGGGCGAAGATCGCCGAAGTGCCGAAGGCAACCAGCGGTCCATACGCTGAATAAAGCACCCCGAAGAGCACGTTGGCGGGCAGATTCGCGATCCCCGTGGCGAGATGAAACCTCCCGTAGGCCAGTCCCCGTCGATCGACCGGCGCGAACTGGGCAACGAGCGCGCGTTCGGCCGGTTCGGTGAGCGCGTAAAAGACCGCGTAGCAGAAGAACAACAGCCACACGTGCCAGGCCGTGGTCGCGCCGGCAAAGGCCAGATACACGATGGAATAAATCATCCAGCCGACGATCACCGGGGCGCGGCCGCCGTAGCGATCGATCGCCGGACCGATCGCCAGGCTGCCGGCGCTTTTGGCGACATGAAACAGGCACCATAACAAAGGAATCCGCCAGCCTTCGATGCCCAATTCCCCGGCGCGCAGCAGCAGGAACGTGTCGCTGGCGTTGGCCAGCGTGAAGAGCACGACCGCCCCCAGATAGAGCGCGAACGAGCCACCGAACTGTCGCAGTCCACCCCAAGCTTGCAGAAAGCCGAGCCGCGGACGGCTAGCCTCGGCAGGCGGAATTTGCCGCGCCGGCTCCGACAGTCCGACGACGACCAAGACCACCAACGCGAGCCCGGGAAGCAACGTCAGTAAGAACAGTGGTCGCAGGGCGTCGGGCCATTGCCAAAGAAAGAGCACGGCCAACAGCGGGCCGATGGCTGCGCCTAAGTGATCCATCGCGCGCTGAAAGCCAAAGGCGCGGCCGCGGCGCTCGGGCGCGACCGAATCGACTACCAACGCATCGCGCGGCGCGCCTCGGATGCCCTTGCCGATGCGATCGGTGACGCGGACCGCCATCAATTGCGATGGCCAGGTGGCCAACCCGCCTAGTGGCCTGGCCACGGCCGCGAGCACGTAGCCGGCGACGACCCACGCTTTGCGGCTGCGCATGCGGTCCGACAGTGCGCCGCTGCCGAGCTTGAGCAAGCTGGCGGCGCTTTCAGCGAGCCCTTCCATCAGGCCCAGCGTGCGGGCGTTACCGCCGAGGACTTCGGCAAAGAATCGCGGCAACAGCGGATAGACCATCTCGCTGGCGACGTCGTTGATCAGGCTGGCAAAGCCCAGCACGCGCACGTTGCGCGGCATTCGATCTGCCGGAACTGTCGAGTTGGGCGCGTTCGAGGCGCTCGTCGAAGACTCGGCACCGGAATCCGACGCGCGGTTTGCCAATCGTTCGCCGCTACTTGATCATGTCCTTGACGGTCGCACCGCCCGGGATCATCGGCAGCACGTGCTCTTGATAGGGGACCGCGACGTCGAGCACGAAGGGAATCGGTGACTCGATCATTTCGATTAGTGCGTCTTCCAACTCGCTCTTGTCCTTGACGAATCGCCCACCACAGCGGAAACCCTTGGCGATGGCCACGAAGTCGGGATAGCGTTCTTGCGGGCCGATACCGTCCCCTTGGCCAACCGCCTCGGGGTTGTCGATCGGCCCCAGATAGGTATGGGCCCGGTTGCCGGCGTGAAAGCGGTCCTCCCATTGCACGACCATTCCCAGGTGCTGGTTGTTGAGCAACAGCACCTTGACCGGCAGCTTTTCGCAATAGGCCGTGGCCAACTCCTGAATGTTCAAGAGGAAGCTGCCATCGCCGTCGATATCGACGACCAGGCTGCCCGGATGGGCCGCTTGTGCTCCCAGGGCCGCGGGCAGGCCGAAGCCCATTGTGCCTAACCCCGAACTCGAGAGCCAGGTGCGCGGTCGCGTGAAGTGAAAGTGCTGCGCCGCCCACATCTGATGCTGGCCGACCCCCACCGTAATGATCGTGTCGCGCTCGGCGCACAATCGCGACAGGGTCTCGATGGCGTATTGCGGCAGGATGCCGTCGAACTCGCGATCGTAGCGGAACGGTTCCTCGCGGCGCCACTGGTCGAGTTGCTCGACCCACGGCGCGATATCTTCCGGCCCTTCGACGATCTTGTTGAGCTCGGTCAGCGCGAACTTCACGTCGCTGACGATCGGGATGTGCGCTTCCTTGTTCTTGTTGATTTCCGACGGGTCGACGTCGATGTGGACAATCTTCGCCCCCTTGGCGAACTCCGACGCTTTGCCGGTGACCCGGTCGTCGAAGCGCACGCCCAGGGCGATCAACAGATCGCACTGGTCGACCGCCCAGTTGGCGTACACGCTGCCATGCATGCCCAACATGTCGAGAAACAGTGGATCGCCGCTGGGATACGCGCCCAGCCCCATCAACGTGCTGGTGATCGGAATGCCGGTCTTCTTGACCAGTTCGCGCAGCTCGGCGGCAGCACCGGATGCGATCACGCCGCCACCAGCATAGATGACCGGGCGACGCGACCGCTTGATGGCCGCCGCCACCTGGGCGATCTGCTCTGGCCGTGCCAGCCGCGTCTCGACCCGATAGCCGGGCAAGTTCATCGGCACGTCGAAATTCGGCACGCTCCGCGCGATCTGCACGTTCTTCGGCACGTCGACAAGGACGGGGCCGGGCCGGCCGGTGACCGCCACGTGGAACGCTTCTTTCATGACGCGCGGCAACTCTTCGACGTCGGTCACCAGATAATGGTGTTTGGTGATGCCGCGGCAGACCTCGACAATCGGCGTTTCTTGAAAAGCGTCGGTGCCGATCACCGGCGTGGCGACCTGGCCGGTGATCGCCAACAGCGGGATCGAGTCCATCTTGGCGTCGGCGATGGCCGTGACGAGATTCGTCGCCCCCGGGCCGCTAGTGGCCATGCAGACGCCGGGCTTGCCCGTGGTACGTGCATAACCTTGTGCGGCGAAGCCACCCCCTTGCTCGTGCCGCGGCAACACCGTGCGGATGCGATCGCGGAACTTGGTCAGCGCCTGGTGCAACGGCATGCTCGCGCCGCCGGGATAGGCGAAGATGACGTCGACGCCATGGTTGACCAGCGATTGCACGAGGATTTCAGCGCCGTTGACCAGATCGGCGCTAGTGGTCGCTGGAGATGGTTGCGTCGTCGCCACGATAACACGAGCCTTTCAAAATGAAGCGAAACGAACTGAACTTGGTACGGCGGAACTCTTTAGGATAGGTGCCGCCCGCAATTATTGCAAACGGCGCGCAGCACCACACGCGTGCAGTCACCGTCCCCGGTAAGAGCCACCCAGGGCGCAAGTGGTTCGCCTAAAAACCCTTCCCCTTGGTCGCGGTCTTCACACGCAGCAAGTACATGTCGGCAGTGATGTAGAGCGTGCTGCCATCTTCTCCCCAGCCGCAATTGGCAGTCGCCTCGCCGGTGGCGATCGACCCCAGATGCGTGCCATCGGCGGCGAAGACGAGCACTCCCCCCGGGCCGGTCGCAAACAGATTGCCCTGGGCGTCGACCTTGAGCCCGTCGGGCAAACCCTTGGCTTTGCCGACCCGCGGCGTGAAGTCGGCGAACACGCGCCCGGCGCCCAGCGTGCCGTCGTCCTGTAGTTCGTAGGCCATCCAGATCGCCTTGGCCGGATCGGAGTTGGCCACGTAGAGCGTGCGCTCATCGGGCGACAGCGCAATGCCATTCGGAAAGCTCATCTCTTTGGTTAACAGCGTGAGTTGGCCGTCTTTCGACAAGCGGTAGACGCCGTTAAAGGGGAGTTCCCTCTTGGGATCGTTGTTCTGTCCTTCCAGCCCATACGGCGGATCGGTGAAATAAAGATCGCCATTGGAATGAAAGACGAGATCGTTCGGGCTGTTGAAGCGCTTGCCGTCGTAGCGATCGGCCAACGTGGTCTTCGAGCCGTCGGCTTCCAACCGCGCCACGCGGCGGTCGCCATGCTCGCAGAGCACGAGCCGGCCGGCTGAATCGAACGCCAGGCCATTCGAGCCCGGCTCGCCGCCGCGCGGCTCGTCGCCGGTATAACCCGACGGCTTCAAGAAGACCGTGCTGCCGAGCCCCGCTTCCCACTTCATGACCACGTTGGGCGGAATGTCGGAGAAGACGAGGAAGCGGTTCTTGCGATCCCAGGCTGGTCCCTCGGCCCAGTCGTAGCCGTCGGCCAGCCGTTCGATCGCGGCCTCCTGGGGAATCAAGGCGTCGAAGCGCGGATCGAGCCGCTCGAACCGACCGACCGGCGGCCAGTCATTCCACAACCAGCGAAGCGACTCGGGCAGAATTGCTCCACCATGTTTGCCGCTGTGGGCGCCGGTGCCGAACTCGAACTTATAGTCGTACGACGCGAAGTGCAGTGCCGAGGCCATTTGTTGATTGGCCAGCGGCCAGTTGCCGTGTTCGTTATCCAAGTCACCTGCTCCCCCTTGCAGAAAAATCTTGATTGGCTTGCGGGGGGTTTTGCGAATCATCGCCGGATAGACGTGGCCGCCACGGATGTTCGTAAAACTGCCGACATGGCTGAGCACCTTGCGGAACGAGTCGGGCCGCTGCCAAGCAACTGTCCAGGCGCAAATGCCTCCTGAGCTGATACCGCAGATCGCGCGGCCGGCCGGGTCGTCGGTGAACTTGTAGTCGCGAGCGACCTCGGGGAGGATTTCTTCGAGCAACAGCCGCGCGTATTGATCGCTCAGCGTGTCGTACTCGAAGCTGCGATTCGACTCGCGCGGCTTATCCCCCGTCGGCGGGATCACCCCCGGATTAATGAACACGCCGATCGTGGGGGGCATCTGTCCTTTGTAGATCAGGTTATCGAAGACGATCGGCACGCGGAACGGACCGTTGTCGTCGACGTACGAACCGCCGTCCTGAAAGACCATCAAGCAAGCCGGTGTGTCGGTCTGATACTGCGCGGGGACGTAGACCCAGTAGTCGCGCTCGGTTTCGGGGAAGACCTTGCTCTTCCAGTGGTGCTTGGTGACCTTCCCCTCGGGCACGCCGGTTTGACGCTGGGAATCTGGCCCTAGCGTGTAGTCGGAATCGGCGGCCAGCGAGGTGGTTGCAAGAGTCGTCAGCATGGCGATTGAAACCAGGTTGCGAAGCATGGGTGGACCCCCCTAATGGCATCGTCGAGCAGACGGCGCGGAATGGGCACCGTGTTGAGCCTTGTTTCCGGTCTTAGGGTAGCTGGTTTTCGGCCGACTGCCAGTTTTCACGCCCGTTCGGCCCAAGGTCCGGGAATTGGAAGGCCTGCCACCCCGCTCCAAGCGCCCCTCGCGGCTGGGGTCGCGGGCAGGCTATACTCAGGCGGTACCCGCCCCCCTTGCGGCTCCCCAGCGCGCCATTCTTCCGCCCGGCCTTTTCCAATCGTGACCTACGCCATCCGCTGTGAGTCGCTGTACAAACGCTATACTGGCCGCGTGCCGGTCGATGCCGTCAACGGATTGAATCTGCAGGTCGAGGCGGGCGAATGCTTCGGTCTGCTGGGACCGAATGGAGCCGGCAAGACCACGACCATCGAAATCTGCGAGGGGCTGCTGACGGCCACCAGCGGGCTTGTCGAGATCCTCGGCCGGCAATGGGGACGGGGCCAAGACGCGGAGATCCGTGAACGGATTGGCATCTCGCTGCAAGAAACGCGGCTCCCCGAAAAGCTCAGCGTGATTGAAATCTTGCGGCTGTTCCGCAGCTTCTATCGCACGGGACCCTCGCCCGAAGATGTGATGAAACTTGTCTCGCTGGAAGAGAAGTCCAGAAGCTGGAACGAGAAGCTCTCCGGGGGGCAGAAGCAGCGGCTGGCGGTCGCCACGGCGCTGGTTGGCGATCCCGAGTTGTTGTTCCTCGACGAACCTACGACGGGGCTCGACCCGCAGTCGCGCCGTCAACTGTGGGATATCATTCGCCGCTTTCGAGACGAGGGCCGAACCGTCTTGCTCACGACCCACTACATGGACGAAGCCGAGCGGCTCTGCGATCGCGTGGCGGTCGTCGACCACGGCCGGGTGATCGCCTGCGATACGCCGCGGCGCTTGATCGCGGGGTTGGGTGGCGAACACGTTATCGAGTTCTCGTTGGCGGCTCACGACGGGGCCACCAGCAACAGCAACGCCGACGGGCCAACTGCCGAGGCCAAGCTCAGCGACGATGATCTATTGGGAATTCGCGAGGAATTGACCGACATTGCCACGGCCGGAAACCTGCGACGCGAGGCAGATCACTTTTGCCTGTCGGTCGACGAACCGCATTTGGCGTTACCGGCACTCTTATCGCGATTGTCGGATCGTGGCCGGCGGTTGGCGAGCCTCTCGACGCGCCACGCCAGCCTGGAAGATGTTTTTGTGTCGCTGACCGGCCGGCACTTGACCGCCGCCAACGAGGAGGTCGCCGGTGACCAGCGTTAGTCCCCACTCCACGACGCCTGCCGAACCACGCGCGGAGCCAGGCGCCGAGCCGACGACGCAAGCAGCCGCCGTCAAGGCGTGGAGCAATGACAACCGCCACTACAGCGCGCTGTGGCAAATCGTGCTCACGCGCATTCGCGAGTTCTATCGCCGGCCAACGGCCATCTTCTGGGTGTACGTGTTTCCGATCCTGATGGCGGTCGTGCTCGGCGTGGCCTTTAGCAATCCGACCGCCGACGAAGTGCGGGCAGGAATCGTCAGCGACGGTCATCCCGAGTTGGCCGATCGAATCGCCGACGCGTTGGCCCGGCAGCAAGCCGAGGCCGCGACCGGTTCGACGAAGATCTCCTGGCAACTGGTCAGCGACCTCGAAGGGCGGCGCGGGCTGCGCTTGGGGCGTTACACGCTCTTGGTCGTGCCACGAAACGCAAGCACATCACCGGGCGCGTCGCCGCCTGCCACCAAGCAATCAAGCGACGTCACCGCGCTGGCCGGCGAGTTGGCCGGCGTAAACCTCGAATACTTGTACGATCCGGGCGCGCCGCAAAGTTATGCCGGCCGCTGGGCCGTCGACGATGCGCTGCAACGCGCCGCGGGTCGCCGCGAGCCGCTGGCCACGACCGACGCCCGATTCGAAGAGCCGGGCTCGCGCTATATCGACTTTGTCATTCCCGGCTTGATCGGCGCCAGCTTGATGAGCAGCGGCCTGTGGGGGGTCGGCTTTGTCGTGGTCGACATGCGCGTGCGCAACTTACTCAAACGCTTCTTCACGACGCCGATGAGCCGCGCCGATTTTCTGTCGGGCATGATCTTCAGTCGCATGTTCTTCATCGTCACCGAGATTCTGTTGTTGCTGGCGGTCTCGCGGTGGCTGTTCGACGTGCGCGTGCTGGGAAGTTGGCTGGCCGTGCTGTTCTTGATTGTGCTGGGCTCTGGCACGTTCGCGGCCATCGGCCTGTTGATGGCTTCCCGCGCGCGGACGGTCGAAACAGCGTCGGGCATGATCAACCTGGTGATGCTGCCGATGTGGCTGGTGTCGGGCATTTTCTTTTCGGCCGATCGCTTCCCCGACGCGGTGCAACCGTTGATCAAGGCGCTGCCGCTCACGGCGGTGATCAATGCCCTGCGGGGCGTGATGATCGAAGAACTGTCGATCTTCGCTTTGTGGGGGCCGGTCACCGTGCTACTGGTGTGGGCGATCGGCAGTTTTGCGCTGTCGCTGCGATTGTTCCGCTGGCAGTGATCGACGCTGCGGCGCGATAGACTGGACTTACGTCGGAGAGGGGATGACCGTGCGATCGATCGAAAGCAGCCGCCAACGCGTTGTCGGGCAAACCTGGTCCGTTCGCTGGAGTTTTTCGGCCGCGGCGTGCCTGGCAATGGCTTTCGCCGGGCAACACCTGGCCACCGCCGGCGACGGATTGGCGCGAATGCAGATCGACAGGCTCAAGGCTACGCACGAAGCGGTCGCGGCGTTGCAAGGCGACTTGCGACCCGTCGAACCCCGCACCGACTACACCGACTACCGCGCGATCCTGCACTCGCACTCGCATTGGTCGCACGACAGCCGCGGGCAAATCGAGGAGATTCTCGAAGCCGCCCATAAAGCCGGCGTGAAAGTGATCTGCTTTAGCGAGCACCCGGCCTCGCACTACGACTACTTCCGCGAAGGACATCGTGGACTCAAGGAAGGCGTGTTGCTGGTGCCCGGCGCCGAGACCGGCGGCTTTTTGGCTTATCCCACGCGCAGCATTCAGGACGAAAAGATCGACACGCCGCAGCAGTTCGCCGACCTGGTGCGGCGCGACGACGGGCTCATCTTTTTGTGCCATCTCGAAGAGCGGATGGACTGGGACATCGCCGGTCTGACCGGCAGCGAGATTTACAACACGCATGCCGACGTCAAAGAGGATAAGCGGCTGATGGCGTCGTTGGTGTCGCCTTTGACGTTGCTGTCGCTGATACCGGCCTTGCGAGATTATCCCCAAGAGACTTTCGCGGCCATCCAGGATTATCCGGCCGACTACTTGAAGCGTTACGACGAACTTTGCCAACAGGCGCGCCTGACCGGCGTGGCGGCCAACGACGCGCATCATAATCAGGGGGTGCGCGGCATCATTCAGGAGAGTGGCAAACTATTGATCGAGGACTTGCTGGGCAAGAAGATCGTCGAGCTCGACCCGCAGAGGGTCGCCTTCTTGAAGCCGCTCGTCAAAGACAAGCAACCAGGCGATGTCGCGTTGGAGATCGACCTCGATCCCTACGAACGCAGCTTCCATTACGTGAGCACGCACCTGTTCATGCGCGAGCAAACGCAGGAAGCGGTTTGGGAAGCGCTCAAGGCCGGTCGCGCTTACGTGGCCTTCGATTGGATCGCCGACCCGACGGGCTTTGCCTTCTACGCCGAAAAAGACGGCCGCCGCGAGCTGATGGGGGCTGAGATCGTCGATCCAACCGGTTGGACATTGAAGGCGGTCGCCCCACTGCCGGGTTTTTTCAAACTCGTCAAAGATGGCCAGGTGATCAAGGAAGATCGCGCACGCGAGTTCGAATTCGCGCTCGACGAACCGGGAATCTACCGCCTCGAAGTGTTTGAGAATCTGGCGGGCGAACTGCGCCCCTGGATTCTGACGAACCCGATTTATGTGCGCCCGGCGGCGACGAGCGATTCGTCGGCGGCCGAATAGTCGGGGCGATTGTCGCGGAAGTCGGCTTGTCGAGCACGCCGGCCTGTTCGATACTGGACGGCCAAGCCGACCGCATTTAGATCATGCTGCGCCCTCGACGGTGGCGCAGGAGGATTCGCGCGGCCCTGGTTGCCCGCCGACTCCGCCATTTTGATTCCGGAACATGCTGCCAGAGGTAGCTCGCTTGAATCCCTTTGCCGCCGTGTACCGCTACGTATCGGGCCACCCGATCGGTTTCTGGTTCATCTTCTGGGGCGAGTTGGCGGAGCGCTGCTCGTACTACGGCATGCGGGCGATCCTGCTGCTGTACATGATCAACAGGCTGGGCTTCTCGGAAGTAGACGGCGAAGCCAGCAAGATCATGCACTACTTCATGGCGTCGTGCTATTTTCTGCCGCTGCTGGGTGGCTGGATCGCCGACAACTATCTCGGCAAATACTGGACGATCGTCGGCTTCTCGCTTCCTTATATTTTGGGCCACTTCGTGCTGGGAATCGAGAATCGCACGTGCCTGTTCATCGCGCTGGGCTTGCTGGCGATGGGGACCGGCGTGATCAAGCCGAACATCTCCACCTTGATGGGCTTGACGTACGATCAACGGCGTCCGGGCAACGAGCAATTGCGCAGCGACGCCTTTTCGATCTTCTACGCGGCGATCAACATCGGCTCGGCCATCTCGACGACGCTGCTGCCGAGTGTGCGGGACGCGTACGGCTATCAAATCGCCTTCCTGGTGCCGGCGGCGCTGATGGTCGTGGCCTTCTTTTTCTTCACGATCGGCAAGCGGTTTTATGCCGTGGAGACGATCCGTCCGCGAGTCAGCTTTGCGCTCTTCAAGTCGCTGTGGTCGATGCTGCAACTGATCTTTTCAACTGTCAACGGCAACGCCGAGGGCGCGCGACGTTCGGCACTTGAATTGACAAGGGTCGCTCCCGAATGGCGTTTGCAGCTTGATGTACTCTATCGCTTGAGCGGCGTGTTGTTGATCGTAACGGCGTTCTGGATGATCTTCGATCAGCACGCCAGCACCTGGACCCTGTTTGCCAAAGACCACTTGGACCTCGAAGTCCGGATCGGCAGCTTCAGCAAGACGCTGGCTCCCGATCAGATTCAATCGCTCAATCCGTGGTTCATCATCGCGCTGTTGCCGGTGATGGCGATCGTGTGGCGCATGCTGCCAAAGTTCGGTATCCATCTGAAGCCCACGAGCAAGATGGCGATCGGCTTCGTGCTCACCGGGTCGTGCATGGCGCTGATGTGCCTGGCGGCGTACCGGGCGGGCGAGGGGCGCGTGAGCGTGGCCTGGCAGATCGCGGCCTATCTGCTGATTACTGTGGCCGAGATTTGCATTTCGGTCGTGGGACTCGAGCTGTCGTTTTCGGTCGCCCCCAGGACGATGAAGAGCTTTGTCTCAGCCTGCTGGCTGATGCCAGTTGGTATCGCCAACCTGCTCAACGCCAAGATCACGCCGTTATATGCCCATATGGGTCCGACGCAGTTTTTTGGCGTACTGGCGTTAGTGCTCGTTCCGGTGACGATCGTGTTTTTGATCGTGGCGGCCTGGTTCAATCGCGCCGCGGCAACGTGGCAGTATGTCGATCCGCAGGCCCCGCTCGACGTTCCCCCGGCCTCGATGGAAGTCGAAGGCCAGGCGATCGAAGCGGCCGGCTGACAGCACCGGCGCGCACGTTTGCAAACGCGGTTTCTGCGCCGCGATTCATCGTGCTAACTGCGTCTATCGCGGTATAATATCGATAGAGGGCTCGATGACCCCCGTCGGCGACCAAGTCGCCGGCCTCCTCAGAGATGGGGCAGAAGGACTGGTGCCCTATGTTCGTCAATCTTGAAGCCACGGATCGCGAACGCGTGATTGGCCTGGTCGAAGCGCGGCTGGCAGAGTTGCCAGGAGAACTGCGCCGCACCGAAGCCGCGCAACTCCACGACGAGCTGAAACACGAGCAGGAGGCGCTACAAGGCCTCCTGCATCGGCTGCATGAATCGGAGTGGGACGCAACCGCCTGAGATCGCGCTGGGGGCAACTACGGCGTCATGGCCGCAGGCGCTTCCGGCGTGCTGGCCGCTTCGTAGCTGGCCGGCGCCACGCCTGCCGACGGAACGTACTCGCCCGCCGGTGTCGCCGCGCGGAACGTCGCGGCTCCTGACGAGCGATAGTCGCCGGTGCTGCCGGGTCGATACGGTGTGGCGCCGCGTGTGTCTCCGGCGGCCGGAGCGGTCATGTTCGGGTTGCTCTGGTAAGGCGGCGCTGGCGTCTGATACGCCGAGGTGCCCGACGGTTGGTAGCCGTTGTGCCCCGGCGTGTAGCTGGTGGCGCCTGGCGGCTGATTCATCGTGGGGTCACCCGCGGCGGGAGCCGTCGGAGCTGCAGTGTTGCTCCAGGCCGATCCGCCGGTCACGGTGCCATCGGCAGTCGGAGCGTAAACCGGATAGCCACTAGCGCCCTGCGCCTCGGGCGCGGCAACTGCCGAGCCGCGGGTGTCGGCCGTGTAGGCCGTGGCGCCGCCGTACGGCGTTGCCGTAGCGGCACTCGGGTCGGCGGGCGACGCCGTCGACGGATAAGCGCTAGCCGGATAGCCAGCCGCCGGTTGGGCAGCCGCGTAGTTTGGATCGCCGTAGGCTGCAGGTGCGCCGTAGGCAGCAGGGGCGCCACTCGCCGGATAGCCATAGGCCGCGGCCGCTGGATCGGCCGCCGCGCGAGCGTAATCAGGATTGTAGTACTGATTCTGCATCGTCACGTTCGCCGCGGGATCGGCCGCCGGGTACTGCTGCGGGGCGGGTGCCCCGGCATAGCCCTGTGGGGCATAGGCGCCTTGCGTATAGGCAGCCGCGGCATTGGGATCGTACAAGCCGGCGCTGTTATACGCTGGCTGCGCCGCGTAGGGATTCGTGGGCGCTCCGGTATAGCTGGCGGCCGCGTTGCCATAAGTCGGATTGCCGTAGGCCAAGGCCGGATCGGTCTGCGGATAGCCGTAGGCCGGCGGGCCATAGCTCGGACTGATCTGCCCTTGCGCCTGTTGAGCGGGCGTTTGCGGATAGCCGGTATCGGCGAGACCAGTCTCTGGTGACGTGGGCGTTTTCTTTCCCCAGGGCCACCAACTGGGCATCGACGCAGTGCTGAAGCCGCCCCCACTCGTGCAGCCGGTGGCCAGCACCAGCGAAAGGCCGACAAACAGATTTCGTGCCCGAACGACTCGCATAGCACGCTCCCGAGTTGATCAATGCGGCCGAAGGGAAGCGGTTCCGCGAGCGCCTGCGAATCGCGGCAGCGGCGGCCTCTTCCCTGAGGACCAGGTGTTTGCTTTGTTTTGGCTTGTGAATTGACGGCCTCTAACGCCCGAACCGATTTCTCTCGGCCTGCGCGATGCGACCCTCGTAGTGGTTATTCGGAAGTTGCGGGCGGCCGGGACCACCCAATTCGATAAGATTGCGGAATCGCCACCGGGCCGGCAGCCAGAATCGTTCGACTGCGACTGGACCTGAACACGTGAATCAATGCGGACGAGAGCACCTCGAGACCTATCTGAGGCGAGGCGGGATTCTAGCGTCAGCCGCTGGAGCGTCAACGCCAACTTGCCTCCGACGAAAACTGCTAGCAAACGCGTTATTTCCGGCGAGCCCGATGCCTTGGCTTGGGTAACAAAAAACAGCCTGGTGCGCTCGCCGTAACCTCAATTCTTACCGCTGTTTTGCTTGAATCGTGGAGAGTCGCACCGGATACTCGAAGCCGCCTTCGCGGTTCGGTGACAATCGCGGCTGGGCTTGTGCTGTCCTTGCTGGCGGCGCGTCTGCGTGAAGCCGCCGGCAACCGTGCACGAGTGATATCGCGACCATTGCTGGCACTTCCCGCCGCGCGCGTCGTGTCATCCATACTCATTCCCGCAGTCCACGACAGAACGGTCCCCATGATGATGCGACCCACCCGCTGGGCCCTTTGCACGAGTTCCCTTTGCCGGCTATCGCTGACGCTGGCCGTGCTGCTGACCATCGCTTACCCATCGTCGCGCGCCGCTGAGCCGGCGTCCGACAGTCGCGAGCAAGTACTGCTCGAGGAGCTGCGCGAGCGGGCGGGCTCGCCCGCGCTCTCCGCGGTCGTGGTCAAGGATGGCGAGGTCGTGCTCTCTGGCGCGGCCGGCCTTTCCGATCTGGAACATGACGTGCCTGGCAGCAGCGAGACGGTCTATCGCATCGGCTCGATCTCCAAGCCGATTACGGCCGTGGCCGTGATGCAACTCGTCGAGCAAGGGCGCGTGCGGCTCGACGACTCGATCCACGATTACGTGCCGAGTTTTCCGGTCAAAGACGATCGACCGATCCGCGTGCGCGAGTTGCTCAATCACACCTCGGGCGTGCGGCATTACCGCGGCAACGAGTTCCTGCACGCGGAGCCGCACGCGACGCTCGAGTCGGCCATCGGCATCTTCAAAGACGATCCGCTGATGTTTGCGCCGGGCAAGCGGTTCAGCTATACGACCTACGGCTTCAATCTGTTGGCCGGCGTCGTCGAGAAGGCCTCGGGGCAATCGTTCGAAGACTACTTGCGCGAGCACATCTGGGAACCAGCCGGGATGCGGTCGACGCGCTTCGACCGCCCACAACTTTTGGTGTTGCACCGGGCGCGACCCTATGAGCGAGAAAAGAACGGCAGTTTTGCGAATTCACCTTATGTCGACCTGAGTCTGAAGTGGGCCGGCGGCGGCATGCTCTCAACCGCCCCCGACTTAGCCCGGTTTTACCTGGCCGTGTGCGACGACAAACTGTTGTCCGCTTCCTCACGCGAGACGATGCTCGCGCCGCAGGTGCCGACCAACCGCGTCGCTCCAGAGGGCGGGCCCGGCGTCTCGATGGCGCTGGGCTGGTTTACACGCACCGACAAGTTGGGGCGCGTCTGGGTCTGGCACGGTGGTGGCTCTGTCGGTGGGCGGACGATGATGTATGGCTGCCCGCGCGAGAAGCTTGTTGCAGTTGCGCTGACCAACTGCAGCGATAGCCGTGACCTGCGCGGGATTGTCGATCGGCTGCTTGCGGTCGCCGCGGAACCGCCAGACGATCAGTCGACGGCGACCTCGCAGTCGATTCCGTGGGACGTTACCCAGCTCAGTGAACCGCCGAAGTTCGAGTGGGTCGAGGAGTCCGCCCCCGTCCGTTCGCTGTTCTACAAAGCGGAACCGTACGGCGGGCATCCGACGCGCGTGTTCGCGTACTACGCGACGCCCGCCACGTTGGCCGGGCGCTCCCCCGCTGACGGTGAGAGGTTCCCAGCCATGGTGCTGTTGCATGGCGGCGGTGGCACCGCGTTCCGCGAGTGGGTCGAACTGTGGGCGAAGCGCGGTTACGCGGCGATTGCCATGGACCTGGCCGGGCATCGACCGATCGAAGGCAGCAACCCTCACGACGGCGCCAACCGGGCGCGGTTGCCCGATGGCGGACCGAACCAAGGCGACGACGAGAAGTTCGGCAGCATCAGCAAGCCGACCACTGAGCAGTGGCCGTACCACGCCGTGGCCGCGGCGGTCCGCGGGCATTCGCTCGTGCGCAGTTTTCCCGAAGTCGACGCCGAGCGCACCGGCGTGACCGGCATCAGTTGGGGCGGATACCTGACCTGCATCGTGGCAGGTGTGGACCAACGATTCAAGGCGGCCGTGCCCGTCTACGGTTGCGGGTTTTTGCACGAGAATAGTGCCTGGCTCGATCGCCTAGAGCGGATGAGCAGCGAGGAGCGCGAGCGTTGGGTGTCGCTGTGGGATCCCTCGCGATACTTGCCTGCGGTGTCGATGCCGATCCTGTTTGTCAACGGTACCAACGACTTTGCCTATCCGCTGGACAGCTACATGAAGAGCTTCGCCGCGGTGCCGGGAAAGAAGCACCTTCGCGTGACGGTCAACATGCCGCACAGCCACCCCGCCGGCTGGGCACCCGCGGAGATCGGCCTGTTTATCGATCAGCAGTTGCGGGGTGGCGAACCGCTGCCGGCTGTCGGAGAAATTATGATCGACAATGGCAAGCTAACCGCCAGTTGCGACAGCGCGACTGAGCTGGCAGGCGCCGAGCTGCACTTCACCACCGACACCGGTCCGATCAATCAGCGGAGTTGGAAATCGCGACCGGCGACGCTCGAGAGCGGACGGATCATTGTCGACGCTCCGCCCGACGAAGCGACCGCGTGGTTTGTCACCGTCGTCGACGAGCGAGGAGCAGTGACCAGCAGCGTTGTTGAATTTCGCACGGAGAAGTAGCGAGTGCTCGGCAAGGTCAAAGAAACGTCGAGCAGCGCCGTCCAGCGGACTTTATGGATCGGCTTAATCGAGCCCGAGGCGGTGCAGCTTGCTGAAGAGCGTGCTGCGCGGCATTCCGAGCCGCCGCGCGGCCAGCGACTTGTTGCCGCCGCATTCGTGAAGCGTGGCCAACAGGCGGTCGCGCTCGAAGTCGTCGCCCGCTTCTTCATAAAAGGGTGCGTCGGACGCGGCATGCGCCGCTATCAACGGCGCCTCGCTGACGATTGGAGTCACCGCGCGAATGTTGCGGCGGCGCGTAACGGTCATGTCCGATGACGCCGTTCCGGCCAGGACCTCGGGCGGTAGATCGGCGCGAGTAATGCTCTGGCCATCGGCCAGCACGACCGCCCGCTCGATGGCATTTTCGAGCTGGCGAATATTGCCGGGCCAGGAACAAGCCGCCAGCGACTCGAGCGCATCTTCCTCGATGCGTGTGAGATGTTTGCCGGAACGCTGGGAGTAATGCCGCAGGAATCGCAGCGCCAATTCGAACACGTCGCCCGAGCGCTCGCGTAGCGGCGGACACCGCAAGCTGATGACGTTCAAGCGATAGAACAGGTCTTCGCGGAAACGGCCACGGCGGATCAACTCTTCCAGATTCTGATGCGTGGCGGCAATCACGCGCACGTCGACATCGATACGGGCCACGCCGCCGACGCGCTCAAAGGCCCGCTCTTGTAGCACGCGCAACAGCTTGATCTGCGTTTCGAGACTGATGTCGCCGATCTCATCGAGAAACAGCGTGCCACCGTGGGCCAACTCGAATCGCCCTGGCCGATCGCGGTCGGCGCCGGTGAACGCCCCTTTGACGTGTCCGAACAGCTCGCTTTCCAACAAGCCCGCGCTAAGCGCCGCGCAGTGCACCGCAACAAACGGCCCAGTGTGTCGCGGACTGTGCGCATGAATGGTGCGCGCGAGCAACTCCTTGCCGGTACCGCTCTCTCCGCGGATTAGCACCGAAGCCGGGCTCGTCGCCACCTTGATAGCTTGGGCCAATACGCGTTTGAGTGCAGGACTCGATCCGTAAAGCTCCGGAGACGTGTTCCGCGCTGCCGACGAGTTGTCATCGATGGATCCGGCCAACGCTAGAGCGGCCCCGCCAGCAGGTTCAGTCGGCGATCGACCGGGGCGTTCAGATTCTTGCGTGTCGGCGTCGTCGCCGGAATCGCGTGCAGTCCGTCCTGCGGTTCGCGGATCGCCGCGGTTAAGCAACTCCCCTTGCAGGAAGACGATTCGCCGCTGTTGTTCGGCAATCTTGGCGACGTGGTCGGCTAAGCGCGTCTGCAAGTATTCGATCGTGCGATGCCCGGCCGCGCTTTGCAGCGCCAGCGTCGTAGTGCGAGCCAGTGCCAAGAGAAAATTCTGGTCTTCGGCCGAGTACGTCGATTCGTCGGCCTTGGTCCCCAGCAGTAACAGGCCGACGACCCGTCCCTCGACTTCCAGCGGTATCGCCAGTTCGGCCTCTAATTCGCGCAACTGCAATTGGCCGGCCGACGGCAGCACCGCCAATGGACTGCGCGATGAGAGCACGCCGGCGACGCGTGCCTCGGCCACGATTGGCACGGCGGCGGGCAAATCGCCCGGCGCAGTCGGCCAACTGACGCGCGCCGAAAGCGTGAAGCGCTGCGCCACTTTGTCGCGCAAGTAGACGGCGCCGCGCTGAGCCCCGACGCAATCGCGCGCGGCCTGCAACATCTGGCCCGCGAGTTGATCGGCCTCGACCAGGCGATCGACGGCGGCGGCCAGTCGGCGCAGCGCCTTGTCGAGCTGGTACTTCTGCCGCAGGAAGCGGCGGTCGACGTTCGTTTGCAGACGCACGCGCAGCCAGCCGATCAGGCCGACCATCATCATCGCGGTCAATCCGGCGGCTAGCGCATTTTCCCATTGCAGGTAGTAGCGACCGACGAGGGCCGTGCCCAGGCCCACCAATAGGCAGAAGATGCCCGTCGCGGCAAGACTCACCCCGACATAGACCAGCCCCTGATTCACCAGGCGGCCGCCGAACGCAAAGCGCACCCGCAGCACGCTGACGGCGAGCGCCGCGGCGAACACCACCTGGGCGAGAACGATCACCACACGTGGTGTACCGGCGAATGCCAACACGGCCGGAGAGTAGGCGGCCAGGCTGGCCAGCCACACCGCGATCGGCGCTGCCACGACCATGGCCGCCAGGATCCACCGCGCTTGGTTACGTCGGACACGGCTGCGCGACGTCGCATACACGATGGTAGCCCGGGCGAGGCCCGCGGCAATCAGGCAACCCGACAACACCGCGTAGGCAATCCAGAGTCGCGCTAGTCTGGCGAGCCAGATCGTGGTTTCCGTCGCCGCCGCGCGCGCGGAATAGCGTTCGATCTGCACGGCGCAAATCCCGGCCAGCAGCAACCACAGGATCGGCACTAAATACAGGACAACAATCGCCCACCGCGATCGCCCGCTGACAAAGCGCGAAGGCCGCGGCACGATCGCCAACAAGTGCAGGGACAGCGGCGCAACCAGCGCCGCGCAAGTCACGAATAGCCACCCCAGTCCGCGGCTGGCGATCACCCCCTGCCAGTCGAACAAGCCGACGCAGACCACGGCGCTGGTGGCGCACAGTGCAAAGTAAACGGCCGCGGCCGGGTCGTTTGGCCGCCGCCAGACGAGCCAGGCGCCGGTCCCCAGCACGGTCATCTCGACGAGAAACAACGCCAAGGCAAGGCCCACGAAGGGCCATGAAAGTCCACGCAACCGTACCCAGCTTTCGATCGGCGCTGTGCCGGGCGCGCGAACTAGCTCCAGCCGTAACCATCGCTCGCCGTCGCGATCGACGACGGAAACCGCCGAGCGGTGCAACTCGGCGAGCGAGAGGGGAGATCGAAGATCGGGAGCATGCCCCGAAGGCCGCGGATGGACTCGGCGAATCCGCTCAGCGATTCGCCAGGCATCGAGCCAATGCCGAACTTCCACGCCGCCAGCCCGCATCAGGCGGTCGCCGACTTTTGGGGGCGAGCCAAGAAAATCGTCGCCAGGTTGCAGAAGTGGAACGAACGCCACGGAGGGTCCGCTGGACGCAGGTGGCGCCCCTGCGACGGGTCGATCCAATGGACTGCATGCGAACGGCAGATCGACTCGTTGGCCGAATTCATAAAGCATGGCTACCGATGCGATCACGACCGCGAGCGATACCAACTCAGAGGCATGTCGGAAGAACAATCGCATCTTGAGCAACCTGGGCAACCGGCTTTCGGCGCCGAATGCAGCGCCGATACCAACTTTTCGGCGCCGAGCGCTGCTGGCATTCTGCGAAGTCGGAGAATAAGAATCAACCGACTTACGCGCGGCAAACTTCAATTTTATCAAAGAGTTATGATCTCGCATCAACGCGAGGCCGCGTCCCACTAGTCGTTTTGGCACCTATTTTGCGATATCAAACCGCCTTACTCGCGATCTACCCAGCCTGTCCGCAGGCGACAAGTGCAACCTACTTTGACAGGCTCCATGCTTTGGTGAATGGCCTTAAGGCCCATCAGGCATTGAGCTTTGCCGGGGCGGGGCGCTTGTCGCCTGCGGCTGCTTTTTTGCGCTTTGTTCCCATCCCAGCAAATTGCTCGCGTCGAAAGGCTTATCCGCCTCTTGGTGAGTTGCGACGGCCGCCGCATAATTGGCATGTGGCCACTCGCGAATCTCTACCGGCGAACAAGACGGGTTTGGGGCGTTCGCTTGGCGCTGTCGAGTCGGCCGATATCGACTATCGCCCCATCAGCACTTGGGCAGTTTTGGCGTCGGTCTTGGGGCTCGCCAGCCCGCTGGCTTGGCTCCACCCGCTGCTGTGGACTGTGCCCGCTCTCACCCTCGTTGTTGGCATTGCCGCATTGGCACAAATCAACCGCCAAACCGCCGGCTTGATCGGGCGGAAAGCCGCCTGGTTCGGTTTGCTGGCGGGTGTCGTCTGCGGCGTCGCCGCCCCGACGGCGTATGCGGTGCATTACACGATTGCCGCTCGCGAAGGTCGGCAAATCGGCTTGCTCTGGTTCGAGTACTTGCAACAGAACGAGCCGCAAAAGGCATTTCAGCTCATGGAGCATCCACGCAAGCGACTCCCCCCCGACGACCGCATTTGGGATCACCTCAAGGAGGACGAGCTGCTGCGCGACCGCTTCGACAAGTTCGTGCGACGCCCGTTGATTCGCACGCTGTTGGCGCTTGATGGCCGCGCGAAGGTGCGCTACTACGACAGCGCGGGGAGCAAATCGGGCAAGCGGCTCGAAGTCTTTCACGATCGCTTCGCCGTGACCTGGGAGGACGAACAGCGCCAGCGGCGCACGCTGCTCGTGCGTCTCGATCTACATCGCGTGACCGATCGCCTGACGGGCGAAATCGCCTGGTTCGTCGATCCGCAGAACGATATTTCGCCGGGTCCGGAATTCGACGGTGCTTCGCCAGCCAATGCGACCCCGCCTCTCAATACTTCAGATGAGACTCCGCCTACCGAGGACGACGCCGCGAGCAATGAAGCGATCAGCGGGCCCGCTGGTGCCGCCTTCCCCGGGCCGTCGCACTCGAGCCCAGGCGATGTCGATCGCGAAGAAACCGGGAAGCCGGTTGCCCGGACCTTTTCAACAAACTACAACGCGCTGGCCGCTTTCGATTGACTGGCGGCGAAAGTCGCGGTGGCCGACGCCTGGTGACGCATGGTCGAATTACCCCCCGTGGAGCGTTTCGTATCGAGTAGCGGCGCGCGCATCTATCGCCTGCCGTGCGAGGCGTTTCCGGGCTTCATCGTGTACGCCTATCTCGTGCTCGAGGCTGGCCCGCCGACCTTGATCGATACCGGCAGCGGCTACGGCAACTCGAACGACCATTTACTCGCGGGGCTGGCCACGGTGCGCTCGGAGTTCGGCGAGCCGGCAGCGCCTGCCGACATCGGTCGCATCATCCTCACGCACGGTCACATCGACCACTTTGGCGGCTTACCCCGGATGCTCGAACTGAGCAAGGCCGACGTCGGCATTCACGTGCTCGACCGCCGGGTGCTGGTTGCCTACGAAGAACGCGTGATCGTGGCCACGAAGGCGCTGCGCGTTTATCTGCAGCGCGCCGGGGTCGAAGGCGAGTTTCAGCGCAAGCTGATGGAATACTACGGCTTCTCGAAGAAACACGTCCGCAGCGTGCGCGTCGATTTCACGATCAGCGACGGCCAGGTGCTCGACGGCATGCGCTTCACTCACACGCCCGGGCATTGCCCGGGCCAGGTGTGTATCGAACTGGGCAACGTGCTGATCAGCGCCGACCACGTACTCGAACGTACCACACCGCACCAATCGCCCGAGAATATCACCAATTACATGGGGTTGGGCCATTACCTGGAGTCGCTCGACAAGGTTAAGCGGATCGACGGGATCGAGTTGGCGCTGGGCGGCCACGAAGGCCCAATCGCGGATGTCTACAAGCGCATCGATCAGATTCGCGAAAGCCATCACCGCAAGCTTGACCGCGTGCTGGAAATCATCCGCGACGCCGACGCCCCGATCACGATTAACGACATCTCGAAGAAGATGTATACGACGGTTCGCGGCTTCAATGTGCTGTTGGCCCTCGAGGAAGTCGGCGCGCACGTCGAGTACCTCGATCAATGTGGGCTACTGGCCGTGACGAACCTCGACGAAGTCGAGCGCGAGGACAACCCCCCGCTACGTTATCGCGTGGCCTAACGGCCGCGATGGCGCAATTCCTTGTGCCGAAACGTCGCGCGCCCTATCCTGATTCGCGTAGGGTGCCTTCCGGCGCCGCTCCCGCAGGTCAAGCTGGACCAGCGGGCCGAGCTGCCATACCGCGCTGATTTGCGACTTAACGTCCGCGACACGCTCCGTCCAAAGATCCTCGTCATGAAGTCACGCACTTCGCCAACCAGATCGCGAGCGGGTGGCGCTGTCGCACGGCGCGAGTTTCTTCGCATTGGTTTGACCGGAGCGGGGAGCTTGACGCTGCCCGCACTTTGGCGATTACGCGCCCAGGCCGAGGACGCCATTGCCGCCGGGGATGCGGCCAGAAGCACGCCACGTCGAGACGCGACAGTCCCTGATACCGCCGTGATCCTCGTCTGGCTGCGTGGCGGCGCGAGCCACCTCGAAACCTACGATCCCAAGCCAAACGCCTCGAGCGATTATCGCGGCCCGTTTGCACCCATTGCCACGAACAACAGCGGCTTGCAGATTTGCGAATTGCTGCCGCGGCACGCGCGCATCGCCGACAGGTTCACCATTTTGCGGTCGATGGCGCACACCGGCGGCGGACACCCCTCGGGTTCGTTGCAGTTGCTCTCAGGCGATCCCGACACGCAGGACAAGCCCGAACCAGGTTACCCCGATCTGATGACGGTGGCCCATTACCTGCGGCGGCACGCCGGGCGAACTCTGCCCAACTATATCGGCGTTAACGCCATTACGCGGTACGACTCATTCACGATCGCCGGCCCCGCGTACTTGGGGCCGGCCTACGAACCTTTCAAGGTCAGCGGCGATCCCAGCGATCCCCAGTTTGAGGTGCCCAACATCGGGCATGGCGATGCTCGGCAGTTCGAGCGTCTCTCGCAGCGCGTCGGCTTGCGCCGGCGCTTGGATGCCATGCGCCGACTGGTCGACCACACGGGGACGATCGACGCCGTCGATTCGTTCGCGGCCCAGGCGCTGCAACTGCTCACCAGCGCCGAGGCGGCGCGGGCCTTCGATCTGTCGCGCGAAGATCCCAAGCTGCGGGCGCGCTACGGCCTGAATCAATGGGGCCAGCAATGCCTGATGGCCCGTCGACTGGTCGAAGCGGGAGTGGAGTTGATTACGACCACCTTTGATGGCGCATTGTGTGGGCGCGTCGCCAATTGGGACGATCACGCGGTCAACCATCACGTGTTCGACGCGATGGAGTTTCGCGCACCGGCTTTCGATCAGGCGGTGTCGGCCCTCATTGAAGACTTGTACGATCGCGGCCTCGATCGCCGAGTGCTATTGGTCGTGACCGGGGAATTCGGCCGCACGCCGCGAATCTCATACGTGGCCAGCAGCGGCGGTGGTGTGGCCAGCGCTGCCCAAGGGACGGTGCAGCCAGGGCGCGACCATTGGCCCAACGCCAATTCGATGCTGTTTGCCGGCGGGGGGATCGAAACTGGGCAAGTGATCGGCGCGACCGATCGTCGCGGCGAAGAAGTCGTCGAGCGCCGCGTCGGCACTGGTGACTTTCTGGCAACCATCTACCGACATTTGGGCATCGACGCCAGTCGCGTCACCTTGCCCGATCGATCCGGCCGGCCGGTGCCGATCCTGCGCGAAGGTCAGCCGATCGCGGAACTGGCGCGTGTGCACGGCTAGTCGCGCGCGGGCGAGATGCTGACCGCAAGTCGACGATCGTCCCACTTTGTCAGCCTGCGACCAAGCGCGCGGAACCACCTACCATGACGAACCCACGACATGGGGATCGCACCGATAGCATCGAGACGAAGCTGCGACTGCTGCAAGCTGCCTACGACAGCGGCGGGCTTGAACTGGCGATGTCGCTGGCCGAATCGATCAAGGACACACTTCAATACGAGCGACGATCGCGCGTCGAGGGCGCGCCACAGATCAAGGCCGATGCGACGCATGAGGTCCGCCAACTGCCTGCTGGCGTGGCCGCCTGGGCACGCGGCTGGTCATATTTTCAGGCGGTTTCGCTCTTTGAAACCGTCGGCTTGTCACGGTCGGAGGAACCGATTGAGCTAAGCATCGAGTTCGCCGCCGATCAACTCGTCGATCCGGCGCGCGAGGTGCGCGTCGCCTGCTGGGATGCTGTCGCGGAGCAAATGCGCGAGATCGTCAGCCAGGTGCATGGCCAGCAGCGCAGCGGCGGCAAGTTGCGGTGCCAACTGGTGTTCCTGGCCGATATCGCCGCGCACGAGGCAGCCCACTACTTCATTTTCTTTGGCAATCCGCACGCCGAGCTGCCTGAGTACACGAGCGACCTGCACGTCGCTGGCGAAGGTTACGGACTCGATATCGGCAACCAACATTATCTGGTGCGACTCTCGCGACAGACGGGGCAGTTGGAGCGGCTCATTTACCGGCGCGAGCACGGACTGGAACTCTACGCCGGCGGCAAAGGGCACGGCGAGCCGCCCGACATCGACTGGGGGCACGATTACGTCGATCAAGGGCATTTTCAGAAGCTGCGGATGCGGAACTGGTCGCGCTGCCCGAACTTCGAAGTGGTCCGCGGGCCGCTCTCGGTACAGGTGCGTCGTTGGGGCTTTCCGCATAGCCCTGTGCATCCGCTCTTCACCCCCAGCCGCATGCATATGGACATCGGATACACGTTTTATGCCGGGCAACCTTACTTTCTGAAGCGCGGGCGCATGGACATGGTGCAAGACTTTCCGATCGCAGCCATGCGCGACGACGAATGGGTCTTCTCCGGCTACTCATTCACCGACACGCTATGGATCGACAGTGGCGGGCGCCTACACGAAGGCTCGGTTCCGCCAGAGCAAGCCAACGCGCTCTGGGGCGTGGGCTTTTTCAACCGCGTCAGCCGCGACGCCTTCATCGCTTTGCGGCTCGACCATGCGGCCGAAGGCTTTGACAAGCTTCCGCACGGCGGCGCACCAACATTGCACTACGCCGGGCATGGCCAACTCTGGAGCCGCTATCCAGCAGAGCAGGCCCAGATGAAAGCCGGTTCCTGGGTACGCCAGGAGAACGCCTACCTGCTGAGTCCGTATCCCGAGCATGAGGCGGCCGCTCAAATCGAGGCCGTGCGCCATCGCCTGCTCAATCCGCCCGACATCCATATCGAAATGCCGGCCTTGCCGGCAAGCGCCGCCGCCAGCGGGGCGGCGTTGGCGCGCCACGGCGAGACACCGGAAACAGCCGGGCTGAAACCGCAGGTCTGGCAAGTCCTGCGCGAAATTCGCGACGAGCAGCTTTACACGGCCGAGACGAACATTGTCGACCTGGGTTACGTCTACGACGTGCGTGTCCGCGACGGTGTCGTTCGCGTCGTTGTCACCATGCCGCACCGCGGCCGCCCCGTCTACCAGTTCCTGGTATCGCAAGGTGGTGGCCGAGTCGAGGAGGGCATTCGCGAGCGACTACTGCGCATCGACGGTGTGCGCGACGTCGTCGTCGAATTCACCTGGGACCCGCCCTGGAGTCAGGCAAGATTGAGCGACCAAGGACGCCAGGCGTTGGGACTCGACGCGTAGATTCGCGACCCCAGGCGGCTGGAGATCTCTCGGTTTCAGTCCTGGATTGCCACCCAAATCTCGATGCCGCCCAGCCCCGTACGCGGATCGAATCGCTCGTCGTAGCGCTCGAAGCTCGGCGTCGCGGCCGCCTGCAAGCCGGACGCGGGGAGCCATTTGCTCCAGATAGCGTCGATCGTCTGCCCAATCGCCGAGACGTGACCGTTGTGGGCAATAACCGCATAGCGGGCAGCCGGAAGGTGCATCACGGTCAAGTCGCCGCTGGGCGTGGCCGAGCCATCGACTTCGACGCCGGTCAGATAATCGAACTCGCACTTGTCGTCGAAGTTGAGGCAAACTCCATACGACGTCGTCCCCACCTGTCCGGGAACCTTGCCGAGGTGGGGCACAAAGCGCTCCCATTGCGCAGGTATGTTCATGCGTGTCTGGTTGTTGTAGCGGACGAGAAGTCCGGCGATGGTCATCGCCTGCCGCGCCTCGAACCGCGGCGACCGCAGCCCTGAGTCGCTGGCCGCTTGCGACGACGCAGCCAGCTTCTCCGTTTGGGCCCGCAACCGATCCTCTTGTTCGCGCAGCTCGGGCGTCAGCATCTCGCCGAAGTCCTCGGCGCTGAAGATCGGCCGAATCTCGATCTCCGACTCACCGGGCATGGGGTTTGGGCAACGCTTGACCCAATCGATCGCCTCTTCGAGCGACTTGACTTGCCAGATCCAAAAGCCGGCGACTAGTTCCTTGGTTTCGGCGAATGGTCCGTCGATCACCGTGCGCTCTTTGCCGGCGAACCGCACCCGAGCTCCCCGCGAACTGGGATGCAGCCCTTCGCCGGCGAGCATGATGCCGGCCTTGACCAGCGCTTCGTTGTAGTTGCCCATCTCGGTCAACAACTGCTCGCTGGGCATGACGCCCGCCTCGGAATCGGCAGTCGCTTTGACCATGACCATGACTTTCATCGGCGAAACTCTGTTTGGTTCTGGGGGCGTGCGCGTGAAACTGAACGTGTGCAACGGCGACCTGGCGCCGCTAGCTGGCGGCGAGTTGGTCGGCGGGCAAGCCGGCCAGTTCTAATACGGGGCGGACCTCGACCGTTCCCTTGCGCGCGCCGGGGATTCGTCCGGCGATGTCGAGCGCCTCGTCGAGATCCTTGGCGTCGACCAGGAAGAAGCCTCCCAGTTGCTCGCGAGTTTCGGCGAAGGGCCCATCGGTCACGATTCGCTTGCCGTCGCGAACGCGCACGCTAGTGGCCGTGGCGACCGGGTGCAGCGGCGACGCGCCCAGGTATTTTCCATCGGCGTGCAATTGCTGCGTGAGCGCGGTCGACTCGACGTAACAAGCCTCGCGCTCGGCGTCGGTCCAGGCGTTTTCGTCGGCATAAATCAGAAGCATGTATTTCATGGCGAACTAGTCCTTCGTAAGTGACTGCCCTCGAGCAAGGGAGCGTGGCCGATCATTTCCGACGCCGATAGTGGGCCGTCATGAAATGGCTCCACGTGCCGTCTGAATTCTGGAACTGCGACGATAGCGTGCGATGGTCGTCGTCGACGAACTCGATGATGTCCTGGTAGCGGGCCATTCCATCGCCGGTGAAATTGGGCCCTTCGCTGTCGAGCGTGAGGACTTTGCCGGCCGCATCGAGCGCGCCGTCGTACAGCCAAAAGTGAGTCATCATCGACGCGATAAACGAGCCGACGAAGCGCTGCTTCGCGGGGTCGTAGCCCAAAGTCATGATCGACGTGTGTATCCCGCCGTCGGGCCCTGAACCCTCGCCTTCGCCGATGGTCCACAATCCGCCGAGCGACCGTACGGTCTCGGTACCGCTGGCCTTGATGGGAGGATCGCCAGGCGCCATCGACGCTTCGTGTTCGAAAGTCCATTGGCCGACGAGCCTGGCGAGCCAGCGGTGCTCGGCCTGCGGTTCGCTTTGCATGGAATGGTCCTCTGGGAGTTGTCTGGCGAGAAGTCTGAATCCGTGGTCTATGTAATCTAGTCGCCGCGGCCGAAGACAAATCGACATGCCAGCGGGAATTTTATTGTTGGCTTTCGCCCAACTCGCCGAGCCGCCTGGCCAAGAACCGCCGCTCGGGTTCCTGGCGCACTAGTTCCAACGCCCGTTGGTAGGAGGCTCGGGCGTCGGCAAGTCGGCCCAACCTGCGACACAAATCGGCTCGCGCCGCATGCGCGAGGTGGTAATCGGCCAGGTCGCCGCGTGCCAGGATGTCGTCGATTATTTGCAGCCCCGCAGCCGGACCGTCGCGCATGGCGACCGCCACGGCCCGATTCAATTCAACAACCGGCGACGGTTCGATCGATAGCAGCGCGTCGTACAGGCCGACAATCAGCGCCCAGTCGGTAGCTGCTGGCTGCGGCGCCGTGGCATGGGCTGCCGCGATGGCCGCTTGCACGGTATAAGCGCCGAAGCGACGCGAGGCGACGGCCCGCTCCACGAGCGCTTGCCCCTCGGCGATCAAGTCGCGCCGCCAAAGCGAGCGATTCTGGTCTTCGAGCAACACGACATCGCCGGCGGGTGATGTGCGCGCTTCGCGGCGCGATTCGTGCAGTAACATCAGGGCGAGCAGGCCCATCGCCTCAGGATCGGGCAACAACTCGACGAGCAGTCGCCCCAGCCGGATCGCTTCGCCCGAAAGATCGGCACGCGTCACCGCCGTGCCCGACGAAGCCGAGTAGCCTTCGTTAAACACCAGGTAAATGACCGCGAGCACCGAGGCCAGCCGTGCCGGCAATTCGCCCAGCGACGGCACCTGGTAGGGAATCTCTGCGTCGCGAATCTTGGCCTTGCCGCGGACGATGCGCTGGGCAATCGTGGCCGGCGCGGCCAGAAAGGCGCTGGCGATCTCCTCGGTCGTCAGTTCGCACACTTCGCGCAAGGTGAGCGCGACTTGCGTGGCCGGCGCCAAGGCAGGGTGGCAACAGGTGAAGATCAACCGCAAGCGGTCGTCCTCAATTTCTTCGTCTGCTGCCGCGGCGGCGGACCTGGCGGCACGATCGTAGCGGTCGGCCAGCTCCTCGAGCGAGGCGTCGAAGCGAGCACGGCGGCGCATGGCGTCGATCGCTTTGAAGCGGCCCGCCGAGACGAGCCATGCCCTGGGATTCGCCGGCACGCCTTCGCGCGACCACTGTTCGACGGCCGCGGCGAAAGCCTCGTGCAGGGCCTCTTCGGCGCGATCGAAATCTCCCAAGAGCCGTATGAGCGTGGCGAAGACGCGGCGCGACTCGCGGCGATAGATCTCGTCGACCAGCCGCCGCACATGTTCGAAATCCGCCTCGACCATCGCAACCTGCTAGCGAGAGGGCTCGGCCGACATCAGAAACCCCAGCAGGTCGCGGCGCTCGTCGACCGACAGCACGTCGAGCAAGCCATCCGGCATCAGCGAACGATCGGTCTCGGCCGCTTCGTCGATATCGGATACGGCGATCACCTCGCGCCGGCTCTCGGTTTGCACTTCCCAGGTATCGGTCGTCTTGGTCAGGACGACTCCGCTAATCACGCGTCCGTCGCTGAGCGCTATCGTCGACATGCGAAAGCTGGGAGCCAAGGTCGCGCTGGGATCGACAATGTTCTCGAGCAGGTAATCGAGGTTGCCTCGCTGCGCGCCGGTGAGGTCGGGACCGATCTTACCCCCCGCGCCAAACAGCGTGTGGCACTTAGCGCACGATTTCTCCCAGACGGCCTTGCCGGCCGCGAGGTCGGCCCGGCCCCGGGCAGTGGGGCCAAGTTGCTCGGCCAACTCGGCGATGCGTGCCCGCTTGTCGGCCGCGATCGGCCGCAATTCTGGCCACAAGGCAGCCACTCGATGCTGTAGCCGCTCGTCGTCGATCGCCAGCAATTGACGAACTTGAAAGACCGACAACTCGCC
The DNA here is from genome assembly GCA_050184475.1 of Pirellulales bacterium. Taxonomy (GTDB): domain Bacteria; phylum Planctomycetota; class Planctomycetia; order Pirellulales; family JAEUIK01; genus JAIESQ01. Next base: position 403,341 of record JBFXAH010000002.1, on the reverse strand, counting down.
GGGCTTGATCGCGCCTTGCTCGATCCCCGTCACCAGCGCTTCGGCGAACGCCTGGCGCGATACGAGCGTCTCGAGCGCGGCAACACGGGCAGGCGGAACCATGCCCCCGAACTTCTCGATGATGAACCTGGCGTTGGCCGGATCGTCGAAAGCCGCTAATCCGCGGGCCGCTTCGGCCCCCAAGTCGAGGTCGGTCAGCAGCGCTCGCAATTGGGACACGCAGAGCGAGTACTTCGCGCGCACCAACGATTGGATCGCCGCGCGGCGAGTTTGCGTGTCGGCTTGCGGCGACCCCACGACCTGCACCAGTTGCTCGAGCGCCACGCCATCGCCGAAGACCGCCGACACCTCGCGGGCTGCTTGCCGTGTCGCCTCGTCGTCGGACGCAGCGAGCTTGTCGTACGCGACCGACCAGCGTGGCGGAGCTGTCGAGCGATGCACGCCGCGAAGCGCGTCGGCCATGCCGAGCAGCAGGTCGCCGGCAAACGCCTGATCTTCGACCGCGATAAGCGCTTGCACCAACATGTCGAGCGCCGCCGGCTGTTCGGAGTGCAATTGCGTAATCCGCCGGGCAACGAATCGCCGCGCGAGCGGCATCTTCGCTTTCGTAGCCAGTTCGACGGCCGCCGTAGGATTGCGCGCGACATAAGGCTCGACGCCGTACCACACGAGCAACGGAAGCCTGGGGTCGTCGGCGAGTTCACCATGTTCTAGCAATGCCCCAGCCAAGGGGGCGCGATCGTCGAGATCAACTTGCCGCAACGCCGAGGCGAGGTAGAGCAGCACCAATCCAGACTCTTCTTGCTTGGCTTGCTCGACGAGTATCGCCAGTGCCTTTGGTGTCATTGGACCGTCGGCCAACAAGCGCACCCCCCAAGCTCGCAGATGTTCGTCGGGCTGGTGCAATTGCGCGGCCAGCCAGGTTTCGTCGCAGGCCCCAATTGCGTTCAGGCACCAGAGCGCTCGGAGCTTGCGCACGACGTCGGACTGGCGATCGTAGTATGCGCGAAGCGCGGCACTGGTCTCCGGCTGGTCCTTTCCGGACGCCGCCCGCTCTTGCAACACGCGCCGCGCCTGACGCGAATACCAGACGTCGTCGCGCGATAGATAGTCCAACAGCGCAGCGTCGTCCATGCCGGCGACATCCGCGAGTTCGCCGAGTGGCTGCTTGCCGTAAGTAAGCTTAAAGATGCGGCCCGAGTTGCGATGCACGCCGTCGGTCTCGTGGCATTCCCCTACGTCTGACCAATCGATGACAAACACGCTGCCGTCGGGCCCCGACAACAAATCAATACCGCGAAACCAGGGATCGTCGAAGAAGAAACAATCCTGGCCGTGGTGGGCAACGTAGCCGGCGCCCGCGCGCTCGAGCGTATCGCAATTCAATCGCCGGCCGTGCAGGTTGATGGTGAACATCCGCCCGCGGTATTCGGCAGGCCAGTTGCCTCCCTGATAGATCAGCAAGCCCGAATGCGCGTGACCACCGCCGGCCTCGTCGGTCGTGGCGCTGGTCCCCTGGCGGATATCCTGCCAGCGTTCGCGAGTGTCCCAGTGAAAGTGATCGGCCGTCTGCTCCATGAGTTGATAAATGTATGGATTGGGGTCGGCGCCGAACATCCGGCGAAAGTGCGCCCCGGCCGGCGCGTGCCACAAGTGGCCGATCACCGTGTTGATGAAGAACAACTCGCCGCGCTCGTCCCAGTCGTGCCCCCACGGGTTGGTGGTTCCGTCGGCCACCATTTCGAAGCGACGCGTCACCGGATGAAACCGCCAGATGCCCGGCCCGACGACGACTCGCTGATCCGGCGGAGTTGTGGGCGTGCCAACGCGACCGACATGCGTGATGCCGTTGCGTCCATAGAGCCAGCCGTCGGGCCCCCATTTCAATCCGTTGGCGAAGTTGTGGTGGTTAGCCGGCACCAGGTCGAAGCCGTCGAGCATCACTTGGGGTTCACCGTCGGGCCGATCGTCGCCGTCGCAATCGGGCAGAAACAACAGCCGCGGCGGGCACATCGCCCAGACACCGCCGAAACCGACTTCGACACTCGTCAGTTCGCGGGCCTTGTCCCAAAAGACGTGCCGCCGATCGGCATGTCCGTCGTGGTCGCGATCCTCAAGGCAGACAATGCGATCGTGCAGATCGTCGGCCACCGTGCGTGGCGCTTCGGCATAGGTGTAATTCTCCGCGACCCAAAGCCGCCCGCGCGAATCGGTGGTGATGGCGATCGGCTGGCGGACGTCGGGCTCGGCGGCGAACAATTCGACCGTGAAGCCGTCGGGTGCGCGCACTTTGGATACCGCGTCGACGGGCGAGGTGAAGGCGGGCGCCTCGACTTGCGTGTCGGGAACGGGCGCTTCAGCGGCGAGGGCGCCACTCGACAGCATCGCGCCCACGGCCAGGAGCAGCCGACGGCTCACAATCCAAAAATGTTGGGTGAAGACCATTGCTATTTCAACGCCCCCTGGCTGACCCAGCGGTTTGCGACCCGGGGGCCAAAAAATGCCCGATCGAGTTATTCTGGCCGAGTCTCGCATCCGGCGGGCCGCGCCGCCAGCGGGGCGAGCACCACCATTTTGCCGTCGGCCGAAACCCGTCGGGGCGTCACACTGCAGAACCGTTATTTTCGCCCCGGCAGCAGCGCGCTCGCGACCCGACCATAGCATTTGGCGCGACGGAGCCAACCCGAACACAAGGCCATATGCCGGTTTGCGTTACGCGGCAAGTTGACCGTTCGGAAATCGGCCGATAGGATTGCTCGTGGTGCAAATCCGCCAATCGGAGCCGCTTGTTGCCAAGCGTGCCGTGGGATCAGTCTGCGGCTAGCGGGTCGATTGGTTGCCCGGGTCAAGCTGTCATGGTGCTCACGTACTTCAAGCGCTATCGCATGGAGCTGAGCCTCACGGCGGCCGTGGCCGAGCCGCGTTTGCCGGCCGGGTATCGGTTCATCGCCTGGGATGCGGCGCTCTTGGCAGTGCATGCCGAGACCAAGTACCAGAGCTTTCGCACCGAGATCGACGCCAACGTTTTTCCTTGTTTGGGTGACGCCGACGGCTGCTATCGACTGATGAAAGAAATCGTCCGCAAGGAAGGTTTTCTGCCGTCCGCCACCTGGCTCGTGGCGTTCGATCGCGGTCGGCACTGGGACTATTGCGGCACCGTGCAAGGCATTCGCGATCGCACCGGATATGGCGCCGTGCAGAATCTTGGCATCACGCCCGAGCACCGCGGCCGCGGCCTGGGAAGCTGCTTGCTGATGCAGGCCATGGCCGGTTTCCGTCGCGCGGGCCTGTCGCGGGCGTTTCTTGAAGTGACCGCCCAGAACGAGGGGGCGATTCGTCTCTATCGGCGGCTTGGCTTCCGAAAATCCCGCACTGTCTTCAAGGCAGTGGAAGTGGCCTACTCGTGAAGCAGTCGATCTATTCGCATCGCTACGACAACGGCCTGGTGCTCGTGGCCGAAGCGATCAATTCGCTCGAATCGGCCGCTTTCACCTTCATCGCCCCAGCCGGCTGCGCCTACGATCCGCCGGGCCGCGCGGGCCTGGCCAGCCTGACGTGCGACCTGGCGCTGCGCGGCTCGGGCGACCTCGACAATCGCCAATTCATCGAGATGCTCGACAATTTGGGGGTCGAGCGTAGCGAAGGAGTCTCCGACTCGCACACCAGCTACAGCGGCGCGATGCTGGCCGGCGACTTGCCGCTGGCACTCGGCTTGTACGCCAACCTGATGCGCCGCGCGAAGCTGCCGGCCGCGGAGTTCGAAGCCTGCCGTCAGGTGATTCTGCACGAGCTGCAAAGCATTGAAGACGATCCACACGCCAAGACCATGATCGAACTGCGGCGCCGCCACTTACCGCCGCCGTGGGGCCGCTCGAGCCATGGTCGCCGCGAGGAAGTCGAGGCCGCGACAATCGACGACGCGCGCACACAATACAGTCGGTTGTATCGCCCGAACGGTTGCATTCTCGGCGTAGCCGGCCGCATCGAATGGGAACCGCTCCGCGATCAGGTCGGCAAACTGCTGGCCGATTGGCAGCCCGCGCCCGAGGTCGCGCTGGTCGAAACCCAGAGCGGTCCGCGCATCGACCACGTGCCGTACGCCGGGCATCAGACTCACATCGGTATCGCCTACGACAGCGTCCCCTATCGCGATCCGAACTACTTTCAAGCCTGGGGAGCCGTCGGAGCGCTCAGCGGCGGCATGAGCTCGCGCTACTTCACCGAAGTGCGCGAGAAGCGCGGGCTCTGCTACACCGTCTATGCTTCGTACAACACGCTGCGCGACCGCGGCAGCGTCGTCAGCTATGCCGGCACCAGTGCCGACCGCGCTCAAGAGACGCTCGACGTCATGCTGCACGAGTTGCGTCGCCTGGCCGAAGGGATCGAAGCCCACGAGATCAACCGCCTGAAAGCGCGGATCAAGAGCTCGCTGATCATGCAGCAAGAATCGAGCGCGGCCCGCAGTTCGGCGATCGCCCGCGATTGGTACCACCTAGGCCGGGTGCGTCCGCTCGATGAAGTGAGCCGGCTGGTCGACGAGTTGTCGCGTGACTCGATCAATGCCTATCTGGCCAAGCACCCGCCGAACAATTTCACCGTGCTGACGCTGGGGCCAGAGCCACTTAAGGTCGCGACGTAGGAGATTCAGACGCGTGTTTCGCGAAGCTCGCTTGCCCAATGGCCTGGAAATCGTGGCCGAATGCAACGACGACGTGCACTCGAGCGCCGTGGGCTTCTTTGTGCGCACCGGGGCCCGCGACGAAACGGACGAAGTCGCCGGCGTGAGCCACTTTCTCGAACACATGATGTTCAAGGGAACGCCGACGCGTTCGGCGGCCGACGTCAACCGCGAGTTCGACGAGTTGGGGGCGCATTACAACGCCTTCACCAGCGAGGAGAACACGGTCTACTACGCCGCGGTGCTCCCCGAGTATCAGGATCGGGCTGTGGCGCTATTGGGCGACATCCTCCGGCCGTCGCTGAGGCCCGACGATTTCGACACCGAGAAGCAGGTGATCCTCGAAGAAATCAAGATGTACGAGGATCAGCCGCCGTACGGGGCCGACGAAAAGGTCAAGGCCGCCTACTTCGGCAATCATCCGCTGGGACGCAGTGTGCTGGGCTCGCTCGAAAGCGTCGGTGCCCTTAGCGCCGAGCAAATGCGCGCTTACTTCGACAGCCGTTACAGCCCCGGCAATATCACGCTGGTGGCGACCGGCCGCATTGACTTCGACGCCCTGGTCGAAACGGCCGCAAAGGCGTGCGGCCATTGGTCGATGGTGCCGGCCACCCGCACGATTGATCCGGCGACACCCCACCCGGGCTTTGGCTGTCTGGAGAAGCAGTCGGCCGCGCAAGAATATGCCCTGCAGTTGGCCGCCGCGCCGGCCGCCGCCGATGCCGATCGGTTCGCGGCCAAGCTGCTCACGGTGATTCTCGGCGACGATTCCGGCAGTCGTTTGTATTGGGAATTGACCGATCCGGGCCGGGCCGAGCACGTCAGTTTAAGCCATTACGACTACCTGGGGGCCGGGCTGTTCATGACCTACCTGGCGTGCGATCCGCAACTGGTCGCCGACAACCTGGCCCGCATCGAAAGGGTCTATCGCGAAATCGAAGCCAGCGGGCCGACCGAGCTCGAACTGGAACAAGCCAAGCGCAAGATCAACTCGCGCGTCGTGCTGGGGAGCGAGAAGCCGCGCTCGCGGTTGTTCAGCGTCGGCATGAATTGGGTGCAGCGCGGCGAGTACCGCACCGTGAAGGAGGATCTCGACGCGGTGGCCCGCCTGACGCGCGACGATCTGGTCGCGGTTCTCAAGAGCTATCCGTTGACGCGCAACCACACGCTGGCCGTGGGGCCGCTGGAGCGGCTGGATAACGCAGGGTAGACCTCGCTTCTGGGGTGTTCGCATGCGAATGTTCTTGGTCCTGCTGGCTGTGATTTTGCTGGTTCTCACTCGCGAGCCGACCTCTTGCTTGTCGCGCGTGGCAGCGGCTGAACGGGAAACGAGTCGTCGCGATGCTTCTGCGTTAGGATCCGTCGACGACCCGCCGCGCATCGAGCCATTTGCGACTGGCTTGGAACGTGAGATCACCAATTCGCTCGGTATGAAGCTACGGCTAGTCCCCGCAGGCGAATTCACGATGGGTTCGCCAAAAACCGAGCTGGGAGCGCTCGAAGAGCACGACGAGGACGAAGTTCAGCGGCGAGTGAAGCTCGCAGGTTCGTTTTATCTGGGTGTCTACGAAGTGACCCAAGGCGAATACCAAAAGGTCATGGACGCAAACCCCAGCCGCTTCTCAGCCTCAGGGCGCGGGCGAGATGACGTCGCAGGCCGCAACACCGACCGCTTCCCCGTCGAGCGAGTGAATTGGGCGGACGCCGTTGAATTCTGCCGACGGCTTAGCAAGCAGGAGAATAAACGATACCGCTTGCCGACAACGGCTGAATGGGAGTACGCCTGCCGAGCCGGCACAAACACGCGCTTTAGCTTTGGTGACGTTTGCGATGAAAGTCATGCCAATTGCGCAGTAGCGATTCCGGAATCCGACGAATTCAAATGGCTGGGCCGCACCACCGAAGTTGGACAGTATGCGCCGAATCGCTTTGGGTTCTACGACATGCACGGCAACGTGCGCGAGTGGTGTGCTGATGAGTACACCGAAATTTACGATCCAGTTGCCGACGACAAGCGACTTGCCAAACTTGAGCCGGGCGAGTACCGACAACAACGCGGCGGCAGTTGGGCAGATGATCCACGGCTTTGTCGCAGCGCATTCACCTTTCCTGGGAAGGCCAAACGACTCAGCTACTATGTCGGATTCAGGGTCGTGTGCGAACCGTAGAGGCCGATCGGAAATCGCATTGCTTTCACTGTCCTCATCCAACTGATTAGGCCTGGCAGTGATGATTCCCGACGGCGCGAAGGCGATTGTCATTCTCGACGATGAGCCCGAACGGATCGTCGCAATGCGCTCGGAATTCGCGAAGGCATCCTCGCAACTCGATCTTGTGACGTTTGACAATGCGCCTGACACCATCGCCTGGTTGCACGATCACCTCGAAAATATGGCGCTGATTTGTCTCGACCACGACTTAGGGCCGAATCAGCGACGAGGTGAGTCTGTCTTCGATCCGGGTACGGGCCGCGACGTGGCTGACTTTCTCGCGACGCACACACCTGTGTGCCCAGTGCTCATTCATACGACTAACTCTATGGCCGCACCAGGCATGCAATTAGTGCTCGAAGACGCGGGTTGGGCGGTCGCTCGCGTGACCCCCTACGAGCATTTGACGTGGATCGGAGTCGATTGGATCGAGGCGGTGTGCAAATTGTTGGATTGAGTCGGTCCGTTCGGCACGTTTGTTCGCACCGCAGTTACCTTGTCGCCCGGATCAGCACCACCCAATCTTCGCCTGGGTCGCTCGGCGGAGGGCCAAGGTCGATCGAACTGCCGCCGGTCACCGGTCGTGGTTCGCCGGCAAATTCGCCGGTGCGCGGATTGAACCACCGCTGCGTGGCCGCGCCTGGCATGTCTCCCAGATCGAGCGCGCCCGTCTTGGACGCGGTCGGCAGATAAACCGCATAAACCTCGCCCCGTTTGACGAACACCTGCGGGCCAAGCGGCGCTTTGCGCCCGCGGCCCACTCCCAGTTCGATCGTGCCGGCATCGCGAGACAGTTCGTCGGCCGGCTCCATCTCCCAGAAGGGGAGATTCTCTTCCACAAACCGCCGGGCGATCGCCAGGTAGCGCCAAAGTTGGTCGCGCTGCGACGTCTTGAAACTGTCGGTTTCGAGCAAGTCGTCGAGAATGAACTCGATCTGCCCGCCCGAAAAGTAGGTTGGCCAGATCTTCTCGCGGCGATGACCTTCGGCGTCGTCGACCGGAATGTGCGACGCCCGCTGCCCCCGGTCGAGCGTGAACTCGTCGAGACTGATCGGCAACGGTCGGCCAGCCTGGCGGGTCGCCGCGCGCAGGGCCTCGGCGACTTCGTGGATTGGCCGCTGATTGAGCTGAATCGAAGTCATGCTAAACCGCTCGTCGCCGAACGTGAACCGCAGCGCCTCGACCGGGTCGCCGGCGCTATGCACCGTGACCGGATGATCGTAGGGATCGACGGCCCGCACGTAGTCGGCGAACGCCCGCATGCGCTCGGGTTCGAAATTGAAGTCGAGGTTGTATTCTTCGCACAAGTTCCACTGCAGTGCCAGATGATGGCCGAAGCGGGCGATCATCTCGCGATAGTAGAGCTTTCGCTCCGGCCCTAGTTCGCCGTCGTCCAACTCGCGCTTGTTGGCCGCTTCAGCTTCGCTGAACACGAAGTGCAGAAAAATGCCGAGCCGCTGGGCGTGGTCGAACACGATCTCCCATTGCCGCAGCTTGCCGGTATCGAAGTGCAGATTGTCGTTGTCGGCGCTGCCGCGAGGATTGATGGTGCGCGCTTTGCCGCTGGAGCCGCCGGGCGACCCACCGCTAATGTCACTCGACGACCACGGCCAGACATCCTTGCCGTCGCCGCCGACGTTTATCGTCAGAAAGTAGATGCTGTTGACCTGACGGCTCGCCAGATAGTTGAGCGCGCCGATAATTGCCCGACCGCGACCGTCGCCCCAATCGGGGTCACCTTCGCGCCAGTCCGTTTCGTGCGCGGCGTACTTGTGATGCGGCGGCGTGCGGTCGAAGCCGGCATAGGCCAGCAAGTTCTCGGGCTCGTCGGTGCCGCCGCGGAGCCAGTAGGGGCCGTCGACGAACTTCAGGTAGTGCCCACCGACGTAGTCCAGCCGCCCCCACTTGAGGAACCCGGGAGCGTTGCTGTCGCGTGGAGCAACGTCGAACGTGCCGGCGGTGGTGAATTCGGTCAGCGGTTCTCCGGCCCTGGCATCCAAATCGATTGCGACTTGCGAACCGCGACGAAACTCGGCCGCATAGTGCCAGGTACCTGGTGCGTCAGGCGAGAAACGCACGCACCATACATTTCCGCGAGCGGAGCCAGCGCCGTCGCCGTCGAAGAATCCCGGCACGACAAACCGCTGCTGGGCCGGACCGATGAAGGTGACTTGCAACCGCAGATCGAGAAAGGGGTTCGGCCCGCTGTCGGTTTCGGTGGCCTCTGGACCGACGAAGCTGAATGTCAACGGGTGCCAGGCAGTCGATCGACCGTCGATGCGCACATCCGCCGCGGCGGCCGACGGGCAGGTGGCGATTGGTGCGATGATCAAGGCTGCGAGCAGGAAGCCCATTATCAGAAGCCGCGCGACAATTGACCCGAATCGAACGCATTTGGCCGGAGCGTGCGGCCTTCCGCTGCTCGGCCGGTTCACTTTCAGTGCAGCGATGAACAAAGGCGACTTCATGCGCACGATCCGGTCCTTGATGGCTGCGGTAGATTCAACGCGGAGCGCGGCGATTATCGCACGCGGCCCGCGCGATCGCGAGGCCAGAGAATCAGCCAGGGCCGCCCAAGAACGTCGTCGGTCGGCACCGGACCGTTGAAGCGGCTGTCGTCGGAGTCTTTGGAGTCGTCTCCCAGCACGTAGTAACCGTCGCCGCAGGCGAACGGCTTGCCTTCGGTCAAGTTGCCGTAGCGCAGGTACTTGATCCCGAGCCAGGAGGGTGCGGCACCTGCTTTCCGTCGATGACCACTTCGCCGAATCGCAACATCTGCACGTCTTCGCCCGGCAGGCCGATCACGCGCTTCATGCGCTTGTCCCCCTCGGGGGTGACGAAAGTGATCACCTCCCAGCGCCGTGGCTGGCGAAACCAATAGCTGAGCTTCTCGGTCAGTACCCGGTCGCCGTTATCGAGATTGGTCCCTTGCAGCGCGGGGGTCATCGATGGCGACGTGATGATCGAGATATCGAACGACAGCCACCATAGTGCGACGAGCAGCCCAAACAGGGCAAAGCCGCGCTCCGTCCAGCGCAGCACTGCCCGCGCGATTCGCCTTCTGGAGCGCGAGCGGACCGGCCGCTCGGGCGACGCAGGAGGATGGGCCGGCGGATCGTTATCCGCGCCAGTACGCTGCTCGGGTGCCGTCGCGTTAGCGACCGATGTCGTGCACATCGTTGGTAGCTTCCGGCAGTTCTGCGGCCTGGCGATCGCGGATCGCCTGTTCGATCTCGGCTTCGCGCTGCTCGTAGATGAGCTTGCTCGAGCGAGTAGCGCCCGCGCAGCGCGTCGTGGACGAGGCCGTAATCAGAATCGTACCAAGCCCGGCGACCGCGAGCGCCGAGATGCCCCACGTGAGCCCACCGATCGTCGGAGTCTTAAACTCTTGCACAGGCTGCGGCGACATGTTGGCCAGAGACTCGTCAGGACCTTGGTCGTGATGTTCTCCGCGTGATCCTTCTGGCAAGTCATGCTGGTTCATTGTTTCTCCTCTTCTTGGTTCGCGGGCCATGGGCCCTGACAGTTACGTGATGCTGGCGGCGACTCGCACCAGCCCTCGCGACGCGAGCGCTCGTAGCGTTGCGCGGTGACACGCCTGATCCCACAGGCAAAGCAGTCGATCCGGCCGTCGAACGTCTCCGGTGCGAATGTAGTTGCTACACCGGCACGACGTGCTGCACGTCGCCAGCAGCGTGCACGAAGTGCATTCAGCGGAGTACTTGCCGGCGGAGACAGGCATGCTCAGAAAATCGTCGCCGATCAGCGCGTCGCCAGGTAATCGCATGGGGTTGTCCGCCGCGTCGTCGGCAACCAATCGCTCGCAAGGATAAAGATTCCCCGCCGGTGTGACGGCGATTTCTCCGTGTCCGAATCCACAACGGGCCGTCGCGCTGGTCGGCACGCGGGCGAGTGTGGCTGCCTTCTCGTCGAACCAACTGACGCTGCAGTCGGGCAAGTGCTCGGCCCAAAAGTCGGCCGCTCCATTGACCGCAGTTTCGAGTCGCTCGCCATCCGAGCAATTCCAGGTCGCCCATAAGTCGAGAGACGGATCGAAATGACGCACGCCCAGTTGGTAGAGATGCTCGATACCGGCAGCAAGGTATGCGACGGTGTCGGGCCGCACGACCAGCACCACGCGAAACTCGCGACCGCAATCGAGCAGCCGCGCCAGGGTCCGTTCGACCCGCTGCGAACTCGGCTGCCGGTCGATCGACTGACGATGACGATCGTGCACCTCGGGAAGGCCGTCGTGGCTGATCGCCAGGTGCAGGTCGTCGAGTAGCATCACTTCCCAGGCTGCGCGCGTGTCGATCGTGCCGTTGGTCGTCATCGACAGCGACAGGCTGATACGTCGGGTCGCTGCTTGGAGGCGCGCGTGCGCGACGAGGTCGCGGATCAATTCCGCTTCGAGCAAAGGTTCGCCGCCGAAGAAGCCCAGTTCAAGCGTGCAGCCAGGAGTGATGGAGTTGAGGGCGCGATCGATCGACTTGCGACCGACCGCCGTCGGCATCGGACGGCGCAGCTTATCGCCGGTGTAGCAGTACGCGCAGCGCAAATTGCACGCATGATTGACGACGAGCGTTAGCCCATAAATCGCGTACATCGCCGGTTCCGGGCGGCAAATGGTACGAGGCGTCGGAAACGACGCAGAGAAAAGCCACCCGCATTGTGCCGATGGTGGCGAGGCTTTGCAAGATTTTTATTTCCTTAGCAAGCTAACGCTCGACGTCAGCGCCGGACTTCGTGGCCTGCTCTTCGCGAGCACGCTCTGCTTCTGCAAGCAGGTTGTTGTCGTACTCTTGCCGCGGCCACGTAATGCCACGGCGATCGAACCAACCGAGGAACGCCTGCACGTCGGCGATCGGGGCGTCGCTTAGCCACAAACTGCAACGCAGCCGCTGGCAATGCTGATTGCTCACGCTGCCCAGCCGCCAGTCGCCTCGGTAAAGCACCACGCGAGTCGTGCCCTCGCACAAGCAATGGTAGAACTCGGGGGGACGCTGGACTCGCAGCGCCAGCTTCAACTCGTCGAGATCGCCACGATCCGTCGACTCATACTCTGGATCGCCCTCTTCAAGGAAATCGCCGAAGATCACCACGCGGTCGGCCCGATCGATCATTCGCACCAGTTGTTCGGGGCGCACGTCGCCGGGCACAAAGCTCAGCGCATAAGTGGCGGCCAAGAGGGCTCCGCCGAGCAGAAACGCCAGCACGGGCGACGGCGGCTTGTTGAGCAGCAGCTTCATACGAACCCACGAGCGTCACGGCAATGTGCGATACGGCGCATAGCCATAATACTTCGGACGGTCGTCGAGACGCACGTGTAACCACGAGACGCCTGCCCCCGCCGTGCTCAGCCATACCGGTTTGTCGCTCATGCGGCGCTCGAGCGCCGCGCCGACCTGCATCCACAAACTGTGCCGTTGTGCTTCCGGGGCCTTGCGGACGAATGCCGCCAAATGGCCATAGCTGTCGATCGGGCCACGGGGAACGGGAACTACTAGGATCGCGTCTCCTCCAAGATTCTGGAATTGAACAACGTCGACGTCTGGGGACTTGCGGAACTGGCCGGCAAAGGCCTCGGGATCGGACTTGCTCGCCAGGCCCGGGCTGTCAAGCAACACGAATTCGAATGGCTCACGGCACGATTGCGACGAGGCGACCGGAGTCTCCCAGCGAAACGCCGAATAGGGGGCATCACCTAACAGCGAATTGAAGAACGCTCGAAAGTCGCCGTCCGATTGCCAGGCTTGCATCACCTCCAACAGTGTGACTCTTTGTTCATCGCCGTAAATGGCGAACTTGAGGCCACGCTGCTTGGCGAGATTCTCTTCGCGGGCGGTCCACATCGTTGCTTGTTGCCGCGGACGAGCGTTGCTGATCACCTGTGGTCGCGGATTGTGTCCGCTTGATTAACAGATTGCAAGCGCGATCGCCGCGCGTGACGTCATTGGGCATGGCACGGTGGGTCGATTCTAGCCGGCCGACAGATCCGACGTGCAATGTCCGCACCTGGTCGCCTGAACCGGCACGCTCATCAGGCAAAAAGGGCAGTCGCGCGTGGTGGGCGAGCTCGGGGCGGGGGGCTTCTTCAGCCGGTTTATCTGCTTCACGACTAGAAAAATCGCCGCCGCGACAATTACGAAGTCGAGAACCGTGTTGATGAAGGCGCCGTACCGAATCGCGACGGCAGGCTCAGTCGACGTTGCCTTGCGGAGCACGAATTCGAGGTTGGAAAAATCGACGTTGCCCAGCAGCAGGCCGATCGGCGGCATGACGTCGGCCACCAGCGACGAGACGATCTTGCCGAATGCGGCGCCGATGATCACCCCAACCGCCATGTCGACGACATTCCCCTTCATGGCGAACTCGCGGAATTCCTTCAGCATCGACATGGCTGAATCTCCCTGGTGGCGCTTGTCAGACGGTCACTTCCATTCTTTTTCCTGCTTGTACTCGCGAAAGCCACGCTTGACGTAGTTAGGTAGCGCGCCGGGGTGGTCGAGCGTGCAGGTGTGGACCCAATAGCGCTCGGCGCCGCGATCGAACACCAGCCGGATCGACTCGCTGAGCAAGTACCCGCCGAGTCTGCGCCCGAGAAAGCCCGGCAGCAGACCAAAATAGGCCAGTTGCACGTCGCGCGGGTCGGCGACGTCGAGCTCAAAGTACCCGTACGGAGTGCCCCGCAGATATCCGACCCAGGTTTCGAGGCCGGGCCGTTCGACATACTCGCGCCAATCGGCGTCGCTCCAGCCCAGGCGGTCGGTCCATTGCCAGTCGCGGCCGACTTCGGCATAGAGGAACTTGTTGAGTGCCGGTAGCGGGATTTCGGCCTGCTGCAACGTCAACGCGCCCGGACCGACGTCTTCGAGCGACGCGGCGTCGGGAGGATGGGCGGGGCGGAAATCGTCTCGCGCCATCTCGAGAAAGTGAATGATGACTTCGGTCGACATGCGCTGGACGCCGCAGTGGAGAATGCCGGCCCGGCCGGCGCGCTACGTCGAGGCAAACAACTTCCGCAGCGGAGCCCCCTCGGCGAGGCGATAGGGCCGACCGCTGCCGTCGTGAATCTCGCTTTCGGGATCGAGACCAAACCGCCAGAACAACGTCGCCGCCAGATCGCCGGAAGTGACCGGGTCGAGCGCCGGGTAAGCGCCGATCTTGTCGCTGGCGCCATAGGTCGTTCCGCCGCGGACGCCACCGCCGGCGAGCACCACGCTGAAGCAGTCGGGCCAATGATCGCGGCCGCCGCTGCCGTTGATCTGCGGCGTGCGGCCGAATTCGCCGATCAACACGACCAAGGTCTCGTCGAGCAGACCACGCTGCTGCAAGTCGGAAATCAGGGCCGCGAAGCCGCGGTCCGACGGCGGCAGCAAATGGTCGCGCAACCGGCCAAAGTTGTCGACGTGCGTGTCCCAGTTGTCCAGCCCGTTGGCAATGTGGTCGTACACGCTCACGAACCGCACGTCGGCTTCCACCAGCCGACGCGCCAAGAGCAGGCTTTGCCCCAATCGCGTCCGCCCATAGCGATCGCGGGTGCGTAGGTCCTCGGCCCCCAGGTCGAGGGCCTGCCGGACCTCGCGCGAGTGCAGCAGTGAGAATGCCCGCTGGTAGAAGGCGTCGACGCGCTGGGTACCTTCGAGCGCGTCGAGATGCCGGCTTTGGGAGTCGATCGAATCGAGCAGCTGCTGGCGGGAGTCGAGATCGGCCAGGCTGAACGAATGGGGCAGCGACAGTTCGGGGACACGAAAGTCGGGGCGGTTAGGATCCGAGAGCACGCGCAACGGTTCGTGCTCGGGGCCCAAGAAGCCGGCCGTCTGGCCGGGGAGCATCACCACGTTGTACATGATGTGCGGCAGGGCGACGTACGCCGGCACGAGCGACGGAGTTGCCAGTCGATGAGCCAACGCCGATCCGTAGCAGGGAAAGTCGGTGGCCGGATCGTTGGCCAACAGTTCGAGGTCCCCCCGTAACGGTGTGCGGCCCGAGAGCGCTTCGACGGCCGCCGAATTATGGTTGCGCATCGGATGATGCACGCTGCGGACGATCGCCAGATGTTCCATCACCTTGGCGCAATGCGGCAGATGCTCGGCCACAGGGAGCCCCGGCACGGTCGTGGCGATCGGGGCAAACTCCCCGCGGACTTCGCGCGGAGCATCGGGCTTCATGTCCCAAGTGTCGAGATGGCTCGGGCCGCCATACAAGAACACCAGGATGCAGGAGCGAATTGGCTTGGTGGCTTGGTCCGGTGAGAGAACGCCAACTTCGGCAGCTCGCGCGCGGCGGTCGTCCCTGGCAAATAGCGTCGAGAGATTCAAACCCAGCGCGCCCAGGCCGCCGATCTGCAACAGCCGGCGCCGCGCCAGGCCGGCATCACCCAATCGCCGGTTGGCACGGCTTCGAGGCAGGCGCTTCGGCGAAGTAGACATCGGGAGTGGAGGCTGCGAGGTTCTTATTGGTAGCTGGGCGTCAATTGGAATCACTTGTCGTTACCCGCGCCGCTCAGTGTAGCCGCCGGCCTTGCGCACGGGCAACTTCTTGCGCGATGGTAAGTGCCCGTCCCTGGAAAATGGCTGCGATTGACTGCGTGTAACAGGCCTCGACCGGGTGGCATCGCAGCCCGCGGCGTTTCGGGCGATTGGGTTTGCTTTCTTTTCCTCAAGTCGAGCGGTAGAATCAGGCCAGACCGTTGCGGAGTCGCCGAGACGGACCGCCGATCTGGCACGAATTCTTGTCATTCGTCGCCAACCAGCCGCCGGTACCGGAACCCAAGCCGAATCACGTCCAGCTCGCGCCTACAGTTCTGGCGCACCGCTGAGATTCGCTGGCAGGAGCCAGTCACCGTGTTGGGCACCTCGCTAATCGCCGCCGGAATTGTCATTGGGCTGATTGCTATTGCCGCCTCAATCTGGCGGCCGATACGCACCGCCCGCCGCGAGGCGCGGTTCGTTCGCGCCGGTCGACAGTTTCATCTGCAACGCGAGCGGCTCGAAGCCAGATTTCTGCAGTTGGCCGCCGGCAGCGGCAAACCGCGCGGCCTGCGCTGGGCCGACTGCGAGTTCGAAGACTCGGTCGTCTACGCCCGCAATCGCAGCACGGGAGAGTTGTCGGCATTTGTCGGTGTGACGATCGCATTCGAAGCCATCGAAGGGGGCGGGATGGAAGAGGTTGAAGCCGTCGGCAACCTCCGCGCCGCCACGGCGGTCTTTCAATACGAGCGCGGCAACTGGACGACGCACGGACGGGCGATGTTCAACCTCAATCCCTCCCAGGCGATCGCCTTTTATCAAGGACTGGTCGAACCGATGGGCGAGCGCGCAGCGCGCCGCGCCTAAAGTAGGCCGCGATCGCAGTTGCTCGCTCGGCTGCTTGTCGCGACGCCGAGCTCAATCTGGCGGCCAATTGCCCGCGCCACCTACCAGCGCTCTTCGGGCCGCCGCAATACCTCGTTGATGACCACCATCTGCCGCAGCGCGTTGGCATCGGTCAGGAGTGTTGCCAGATCAAATAGCGGTAACGACGCTGCCAATTCGCCGGGCGGTGGCGTTGTGACGTCGTCGAGCGTGCCGACACGATGCGAAAAGACGCCCTTCAGGCGGGCCTCGTTGGCCTCTTCGGCAGCAGCTACGCGGTTTTTCCGCGCCGCTCGTTGGGCGAATTCCTCGGTATTAACGTGCTCCCGCACGTAGTCTTCGACATCTTGGCCACGATCGCCCAACCGCTGCAGAGTGCGCACGGGAGGCACGGCCGGCGGGCGGGCGGGCGCGCGGGCCGTGCGAGGCGGACTGGCCGGCTTGCGGGGACGTCGCGCCGGAGCGGGTGCCGCGGGGGGCGCTACCGGTCGCGAGCCGCCGCTGCGTCGGGCTTGCGCCTGGCGCAAAAACTCCGCCACTTCGTCGGCGGGGTTGGGGGCCGGTTGCTGATTGGGAACACCCGACTGCGCACGAGGTTGACGCGGTACATTTGGCGGCAACTCCGACGGGCGAGGCCGCGCCGGGGGCTTTTCCGCCGCCTGCGAGGCCAATGCCCTGGCTATCCAGGCAACGACAAAGATGATTGCCAGGCCGAACTTGACCATGTCGGCGAAATCAAATGCCGCAAGCATGTGTGGGATCCAGTTGACTTACGGTGCCGCGCGCTCAATTGCTCTTGCCGTCGCGCGAAGTGGGGGTGATCGTCGTGCCGGCGATGGCCCGCCGCATTTCGGTATCGGCCTGCAAGTTGCGCAACTTGTAGTAGTCGTTGATCCCCAGCGAGCCCGACTGAAACGCCTCGGCCATGGCTCGGGGGATTTCGGCCTCGGCATTCACGAGTTGGGCTCGGCTTTCTTCGATTTGGGCCACCATTTCCTGTTCGCGCGCCACGGCCATCGCGCGGCGACCCTCGGCATTGGCCCGCGCGACCCGCGTATCGGCCTCGGCTTGATCGGCCTGCAAGCGCGCCCCGATGTTGTCGCCGACGTCGATGTCGGCAATATCGATCGAGACAATCTCGAACGCCGTCTGCGAATCGAGCCGCCGGGCGAGCACGGCCTTCGATATCCGATCTGGGTTTTCCAGCACCTCGGTGTGTGTATTGGCCGATCCGATCGCGCTGACAATCCCTTCACCGACGCGGGCGATGATGGTTTCCTCGGTCGCTCCGCCGATCAATTGTTGCAGGTTCGCCCGCACTGTGACCCGCGCCTTGACCTTGAGTTGAATGCCGTTCTTAGCCACGGCATCCAAGGTATTGCGTTGCGTATTCTGACCGGGGCAATCAATGACTTTGGGATAGACGCTGGTTTGCACGGCCTCGAGCACGTTGCGACCCGCCAGGTCGATTGCCCGCGCCAGCTTGAAGTCGAGATTAATCATCTTGGCCTTTTTGGCGGCGATGATCGACTTGATGACGATCGGCACGTTGCCGCCTGCCAGGTAGTGAGCCTCGAGCGCGCGGCTGGTGATGCCGGTCTCGTCGCCGAGCCCCGCCTGCACAGCCATGATTTTCGAGCGCACGATGACGGCCGCGTTGACCTTGCGAAAGGTCATTCCCATCAGGTCGAACAGCCCGATTCCGGCATCGGTCATGACGCATTGGACGTACAACCGGAAGTAACGCAGGATGATCAGAAATGCGATCATCCCGAACAGCGCCACGGCCAGCACGCCGGCAATCATCAGGATTTGCGTCGTCTTCAGCGCCAACACGATGCCGGAAGCTAGTACAGACATGGGTTTTCATCCTTAGGACTCGCCGGACGCCCTGGCGTCCTCGGCGGTCCCCCTATTGTAGCCATTTGAATCGTCCCCTGGCGAATTTGCGCCGTGTGGAGAATCTGCGCTAGCCGAGCGGCTGGTCGAAGCCCTCAAGCCCCAGCGATTCGACCGATCGCGAGAGTGGGTCGCTCGACGTGGTCTCGGCGGCCGGCTCGGGAAGTTCGGCGTCGTCTTCTTCGTCGATGGGGCGCACGACGATCCGCGTGCCATGCACCTCGACGACTCGTACCGCAGTGCCGGCTTCGATTGCCAATCCCGGTGACGTGGCATCGAAGACGTGGCCGTCGATCAGCACGGCCCCGCTCGGAAGCATCAAGCTCTGCGCGACGCCTCGCTTGCCAACGAGACCACGATATCGCTGCTTGGTGGCGTCGTCGGGGAGCAGTTCATCCGCCGAGGGGACGGTGAGCAGGATGCGGCGGCCGATCGACGTCGAGGGCCACAGGCGCAATCCTAGCGCTATGACCGCTGGCAGCGCGACGACAGTCAGCACGGCCACGCCCAGTCCCACGTATGGCCCTTGGAAGAACGCCAAGACGATCGCCGCCACGACTGCCAGCGCCGCCAACGCCCCGAGCACGCCCCCCGAGGGAATGAAGACCTCGAGCAGGATCAGCCCCAGGCCCAACAAGAGCAACAGCATAGTCCAAATCAACAGCGACATGGCTAACCGTGCGCGCGGTACAAGACTTTTGCACAGACCAGGGATCATTTAGGCCAGCAGCGGCCGGCGCTTACCTCAGAATGATATAGCGTGCCGGGTGCGTTTGTGCGAGCAACTGGCCGTAAGCTGGGCGACGCTGAGGCGAACTACACCTTGGTACGCTATCGGGAGCCTCGGCCAGTTAAGCCCCTTTTTAACTGGCCGTCCCAACGCGGCGTAGATCGGCCAGACCTATCATTCGTCGATCCGTACCACGACGCGCGGCCCAAGAACCTCGATCACTCGTACTTGCGTTCCGGTGGGAATGAAACTTCCCTCGGCCAAGACGTCGACGAGCTGCTGGCCGATGCGCACTTTGCCGGCTGGGGTCAAGGGAGTGATTGTCTTGCCCCGCTGGCCGAGGAGATGATCGAACGTGGCGAGCGCTTCGCGGCGTTCGACCTCGGCAAGCTCGGCGGCCGACGGCGACTCCAGAATCATGTGCCTTAGCCCCGGAGTGTTGGGCAGAAACCGCCGCACGAAGATCGCCGCGCCGACAAATCCGACGACCGCCCCCGACAGCACGCCGAACGAATGCATCAACTGCGAAACTTCATAGTCATCGCGAGGCAGTACGAACGTCTGACTGGCCAGCACTAGCGAGGCGACGATTAACAGTCCGCCGCCAAGACCGAAGATTCCGAAGCCCGGCAACACGAAAACTTCGATCAGCACGCAGGCGACACCAGCCAGGAACAGCACGATTTCCAGCCAGTTGGCCGTTCCGCCCAGCCAATGGGCCCAGAAGAACAGCAGGAAGCAAACCCCGGACATGAAGATGCCGATGCCAATGCCCGGCGACTGGGCCTCGATGTACAAACCTCCGGCTCCGAGCAGTAGGAGCAGCCAGCCGACGGCATCCGAGCTGAGGACGGCGATCAACGAGTCGACCCAACCCGGCCCGACCACGCGCGGCGCCTTCTCCAGGCCATACAACTCGCGGAGTTCTTCGGGGTCGTCGACGACCGTGCGGGCCAGCCCCAGTTCGGTTGCTTGCCCAGCCGAAATCATCATTGGCTCGCCGTCGACGGTAACCTGCTCGCCTCGCGCCCATTGCGGCCCGGCATCCGGCTCCTGCAAGTTTCGTTCGTTGGCCTCTTCGGCCGTCAGATAGTCGACCGCGCCAGTATCCGACCGCGTGTAGCGATGTACCACCAATTGTGGATTGACCAGGGCCGCGACCAAGGCGGGTGAGCGCCCCTTGCGTTCGGCCAGATCGACCAGGCTCGTGGTCAGGCTGTCGACCTCGGCCGACGCCGGATTGATGTCCTGCCATCCGCCACCGATCTTGGCATCGGGTCCGACAACGATTTGGTCGCACCCCATGGCGATAAAGGCCGCGTCGGCCCGAGCTTCCTTGGCGACATAGGCCACGGTCCGACGCTCGGTGCTTTTCAAGCCGGCGATGTGTTGGGCCAACGACAAGCTTGCGATCGGGGCCCCGCCCGGGCTGTCGATGTAGATGATGAACAGGTTTGCATCGTGATCGCGGATTTGCGCGTCGATCAGGCGCTGAACACCTTCGGCAAGCACTTGGGTGATGGGACCACGGACGTTGACCTGGACCGGCACCCAGTCCGTGCCCAGCGAAGGGTCGGCTACCAGTGAATCGGGGGGTAGTTTCCAGGCCCGTGCGATCGTTGCGACATCGTCGGCCAACAGGGCCACGAACCCGTAGTCCTTGGCCTCGCGACCCGTGAACCGCCCGGGTTCGCCGGCCCGAATGATTACCTTCTTCGACGCGACGGCCTGACGTCGCTCGAGGTCGTCCAGTGCGTCGCGAAGCACGAACTGTTGCCCCATCTCGGTTTCGACCTGAAAGACCTCGAGCGCGGGATTCAGCAGGCCCAGGGCGACATCCGCGGGAATCGTCTTGCGGCGCTGGGCGATCTCGGAGTAAACGCTCAGCAAATCTGGGCCAATGACTTCCTCGTCGGCGCCTGCCTGGCCGATTTCGGCGTCGGCGGGCATGGCGATTTCGTCGCAAGCCAGCGCCAACAGCACGACGTGCCCGCGCCCACCAGTAGGAAGCCAGGCGATTGTAGAAGTGCCGTCGAGGTCTCGGCCCGACAAGAATCTCGCCAGATCGAGCGTCTGGCCGAACGGACTACGGCCGTTCTTGATCTCGAACACGAGGACCGGCCATTCGCCCCGCCGACGTGCCTCGGTGACGATTTGCAGCACTGAACGACGCAGCCGATCGACGTTGGGCAACGGCGCCGAGATCGGTATCAGGTAGCCGACTCGCGGTGCGGTTACCTCCGCGCTGACGTTGGAGGGAGCGCCGATCTTGGCCGCCGAGTCGTCGACGGCCGCTTCGGCAGGTCCAGCTTCTTCGGCGGCGGGCTGGTCTTGTTGGGTCTTGGCCAGCGACGAAGGATTCGCGGCCAACAACAGCAGCGACACCGGCGCGGCGGCGAGAAAGAGTCTCGCTAGCGCCGCAGCCAAGAATGCGGCGGTCCGACGGATTTGCCAGCCTGGACAAAATCGAAGTGTCGCCGGCATCGGGCTTTCCGTTGGCCGGACCGAGATATCGCGTAAGTGTAATCCGTTACAGGGTTTGAGCACCCCCGATTATACGAGGGGCCTTAGACGAGTCAAATAACGCGCGCCACGGACGTGGAGCCAGAAACGCGCTAACGTCGGCCAACCGATTGCCGCGGTTGGGCTTGCGGTTTTGTAGATTGTCCGCGGCGGATTTCGAAGTCGAGCGGTCACTCTGCGATGAGCATGTAACGGCCGGTTATCGGGGCCGCGCCGGCCCGACGTTGCTCGGCGCGCCAGCCTGCCGGGGTGGCGCTGCCGGCCCTGACGCCGGGGTGGAGGCCCGAGCTTGTTCGGCCGGCACGGTTTCTGGCTGTTCAACCAGATGGGTCCAGCCGGTCGGCACGCGCGGCATCAAAAAGTCTTTGATGCCATCCAGGGGATCGCTCGTGCGCACGTTATAGAACTGATGCACGGTGATGTTCTTGCCGTTGGGCAAGTCGAGTTGCAGCGCGAACGGCGTCAAACCCTGCGGATCGAGCATCAGTTCGGCCCGCTGAAAATTGGCGGCGTCCTGCTGCAGTTTGGGAAAGGCCTCTAGGCAGATTTTGCTTTCCTGGCCGGGGGGCGGTCGCTTGAGCCGCATCCAATAGCGCTGGTTGAGCGTCGCCGCTTTGGCGCCGAAGATGAACGGCAACGGACCGTCGGCAATCGCCTTGCCGCGCATGTGCTCGGGCAGCACGCGCTCGATGACTTGTTTCTTTTCGGCATTGAGCTCGAAGATAGCCTTGCCGTCGCAGATCCAGTGTTCGAGCGACTCGCCGGTCTTCTCGTCGGCCACGCGATAGTTGCCGCGATCCGGTGCACGATACTTGAGCTCGCCGAGCCCGACCGTTCGCTTGTTAAAGACGTTATCGTACTCCCAGCGCTTGAAGTCGCATTTGAATAGTTTGATCTCCTCGCTCTTGCGCTCCCAATCGACGAGCAGTCGATCGAGATCGGCGCGCTCCTGGGGAGTCAATTCGAACGGGGCCGGCATGACCGCTGGCGGTTGCGGCGGCGTGCGCGGCGCCGTTGCCACGCGCGGCGTTGCTCCCTGCTGCGCGACGCCGGCTGCTGCTGGACGCCGCGGCGCTTGTGCCGCGGCACCTGGACGTTGCGGTGCGGCCGACGGTTGCCGCCCGGGGGGGCCGCCGCTGCTTTGCTGGTATTGGAACTGGCCGAGTTCTCCCTGATCGGCCCCCTGGTACTGCGGCTGCTGGCCGAGCGTCGGCGGAACTCCGATCGCCAGGGTCAGAAGCGAGACTAGGGCGGCGTTCTGCCCACGCCGTTGCCAGATGCCGATGTGGCGAGCGTTGCTCGCCATTTGCTGCGGAAAACCCGTCACGATTTCTCTCCCGGCGCGTCCTTGCGTCACGTGAGTTGGATGTGGCGGTACAGGCCCAACGGACGAGGACGCCGAATTGCTGTCCTCGAGAAGGAACCGCCTGATAGTAGCTAGGGCGGCGGATTGTAACGTCAGTCCGCCCACGACCCTAGGCCGGTTAACGCCGGTCCTAACGGCGCGCCAGCATGGGGTGCTGGCGGTTTTTCTCAGGAGCGGGCCAAGCAAGCTTGCCAGCAGTGCAAACCACTGACGATAATTGGTTTGGGCCTGTCCAGGATCTGCCGACCGGCTGAGCCGGCGGTAAATCCCCAGACGGGTAAGCCACTCTGTGACCCTTGCCTATGACGCACTGCTAATCGTCTCGTTCGGCGGGCCGGAAGGGCCGGACGAAGTACTCCCCTTCCTGGATAACGTGCTGCGCGGTCGGAAAGTCGCGCAGCAGCGCAAGCTCGAAGTCGCCGAGCACTATCAGCTCTTCGGCGGCGTGAGTCCGCTCAACGCCCAGAATCGGGCGCTCGTCGCGGCGATCGAGGCCGAATTAGCGACCGCCGGACCACACCTGCCCGTCTACTGGGGCAATCGCAATTGGCAGCCGTTCTTGGCCGACACGCTGGCGCAGATGTCGACCGACGGCATTCGCCATTGCTTGGCCTTGGTGACTTCGGCGTTCAGCTCTTACTCGGGTTGCCGGCAGTATCTCGAGAACATCGCGGAGGCCCAGGCCCAGGTCGGCCCGCAGGCTCCGCAGGTCGACAAGCTCCGCGGCTTTTTCAATCATCCGGGATTCATCGAGTGCGTGGCTGAACGGACGCGCGACGCAATTGTCCAAATCCCTGAGGAACGAAAAGACTCCGCCGCGTTGATCTTCACCGCTCATAGCATCCCGCTCGAGATGGCCTCGGGTTGCCAATACGTCGAGCAGCTTGGCGAGGCCTCGCGGCTGGTCGCCGAGCGCGTCGGCCGGACAAATTGGCAACTCGCCTATCAAAGCCGTAGTGGTCCTCCCAGTCAGCCCTGGCTCGAGCCGGACATCAACGACGTGTTGCGCTCGCTTGCGCGACAAGGGACGCGCGACGCGGTTGTGGTGCCCATCGGGTTTGTCAGCGATCACATGGAAGTGGTGTACGACCTCGATACCGAAGCCCGCGCCACAGCCGCCGACTTGGGCCTGAACGTCGTGCGGGCGGGAACCGTGGGCGTGCATCCGCGGTTTGTGCGGATGGTTCGCGAATTGATCGTCGAACGCATGACGCCCGGCGCACCGCGGCCTGCATTGGGCGTGTTGGGCCCGCGTCCCAATCGCTGCGATCCCGGCTGCTGCCCGGCGAAGTCATAGCTTTGGACAGCGACCGCGAATTGGCTGCCGCTATCCGCTCGATCGGCACGGACCACCGGGGCCATGGTCTCGGCAATCTGGGTCGCTAGAATCTGCCGACAGGCGAGCGGCTGGCTGGCAACGGCGGTCGCCATCGTTGGTCGCAATTCACCAGCATTCAGTCCCGGTACCCGCCGCACGATTTCGGGCGCAGCTCGCAGCATGGCCACTTCACCTGGTAATCATCCCGTGGGGCTGCTACTCAGCGGGGGACTCGATAGCGGCATTCTACTGGGGCATTTGCTCAAGGGCGGCCGTGCAGTGCAGCCGTTCTACGTGCGCGGTGGGTTGCGCTGGGAAGTCGACGAACTGGCGGCGGTCCGCCGGCTGCTGTCGGCGCTTGCTGGCCCGCAGTTGTCCGAATTGGTCGTGCTCGATATGCCGGCCGCGGATCTGTACCGCGACCACTGGAGCGTCACCGGGGAACGTGTGCCAGACGCCGCGACGCCCGACGAAGCGGTCTTCTTGCCGGGCCGCAACGCGCTGGTGATCCTCAAGCCAGCGCTATGGTGTCAGATGCACGGCATCGTAGAGTTAGCTCTGGCGCCATTGGTCACCAATCCTTTTCCCGACGCGACGGCTGAGTTCTTTGCCAGCTTCGAAAGGATGTTGCACAATAGCGCGGGTCGGCCGTTGCGGATCGTGCGTCCGTTCGGGCATCTACATAAACGCGACGTGATGCTGCTCGGGCGCGACATGCCGTTGGAGCTCACCTTCTCGTGCATCGATCCGGTGCAGGGCCGGCACTGTGGCCGCTGCAATAAGTGCGCGGAGCGTAAGCAGGCGTTCGTAGATGCCGGGATGACGGATCCGACGCGGTACGCGTAAGTGTGGTAGGCTCTCGCTTTGTCGAACTCCTTGCGATCAATGCGCACTACCCGCGGAATTCGATGAGACAGCCGTATTAACTGTCGCGCCCGGCGTCGGCGTCGGCAGCGGCAACACGCGCAATAGTCCCTCTGCCTCGCGGCCATGTGGCACCACGTGCGTCGACGGCGGACACAGCAGCCGCACCAACGACGCCGCGCTCTGCGGACGAGCGGGCCGATTCAGCAGCACTCGGTGGGCGTCGACCAACACCGCGTCGGGGCGCTCTTTCGAACAGCGCCCTTCGATCACCAACCCGCGCGCGTCGAGCAACAACGCCAGCGCCAAACGCTGATAGGCGATGCGATCGACGGCCGCCGGAGGAAGGGGACTTCCGGGCATCTCCAGCATCTCCCAGCCGCCCGCCAACAGCGAGCGACTGACCTGCCCCGGTCCGCCGACCGCCGCGGCACTAATGCTTTCGACCCGGCCATCGACCAGCCGGGCCGAATGCACTTGCAGCTCTGCCAGACCACTCAGGTGATGCGGAAAGTGCGCGCTGACGAGTTGCCGCAAGTCGACTTCGACGAACTGGCCGACCACTTCGGTCCGCACGCCGGCGGCGGTTTGCTGACTGCGTAGCGTGCCACGAAACCGACTTGCGTCGCCCAACCACGACGGCACGTCGAGCCAGGGCCAGGCCAATGCACACGGGACCGCGGTCTCGGGGGATTGCAGTTCCCAGTTAACTAGGGGCGGAACTTGGCCTCGATCTCTCACCACGCGCATCCGCACCGGCTGCGCGGCGGGCATGTCGAGCTTGAACGCGAGATACGCCTGGCCAAGCTTGTCGGCGAAGCTCAGGCCAGCGGAGAGTTCGTTCAAGGTGTAATTCGCCGTGCGGCCTTGCCATTCGAGCGAATTGGCCTCAAGCCGCAACGGACTGTGCGCGGCCGCGAGCTGTTGGCTCAGCCGCGTCCAAAGCCCGGCCAGTGCCACGGCCACCACGCGCGGCTCGGTCAGACGCACGACGGTGCCGCGGCCACCTACCGAGACTTCCAGCCGTGGGATGGTCGCCACCTTTTCTTGTGTTTCGGGATCGGTTAGCACGACGCTGTGAAGACGCACCTGCCCCGGGCGCGGGTGCTCGACCCGATCTGCCCGTACCGACAGACCGAGGCGCCCCGCGAGTTGCTGCTCGCAACCGACGAGGTGCCCCGACGAGCTCAGCCATCCGGCCCAACCGAGCAGGGCCGCGGTCGGCATAGCGCACAGTGCCACGAAGCAAAGCCGGCACAGCGTGCGCTGCGTGTGTTCGTGCATGTTGAGGAACATCCGTGTACCTCTCGTCCGCGTTGGACTCGATCCGATGGCAGGCCCGCTAACGGGCGCGGGCCAATTCCAGATAACTTCGATAACGGCTCTGCATTTCTTCGAGACTATCGCCGCCGAATTTGTCGACG
Source organism: Pirellulales bacterium (assembly GCA_050184475.1). Lineage (GTDB taxonomy): Bacteria > Planctomycetota > Planctomycetia > Pirellulales > JAEUIK01 > JAIESQ01. The sequence goes on along the minus strand of JBFXAH010000002.1, from coordinate 376,973 downwards.
AGAGCGGCCGCGATCTCAAACGCGACGACGTTCTCGACAATCACGCTCGCGGCCGGCACAGCGCAAACGTCGCTCCGTTCGTAGCTGGCGCCTTCGCTCTCCTTGGTCGTCAGGTTGATCGAGGCCAGGGGCTTGCGCAACGTGCTGATTGGTTTCTTCGCGGCACGAATCACCAGCGGCTGACCGTTGGTCATGCCTGCTTCGAGTCCGCCGGCGTTATTGGTGGGGCGTACGTAGCCCAAGTTCGGCGTGTCGCGCTGCGATTCGTCGAAGGCGATCGGATCGTGAACCTGCGACCCGCGACGACGGGCGGCCTCGAACCCCAACCCGATTTCGACTCCCTTGATCGCTTGCACTGCCATCACCGCCTGCGCCAGCCGGCCATCGAGTTTGCGATCCCATTGAGCGTGCGTGCCCAGTCCGAAAGGCAACCCCTCGACGCGCACCTCGACCACGCCGCCCAGCGTGTCCCCCTGCTTGCCGCAGTCGTCGATGAGCTGCTTGATCGGGGCTTCAAATTCAGGATTGAGTATGTACAACTCGCTGGCGTCGCGCATCGCGCGTTGCTCCTCGAGCGAGCCGGCGATCGGTTCTGCCGCGATGCCACCCAACTCGACCACGTACCCCAAGGTTGTGATGCCGAACTGCGCCAACAGTTGCTTGGCGAGGGCGCCGGCCGCCACGCGCACGGCGGTTTCGCGAGCACTGGCGCGTTCGAGCACGCCGCGGATCGAGCCAAGGAATTTGACGGCGCCGGCCAGGTCGCCGTGACCGGGGCGAGGCCGCTCCAGGTCGCCCAGCCGCTCCAGTTTGTAGTCTTTGTTGACGACCTCCAGCGCGATCGGGCTCCCCAGGGTGCGTCCCTGCCAAAGCCCGCTCTTGATATCGACGGCATCGGTCTCGATGCGCTGGCGTCCCCCGCGGCCGTAGCCACCTTGTCGGCGACGCAGCTCGACGTCGATCGGCGCGGTTTCGATCGGCACACCGGCCGGAAAGCCGTCGACCAAGGCCCAAAGAGCCTTCCCGTGCGATTCACCGGCAGTCCAGTAGCGGAGCATTTCGGATGGAGTTCAGGTGGGTGGAGCGGAGCGGCCGCGCCAAGGGGTAGCGGCCAAAGCGCGGTAAACCTCTCAATTCTAATTGCCTGGCAGGATTGACGATAGGTCGGTTAAAGAGGCGGCAAAGCGGCCAGCCGGGCTTGGATATCCGCCAAAACCGCGTTGTACTCGGGTCCGCCGACACCGCCATACCGGCTCGCGAGTTCGGCCGCCGGAATGTTCTCGGGCAAGCCATCAGCGGAGGGAAAAATCAGGTCGATATCGAACCCGCCCGCCAGCCGCGACTGGACCCCCCGCGCGGTAGCCCGATCGCGGACCGCGGCGATGGCCAGGCGGTTGCCAGCGAAATTGGCGAGCATGTCGGCGAACGAGAATCCGGTGCCGCCGGCATTCGAATCGAGTTGCTCCTTGAGGCGGCCGATGTGATCGCTCGTGGCCTCGTTCGACAGCAAGATCAAACCGGCGCTTACCCAGAAGTGACGCGTCCAGTCGTCGCGGCCCCGGAGCGTTACCGTGCCGACGATTCGCCGCGCGTGGGCCCGCAACTCGGCGTCGAAGATCTCGCCGACAAAGGGCTCGAGGTCGGAGTGCCCCAGCAGAATCGCCAGAGCAAAAATGGCCGCCCGGTTTTCGAGCAGCGGATCGTGCGTCGCCGAACGCTCAAGCGCCAGCGCGAAGGCGGCTCGCGTCAGCGCCTCGAAGCGATCCGCATCCGCGGGCAGCCGCTCGAAGGCCGAGACGAGGTGCCGCAAGTAGATGCCGGTTTCGGTTGCGACGTCGGGCCGCTCCCAGAGCAACTGGGCCAGCGAAGGCACGATTTGACAACTGATCGCGCCCGGCTGAAAGACGAACGTCACCGCGCCCGGTTCCATGGTTAGACCATCGATCGCCTCGATGATGCGGCGAATCTGCGGGTCGTCCAGCAGTGTCGCGTGCACGGTCGCCGAGAGCATACGAAGTGCAAACTTGGGCACGCTCAGCCGACCGACGCGGAACTGATCGATGTTGAGGTGCAAATGCCCGTGCTCGATGGCCACCTGGCCAGCCAACTCCACGTTGACGAACTTGTTGGCCGCCGGGCGACCAGGCAAGGCAATCGCCGCTTGCGACGTGAAGGTCGCCGGTTCGAAATGGACACGGGCGCGTGATGGCGACCCACCGCGCCCCAGCGCGGAGTTAACGAGCGCACTCAATTCGGTGTCGCTCAGGCGCAACGGACGCGGCTGTCCGTCGGGTGATCGGGTCTCGCGAATTCGTGCGGCGAGTTGCTGTTTCGACAGCACGCTGGCCGTGCCGGCATCGACTTGCAACGGTGCAGTCGCGACCGCCAGTCGCCCGGCCAACGCTGCGCCGGCAACGAGCAGCAGCAGGGCAATCGCCAATTGTCCGCTCGCCCAGGCCAGCGGCCGCACGCCGCGCCTGGCCGCCGAGCCAAGGCGAGCCCCGATCAGGAAACAGACCAACGGCAGCATGAGCGATCCGAGGGGTGGCCATTCGTTCCAGGCCACGGCTAACGAGATCGCGATCGTGGCCAGTCCGAAACACGCGTAACCGAACCAGTCGAGCCAGGCCCGCCGGCGAGACGTAGCCGCGGCTGCGGTCCAGGCAGGGGGCGTCAGCAGTCCCAGCAAGAATGCCAGTAGGTAAATCCTCAACTCACGGAAAACCAGTCCGCGCACCCACGCCAGCGCTTCGGCCGATGTTTGAAAGCCCCAGTCGACCGGCACGTACGGGGCCGTGCGCACGTGCCACGCCCGCCAGCCCAGGTAAACGAGGTACAACAGCAGCAAGGTGCGGAAGTGCCAGACTATCTGCCCACGCGGCGTCGGTGCTGGATCGGGTTTGGAAGACAGGTTTGCCGACATGCTCTGAACGCCTGGTTCGACGATGGCTGCTCACGTCGCTGTCATCTCGCAAATGATCAATAGCTGCCGATTGCGCGAGCCGCACTCTAGGGAGTTCGATACGCGAGCGGCCGGCGAGCGCTGGTCGCGTGAATTCATCCGGCCAGGCAACGGTCAATGGCTGATCCGCGCCGGTTCAGTACTCCGACCCAAAGAATTTGCCGGTCAGCCGCTGATAAGCCTCGATGTACTTGGCCCGGGTCTTGGCCACTACGTCGGCCGGCAGTGGCGGCGGTGGGCTGTTCTTGTCCCAATCGCTGCGCTCCAGCCAATCGCGAACGAACTGTTTGTCGAACGACGGCTGCGGCCCCCCGGCCTTGTACCCCTGAGCTGGCCAGAATCGCGAACTATCGGGAGTGAGCACCTCGTCGATCAGGATCAAGCGGTCGCGGTACCAACCCCACTCGAACTTGGTATCGGCGATGAGCAGCCCGGCGCGGCTGGCATGCGCGACGGCCTGCTGGTAGATCGAAATGCTGCGCTGCCTCAGTTCGTCGGCAACTTTGTGGCCGACGCGGGCCGCCATCTCGTCGAAGCTGATGTTTTCGTCGTGCCCGCTTTCGGCTTTCGTGGCGGGGGTAAAAATCGGCTCGGGCAGTTGCTGACTTTCGACCAGCCCCGGGGGGAGCGACACGCCACACACCTTGCCCGAGCGCTGGTACTCCTTCCACCCACTGCCGGACAGGTAACCGCGGACCACGCACTCGATCGGTACGACCTTGCATTTGCGGACCAGCATGCTGCGGCCCACCAAGGGGCCGCGGTCGATGTTCCCCGGCAAGGGGAATTCGTCGACCTGCGTGCTCAGTAAGTGGTTCTCTTCGCGCAGCAGGTCGAACCAGAACGCACTGAGCCCCGTCAGCACCGCCCCTTTATCGGGAATCCCGGTGGGCAATACCCAATCGAAGGCGCTGATCCGATCGGTGCTGACCACCAGCAGGTACTCGCCCAGGTCGTACACGTCGCGTACCTTGCCTCGTCGGACGAGCAGGCCCGGCAATTGGGTTTCGAGAAGCGTGGCGTCGTTCATCGCGGATTCAAATCGAGATATCGCTTGCCTGAACGGCGTAATATAGCCGCCGGCCCCAGTGGGGCCTATACTTGCGCGGGGTCAGGCGGGCCAGTGGCAAGCGGTAGCAATCGGTTTATGGTTCCAACTCTCGCGTGCATCCACCGCGCGGTCCGTCGCTTCGACGGCGAGCGGTCGTTGACAATTCACCACGTGCCATGGGCGTGATGCGCTTCTCGCTCCCCAGCCCTTCGCCGCTCGGCCCAAGCGCCGTCGCGCGGGCCTATTTCTCCGGTCCCGATGGCATTCCCTGGCCCAGCCACACGCGGCTCGTTGGCAACACGGTCGAAGTCGAGCGCAGCGTAACCGAGTCGGGCAACTTTCATATTCCCTGGCCGGCAGGGGAAGCCGGCGAACTGGTGCTCTCGACTTCCACGCTTCCCGAGCGCGCCGATCCTTACCTGATCGCCGTCGAATTGGCGCGCGGCAAGCTGAATCAGGTTCGCAATCAATCCGAAGACTGGCAGCAGATCGGATTGGTGCTGCCCGCGGGGTTCGCGGCCGAATTGAGCGAGACGATCCGCACGTTTGCCCGCGCCGCTACGCATCAGCACGAACCTGCGCTGGCGCAGGAGTTGGGTGCGCAAGTGATCGCCGAGGCCGTGGGCCTGGGTGACCGTCTGGCAGCCGCCTATGCCGATCAGGCGCTGGCGGCTCGCAAACGGCAAGCCGGCCGGCTGGCGACCTGGCTCGGCGCGGCGCTGGGGAAGTCGCGTCCAGCGGACTCCGGCATGCAGTGGTATTTGGGTGCCTTCAATGCGGCCTCGCTGGCGACTCCCTGGCGCGCCCTCGAACCGACTGAAGGGCGCTTCCAATGGGAGTTGATCGATCAGCAGATCGACTGGTGCGAACAGGCCAAGTTGAAGGTCGCGGCCGGGCCGCTCGTTAGTTTCGACGCTCAGGGAATGCCCGATTGGTGCTGCTTGTGGGAGGGGGACGTCGACAACCTGGCCGCAGTGGTCGGGCAGTTCGTTGAAGCGGTCGTCGAGCGCTATCGCGGTCGCGTCCACCTCTGGCATTGCGCAGCGCGCATCGCCGAAGGCAAGGCGCTCTCGCTTTCGGAAGAGGACCGCCTGCGGTTGGCGGTGCGCGTGATCGAAATCGCCCGCCATCACGATCCCGACACGCCGGTCTTGCTCTCCTTCGATCAACCCTGGGGCGAATACCTGCAGCGCAATGGCCAGGAACTGTCGCCGCTGCACGTCGCCGACGTGCTGGTCCGCAGCGAACTGGGGATTGGCGGCATCGGGCTGGAGCTGAACGTCGGCTATTTTCCCGGCGGAACTCAGCCGCGAGACGCGCTGGCCTTGCATCGTTTGCTCGACTATTGGGGGAGCTTTGGACTGCCGCTCTACATCTGGTTGACCGTGCCAGGTGGCGCGGGGAACGATCCGCAAGCCGGCTCGCGTGCGGCGCAACTGGCCGACGCGACCGGAGCGGCTTGGACGCCGGCCGCGCAGGCGGCGTGGGCCGAGCGGTTGGCGCCGTCGCTGTTGGCCCGACCAGCGGTGCGAGGGGTCTTCTGGAATCATTGGCGCGACGATGAACCGCACACCTGGCCGCACAGCGGACTGATCGACGCCGCGGGCCGCGCCAAACCAGCACTGGCAGCACTGGCGGCGCTGCGCCGTCGACACCTTACTTGATTCGCCGCGGCGCCGATTGAGGCGGCGCACCCCCCTCTCTCTTTCCAGTGCCGGAATTTTGCGTCCCGACCGTCCCGAGCGCGTGTTACCGGCAGTTAAGGGTTTCATTGGCTGCAACTTGTGTCGGGACGCAAATCGAGAGGTTTGCGTCCCGCTTGCGTCCCGAACTGGCATTTTGCGTCCCGAGTCGAGAGTAGTGGGTTGTGGTCAGTGATTAGGGATTTGGGTTCGGGGCCAAGGACAACGGATCTCGCGCAAAGGCGCGAAGGCGCAAAGCAATGCAGCTTTGCGGTCCGCAGATTTCGCCGATTAACGCAGATTGAGAACGCGGGCGAGTCCACGAGCGGCCCATCTGTGAAATCTGTGGATTGTGAATTCGCCTTATCTCTCTCGCTTCATGTCCGTAATTTTGCGTCCAAACCGTCCAAAGCCGTGTTCCCGGCAGTTAAGTCGTTCCTGCGATTGCGTTTATTCTTGGACGCAAATCGAAGCGGTTTGCGTCCAACTTGCGTCCAAGGCTTTCGTTTTGCGTCCAAAGACGAATACTCTCGCGCAAAGACGCGAAGGCGCAAAGTAATACAGCTTGCGGTCCGCAGATTTCGCCGATTAACGCAGATTGAGAATGCGGCCAGTTCCCCGAGCTCTTGATCCGTGTCATCCGTGCTATCCGTGGTCTACGAATTGCTGGCAGGGTGGCCCAGGGACGCGTAGCGTGCCTGGGTCGCGCAGCGACAAGAGGCAGTGCGTAAACGCCGTCCCTTGCCAAATGTTGCCATCACACTCTGCGGCGCGCACCGCGAGCGTCCCTCTCCGCTCCGACCCTGACGAACGATCGCGCTGCGATCGCGAGGCCCCTGGGGGAGATGCGTGCTGATTGGCGTAGTCGGCGGTGCGTCGTGCTCCTTTCGATGCAGCATCAAGGGGATGGGAGGGACGGGAGTCGTTTCCCCTCTGCGCGTCGACCGATATCGAGGTCGATTTCCGGAAACGACTCCCGTCCCCCTCGGCGGTTGGCACATGCTTTTGGACGTATTTCGGGTGCCACTGGCTCCGCCAGTGCCCGGATGTGCGCGCGGAGCGGCACCCCAGACAAGATAATTGGTACAATATTATGTACATTATGTCAAGGAGAGAAACTGGCCACCCGGTGAAACACAAGGAGCACCAAGATCACCAAGAAGCACGAACAGCCGATGCCCAGGCGGGCCTTGGCATCAAGCGAATCGCTTAGTCGTGCGTCTTCGTGTTCTTTGTGTACGTCGTGGTGACATTCGCCTTCTCAAGCAAGGAAACCAGACTAGAAGGTAGCGGAATGCGATCCGCAGATTGCGCAGATTGGCGCAGAGGTTGATTCCCTTCGGTGTCGGCCGCCAAACCTTGCCCTAGGAGTACGGCGATTACCGCCCGGGGTCGTCGGGGCCGTAGCGGCCGCGGAATTCGTCGGCCGGGTACTTCTGGCGGTTGGCCGCCATCTTGCGATTGAAGGCCGCCGCCACGTCGATCTCGAGCTCGTTGGCCAGGGCCAACGCATAGCAGAGGACGTCGGAGATTTCGTCGGCGACCTCCCCGAGCTTTTCCTCGTCGCCGGCCAGCTCGCGCGATTCGCGCGGCGTGAGCCATTGAAAGTGCTCCATCAGCTCGGCGGCCTCGATGGCCAACGACATGGCGAGATTCTTGGGCGTGTGAAACTGGCGCCAGTCGCGCTCGGCGACGAATTCGGCCACGACCGCGCGCAGCGCGGCGACCGTAGTTTGTTTGTCGGAAAACCGCACGAAACACCTCCCTGCGACGCCCGAGCGGCCACACGCGGCGAGTTTCCGTCAGGCCACGGCGCGGAAGCCGGGCAACTCCACCGGGGCCGTGGGCGAGCGCCGCTCATGGTAGCGGCGGCGGTAGGCTTCGGACAAATGCATCAGCACTTCGAGCGCCAACAGATCGGCGCGCGAGAAGACGTGCCGCGAGCTGCGCCGCCCCAGCCCATCGACCAGCGTTTCGATCGCTTCGAGGTGCAGTTCGAGCACCTGCTGGGCCGAGATGTCGGCGCCGGCCAGGGCATCGGCCAGGGCACTCATTTCGCTGGCCAGGTTGCCGGCCCCCATCATGACGTGGGCGCGGAGCAGCTCGCGATAATGCTCGAGCAGCGGTTGCGGCAGCCGGCCGCCGGTCGTGCGGCGCGCGGCGCTGCTGGCGCGCGTGGCGCCGCTGGGGTGGCCGTCGCGATCGACGGCCGAGCTCGCCTGTCCGCTCGGGGTGTCGTCGCCTGCGTACAGGTCGTCGAGATCCTCGATCAGCCGTCGCTGATGCCCCAGCAACCGCTGGGCTTCGCGCTGATCGACGTCGTTGCGCTGCCGCTCGGCTTGCTGCAGCCGCTGGTTGTCGCGAATCAGGCGATGCCGCTCGATCGCCCGCGCCAAGACCCAGAGCAGGCCGCGGGTGGTGGTCTTGGCGGTCTGCAGGTAGGCGTCGGCGCCGGCCTCGAACGCCAAGGGGGCCAGTTCGTGCTCGCTCGATTCGCCGAGCACGAGGAGGGCTTCTTCGGCGCCGCCGGCCCGCAAAGCGGCGACAAAATCCAAGGCGTCGAGCAGCGGCGGCTCGTGCGCCACGAGGACGGCGTCGTAAACTTCGCTTCGCAACCGCGCGGCCGCGTCGCCGACGCCATGCGCGACGTCGAGCTGCACTTGCGCGGCGCTATCGGCTGCCAGCGCCTTGGCCAGCCACAAGCTGTCGCGCTGTGGGGCTGCCACCTTCAGCAGGCGCAGGCTGCCCGGCAGCATGCCCAAAGGAGTGGCGCTGAGCTTGCCGCTCGTGGGTTGGTTTGTCGACGAATTCGAGGTCATGCGAACGAAGCCGAGGACTCGCCGCGCAAGAAGATGTGAAGATCGGCGCGGCGAGTACGGTATCGCCGGCGCCGGCACCGGTCAAGGGCGAGCCGTCAGGCTGCTAGCAGCCGAGCGAATTGCTCAGCTTGCCGGCTCAGCCGGCACCGCGTTGGAGATCGACAGCGGAGATTCGGGCGCTGGTGGCGCTGCGCCCAGAACGGGAGCCGCCGGGGGAATTTTGACCGCTTTGCCGGCCGCGGCACGCGCTCCTTCGACTGCCAGGCTGGCGCGACGCATCAACGGAAACGGATAAACGCCGATCACGATCACCAATAGCGCCGCGACGAGCGCAGCCGTCCAAGGACCTCGCCCGCCGGCGGCACGCGGGCGCTGGCCGGCGGTGCCAAACCAGGTCGCCCCGATGATCCGCAGATAGTAGGCCGCCGCCACGGCCGCATTGACGACACCGAGCACAGCCAACAGCGCGAACCAGGTCTTTACGCTGCGGTCGCCGGGGGCTCCGGCCACCGACAAGGCGCCGTAGAACAGCCACAGCTTGCCGGCGAATCCGGCCAACGGCGGAATGCCAGCCAGGCTGAACATGAACGCCGCCAAGGCGATGCCAATCGCTGGCTGCGACCGGGCCACGCCGGCCAACTCATCGACGCGCTCGAGCGGCCGATCGCGATGGCCCAGATACTCGAACACGGCGAACGTGCCGGCCGTGGCCAGCATGTAGACCGTCAGGTAGAAGAGCATGCCGAAGAAGCCGTCCGATTGGGCATTGAGCGTGCCGGGCAACATCGCCAAGCCGGCCGCCACGCCCATCAACAGATAGCCCGAGTGGGCAATCGACGAATAGGCCAACAGGCGCCGCAGGTTCGTTTGCCAGAGCGCCAGCACGTTCCCCAAGGTCATGGTCAGCGCGGCCAAGACCATCGCCACGCGCCAGGCTGTGACTTGCTGGCCGGGCATCGACAGCCCGAGCAATCGCACCAGCACGATCAGGCCGGCGGCCTTGGGCAGGACCGACAACAGCGCGGCGTTGGCGTGCGACGTTCCTTGATAGACGTCGGGAGCATAAAAGTGAAACGGCACCGCGGCGATCTTATAAGCCAGCCCGGCGAAGATCAGCACCGCGGCTACTGGGCCCAGCCCCCTGACCAGATCGCTCGATCCACCGCTGGCGATCGCCTGGCGGATTTCGGTCAAGCTCGTCGAGCCCCCCAAACCGTAGAGGAAACTGAATCCATACAACAGCACTGCCGACGAGAGAACACTCAAGAAGAAATACTTGGCGGCCGACTCCTGCGAGGTTTGGCCGCGCCCCCCGAGGTAGAGCAGCACATACGTCGGAATCGAGATCAGCTCCAAGCTGACGAACAACAGCACCAGGTCGTCGGCGCAGGCAGCGAGCATCACGCCGGCAATCGTCAGCAAGAGCGAGCCAACCTGTTCGGCCGCCTGCCCCACGGCGGCGCTGCGCGCCGAGAGCAACAGCAACAACAACCCGACGACGATTGCCAGGCCGTGCACGTAATGCGTCAGTGGGTCGGCGACGAGCGGCCCCGGCAGCCCGGCCAGTTCATTGCCGCGCCACACGATCGCGCCGGCGAGCGCGAGCGCGCCGCCCCCGATCCAGGCCCACAAGGCCCGCGCCGCCATAAAGGCCCCCGCGACGTAGATGGCCGTCGCGGTAAGGATCAAGATCACTTCGGGCAGCAAATATTCGAGCAACTCAACGGACACCGGCGAGCTCCTCTCCGTCGGACGATGTCGCGGCCGACAGCTTGTTGGGCGTTTCGGCCGGCGTATCAGCCGATGCTTTGGCAGGCAGCTTGGCCGGAATTTCAGCCGATGTTTTTGCCGACACGTTGGCCGGCGCTTCAGCCGGCAGAATTTCGAACATGGCGATTGGGGGGCGCCCCTGGGCCGGAGGTTTGACTTGCCAGACGCGCTCGAACATTGCACCGTCGGTCGCGGCCAGCGGTTCGAGCGCGGGAGCCATCGGCCCGATGAACCCCTGCGGCGCCACACCGATCCACACGATAAACACCACCAACGGGGCCAGGGCCGAGATTTCGCGCCAGGTCAAATCGCGCGGCAGCGCGTGTGGTTCGTGACTGTCGTGAGCGGCGGCGTGCGAGCTGTCGTGCGGCTCCTTCAACGCTCCGAAGAAAACGCACTTCACGAGCCAGAGCATGTACCAGGCGTTGAGCACCACGCCCGCGACCGCCAGGACCGACATCACCCGCAACTGCATCTGCCCGGCGACCGGCGGGCCGCTCCAGGCGCGTTGGAACATGCCCAACAGAATCGGGAACTCGCCCGCGAAACCATTGAGCCCCGGCAGGCCGATGCTCGAGAACGTGAACAGCAGCATGAAAAATGCCAGCCACGGCATGCGGGCGGCCAGCCCGCCATATTGCGAAATCTCGCGCGTGTGGTAGCGCTCGTAGAGCATGCCGACGACGGCGAACAGCCCGCCGGTCGAGAGCCCGTGGTTGATCATCTGCAAGCTGCCGCCGGCGAGGCCGAGATTGTTGAGGGCGAAAATCCCCAGCATCGAGTAGCCCAAGTGGCTGACGCTCGAATAGGCGATCAGCCGCTTCATATCTCCCTGGGCCAGCGCGACCAGCGCGCCGTAAAGAATGCCGGCCGTCGCCAGCCAGAGTATCCAGGGGGTGCACAGGGCCGTGGCTTCGGGCAGCATCGGCAGGCTGAATCGCAAGAAACCGTAAGTGCCGATCTTTAGGAGCACGCCGGCCAACAGCACGCTGCCGGCCGTGGGGGCTTGCACGTGGGCCAGCGGCAGCCAGGTGTGCAGCGGAAACAGCGGCACCTTGATCGCAAAGCCGGCGAACAGCGCCAGAAAGACGAGGAACTGCCCGTTGATGGCCAGGCGGCCGATGCGCAGCGCCGCGTCCATCGGTCGTTCGGCCAGGCTGCGCGTCAGTTCGGGGATCGAAAAAGTCAGCACGTTCGCGCCCGACTCGTAGTAGTTCCAGAGCACGATCGCGAGCAAGCCCAGGAAGGTGAGCAAGCTGCCGGCCAACGTGAACAGAAAGAACTTGATCGCTGCATAGCGACGTTCTTCGCTCCCCCAAACTCCGATCAGGAAGAACAACGGGATCAGCGTGAACTCGAAGAACACGTAAAACAAAATCACGTCGCGGGCCGCAAAGACGCCGAGCATGCCGCTTTCGAGCAACAGCAGCAGCGAGTAGAAGGTTGCCGGCCGCTCTTGGATCGCGGTCCAACTCACGAGCACGGCAGTGACCATCAACAGGGCTGTCAGCCCAAAGAGCCAGAAGCTCAGGCCATCGAGACCCACCGCGAAGCGCAGGTCGACGCCGCCGGCCGGACCGGGCTCGATCCAGGGGGTGCCTGGTCCGTAGTCGACCGCGGCGACCGTGGGATCAGCAGCATGGGCGGCGGCCACGTGCCGCAGCACGAGATAGCCGGCCAGCACGAGCGTCGCCAAGGTCGTGGCCAAGGCCACCAGCCGAATAGCGGCCTTGCCGGCATCGGTCACGGCCCAGACCATGCCTGCCCCCACCACCGGGAGCAGGATGGCCAGCGACAGCACATTGAAGGGAGAGAATTGCACGCGTGGAGTTTCCTATCGAACAGATCTCGTCTAGATCATCAAACTACCGACCAACAGCACCAAAATGCCCAGGACCATCACCAGCGCGTAGAACGGCACCACGCCGTTCTGCAACGGCCGCAACAGCGCGCCGACCACCAGCGGCACATAACCGCAGAAGTTCACCAGCGCGTCGATCACGTAGCGATCGATCCAGTAGCTGAGCATGGCCAGGCCGCGCACCGGCAGCACGAACAGCGCGTTGTAAAGCGGATCGAAAAAGAACTTGCCGTATGACAATCGGTAGGCGGGGGCCAACAGTCGCGCCAAGGTGCGCGCTTCGGTGCGATCTCCGCAATACATGTACGCGGCCAGCAGAATGCCGCCGAAGGCTACGAGCGAACTGACCGCCGCGACGGTGAGATGCCCGCCGTGCGCGGCGTGCTCGGGCTGCAAGGGACCATAGGCCAACGAAGGTGTCAGGTTCAGCAAGCGGGCGAAGCCGTGGGTCATTGCAAACCACCAGCCGACGAATGCCGACAAGACGGCCAGCGTGACCAGCGGCCCCGTCATGTTGGCGGGCGATTCGTGCGCGTGGTGGCCGGCCTCGGGCGGAATGCGCTCCTCGCCATAGAAGGTCCAGAAGAACGCGCGGAAGGTGTAGAAGGCGGTCAGGCCAGCCGTGAAGAGCGCGCCCCAGTAGAGCGTGCGGTAGAAAGTTGCGATGCCGGTCGAATCGCCGGCGCCGTTCGATCTGTCGAGCACGGCGGCCAGCACTTCGTCCTTGCTCCAAAAGCCGGCCAACGGCACCACGCCCGCCAGGGCCAACGCGCCGATGAAGAACGTCCAATGCGTGATCGGCAACTTGCGGCGCAGCCCGCCGAAGGCCCGCATGTCGATGACGCCTCCCATGGCGTGCATCACGCTGCCGGCTCCCAGGAACAACAGCGCCTTGAAGAAAGCGTGCGTGAACAGGTGGAACATGCCGGCGGTGATGCCGGCCAAGCTCGCCGTGCCCAGGCCGAGGAACATGTATCCCAACTGGCTGATCGTCGAATAGGCCAGCACGCGCTTGAGATCGGTCTGCGTAACGGCGATGAGCGCCGCCAGCAAGGCGGTGAATCCGCCGATCGCCGCCACGACGTGCGAGGCTTCGGGCGCGACCAGAAACAGCGGCGTGCAGCGCGTCACCATGTAGACGCCAGCCGTGACCATCGTCGCCGCGTGAATCAGGGCGCTGACGGGCGTGGGGCCTTCCATGGCGTCGGGCAACCAGACGTGCAGCGGAAACTGCGCGCTCTTGCCGCAGGCGCCGACGAACAACAACAGGGCGATCGCCAACCCGATCGCGCCGCCGACATACGCCTGACTGGCCGGGGCCGCCAGCCGCGTCGCGCCGAGCACCCCGGTGACCGCGACCCGCCCCGGGCCGGAAGGATCGCTGGCCTCGAGCACGTCGTGAAAGTTGAGTGTGCCGTAGGTGATCCAGATCAGGAAGACGCCCAGCGCGAAGCCAAAGTCTCCCACGCGGTTGACCAAGAAGGCCTTCATGCCGGCGGCGGCCGCCTCGCGCTTCTGATACCAGAAGCCGATCAACAAGTAGCTGCAAACGCCGACTGCTTCCCAAAAGACATACAGCAGCAGGAAGTTGCTCGCCGACACGAGCATCGTCATCGAGAAGACGAACAGCGAAACATAGGTGAAAAACCGCCAGTAGCCGGGATCGCCATGCATGTAGCCGATCGAGTAGATCACGACCAGCATCGAGATGAACGTGACCGTGGTCAGCATGATCGACGTGAGCGGATCGGCCCGCAGGGCGACGTCGATTGTGAAGTTGAAGCCGCCGGTCCCGGGCGCGCCGATCAATTCGCCGTCTGGCTGGCCGCCGGCGCGGAGCAGTTTGACGTCGAGCCCTTGGTAAGCGTCAACCACATTGGCCCAGGTCCAGAGCGAAACCACGTGTTCGTAGCCGGTTGAATGCGTCGCGGCGCCCGGCTGGGTTGCCACGGCATTGGCCTCGCGCCGCACGTCGAACAGCAGCACGATGCTCAGCACGAAGGCGGTCGCCGTGGCCAACAGCGCCGGCAGGTGGCTGGCGCGACCGAGCACTCGGCGGCCAAGTGCGGCCGTCGCCAGCGCCGCCAAAAGCGGCAGCGCCGGGATGAGCACGATCAAGATATCGATTCGCGACATGCGGAGTTCCTAAACCTCGGTCTCATCCAACAAGGGGGACAGGCACCTCGCTTCGGCTCCGTTCGAGCTTCTCCGTCGATCGGCTCGGAGCCAGTCCCCGTGCGTTGCTCAAATGCGGCGGCGATATCGGGCCTCGATCTTGGTCTGGTCGGGCTCGATCCCGGCCGGCACGAGCTCGGGCCAGTGCGCGCGGTCGGTCGCCGGCTCCTCGGGGAGCTCGCGATCGACGATCGCCGCCTGGTTGTCCTCGCGATCGAACTGCCAGACGAGAATGTCGAGCTTGCCGCTGGAGCGGAACAGCATCATCACCAGCGCCAGGGCCAGCGCCGCTTCGCAGGCCGCCACGGTGAGGATGAAGATCGTCATGATCTGCCCGCCCCAGTCGTTGTAGAACCGCCCCCAGGCGACGAGGCTCAGCGAGACACCTTGCAGCATCATCTCGGCGCAGAGGAACATGACGATCATGTTGCGCCGGCAGACGAAGCCCGCCATGCCCAGCGCGAACAACACGGCGCCGACGAACAGGTAACTCTGCAGCAGCGAAGCTTCGTTCATGATTTGTTGACTCCCGAGGCGGCCAGTTCGCGCCGCTCCTCTTGCCGCGCGGCGGTCGCGGACGCCTGCATCGCCTGGTCGACGCCCGGATGCACCGGCTCGACCGTTCCGGGATTGCGCTGCTCGTGAATCACGATCGCCACGGCCCCCACGAGCGCCACCAGCAGCAACGTGCCGGCAACTTCGATCGCCAACAGGTGCCGGCTGAAGAGATGGCCTCCCAGGCGGGCCATGTGGTCGGGCGCAAGAATCTCCTCGGTGCGCGGCGCGGCGCTTAAGCGCGCCGCCGAGACCGCCGGCACCGATCCTCCGGCTGGCAAGCCGCGGGCCAAGGCCACGGTCAGCACGCCGACCAACACGGCGGCGGCCGGCGCCGCCAGCCAGGCCTCCCAACTGATGCGGTCGTAGTAGGCGTGCCCCTTGGGGTTTGCCAGCATCAGCACGAACAGAAACGTAACGAGGATCGCTCCGGCATAGACGACCACGGTCGCCACGCCGAGGAACTGGGCCCCCTGAAAGAAGAAGAGCGCGGAGGTGCCCAATAGCGTGAGCGCAAACCAGATCGCGCAATAAACCGGGTTGCGGAACGTGACCGTGGCGGCGGCGGCCACGATCGTCACGGCGGCCAGCGACCAGAAAACTCCCTGCTGGAACCAGCCAGCGAACACCGGCACCCGCGCGGCCAACAGCCCCAGGCCGATGACGCCCGCGACCGCGCCGGCGGCCCGGCCCCAGGCGTGGCGTCGCGGCAACAGCAGGTACAACCCAATCGCCAGCAGCGTGGGACCGACAAACGGCTCGGCCACGCGCCAGCCTTCACCCAATCTTGCGGCCAGGTCGCTCATCGTTGCACTCCCGCAGGCTGATCGGTCGCGCTAGCCCGCACGCCGCCGGCCGCGACGGTGTGGGCCTCGGCCGTGTGCGCCGCATCGGCGGGGACCGCGGGGCGATCGGGCGACGGCGTCGGCATCGCGGTCTTCATTGGTTCGGCGTCTTTCGTCTGATCGTAGACGCTCAGCAGCTTCTCTTTGTCGAAGATCATCTCTTCGCGGCTGCGGCCCGTCAGGTCGAACAAGCTCGTGAGCTCGATAGCGTCCACCGGGCAGGCTTCTTCGCACATGCCGCAGAAAATGCAGCGCAGCTCGTCGATCGTGAAGCTCTCAGGGTATTTTTCGCGATCGGGCCAGGGGCTCTCGATGCCGACGATGTCGATGCAGTGCGCGGGGCAGGCCGTGGCGCAGAGAAAGCAGGCCACGCATTTGACGCGGCCTTGCTCGTCCTTGTTCAAGCGGTGCACGCCGCGATAGATCAGCGGATTGCCGATCTGGGGCCGCTCCTCGGGAAAGCTCACCGTCATCTTCTTGCTGACGAGGTGGCGCGCCGTGGTCGTGAGCCCTTGCATGATCAGCGGCAAGTACATCTTGCCGGCCAACCCCAGCCGCGGCTCTTCAATCCATTTGATCGAGGGATCGTTGGTTTGCATGGAACTCAATCAGCGATTAACCAAACTTTTCTACGGCCCTTCAGCGAACACCCCAGTCCAAACGTGGGCGATTGTCGGTCGCCAGCGGCGCCGCCAGGGCCGCGACCGCGCAAGCGATCAACATGGCAATCCAGCTCAGCGCGGCGCGGGTCCACTCGCCGTAGGCGGCAACCATCCGCCCCCCCAGGTCTGGCTCGTAGAGCAGGGCCACGAGCACCAGGTTCACCAGCCCCAGGGGGAGCATGACTTTCCAGGCGAGGGTCATCAGTTGGTCGAAGCGGAACCGCGGCCAGCTCCAGCGGACGAGCATGATCAAAAAAATCACGGCCAGCGTTTTACCGGCGAGCACGGCCACGCGAGCGAGCGCTTGCCCCCAGCCGGGCTCGGCGGTTGAGCCAGTCAGGCCCCACAAATGCCAGCCGCCGAAATACAAGATCACGATCAAAAACGCGGCGACAACCATGTGCAGAAACTCGGCCACGAGATACAAGAGCAACCGCATGCCGGCGTATTCGGTGTGATAGCCGCCGATCAGCTCCTGTTCGGCCTCTGGCAAGTCGAAGGGGAGCCGCGCGCTTTCGGCCAAAGCCGCCACGAAGAAGACCAGAAAACCCAACGGCTGCCAGGCGATGTTCCAAATGCCGCTGGTCGCCTGGTCGAAACAAATCGTCTCCAGGCGGAGCGAACCGCTCGCCAAGACGATGCCCAAAATCCCCAGGCCCAGCGGAATTTCGTAGGCAATCAACTGCGCGCTGGAACGCAAGCCGCCGAGCAGGCTGTACTTGTTGTTGCTGGCCCAGCCGCCGAGGATCACTCCGTACACGGCCATGCTCGAGAGCGCGAAGATATAGATCAGCCCGACGTCGAGCGCTGGGGCGACCTCGAGCGGGATGCGATCGGTCTCGATGCCCAACGAAGGCAGATGAATCGGCGGCAGGGAGCTCCCCATCGGGATCACCGCGAAAGTTGCCAGGGCGGCCGCGAGAATCGACAGGGGCGCCAGCGTGTAGAGCCAGAAGTCGACATGCTTGGGGGTGAACTCTTCCTTGAAGATGAACTTCAGCCCGTCGGCCAGCGGCTGTCCTAGACCGAACAATTTGATCTTCGTCAGCGGCACGCCGACCCGATTGGGCCCACGGCGATCCTGCACCCAGGCGGCGACCCAGCGCTCGAGCAGCACGAGATAGGCCGCGGCCGTCATCATCACGAAGGCCAACAGCGCGATCTTCACCAGCGCTTCGACGGCGATGTAGGTCATCGAGTGTTGCATATCTGGTCGCGACGCGGTGGTCGCGCGGAGGTTTACACGGACGAATTTGAAGCAATCAGCGGCGCCGCGCTGATTTCCGCCGCCGCTGCGTCGAGCTGCACCCCGACGTCGGGCACGGCATCGGCCGCTGGGGCGAAATACGGAATCGTCGCCGCCAGGTCGTCGAGCACGCGCCGCGACTTATACAAACTCGGCAGCCCAAGCATCTGCCAATAGACCGACCCTTCGACCCGCACGCCTGCCGGCGGTCGCACGGCCCAGTCGGCCGATTGCAGCCGATGATCGACGTTGACGTACGAACCTTCGCGCTCAGCAAAGGCGGCGCCCGGCAGCCGATACGTGGCGGCATCCCAGAGCGGCGAGGCGAACATATCTTGCACGACCAGCAGTGGCACGCCGGCGAGTTTCGTGGCGGCCGCTTCGTCGACCCAAGGTCGCGGATAGCCACCGGTGATCCACAGGCCCGCCAGGCGGCCGGCCTCGGCTTCGGCCTGCACTTCTTCCCAGCCGGCCAATTCACCGCGCGGATAGCGCACGATGGCTTCGATACCAAGGCGATTCGGCGCGCGCTCGGCGCGGATCGTAAAGCCGCTCTTGAAACGCTCGTCGGCGCCTTCCAGGGGCACCGGGCCGAGGGCCACTAGCGCGTCGGCGTCGCGGGCTTTGATCCAGCGCGCCAGCAAGAACGCTTCTTCGACGGTCAAAAACGGAGACAGCACGGCGGCCAGCCGCCCACGCTTGGCTTGCTCGTCGAACTTGGGGCCTAGTTCGGCAATGGCGTCGGACCATTCGATCGGCACGTTGGCGTCGCCGTCGCGGCGCTCGGCGCCGATCACACGTGCAGGGTCGTGTACGTGATGGAAACCGTAGCGACCGATGTCGCACATCCACCACTGGTTGACGTGCTGGTTTTCGCGCGGGCGCACGCGATAGACGTGGTCCTGGTTTTCCTCGGTCCAGATCGAGCAGCCGGTCGCGCAATGCGTGCAGACCTGACGATGCCGCTTCATGAACCAGACACGCTGCTGATACAGAAAGTCCTTGTCTCCCAGCGCGCCGACGGGGCACAGATCGACGACGTTGCCCGACAGCTTGTTCTCCAGCGGAAAACCGGGGAGCACGTCGATCTCTTCGTCGCTGCCGCGGTTGATCACCAGCAGCTCGCTGGTGCCGGCGACTTCGCGGCCGAACCGCACACAGCGGCTGCACATTACGCAGCGATCGACGAACAACGTGACGGTCGGCCCCAACTCGCGACGTCGGCTGGTAAAGGGGCGGATGTCGGCCCGCCGCTCCTTTTGGCCGTGCTCGAAGTGATAGTCCTGCAGGTAGCACTCTCCGGCCTTGTCGCAGATCGGGCAGTCGATCGGGTGATCGATCAGCAAATCCTCCTCGACCATGGCGCGGGCTTTCTTGACCGTCTCGCTCTCGGTGACGAAGACCGTGCCCGCCTTGGCGGGCGTCTGACACGCAGGGACCAGCTTGGGCATCATCGAGATCGCGCCGGTCTCGGCATTGCGCGTGCCGGTCTCGACCAGGCACATCCGGCAACTGGCGACGACCGACAGCCCGGGGTGCCAGCAATAACGCGGGATGTCGACGCCAGCGCGCGCGGCGGCTTGAATGCCGTTGAGCCGTTCGTCGTCGCCGACTTCGACTTCGATATCGTTGATCAGGACGATGCCCATGTCGTGTTCCCCCCTCTCCCCTTGCGGGAGAGGGGCCGGGGGTGAGGGGTCAAGTATTTAGTGGTGCGCCAACACCGGCAGGGCCGGCACCGGGTCGACCACGGCGTAACCATCGGGATTCGTCTGGCGAATGTAGTCTTCGAACTCGTTGCGGAATTTGCGGATGGCGTTCTTGATCGGCCAGGCGGCGCCGTCGGCCAGGCCGCAGATCGTCGTGCCGGGGATAATGCCGATCGAGTCGCCGATCTCCAGCAACAGCTCGAGATCTTTCAAACGCCCCTTGCCTGCCTTGATGCGGCCGAGCATCCGCAACGCCCAGGCGGTTCCCTCGCGGCAGGGAGTGCATTGTCCGCAGCTCTCGTGGGCGAAGAACCGGCAACTGTTGTGCAGAAAATCGACCATGCTCACCGTCTCGTCGAGCACCACGACGGCGGCCGTTCCCAGCCCCAAACAGCCGACCCGTCCAGGGCCTGCGAAATCCAAGGGCGTGTCGAACTCCGCCTCGGTGAACAGCCCCATGCTGATCCCGCCAGGGATGGCGGCCTTGGCGCGGCGACCATGCCAGACGCCGCCGCCGTATTCATCGATCAACTGCCGCAACGTGATCCCCAGCGGCGCTTCGTAGCAGCCCGGCCTGTTCACGTGCCCGCTAAGGCAGTAGAGCTTCGGACCGTAGCTGCCGGCGTCGCGAGGGTTGTTCGGGTCGGCTGGCACGCCGATCGACTTAAACCAGTCGGCGCCGCGATCGATGATGTGCGTCACGCAACAGGCGGTCTCGATGTTGTTGACGACCGTCGGCTTGCGGAACACGCCCTCGACCGCAGGAAACGGCGGCTTGATCCGCGGCCAGGCCCGCTTGCCTTCGAGGCTTTCGATCAAGCCGGTCTCTTCGCCACAGATGTAGGCCGCCGCGCCGCGGTGCAGGTAGATGTCCAACGAGAACTCGGTCCCCAGGATGTTCTGGCCCAGGTAACCGGCCGCGTAGCATTCGTCGATCGCCTGCTGCAAGCGTTCGTAGCAGAGCGGGTATTCGTAGCGCAGGTAGATATAGGCCGTGGTCGCCCGCGTGGCGTAGCAACTGAGGATCGTCCCCTCGATTACCTGGTGCGGGTCGAGCTCCATCAGAATGCGGTTGTTGAACGTGCCGGGTTCGCTTTCGTCGGCATTGATGCACATGTAGATCGGGCCGGGATGCCCCTTGGGCAGAAAGGTCCATTTGAGCCCGGTCGGGAAGCCGGCCCCGCCACGGCCGCGCAGCCCGCTCGTTTTGACGATCTCGGTGACGTCGGCCGGCTGCATGGGGCCGACGGCCTTGCGCAGCGCTTGGTAGCCGCCGCGCGATTCGTACACTTCGCGCGTGTAGCTGCGCGGTACGTCGATGTTGGCCAGCAAAACAGGTTCGAACTTGGCCACTTGTCAGCTACTCCAACGAGCGCAGAAATTCGTCGCACTTTTCCGGCGAAAGGTCTTTGTGCAGGGTGTCGCCCGCCAGCATGCACGGGGCGAAATCGCAAGCCCCCAGGCATTCGGCGAATTCGAGCGTCAGCCGGCCGTCGGGCGTGGTTTGACCCGGCTCGACTCCAGCCCGCTCACTCAGATGTTCGAGTATCTGCTCGCCGCCGCGCAAGGCGCAGGCGATCGAGCGGCAGACCCAGGCCCTGGTGCGGCCGTGCGGCTGGTCTTGCTTGAAGAAGCCGTAGAACGACAGCGTGTCTTGCACTTCAGCCGGGTGCAGTTCCAACAGCTCGGCGATTTCGACGACGGCCTGCAGCGGCACGTAGCGGAGCCGATCGTTGACGATGTGCAGCGCCGGCAACGTGACCGCCTGGCGCGTGGGGTAGCGCGGGAAATAGGCCTTGATGGCCTCGATCATCTCGTCGGTCAAAATGCGTTCGGCAGTCGCCATGGGAGACTTCGTAGGTTGCTTATTCGGGTGGCCCGACTGCTCGCAGTCGGGTGGCGCAGCCACAAGAATTGATTCTTGCCGCGCGGCCGAGCGCGGCCGCGTCGATTTCAAAAGGTTTCCTGTCGCTGTCGCGACCCAGCCGACAAGCGGCTGGGCCACCCTAGTTCGTGTTTACTCGTCCTCTATCGATCCAACTCGGCCGCGATAATGTTCAAGCTCCCCAGCACCGCCACCACGTCGCTGAGGGTGTGACCGCGAATCAAATGCGGAAACACCGCGAAGTGGATGTACGACGGCGGCCGGCAACGGGCGCGATAGGCCGTGTCGTCGCCATCGCCGGCGATGTAGAAGCCCAGCTCGCCGTTGGGGCTCTCGATCGCGGCATAGGTTTCTTCGTTGGGGACTTCGAACCCGCGATTGCTCATCACCAGTTCGAAGTGCGAGATCAAGCCCTCGATCGTCGAATGGACTTGGCGCTTCTGCGGCAGCGCGGTGCGCTGGTCGATGCCGACGTTCACCGGCCCGGCTGGCAGGTTCTCGATTGCCTGCGCCACGATCTTCATGCTCTCGCGCATTTCGGCCATGCGCACCAGGTAACGCGCCAGGCAGTCGCCGGCCGTGGCGCAGCAGACGTCGAAGTCGAAGTCTTGGTACGCCAGGTACGGCTCGTCCTTGCGCAGGTCGCGGGTCACGCCACTGGCCCGGGCGATCGGCCCGGTGCAACTGCGGCTGTTCGCTTCCTGCTTGGTGAGCACGCCGACGCCCTTGACGCGATCTATGAAGATGCGGTTGCGGTTCAAGAGCCGATCCATGTCGTCGAGCGTTTTGGGGAACGCGCGCAAGAAGGCCCGCACCTTTTCGACGAACAGCGGCGTGGCGTCGTACATCAGGCCGCCGACGCGCGTGTAGCTGTTGGTGAACCGCGCGCCGCAGACGGTCTCGAAGATGTCGTAAATCGCCTCGCGCTGATTGAAGGCGTACAAAAAGAACGTGAACGCCCCCAGGTCGAGCCCCACCGCGCCGTTGCACAACAGGTGATCGCTGATGCGGGCCAGCTCGGCGACGATCACCCGCAGGTACTTCGCCCGCGGCGGCAGCTCGAGCCCCAGCAGCTTTTCGACCGCGCCGTGCCAGGCCACGTTGTTGGCCATCGGCGAGATGTAGTTCATGCGGTCGGTGATGGTGACGTACTGGTTGTAGTCGAGGTGCTCGCCGAGCTTCTCGAATCCCGAGTGCAAGTAGCCGATATCGGGGATGGCGTCGACGACCCGCTCGCCGTCGAGCTTGAGCACCAGCCGCAACGTGGTGTGCGTCGCCGGATGCTGCGGACCGAAGTTGAGGGTCCACAGATAATCTTGTTCGTCGAGCGTTGGCGGCGCGCCGGCCGGCCGCGCGGCAATCGCGTCGTCTAGCGTGTGCGGGGTCGTTGACATACCTACCCTTGTTCTCTCGTCAACACGGGGAAGTTGTGTCGCTCGCCGCGACCCTGCAAGGGATAGTCCTTGCGCAGGGGAAAGGCCGTGAATTCGTCGGGCAGCAGAATGCGGCGCAGATCGGGATGCCCTTCGAAGACGATGCCGAACATGTCGAACACTTCGCGTTCGAGCCAATTGGCCCCTTCCCAGAGGGGCACCGCCGAGGGGACTTGCAGATCGGGCTCGTCCACGAAAACCCGCAGCGTGATCCGCTCGTTGCTCGTGGTGTTCGCCAGCAGGTAGACCAGGCCAAAGCGGCTCTCGGCGCCGCGATAGTTCAAGTAGTCGACGCAGGTGATATCGACCAACAGATCGAACCCGCGACGATCGCGCAACATCCGTAAAACGTCGACGAGCGACTCGCGCGGCACGACCACCCGCGTGTCGCCGCGGAACTCGCTGGTCACCAGGCCGGGGAGGAGCTGCTCGAGCGCCGTCTGGGTTTCGTTCGTGGCAGGCATGCAAGTTCTTCGTTGGGGGCCATCGCTTGCCAGTCGGCAAGCAGTGTGAGGCTCTCGATCAACGCACTGCTTCTGCGAAGCAGTGGCACAATCGCCCGGCAGGTCACTTTCTAGCGCAAATTCGTTTGAGGCAGCACAAAGGACGCCGGCAACACGGGCAACTCCGTCAAGGCGCGTTTCGGCTGCTGCCGCGCGGCCAACTCAAATTCACGCCCGACGATCGTCCCCTCGCGCTGGATCTTGTCTTGCAGGTCGATGATCGACTGTATCAACTGCTCGGGGCGCGGCGGGCAGCCCGGCACGTACATGTCGACCGGGATGAAGCGATCGATCCCCTGCACCACGCAGTAGGTGTCGAACACGCCGCCGGTCGAGGCACAGGCCCCCATCGAAATACACCACTTCGGCTCGAGCATCTGCTGCCAGATACGCTGCAACACCGGCAACATCTTCATCACCACGCGGCCGGCGACGATCATCAAATCGCACTGTCGCGGGCTGAAGCGAAATACCTCGGCGCCGAACCGCGCCAGGTCGTGCCGGCTGGCACCGGTCGCCATCAGTTCGATACCGCAGCAGGCCGTCGCGAAGGGCATGGGCCACAGGCTGTTCTTGCGGCACCAACTGGCCAACTCGTCGAGCTTGCTGACGACCACGTTTTCGGGCAGTTCTATCGCCATCGAAACACTCCCTTCCGCCAGGCATAGGCAAAGCCGGCCGCCAGCAGGAGGATGAAGACCATCACTTCGCCGAACACCAGACCACGACTGCTGACCGCGCCGCTGGCCACGGCGGCGTCGATGCCGTCGGGACTGCGGCTGGCGACTGCCCAGGGGTAGAGGAACAACAACTCGACGTCGAACACCAGGAAGGCGATCGCCACCAGGTGGAAGCGCACGTCGAACCGGCGCCGTGCGTCGTGAATCGGGTCCATGCCGCTTTCGTACGGCATTTCTTTGACCCGACTGGTCCGGCTCGGCCCCAGCAGCCAGCCCAAGCCGACCATTGCCACCGACACGCCCGTGGCGGCGAGTGCAAAGAGAAAAACGGGTAGCCACACGGCTTCCATCGATCGGGTACCTGCCGGGATAGGTGGGAACCACAGCCGCTACATTGATCGCGGGCGCGATCGCAGCGGGGCCAACATTGTGAATGGTTTCACAAAGTTGTCCCAAAAGAAGGCCCGACTGCTATTTCGGCGAGTCGAGCCTGCTTCGGGACAGCATCCTATCGCCACGACGGGGCAAGGGTCAAGCATCGGCGAGGGAGTTCGAAAACGGGCGTCGCGCGCTACGGCAAAGCCGGCGATGGATAACGCCAGAATTCGGCGGCAATGCTCTTTCGCCCATCGCCGGGCTGCAAGGCCAGAGCCTGGGAAGTCGCGGGCCAGGTCTCGACACCAACAGGTGCCGCGAGATGCAGATCGGTCGCTTGACGGCGCCGTTTTGCGGCCAGCGCTGTTTTGCCATCAGCGCAAAAAAGAAACCTTCGCAGGCGGGGCAGGAACCTGCGAAGGTTCATGACTCAGCGAGTTGCCTCGCGTCGTCACGGTTCATTTTACTCTGAAATGCAGTGACGCAATCCCCACTTTAGTGGGCCCCCCAAAAAAATCGACGCCGACGTGCTGTCGACCTGTCGCGAAATCAATAATAGGACGTTGATGGGACAACTCGATTCGCCAATTTGCCATTAGCGCTCGAAACTCGGTGTCAACGATCTGCGGCCTCCGCGCATAAAAAAACCTTCGTAGGCGGGGCAGGAACCTACGAAGGCGGTTGATGCAGCGGGTTGCCCCGCGTCATCGAAGTTCATTGTACCCGCTCCTGCATGGAGAACACCCCCATTTTGCGGGACCCAGCGGGGATTTAATATCTTTTGACTCGTCAAAATTAACGCCGGATGAATCGACACTCATCGCGTAAGCTATACCGCCATGCCGCTCGATGTTGTCGCCACACTCGCCGATCTGGTCGCCACGCCCAGTGTTAACCCGATGGGGCGCGGGCTGAGCGGCCCCGAGTTCTTCGAGCATCGCGTCACCGAATATCTTGAGCGACTCTTCCGCGACAAGCAGATCCGCTCGCAGCGCCAGGCAGTCGAGCCGCTGCGCGAGAACATTCTGGCCCGCGTCGATGGGGCGGTGCCGCCCGAAGAGGGTGGGCCGCTCGTGTTGTTCGAGGTGCATCAAGACACGGTCCCCGTCGACGGCATGACGATCGATCCCTGGCGGCCCGAGGTGCGCGAGGGACGACTCTACGGCCGTGGCTCGTGCGATATCAAGGCGGGCATGGCTGCGATGCTCGGCGCGCTCGTGCGGTTGGCCGACGAGCGACCCAACGCTCGCCCCACGTTGGTGCTTGCCTGCACCGTCAACGAAGAGCATGGCTACACTGGAGCTTTGGCGCTGCCGGAGGTCTGGGAGCGCGGCGCGCCCGGCGATCTGCTACCGCGACGCCCCGACGTGGCGGTGATCGCCGAACCGACCAATCTCGATGTCGTCGTCGCCCACAAGGGAGCCATTCGCTGGCGTCTGCGAACCCACGGTCGCGCGGTCCACAGTTCGCAACCGCAGTTGGGCGATAGCGCCGTTTATCGCATGGCCCGCGTCTTACAGGCGCTGGAGCGCTATGCAGTGGAGATTTGCCCCACGCTTGGCCAACATCCGCTCTGCGGTCAGGTGACCCTCTCGGTGGGTACAATTCATGGCGGGCTGAGCGTGAACACCGTACCCGACGAGTGCGCGATTGAAATCGACCGGCGCCTGCTCCCCGGCGAGACAGGCGAGCCGGCGCGGCAACTGGTGATCGACTACGTGCGCGAAGCGTTGGGCCCCGAAGCAGACAAGATCGAGCACGAAGCGCAGTTCTTATATGGCCCGCCCCTTTCCGATACCCACAACGCCGCGCTGGCCGAGCGCCTGGCGACAGCGGTATCATCGGTTCGCGGCGGAGTTCGCAAGATTGGCGTCCCCTTTGGCACCGATGCCGCGGCGATCGCCGGGGCTGGTGTTCCCAGCGTCGTGTTCGGGCCGGGCTCGATTGCCCAGGCGCACACGGCCGACGAATGGGTGCCGCTCGCTGAGGTGACTGCCGCCAGCGAAGTCTTGTTCGAGTTCGTCAAAAGCTACCGCTAGGCCGACCTCATCCCCATGTCGCAGGAAGCCTCCGCAGCGGAATTCTGGATCGACGTCGGGGGGACTTTCACCGATTGCTTCGTCCGGCTGGCCGACGGCACCATTCGGCGCCACAAGCTGCTCAGCACGGCGGTGACCAAGGGGAACTGCGACGCCGGTTCGAGTGCGACGGCAATCGTCGACGGCACGCGGCGCCACGACCCGCCCGGTTTCTGGGAGGGCTATCGACTGCGGCTCGTCAACCAGGCCGGCGCCGCGGTCGGCGAGACGCGCATCGTACGTTTTGAACCGGGGATTGCTGCGGGCGACCATGAGAAGTCGCAGGGAACCTCGCGCGGCGCGTCGGCCGTTCTGCACGTCGATCCACCGCTGGCAGACATGCCTGCGGTCGGCGCGGCGTATGAAATCCTCTGCGACGAGGAAGCTCCCACCCTGGCGATCCGCTACCTGCTGGGGCTGAGGCGCGACGCGACACTTCCTCCCGTCAACGTGCGGCTAGGGACCACACGCGGCACCAACGCCCTGTTGACGCGCCGTGGAGCGCGTACTGCCTTCGTCACCACGCGGGGGTTGGCCGACATCCTGCACATCGGCTATCAGAACCGCCCGCGGCTGTTCGACCTGGCGATTACGAAGCCCACGCCGCTGTTCGAACAATCGATCGCCATCGACGAGCGCGTGGCGGCGGATGGCACCGTGCTTGTCGCTCCAGGTCGTGAGGAGATTGCCCGCCAACTCGTCGCCTTGCGAAATCAGGGGATCGAGTCGCTGGCGATTTGCTTGCTGCATGCCTTCGAACATACGACGCACGAAGAGCTCGTGGCCGACATCGCCCGCGAAGTTGGTTTCCAAGAAATCAGCGTGTCGCACCGCGTGGCGCCGCTGATCAAGATTGTCGCCCGCGGCGACACGACCGTCGTTGACGCTTATCTCAATCCGGTGTTGCGCCGCTATGTAGACCGGCTGCGCAACGTGCTGGGAACTTCGAGCCGACTGCGAATCATGACATCGGCTGGAGGGTTGGTCGACGGTGCCCAGTTCGTCGGCAAGGACAGCATCCTCTCGGGGCCGGCCGGCGGGGTGGTCGGCTTTTCGCGCGTGGCGCTGGGGGCTGGGTTCGAGCGTTCGATTGGTTTCGACATGGGGGGCACCAGTACCGACGTCGCCCGCTTCGACGGCCAGCATGAACTCGAATACGAGAACGAAAAAGCGGGCGTGCGCGTGGTGGCGCCCATGTTGCG
The DNA here is from genome assembly GCA_050184475.1 of Pirellulales bacterium. GTDB lineage: Bacteria > Planctomycetota > Planctomycetia > Pirellulales > JAEUIK01 > JAIESQ01. Next base: position 349,480 of record JBFXAH010000002.1, on the reverse strand, counting down.
GATTCATACCGTCGCGGCCGGCGGCGGGTCCATCTGCACGTTCGACGGCGTGAAGCTCGTCGTCGGTCCCGATAGCGCCGGCGCCGATCCGGGGCCAGCCTGCTACGGTCGCGGCGGGCCGTTGGCCGTGACCGACCTGAATTTCTATCTCGGTAAGCTCCTGGTCGAGCAGTTTCCGTTTCGGCTGGATCGCGCGGCGGTCGAACGCCGGCTGGCCGAGCTCATCGCGCAGATCAGCGAGCAGTCGGGGCGCGAGTTTTCGCCGGCGGAGCTTTGCGAGGGCTTCTTGCGCGTCGCCAATCAGAACATGGTGCAGGCGATCCGCGCCATTTCGATCGCCCGCGGCGCCGATCCACGCGACTACGTGCTGGTGGCCTTCGGCGGCGCTGCCGGGCAACACGCCTGCGCCGTGGCCCGCGAACTGGGGATGCGACAGGTGCTGTTGCATCCCGATGCCGGATTGTTGAGCGCCTATGGCATCGGGCTGGCGGATGTGACGCGTCATCGTGTCGCCGGCGTTTACCGCCCGTATAGCGAAGCGCTCGTGCACGAGTTGGCCGACACCTTCGGCACCTTGGCGGCCGACGCGCGCCGCGAAGTCGAGGCCGAGGGAGTACGCCGCGAGCAGATCGAAGTTCACCGCGCGCTCGACGTGCGCTACCGAGGTCTCGACTCGTATCTGACGATTGCCGAACCAGAGTCAGGCACGTTCGCCGATGCTTATGCCGACGAGCACCGCAAGCTGTACGGATACGTGCACGAGCATAAGCCGCTCGAAGTGGTGGCGGCGCGCGTCGAGGTGATCGGCCGTACCGCCAAAGGCCTGCCAGAAAGCCGGCGCGTGCAGCCGACGCGCGAGGCCGAGATTGCCCGCACGGCGAGCGTTTGGTTCGACGGCCGGCAGTGCCAGGCGACTGTCTACCTTCGCACGGCGCTGCGGCCTGGCGATCGCATCGTCGGGCCGGCGATTGTCGGCGAAGCGACTTCCACGACGGTCATCGACCCGGGTTGGCAGGCCGACGTGCTCTCGGGGGGTGAGCTGTTGTTGGACGACGTTGGCCAGCCGCGGACAGCAGCCAACGGCGAGCAGCACGCTGGCGACGTCGCCCAGCGATGGGACGTGCCCGACCCCATCTTGCTCGAGATCTTCAACAACCAGTTCGCCGGCATCGCCGAGCAGATGGGGATTACGCTGCGTAACACGGCCAGCAGCGTGAACGTCAAGGAGCGGCTCGATTTCAGTTGCGCGCTGTTCACCGCGCGCGGCGAACTGGTCGTCAACGCACCGCACATTCCTGTCCACCTGGGAGCAATGGGACAAACGGTGCGACGCATTCTGGCGGACAACCCCGCGATCGAGCCGGGCGACGTATTTGTAACCAACGACCCTTTCCGAGGCGGCTCGCACTTGCCCGACGTCACGGTCGTTACGCCAGTGCATGAAGCGGCGCACCCTGACGGCCGACCGCGGCGCTTGTTGTTCTTTACGGCCAGCCGTGCCCACCACGCGGAGATTGGCGGAATCGTGCCCGGCTCAATGCCGCCGTTTTCGACCAACTTGGCGCAGGAGGGAGTGCTGATCCGCAACTTCCGATTGGTCCATCAAGGCAAGTCGCGCACCGCCGAGCTCGAGAAGCTTCTTAACAGCGGTGAGTATCCTTCTCGTTCGCCGGCCGACAATCTGGCCGATATCGCGGCCCAGGTGGCAGCCAACGGACAGGGCGTGCGCGACCTGGAGCGGCTGATCGCGCGCTATGGCTTGCCGATGGTCGAAGCGTACATGGGGCACATTCAGTCGGCTGCCGAGCGGAAGCTGCGACAAGCCCTCTCTCGCTTGCCCGCGGGTCACTATGAATTCGTCGATTATTTGGACGAAGGCGCACGGATTTCGGTCTGCATCACTTTGCACGCCGATCGTGAGGCTCCGCGCGCCGCCACGATCGACTTCACCGGCACCGGCCGCATGCTGCCGGGCAATTTGAACGCGAACCGGGCCATCGTCACCGCCGCCGTGTTGTACGTGCTGCGTTTGTTGATCGACGAGGACATCCCGCTCAACGAAGGGGTGTTGGCGCCGGTCGAGATCATCCTGCCCGAGTGTTTCTTGAATCCGCCCGAGCGCGATCGGCCGGCCGCTTGCGCGGCGGTCGTGGGGGGTAACGTCGAAACGTCGCAGCGGATTGTCGATGTGCTGCTGGGGGCCTTGCAGTTGGCCGCCGCCAGCCAGGGGACGATGAACAACCTGCTCTTCGGCGACCGCTCGTTCGGCTATTACGAAACGATCTGCGGTGGTTCCGGCGCGACTGCCAATGCCGATGGCGCCGACGCCGTACACACGCACATGACCAACACGCGGCTCACCGATCCCGAAGTGCTCGAGCGCCGCGCGCCGGTGCGCGTGCTGGAGTTCTCGATTCGCCGCGGTTCTGGGGGCGCGGGCCAGCGGCGCGGCGGCTGCGGCGTTGTGCGACGGATCGAGTTCCTGCGCGAGCTCGATGTCTCGATCCTCTCCCAGCGCCGCGGACCATATCCGCCGTATGGCTTGGCGGGCGGCGCGCCCGGCGCGCTGGGGCGCAATGTGCTGCAGAAGTCCGACGGCGACGAGGAGCTGCTACCCAATCAGGCGCAACTGTTGGCCCGGCCGGGGGACGTGCTGGTGATCGAAACCCCCGGCGGCGGAGGGTTTGGGGGCGACCAACGATGATTTTTCGGCGCTTCCTGGTGTGGGCTCATTTGAATTGACCCCAGCTACCCGATTCCTTGCCACACACAGCGCCGCGATGATTAAGGGGTAGAATATCGATGGATAGCCAGGACGAGGCACAACTCGTTACGATCGACGCGCCAAAGGTCTATCGGGCCATGAAGTTTGATCCAACCGACAGTCTCCCCATCGTTGGGTCGGGGAGTTCGTCTGAGCTTGGGGCGCGGCCCGGCGTCGATGTCTCGGTGGACGCCGCCGGCCTGGTGATGCTCGACTCGACCGGCATGTCCGTCGCCCCAAACTGGCGAGACCTTGATTTCACTCGGATCCCCAGACGGCTCCGCCATTTGGTGCCCGGTGCGACGGGCGGAAACCGCACGGCTTGCTTTACAATGGGAAGCGGACCTTTCGCGCGAGGCGATTTCGCCGAAGGGCTGGAATTGATCCCGGACGAGGAGCCAGCCCCGATCAAGCATGGCGTCGTCGCGCCGCGGCGAGTGGCACGTTTCGATCAGTATTTGAGCGACCTGGCCAGCACGCGCGCCCGATGGCGCATCGACGAAACCTGATATGCCCCCACGCAAGAAGTTCGACAATCCGACGTTCGCCTTCGTCGCCAAGGGATTGGTCGACCTGCATCGGCTGATCAAGGCAGGTCAGGAAGATTCACCTGAAGCCGAGGCCATCCGCGATGCCCTGGATGGGCCCTTGGCGGCGCTGAATCCTGTCGAAAAACTGCGTGCCCAATGGCTTTCGGAAGATTTGTACTCGATCAGCGAGCCGGTTGATGAGAGCGCGCTCAAGCCGATGAACCCGCAGGCACAGCAGCGAATCAGCGAGTTTTCCACTGCGCGTCAAAGGTCGGATTGGGATCAGGCACTGTCCGTACTCCGTCGCTGGCAAGGTTACATCTCTCCAGCCTTGTTGAGCTTTCTCAGAGGGTCAATTTGGTTTGACGCGGGAGTCGCGGTCGCCGCCGCTGCCTTTTTGGAGCACGCCTCTCAACGCGATCCTGCGAACTATCGGGCGGTGCACTTGCTGGCACTTGGGGAGTCGGATGCAGGGGCTGCTGAGATACTTGCGCGAGAAATCTTGAAATCCGACGACCAACACTCGTCGGACATTGTCGCCCAGGCCGCTGGAATCTGTGTTAAAGCCGCGATTGCTGGCGAAGCCGCGATGGCCGAACAAACGTACAGAAGTCTGTTGCCTGTTCTCGACAGGACCTTGAAGCGACCTGTCGATGATGACGCGATCGCATCGAGATCGACGGCGGCCTACTTGGCACTGCTGTTGGGGCTCTGTCATGAGAAGCTGGGTGGTACCAACGCGGCAATCGACCACTATACGCGTGGCCTACAAGCGGATCCCTTCAACGAAGCGCTACTGATTGCGCGGGGAAACTTGCTGTACGGGCGCAATCCAAGCGCGATCGGCGATTTTCGACATGCGGTGGAGAGCGAGTCCACATTTATCTGGCCCTATCTCTTTCTGGCGCACGAGTACTTAGCGACCCATCAATACGATCTATGTCGAACGATGTGTGAAAGGGGACTTCATCGAGACGGCTCGGATCAGGCGAAAAGCCACCTCGAAGAGTGGCGCGCCATCGCTCAATGTGAACTGGGATTCTCGCCCGAGTTAGTGCGCACGGCGTTTGAATCAGCGATACGCCTCGACCCTGCCAACGAGAATGCGCGGCGCAATCTTGCGCGATTCAACGAGGCTTGGACGCAGGCCGCCAGGCCGCAACATCTATCTTGGGAGCAGAAGAGCGCCGCGGAAGTGCGTAACTTCGGGCTTGCCGAACGCCAGCTTGTCTTTGCGGATTGGCATTTCTTGCAAGCTGCGTGAACGGTCCCTACACGCGTGAGCCCTTACGGCGCCGAGTAGTTCGGCTCGCGGAAGCGATAGCCCACGCCGCGGACGGTCTCGATCATTTCGGCGAATTCGCCCAGCTTCTGCCGCAGCGAGCGGATGTGCACGTCGATCGTGCGCTCCAGCACCATCGCGTCGTCTCCCAACGCGGCGTCGATCAATTCGGTCCGGCTGAAGGCGCGACCCGGTTGCCGCACGAGCACTTCCAACAGGCGAAACTCGCTGAGCGTCAGCTCCAACGCGCGATCGCCCGCCACGGCGCGATGCCGCTGCCGGTCGATCGAAATGCCCTGGCTCTTGACCAGGTCGGCGTCGTCGGGGAGCGACTGTTGCCGGCGGCGCAGCGCCTTGATGCGCTCCAGCAGCACTTTGACGCTGAACGGCTTGGTGACGTAGTCGTCGGCCCCCATCGAAAAGCCGACCAGTTGATCGGCTTCTTCGGCGCGGGCCGTGAGGATGATGATCAGCACTTCGCGCGTCGCGGCGTCGGCCCGCAGCCGGCGGCAGACTTCCAAGCCGTCGACCAGCGGCAGCATCAAGTCCAAGAGGATGAGCTCCGGCGCGGAGTTTTGCGCCAGGGCGAGCCCCTCGGAACCGTCGCGGGCCAATAAGACTTCGTAGCCAGCCTGCTTGAGGTTGTAGGAGAGCACCTCGGCCAGCTCGCGGTCGTCTTCGATGACTAAGACTTTGGTTCGGGCCATGCGCTTTCCTCGCGCGGCAAGTGAATGCCGTCGTGACGGTGCCGGGCGATTTCTCCCTCGACGAGATAAATCACATCTTCGGCGATGTTGGTGGCGTGGTCGGCAATGCGTTCGACGTGTCGCGACGCCGAGAAGCAGTGTAGCGCGGGGCGGATCAGCTCCGGCCGGTGTTCCATCGTCTCGTGCAGTTCGCCAATGATCTCTCGGTTGTAGCGGTCGACTTCGTCGTCGAGCGTGCAGATGCGCCGCGCCTGGTTGGCGTCGAGATTCACGAACGAGTCCATGGCATGACGCACCATCAGCGACGCCAGATCGATCATCCGCTGCAACTTGCGAGGAATGATGAACTCGGGAAACTCGTCCAGCGCCCGAACCCGTTCGGCGATGTTCACCGCCAGGTCGGCGATCCGTTCGAGATCGTTGTTGACCTTCAACACCGTGGCAATGCGACGCAGGTCGACCGCCACGGGCTGGTGCAGGGCCAGAATCTTCAGGCACTCTTCTTCGAGGTGCACTTCGCGGCGATCGATATCCTCGTCGTCGTGGATGACCTGTTCGGCGAGGTCGAGCCGACGCTCGCGCAGGGCTCGGCCCGCCTTGTCGATCGCCTCTTCGACTCGACCCGAGAGCGCGAGGATCTCGCGGTGGATCGACTCCATGTCGCGAATGAGATGCTTTGTCATAGCGATTCGGCGAGCCGGGCCGTGCGTCGGTCGGAAGGCTCTTGGCGAGTCGTCCGCCGCTTCCCTATTTTGCGAAAGCACCGACGGGCCGCAAGGCTCAACTCCAAGGGTTGCGTGAAGAAGAGATAAAGGATTCGTGAACGATCAGTATAGAACGTATTATCCGCGGGGGAGATGGACGCTGAAGGTGCTCCCTTCGCCCACTTCGCTGGCCACTGACACCGAGCCGCCGAAGGCCTGCGTCAAGTGTTTGACGATGGAAAGCCCGAGGCCCGTTCCGCCCAGTTCCCGGCTGCGCGCTTTGTCGACGCGATAGAACCGCTCGAACACGCGCGCCTGATCGTCCGTGGCGATGCCAATGCCGGTATCCGCGACATCGATCGTGACTGCCCCGTCGTGCTGGTGCCAGCCGATGCTGACGCGGCCGCCGGCCGGCGTGTATTTGAGCGCGTTGTCGACGAGGTTGCCGAGGATCTGCTCGAGCCCCTCCTCGTCCGCTAGCACCGCCACGTCACTGGCCGGGGGCAAAGCCGCCAGGTCGATCTGTTTGGCCTCGGCCTTGGCGGCGAACTGGGCCAGGCAGCCGTCGACGATTGGCGCCACGGGCACCACGTCGATCTCGAAGCGACTTTGGCCCGACTCGATCCGCGCCACGCTGATCAGGTCGAGAATCAACTGGTGCAAGCGATCTGCCTGCTCGGCGATCCGCCGCACGAACATCGTGTTGTTGGCCGAATCGGCCAGCGCGCCGTCGAGCAAGGTCTCGGCGCAGGCGACGATGATCGTCAACGGCGTCTTCAATTCATGCGAGACATTGGCAACAAACTCTTGCCGCAGATTTTCCAGTCGCCGCAATTCGGTCACGTCGTGCAACACCGCGAGCACGCCAGGACATGGCTCGCCCGGCAGGCGGCTCGCCTGCACGGCCACGACGCGACGCGCTTGCGATCCGACTTCGACTTCGCGGCGCGTCGGTTCGGCGTCGCGAAACGCCTGATCCAGGGCGTCTTGCACGCCACGGTTGCGCACGGCTTCCAACAGCGGGCGACCGACCGTGTCGGGCGTGGCGAATTCCAGCAGTCCGCGGGCAGCGTTGTTGGCGAACAAGATGCGGCCGCGGTTGTCGACGGCCACGACCCCTTCGCTCATGGTGCCCAACAGACTCGAAAGCTGCTGGCTACTTTGGCGAAGACGGTCGAGATCGTTCCCCATCTTGCGCCGCATCTCGCTGACGGCACTCGACAATCCGTTTAGATCGCCGGGAAGCTGGTCGGCGATCGTCGCGCGAAAGTCGCCGCGGCCGATCGCCTGCACGACCTTGGTCAAGCGATGTACTTGTCGATGGAGTCGGGCCGCGATCCAGGCCGAAGCGGCCGCCAGTCCTACGAAGGTCGCAGCGCCGACCGCTGCGACAGAGCGCCAGGCCGACGCGCGAGCAGCGCTCGCGCCAGCCAGCGAGGCACTGGCCCGCACGTAGCCCACCGGAGATTCCGTGTTGAGATTGCGGACGGCGACGAACAGCACCCGGGAACCTTGCGGCGGACCGGGGCGCAAAGCTCGGCCTTCTCCGCTGGTGCTGGCCTCGTGCACTTCCGGCTGGTTGGCTTGATTGCCGATGCCCGCGGGGTTCTCCAGCGAATCGGCCAAGGCAGTTCCGTCCTGGGCAATCAGCGTCAGTCGCGCCTGCGCCGTCTTTCCCCAGCGGATGACTTCCTGTTGCAAGTCAGCGAGCCCGCCGGGCAGCGGCGGCGCTGGCAGCGCGTTGACTTGCGCGTCGAGCAGCCGTGCGACGCTACGCATGCGACCCTCGACTTCATCAATCATCCGGCGTTCGTATACTTCGCCGAGCAGCAGCGCACAGACGACGAGCCCGATGCCATAAGCACTGCCGAACAGCAGGAGAATCTTCGCGAACAACCGGACGGGTGACATACAATCTCGGTGACCGTGGCACGTACCAGCACACAGAGTCGAACTGCCGCCAACCCCGCCAACGAGGCCAGACCGGTCGACCGGTTCGTCGCTGTGCCGCCGGGACTACACCTTGAGCATAACCGCTAAGCCGCGATTCAGTCACCCGAGCGGGATGTTGGGCGGGAGTGCTTGGGGCGGGCAACCTTCGACGAGGCCGTTGGTTGGCGCGCGACCGAGCGTTTCGCGCTAGGCTTTTTTGTCGAAGCGCGGGGGGTGGCCTGCCGACGCGAGGTCCGCTCGGAAGCGCGCTTGTCCGAAGTGCTCAACAGGCCGCGGAGCGTGCGTAAGTTGATCACGTCGAGATCTTCACCGTCGCGGTCGCCTTTGGGCGTTTCGAGGTACATCGGAACTTGGGCAAAGCGTTCGTCGGCCAGCAGATTGCGAAACGGCTCTAGGCCCAGATGCCCCTCGCCAATGTGCGTGTGTCGATCAACCCGCGATCCTAATTCGCGCAGGCTGTCGTTCAGATGAAACGCTTTGACCAGCTTCAGCCCGACGAGGCGATCGAGCTCGGCCATCGTCGACTCATAGTCGCGGGGATCGGCCAGTGGATAGCCGGCGGCAAACACATGGCAGGTATCGACGCAAAGCCCCAGTCGCTCGGGATCGCGCACGCCGTCGAGAATGGTCGCCAGATGTTCGAATCGCCAGCCCAGGCAAGAGCCCTGTCCCGCGGTTGTTTCGAGCAAACATTGGCTGGCTAGACCACGGGTTTGGGCGTGGACCTCGTCGAGCGCAGCGACGACACGGCGCAGGCCTGCCTCTTCGCTCGACGAAGTAAACGCACCGGGATGCGTGACGACGTAAGGTATGCCGAGCCGCTCGGCGCGCTGGAGCTCGACGATGAACGCCTCGATCGAGCGCTGCCAGAGCGCTTCGTCGGGCGCGGCCAGGTTGATCAAGTACGAGTCGTGCGACAGCGGATGCTTGATGCCTAGCTCGACCAGCGCGGTCTTGAACCGTTCCGCGCTGGCATCGTCGATCTCCTTGGCGCGCCACTGATTGTTGTTCTTCGTGAACAACTGCACGCAGTCGCATCCGGCTGCGTGGGCGATCTCGACCGCGCGGTAGTAGCCGCCGGCGATCGACATGTGAGCGCCGAGAATGGGCATGCGAGCGTTTCCTGTGACGTTGACCCTAGAATCCACTGGCGATTGTACGAAATGGGGGCTGTCGGCAGTGAAGAATGCTGGAAGACACTGGGCCAAGGAGGAGAATAAGATGGCCGCAGCAGAGCGCGCGGACCCAGCCTGCCCCGTGCTGGGTGGTCCGCGCATTTGCCCCGCCCGCTGACTCCAATGCTTTGTCAACCCTATGAATTGGGATTGGCGAAGCACGACCGCCGAGTACTTAAGAGGCTCGGCGGCAAGGATCTCCTAGTGCACGGCCTGACGGTGTCGAGCCAGAATTCCATGCGTTGACCGAGCACTAACTCTGGCAGCAGCCGGCGACTTGCGCAAAGAAAGGCAGCGGCCGAGGTTGGGCGAACCCTAGGCCGGTACAGGGAAAGGGTAATCCTCGACCGCTGCCAGTGCCGCGACAGATCGCTACCACTGCGGCGTTGCTGGGGGGACTGAATCAACCCCAAACGTCCGCCGCAATCGTCCTGCCTTGACTCGTCGGCGAAACGGAAGATTTGCTCGCCCGATTCGCATCCGGAATGACACCGGACGGGTCGAATGTTACCGAGGGGGTATGTCAGAACCTGTCATAGGTGTACGAATTACCAGCAGCTTTGTTGGCTGGTCGATTGCCCGCGGCCTTATGCCAGACGTTTGCGTCGGTGGTCCTCGCCTGGGCTCGATTCGCAGGCTACAGTGCTAGCCAACCGCTTCTTCGGCGGAACTAGCAAATCGCGTTAGTTCGACGGACGCCGCCAGGCGGAATCCAACGCCGCAGCGCGGCAACTTGCTTACGCAGCACGGAGGCCCACGCACCATGATTCTCGACGTCTTGGCGCGTCAGCAGCTCTACTGCACGTGGATGCCGGGGCTCGAACCGGCGTTTCGCTTCTTGCAGCAGCGTGCCAAATCAGCGCTGGCCGACGGTCGCCACGAGATTGACGGCGAGCGGATGTTTGCCCTGGCCGCCCACTACGAAACGCGCGCTTTCGATAGCGCGCTGCCCGAGGCGCATCGCCGTTACGTCGATTTGCAATACCTGATTAGCGGGCGAGAGACGATCTTTTGGACGCCGCTGGAAGAGGCCGCTTCGGTCGTGCAACCGTACGACGCCCAGCGCGATATCGTCTTCTTCGCCCGCAATTCGCTCGCGCGACCGTTCGAACTGTCGGCCGGTCAATTCGCGATTTTCTTTCCAGAGGATGTGCACGAGCCGAATTGTCACTGCGGGCCACCGGCAGGCGTGCAAAAAGTTGTCGTGAAGATTGCCCGAGAGTTGCTGATTCACTCCGCCGGCTGACGAGCACCTGCCCGCGATTTCCCGCGTTACATGCCGCGCGTCGCCCCCAAACAAGGGTCTCCACGAATTTCTTGTGGTTTGTGTATCTCGCGGTTACAGTTGATCGTCGAAGCAGTGCAGGGGAGCAGGGGGTCAGGCACCGTTAGCGGGGGCTGCCAGGTCGCGGCCTGTCATCTCGGGGCAATCGTCAGGCGCGCGGACGACGACGCGAGACGCTCGGTCCACGCGCCCGGTCTCGTGTGACGCTGGCGAGATGGATAGGCGGATCGCGATGCGACCCAGAACGAGCCCTCGGAAACTCGGGCGACCTTCCTACGACCGTCGGTTTAGCGGGCGACAACTGCGCTGCGAGGCGTTGGAAAGTCGCAGCATGCTCGCGGCGACCGTGAGCGTGGTGCCAACCGATCTTGGTGGCGGATACGTCGGCTACAACGTGTACCTCGACGATCCCGACGACGTCTTCTTGTCGTACTTCGTCACCAACTTCCAGTTCAGCGGGCCGATCAATCAGATCAAGGCCTTTAACACGATCAACGTCCACGACAACATTACCGCCAACACGCTCGACGGCCAGGGGGGCTACGACAAGACCCTCGACAGCTACTTCTTCGCTCCGTTCACCGACAACCTGGCGGGCTTGGGGCTCGTTCAGTCGACCAACGGCTACGAAATCACGGCCGGCACCGGGGGTGGTAGCCAGTACGATCTCGTCCAATTGGCGTACATCGTGGCCACAGGGGATGTAGCCTACTCAGGCCTGGTCGCCCACAACGCTTCGCAGGTCGCGGTCAGCGGGCTGTTGAGTTTCAACTCGTCGCCGAACGCCGCGATCGCGGGCCCCACGTCGACCGCGCGCGACGCCACCGAGACATTTACGCTCCTGGCCAGCGATTCGCCCGCCGATCTGGCCGCGGGCTTCACGTTCACCATCGACTGGGGCGACGGCTCGCCGATCGAGCAGGTCTTCGGACTCTCAGGCACGCAGGTCAACCACACGTTTAACACCGTGGGACAGCACACGATCAGCGTCACGGCCACGGATCAGCACAACGCCACGGGCGCGGCGGGAACGACGGAGATCACCGTCAGCGCGGTGCAACTGCTGCCCAACGCCCAGAATGGTTCGCTCACCGACCTGGTGTGGACCGGCACCGCGGGCGCCGACGTGGTAGTTTTCGAGCAACTCGGTCCGACGACGATCCGCGTCACCACGACGCTCGAAAACGGGCTGGCCACTAACTTCGTCGAGACCTTTACCGGCATTACCGGCATCGTGCGCGGATCGGGTCTGGATGGCAACGACACGATCGACGCATCCGCTTTGACCACGACCGATGCTACGCTCGACGGCGGCACTGGCAACAATACACTCTACGGCGGCGACGGCAACGATACCCTGATCGGCGGCGCTAATTTCGGCGTTAGTTCCAACGGACCCGAGGGCCAGCAAGGCAATAACGTGCTCGTTGGTGGCGCTGGCAACGACACCCTGTACGGCAACGCCATCAATGGCGCCGAAGGCAAAGGTGGGAACAACATTCTGATCGGCGGCGCCGGCAACGATACCCTGTATGGCAACTGGACGGACGGGGGCGAAGGGGGAGGCCGTAATATCCTCGTCGGTGGCGCCGATGCCGACACTTTGTACGACTATAAGATTGCCGATGGCGCCGAGGGGCGGGGGAGCATCTTGATCGCTGGCAACACCTCGCTGAGTGTCGCCAATCTCGGAGCCGTGATGAGCGAATGGGCCAGCGCGCGGTCGTATACGCAGCGCGTGGCCAATATCCTCAACGGTGGCGGCAACAACGGCAGCGTCGTGCTGCAGCCTGGCGTTAACGTCACGACGGATGGCGCCGCCAATCAACTTTGGGGATCGACGGGCGGCGAACTCAACTGGTTCTGGTATGCGCTCGCGCTGGATACCGTCAATCGCGCGAAAGTCGACGAGACGCATACCACGTACTAGAAGCAGTTTCAAAACCTGCATTGAACCGATGTCGGGTGCCACTGCTAGCTCGTTTAGCAGTGCTGTGTCGAACGTTTCACTGCTGGGCAAGCCAGCAGTGGCACCCAAGCCGGGTTTTGAAACTGCTTCTAGGGACTCAAACGCTTGCCAGTCCTTCGTCGAGTGCGACGTCCGCCGGCTCATTCACCGGCAGCAGTAAACGAAAACGGGCGCCACCCTCCGTCCGATGGTCGACTTCCAGGCGGCCGCCGTGCTGCTGGGCGATGCGCCAACACTTCGACAGTCCCAGCCCAAGCCCCCGGCCCGCCGGACGACCCGAAAAATACGGATCGTACAAATGGCGGCGGACGTCGTCGGGCAGTCCGGGACCGTCGTCGGCGACGACAATCTCCGCCAGGCTGGTGTTTGCCGGCGCAGCGGCCTGGGGCACGTGCCAACCGACCGACACTTCGATCCGGCCAGTGGCCACAATCGCTTCGCAGGAATTGCGCACCAACGCCGCGACGGCGACTGCTACTTGCGTGGCGTCGGCGTGAATCACTATCGGGCGCGGCGGCCGGCTCACGATCAGTTGCACGTCGCGTTCGCGGAGTTCCGCGCGAAAGGGCTTGAGGACGTGCTCGATCAGCGAGCCCAGATCGCAAGCCGCGCGCCGCGGCGAGGGCGGTCGGGCAAAGAGCATCAGATCGGCGATCATCTCGTGAATGCGTGAGGCCTGCGCGGCTATGACTGCCAATTCGCGGCGGCGCTGCGGATCGCGTTCGCTGCCCAGCAGCAACTGCGCCCGGCCGGAAATCACCGCCAGCGGATTGTTGATTTCGTGTCCCGCGCCGCCGGCGAATTCGGCCAGGGCTGCCAGCTTCTCGCGCTCGAGATCGGCGGCGAACGTCGTTTTCAGTTTCTTCAGTTCGCTTAGCTGCGTGAGGAGCGCGCGAAGGGAGTTTTCCGCCACGGTGCCGTCTTGCTGGTTGACCGAGTCGCTCCATTGCCGAGCGACGGCCTGGCCATGTGCGACGGCCGACGCCGTGGCGATGTCTTCCGCCGGTGCAATCCAGTCTGCCGCCGACAGTCGATCGAGGGCCTGCTTCACACAGGCGACCGCGGCCGCCCACCGGTCACGATCAACGTGAGTTGGCCAGCCGCCGAAGTATTCGGCAAGCTGCGAAGCCACGTTGCCGACCTGTTGTTGCCTGGATGGCTTGTCTGTAGCGCCAGGCAAGGAGCCATGGCACCAACACGCGCCGATATACAGCCGCGCGAGATGAGCCGCCTCGTCGGGTAGCCGCGACGAACGCCGATTTTGCGCCGCTTGATCGTCGGCCGCCCGCCCGACGGCGGCACTCAAGTGGGCCAGGGCCGCGGCGCGCTCGACCGCTTGCGAGGCCGGCGCGATCACATCCTGCTGAATCTCGGTGCTCGATTCGTCGTCGACGAGTAAATGTCCGACATTCAACTTTTCGAGGGCCGCGGCGGCGAACCAGTCGCACACGTCTTCCGCCGTAGACAATTCGCACGGCGGCGAACCGCTCGCCGCGATGGTGTGGCACCATAGCGCGAGCAGCGGATCGCAACTCAATCGCGCAGCGAGTTGGGACCGCTCGGATGCCGAAAGGTCGACTCCGACGGCAGCTTCGCCAGATGCGGTTGCTCGACGCGACCGCTTGGTCCACAACAGCGCATCGGCCATGGCCCGCGCCGTCGAAGGCAGCACCGGCCAGCGCCCAACAGCGCCGCGGTCGTGAACCAACTGCAACCACAACATCGGCCACCACGTCCGCAGCCGCCAAGTCCACGCGTTGCCGCCGAGGCGCGGACTGGGCGATTCGTACAGGCAGCCGCGCGGGGGCGCGGCCTCAAATTTAATGAGCGGCCACGGTTTCGACGTCAAGCAACTGGCAGATGCGATCGAGCAGCTTTTCGACCTCGAACGGCTTCTGCATGAAGTCGTTGGCGCCGGCCGCACGCAGCTCCTCGATCTTGTCCGCTTCGACCATGCCCGAAATGCAAATGATGCGCACGTCGTCCATGGTTTTGTCGGAGCGGACACGTTGGCAAACTTCTTTGCCGTTGATATCGGGGAGCATGACGTCGAGCACGATCAGGTCGGGATGATAATCCTTGACCATCATGCCGGCGTCGAAGCCGTTGTTGACGGCGCGAATCTCGAAGCGGCCGTCGCGCTCGAGCACATCGACCATGAGGTCGACCAGCTCCTGATCGTCGTCGACGAGGAGGATCTTGCGCTTGCCGCTTTCCAGGGCGTCGGTCGGAATTCCGTTGTCGCGCATGAACATGAACAGTTCATGACGAGGGATTCGTCGAAACCGGCTTCCCGGCACGCGAAAACCCTTGAGTTGTCCAGAATCGAAGCAGCGAATGATCGTCTGTTGGCTGACCTTACAGATTTTCGCGGCTTCCCCGGTCGTGAAGACGGTTTTCATGGTTTCTTACCACCCCTCTCCCTAGCCGATGGCAAGGTCTGTTAAGAGGCGGAAGCGCCGCGCCCTCTCTACGCAAGAAGCCGGCGCTTCCCTAGTCCATCCGTGTGGTGCAAACCGGTTCGATCTTCCGCGGCCCCTAGACACCCGTAAGTCGTTTAGTTCTTGGAACTTACCGAACCCATACGTGCGTCCGGACCTACCGAGATTACCAAGTTTGCCAGACGCGCCAATTATAGGGTCGACTCAGGGTGAGTCAATATCGGTTTTTTGGACATAAGCCTATTGATGTAAATGGCTTGCGTTGTCTGCCCATCGCATCGTGGCGATTGTCGGAGCAGATTTTTTGAGCCGCAAGCTGCTTCAATTCTCCCCCTGGTGGGTGAACGTTTGTCGATTCGGATTGGAGCTTCGCGCGGCGCAGGCAGACGAGCGAATCGGGGTGCTTTCTGGGATTCTTGTGAGCTGGGGCAATTGCACAAAGTGCCTGTTTAACACCATCGAGCGAGTGCGTACGCCCACAAAAAGTTGCCGCGCAAATTGCCGCTGCTTAGCGAGCACTCAATCGTCCACAGTCGAGGTGCGTCACTGCCCACAACCATGCGCTGCCAAGGTTTTGCTGTGCTGCGCGCAGATGGTGTAGCAACGCAGCGGCGGCCACGCCTGACAATTGAACAAGCGGCCGGCGCGTCTTCCGTCACCGGCAGGATCGGACGTATTGCTCGACAGATCCGGGCGCGCACTCGCCGCTTTGTCAAGTTGGGCGCTCTGGGAACCGATCAAGCGAGTGGGGTCATTGCCGGCGTACGATCGCCGGCGGAAAAGCAGCCTTCCGATATGTGGTGCACCAACTGCCGACAAGATGTGCCAGCCTTGGGCTCAGCCCTGGAAGAGGGCTTGTTCTGCGCGCGATGCCAGGTGGAGCTCACCCGCGACTCCGCTTCCGGCAACGATGACGCAACTGCGGCGGCTGGTAGCTCCGGCGGGGCTGGTGCGTCAGTCGGTTCAACGTCGGGCGATATTCCTCCCAGCTTCGGCCCGGCAGGTAGTTCGGAGCAAGCACCACTGGGCGCTTCCTGGGACGACATCGACGAGATGTTGTCGCGCGCCGACATGCTCTTGAGTCGGGCGGTCGATCTCCCCGGCCGCGACACGCAGCGGTTCTCCCAACTCGACGGTGCTCAGTCGCTGGCGGGTTGGCACGTCAATCCGCCACGCCCGCTGCGGCTCTATCGCCCGCCGCTGCGCACCTCGCTTGTCAGTTGGTGCTCATTGGCGCTGGCGCTGACCGGTTTCGTTTGTGGCGGCGTGCTTTTGTGTTGGTCGCTGTTTGGGGATCGCCCAGACCTCTGGAATATCGGTGAGACCATCACCCTGGCGAGTCAGGTGGGGCTGTTGATCGGCCTGGTGCTCCAGCTCGATCGCATCGGACAGGATCGACGGCAGACGGCCGATCGGCTGATGCGGCTGGATCAGCAGGTCGAATCCCTCCACACCACGGCGATGCCTGGCTCGCTCGGTCCGCCGCCCCCCAATTTCACCGCGCACGCCAAAGCCGCAACGACCGAAGAAGCGGTCTTGGCCGACCTGCAAAGCCAGCTCGATCGGTTGGCGACCAAGCTCCGCGACAAGCGCACCGCCTGACGTTGAGCGTGCACCTCACATTCGATTGGGCGCCCGTCTATAACTCGACGCCCGGCAATGGCGGTGGCGCCGGCGGAGCCGGTTCCTTGGCATCGGGCGCCGCGGCAATGCGCGGCGGATTCTCTGCCTGATTCAGCTCTCGCAGGAAGAGATCGGCATACAACGGGGCGTCGCCAGCCAGCGCCGCCGCTTGCTCGAAGAAACGCCGCGATCGCTCGAGCTGGCCGCTGGCGTACAGCTCAATGCCCAAGAGAAGTATCGGACTGGCGTCGCCGGGGCGGGCAACGGCCTCTTTGGCCAGCCCTTCGAGATGTGCCAGTTGGGCCGCCTGATTGGGGCCATACAAATCGGCCAGTAGCATCGGTCGGCGCGGCCAATTCGGATCGAGATCCAGGCCCCGCTTGAAAGCCCGTAACGAGTCGTCGTAGCGCCGCAGCGCGATGAGCGCTTGCCCTTGGCGGAAGTAGGCCTCGTATAGATCAGGGGCGATCTCCGCCGCGCGGCGATAGGTGCTGTACGCTTCGCCGTAGCGCTGCGCGCGATAGTCGTTGTCGCCCAAGGCCAGGCGACGCGCTGCGCGAGCCCGCACTTCGTCGTTGGTTTCGCGCACTTTGGGAACCGGTCGCGCGCGGTCGTGCTCGACTTCGGGACCGTTCAGGTCGCGCGGCACGGGTTTGGCGGCGCCGGCGTTTCCACCCGCGGCGTTCGCGGGCGCCGCGTTCACTGGTGGCACCAGCACTTGATTCGCCAGCAACTGCGGTTGCATCAACGTCAACGTGGCCGAGTCGGGCCCCAAGCCGAGAAAGCGGTCCATGGCCCGCGGACCAAACCAGGTTTCGGCCGGCACGACGACCGGGGGCATGTAGAACGGGTACGACCAACCGAGTCCGCCCCACAGCCCGCCGCCGAAGATCGGCCCGTTGAAGTAGTTCAGGCCGCCGCCGTAGAAGCCGCCGTAATACGGGAAACCACCCCCGACGATCAGCGTGGTGTTGTTCCAGCCGCCGAAGCCGAAGCCGCCGCCGAAACCTCCGAAACCGAATCCGCCGCCGAAGCCACTCCGGTTGAAGCCACCATGATGATGGTGACCGCCGCCCCCGTGATGATGGCCTCCGCCATGGCTATGCCCGCCGCCGCCTCGATGCTGCGCGGTAGCGCTCGATCCGCGGAGCAGAACCAGCGCGATGGCAAATACGACCAGACGACCTGCAGTTCGCAGCGCAAGCGCGCTACGGCACCCTCGACCGGCAGTCCGGCCCCTGGAGAATAAACGCGACATGGCAGCAGTCCTTGCGGGCTGATTCGCGATCAGTCGGGCCACGCGCCCTGATTATCCGCCTGTCGCCCGCCGAGGGCAAACTGTTTTTGCTCGCCGGTCAGGATGTTGTGTCGACGATCAGCCGCCGGCACTCACTGCCAGCCGTTTTGACGGCGTGCTTCGAACAATGCGATCGCGGCCGAGTTCGACAGATTCAGACTGCGGGCCTCAGGTCGGGTGGGAATCCGCAGCAGTCGTTCCGCGTGCGACTGCAGAATCTCGTCGGGCAAACCGGCCGACTCGCGTCCGAAGACGAAGATGTCTCCCGCCGAGAATCGCACGTCGGTGTAGGACGCTGCGGCCTTCTTGGAAAAGAACCAGGCCCGCTCGAGCGGCAAGCGGCGGGCCAAGGCCCCCCAATCATCGACCACTTCCCAGACCAGGTGCTCCCAATAGTCGAGCCCGGCGCGCCGCAGGTAATAGTCGTCGAGCCGGAACCCCAGCGGCCGGACGAGCCACAGCTTGGCCCCCACGGCCACGCAAGTTCGTCCCACGCTGCCGGTGTTGTGCGGAATCTCCGGCTGATAGAGGACGACGTGCAGCAGGGGGTCGTACACGGTGGTGGGCAACTCCGGGCTGCCGCCAGGTGGGGCGAGCGACACGCTCGCGTGTTATGCTCAAACCGAACGTCGGAGAGCAGCTTCAGCAAATCGGCGACGCGGCAAGAATCCGCGTCGATATTCTACGATGCGATTCCAAGTGTGCAGCAACCCGAACTGGCCGAGCTGGCTACGCGGCTATTTTCTGGTATCCGTGACAGCGTTGATGGCTGTCGGCCTGGCGTCTGCGGCCGAACCATCCCCCACCCCCGTCGCCGACGAAGACCCCGAGAACCAGGACTACGCCGCCGAGCTGCCGCGGATCGCCGCAACGCCGGCGGCGATGGCGCTGGAGACTTTTCAACCGTTGCCCGGTTTTCGAGTCGAACAGGTGGCTGCCGAGCCGTTGGTGCGCGATCCCGTGGCCATGGCCTTCGACGCCGACGGCCGCCTGTTCGTCGTCGAAATGTGCGACTACTCGGAGCAAGACCAGGACTTTCTGGGCAACGTTCGCCTGCTCGAGGATCGCGACGGAGATGGGCACTTCGAAACCAGCACGTTGTTCGCCGACAAGTTGTCTTGGCCGACGGCGATCACCTGCTTCGACGGTGGCGTGTTTGTCGGCGCTGCCCCCGACATCTGGTACCTCAAGGACGACGATGTCGACGGCCGCGCCGACACGCGCCGCAAGGTGTTCACCGGCTTTGGACGCGACAACGTGCAGGGGCTGCTGAACAGCTTTCATTGGGGGCTCGACGATCGCGTTCACGGAGCCACTTCGAGCTCGGGCGGTTCGATCGTGCCGTGCGACGAAGCAGGTCAGCCGCGCAGCGATGTCGAACCGCTGCGGCTTCGCGGCCGCGACTTCGCCTTCAACCCGCGAACGTTGGAGATCGAAGCCACGAGCGGCGGTGCCCAGCACGGCCTGTGCTTCGACGATTGGGGCCGCAAGTTCGTCTGCTCCAACAGCGACCACATTCAGATCGTGATGTTCGACGAGCGGTACATCGCCCGCAATCCGTACCTGGCGGCACCATCGCCGCGGTTGAGCATCGCCGCCGACGGGCCCCAGGCCGAAGTCTATCGCATCAGCCCGGTCGAGCCGTGGCGCATCGTGCGGACACGACTTCGCATGGCCGGCAAGGTTCCCGGAGTCGTCGAAGGAGGCGGTCGGGCGGCCGGCTATTTCACCGGCGCCACCGGGGTGACGATCTATCGCGGCGCCGCCTGGCCCGAGGCGTTCCGCGGCAATGCCTTCGTGGGCGATGTCGGGGGCAACCTCGTCCATCGCAAGCTGCTCGAAGATCGGGGTGTCGAGCAGCTCGCCCGCCGGGCCGACGAAGGCGTGGAGTTCGTCGCCTCGCGCGACATCTGGTTTCGTCCGGCCCAGTTCGCCAACGCCCCCGACGGCACGCTGTACATTGCCGACGTCTATCGCGAGGTGATCGAGCACCCGGCCAGCTTGCCGCCGATGATCAAGAAGCATCTCGATCTGACGAGTGGTCGCGATCGGGGGCGGATTTATCGCGTGGTGCCCGAGGGCTTCGAGCAACCGAAGCTGCCGAAGCTCGGCGAGGCATCTACGGCGGAGCTCGTGGCCACGTTGGCTCATCCCGATGGCTGGCAGCGCGACACGGCGGCCCGCCTGCTATTCGAGCGGCAAGACCCGGCGGCCGTCGAACCGCTGCGGCGGTTGGCGCTCGGGGCCGAACTACCGCAGGCGCGCATGCACGCCATGTATGCGTTGGCTGGGCAAAATGCGCTGGCGGCCGAGGCGCTGCTGTTGCGCTTGGCCGACGACCATCCACGCGTCCGCGAGCACGCCGTGCGCTTGGCCGAGCGTTTGCTGGGCGAGTCGCCCGAGCTGCGCTGGAAGTTGGCCAGCATGGCCGGCGACGACGACGCCCGCGTGCGCTACCAGTTGGCGTTTACGGTCGGCGCTCTGCCGGTGGAAGAGCGAATATCGATTCTGCTGGAGTTGGCGCGTCGCGATTCGTCGGATCGCTGGATGCGGCTGGCCGTGCAAAGCTCGCTCGCGCAAGGGGCCGGCGCGATGCTGGCCCGCCTGCTCGACGACGAAACGCTCCGCCGTAGCGACGGTGGGCGCGCGTTGGCGGCCGCCCTGGCCGAACAATTGGGGCGCCAGCGCGAGCCGCAACAGCTCGCGGCGCTCGCCGAGAGCCTGACGAAACTGCCACCCGACGATCGCCCGCTCGTGGCGGCGCTATTGCGCGGCGTCGCGGCGGCGCTGCCGAAAGCCAACGCGCTGCGTGAAACGTTCGCGGCAGCCGGCGCCAGTCAGATCGACGACGTGTTGGCGTCGCTTGTCGAACATGCCCGCCAGGCGGCCGTCGACGAAAGTCTTGACGCGTCTGCCCGTGCCGCCGCGATCGCCGACTTGACGTTCGGCGAGTTCGACGCCGTGGCCGCGTCGATCGCGGGCCTGCTCGACCAGCGGCAGCCGTTGGCCGTGCAGCGCGCGGCGCTGGCGTCGCTGGCGCGCTTCGATCGCCCCGAAGTGGCGGCGCGGTTGATCGAGCTTTGGCCGACGCTGCTGCCGGCGCTGCGCAACGAGGCGAGCGAGATCCTGTTCGCACGGCCCGAACGGATCTTGGCCCTGCTCGATGCGGTCGATGCCGGCACGCTCAAGCCGGCCGACCTTGATCCCGCCCGCGTCAAGCTGCTGGCCAACCATGCCGAGGCCTCGATCCGCGACCGCGCCGCCAAACTGCTGGCGGCCGAGCCGAGCGCCGAGCGGGCCGAAATCGTCGCCGCCTATCGAGCGGCTCTCGAACTGTCGGGCGACGTCCAGCGGGGCCAGGCCGTCTTCCAGAAGACGTGCGCGGCGTGCCACAAGCTCGCGGGCGTCGGTCACGAAATCGCCCCCAACCTGGCGACCATCCAGAACCGTGGGGCCGAAGCGATCTTGCTGAACGTGCTCGATCCCAACCGCGAGGTGAATCCGCAGTATGTCAACTACGTGCTGGTGACCGACGACGGCCGCACAATCACGGGCATGATCGCCGCCGAAACGGCCACCAGCGTCACCTTGCGCCGGGCCGAGGATCAAACCGATACGGTGTTGCGCTCGCAGATCGACGCCTTGGAAAGCACGCGACAATCGCTGATGCCCGAGGGACTCGAGAAGCAGATCGACCAGCAGGCGATGGCCGACCTGATCGCGTACTTGCTGTCGGTGAAGTAGACGTGACCCTCGAAAGCCAGATGATTATCCGCAGATTTACGCAGATTTCGCAGAAGAGAAGACTTGAATGAGCGATGCGGAGCCGGAATACGAGCGAATCAAGAATAGTCTAGCGGCCGGATGTAGCGAGAGTTAGTTTGCGCTACTGCAGTGCCCGATGTGCTGCGCCAAACGGACGTTGTCTGTGCATCCGAAAGGAGAGCAATTCCATGTTCGTTGCAGTGTAGATAGCACCCACCTATCGATTCATGGTGCTACAGGAACTCCATCTTTGTGGTGGACTCGTACCACATCGCTCGGTTGGTACTGAACCGTGGGTATCGTGAATTCCCTCCGTACTTCAAGAATCTGCGTCAATCGGCGCAAATCTGTGGACTACCGGCTCTCGGAAAAACTCTCGACGCAAACGGCAGATCGTGAACCGCTTCGCAAATCCGGCGAATCGCTCGCGCGCTTCGGCAACCAATGGGCTGAACGGACCAGACGCTTGGTCTCGAGAGACGACGCGCCAAAGTTGAGCAGCAGGCCGATTTCGTGCCGAGTGGCTTTCAGGTAGTTAAGTAACTGTGCTTCCTCGACACCCGAAAGGGACTTCAGGGCTTTGATCTCAACCAGGATTTCCTGGAAGCAAAAGAAGTCGGCACGATAGCCCGTGGTGAGCAGTTGCCCCTTGTAATGCACTTGCAAGGGAACTTGCGCCACAAATGGGATCGAACGGAGGGCGAATTCGGCGGCGAGCGCCTCTTGATAGACCCCTTCGAGAAACCCACAACCGAGTTCGCGGTGGACTTCCATCGCGGCGCCAATTACCGCGTACGTTCGCGGGTCGCGCTCGATCGACTGGTTCATCGTTTGCTCCAAGTTTGCCGAGCCAATTGATGCTCAGCTTACCGCAGCGAAACTCGGAAAGTCAGGTTCGCGGCTTGCTACGCGATGGGATACCTGCATCAATCTGGTGAATCGTGGAGGATGATGAGTAGCGCCGGACCGGCCATTTACCAAGCGACAAAAATCTGCGCCAATCTGCGCGAATCTGTGGATAAACTAACTGAGATCATGTAAAGAGGTCCGCAGATTGATCGCAGGGACGACTGAAATCCTGAAGCACTAACAAGGACCTAGCATGCCCCACGGTTTCGGCATTATCGGCTGCGGAATGATCTCGAACTTCCACGCCAAGGCAATCGCCGACGTGCGCGGCGCCAAACTCGTGGCCTGCTTCGACGCCGTGCCGGCCGCCGCCGATCGACTGGCCGGCAGCACCGGCTGCCGGGCGTATCACCAACTCGACGAGATGCTCGCCGACCCGCGCGTGACCGTGGTCACGATCGGCACCCCCAGCGGCGCGCATCTCGAGCCAGGGCTGGCCGCCGCCAAGGCCGGCAAACACGTCATCGTCGAGAAGCCGCTCGAAATTACGCTGAAGCGCTGCGACCGCTTGATCGAGGCCTGCCAGAAGAACCGCGTGCAATTGGCCACGGTGTTTCCTTCGCGGTTTCACGATTCGTCGATCGAACTGAAGCGGGCGATCGACGAAGAGCGCTTCGGGCGACTCACGATCGGCGATTCGTACGTCAAGTGGTTCCGCCCCCAGTCGTACTACGACAGCGGCGCCTGGCGCGGCACCTGGCAACTCGACGGTGGCGGCGCACTGATGAACCAGGCCATTCATAGCGTCGATCTGTTGACGTGGCTGATGGGCCCGGTGGCCGAAGTCACCGCCCACTGGGCCACGCTGGCCCACGAGCGGATCGCCGTCGAGGATTGCGTCGTGGCGACGCTCAAGTTCGCCAACGGCGCGCTGGGCGTGATCGAGGCGAGCACCGCGGCGTACCCCGGTTATCTCAAGCGGATCGAGATTCACGGTTCGGCGGGCTCGGCGGCGATGGAAGAAGAGGACATCGTCAAGTGGGACTTCGCCAAGCGGGGCCGCCGCGATGCCGCCATCGCCAAGAAGATGCAAAGCTCGATCAGCACCGGCGGTGGGGCCAGCGATCCATCGGCCATCGGACATCACGGCCACGCGCGGCTATTCCGCGATGTCTGCCAGGCGATCGACGAACGACGCGCGCCGGCGGTCGACGGGCACGAGGGGCGGCGCTCGGTCGAGATTATCCTGGCCGTCTACAAGGCGGCCGAAACCGGTAAGGTCGTCAAGCTCCCCTTGGCGAGCGACCCACCGCTGGCGGCGCGCAAGATCGTGGCCAAGAAGTGAGCCCATGATGGCTCTAGCCGCTTGAGCCATTCGAGGAAACCACGACGATGTCGCATCGCTTTCCAACGATCAGCACGGCGGCCCGCGAGCTGCGCGCCGGTCGCGTCACGGCGACCGAACTAGTCGACGGTTGCCTGGCGCGGATCGACCGGCTCGAACCGTCGATCAAGGCCTGGGTCTCAATCGATGTCGATGGCGCGCGGCGGCTGGCTCGCGAGCAGGATGCTGAAGCGGCCGCCGGCCGGTTCCGCGGTCCGCTGCATGGCATGCCGATTGGCATCAAGGACATCGTCGACATTGCCGGCCTGCCGACCGGCGCCGGCTCGCCGCTGCGCGCCGGGCACGTAGCCACGGCCGATGCCCCGATCGTCACTCGGTTGCGAGCTGCCGGCGCGATCGTGCTCGGCAAGACCGTGACGACCGAGTTCGCGTCGTTCGATCCCCCCCCGACGCGCAATCCTTGGAACCTCCAGCGCACGCCAGCCGGCTCGAGCAGCGGGTCGGCCGCCGCGGTGGCCACGGGCATGTGCCTGGCGGCGATCGGCTCGCAAACCGGTGGCTCGATCATCCGCCCAGCCGCTTATTGTGGCGTCGCCGGCATCAAGCCGACGTACGGTCGGGTGAGCCTGGCCGGCATCTTTCCGCTGGCCTTTCACCTCGATCATCCCGGGCCGATCGCCCGCTCGGTTGCCGATCTGGCGATTATGCTGGGCGTGATCGCCGGAGCGGACCCGGCCGATCCGATCAGTTCGCGGCGCCCCGTGCCCGACTACGCAGGCGAGCTCGAGCCCGGCTTTGTGCCGCGCTTTGGTTTGCTCAGTGACTACTTCCTGGAAAAGTGCACGCCCGACGTGCGCGACGCAACGTTGGCGACCGTCGAACGGTTGCGTGCGGCCGGCGCCCAAGTGCGCGACGTTCCGCTACCCGCAGGATTCGACCGCGTGCCCGAGCTGCACCTGCGGATCATGGCGGTCGAGGCGGCGTACATACACCGCGAGCTGTTTCCCAGCCAGCGTGACAAGTT
The DNA here is from genome assembly GCA_050184475.1 of Pirellulales bacterium. Taxonomy (GTDB): domain Bacteria; phylum Planctomycetota; class Planctomycetia; order Pirellulales; family JAEUIK01; genus JAIESQ01. The sequence continues at coordinate 324,767 of JBFXAH010000002.1, read as the reverse complement.
CGGTCCACAGATCGCCAAGCTGTTGGATCGCGGCATCAACACGCCGTTGTTCGATTACGTCGAAGCGATCGAACATCAGCAGCGCTATACGCGGACGGTGCAGCGCTCGCTGGAAGGGCTCGAAGCGCTCATCATGCCGTCGACGACGTCGACGGCGCCAGGTTTGGATACGACCGGCGACCCGGCGTTCAACTCGTGTTGGAGTTATTCTGGGTTGCCATCGGTGACGATTCCGTGCGCCGTGTGTGCCGACGGCTTGCCAACGGGTTTGCAACTGGTCGGCTCGGCGTTCGGCGAATCGAGCTTGCTGGCGGCCTCGCACTGGTGCGAGCGGGCGATCGGCTTTGACCGCACGCCGGCCTGCGCAGCCAATTAGGCGTTTGCAGCGTCTTTTGCGGGGGTTGAGCGTCTGTCCGGGCCAGCTTAGGCTGGGTGCTTCGCACGTTGTGCGTTCCCGCCCTGGTCGTCCCCGCCCACGTTTTGGAGAAGTGTTCTCGATGCGACTCGATAATCGTCGTGCGTTCAAGATCGTTTCATTGGCTGTCGCAACCATGCTGGTTTCGCTGACCGGTTCGCTGGCGACTTCGTCGGCCGCCGAGCTGCAGGTCGGTTTTGCCGAGGCCGACATCACGCCCGACGTCGCCAACAAGGATGTCTGGGTTGCCGGTTACGGGCAGAATCGCCGCGCGACCGAAATCCACGATCCGTTGATGGTTCGCGCCGTGGTCTTCAAAGATGGCGACGCCAAGATCGCGATGGCCTGCGCCGACGTGGTTGGCTTGCAGTATCCCACGGTCAAAGAAATCCGCGACCAGCTCAGCCGCTACGAGTACGTGATGGTCTCGAGCACGCACAACCACGAAGGGCCCGACACCGTGGGGATCTGGGGCCCTGGTCCGACGAAGGCGGGGGTTGATCCCGAGTACATGAACCATCTGAAGTCGCAAGTCGTCAAGGCGATTGGCGACGCCGACGCGGCCGCCGTGCCGGTCGAAGCTTCGTACGGCACCGCGCAAGATCAATCGCTGTTGCGAGACAGCCGCGAGCCATACGTCTACGACGATATCATCCGCGTGCTGCAGTTCAAGCGCAAAGACAACGGCCGGCTGGCCGGTATCTTCGTGCAGTGGAACAACCATCCAGAAACGATGGGGGGCTCGAACACCGTGGTGACCGCCGACTTTCCCGGCGTCACCGTCGACGAGCTCAAGAAGAAGTACGACTGCCCGATCGCCTACTTCACCGGCCCGGTCGGCGGGCTAATGGCTCCGCCGCGCGACACCATGAAGAACTCGGCGGGCGAGCCACTGCACGAAGGCGACTTCGAGTTCTGCCGCATCTACGGCGAAGAAGTCGCCAAGCTGGCCGGCAAGGCCCTCGACGCCGCCGAGCCGATCTCGCTGACCGGCTTTGTCGTCTCGGCCAAGCCGATCGCCGTGCCGCTGGCTAACCCGCTCTATCAGGCCGCACGCATGCTGGGCGTGCTCAAACGGAGCGGGCATGTCTGGACGGGTGATCCGGAGCAGGTCGGCGACCCGCTGACCAGCAAGAACGCTCGCGGCAACAAGCCGGCCGCCGAAACCGAGGTCGCCTACGTGCGGATGGGCGATCTGCACGTCGCCTGCATACCCGGTGAGGTTTATCCCGAGAGCGTCTACGGCAAAATTCAAGATCCGATCGATCCGGGGGCCGACTTTCAAGATGCGCCGGCTGAGAAGTCGGTCGTCGAGCTGTTACCCGGCAAGAAGATTCTGGTGATCGGCCTGGCGAACGACGAAGTCGGCTATATCGTTCCCAAACGGCAGTGGGACGAGAAGAAGCCGTTCGCCTACGGTCGCGACAAAGATCAGTATGGCGAAGAGAACAGCCTGGGGCCGGAAACGGCGCCGATCCTCTACGGAGCGCTGGAGCGCCGCGTACAAGAAGCTGCCAAGTAGCCGCCAACGGCGAGCAGTAGCCAACCCGCCGCGCGGCACCCGCGGCCAGTCAGGGACGAAGCGCCTATGCTCGGTATCGCGGCCATTGCTGGCGACAACCAGCCGCGCCTGGTCGAGGCGGCCGAACCGCCGCCGCCAGCGGGCGGCCAGGTGTTATGCCAGACGATCGAGCTGGGCGTTTGCGGCACTGACCGTGAGATTCTTCACTCGCGCGACCCCCAGGTGCCCGGCGACTCGCCCCATCTCATTCTGGGGCACGAGTGTCTGGCGCGGATTGTCGAAGCCGGACCTGCCGCAGACGGCGCATCGCCCGGCACTGTCGCCGGCGATCTTGTCGTGCCGGTCGTGCGCCGCGCCAAGCCGGGCTTCGCACGCCGAGTCGATATGCTCGCGATAGGGCAGTTCACCGAGCGCGGCATCTACTACGAACATGGCTTCTCGACTCCTTATTGGCTCGACGAGCCGTGCTACCTGGTTCGAGTGCCCGACGATCTCGCCGATGTGGCGATTCTGACTGAGCCGATCGCCGTGGCCGAAAAGGGAATCAACGAGGCCACGCTGTTGCAGCAAGCACGTCTGGGGGCGAGCGAGTGGCAGAAGTGGCCTCCCCGCGTGCTGGTCACGGGGCTGGGGCCGATTGGCATGGCCGCGCTACTGGCTTGCCGGGTGCGCAATTGGCCGACCGCCGTCTACGGGCGCGACGACGCCGACAGCCCGCGCGCCGAACTGGTAAGGGCGTTCAGCGGAACTTATTTGCAGGCCGACCGCGAGCCGTTGGAGCCGGCCGACGTCGAGCGCCACGGCTATGATCTGCTGTTGGAGTGCACGGGCTCGGACGATGTGCTGCTGGCGGCGAGCCGGGCGCTGGCCAGTTGTGGCGTCGCGGTTTGGCTCGGCAGCACACGTGCGCCGCGGGCGGCCGAGCACGACGTCGCGCGCTTGATGCGCGAGAGCTTGATCCGCAATCACCTGCACATCGGCTGCGTCAACGCCGCCTTGCGCGACTTTCAGCGAGCGCTCGTCGACCTGGGCGAATGCCAGCGCCGCTGGCCGGGGCTGGCCAGTCGCTTGATAACCGATCGCGTCAGTCAGCGCGACGCGCTGCCCCATTACGTCGAGCGAGTGAAGCACGGCATCAAAACCGTCGTCGAATACTCTTGAACGCCGAATTGTTGTGATCTATCCGCACGTGATTCGACTGCGCGGACCATGGCACTTTGAAGTGCTGCCCGTCGGTGGCGCAGTGGCGGCCAGCCAGCTTTCGGCAACGGACCTCGCCTGCCGCGATGACGCTCCGACGTCAGGCTCGTTGCCGTTACCAGCGGATTGGATCAGCGGCGTGCCGGCGAGCCTTCACAGCCGAGTCTGTTGGCGGCGCCGGTTCTCGCGCCCTAGCGGGCTCGACGAGGGGGAGGCGGTCTGGTTGTGTATCGCCGGCCGAGGAGCCATGCTGACGGTCGCGCTCAACGAGCGGCCGCTGGCCGCGATCGACGCCAGCGAACCGCTGCGCGCGATCGACGTAACCAACCTGTTGCAGCCGCGCAACGAGTTGACCATCGAAGCGCATCGTCCGGGCGGACCTTGTCCGGAGCTGCAAGTCGCGCGCGGCGATGCCAACGTACGGCTCGAAATCCGCCGTGCCGCCGAGCAGTAGTGAGCCTGACAACACGATGATGCAACCATGAAGCAACCGGTTCTCGATAGCGAACGAGTGGCCGCGCCGACGTCGGCGGCTCAACTACCGGGGGAGGTCAACCGTGGCGCGCTCGCCGCCGTGCTGGCGTTGGCGATCGGCTTTCCGTCGCTGATCACCTGGCTGTATTTCATCGTCTTCGCCGGCGACTCGCTCGTGCAACTCGTCTACAGCGTCGGCAAGGTCTTGCAGTTCGCGATACCCGTTGCGTGGGTTTGGGGAATTGAGCGGCGCGGCCGAGACGGCGAAACGGCTTCCCAAGTGGTCGCCGTCACCGCGCAGACGCGCCGCTCCAGCGCGCTGGTCGGGGTGGGGCTCGGCGCGATTATCGTGGCGGCGCTATTTGGCTTGTACGCCGGCTATTTCCGCTCGCATCCGGTGATGGCCGACATGCCCGAGATCGTCCGCGGCAAACTGGCCGACGCCGGCATCACGACGCCGCTGGGGTTCTTGGCCTTGGCGACGTTTTACTCGCTCGTCCATTCGGCGCTCGAAGAATACTACTGGCGGTGGTTCGTGTTCGGCCGCTTGCGAGCGCTCGTTCCCGTGGTGGCGGCGATCGTGATTTCGAGCCTGGGCTTCATGGCCCACCACACGTTGGTCGTCGGCATTTACTTCGATGGCTTGTCGGCCATGACGGTGCTCTTGTCGGCAGCCGTGGCGATCGGCGGCGCGATCTGGGCATGGCTCTACCAGCGCACCGGCTCGCTGCTGGGCGCGTGGATCTGCCACGTGATGGTCGATGTGGGCATCATGGCGGTGGGCTACGACCTGGTGTTCCGAATGGCGAGCTGAGCGGAATGTGAGGCGTGCGCCAAAGAAACTCGAAAGCAACGTTGCCGTCGTTAGCGGACGCAACCCCATCAACGTAACGCAGCAGGTGTCGATATGAAGCCTCGAACCCGCCGAGCCGCCCTCGTCACGCTTTTCCTCTTTGCCGCTGTCGGCACGGCCATGGCCGAGGATGCTCCAACTCCGGCCACCAAGCCGAACATCCTGTTGATCGTGGCCGACGACCTCGGCTGGAGCGATGTCGGCTGGCACGGCGGTTTTGGAAAAACTCCCCACATGGACAAGCTGGTCCGCGAAGGGATCGAGCTCGATCAGCACTACGTTCAGCCGGTTTGCACCCCCACGCGCACGGCGCTCATGAGCGGCAGGTATCCCGGTCGCTTCGGTCCGCACGCCTTGGCGCCGAGCAATTTGCGGGCGATGCCCCCCGACACGGTGACCCTGGCCGGGGCACTCAAGTCGCTGGGCTATCACACGTACCAGTGTGGTAAATGGCATCTCGGATCGCGTGCTGAGTGGGGGCCGACGGCGTTCGGCTTTGATCACGGTTACGGCACGCTGACCGGCGCCGCGGATCCCTGGACTCACAAGTATCGCCATGGCCCGTACGAAGACACCTGGCATCGCGACGGCCAGCGACTCGACGAAGCAGGGAACGCCACGGAGCTGATTGCCGCCGAAGCCGTGCGCCGCATCGAAGAGCAGCAGGGACCGTGGTTCGTCTACGTGGCGTTTCACGCCGTGCACACGCCGGTCGACGCGCCCGACGATTTCAAACGGCTCTACGACGGCGTGAAGTATCACGACGATCCGGCGAAGCAAGATTCGCGGCTGCGAATGGCAGCCATGGTAGCGCAGCTCGACGCCAAGGTTGGCCAGTTCGTCGCGGCTTTGGAGCGAACCGGCCAGCGCGACAACACCCTGATCGTTTTCACCAGCGACAATGGCGGCATCGAGTCGCTCAAGAACGCCTACGTCGGCGACGTGGCGGACTCCCCCCTCAACAGCGAGAACGATCCGCTGCGCGGCCAGAAGGCCCAGCTCTACGAAGGGGGGGTGCGCGTCTGTGCGTTCGCCAACTGGCCGGGGCATCTGGCGCCGGGCAAGTACACGACCGCGATGCACGTTGCCGATTGGTTTCCCACGATCGCTCACCTCGTCGGCTACGAGCCCCGTAGCGACCTGCAATGGGATGGCGTCGATCAGTGGCCCGCGCTGGCGGGCGAAACGGCGGCGGCGCCAGAGCGCACCATCTACATCGCCAAGAAGGGGGGCCAGTCCGTACGGCGTGGAGATTGGAAGCTGATCGTCGCGGCCAACCAGCCGCCAGAGCTATTCAATATCGCGGCCGATCCCTACGAAAAGCGCGACCTGGCGGAGACGCGCACCGACGTCGTGGCCGAACTGCAGTTGCTGCTCGCCGAGCAACATGCCCGCGACAATCCGCGACTTCCCGAAGATCTCGTTGGCTTGCCGAAGTGAGGGTTCGCCCTTCCCTTTGGCCCTATGTGACGGCCATGGCATCGTAGCGGGTGCGATAAGGCCTCTACATTGCGCGGCATCGTAACGAAGCGCGCCTCAGGCAGGCGCCTGCGCGCCTTCGGCTGCCACATGCCCTTGGCTGGCGATAAAGAGCGTGCCGAACTCGCGGTCTTCCGCGGCCGTCAGCCCGAGATTGACGTTGAAATGCCGATGGTGGTTCAGGTGGTGCTGGGAAAATTCCAGTAGCCGCGTCCCCGTGCTGTGAGACGGCAAATGACCGATCAGCGCCACGCAGACTTCGATCAGGAAGAAGTGCCAGTTTGGCACGATGGTGATAGTGGGGATCGCCATCTCGGTGATCCAGAATTCAGCCGGCGAGATCGTCCCCGAATCCAAAGGGGTCGGCAGCACGCCGAAATGGTGGATGCTGTGAATGCTCGAATAGAGCGACGGGTGGGCGTGCAGCGTCCGGTGCGTGCGGTAGTAGATCAACAGCGCGCGCTTGATTGATATCCAGAGCGTCGCGAACCAGACGACGACGGCCACGCCGAAAATCGTCGGCAAGTGGGCTGCCGCGGCCGGATGGTGTTGCAAATCCATGCCAGAGCGCTGCCGAATCCACTCGAAGAGGCCCAGCGTGACGACTTGCACGCCGCAGCGGACGACAAGGCCCACGTTGCCAAGGAAGTAAGCCCACAGCACATGGCGGAGCGCCACGCTGCGCGAGCGAAGATTGGCTTTGCGATTCGCGAAGGTGCGCCCGGCCTGGTTCCAGCGGAAGCCAATGCGCCACAGATAAAAGACTAGCCAACCGACGCGCACGATCATGAAAAACGCGTACAGCAACGTAAAGCTGCTGACGGCCAGATTCAGCGGCGCGATGTACGGAACCGTGCAAACATAAAGTCCGTAGGCGAGCGCATAAAACGGCAAGGCGTCCCAGGCGGCTTGCGCCAGAAGCTGCAAATACAACCCGAACTGGCCGGCCATGGCCGCGGGATCTATCTTGCGGCGCCAGGGACGTTCGTCGATCAGCATGGCAATGCCCGTGCAGACCGAGAGCCACACGAACAACCACAAGTTCATCCAGCCGACGAGGGCGCACAAGGCGAAGACGCCCAAGGCAAGTAGGTGGCTGTTGTACGCGCCGCCGGCCTTCGCGCGGCCCCAAAGCACGTACTCGGCCCGTCGTCGCTCAACGGCCGTGGGCGAGACAAGTTTCGAAGGCCAAACGTCGGTCGCCATGTCGCTCGCCGTTGGAAAATCGTCCGGGCGACATCCGTGCAGCCACCGCAGCGGCCTCCCTGCACAGTCATCTACTGAGCGGGTGTGCAAATATAATCTAGTTTCCGTTGTCCAACGCCCGCAACAATTGGTGAAAATTGTTTTGCTCGCTCGCGCTGAGCGTTGGACCAGCAACCTGGTCGCCTAGAGGTCAACCTACCCCATTGCGATGCCCCGTCCGTTACGGGATCGACGGGTGGTATGCGGAATAGGCGCGCACGGCGGGCCTCCCGCGCGCGAAACGCGGGAAGTCGTCCTTGCGGCAAGGGGGCGAAATCCCCCAGAACGCGAGCCGCCCAGCGGGCGCGAAGCCCCATCGCAGCTAACGGAAGAACCGGCTTGGCAGCCAGCTTTGAATCTTGCGCAACACGCCGCCGCGGTCCGCTTCGGCGGGGGGCGCCGCGGGTGCCGCTGGTCGCGGGCGCTGCGCCGTGCGCTCGGCCAACTGCGCCGCGGACAGCTCGACGTGAGCCTCGAGATAACGTGGCCAGTAGCTGTCCAACAGCCGCAGGCAATCGCTCCAGGCGCCATTCTGCAGCTTGAGCTGTGCCGACGTGATGATCTTGAACAGTTCTACCCGTTCTGGCTCGGCGAAGTTCAACGAGTAGAGCGCTACGTCGTCGAGCCATACTTCGCCCGGCCCGCGCAGTTCGAACCGCACGCGCAGATCGTCCAGCCCCGACAACGGCAGATCGTCGAACTGCGCGAAAAATTGCTGCCAGCCTGGGCCGACTCGCACCACCGATTCGCCGTGGCCGACGGTCGCGTAGCGATAGAACACTCGACCTCGGTCGCGCGCTTCCAGGGCAATCCGCACCTGTGGCTCCGCCGCTGCCTGGGTGCTGCGCAGCCAAACCCAAACTCCAAGCCTGCCGGTATCGGGTACATTCAGCGGCGCGCTCCGTAAGACCGTGCCGGTGCCCCCGGCGCTATGGAGGCGCACGACCTGGTTGCGCTCGTCGGGGGTCATCGGGTCTACGTTCAGCTCGGCGCCGCCACGCGCGTCGGATTCCCAGCCGGCGATCGATCCGTCGGTGTTGGCGGGCAATTCAAAGTCGGGGTTGTCCAGCGCATCGAGTGGTGGCTGTTGGGCCAAGGCCATCGCCCTGACTTGCAGGCGATCAAGGCGCGCCGCGAGCTCTTCGCGAGCGTCGTTCGGCAAGGCGACCCGCACGTCGCGAACGCTGGCCGATTCGCCCGGGAGCGACACCGCGACCAGATCCCAAGGTTTCAGCTCGACGCGCCAACTGGCGGCAGGTCCCGCATTCTCGACCTCCGCGAACGAACGACGCCCGGCGACGTCCTGCACCGGGCAAGTGGCCGGCGTCGACATCGCCAGGCTGACTTCGGTTTGCCAGGGTGAGTCGTTGACCAGGTAGACGTACGTTCGACCGCCAGTCACAGCCGTGCGCACGGTTATCGGTTGGGCGTCGACCGGCACCGTCTGGAACGCCACGGCCGGGAGTCGGCGATAAGTCGCCACGACGTCGGCGAGCGAATCCTCTTGCCCGAGCGGCAGCAGCCATCCGCCGTCGCACATTACCTGGGCGTCGAGCGCGGCCACGCTGTGCACGAATCGCCGACGGTTCTGCACGCCGGCCGGCACGAGTTGCGAAACGAGCTGCAGCGGTCGCTCGCCCAGCGGACTGCGCTCGATGGTCGGCGTCAGGCGCAATCGCTGTGGCGGATGAAAGAACAGGCTGCCGGGGGTGCTCGCCGTCCGCAGCCGTCGATCCAGATCCAACGCGTCGTTGACGCGCAGTTCGATCGCCTGGCGGGCCACGGAGCCAGGTGGCTCTAGATAGTGCGGCCGCAACAACACGACGCCGGGGACCTTCGCGCCCAGGTCGGGGTCGATGCCGGCCTCGCGCAGGGCCTCTTCGATCGACTTGCGCGGCGGCAGGGTCGGACGCAATTCGGCTTGCAGTTCTTCGCTGCCGAACGGGTCGATGCCCGCCACGAAGACGCGCGCGCCGGGATGCGCCGCGGCCACCCGCTGCTCGGCCCGGCGATAAAAATCGCTGACCATGGCGGCTCGCCAATCGACCCAGGTTTGCCGATGCTGGCCATTCAACAGCGCCGCGCGCTGCGCGAAGCGCTCGGGGCCGCGGGCCGTAAGCTCCAGACCAGTCGCTTGCTCGAAGCGCGCGATCGTGGCATCGTCGTATCCCCAATCGAGGCCGGGCAACTGAGCGCTGCTGTCGGCCGAGAGCGCCACGGCCACGCCGCCGAACGAAGGATGCCCGCCGTAACGATCGACCAGTTCGCCGATCACGTCGAGCATGGCTTTCTGCACGCGCGGATCGAGCGCGTTGTAGCCCGGTCCGTGTCGGCCCGCCGCGCTCGGTTGCGTGCGCGCCCGGCGGCCGCCACGATCGACCAGTTCCAGTCCGACCGTCTCGCGCCCGCCCTGGCGGCGGAGCGCTTCAACCTGGGGCAGCGGCGCCGTGAAGTGCAACGTCGGCACGAGCGTCAGATTCGCGCGATCGAACAACCGGAACAACAGCTCGACGACATCCTTGCGAACGGGATCTTGCCCGGTTGCGAAAAACGCACCGGTGTCGTAGCGCGGCGTCGAGTCCAACAGCGCGCTGGGGTACAAGGCGCTGGAATCGGCCCACACCGAGAGCAGCACGGCGTTGAAGCCGACGTGACGCAGGTACTCGGTGAGTCGCGTCCCCCCTTGATAGAAAGTGTTCCAATCGTCGAGGCTGCGGCCGCTCGGCGGATCGACTGCTTCGGCGGCGCCGAAGTTCTCCGTAAACAGCGGCCGGTCAAGATAGCCCGCCAACAGGCGACGCGGCGCGCCGGCCCGCGCAGGCGACGCATCTTCGGCCAGGGCGACGGGCAGCCCCGTCTGGTACGCTCGCACGCGGATCGTGCCGTAGACGGCGCTCGACTGATCGCCGCGATTGGTCACCAGCAAGGTGGGAGTCTTGGTCCTGGGCCAACACAAAAGGCGGTGCGTCAACAGCGCACCACCTTCGGGCGAGTCGGCCGAGGTGTAGAACCCCGAATCGAGCCCCACGTTCGATGTACCCCCCGTGGCGCTCGGCTCGACGACACTCAGCCCAACGCTTTGCGGCACGTCGCCGGCAAAATCGACCTCGATCAAGTGCGGCACGCCTGGCTCGCTGATTTCCAGCGGATAGGCCTGCCACGATGGCCCCCCTGGCTCGGCGGCCGGCGGCAGTTCGAGCAACGTGCCGAGCGGATGCGATTGCGGGCGCGCTTCGGGCGTGCCCCATGGCCCACGCTTCAGTGCCGTTAGACCGGGCACCTGCGCGATTCGTTCCCACCAGTGGGGATGCGCCGGATCGAGCGTGGCGACGAGCGTCGCCGCAGTGGGCGGACGAGCAGGCGCGGGAAGGTTCTCCGCCACCACGATCACTTGCACACGCCGCGAGGCGACGACCTGCTTGAGCACCGGCGCGAGCGGCACGCGAGCGGTGCTCAATTCGAACTGTAGATCGTAGACTCCTTCGCGTTCGGGCAACGGGCAATCGAAAGTCGTCGGCTCGGCGACGCCCCCCGACGCGTCGAGCAGCACGTCGGCGTCGGTCGACCAGAGTTGCCGCGCTTGACCGTCGCGCAGTTGCAGCCGCACGCGCGCGCGGCCCGTCGCTTCGGGACCGAACAATCGCGGCTCGACTTCGAGGGCCACGGTCTGACCGGGGCGGTAGACGAGGGCCGGGTCGACGAGCCGCACGTGCAGGCGATCGCCCGGCGCGCGGCGCAACACCATGCGGTTGCCGGTTGAGTCCAGATCGCGCACGACCGACTCGCGGATTAGTTGATCGAGGGCCACGTCGAACTCGATTCGAGCTTCGGTTGCCGAATCGGCGAGCGTGAACTGCAGCTTGGCCGACAGCGGCGCACGCACGGTCAGATCGACACCGTCGAACGTGCGTCCGCGGCCTGGCTCAATCCAAAGCTGCCCGCCGGCCAACCACATCGAGCCCGGCTCGTCGACCTCGATCCCCAGCGGTTGCGGTTCGGCCAGTTCTCCCTCGGACAAGCGGACCGTGCCGGCCAGGCTCAGCGGTTGACCTCCTCCCCAGGCCAGGCGGACGCGAAATTCCAGCGGCTGGGAACTGTCAGCAGCGGCCGCGGGGGCGTCCTCGGCCCAGGCATGCGCAGTTTGCGGCGCGTGAAGCATGCTTGCCGACAACACGAGCAGCGTCAGGCAACAGGCGCGCAATGGCAAGAACTGCGTGGCAGCGCGCCGTCGAGCGCGTCGCCGCCAGCAGCCATCGTCGCAGCGCAGGCGTGTCGGACGTCCTTGTCCGAGCATGAATTCCAACGCGAGAGGACCGCTCGTTGCCAAGCGGTAACGATCCATCGTCCGTAATGAGCGGCCAGGATTATAGTACCGAAGCGCGCGCGGGCCCTAGGCCGGATTCGGTAGCGTGCGCGGCGGCGCAAATGGCGGCTTTCGCGGAGTTTTCTCGCCTGCTAGCTGACGCCTGCTTGCACCGCCGCCGACAATGGCGTCGGCTCGCGCGGCTCACCCGTCGCGATCGAGCGATGACATTCGTCGGTCAACTGGGCCATCGTCGCGGCGATCTCCTCGCAGCGCGCCGAAATCTCGTTGCGCTCCCAGCGATCGTCGGGCTTTACATACAGCTCTCCGGCGGCAGGCGATGGGTTTCCAGCCGTCCCGCTCGATTCATGGCCACCCAGACGCAGATACCACGAAGCCGTGCGCAGCGCGCGCTCGTGGTCGAGCATCAGCAGAACTCGATCTCGCCAGGCCGGCGTCTCTTCGCAGATCAACGGCAGCACGCTCCGGCCGGCCGCCGCGCCGAGCTCTGACGCCGAAGCATCGATGTCCCCAGGAAGCTGCCACCAGTCGGCCAAAGTCGCGGCGCAATCGGCTGGCTGCACCAGCGCCGACGAGCGACCGAGCGCCCCACGCTTGTCGGGCAGCCGCCAGATCCAGGGAACGTGGATCAGTTCGTTGTAGAGCGCGTCGCCCGAGTCGCCGGCGAGCGCCGCCTGGCCATCGCTCGGCGCGTCGCCGGCCGCAGCATGCGCGGAGATTTCGCAGCCCACGCGCCCATGTTCACCCAGCGGAAACCCGCGCGCCCCGGCAACGAACAACAGCGTGCGCTCGGCGCTTTGCAACTGTTCGCAGGCTTCAAGTAATCCGGCCAGGCAAGCATCCAGCACCGAAATCTGCGCGGCGTACGCGCGACGCAAAGCGAGCAGATCGTCGGGGTCGACCATCGAAGCGAGTCGCCCCTTCGGTGGCGAAATGCCGACGCGCGCCAGGGCGGCAGCTTCGGCCGCAAAGTGCTCGGCGTCGTCCCCCACGTCACCGCTCTCCCCTTCCAGATAGCGCTGGCGAAACTCGCCCGGAGCGTCCCAACAAGTCGCCAGGCTGCCGGTGTGTGCCCACAACAGAAAGGGCTCGCGGGCTTTCTCGACTCGTTCGAGCACCTGCGAAAAGAGCTCCGCCAGGCGCGTCTCGTTGATGTCCAAGGCCGCCTCGTCGGGCACCGGCCCGCCGAGTCGCACGATCTCGCGAAACTCAGCGGCCAAGGGATGGTCGGCCACGCGCGACTCGTCGGTCACCAATGTCGTGGCCACGCCGGCACGCGACAGCCGCTGGGCAATGCCAGATCGCCAGTGCAGTCTGTCGTTTGGCACGCCGGCGTGGGCACCCAGCCAGAATGAACGGTAAAGGCGGTCCAGGCGCGGCGAATCGACGAACGCCTGATCGAACAGAAATGCTTCACTCGCCAAACGATTCAGGGCGGGCGTATTGATCCAGGAGTTGCCGTACGGTCCGGCAAAGCCGGCCTGCCAGCCATCGATAACAAGACAAATTGCGTTCCTGGGTTCCAGCAAGGTGCGAGTGCCCCGAAGGTGCGAAGCGAACCGCGGTTCACCGGCGAGGGTTGCGCCGATGAACGCGACGATGACGACGGTATGGCAGCCGCAACACACTCCCCGCTGGAATGTCGAGCCGCCGCCTGTCGGTTGTACAGAAAACAAGCCATGTTTCACAGAGGCCCGCTTCGGCGCCGGCTGATTTGTAGCTGGCCACGCGCCTCGGATTTCACGCTTAGCTTGCGGACCCGCCGCGCCACGTCAGCATGCAAACCCGCCTGTTGGATTTCGCCGCGCTCGCCGAGTCGTCGTCCCAGTGGAACGATCTCTGGCAGCGCAGCCCGACGACGAACCCGGCCGTGCGCGCCGAACCGATGGCGGCCTGGCTCGATTGCTTCGCCTCGCGCCAGGCGCTGCAAGCGATCGTCGTCGAAGCCGACGGCCAGTTCGTGGCCGGCTTGCCGCTGGTGCTGGGTTTCACGACCAAGCGTCAGGTGGAGCGGCGACTGGCCAGCGGCGCGCGAACGACAAGCCCAGGTCGCGGCGGTCGCTTGATCGCCCGCCTGCCCAACAACGATTGGGGCTGCTGCGGCGACCTGCTCGTCGACCCGGCGGCCGACCAATCGGCCGTTGCCAAGTTGCTCGTCGCGGCGATACGCCAACTGAGGCCGACAGTCCTCTATGGCGAAACCCTGCTAACACGCAGCGAGCGCTGGCAAACCTTGGCCAGGGCACTGGCAGCCGAACAGTTCTCGGTCGAAGTGCGCGAGCAGTGGCGCGTCGGCCTGATTGATATCGGCTCCGACTGGAAGGCCTACCAGGCCAGCCGGTCGCGCAATCATCGCCGCAAGCTGACGGTCTGCTTCGATCGCCTCGCCGAAGCCGGCGGCGGATCGCTCAGCTTGCACGACCACCCCGCGCCGGAAGAAGTTGCCGCGCTGGTCCGGCGCGGCTTCGAAGTCGAACAAAGAAGTTGGAAGTCGACCAGTGGTCGGGCCGTGATGCATGAACCTCGCGCGCTGGAGTTCTACTGCCGGCTGCTGGGCGCGTTGGCCGCCGACGGCTACGCGCGGCTCTCGTTCTTGGAAGTCTCGGGACAACCCGCGGCCTTCGAGTGTGGCTTCGCTGCCAAAGGAGTCTACTTCTGCCCCAAGGTGGGCTACGACGAGGCCTTCGCGGCCCTGTCGCCGGGGCAGTTGCTCCGCGCCATGCTCTTCGAGCGCTTCAGCACCGATGGCGGCTACCGGCTGGTCGATTTCAGCGGACCACTGGTCGACGCCACGTCGAAATGGGCCACGCGCGATCAATACGTCGGCCGCCTGCTGGCAGGGCGCGGCCTGGTCGGTCAAGCGGCGACGGCGGCCTTCCGCACGGCGCGGTCGTTGTATCGGCGCGTGCGGCGCCGAACGAACCAGGTATTCGGCGACGAAATCGAGATTCGCCCTGGTCCGGGCGCCAAGAAAACTGCCGAGCCACGCGGCAAGCGACCCGCAACAGTCCCCGCCGGCAGCCCACAACCACAAGGCGATTGATCGATGCGATCCTTGCGAATTCTCAACGCTTCGCAGAACTACTACATCCGCGGCGGTTCGGACCGGTACTTCTTCACGCTCACCGAGTTGTTGGAGCGGCACGGTCACACGGTGATCCCCTTCAGCTCGCGCCAGCCGCGCAACGAACCGAGCGAATGGGAGCAATACTTTCCGCCGGGCGTGAACTTCGACAAGCCGGGTGCTCGCGATCTGGCACGATTCGTCTACTCGCGACCGGCGGCCGATGCCCTCGCGCGATTGCTCGACGAACACCCCCTCGACGTCGCTCACCTGCACATCTATTACGGTCAACTGACCGGTGCGATCTTCGCGCCGCTGCGTGCGGCAGGCGTGCCGATCGTGCAAACCGTGCACGACTTCAAGCTCGTCTGCCCCGTCTATTCGCTGCTCTCGCACGGCGAAATCTGCGAGGCCTGCCAAGGACACCAGTTCTGGCGAGCGACCGTTAAGCGTTGCAATCGCGGCTCGCTGCAGCGCAGCCTGCTCAGCACGGTCGAATCGTACGTGACCAAAGCGCTGGGGGCTGTCGACGCCGTCGACCGCTTCATCGCCGTCAGCGATTTCCAGCGCAACAAGCTGCACGAATTGGGCGTGCCCGCCGAAAAGCTGACCACCATCCGCAACTACGCCGACACGACCGGCATCGAACCGGCGCGAGAACCCGGCGAGTACTTGCTGTACTTCGGCCGCATCGAACGCCTGAAGGGGATCATCACCTTGGTCGAAGCGGCGGCACGTGCCCGCGAAGTGCCGCTGTTGCTGGTCGGCCGCGGCGAAGCCGAGTCGGAGGTGCGCGACCTGATCACGGCCTACGGCCTCGACAACGTGCAACTGCTCGGCTTCAAGCAAGGTGCCGAACTCGAGCGGCTGATTCGCGGCGCGATCGCCACGCTGATACCGTCCGAAGGCTACGACAACTGCCCGCTGGCGGTGCTCGAATCGTACACCCATGCCAAGGCGGTGCTCGGCACGCAGATGGGGGGCATTCCGGAGTTGATCGACGACGGCGTCGACGGTTTCCTGGTTCCGCCGGGCGACAGCGAAGCCTTGGCCGAGCGCATGAGCTGGCTGAACGCCCATCGCCGCGAAGCGGTCGAACTGGGGCTCGCCGGTCGCGACAAGATCGAACGAAACTTCAACCCCGAGGTGCACTACGAACAAGTGCGCGACGTCTATCGCCAGGTGCGCGCCGATCAATTGGCCGAATTGCGCGACCGCAACCTGGGGCTGGAGTCGACGTCCGATTTTCCGCTCGAAAGCCAGCCGTGCGAACCTGTTGAGGTGGCGTGACGATGTCATCGACGATCAGCACCGACTCGGCGGCGCCGGTCCTCGGCGTGGAACTGGTCGACCCGCTCGAACTGGCCATCGCGCCGGTGTTGGCTCCCAGTCGGGCGGCGGACGAATCGATCCCCATCCCGGCCAAGCAAACGCGCCGCGCAATTGCGATTCTCGGCACGCGCGGCATTCCTGCCTGCCACGGTGGCTTCGAGACTTTTGCCGAGCGGCTCGCCCTGCATCTGGTCGACCGCGGCTGGCAAGTCACCGTCTATTGCCAGGACGACCGCGACGGCGACGTGCGCGAGAGCGACTACCGCGGCGTGCGGCTCATCTCCATACCCGAGCGACGCTCTGGCGCAGCCGGCACGGTGATCTTCGATTGGAAGAGCACGCTGCGCGCCAGGGGCGAACCCGGGCTCGCGCTCACGCTCGGCTACAACACCGCGGCGTTCACCGCCTGGTATCGGCTCCGGCGGCGACCGAGCGTCATCAACATGGATGGCCTCGAATGGCAGCGTGCCAAGTGGGGGCGCGGGGCCCGTGCCTGGTTGCGCCTCAACGAGTGGTTTGCCTGCCGCTTGGCCGATCACCTGGTGGCCGATCACCCGGAGATCGCCCGCTATTTGCAGACCGTGGCGCCGCGCACGCAGATTACGATGATTCCTTATGGCGCCGATCGCGTGAGCCATGCCGAGGTGCGCTTGATCGAACAACTCGGCCTCGCGCCGGGCAACTACGCGGTTGTTATCGCCCGGCCGGAACCCGAAAACTCGTTGCTCGAAATCGTCTCGGCCTTCAGTCGCCGGCCGCGCGGGCGGCAACTCGTCGTGTTGGGCAAGTACCGTCCTGAAGAGAACGGCTACCAGCGACGCGTGCTCGAGGCGGCCAGCAGCGAAGTGATCTTTCCAGGCGCGATCTACGAGCGCGACACGGTCGACGCGCTGCGATTCTTTGCGCGGGCGTACATCCACGGGCACACGGTCGGTGGCACCAACCCGGCCCTTGTCGAAGCCTTGGCGGCCGGCTGCCCGGTGTTGGCACACGACAACCGATTCAACCGCTGGGTCGCCGGACCCGAAGCCGCTTACTTCAGCGACGAGAACGGCTGCGCCGCGGCGCTCGACACCTTGTTGGACGACGATGCACGCCTTGCTCGCATGAGCACGGCGAGCCGCGCACGTCACGCCGAGTCCTTCACTTGGGAGCGCGTCCTCGGCCAGTACGAGGGGTTGCTAGCTCCCTACGCGGAACGTAAAGACCGTTAGCGGCAGTTGCCACGGTTGCCGTGAATTGACGAGGAGCGCCGGCTCGTTGGGATAAACCAGTGGTCTCGCTGAAGCCGGGCTTCGCGAGGATGCTGGCCGAGATTTGCACGCGCGGCCCTTAACCCATCAGCTCGGCGATCGGCTCCGGATCGCTTACCAGGTGCACGGGGCGTCCCTGCGGCGTGTAATAGATCTTGCCGGGATCGATCCCCAGCTTGCGGTAGACCGTCGCGACGAAATTCTCGGGGCCCAGGATGCGCTCGCAGGCCGAATGGCCGTTCTTGTCGGTGGCGCCGACAACCTGGCCGCCGGGCGTGCCGCAGCCGGCGAACAGAATCGACATGGCGTTGGCCCAGTGATCGCGGCCCGGCGAGTTGCGATCGGACAAGGTTGAGATCTTCGGCGTACGGCCGAACTCGCCCAGCGCGATGACCATCGTGCTCTCGAGCAAGCCGCGCTCGTCGAGGTCTTCGATCAAGGCGGCGATCCCCCCCTCGAAAACCGGCAACCGCTTCCGCATGGCGGGAAAGATCTCGCTGTGGTGGTCCCAGCCGCCGTCGTAGATCGTCACGAACGGAACGCCCGCTTCGACCAGCCGGCGGGCCAACAGCAGCCGCTGCCCGAAGCCTTGTCGGCCGTAAGCGTCGCGCACCTTGTCGGGCTCTTGAGCGATATCAAAGGCGCGCTGTGCCTCGGTGCTGGTGACCAGGTTGTAGCCTTGCCGGTAATACTCATCGAGCGCCACGGCCGGATCGGCGGCCGCCTCGTCGGTGATCCGCACGAATCGATCGACCATGCCGCGCAGATCGCGCCGGCCGCTGAAGCGGTCGTCGGCCAATCCTTGGGGCAGGGCCACGTCGCGCACGCGAAATGCCTTGTCGTTCGGGTCGCCGCCGACGACAAACGGCGCGTACTTGGCCCCGAGGAAGTTCGGCCCTCCCGAACGTGACATCGACGGGATCGAGAAGTAGGCCGGCAGCCCGCCGGGCGCGCCCCGCTCGTAGGCCGTCGCCGAACCCATGCTGGGATGAAAGCTGACGAACGCGCCGCAACCGACGGGGATCCGCGGCGGCGCGCCGGTCATCATGTAATGGTTGCCGGCGCCGTGATTCCCCTGGTTGTGCTGCACCGAGCGGATGACCGCCAGCTTGTCGGTCATCGCCGCCAGCTTGGGCAAGTGTTCCGAGAAGTGCACGCCCGGAATCCGCGTGGCGACGGTCCCCAACTCGCCGCGGATTTCGACCGGGGCCTCGGGCTTGGGATCGAAGGTTTCGAAATGCGACGGCCCGCCATCCATCCAAATCAAGATGCAACTCGTCGGCCGCTTGGCGACTGCCACGCTGGAACTTTCGGCCGAGCGGCCGCGCAACCGCAGCAAGTCGATCAGGCCGAAGCCGCCGAGCATGCCCAGCCCTAGCCGCAGGCAATCACGTCGCGCGATCCCTTCGCAGTTTCGTGTTGTTGGCATGATGCAGCTAATCCTTGAACAGGAACTCGGGTGTGTTGACCAGCGCCCACAGCAGGTCTTCCGTGGCGCGGCGGCGCGCGTCGCTCGAATCGCCGAACAGCGGCAGCACGGCCGTCAGTTCATCGGCGCTTGGCAACCGAGCGTACGTCGCCAGATAGAGCTCTTCGACAATTTGCGCCGGCGGCAGCTCGCTGGCTGCCAGGCGGGCGGCGCGGCCGCCATCTCCCACGACTTTCTCATGCAGGCGCGGGGCGTTCATCAAGTGCAGCGTTTGCACGACCGTCGAATCGCTCGTCCGCTCGCAGGGAGGGTCCTGGTTGGCGTCGGGGCGGCCGAAGGCGTCGAGAAACAACGAATCGATGCGATGCGTCCAGAGCTCGACCGCGCGCGCTCCGGCGGGCATCGCGGCGAACGTCTCCGGCGTGCCGGTCACCTCGCACATGGCGTCGAGCAGCACCTCGGCCCGCAGCCGCTGCCGATAGTAGCGCGAGTAGTTGCGGGTGTCGGGGGCGTTACGATCCGATGGCAGCGAGTCGAGCTGATAGACGGTCGAGGCCATGATCGTCCGCAGCAGCGATTTCAGATCGAAATCGGCTTCTCGCAGCGACTCGGCCAACGCCGTGAGCAGCGGCTCGTTGCTGGGGGGATTCGTGGCCCGCAAGTCGTCTACCGGGTCGACGATTCCGCGCCCCATTAATTCAGCCCAGATGCGGTTGGCCGCCACCTTGGCGAAGTAACCTTGCTCGTCGGCGAGCATCCAATCGGCCAGCGCCTCGCGGGGGTCTTCGCCCGGCTCGACGGGGCGGGCCTTGCCGAACAGCGGCTTCGGCTCGACCGTCGCGCCGGTCAGCGGATGCGCGACGCGTCCACTATCGGCCGTGAAGACGATCTCTTCGCCCCCGGAGATAGGCGGCGAAAGCCCCGTCCCTTTGCGGCCGATGCGGGCGAAGTAAGCTGCCAGCCCGTAGAAGTCGTCCTGCCCCCAAACTTCGAACGGATGATGATGGCACTTGGCGCACTCGAGCCGTATTCCCAAAAACAATTGACTGACGAGCGTGACGATTTCATCCGGCTCGCGGCGATCGCGAAACACCGTCACGGCGCCGGTGCGCCACGTGCTCCCTTGCGCCGTGACCAGCTCGCGCGCGAAGCGGTCGTACGGCCGGTTCTCGCGGAACGCGTCGCGCAACCAGGTGTCGAGACTCAGCGTGGCCTTGATCCCCACGCGATACGGATTCGGTCGCAGCAGGTCGGCCCACTTGTTGGCCCAATAGTCAGCGTACTCGGGGCGCTCGAGCAATTGATCGACGAGGCGGGCCCGCTTGTCGGGCGCCGTGTCGGCCAGAAAGGCGCGGACTTCGTCGGGAGTCGGCAGCCGACCGATGACGTCGAGATGCGCGCGGCGCAAGAACGTCGCGTCGTCGCACAGGCCACTGGGGGTGATCCGCAGTTGCCGCAGCTTTTCCCAGACCAGCGGATCGATGAAGTTGGCGACCGGCAACCGCGCGTAGAGCGACTCGTCGACCGAACCTTCCAGTGGGATCGCCGTGTTCCAGGTGGCGATACTGTTCATGTAGCGGGCCATGATCGTCGCTTCGCCCGCCAGGTCGCCGGCCCGCACCAGGCCCGCCTCGTCGACCGCCACGATCGCCGGCTCGTTCGACTGGAATGCGGTGACCTGCGTCACGTCGCGCGTCGAGCCGTCGGAGTAGCGGGCGGTAACGGTCAGTTGCTGCTCTTGGCCCGTTTCGAGCAGCCGCCCCTGCGGACTAATGACGACGTCGACCAGCGTCGGGTCGTCGGCCCCGCTGCGCGGCATCCCCTGTTCAATCCAACGGCGGATCACCTCGTAATGCGGTCCGTCGGCGGCGAGCCGTCGACCACCGCCATGGGGAACCGCTTGCGAGGCTTTGCGCAGCAGCAGGCTTTGTTCGGGAGCCGCCGGAAAGAGCCGCCGCCCGCGCCCTTCCTGCACAATCGCCTGGTAGTCAAAGTTGGGGTCGAAGCCCAGCAGCGAGAGCTGAAAGCCGTTCTGGCCGCGCTGCTTGCCGTGGCATGCGCCGGCGTTGCAGCCGGCCGCCGTCAGGACCGGCATCACGTCGAGCTCGAATTTGACCGGCCCGGGGTCGGCCAGCGGGGCGGTTGCCTCACCGACCGGCGAGGCGCCATCCGCCGCGCGAAGAACCGCCGGCGACAACACGGCGAGTATCCACGTCGCCGCGCGGAGCAGGCCAGGATGTCGTGCGGGCTTACGCATGGCGGGAGGACGGCAGGCGGGAACTCGAGGGCAGGATGCAACCATCAATCTAGCCGTCACTTGCGATGCCGGCAACTAAATCTGGCCGGGCCGGGGCGGCCGGTCGCCACAGCACGCAGGCGATCAACCGTTTGCTCTGCCCCGGCACACGCCTTGCCCCCCCGCCGAACCGTCGTCCCGCGAAGTAACATTACACAGGTTGTGCGGGCCAACTCTGACTTGCTGAGCGGCACGGAAATAAACGTCGTTGTGCTGAATTCCCCGATGGCCAAGCCGAAAAAAACGTCGACGGCGCGCCGCTCCACAGCCCGGCCCAAGCCACGCTCCACCCGGCCGACGAGCGGGCACGCAACCGCCACGCGCGGCAAGCGCACGGCATCCCAGTCTCCAGTGCGCGTCTCGGCGTCCGAACTCAGCGGAGCGCGCCGCGGAACCCTGCCGTCGCGAGTCAACCTGCAGTTGGCCACCCTGGCGCTCAAACCGCCCGAGGGGAGCAACTGGCTGCACGAAATCAAGTTCGACGGCTATCGCATGCTGGCCCGCGTCGACGGCGGTCGCGTGCGACTTGTGAGCCGCAATCATCTCGACTGGACGCCGCGGTTCGCGCCGCTGGTCAAAGCCCTCGAAGCGCTGCCGGTCACCAGCGCGGCGCTCGACGGCGAGGTGGTGATCTACGACGAGTCGGGCGTCAGCGACTTTCAGGCATTGCAAAACGCCATCGCCGAGCCGTCCGCCCAAGGGCGGATGACCTTTTGCGCGTTCGACCTCTTGGAGTGGGATGGCTACGACCTGCGCGGCGTGCCACTCGTCGAGCGCAAAGCGGCCCTGGCGCAGATTCTGGCCGAGGCCCCCGCGTCGCCACGGCTGCAACTGAGCACGCACCTGGCGGGAGACGGCGAGTTGTTCTTTGCCGAAGTCTGCAAATCGAAGCTCGAAGGGATCATCTCGAAGCGGGCCGACTCGCTCTACGTGGGGCGCCGCTCCACCTCGTGGTTGAAGATCAAGTGCCGCCACGAGCAGGAGTTCGTCGTCGGAGGGTTTACCGATCCCACCGGTTCGCGAATCGGGTTCGGGGCCCTGCTGCTCGGCTACTACGAGCAGGGAGCCCTGCGCTACGCCGGACGAGTCGGCACCGGCTTCGACACCAACGGGCTGCGCGAGCTGGCCCAAAAGTTGCAAAGCATGGAACAGCGAGAATCTCCCTTTGCCGACCTGCCCCGCGGACCGAAGGGAACTCATTGGGTGAAACCGCGGCTGGTGGCGCAAGTGAGCTTCGGCAACTGGACGAGCGACGATCTGCTGCGGCAGCCGGTGTTTCACGGCTTGCGCGAAGACAAGAACCCCAAGGCCGTTCGTCGTGAAGAGGTGAAGGCCCGACGATGAGTTTGAGCGAATACCGCCGCAAACGAGATTTTCGCGTCACCAGCGAACCGCGGGGAGCCAAGTCCGCCCGCGGCAAGCGGTCGCGGTTTGTCGTGCAAAAGCACGCGGCGTCGCACTTGCACTACGATTTTCGCCTGGAGCTCGACGGCGTCTTGAAGAGTTGGGCCGTGCCCAAGGGTCCGTCGCTCAATCCGGAAGAGAAGCGCCTGGCGATGCGGGTCGAAGATCACCCGCTCGAGTACTACTCTTTCGAAGGGGTCATCCCCAAGGGGGAATACGGCGGCGGCACCGTAATGTTGTGGGATCGCGGCTCCTGGGAGCCGGTCAGCGACCCGCGCGAGCTCGATACCGAAGGAATGCTGAAGTTCAAGCTGCAAGGCGACAAGCTCGAAGGAGCCTGGATGCTGGTCCGTCGCGGCGGGCGCCGCTCGGAGCCGGGCGAGCGAACCTGGTTCTTGTTCAAGGAGCGCGACGAGTTCGCCCGCGACGACGAGTCGATTACCGAGACGATGCCGCTGAGCGTATCGACGGGCCGCGATCTCGACGAGATCGCCGAGCAGGCCGATCGCATCTGGGGCCCCGACGGAGAAGTTCGCGTGCGACGCCAGCGTAAAGCCAAATCGAGCGCCGCCAGCAAGCTGGCGCGCCAGCGCACGGCTTCGAATAAGAAGGCGCCCCCGAATAACTCGAGCGACAAGAAGGAATCCAGCACCAGACAGCCGGCCAAACAACCGTCGACCACAAAGCGTTCGGCGGCGCGCGACGCCCCCATCAACTTCGGCGGAGTGCGCATGACGCATCCCCACAAGGTGCTCTATCCCGAACAAGGGCTCACCAAGCTCGACCTGGCGCGCTACTACGACGAAGTTGCCGAGTGGATGCTGCCGCACGTGGTCGATCGGCCGCTAGCGCTATTACGTTGCCCGTCGGGCAATCACAAGTCGTGCTTCTTTCAAAAGCACCCGGGAGCCGGCTCCTCGGAACAGCTCAGCGAAGTGAACGTCGCCGAACAGGGGGCGGCCGAGTATCACCTGGCGCTCGACGACGCGGCGGGTCTCACGGCGCTGGTGCAGATGGGCGTGCTGGAGATCCACGTCTGGGGATCGCGCTGCGACAGGCTCGATCGCCCCGATCGCCTGGTGTTCGATCTCGATCCCGACCCGAGTGTCGCCTGGCGCGTGGTGGTGGCTGCCGCCCGCGAAACGCGGCTACTGCTTCAGGAGTTGGGGCTCGAAAGCTTTTTGAAAACCACGGGGGGCAAAGGGCTGCATGTGGTGGTGCCGATCGAGCGCCGCACCCCTTGGGACGAGGCCCGAGCCTTTTGCCAGGCCGTGGCCGAGTTGATGGTGGCCGCCGCTCCAAATCGCTACGTGGCCACGATGAGCAAAGCGGCCCGGCGCGGCAGGATCTTCGTCGACTACCTGCGCAACACGCGCGGCGCGACCGCCATCGCACCGTATTCGACCCGCGCCAAGGCCGGGGCCAAGGTCAGCGTGCCGATCGCCTGGGACGAGCTCGACGACAAGCTGCACTCCGACCATTACGACGTACACAGCGTCGTGGCCCGGCTCAAGCGGCTCAAGCACGATCCCTGGGCCGAGCTACCCAACGTGCGGCAGCGGATCACCAACGAGATGTTCGAGCGGCTGCGAATCGTTGATTTGCGGTAAGGACTGAGTTTCCGCGGCGGCCTCGGCCAAGGCCAACGCCACTAGCGCCAGAATTGGCATGGCCGTCATCGCCAAGCGTGGCTACTCGGCCTCGTTCGCCTTGCGACGACTGGACTTTACCAGTTCGGCCAGGTCGCGCGGCGAAGCCGGCTTGGTAACGTGATGATCGAAGCCCGCTTCCATCGCCCATGCCCGGTCTTGGTCTTGGCCATAACCGGTCAGTGCCACGAGCACCGTGTCGCGCATGCTGGTATCGCGCCGGAGGAGCTTGGCCACCTGGTAGCCATCCATGCCGCCGGGGAGCCCGATATCGCAGAAGATGATGTCGGGCTGAAACTGGACGGCTGCCCGCAAACCCGACTCCCCGTCGTCGGCGGTCTCGACCCGGCAGCCGAGTTGGATCAGCAGCAGTCGTAAGGCGCGCGCCGCGTCGTGGCTATCGTCGATAATCAGCACGGAGGGGGGGGCGGACTCTGACGACTGGACATCGCGACGGAGTGGCGACGATTCCGGCGAACGATTGTCGATCATGCTTGTTCCCTCATGGTTGCTTGAGCGGGCCACCATGCCCGACTCCACGGCGAGCGGCAAACGGACCGTGAACCGCGCGCCCGTTCCCGGACCGGCGCTGTGTGCACTCACCGTGCCACCATGCAATCGAACCAGGCCGTCGACGAGCGCCAGTCCCAGCCCCAGCCCCTCCTTGCCGTGTTGTACCTGGCGTTGCTTTTGTTGGAAGGGTTCGAAGACGCGCGCGACCAATTCGGCGTCCATGCCGATACCGGTGTCGGCGACCGTGACCATGGCCTGCCCGGCATGATGATCGGTATCGACCGAGACGGTGATCAAGCCCCCCTCGGGGGTGAACTTGACGGCGTTTTGCAGCAGATTCATGAGGATCTGGGTGACGCGCGTTGCATCGACTTCGACCGGCATCGGCGCGCTCGGCAATTGCACATCGAGGTGGATTTGCGCGGCGTCGGCCTGGGGCCAGAAATCGTCGCAAGTGGCCTTCACCAGCGCGACCAGATCGGCCCGGCTCTTGTGCAGGGTCAACTTGCCCATCGACACCCGCGATACTTCCAGCAGGTCGTCGATCAGCCGGCTCATGTGCTGCGTCTGGCGGCGGATGATGTCGTGCATTTCGACCTGATCCGCTTCGTCGACGCCGGGCGCTTCGAGCACCTGGCTGGCGCCGCTGAGCGCGGCCAGGGGATTGCGCAGCTCGTGCCCCAGCATGGCCAGGAAGCGGTCCTTGCGGCGATCGGTTTCGAGCAAGGCGGCCTCGGCGCGGCGTCGCAGGGTGTCGTCGCGAAACACCAGCACCACGCCCAGCACTTCGCCCTGCTCGTCGCGAATCGGCGCGGCGCTATCCTCGATCGGGCGCTCGACGCCGTCGGCGGCGATCAGCACCGTGTGGTTGGCCAGTCCCGTCAGTTGCCCGGTCGCCAGCACGTGTTCGACCGGGTCGGGGACCGGCTCGCGGGTCTGCTCGTTGACGATCCGAAAGTGCTCGACCAGCGGTTGACCGAGCACGTCGTCGCTCCAGGCCGTGAGCGTGCGGGCGATCTGATTGAAGAACTTCACGCGCCCCGCCGTATCGGTCACGACGACCGCGTCGCCGATGCTCGACAGCGTGACGCGGAACCATTCGCGCTCGCGATGCAGCTCGTGCTGGGCCAGCCGGCGCTCGGCGATTTCACGCTGCAAGCTTTCGTTGGCGCTGGCCAGATCGCGGGTGCGCTCCTCGACGCGGCGCTCGAGTTCGGCCTGCGAGCGGCGCAACTGCTCCTCGGCCTGGCGGCGCTGCACGATCTCGCGTTCCAGCTCGCGCGGACTGCGCAGCGCCATCGCCTGCGGGGCGACCTGCACCAGGGCGATGACGGTGCCCCACGACACCAGCGCCGTGGCCAGCTTGATCAAGCCGGCCAGCCGGTAGCCGGGCCACCAGAAGATGATGGCCTCCATCAGGTGCGTGGTGCCGCACGCCAGGATAAAAGCTCCGAACAGCAAGAAGACAAATCGAAACGGCAAGTCGCGCCGTCGCGAGGCAAAATACAACAGCACGCAAGGAATCGCCACATACGCCGACCAGACACCGAGATCCGAAAGGATGTGCAACCAGCCGTGAAAATCGGTCCATTCACCGCAATACCAGCGCGGCGGAAACTGGCTGGTGTCGAAGATCTTCACGGCCCCGCCGGTAAACCAATTCCAACCTTCGGCAAACCAAGTCCAGATCGAACCCATGCGAGTCGTCCCTCGAAGATGCTGCCGGTCTGCCACGTCGCCGCCAGCCGGCGCCCGAATCGCTGGGCGCGCGATTCGCGATGCGAGCCTGGGGAGCAATTGCTAGGCGTGCGGTGTTGCCCCGAATGGTGTGCTTTCGACCAAGGCTATTTTCCTGCCGTGGGCCGGCCGGTTCCTTTCTGGCGCAACGATATAATCGGTCGCGATTATAGAGAGCGCCTCGCACGGGGCGAACCGGCACGCCACCGGTTCTTGGTCTCCGGAAGTGCATGAGTGCGAGCGCAGTGCCAACGGCGCATGGCTTGGCCAGATTTGTGCATACGAGCTATGCGGCGATGGTCGTTTAGCGACCAGCTCAGGCCTGCTTGCGCGATCGGCTCGATCCCGCGCTGCGTCGGCCACTCGCGGCCCCCTTGGCCGCACGCCCTCCGGCGGTCCGTGCTTTGGCCACGCTCTGCTTGAGGGCGTCCATCAGATTGATGACCGGTGTCTCGGTCTCGGCCGGAGCGGCCACGACGTCGCGGCCGGCAACTTTCGCCTCGATGATCTCGGTCAGCTTCTCGGTGTAGTCATCCTGATACTTCGACCAGTCGAATTTGTCCGACGCCGTTTCGCGCACCAGGGTGCGCGCCAGCTTGAGTTCGTCGTTGCGCAGCTTCATCTGCGGCGTCTCGTCGACGAAGGCTTCCGGTGACTTGACCTGGCTGGCGAATCGCAGCATCGACATCATCAACAGCGACTCTTCGGTGCGCAGCAGCACCAGCTCTTCGCGCCCCGACAGCGCCACCTGCCCGATGCCATAGCGCCCCTCCTGCTTCATCGCCGAGTGCAGCAACGCATACGGCTTCTGGCCGACCGGACCATCGGGCGTGAGATAGTAGTTCCGCCCGTCAAGCCACAGCGGATCGACCAGGTCGGGCTTGACGAACATCTCGATCGCCACGGCCTTTTCTTCGGGCGTGCGGGCGCGCTCCATGTCGTCGCGATCGACGACGACGTACTTGTCCTTGGCGTATTCGTAGCCGGTGACGATTTCGTCGCTGGGGACTTCGCCGTGCTCGGGGCAAACCTTTTGATAGCGGATGCGCCGATGGCAGGTCGAATGAAGCTGATTGAGATGGATGCGTCCGTCGCCACTTTGCACGGCGTTGAACGCCTTGACGGGGACCGACACCAAACTCAGACGCAGAAATCCGCGCCAACTACTACGTAGCGCCATGAGAAACCCGTTTCGAGCCAAGGGCGCGGCGAACTGCCGCAATTCAAGGCAGAAAGAGCCGTTCCAGAAATGCTAGCACGCGGATGCTAGCAAAAGAAATGCCCGTCGGCCGGAAAGAAAACCCACGCGAATCGCGGAAAGCTAAACTTTCCGGGGAGCGAGCTCTGCGTAGCTTTGGCGGTTGCGCCGCCAAGTTGATCGACAGGCGTCCATGGCCCCGGCTCGTTGCTTCTGCGTCGGGCGCGGCCACGAGCCCCGGCCGAGGATGCTCGCCGCGCGTCGATGCCCCGTGAAAAGCGCGGCATTTGAGTGGGCCGACCATCGCGGAACAGGCACTCCGCTTATTGCATGGCACGCTTTGCGCATCTCTGGCTCGATCCCCGGGCCCGGCTTTGCGTTGCCGGCCGCCGCAATGTGCCGACGGCGCGCGGGAATTCGGGCCAGCACTACGTGAGGCAAAACGATGATCGAGCCCGTCGGGTCGCTGCGAATCGCTCTGGCCGACGACGACGACGACTTGCGCCGCGTCACCGTGAAACTGCTGGAGCGCCTGGGGCATCGGGTCGTTTGCGTCGCCCGCAACGGCGCGGAATTGCTCGAACTGTGCGCCCAGCAGGAAGTCGAAGTCGTGCTGGTTGATCTGGATATGCCGCGGGTCGATGGGCTCACCGCCGCCGAGGACCTGGCCAGGCGCGGCATCCCCGTCATCTTGATCTCGGGGCACGACGATGCCAATCGCGTGGTGCTCGAGCACGAACCGATCGTGGCCTGCATCCGCAAACCAGCCACGCTCGAGCTCTTGCAGCGGGCCATCGCGTCGGCGACGGCGCACTGGCCACGCGAATGAGCCTCGCCAGCTAGTTACGGCCCAAACGCTATGGGGGGTGACAACTGTGTGTCACCCCTCAAGGATCTAGCCCGCAAACTTGCTTGCCAATGCCCAGTTGGCGGATAGAGTCGGCATCACTTACCGGCGGACATCTCCGCCCGGCAGGCTCTAGCTCCGAGGCAGGTATGAGCACGGGGGCACCCACGGCCGACGAACTTCCGGAGCGGCTCCTCCCCGCGCGCCCCGGGCGATTGACCCCCGCCGAGCTGCGCCCGTTGTGGGAGTTGTTCGCGGCGATCGGCGACGCCTGGAGCGACGGCAGTCTGCCACCCGAGCGTCAGCGCAGCCATTGGCTCGAATTCATCGAAGTCCGCACGCTCACCGAGCCCAGTTACGTCGCGGAGTACCGCAGCGCTCTGCTGGCGCTCGAAGAATTGCGGCAACAGCATGGCTCGGGCATGTGGCAAGAGTTGTTCTTCGGCGAGACTCGCACGGCGCCGTTGACGACGCGGCGGGGTCATCTCCGCCGCTACGTTGTCGAAGAGTTCATTCGCGTCTGGTTGACCTCGGGCGGGTTCAAGGAGTTCGGCGCCGGCAACTACAACAGTTTCGTCAGCGGATCGCGCTATGCAGTCAACTCGCCCTATCGTCTCGCGGCGACCAACGGCCGCGGCTGACGCTCACGGGCTTCGAGGGGGCACACCGGATGGAGTGGCAGACCGTTCTCATCGGCTCGGGGGTCGCCGCCGCCGCGGTGGCGACCAAGCTGCTCGAGCGCGATCCTAATCATGGGCTGTTAGTGCTCGAAGCCGGGCCGCGGGTGCCGTCGCGCGATCGCCGCCTGTGGTGGGACTTCGTGCTCAGCGGGCGCTCCGCGTACGAACATTGCCACGATCTGCCCCTGCCCGGCAATGGCACCGCGGAAACCGAGAACGAGTCGACGGGCCCCACTCCCTGGACGTTTCGCGAGTCGCGGATGATGGGGGTCGGCGGTTCGACCTATCACTGGGGCGGGTGGTCGCTGCGTTTCAAAGAAGAAGATTTCGAGCTCTTTTCGCGAACCGGTCGCGGCGCCGATTGGCCGATCTCGTACGACGACCTCGAACCCTTCTATTGCCAGGCCGAAACGCTGCTGGGTACTTCGGGCGAAGATCCGCACGGCTGGAATCGCCGCTCGCGCGACTATCCGCTGCCGCCGTTTAGGCACACGGCCGCCGATGGGCCGATGATCCAGGCTTTTGAGAAACTGGGGATCGCCTACGCGTCGATGCCTGTCGCCCGCTTCCGCAAATGCATGACGACCGGCACCTGCAAGTATTGCCCGCTGGGGGCCAGGTTCGTCGCCTCTTACCTGCTCGACGATCTGCTAACCTCGGAGCGGCACGCGAACTTTGCCTTGCGAGACCGCAGCGCCGTCTCGGAGTTGATCTTTGATCGCAAGGATCGCGTGATTGGCGTCGGCGTACTCGACACGCCGACCGGCAAGACCGAGTCGATCTTCGCCGAGCGATTCGTGATCTGTGCCGGTTCGTACGAGTCGGCCAAGTTGCTGTTACGCTCGCGCAACGCGTACTGGCCCAACGGCGCCGGCAACGACGCCGGCCTCGTCGGTCGCCACATCATTTCGCATCCGTTTCTGTTCGTGCAGGGGCGCTCGCCGGCCAATCCGCGTCGGCTGCAGCAGGAGCTCGACTTTCCCACGCTGATGTCGCGGCATTTCGACACGCCGCACGAGCAGCGCGGCGGCAAGTTGTTTCTGTTTCGCGACCGCAGCAAGCCGCGCATCGATCTGGCTCGCCGCATGATCGAAGGGCGCTCGCGCTCGCAGATCGAAGCGGAACTGACCGGCCCCACAGTTTGGGAAATCCAGGGCTTCATGGAGGAGTTCGCCAACCCGAACAACCGCATCGAGCTGGGCCAAGGGCTGAACCGCTTGGGGCTGCCGCAAACCCGCATTCACTTCGCCCGCGCTGACGGCTTCGAGCAAACTTCGGTGGAGCGCCTGCGGGTGATGCAGGAAGTGATTCGCGCCATGGGGTTCGCAGTGGGCGAAAGCGGCGTGCAGCCGCAACGAGGCGATCACGCGGCGTCGACTTGCCGGATGGCGAAAGCGCCCGGCGATGGCGTCGTCGACGAAAACCTCCGCGTGCACGGCATCGGCAATCTGCACGTTTGTTCGAACGCCGTCTTTCCGTCGGGGGCCGCGGTCAACCCCACGTTGACCGTTACCGCCCTGTCGTTGCGCTTGGGCGAACACCTGCAGCCGGCAGACCGGGCGGATCAAGCCGTTCATACGCGGCCGGTCGCGCTGGCATAATCTTCGACCACCAAGGGCACGGGCAGCCATGTCGATCGTTCAACTGATGCGGGCCGACGCTCCGCGCGACCTCGCCTGGCTGCACGAAGCCTTGCAAGCGGCCGTGGAACTCGAGTTCTTCACGCTGCCGCCGTATCTGACCGCCATGTGGTCGATCCAAGACCAGCGGCACCCGGCCGCCGCGACGATCCGCGCCGTGGTCGAAGAAGAAATGACCCACATGGCCTTGGCGGCCAATTTGCTGGCGGCGATCGGCGGCGTACCGTGCGTGAACCGGCCGCCGGCCATTCCCGAATACCCGCGCCCGATGCCTGGCGGCGTCAAACCACACCTCGTCGTGGGCCTGCAAGGGCTCACCAAGGAAGTGGTACGCGTCTTCATGCTGATCGAAGAACCGGCCGAACCATTGGAGTTCGAGGCGCGGTTCGCCGCGCGCGGCGAGACTTTTCCGCGGATCGGCGCGTTCTACGACGCGATTCAGGCCACGTTTCATCGACTCGCGCCGCCGCTGTCGGCCGATCGGCAGATCGCCGCGCCGCTGGCGCCGCTGGTGGTGACCGATCTCGACGAAGTCGATCGCGCGATCGACCTCATTCGCACGCAAGGCGAAGGGAGCAACGTCTCGCCGGCCGACGAGTCGCCCGAAGATTTGGCCCACTACTATCGCTTTCAAGAGCTTGAGCGCGGGCAGCGGCTGGTATTCGACGCACTCCAGCAAACCTATCGCTGGCGTGGGCGGTTGCCCTTTCCCGAGGTGTTTCCGGTCGCCCTCGTGCCCGCCGGCGGCTATCGCGACGACGAGGTGAGCACCGAAGTGGCCGCCTGGTCGCGGCAGTTCGACGACGCTTACACGCACATGCTCGACGAATTGCAAGCCGCCTGGGACGTCGGTGGGCAGGCCGCCCTGTGGCGCGCGATCACCTGGATGTTCGCTCTCAAAGCGCCGGCCCGCGCGCTGATGGCCATGCCGATACCAGGGACCGATTTCACTTACGGACCAAGCTTTCGCTATCGCGGCACGAGCCGCGGGGCCGACGCACCGGTAGTTTCCCAAGGAGCACTCGATGGGCTTTCACGTCGAGATCAACTCGATCTTGCGCACTGATGAGCCATACGAACTGGCGCGCGGCAGCGAGCACGACTTCCGCAAGACGGGGAGCCGCGTCTTCTTCGATACCTTGCCGATCTGGCTGGCGCGCAGCGACTGGACGGCCCTGGCCGAAATCCGCGTCGTCGAGCAATCGCGCACGCCCGAGGCGGTCGTCGGCCGTTTTCGCGTGCTGCACGTTTACCAAGGGGCCGAGCAACGGGCGTTCACGGTCGCCTTGCGGCGGATGTATGCCGCCGGCGACGATCCGTTCATCTACTTGCTCTTGAGCCCGGCCGATTACCAGCAGGCCAGCCAACAGGAGCAGTGGGCACCCGCGGCGCTGGCCGAGGTCGGTTTCATCCACGCCTCGCCGCGAGATCAACTCACGCGAGTCGCCAACAAGTATTACGCCGCGCACGGCGAGGTTTTCATCGTGCTGCTGCGCCACGAGCGGATCGCCGCCGAGGTCCGCTGGGAGCCGGCCACCGGCGGGCTTTATCCGCACATCTACGGCCCGCTCAACCTGAGTGCGGCCGAGCGCGTGGTAACCACAGCGAAAGGGGCCGATGGCAAGTTCGTCATCGGCCCGGAACTGTTCGCCAAACCCGCCTGAACCAGCACTCCAGGGGCGGCGAGTCGCGGCCCGCGAAAACAACACGCCCATAAACAACCCGGGGAACACAGCCATGAACCGATCGATGCTAGTCCAGTTCGCGCGTGAGCCTGAGTCGAAGCGAGAGGCGGCGCCGATGATGGCCGCGGCGGCCGGCGCCGCCCAGCCGGCAAACGCCGCACAACGCGCTCGCACCAACGATCTATTCCTGCGCGGGGGTATCTCGGCGGACGAGCGGGCCAGGGCGTTGGCCTCGAAAACCGAATTCGAGGTTCACGTCGGTCGCTCGAACCTATTGCCGGCCATCTTTCTGGAAATCGGCGCGGCCCACAGCCGGGCGACCTGCCTGGTGCGGACGTCGGGCATCGATTTTCGCGGTCAGGCAGGCTCGTGGAGCGGCACCGGCTTTCTGGTCTCGCCGAATATCCTGCTGACGAACAATCACGTGATCAACTCCCCGGCCGTGGCGGCCGCCGCGACCGCGGTGTTCAACTACCAGGTGGGGGTCGACGGCCAGCCGCTGGAGACCACCACCGTGCGGCTGCGTCCCGAGCATCTGTACCTGACGAGCTCGGCCGTCGGTGGGCTCGACTACACGTTCTGCTGGGTCGATGGCGAGCCGGGCAACCAGTTCGGCAAGGCCCGCATCGATCGCCGCGCGCTGGCGATTGCCGAACAGGAATTCGCCAACATCGTCAGTCACCCCGACGGCCGCATGAAGGAGATCGCCATCCAGGAGAACACCGTCGCTTGGCAAGACGACCTCGTCGTCCATTACACCTCGGACACCGAGCCGGGGAGTTCCGGCGCGGCCGTCTGCAACAACAACTGGCAATTGATCGCCTTGCATCATGCCAGTCGCGAAACTCCAGGCCCCAATCCTGTCGTGCAAAACGAGGGGATCAAGCTTTCGGCGATCGCGGCCGATCTCGAGCGGATCGTCAACACCGGCGGCTCCGCCGCCGCGACGGCCCGGCAACTGCTGGCGCTGTTCAACGGCACCGACGAGCGGCTCGGCTTCTTCGGCGCGCTGGGCCGGGCCCCCGCCTCGGGCGTGGGGCTCGAAGCGATCGTCAACACCTTTGCGGGCACGGAGCAAGACCTCGACGTCGGCTTCTGGAACGTCGAATGGCTCACCCGGCACTACGAGCAAAAGGCGGCCGCCGTGGCCCAGGTGATCAACGCCCTGAACCTCGACGTCTGGGCTCTGGAAGAATCGTCGGAAGAGGCGGCCAAGGCGGTCGCCGCCGAATTACAGGAGACGTTCGGCCACGACTATGGCGTGCTGGCCGCCGAGCCCGGCGTCGAAGGGGGCAAGCAGAGCTGCACCATTCTCTGGAACACCGCGACGGTCGACGTCGTCGCCGAAGATTGGGGCGAGCCGATCGAAACCTGGCTGCGCACGCGGAGCACCGACTTCGACGACCTCGGCCTGGGGGGCTTCGAGGCCGTGCACGGCAAGATCTTCGATCGCTATCCGGCCTTGTTCAAAGTCACAAGCAAGTTGCCCGACGCCCTCGGCCGAGCGCTCGACTTCTACCTGGTGCCGCTGCACTTCAAGGCGATGAGCGAGGGGAGCATGCGCCGCAAAATGGCCTCGAAGATTCTGGCCGCGGCCGTCGAGAAGAAGATCGAAGAGGGGGCCGACGCCGACTTCATCGTCGGCGGCGACGCCAACGCCGAGCTTGGCTCGGGCGATTTCGACAATCTCACCGAGGGGGGCTTAACGGCCATCAGCGCGGCCGACGAACAGGGAGGCGCCTTCTCTTACATCAAGGGTCCCCGCTCGCTCATTGATCATATCTTCCTCTCGCCGAATCTGGCCGCGCGGTTCGACGAACGCGACTTTTTCATCGTCGCCGCCGAACGACGGTTTCCCGACTTCGTCGAGCAGATCAGCGACCATCGCCCGGTGCTGTTGCGGATGAGCCTGGGGGGAACGCCCGCCGCCGAGCTGAAGCTCGAGGCGTCCGGCGGAGCCGACCGTACCGCGGCGCTGGCCGAGCTCGCCGCCCGTCTCCAAAGGCGCGGGGCCAAGGTCGTTATCGACGTCGAATCGGTCGACGAACGGGTGGTCGCTGCCGTCGGCCACGATCGTCTGGTCGCCGCGCTCGAACCCTAAAGCCGTTGCCCTGGCTACCCATCGACGGCTGGCTCCTGCGGCCACGCCGAGTTCGCCGCGCTTCAGGGGCAGGGAGGCTTGCGCTGTTAGCGAGCGCTTTGACTCTTGGCGAGCCTGGGCGACCGCCGGCAGCCCGCGATTCGGGGCGAACCATGCCCCTGGGCAGCGTCCGCTAGATCGCCGGCCGCCGACAGTAGTCGCTCCGCAGGCGAATCCCTAGAATGCGCTCGGGGTACGCCCATTCACGCCAACAGCCCTCGGCTCGCCCTGCGGCGAGCCCCCCGGGGCGGAGAAAGGCCGATTATGTCGCTCAAAGTTCTGCGCGGGTCGTTGTCTCACGCCGTTGTCGTGACGGCACTCTTGGGCTCGCTCGCGGCCCGCGCGGCCGACGGAGACGATCGGGCCGCAACCGCGCCGAAGATCGCTCCGCAGGCGGCCAAAGTCGTCGAAGCGTTCAGCAAGTTCAGCATGGAACTCAAAGGCTTCAGCGTGCGGCAATCGAGCAAGATTGCCGGGGAATTGAAGGGCCAGAAATTCGACATGACGATGCAGCACGACATCCGGGCTCGCCGGCCGAATCAACTCTCGATCGTGGCCGAAAGCAGCCAGGGGGGCGCGGGCGTGCAGATCGTCTCCGATGGCCAGGCGATGACGGTCTTTTATAAGGCCATGAAAAAATACGCGTCGGTCGAAGCGCCAGAATCGCTGGCGGCCGCGGGCGAGAATCAATTCGTAGTTGGGACATTGGCCGCCGGCAACGGCAACCAAGTCACCGCCGCGCTGTTGGCCGACGATCCCCAGGCCCAGTTGCTCGACAACGTCAAGCAGCTCGACTATGTCGGCGTCGAGGAAGTCGACGGTCGGAAGTGCCATCATCTGGCAGCCACGGGCGCGGACTTCGATTGGCAATTGTGGATCGCCGACGGGCGTGAGCCGTTGCCCGTCAGATTCTCGCCCGACCTGACCAGGATCTTTGCCCGGCTCATGGCGCGCGGCGGCGCTGCGGACGGGGTGAAGGTCGATTGCGTCGTCAGCTTTAGCGACTGGCAACTTAATCCCAAATTCGGCGAAGACGCGTTCGCTTTCACCGCGCCGGCGGGGGCCGAACAGGTCGACTCGATCGAAGAGATTTTCGGACAGGCCCCGGGCGGCGAACAGCCACACGCGCTGTTGGGCAAACCGGCTCCGGCCGTCAACCTCGACATCTACGCGGGTGGCAAGTTCGATCTCGCCGCCCAGAAGGGGAAGGTCGTGATCCTCGACTTCTGGGCGACCTGGTGCGGCCCCTGCGTACAGGCGCTGCCGATCATCAACAAGGTTGCCGGCGACTTCGCCAAGAAGGGCGTGGTCTTCTACGCCGTGAACCTCCAGGAAGACACCGACACGGTCAAAGCCTTCTTCGAGCAAGAGAAGCTCGAAGTGCCGGTGCTGATGGACACCGAAGGCACCACGGCTCAAGCCTATCTCGCCAACGCGATTCCACAGACCGTGCTGATCGGCAAGGATGGCAGCGTGCAGGTGGTCCACGTCGGCCTATTGCCCAACTTGGAGGAGGCGCTGACCAACGAGCTCAAGGCGCTCCTGGCAGGCAAGAACCTGGCGGCCGAAGAGCTGGCCAAGCACGAGAAGCAAAAGCCGGAAGCGGAGACGAAGTAACCGTGCAAGTCCCGTCGCAGTGGCAGAAAACAGCCGCTACGGCGCGCCCCGTGCCATTGGCGCGGCTTACATCAATTCGATCAATCGCCTAGCCGCTGCGTCGGCAAACTCCGCGTCGTTGAGGTGGCAGTCGAGTTCGCGCACCTCGACTTTATCGGCTGTCTCGCGCACGCCCGCGAATAGCTCGCGGCGCGCGGTCGGGTCGTCGAACGGCGCACCCTGGCGGTCGATGGCCGACACGCCTTGCGCGGGCAACAGGATCGCCGCCGGCCCTCGCGACTGCGCGACTTTGCGCCCGAGCTCGCGCCCCAGTTCGCGGTTCTCCTCGGGTGTGGTCCGCATCAGCGTCACCGACGCGTTGTGTTGGTAGAACGAGCGCGCGGCGAATTTCGCCGGCACGCCGTCGCGGGCGTGAAAGTTGACCATGTCGAGCGCTCCGACCGAAACCACCTGCGGCACGCCGACGCGCGCGGCGGCCGTCAGGCGATCGGGCCCTGCCGAGAGCACCCCGCCGACGAGCTCGTCGGCCAGTTCGGTCGTGGTGATATCGAGGACGCCGGCCAGCAGGCCATCGGCCACGAGCGATTCCATGGCTTGGCCGCCACTCCCCGTGGCATGAAAGACGAGCACCTCGTAGCCGGCCGCTTCGAGCACTTCACGGGCCCGCTGCACGCACGGGGTCGTCACGCCGAACATCGTGGCCGCCACCAGCGGCTTGTCGGCGTCCGCGCCAGGCGCGGCGGCACCACCAGCGATCGTCACCATGCCAGCCATGGCCCGCGCCGCGGTCGACAGCACCGAGCGGGTGAGACGATTCACGCCGGCCAGGTCGACGATCGAGTTGAGCATCAAGATGTCTTTGTCGCCGACATAGTGCCGCACCTGCCCCGACGCCAAAGTGCTGGCCATCAGTTTAGGAACGCCGATTGGCAGGGCGCGCATAGCAGCGGTGCCGATCGTGGTGCCGGCCGATCCGCCGAGCGAAATCACTCCGGCGACTTGCCCCTCGGCGTGTAACTTGCGAGCCAGCGCGGCGGCCCCCTCGGCGGCGGCCGTGACTGCGTCGCCCCGGTCGCGGCGGTCGACGATCTCGCACAGTTGCCGGCCGGCCGCGGCAAACACCTCCTCGCGCGACACATCGGGCGCGAACGCCGGCGGGCCGACACAGCCGACGTCGATCACCCGGACCGGCGCGCCGGCGGCCACGAGCAGATCACGCAACAGGGCCGCCTCGGGGCCCTTGGTATCGAGCGTGGCGATCAAGTAGACGTGCATGCGATCGAGGCCCCCCCAGATTCCCGTTCAAGAACTCTTCCTATGGGCGCGACCGCTCGCCAGCGGCCGGAGCACCAGCGCGGCGGCCACCACGAGCGCGCCCACGGCCGCCAGCGCCATGTCCTTTTGTGCGTCCCACATGTCCCCTTGTTGACCGTTGTAGGCTTCGGCGCTTTCGGGCGAAAGCACGACGGCCACGATCCACTCGGCGATTTCGTAAATCGAACCGACGGCCAAGACAAACACGACGGCGAACGCGATGGCCCACCAGCGCCCCAGTCCGCCGAATCGCTGCGCCACCTCGCAGGCGGGCAGCACCGCGAGCGCCCCGAAAAAGACGTGGACCAACCGATCGAAGTGGTTGCGTTGCCAGCCAAAGACCTGTGTTGGCGAAAAACCGAGCGCCGCTTGCAGCCAGTCGTCGTATGGCACGTAGGAATAGATGTATCGCGCGGCGATAATGTGCAGCCACAGGAAGAGCACCATGCACACGAAAGCCGGCGTCGAAAACCAGCGGCGGCGCGCGGCGATCGCCAGCGCCACGAGCGCGGCTACGGTGAGCACGTGCTGCAAAAACTGCTCTTGCGGATAGAGTGGCCGCCACAGCGATGCGACCAAGAGCAGGCAGGTGACGCCCAACAGGCCAAATTGCAGCATGCGAACCCTCGGCCCGGTCGCGATCGCTCCCGGCTAGTCGCCAGCCTCAGACGCGCAACTCCGCCTCGCCGGGCAACAGCGCCGCATGATGCTCGCGCAGCGGGGCGATCACTTCCTCGAGGAACTCGTCGACTTGTTGCGGCGCGCGACCGACGTATTGCCCAGGATCGGCCACGTCGCGCAAATCGACCCCCGCGAAGGCCGGATCGGCGGCTAGCCGCGCGAGCAGATCGTTGGGCGCGCCTTGCTCGCGCATCGCCTTGGCGGCGGCCACGCTGTGTTGGCGGATGCGCTCGTGCAGGTCCTGGCGATCGCCGCCGGCCGAGGCCGCGGCCATCAACACGTTTTCCGTCGCCATGAATGGTAGTTCTTCGTTCAGGTGCCGCGCGATGACCTGCGGATGCACGACCAGTCCGTCGGCCAGGTTCTGGTAGATCAACAGCACGGCGTCGATCGACAGAAACGCTTGCGGCAGTGTCAGCCGGCGCAATGCGCTGTCGTCCAACGTGCGCTCGAACCACTGGGTGGCGGCCGTCTGCGCCGCTCCGTCGACCAGGCTGATCGCGAACCGGGCCAGCGCGCACATCCGCTCGGCCCGCATCGGGTTTCGCTTGTACGGCATGGCCGACGAACCGATCTGGCTGGTCTCGAAGGGCTCCTCCACTTCGTGCCGATGCTGCAAGATTCGCAGGTCGGTCCCCGCCTTGTGCGCGCTTTGCCCAATGCCCGAGAGCGTGGCCAGGATGCCGGCGTCGACCTTGCGCGGATAGGTCTGACCGCTGACGGGATACGCCGGGTGCAAACCGATCTCTTCGCCGACCAGTTGTTCGAGCCGCCGCACCTTGGCGTGATCGCCGTCGAAGAGCTTCAAGAAGCTGGCCTGGGTGCCGGTCGTGCCCCGCACGCCCAGCGCCCGCAGCCGCGAGAGCCGGAACTCGACTTCATCCAGGTCTTGCACCAGGTCGTACGCCCACAGGCAGGCGCGTTTGCCGACGGTCGTCGGCTGCGCGCTCTGCAAATGCGTGAAGGCCAGGCAAGGCAACGCGCGATACTGGTGCGCGAACGTCGCCAACCGGTCGATCACCCGCACCAGGCGGGCTCGCACCAGCTCGAGGGCTTCGCGCAACAACAACAGATCGGTGTTGTCGGTCACGTAGCAGCTCGTCGCCCCCAGATGAATGATCGGCCGCGCGGCGGGGCACTGATCGCCGTAAGCGTGTACGTGCGCCATCACGTCGTGACGCAATTGCCGCTCGTAGCGCTCGGCCGCCGCGAAGTCGATGTCGTCGACGTGCGCTCGCAACTCGGCAAGCTGTGCCGGCGTGATCGGCAGTCCGAGTTCGGCTTCGGCCTCGGCCAGGGCGACCCACAATCTTCGCCAGGTGCTGAATTTGCGTTGCGGGCTCCACAGCGCGCTCATCTCCGTCGAGCTGTAGCGGGCGATGAGCGGGTTATCGTAGGCGTCTTGAGTCACAGCGGGGCTTTGCAATGAGTAGAACCGGTTTCAAAACCGTCGGGGACTGTCCCGATTTTACGAGGTACTCCGAGCAAAATGGGACTGTCCCCCTGCTTTGGACGGTTTTGAAACTACTTCTAGAGCGCTCGGCAGGCAAACTGCCCAGCCGAAAGCACCATCGTACCGCGCGAAGCAAGGATTCGGCAGAGCGGCGCGCGAGTTAGATCGCGCGGCTACTGCCCCGCGCGAGCGACGCGGCCGTGCACGTAGACGTCGCCGTCGACCGTGCGCACTTCGACCCCCACGAGCTTGGGGGCCGCGTTCAAGCTGGCGATTCCCTGACCGCCGATGGGCGCAGGGGCGCCTTGCCCACCGATCAATTGTGGGGCCACGAAGGCGTGTACTTCGTCGATAGCCCCGGTGTCGACGAGCGAGCCGAGTACTTCCGAGCCTCCTTCGACCAGCACGTTGGTCATCCGCCGGCGACCAAGTTCGGCCAGCAAGGCGTCGAACCGCGCGGCGTACGTTTCGCCCGGGCAGGCGAAAACTTCGCAGCCGGCCGCCATCAACCGCTGGCGAGCGGCTGCCGGCGCCGACGGACAGCAAGCCACGAGCACGGGGCTCTCGCGCGCCGTGCGCACCAATTGCGAATCTTCGGCCAAAGTCGCCTGGCTATCGAGCACGATGCGGACCGGCGTCCGCGGACCGGGCGGGCGAGCCGTGAGCAACGGATCGTCGGCCAGCACGGTGCCGCGCCCCACGATCACGGCATCGACCCAGCCGCGCAACTGGTGCGCGATCGCCCGCGAGGCGGCGCTCGAGATCCAGCGACTCTCGCGCGTGTGCGTGGCGATGCGGCCGTCGAGCGTCATCGCCCATTTGGCGATCACCCACGGACGCCCCGCCGAGAGCAACTTAAGGTAAGGCGCGTTGAGCCAGCGGGCTTCGTCCTCCAACAATCCGACATCGACCGCCACGCCCGCGGCGCGCAGCTCCGCGGTGCCTTGCCCCGCGACCGCGGGGAAGGGGTCGCCCATCGCCGCGACCACGCGCGCTACACCGGCCGCCAGCAGTGCCTTGGTGCAGGGGGGCGTTTTGCCGTGATGGCAACAAGGCTCGAGCGTGACGTAGGCCGTGGCGCCGAGCGCGCGACTGCCCGCCAGGGTGAGTGCTTCGACTTCGGCGTGCGGCCCGCCAAAGCGGCGATGCCAGCCTTCGCCCACCAGCTCGGCGCCCTGGGCGATCAGACACCCGACCAGCGGATTCGGCTCGACCAACCCGCGACCGCGCGCCGCCAGCGCCAGCGCCCGCGTCATATGCCAGCGGTCGAGATCGATTTGTCGCATAGGGCGCGGCTCGCAGTCAGGCGAGCTCAATCGCTGCCGGGAGTCCAAATCGCGGGGCGCCGCTCGCCGGCGGCTCCCGAGTCGCCATCGGGCGTCCAGATCTTGCCGGGCTCGGCCCCGCCCGCGGCGTCGGGGGTGATGATCGAGGGCTGCGTCGCTTTGGTGCCGGCCGGCGCCCGCAGCATGATGCGGCCGTCGGGGGTGATCGCGCCGGCGTTGAGCAACACGCGCGTTAGCGCGGCGTCGACTCCCGGCTCGCGACCGTGGTCGCGGGCGATGTGCTCAATCAACTTCATCGCAGCGTCGGGCTCCATCCGCTCCAAGCGCAACGCCAGTTCGTCGAGGTCGAAGGCCACGGTCGACTGCTTGCGCTTGGTGGCCACGTTGCGCGCACGGTCGATGTACTCCAGGGCAGCGTCGCTCGAAGGGGCCGCTTCGGCCAACTCGCGGAGAACTTCCAACTCGTCGAGCTTGCCGTCGAGGTCTTGCCGCCCCAGCAGCTCACTCCCGGCGCGTTCGACCAATTGCGACAGCCCATAGGCCGTGACGTAGTGCCAGGCGTCGACCAATTGGTCGGTCGACAACTTCGCCCAGGGCAAGCGCGGCATCCGCGCCGCGGGGAGTTCTTCGATCTTCAAGCCACGAGGATCGAGGGCCTCGGGCTCGGCGAGCCCCAGCACGCGCCGCAATTCGGCCGCGTTCGATCCACCGGGGCTGCTCAATTCGGCCAGTTCGAGATTCAGCACCAGGGCCGCCAGCTTGCGGCCGTAGCGCCGATCGCCGACCGTGTCGAGCGGCGACTTGCCGTCGAGCGCCGGTTGCGAGACCCTAGTCCACCGCTCGAGCAGGTTATAGCGCCGCGTCTCGCGCTGCAGGCGCTCGGCCTGGTCGCGCGAAACGCCCGCGGGAATCATCTGATCGCCGCGCAGCGCCGCTTC
This sequence comes from Pirellulales bacterium, assembly GCA_050184475.1. Classification (GTDB taxonomy): domain Bacteria; phylum Planctomycetota; class Planctomycetia; order Pirellulales; family JAEUIK01; genus JAIESQ01. Next base: position 283,099 of record JBFXAH010000002.1, on the reverse strand, counting down.
GATGGCCGATTGTTCGGCGAGCACGACCGGTTCGCCTGCCGTCCCCAGCGTGTTGCCGGCTGCGCGCGACAGCACCTCTTGCGCGGCGGCCAGATGATCGCGGCGCACTTCCATTTCGAGCCGCGCCGTGCGATCGGTCTCGCGACCGTAGACTTCGATGCTGGCCAGGCGGTTGGGCAAAGTCTCGGGCGTGAGCCCGTCGACCTCTTCGGGCAAGGGGCGATCGATCAGCAGGAACGCGGCGCGCGGCGGCGGAGCGTCGGGCGTGCGCGGTTGCGCGCTGGCTTTGAGGGATTGTTTGTCAGCGGTCAAAGCGGCTTCGAGCGTCTCGACCTCGTCAACGGGATACTCGATGCGCACCCATTCGAGCTTGGGCGCGTCCCCCGCGGGGGCTAGCAACTGGGCCAGGGCTTCGGCCTCGATGGCGTCGTCGCGCGGGATGTCGAGCGCCGAGAGTTCTCGCCAGGCCTCGGCGGCGGCAGCGTTCTCGGCCAGTGCCGTGCGCAGCGATCCCACGCAGCGCCAAAGATCAGCGGCTTCGGGATCTTGCTGCGCCAGGGCGTTGAAGACATCGAGCGCCTGGAACCAGCGCCCCTGGTTATAGAGTTTCAGGCCGTCGGTGAACTTCTCCGCCCAGGCGACGCCCGCCGGCGGCTGCGCGGGCAACTTGGGGGTCGAACGCAACAGCAGCGGCACCGACGGCTCGCGAACCAACCGCGTGACGAGATTGCCAACTTCCTGGTCCTGCGGATCGATCGCCAACTGCATCATCCAGTGCACCAGCGCTGCCGCCGGATTGCCGCCGATCCACAATGCCGCGGCGACGTCGCCGATCGCCCGATAAACTTCCTGCGGCATTTCGCCGGGCGAAGCGGCCAAGGCTTCGTGCAATCGTCGGGTGCCGGCCACGGCACCGTCGTGCGCGATCACGTCGAGCGCCGACGCTGCCAGCGCCACGGGATTCTGTGGATGCAATTCGAGAAAGCGCTTTAGCGTTGCGGCTCGCTCTTCCTGGCGCCCCAACTCGCGCTCGAGCTGCAACTTGACCGCCAGCAAGCACGCGCGACCGGGATACTTGGCGTCGAGTTTGTCGACGTACTCCAGGCTGGCCAGCCGTTGATCGCCCCCCAACATGCGCTGGATCTTCTCCAGTTCGCCCATCAGGTCGGCGCAGCAAAACTTCAGCTTCTTGCCCGTGCCGGCCGGACATAGCGAATAGGGATCGAGCGACATCAGCGGTTACGCCCCCTGGGGACGGAGAAATCTCGCAGAAAATGATGAACGACAGGCCACCGAGACGGCGATGGGCCCCCCGTAGAACCGTCAGGCGCTGAATTTAACATAGCTGTCGCGCACCTGCCACCGGCGGCGATAAGCGCCGGCCACGCCCCGTGCGCGATCGCGCACGGCCGTGGTTGTCAGTCCGCGTGCCGCTTTTCATACTGAACGAGACAAGGGGACCAGGGCGCGCCGCGCTGCCTGCTGGTTGCCTTGCGCGCCTCGAAAAACTGCCGTTTCGATTTCGTCCCCGGTCGCAACCCTATGAGTGACGGCGTCAAATCGCCCAACGCAGATGCGACGATCGACCTGTCGGGTCGGCAGTTGGGCGATTATCGGCTGCTGCGCCGGTTGGGGCGCGGCGCCATGGCCGACGTTTACCTCGCCGAGCAATGTTCGCTCCACCGGCAAGTCGCCTTCAAGGTGCTCAAGCCGGAGCTGACGGGCGACCCCAAGTACATCGAGCGCTTCCAGCTCGAAGCCCGCTCGGCCGCCGGCCTGATCCACGGCAACATCGTTCAGATCCACGAGGTGGGCCGCCTCGACGGCGTCCACTTCATGGTGCAGGAGTACGTGCCGGGACAGAACCTGCGACAGTTCATCCTTCGGCACGGCCCGCTCGACGCCCCCACGGCCGGCAACATCATGCGGCAAGTCGCTTCGGCTCTAGTCAAAGCGGCCGAAGGGGGGATCATCCATCGCGACATCAAGCCCGAGAACATCCTGCTGACGCGCGCCGGCGAAGTGAAGGTCGCCGACTTCGGCCTGGCCCGGCTGGCCGCCGGCGGGCCCGGGCCAAACCTGACCCAAGTCGGCGTCACGATGGGCACGCCGCTTTACATGAGCCCCGAGCAGGTCCAGGGGCAACCGCTCGACGCTCGCAGCGATCTCTACTCGCTCGGGGTCACCGCTTATCACATGCTGGCGGGCAAGCCGCCGTTCGAAGGGGAGACATCGCTGGCCGTGGCCGTGCAGCATTTGCGCAGTACGCCGGCGCCGTTGGAATCGTTGCGCGGCGACTTGCCGATCTCGCTCTGCCGGCTGGTGCACCGCCTGCTGGCGAAAGAGCCGGCCGAGCGGATCGCCAGTCCGCGCGACTTGCTGGCCGAGTTGCGTCGGCTGGCGCTCCCAGGCTTGGAAGAGGGTTGGTCCGACGACTTTCTGCCGGCGACGCTCCCCGGCGCCACGTCCGACGGCAGCGGCCTGGCCGCGGCGACCGGGCAATTGGCCGCGGTACTTCAACAAGAGCAGCTAGTCGATCGTAGCCAGCCGCGCGGCAAGCGACGGCGACTGGCGCTCCTGGCGGTCCTGGCCGCGGCGCTCTTGGCCGGCGCCGGGATTGCCTGGTGGCGGCAACCGCCGGGCGTGCTGGCGGGCGCCGATCCCAACCGGACCGAGATTCCGCCGCAGCCCACGGCGATCGAACAACTCTTCTACGCGGCGGCGCTCAACACCGAAGACGCCTGGCTGGCGGTCGGTCAGTATCACGGCGACGACTTGTACTATGTTCACCTGGCCGACGAGCAGCTCGCCCGGCTCTACTTGCACGCGCAAGACTTCGGCCGGGCGCTGGAAATCTTCACTTCGTTGGCCGACTTGAACGACGCCGAGGAAGATTTTCGCGCCTTCGGCCTGGCCGGACAGTGCGTCGTCTATAGTCTGCGCAACGAGCACGCCAAGTCGGCCCAGAAGCTGGCCGAGCTCTGGCCATTGCGGCAACATCTCGACCCCGCCATGGGAACGCTGGTTACCGAGGCGGTCGAGCGCAACCAGGCGGCCCTCAGTCCGCGCACGGCCAGCCAATGGCGCGAATGGTCAGCCTCGCGTCCGCCCGAAACGGCCGAGTGACTCGCTCCGCGCGGGGACGCTACGCCAGGTCCGCCAGCACGCGCCCGCTAGCAACGCGCCCGATTGGTCTTGATCCGCCTGATCGGCATCGCTACGATCCGCCGCCGCCAAAAAGTTCGTCCCCGGGCCGCCAGCGCGATCGCGCGGGTTGCTCTACCCCAAGCGGTCCGCACGAACGAAAACGGCCTGGGCCCAGCGGCCCTGCTCGTCTCGCGTTTCCGCCAATTACGATTCGAGAAGTTGCGATGCCAGCCGCCGTCGCGTTGCGCTTCGTCCGCACCGTGCGCTTGCAAGTTTATTGCTGCGCGCTGGCGGTCCTCGCGCCCTGGGCGGTCGGTTGCTCGCCGAATCAATACGCGCTGCAGGGGCAGGTGCAAAACCTGCAGCAGCAACAAGTCGCCATCGCCCAGCAGTCGACCGAACTGCAAACCCGGGCCTCGGCGCTCGATCAAGACAATCAAGAGCTCGAGCGGTTGCTGGCGCAATCGCAGCAGCAGGTGCGCCTGCTCGAAGACCAGTTGCTGGCCGTCCGCGATCAGCTCAGTAGCACGACCACGCAATTGGCCGAGGTCCGCGACAAGTACCAGAACACCGATGAACGCGCCCGCACGCTGGCCGCCTCGCTGCGCAAGCGGGGCGGCGCCGAGATTCAGGCCAATAGCAGCCTGAGCGGAACGTTGCCGGGCTTGAACCTCCCTGGCGTCGAGGTCCGCCGCGACGGCGACGTCGTGCGCGTCGAACTGCCTGGCAATCGCTTGTTCGTCTCCGGCAGCGCCCGGCTATTGCCCGAGGCCGGGCAATTGATCGAACAAGTGGCCGCCGAGATCACGCGTGCCTACCCCGATCGCATCGTCGGCGTCGAAGGACATACCGACAGCGATCCGGTGTCGGGCGGTCAATGGGCCAACAACCATCAGCTTTCGGTCGGCCGCGCCATGGCCGTCTACGATCATCTGTTGGCGCGCTGCGGGATGACTCCCGAGCAATTGATGGTGGTCGGTCACGGCTCGAACCATCCGGTCGTGTCGAACGCGACCGCGGCCGGCAAAGAGCGGAATCGCCGCGTCGAGCTGGTCATCTACCCTGACCGAATCGCCAAGCGGTAGGGCAATCGCTAGAATCGGACGCGACGTCGCGCTGGTGGTCGTCCGCGTTTGTCTGATCATCGCCCGGCGCGAACCCCGCCCAGGCCCCTCGTGTCGATTGCGCTGTCGCGACGACGTCGATCGATCCGCCGGCGTATCGAGGCAACCCGTCCGCGCAATTGGTTTCTTCCCCATCACCCGTTGAGCGTCCGACTGTGATTGCCATCATCGACTACGGCATGGGCAACCTGCGCAGCGTGCAAAAAGGGTTCGAGCGGGTCGGGCACGAGGCCACGATCACCAACGACCCCGATATCGTCGCCAAGGCCGAGAAGGTCGTGCTGCCGGGCGTCGGCGCGTTCGCCGATGCGATCGCCGAATTGCGTCACCGCGCGCTGGTCGAGCCGGTTCGCGAAGCGATCGACGCGGGCAAGCCGTTCTTGGGCATCTGTCTGGGGCTGCAATTGTTGTTCGATCGCAGCTACGAAGACGGCTGCCACGAAGGGCTCGGCGTGCTGGCGGGCGAAGTCGTGCGGTTCGACGTTCCGCCCGAGTACAAAGTGCCGCACATGGGCTGGAACGAGCTGGCAATCGTGCGGCGCCCCCCGCTGCTAGCCGGCATCGACGAGGGGACGCACTTCTATTTCGTGCATTCCTATTACGTGGCGCCGATCGACCCGGGCGTGATCGCGGGCCAAGCCGCCTACCCCGAGCCATTCACGGCCATGGTCTGGCGCGATAATCTTGTGGCCACGCAATTCCATCCGGAGAAAAGCCAGGCCAACGGTCTGCGTCTACTACAGAACTTCGCCGAAATGTAAGGACTCGCGAGCCCATGCCGCGCCGCACGAGCAGCATCGCCCCCGATTGGTGGGATTACACCACGCTCGACGACGAACTGCTGGCCGACGCCGCCCGGCTCTCGGTCGACGACCTGCTCGGTTTGTCGCGCGGCGGATTTCGCGTCGTGGCTTACGACACGCTCGAAGATTTCTACCTGGCCGAAGCGCTCGAATACATCCACGCCTGGCGGCAAGCCACGCCCGACAACCCGGTCGGCATCTGCGGTCCGATTGGCCCCACCGAACAACTGCCGCTCGTGGCCCGGCTGGTCAACGAGCTGGAGATCGATTTGGCGCATGCCCACTTCTGGGGCATGGATGAGTGGTATCTCGACGGCGCCGCGGCCGACGTCTCGCACCCGCTGTCGTTCGAGCGGGCCGATCGCGAGTTGTGCTTCAATCGCATCGCTCCCAGGCTGCGTCCGCCCGATGCCAATCTGCACTTTCCCAAGGCCGATCCGAGCGACTATCTCGCCGCCTGGGACCAGGTGCGCTGCGCCGTGATGCAAGGGGGCCAAGGCGAGGTGAAGCATTGGGCCTTCAACGATCCGCTGCCGCGCAGCGGGCCGTGGCGAGACGAGCCGCCGCCAGCGGCCGAATACTTGAAGCTCTCGACGCGCGTCGTCGACTTACACCCGCTGACGCTCGTGCAGAACGCCCGCACCAGCGGTGGCGGCAACATCGCGGGCGTACCGCGGCAAGCGATCACGGTCGGCCCAGTGCAAACCTGGCAGGCCGAGAAGGTGAGCATCTGGCATGCCGGCACGCACGATAACCCGTTCGGCCAGCGGCTCACGACCTTGATGATCTCGAAGAAGATTGCCGACGCGGCGGTGCCGATGTCGCTCTTGGCACTGCACCCCAACGTGCAGTTCAACTTCTACCGCCCCGGCATCGGCACTTGCGACGCCGAGATGCACTGACGCAAGCCCAGGGCAGGACAGCGCGCCAGTAATTTAGCGGGCGATCGCCGTCGGCCTGCCCTGGGGCGTCTCTGACTCGACAATGTCGCGGCCGGGCACATCATCGCGCAATCGCGCCCCCCAGCGGACCAGAATCGGCGAACCCTCGGCCACGAATGCTGAAGCCGGCGCGGCCGCAAGCGCCTCGACGAACTGCGGTCCGTAGAGTGCAGCGACATCGGCCTGCAATGCGACGTTGTCGACCGGCGCCACGCGCCAAGGGACGTGCTCGACCTGGTATTCGGCCGTCGCGCCACGGCGCAGCGCGGTATAGGCCCAATAGTGCTCGGCGATGAACGCTTCGTGACTGTCGGCCATCGGTTCGCGAAACGATCCCGCCAGCCGGGCACGCATCGAGTGCCAGCGGTTGGCGAACTTCCAGCGAAAGCCCAGCTCGGTGCCAGCAGCAATTGGCTCGCCAGAGGGGGATTGCTCGTACCGCAGCGGCACGGTCCAGTAGCGTTCTTCGTAACAAGCGCGCGCGACGAAGGCGACGGCCCACCGCGGCACCAGCTCGCGCACGAAGACCACGCCGCGCCGCTGTTGGTCACCGCATTGCCGGACGACATACAGTCGCAGGTTCACCTCGGGAAAACTGCGATGACCGGGGATCGGCACACCGCACACCCGCGTGTCGAGAAAGTTGAAGCCGACCACGCTCACGTAGGCCCGGTCGTTCCACAGGTCGAGCTCCGTGCCGCGCGGCACCCAGGGCTCGAGCGCGGCTGGCTCGATCTCGTAATTGAGCATCAGCAACTGGCGCCACTCGGCGGTTAGAAACACACCAGCCATGTTGGTCGCGCTCGCTCGTTCGAAGCCCGGCCGTGGTCGCGGCCCGCGAAAGTTGGGCCCTTTTGATACCACGAACGCCGTTGCTCGAGTAACCGCAATCGCATCGGCGGCGCAACGGCCGTGGGCTCGCCTCGCGCCTTGCGGGTCGCTGTAGTCCGTCGGCGGCCCAGCGAGATCGCTTTTAGCAGTCCAAAACGCTCGTGGTCGGCCGGCCGCGCACTCGTCTTCTGCCGCCGGGGCAGGCGGGGTAAAATAAACCACGACTGCAGGGAAGCACCCGCCGATAAACTTATTCAGAGTTGGCGATGTCCGATCGCTCGCGCCCACGTCGTGCGTTGGTCGGACTCCCCTGCCCGTCGCGACTTTCACACCCGGCATCGACCGTATGGCCACTGATACCAAGAGCGAAGCGCTGGAAACCTGGCGACGCGAGATGGCCGCCGCGCGGCAGCGCGACACCAGCCTGACAACCGTCAGCGGCCGCGAGATCGAGCCACTCTATCTGCCCGACGAAATCAGCGAAGATTACGAGGCCCGCCTTGGCTTTCCCGGGCAATACCCTTACACGCGCGGGGTACACGCCAACCAGTATCGCGGCCGGCTCTGGACGATGCGGCAGTTTGCCGGCTTCGGCACGCCGGCCGAGACCAACGCCCGGTTCCGCTTTCTGCTCGACAAGGGGCAGACCGGCCTGAGCACGGCCTTCGATCTGCCGACCTTGATGGGGCTCGACAGCGATCATCCCACGGCCGCCGGCGAAGTCGGGCGGCTCGGCGTGGCGGTCGACTCGGCCCGCGACCTCGAGCGGTTGTTCGCCGGCATCAATCTCGGCGAAGTCTCGGTCTCGATGACGATCAACGCGCCGGCGGCGATCATCTTGAGCTACTTCCTGGTGGCGGCCGAGCGACAGGGGGTCGCCTGGACGCGCCTCAGCGGCACCATCCAGAACGACATCCTCAAGGAGTACCACGCCCAGAACGAGTACGTCTATCCGCCGCGCGAAAGCGTGCGGCTGGTCACCGACACCATCGAGTTCTGCACCCGCAACGTACCGCGCTTCCACCCGGTGTCGATCAGCGGCTACCACATTCGCGAGGCCGGGGCGACCGCCGCCGAAGAGCTGGCCTTCACGCTGGCCGACGGTTTTCACTACGTCGAGCAGGCGCTGGAGCGCGGCTTGACGATCGACGAATTCGCGCCGCGGCTGTCGTTCTTCTTCAACGCCCACAACGACTTCTTCGAGGAGATCGCCAAGTTTCGCGCGGCCCGGCGGATTTGGGCCCGCCACTTGCGCGAGCGCTACGGCGCGCGCGACGCCAAGAGCCTTTCGCTGCGCTGCCATGCGCAAACCTCGGGCGTCAGCCTGCAAGCCCAACAGCCCGAGGTCAACGTGGTCCGCGTCGCCTACCAGGCGATGGCGGCCGTGCTGGGCGGCTGTCAGTCGCTGCACACCAACAGCCGCGACGAAACCCTCTCGCTACCGACCGAAGAAGCGGTCACCATCGCCTTGCGCACGCAACAAGTGCTGGCCTACGAGACGGGCGTGGCCAACTCGGTCGATCCGCTGGGGGGGAGCTACCAGGTCGAAGCGCTCACCGACGCTCTGGAGCGCGAGGCCGAAGAAATGTTCGTCGAAATCGACCGCCAAGGGGGGATGATCGCCGCGATCGACAAAGGCTATTTCCGCCGCCGCATCGCCGACAGCGCGTTCGCCTACCAGCGCGAAGTCGATCGTGGCCGCAAACTGGTCGTGGGGGTCAACGCTTTCGTCGAGAAGGAGCCGAGCAAGATTCCGCTGCTCGAAATCGACGAAGAAATCGAACGCAAGCAGATCGCGAATCTGCACGCGTTGCGTGCCCAGCGCGATGCAGCCGCCGTGACCTCCGCGCTCGCAGGGGTACGCAGCGCGGCGCGATCGAGGGAAAACCTCATGCCCGCGCTGCTCGAGGCCGCGCGCCACGACGCCACGGTGGGCGAAACGGTCGCCGCCCTGGCCGACTCCCTGGGACGCTACAGCACCGCGCTAAATTGATGCCTGGAAACGGTTCCAAAACCTGGCTTGAAGCATTACCTGGGCTCCATTGAATCTCGAAATCGCAGGAATTGGGTGGCCCAGCCGCTTGCCGGCTGGGTCGCGGAGCGACAAGAACGCCTTTCTGAAACCGACGCGGCTGACGATGGCCGCGCGGACTGAACAGCTTCTTGTGGCTGCGCCACCCGACTGCGAGCAGTCGGGCCACCCCCGGCAACGGTTTAACGATGTAGTTATGCAAACGAAGTCGGTTCAAGCTGGGTTTTGAAACTGCGCATGACTAGCCTTTGACTCTCCCCTTCCCGCCCTGGACCAAGCCTGCCGATGACTCCCTCTGCCGCACAACCCACGTCCGCCGCCAGCGGCCAAACGCGTCGACCGATCCGGGTAGTGCTGGCCAAGATCGGGCTCGATGGCCACGATCGTGGCGTGCAAGTCGTCGCTCGGGCGCTGCGCGATGCCGGCATGGAGGTGATCTACACCGGTCTGTGGCAATCGCCCGAGGCCGTGGTTCGCGCGGTCGAAGACGAAGACGCCGACGTGCTGGGCGTGAGCCTGCTCTCGGGCGCGCACCACGTGCTGATGCCCCGGCTGGTCGGCCTGTTGAAAGAGCGCGGACTGGAACACGTCGTCGTCATCCTGGGCGGGATCATCCCAGCCGACGACATCGCCGGCCTCGAGCAGTTGGGCGTGTCGAAAGTATTCACGCCCGGCGCGTCGCTCGACGAGATCGCCGAGTTTCTGCAGTCGGCGGTCGGCAAACAGCGCTCGACCTGAAGCGTGGGCTGCCGACGCTATTGTGGTCGCTCGTCGCCTCCCAGCGGCTTGAGCTTGATGTTCTTGAACCAGCAGTTGCCGCCGTGGTCTTGCAGGCCGAGGTAGCCGCGGCGCGGATGGTCGCGGTAGACGACGTCGAACTTGTGCTCGCTGCCGTCGGGGCGGCGGTTCGGTTCGGTCCAGTCGTCGAGACTCGTCTCGGTGACCGGCTCGCCGTTGAGCACCACGGCGAGCTTCGGCCCATCGCAGGTGATCTCGATGTGATTCCACTGGCCGACCGGCTTCATGGCGTTCTTGCGCGGCGCGACAAGATCGTAGATGGCGCCGGTGTCGTGCATACCGGCCGTGGTCGTGTCGTCGATGGCCACTTCGATGCCGTTGAAGCCGACGTCTTTGCCCGGCCGCGGCTCGAGCGGCCAGGTGCGGATGAAAATGCCGCTGTTGCACTTCGCTGCGATCTTGAAATCCAGCGCCAACACGAAGTCGCCCCAGGGCCGCTCGTGAATGAGCATGTAACCGCCGCAGCCATGCGGGTTGAGCGCGGCGTCTTCGACCGGCTTGCGGCTCGGCTGCTGGTTTGAAGTCTGCCAGCCGGCCAGCGAATGGCCGTCGAACAGCAGCAACCAGCCGTGGCGCTGTTCTTGCTCGGTGAGCCCGTTGTCGGCGGCGGGCTCCGCGGCCTGGCAGTATTCGGAAGCCAAATTCGACGACCACGCGCCAAACAGCAACAAAGACGACACTTGGAGCCAGTACTGGGCTCGAACGACTCTCGTGTGCGACGGGCTCCGCCCGTACGCTTGGGGCTCGCCACGGATAAGAGCACTGGCAGAGCCAGTGGCACCCGATGAACCCTTGGTGGCGCTGCAATCGCTTTTCGGCCTCATCAGCTCACCAGCTTTTCTTGTTGCGGGTCCCAGATCATCGTTTTCTGTTGCCGGTAACTTTCGACGGCCAGCTTGATCGCCACCATCGTGGCGGCCCCCAATTCGACGTTGCAGTGCAGCGGGCCGCCGCCGCGGATCACGTCGAGAAAGTTGCCGACCATGTCGCGCCGCGCCGTGGTCGAAAGGGTGCACTCGGCCACGCCGCCGTTGCGCTCCTTGAACTCCGGCTCGAAGTCGCCGTTCTTCTTCAGCGCCAGACCATCGACTTCCAACGTGCCGAATTTGCCGTAGATGCGGTCGGGCAGGCTGCTGTCGTTGGTCAGCGTGCTGGCCAGAAACAACGAAAACTCGCTGGGGTAATCGACCGTCATCAAGAACACGTCGGGGATGTCGCGGCCATCCTTCTCGATATACAGCCCCCCCGAGGCGTTCACGCGCCACGGATACTCCCCCTGCGGACCGGCGATGGCCAGCAGCAACGGGGCCAGCTTGTGATACAAGAGATCGGTTGCCACGCCGCCGTTGTACGGCCAGTATTTGCGGAAGCGGAAGAAGTGCTCTGGCGTCCAGGGAATCTGCGGCGCCAGGTTCCACTCGGAGCCGAGCCACATTTGCCAATCGATGAAGTCTTCGCCGGTTTTGTCGGGACCGGCCGTGGGGTCGATCTTCTGATGATCGTTGAACAGGCAGACCCGCGCGTTGCGGTTGTAGGTGCCGTGTCCCCAGGTGACCTTGCCGATGCGTCCGGCTCTTAAGGCGTCGTGCGCTTGCCAGAACTTGTCGTCGCCGGTCCCTTGCGGTCCAACCTGCAGCACCTTGCCGGTGCGGCGCACGGTATTGCGCAGCTCGATCGCCTGCTCGACCGTGTGTGTCATCGGCTTTTCGACGTAGACGTGTTTGCCGGCCTCGAGCGCGTCGCCGGCGATCTTGGCATGCCAATGATCGGGCGTGGCGATCAGCACGGCGTCGATGTCGTCGCGTTCCAGCAACGGGCGGTAGTCGAGCGAGCCCTCGCAGCCGGCAATTTCGCGCGCCCGCGTCAGCCGCCGCTGATAGACATCGCAAACCGCGGCCACGCGAATATTGTCGCGCTCACCGCGCTCGACGAGGTTGCGCAAGTGGCCGGTCCCCATGCCGCCGCAACCGATCACGGCAAACTGCACGCGGTCGTTGGCGCCGTCGGTTTTGGTCGCGGCGCTGTCGCTGGCCGTATCGTCTGCGGCTCGCGCTCGTCTTGATCCCGCCGCGGCAGTGACGGCCACGGCCGTCCCCAAAAAGCCGCGTCGCGAAACAGCCGCCGCGTCGTCGTTGCCTTCCGCAGTCTTATCGTCCATTGCCGTTCCCCCCACAGTTGTTGTGTTGCCGGCGATTCTCCGGGGCGGCAAAGTGGCAGTCAATCGATCTCCGTTGCGCGATCGGTCTGCGGTTCGGCCCTCCAGGCGGCCGCGGCACGCCAAAGTCCACGCCCGCGGCCAAATTGACGTCGACGCCGGCCGGCAAATACAATGGCTGGCAGGCCACTAGCCAGATTTGTCGGAGCCCTGCCCGCCAACGAAGACCCACCTGCCCACGGCACGGACGCCCGCCCATTACGCATCGCATCGCCGCGAGTTTCCGCCGAACTGTCGGCCGTTAAGCCGCCGGCGCGACGACACTTCAATCCCACGAAGAATCGCTTTCAGCATGACGCCACGCTCGGTGAATCTCGGGTTGCGCACGGCCTGTCGCCTGCCGGCGGCGATCGTTTGGCTGTTCGCCGCGGCCACCTGCTGGCTCACGGCCACGCGCGGTGTGGCTGCCGAGGCACAGCCGGCGATCGACGCGGCCCAACAACAGGCCGGCGTCGAGCTCTTCGAGAAACGCGTGCGGCCGGTGCTGGTCGAACACTGCCAGACGTGCCATGGCGCCGACACGCAGGAAGCGGGCGTGCGCCTCGACTCGCGCGACGCCATGCTGCAAGGGGGTTCGGCCGGCGCGATCGTCACCGCCGGCGAGCCCGACCGCAGCCGCTTGATCGAAGTCATCACGTATCAGCGCGATGTGCAGATGCCTCCCGACGGCAAGCTGCCCGACGAAGCGATCGCGGCCCTGCGCGACTGGGTGAAGCTGGGGCTGCCTTGGGGGAGCGATTCCGCGGCCGGCACGGCGGCTAACTCGGCGGCTCCCGCCCAGGACACGATCGCCGAGCGCATCGTCCGAGCCCGGGCGAATCACTGGGCGTTTCAGCCAATTACCAGGCCCGATCCGCCGGCGGTCGCAGATGGCAGTTGGCCGGCGACCGACGTCGATCGCTTCGTGCTCGCGGCCCTGGAATCGCAAGGGCTAAAGCCATCGCCGCCGGCCACGCCCCGCGTGCTGTTGCGTCGCGTGACGTTCGATCTCGTTGGCTTGCCCCCCACGGCCGACGAGCTCGACGCCTTCGAGCATGCAGTGCGGGAGACCTCGCTCGACACGGCGCTGGCCGCCGCGGTCGACCGCCTGCTGGCCTCGCCGGCCTATGGCGAACGCTGGGGTCGCCATTGGCTCGACGTCGCCCGCTACGCCGACACCAAGGGCTACGTCTTCACCGAAGACACGCGCTATCCGCACGCCTACACCTACCGCGACTACGTGGTGCGGGCGCTGAACGAAGACCTGCCCTACGATCAGTTCGTGACGCAGCAGATCGCGGCCGATTTGTTCGACACCTCGAGCGATCCGCGACCGCTGGCGGCCCTGGGCTTGCTCACCGTCGGCAGCCGCTTCATGAACAACACGCACGATCAGATCGACGACCGCATCGACGTTGTGACGCGCGGGTTCATGGGCCTGACCGTGACCTGCGCCCGCTGCCACGACCACAAGTACGACCCCATTTCGACGGCCGATTACTACGCCCTGTATGGCGTCTTCGCCAGCACGGTCGAGCCGGGCGAGAAGCCGCTGATCGCCATGCCCGAGGAAAACGCCGCCTATCTCGCCCATCAAGAAGAGCTGAACAAGCTACGTCAGTCGCTGGAGAGTTTTCTGGCCGCGCAGCGGCAGCAGATCGCGGACGGCCTGCGCGAGCGCGTCCGCGAGTATCTCGTCGAAGTGGTGCGTCGCCCCGCGGCGGCCCCGGTCGAAGACCCGATGCTCTCGCTCTCGCCCGACGAGCTCAAGCCCGAGGCAATCGAGCGGTGGCGCAAGTATCTCGATGGCCGCCGGGCGTGGCAGAGCCCGGTGTTCGCCGTGTGGTCAGCCTTGGCGGCCTTGCCCGCCGAGGGCTTCAGCACGGCCGCGGCGGAGTTGATCTCCGGCTGGCCGACGACCGACGCGCCACAACAAGAGCAACAACACGACACCGACAAGTCACGGCCTCGGCAGCCACTACATCCGCAAGTTAAGGCCGCACTGGGCGCCGCGCCGCTGAGCTCAATGGTCGACGTCGCCGAGCGATTGGGAGAACTGCTGGCGGGCACTGAGAGTCAATGGCGCGAACTGCTGGCCGCGCACGAACAAGCGCTGGCCCAGGCGACCGCCGGAGCACAGCCGGCGCCGGCGGCTCCCACCGCCTTGCCCGACGCCGCGGCCGAAGAACTTCGCCAGGCGCTTTACGCCGACGACGTACCGACGATCGTCACCAACGAGAACGTACCGCCGCTGTTCGATCGCATCGCCGCCAACGAATATGGCCGGCTGCGGCGCGAAGTCGATCTGTGTCAAACCAACTCGCCGGCCGAGCCGCCGCGGGCCATGTCGGTCGTCGACGCCGGCAAGCCGCATGAACCGCGTATCTTTTTGCGCGGCAATCCGCATCGCCAGGGAGACGCGGTCGAGCGATCGTTCGTGCAGGTTCTCTCGGCCGACGGCCAGCGACATCCCTTCGAGCACGGCAGCGGCCGGCAGGAGTTGGCCGCCGCCATCACCTCGACGGACAACCCGCTTACCGCGCGGGTGATCGTCAACCGCGTCTGGCAGCAACATTTCGGAGCGGGCCTGGTGCTCACGCCGAGCGAATTCGGCTTGCGCTGCGATCCGCCCAGCCATCCTGAGTTGCTCGATTACCTGGCGGCCACGCTGCGTGACGACGGCTGGTCGCTCAAGCGGCTGCACCGGCGAATCGTGTTGTCGCGCGTTTATCAGCAAGCGAGCGACGAGCGGGCGGATTGCGCCGCCGTCGATCCCGAGAACCGGCTGTTGTGGCGCATGAATCGCCGCCGACTGGAGTTCGAGGCGATCCGCGACTCGTTGCTGGCTGTCGCCGGCAATCTCGAACGGGAGATCGGCGGCCGGCCGGTGAACCTGGCGAGTCAGCCTTACACGCACCGCCGCACGCTTTACGGTTTCATCGATCGCGGCGACATGGCCGGACTGTTGCGGACTTTCGACTTCCCCAGCCCCGATGCTTCGAGCCCCGAACGCTCGCGAACCACGGTGCCGCAGCAGGCGCTGTTCGCGATGAACTCGCCGTTTGTCACCGAGCAAGCCCGCGCGGCCGCCGAGCGGGCGTTGAACGACGCCAGCGGCGATCGCCCCGACGCGTCGGTCGCCGACCTTGATCCGGCGGCGCTCGTCGATTGCCTGTATCGCGTAGTGCTGGGCCGATCCGCGGCGCCTGACGAGCTGTTGCTCGCCGAGCAATTCCTCGCCGAGGCACAAGCCACGCCCGAGAGCCCGACCAGCGATCAAGGAGATCAGCGATTGGCGCCGTACGAGCAGTTGGCGCAGGTGCTGCTGGCGACCAACGAGTTTTTGTTCGTCGATTAATTCCGTTGTTGTGAGATCACGGGCCTCAACCAACCCCACTCCCCTCGCGGGAGAGGGTGGCCGAAACGCCAACGCGTTTCGGCCGGGTAAGTGGCGCGACTGCATCCGGCGAAAGCGATCTAGATGACACACGACTCGTCGAAACTCGATTTGTCTCCCGGCGAGCTCTCCCTCTCGCGCCGCGAGCTCTTGCGCCGCGTCGGCATGGGGTTCGGCTCGCTGGGCATGGCCAGCGTGATGGCCGCCGATGGGTTGCTGGTCGACTCGGCCGCGGCCGCCACGTCGTCGGGCAGTTCCCTGGCTGGCGGCTACGCCAACCCCATGGCTCCCAAACAAGCGCACTTCGCACCGCGCGCCAAGCACGTCATTCACTTGTTCATGAACGGCGGGGCATCGCACGTCGACACCTTCGACCCCAAGCCCAAGTTGACCGAATACGGCGGGCAAATGCTCCCCTTCGACAACTTGGGGACCGAACGCAAGACCGGCGCGGCGCTCCCGAGCCCCTTCAAGTTCCGCCGCTACGGTCAAAGCGGCTTGGAAGTCAGCGAGCTGTTCGAGCACACGGCGGCCCACGCCGACGACTTGTGCGTCATCCGCTCGATGCACGCCGACGTACCGAACCACGAGCCCTCGCTGATGTTGATGAACTGCGGCGAAGCCCGGCTGCTGCGCCCCAGCTTCGGCTCGTGGGTCACCTACGGGCTGGGGACCGAGAACCAGAACTTGCCGGGGTTTTTGGCGATGTGCCCGGGCGGGCACCCGATCAAAGGGGCTCAGAACTGGCAAAGTTCGTTCTTGCCGGGCGTATATCAAGGGACCTACCTCGACACCAAGCACACCGAAATCGACAAACTGATTGAGAACATCCGCAACACCACGGTGTCGCGCGGCCAACAGCGGCGGCAGCTCGATCTGCTGGCCGAGCTCAATGCCCGCCATGCTGCGGCCCGGCAAGACGACGCCGCTCTCGAAGCCCGCATCCACTCGTTCGAGCTGGCGTATCGCATGCAAGACGAAGCGGCCGAGGCGTTCGACGTCTCCCGCGAGCCGCAGCACGTGCTCGATCGCTATGGTCCCGGCGTACAGGCCCGGCAACTGTTGATCGCCCGCCGGCTCGTCGAGCGCGGCGTGCGGTTCGTGCAGCTCTGGCACGGCCAGGGACAGCCGTGGGACAGCCACGACGACCTCGAGGTGAATCATCGCCGGCTGGCCCGCGAATGCGACCGTGGCATCGCCGCTCTCTTAAGCGATCTTAAGGAGCGCGGGCTGTTGGACGAAACGCTGGTGCTGTGGTGCGGCGAGTTCGGCCGCACTCCGACGGTCGAGCTGCCACAAAAGGGGGCCAACGCCGGCAAGATCAATGGCCGCGATCACAACCATCACGGTTTCACGGCCTGGCTGGCCGGCGGCGGGGTGCGTGGCGGCACGGCCTACGGCGCGACCGACGAGTTTGGCTTCCAGGCGGTCGAAAACCGCGTGCACGTGCACGATCTGCACGCCACGATGTTGCATCAGTTGGGCTTCGACCACACGCGGCTGACGTATCGCTATGCCGGCCGCGATTTCCGCTTCACCGACGTGCACGGCCACGTCGTGCACGATCTGATTGCCTGAGCCAGGGGAAGTATTCACCCGCTGAGGTGCGACCGACGATGGCGGAAGGCGACGCTTTTCAGTCCGAAACCGCGATGAACCACGGTTTGTTAGCTACCAAATCAAATCGACCAAAGATTTTTTTGGAAAATCTTGGAAAATCTGCCGGGATATTGCGTGACTTTTCTTTCCGATTATTGTTGAATCACACTTAACCAGGGGAGCGACTGCCCTCCGGGCGGTGGCGCCTCTGCGTTTTGCGGCCAGTAATTTCTGTTTTTTACGAGTATCGCTAGTGAGTCGGTAGCACAGCCCAAACGATGAGCAAGGTCTTCTGCTCATTCGTTCGACTGCCGGCTGGTACTCGTTGGCCGCGATCTTCACCACGTGCTTGAGCCGCGCTCCTTGCTGCGCTTGGCCGCACGTTCATGGGCATGATCGCCCGACTTGTCGCCCCCGCCGGCGTCTCCCCGTTGTTGTTTAGCCGCCGGCCCCCCCTTGCGCTCGGCGGAAGTTGTTTTGGTCCTACTTCCTCGAACCCGTAATTCGATAAAGGCGCTCATGTAATCAACCACAACGGAGCGAGCTGGCGCTTGCCCGCCGTTTCCGTTGCCAACAGAGAGAAAGCATTAGTCTCATGAAGCGATTTTTTCCGTCCAGTTGTTGTCTCTTCGTCTGCCTGTCGATGGCGCTTGGCGCCACCTCTGCCCGGGCAGAACTCCTTTCGACGCTGATCACCAACAACGACTCGATCTTGGTTGGCGGTCTGACGTTCAGCCAGTTCGCTTATCTGGGCACCGGCGATATGCCCGCTTCCAGCGGCATCAACGTCGTCCCCTACACCGATGCCAAGTCGGGTGACTCGGGCCTGCTGTTTCAGGGCGGGTTTCTTGATCTTCCCGGCGGCGGGGCATCCGACGCCTTGATCAGCTTTCTGGTCAGCGTCAACAACGACGTAGCGTCGGTGATCAAGGCCACGCTCTCCGGCAATCCTTCGGTGCTGGGACCGGGCCCCGGTGTCATCAGCATCACCGAGACCTTCTTGCCCGAAGACGGCGAGGCGATCATCAACATTTACGAAATCAAGCCAGGATCGAAGGTGCTTACCGATTCGGTCGACTTCAATCCGGGCTACGTGTCGATTCACGTGCAGAAGGACATCCTGGCCCTGGCCGGCAGCGCCGGCACGGTCCCGACGTTGTCGTTCTTCACGCAAACATTCAAGGTTGTGCCCGAGCCGGCCAGCATGGCTTTGTTCGGCCTGGGCTTGAGCGGTGTGGCGCTGGCCTGGGTGCGGCGGCGCCGTGCGTCGCGAGGCTAAGCGGGTGCCGCTAATTCGGTCCGCGAATTGGCCCTAGCAAATAACGCGGCTAGCCGTGGGGAAACCGTCCCGCGGCTAGCCGTTTTTTATTTCCGCAGGTCGCCGGCCGGCGCTCTACTTCGTAGCAATAGAACTTACGGCCCTCTCCCGGCTCTTCCAGCTCACAGCGGTAAGAATAAGACGCGACTTCGGATCTCTTCGGCGGTCAATACTTTGGCGATCAACTCGAGGTCACGCACCGCTCCCCCAATATCGATCTTCTGCTGGTGCGAATACACAACACCAGCGAAATCCCGCCCATCGGCAAGCCAGGTGGCCGCCAGTTTTAGAAAGTCTTCATCGCGAGTGAAGACCACCCGGCCTAGTTGAGTTGCCCGGGTCAACAACTCCTCGTCAGTCCAGGTTGCGGTCCCATCGTCCGTGGCAGTAATCACATCGACGCCGCGACCGATCAGTCCCTCGACGATCGCTCGCTGGACCTGATGATCCATGTACAGCGCCAGTGTCATGACGGCGGCGTATCGTGCTGGCGCGAGCTGAGTATTCGCAACCGCGTTTGTAACTCGGTGCCTGCGAGCTGGTCGCGAAACTCGTCGGCTTGCCGCGATCGGGCCTCAAGCTCTTGATCGAGTTCGGCCTGATGGTCGTAGTAATAGGCCAGGGCGCTGTGAATTTGCCCCAGCGTTAGCTCCGGATATTGCCGATGGAGTTGCTCGGCGTCCCATCGATAAACCAAATGATCGGCCACCAGTAGTACGACCTTGAAACCAGTCCCGGCAATCCGCGGCGTGTGACCACTGGTATCGATATGTGGGTAGCCCGTTGTCGCCATTTGGAGACCTGACTTCTGGGAGATACAACACGGCGTGACTGGACAAGCAAAAGCGCGCGGCCTGCTATAGTTTACGCTGGCGGACGTAAGCGAGCCACGCGAACGGACTCACCAGTGCCCAGGCGAGCGAAGTCGCTCCGGATGGAACCGCCCGCAGGCATTCCAGCCCGCCAGTCGGCCTTTTTGGGTGCCGCCCAGCCGCCGACTTGGTATGCTTAAGGGGATGATCGACCCCGACCACGGCGCGGATCAGTTTGGTTTTCCGCGCCGATCCGCCAGACTTGCCTTCCTGATCGACGCCCTGCACCGCATGCCGACGGACGGAGCCACCCCCCGACCATGAGCGACCTGGTTGAATTGTTGCGCACCTTGCACCGCATCCACCGCCAGCTTGGCGACGTGCGCGAGCGGTTGGAGCGCGGCCCCCGCCAAATCCGTGCTCGCGAGGCAAACCTCACGCGATTGGAGCAAGCGCTAACCCAGGCGCAGAACGACTCCAAGGCCGCCAAGGTCGACGCCGACCAAAAGCAACTGCAGTTGCGTACCGGCGAGCAGAAAATCGTCGACCTCAAGTCGAAACTCAACGCCGCCAGCAGTAACCGCGAATACCAGGCTTTGCGCGAGCAGATCGCGGCCGCCGAGATGGCCAACAGCGTGCTGGCCGACGAGATTCTCGACGCTTTGGAAAAGGTCGACGTCCACCAGGTGTCCGTGACCGAGGCGCAGCAGAATCTCGCCAAAGGCAAAGAAGAGCTGGCCGCCGCACAAAAAACCGTTCGCGAGCAGCAAGGCAATCTCGAAACGGAAGTCGGCCGCCTCGAAGCCGAACTGGCCAAAAACGAAGAGAACCTCCCTGCCGATGCTCGCGATACCTACAAGCGCATGACGCGCTCGAAGGGGGCCGACGGCATGGCCCCCGTCGAAGGAAACATCTGCGCCGGCTGCTCGCAGTTGATCACCCCCAACACGTTCAACTCGCTGAAGCTCGGCAAATTGGTCTTCTGCGGCAGTTGCGGCCGGTTGATCTACCTGCCCGAGGAAAAAGTGATGGGGGGCGGCGGCAGCGGTCGATAGCCCCGCGTCTGAGGCGCGCGCGATCAACAAGCGTCTACGTTTCGCCCGCGCGCAATCTAAAGGCCCAGGGAACGCTTCCCTGGGCCGATTTTGTTGTCGCAGCAAGCCTGAGCACGGAGTTATTTCGGCGCCATGCGGATCGCGCCGTCGAGCCGGATCGTCTCGCCGTTGAGCATCGGGTTGACGACAATTTGCTCGGCCAGCATGGCGAATTCGTCGGGTTCGCCCAATCGCGGCGGAAAGGGAACTTGCGCCCCCAACGATTTCTTGGCTTCCTCGGGGAGCATCGCCATCAAAGGCGTGTTGAACAGCCCCGGCGCGATCGTCACCACGCGGATGCCGAAGCGAGCCAGCTCGCGGGCGATCGGCAAGGTCATGCCGACGATGCCCCCCTTCGAGGCCGAGTAAGCCGCCTGACCAATCTGCCCGTCGAAGGCCGCCACGCTGGCCGTGTT
Source organism: Pirellulales bacterium (assembly GCA_050184475.1). Lineage (GTDB taxonomy): Bacteria > Planctomycetota > Planctomycetia > Pirellulales > JAEUIK01 > JAIESQ01. The sequence goes on along the minus strand of JBFXAH010000002.1, from coordinate 262,593 downwards.
GACGATCACACCCCGCTCGCCACCGGCGTCGGCGTCGCCGGCCGCCATCAATTGCGACGCCAACCGGATGATATTGAACGTGCCGATCAGGTTGACTTTGATCACGTGGGCGAAGACTTCGAGATTGTGAGGGCCTTCCTTGGCCAGCACGCGCATCGCCGTGCCGATGCCGGCGCAATTGATCGCGCCGTGTAAACCGCCGAACGACTCCTTGGCCGCCTCGACCGCCTTCTGCACGGCGGCCTCGTCCGCTACGTCGGCCTGTACGAAGCGCCCGGGCTTGCCTAGTTCGGCAGCCACGGCCTTGCCGTTTTCTTCGTTGAGATCGACGATCACCACGCTGCCGCCGGCCTTGGCCAGCCGCCGCACGGTCGCGGCGCCCAGGCCCGATCCACCGCCGGTCACCAAGAATGTCTTCCCAGAAATCTGCATGGCCGTTCGGCTCCCCTCTGGAGATGTTCTCGACGCGAAGTGCCGCGAGCTTCGCGGCTGCGATGCGAATTGTCGAAGGTCGGATGATACCAAAAAAAGCCCAGGGAAAGCATTCCCTGGGCTGTCAGTGGACGAACCGATGAAATCGCGCGATATCTCGCGCGGGCAAGCCGCTTAGATCCGTTCGATGATCGTGCAGGTGGCCATGCCGTGCCCGATGCACATCGTTTGCAGGCCGAGCTTGCCTCCGGTGGCTTCGAGCCCGTTCACGAGTTTGGCCATCAGCGCCGCGCCGGTCGCGCCCAGCGGATGACCGTGGGCGATCGCGCCACCCCACGGATTGACCTTGGCCATATCGGGCTTGAGCTCGCGGGCCCAGCCGAGCACCACGGTGGCGAACGCCTCGTTGATCTCGATCCAATCGATGTCCTTGATCGACAGGCCCGCATGCTTGAGCGCCTTCTGCGTGGCGGGAATGACGCCGGCCAGTTGCAACGTCGGATCGTCGCCGACTGCCACTCGGGCCAAGAACCGCGCTCGCGGCTTCATCCCCTGCGCCTGGGCGATCTCGCGATTGGCGATCAACACCGCGGCGGCGCCGTCGGAAACCTGGCTCGAGTTGGCCGCCGTTACCACGCCGTTGGGGCGGAACACCGTCGGCAGGCTGGCGATCTTGGCCGGATCGAGCACGTCGCGGATTCCTTCGTCGCGCGTGAAGACCTGCTTCTGGCCGTCGGCCGTGAGCCCTTCGGTCGGAATGATCTCCTTGTTCCGGCCTTCCTGGGCGGCGCGGCTGGCCCGGCGATGGCTTTCCATCGCGTAGTCGTCGACTTCCTTGCGGCTGATCTTCCACTTCTCGGCCATCCGCTCGGCGCTTTCGCCCTGGTGCACCAGTTCGAAGCGCGTAAACAGTTCGGGATTGAGCTTGTCCAGCGAGCCGACGTCGCTGAACATCGGCACGCGGCTCATGTGCTCGACACCACAGCCAATCGTAAAGTCGGAATCACCGGCGGCCACTTCTTGTGCGGCGAAGTGCGCCGCCTGCTGGCTCGAGCCGCACATGCGGTTGAGTGTCACGGCCGGCACGCTCACCGGAAAGCCGGCCAACAGCACGCCCAAGCGGCCGATGTTGGCGCCTTGCTCGCCCGCCTGGCTCACGCAGCCGGTGACCACGTCGTCGACTTTGGCCGGATCGAGCTTGTTGCGCTCGACGAGTGCCTTCAGGCAGTGGGCCAACAACGTGTCGGGGCGCGTGTCGCGAAAATAGCCGCCCGGCTTCGTGGCGCTGCCGCCGCGTCCGAAAGGGGTGCGAACGGCGTCGATGATCACCGGTTGCGACATGACTTTCTCCTTAGCCTTGAACGAGGAATGTAAGCGCGAAAGCGGTTAATCGGCCTGGCCCGTGAAACGGCCGCGCCCCGGCGGCCGGTCATCAAGGACGGGCCGCAGAATAAACTTCCCAATTTCTTGCCCCCGCACCCTGCCCTCTCCCACAAGGGGAGAGGGGGGGCGATCGAGAAGTTATTCTACGTCCGGTCGTACCCCAACGTCAGCGGGCTGCCGGCTGCGGCGCGCCTTTCAAGTAATAGTCACCATATTGTTCCCGCAGGGAAGTCTTCAAGAACTTGCCGGCCGAAGTTCGTGGAATTTCGCGGGCAAAAACGACAGCATCGGGGAGCCACCACTTGGCAAACTGCGGCTCGAGATACGCCCGCAACTCGTCGTAAGTGGCTTTGGCGTCGGGCTTGAGCACCACGACGGCCAACGGCCGCTCGTCCCAGCGGGGATGCACGCAGGGGATGACGGCGGCCTCGGCCACGGCCGGATGCCCCATCAGGGCGTTCTCCAGCGCCACCGAGCTGATCCACTCGCCTCCCGATTTGATCACGTCCTTGGCCCGGTCTTGCAGTTGCATCGAGCCATCGGGACTGATGGCCACAATGTCGCCGGTGCGGAACCAGCCGTCGGGCGTGAACGAGTTGGCCCCTTCGGGGCAGTTGTAATAGCTCGACGCGATCCACGGTCCGCGCACTTCGAGCTCGCCGACCGCGCGGCCATCCCAGGGGACGAGGCCGTTTTCGCCGCGCGCGCGAATCTCGACCAAGGGCACCGGCCGACCCTGCTTGGCGCGATAAGCATATTGATCGTCGTCGCACGCCGAGCGCATGGCGGTCGAAAGTTGCGCGACGGTCCCCAACGGGCACAACTCGGTCATTCCCCAGGCGTGCAACACGCGCAGGCCGTGCCGCTCCTGGAAACCGCGAATCATCGAGATCGGCGCGGCCGAGCCCCCGACCAACAACGCACGCAGCGACGACAGATCAAACTTGCCGGGATGTTGATCCAGGTGTTGCAGAATGCCCATCCAAATCGTCGGCACGCCGGCGGTGACCGTCACGCGCTGGCTTTCGAACAGCTCGACGAGACTCACCGGATCGAGATGTGGACCGGGAAAGACCTGGTTCGAGCCGACCAACAGCGCCGCGAACGGCAGCCCCCAGGCGTTGGCGTGAAACATCGGCACGACCGGCAACACGGTGTCGTGCTCGCTGAGCCCCTGCGTGTCGGCCATCGTCGTCCCCAGCGAGTGGAGCACCACGGCGCGATGCGAGGCCAACACCCCTTTCGGCTGGCCAGTCGTGCCCGACGTGTAGCACATCGTGGCGGCCTGCCGCTCGTCGAAATCGGGGTACTCGAAGCGCGCCGGATCGATGCTGGCCAGCAAGTCTTCGTAGTCGATCGTCCCCTTGGGCAAGGGCTCGCCCGCCGTGCGGATGACGACCACGTGCTCGAAAGGAACTTCGTCGCGGAACTTCTCGAACAAGGGCCACAGCACGTCGTCGACCAGCGCGACTTTGTCTCTCGCGTGCCCCGCGATGTAGGCCAGATCGTTCGGGTGCAGCCGCAGGTTCAAGGTGTGCAGCACGGCGCCGGCCGACGGGATGCCGAAATACGCTTCGAGGTGTTCGGCGTGGTTCCAGCACAAGGTGCCGACGCGATCCCCAGTTTCGACCCCCAGCCCGCGCAGCGCCAGCGCCAACCGCTTGGTGCGATCGATCAGTTCGGCGTAGTTGCGGTGGTCGAGGTGCTTGTCGGGGCGGCGCGAGACGACGCGCTTGTCGCCGAAGAGCGTCTCGGCGCGGCGGAGCATCGCCGGCACCGTGAGCTGGTAGTCCATGATCAGGCCGTGCATAACTTCCCTCGTTGAAGCGTCGGAATCGACGGCTCGATTGTACTATCCGCGGGCCGGCGCGGGGACTTGTCGGCGTGGAGAACCGGCCAGCAGGTCACCGTCGCCCCGGATCGCAAATGCTGGCACCGTGGCGAGCGAGCCGCGCTCACGGCGGCGCCCTGCCCAGGTTCAATCTTCCAGTTCGGCGCTTGGTTCCGGCAGCCAGAACGACGTGATGAAGCCGATGCCGTAGACCGTCACGGCCGTGGCCGTGCAGGCGTACGCCAGTTGGTGAAAGTAATTGTCCCCCGGCATCAGCGGCTGAATCGATGCCGTGACAAAGGCCCCCATCGTGCCGATCATCCGCCCGCCGACATTGGCCGCGAACCCTTCGCCCGTGCCGCGCAAGTGCAGCGGATAAACGCGCGGCAGATAGTTCCCCCAGAAGCTGAATTGGGCCACGGTGCAGAAACCGCAGGCCGCCAGCAGCCATTTGAATTGATCGAGGCTGCTGGTGGCGGCCATCGCAAAGGCGAGCGGAAAGAAGATCAACCCCGGAACCTGGAAGATCCACAACAGTCCTTTGCGCGAGACGATCACCACGGCCAGCACCGCCAGGGCGATGCGGCCCAACAGCCCGCCAACCTCCTGATAGGTTTGCACCTGGCCGCGGACCGCTTCCTGCGTCTTGAGCAAGCCGCGGATTTTGCCGCGCAGTGGCGCGGTGTCCTGTCCCGATTCGGCGGCGGCTTGCACTTGTTCGCGCAGCGGCTTCAGCCCGCGCAGCTCAGGGACCAAACCTGGCACGAGTTGCGGCGCGAGTTGAATGGCGCCAAAGGCCGCGCCATAGCTGCAGGCGAACAGGATCGTGGTCGCGATCGTCGTCCGCCGCAATCCCGGCGCGAACAGCTCGGCGATGCTCGGCCGCCGCAGTGTGCCGGCAGCTCGCTTGGCTTTCCAGGCGGGCGACTCCGGCAAGAACGGCCGAATGACAATCAGCGGAATCGCCGGAATCAGACCGCTGATGAGCGTGTAGCGCCAGGCGTCGTGCCGGCCGTAGATGGCCGGAAACTGCTCGGCGAAGTGGACCGCCACCTGGTAGGCGCCGGCCGCCATCAGCCCGCCGACCGACGAGAAGGCCTGCGTGACGCCGAGCACCCATTCGCGCTGTTTGGGATTGGGGAAGACTTCGGCCAGCCAGGCCACGGCCGCCACGAACTCGACGCACACGCCGATGAACGTGGTGCAGCGCAACACCAGCAACATCAGGGCCGAGGTGGCAAAGCCGGCGGCGAACGCCGAACCGGCGTAGACCAATATGCTCCAGGTGAGCACGGTGCGGCGGCCATAGCGATCGGTCAGGTAGCCTCCCAACAAGCCGAAAATGCCGCCGCAGACCGCGCTCGACGTTTGGATGTAGACCGACCAGGAGAGAATCTGCTGAAAGCCGCCCTCGGTCATCGGATCGACCCCCAGCAGGTCGGCCAGCGCCTTGGGCGCGATCAGCGGCAACATCAGCAGTTCGTAAATGTCGAACGCAAAACCGAGCACGGCCACGGACAGAATCAGCCAATGCGTGATCGTGAGTCGCTGGGAACCGTCGGGCGATTGACTCATGGCATGCTCTCGCGAGGTGGGGGCGCTGGCGGAGACAGACACCTTACTCGGCGGCGCAGCCATCGGGTAGGGGTACGGCCGGCGAACCGTGTCGGGCTACTCGCCCGCCGGCGGCGTGAGCAGGTGTTGCTCGCGGAGAAAGCGAGCGATGGCGTCGGCCGCCAGGCGGTTGGCTTCTTCGTTCGGATGGTGGTCGCTGGGGTGCACCCAGAGCGTCTCGGCTTTCAGTCCGCGAAAGGTGTCCAACAAATCGAGCACCGGCACCCCCAACTGGCTGCAAGTTTGCCGCACCAGCTTGTGAATCGAATCAAACGGATAGTCGCCGTCGAGGTCGTACAACTCGGGCCAGATGACCAGGGCCACCCGAAAACCGTGCTCGCGCCCGAGTTCGACGGCGTGCGCCAGGGCGTCGTGGCTGAGCTGCCAATCCGTCGACAGCGCGCTGGGATTGCCCAGATAGCGATCGGCCTCGGCAAAGAAGCTTTCGAGATAATAGGCTTCGGTCGCGCGCCGTTGCCGCCGCACGGCAAGCTGGTGTTGCACCAAGTCAGCCAGATAACTGAAGCGACCCAGCCCCACCGGCGCCTCGTAGATGCCCAGCGCCTCGCCCATGTTCAAAAACGCGTTGTCGGCATACGCGTCGTTCAAGTAGAAATTGATGAGCACCAGGTCGGGCGAAAGCGCCAGCCAGCGCCCTTCGAGATACAGCACTTCGTCGCGAATGTTGTAACCCTGCGTGCCGGCGTTGAGTACTTCGTACCTGGTCGGCGCTGTTGGACTTGGCGCAGCGTTCGTCGGCGCAGCGTTCGTCGGCACAGTTGCCGAGTCGTCGGGCGACGCCACCGCGTCGCTGGTGGACGCCGGCGATTGGGCGTTGAGCGTCGTTTCCAGCCGGCGCAAGAACGTGTCAGGCTCGCGCACGCCCACGGCGAACGTGAACGAATCCCCCAACCCCAAAATGCGGAACACCCCCGGCGGCTTCGCGGGCGAAACCAGCGGACCACGCAGCCCCAACACGTTGACTTCCATCGGCACGCCGTTGTCTTCGTCGAAGTAACCGCGCGGGTTGGTGTCGAAGACCTCTTTGAACTTCGCCCCCGGGACGTACTCGCCCATCAGCACGCCTTGCGGACGAAAGCGACTTTCCTGCCGGATCAGCCCATTGCCCCAGATCCCCAGATCGCGATAGGCGATGCCGTCCCAGGCGAGCCAGCGCGGTTTTTCGTAGCGCTCGGGGCGAATGCCGAAAACGCGCAAGCCTGCTTCGACGACGACAATCCCCACCAATAGCCCGACGAGCAAAGCCGCACAGCGAAATAGCAAAGCGCGCCACGGTCGTCGGGCCGGCCCCCCCGCGTCGGGCGACGCGCCGGCACGCGCGCTGGCTGCCGAGGAGCGCTCCGTTGAGGTGTCGGCGCGCTGGGAGTTGTTGCGCGCCGGCTGCACCGTGGTCGATCGCTTGCGGCGTTTGGACATCGACGTGCAAAGACCGCGCGAATTTGGCGGCCGCTAAACCCGGTGAACCTGTTCGGCTTCTTCGGCCTCGAGCGCTTCGATCTCGGCCAGCAGGCGGGCTTCGATCTCTTCGACGCGCCGCGGTTCTTCGATCTTGCGCCCGCGCTGATCGGTCACGTAGAACACGTCGAGCACCTGGTCGAGGTGCGTGGCGATCTTGGCCAACGAGACCGACAGTCCCAATTCGAACAGCGCGCGGGTGATGCGGTACAGCAAACCCTGGCGATCGGCCGCGAAGACATCAATGATCGTAAAGCGATCCGACGTGCTGTTGTCGGTGCGCACGCGCGTGGGGAGCACCGTCAAGCTCCCGCCCGGGCGGCCGTTCCAGACCCGACGAAACTTGGGAAGCTCCGAATCGGGGCCGGTCAATGCCTGGCGGAGCGAGTCGCACACCGACTCGATGCGGTCGCCGGGGGGGGCATCCTCGTAATCGGGGTCGAGCACCCAGAAGCGATCGAGCACCAGGTGATCGTCGAGCGTGTTGATTTGCGCCGAGAGAATCTGCAGCCCTTGCCCAGTGAGCGCGCCGGTCAGGCGGTGAAAAATGCCCGGCGCCACCCCTTCGTGCGCGCCGACCGTGAACTCGACCGTCCGCGTGGGGGCCAGGTATTGGCCGCGGGCGAATATGTCGCGGGGCTGCAACCCTCGCAGCTCGCGCAATTCGGCGACAATCTGCGCCGGCGGCGTCGACGTCAAGTACTCGTGCGGCAGGCTGTTGATTTGTTCGCTGAGCCATTCCTGCTGCGGATCGTTGCGGACGAGCTCCACCAGGTCGACGCGGCGGCGCTCGAGCCGCCGATCGAACGACGCCGAACCGTCGCCAGCCAAGTGCGCCAAAGTGCGACGGTACAGTTCGATCAGCACCTCGCCTTTCCACTTGTTCCACACGCCCGGTCCGACCGCGGCCAGATCGGCGGCCGTCAGGCAGACCAGCATTTGCAATGCCTCGGGCGAACCGACTTCGACAGCGAACCGCACCACAAGCTGATCGTCGCTGGTGTCGCGCCGGAAGGCCAGGTGCGCCATCACCAGGTGCTTGTGCACCAGGAACTTCAGCAGCTCGGTCTCGGCCGGCGGCAGATACAAGCGCCGCCCCGTCTCTTCGGCGATTCGCAGGCCGACTTCGCTGTGATCTTCGATATGCCCCTTGCCGAGATCGTGAATCAACAGCGCTAGATGGAGCACGCGCTTCTGCTTGATGCCGCGATAGACGCGCCCCAGCGGCCCCCGGTCGCGCTTCAGATCGACTACCCGCTCGACCGCCCGCAGCGAGTGCTCGTCGACCGTGTACTTGTGATACTCGTTGAACTGCAGCAGGCAGCGGGCGTGGCCGAATTCAGGGATGATCCGCTCCAGCAGCCGCACGTCGTGCAAGGTGCGCAGCAATTCGCCCAGCCGCGCCGGTTGCGCCAACAGCGACAAGAACCTCGCCGCGGAATCACCCGACAGGCCAGGCGGATAACCGGGCGCCGCTTTTCGGATGACCTCGCAAGCCTCGAACGAGAGCCGCTTGTCGTACAGGTTGGCCAGATCGATCAACCGCAACGCTTCGGACAAGCTGGCGCGCAACTTCTCGGCGCCACGCTTGGTGGGCTTGATCTGCGTCGGCCCGACCAGGTAGTCCCCTTCGACGCGGTGGCTCAACAGCGGCGCCAGGAACGCTCGCAGGCGATGCCCCGGCTGGGCCTGGGCCGTGAAGTGCTGCACCACGTGGCTGACGTCGGACGTGGCGCGGAAATAATCTTGCATGAACTGCTCGACGGGGAGCATGGCCGGCGAGCCCTGGTAGCCGAACTGACCCGCGATTCGCAATTGTTCGGTGCGATCGAGCAGGTCTTGAGCTTTGCCGGCCTGAAAGTGCAGCTCGTTGCGCAGCCGCAGCAGAAACTCGTAGGCGCGACGCAACGCGCGGGCGTCGCTGGGGGCCAATTCGCCCATCAGTTGCAGGCCATCGGGATCGGCGGCGCCGTAACGAATGAAGCCCACCCAGCGTAGCAAGTGCAAATCGCGCAGGCCGCCGGGCGAACGCTTGATGTTCGGCTCGAGCAGATACACGGTTTCGCCGAACGGATGGCGCTCTTCGCGGCGTGCCTGCTCGGTGGCCGCCAGCAACCGACGCCAGTTGCGCCCCACCTGCTTGCGGAACTGCTCGACGAAGCGATCGAACAACGCCTGGCTGCCGGCCAGGTGGCGCGCCTCCAACAGCGACGTGCACACCGAGGCATCGCGCGACGCCAGTTGGCAGGCCTGGGCGATGGTGCGCACGCTCTGCCCTAGAATCAGTCCCGAATCGTACACGTCGCGCAGCAGCCGGTCGGCGAGCAGCGCCACGGCGTCGCCGGCGTGCGGCGCGTGCAGCAACATCAGGTCGACGTCGGAATAAGGGGCCAGGTCGCGGCGCGCGTGCCCCCCCAGGGCCACGATCGCAATTTGTTCCTGGGCGGCGTCGACGATCTGCGGCAAGTCTTCCAGTGCCGAGCGATGCAAATCGAGAATCACGCCGTCGACCAGATCGGTCAGCGCGTTGCTCACCTGAATGCCGGGCGAGCCCGCGGCATGGCGCTGACGGAGCTTGTCGTGTCCGTCGGCCAGGCGCGAGCGGGCCTCGAGCACGCTGGGACGAAGACGGGGGGCTGTCAACATGCGCGGCGAAGGGGGGACTAGGTAAGCGACGAATCGACCAGGCCGACGCTGCGGCGGTCTCCTATCCGGCTATTGTAGCGCGTCTTCTCCTTGCTCGCCCGTACGAATCCGGATCGTTTCTTGCAACTGGCTGACGAAGATCTTGCCGTCGCCGATCTGCCCCGTCTGCGCCGTGCGCAGGATCGTGTCGAGCACCGATTTCAAGCGGGCGTCGGGGACGGCGACTTCGACTTTGACCTTGGGGACGAAGTCGACGGTGTATTCGGTCCCCCGATACATCTCGGTGTGTCCCTTCTGCCGCCCGAACCCGCGCACTTCGGAGATGGTCATTCCTTGGACCCCCTGCTCGCTCAGCGCGTTTTTGACGTCTTCGAGTTTGAAGTGGCGAATAATCGCCTCGACCTTCTTCATTGCGCTGCATCCTCGGCGTCGAGCGCTGGCCTCCATGGCGGCAAGCCGGCGCGGCTGTGTGGTATCCGTATTATCGAGGTCCGGCGGCCTTCACGCGGCCGCGACCGTTCATAGGAAAATATAGCCTTCCTCGCCGTGCTGGCTGAGGTCCAAACCCTGGATCTCGTGCTGTTGGGTGACCCGGAGCCCCATCACGGCATCGAGGATTTTCAGCAACACGAAGCTCATCACGGCGGCGTAGACGATCGTGACGGCGGCCGCCCCGGCCTGGGCGCCGAGCAAATCGCCGAATTCCAACAAGCCCAGCTTGCCGTGCCCGTCCACCGCTTGCGTGGCGAAAACGCCCGTCAGCAGCGCGCCGAGCGTCCCCCCCACGCCATGCACGCCGAAGGCGTCGAGCGAGTCGTCGTAGCGGAGCCGGACTTTGAGCGAAGTGCAGGCAAAGTAGCAGACCAGCCCGGCGGCCAGCCCCATCAACAAGGCGGACATCGGCTGCACGTAGCCGGCGGCAGGCGTGATGCACACCAGTCCGGCCACCGCGCCGGAGCAGGCCCCTAGCACGGTCGGCTTACCGCGCAGTAGCCATTCGATGAGGGTCCAACCCAGCACGCCGGCCGCGGCCGCCAGATGCGTGGCCACGAAGGCGCTCGCCGCCAAGTTCGAGGCCTGCAAGGCACTGCCGGCATTGAAGCCGAACCAGCCGACCCACAACAACGCGGCCCCCGCGACCGTGTACGTCAAATTGTGCGGCGGCATCGGCTCGGTGCCGAACCCCAGCCGGCGACCCAACACCAGCGCGCAAACCAGGGCCGAAACTCCCGAGCTGATGTGCACGACCGTCCCGCCCGCGAAATCGAGCGCGTTGAACCAGGCGTCGGGATTCGAAAAGGCCAGCAGACCGTTGTCCCACACCGCGTGGCACAACGGGATATAAACGAACGTTCCCCACAAGATCAAAAACACGCACATCGTGCTGAACTTCATCCGCTCGGCGAACGCGCCGCAGATCAGCGCCGGCGTGATGATGAAGAACATCCCCTGGAACATCATGTACGTCAGCCGCGGAATCGTCCCTTCCATCGGATAGACGACTGTGCTGTTGCTTTCGTTGTAATAGGGCTGCACGCCGTCGGCCCGCCGATCGACCGGCAGAAACGCCCCCATGCAGACATAGTCCCAGTTGCCGACAATCCTGTTCGCTGTCGCCGGCATCGGCTCGTCGGTCGCCTGCATGCGGGTGCGCGGATCGCCGGCGAAGGCCAGCGAATAGCCGTAGATCACCCAGATCACGGTCATCAGCCCCATCAGGAAGAAGCACTGCATCATCACGCTCAGCACGTTCTTCTTGCGGACCAGCCCGCAGTAGAACAGCGCCAGCCCCGGCGCGGTCATCATCAGCACCAGCGCCGTCGAGACGAGCATCCAGGCGTGGTCGCCGCTGTCGGCGGCCGTCGGCTCGACGTCGCCGGTCGCGGAATCTCCTTCGGCGGGAAGAATGCCCAGCTCTTCATCGCCGAGGTATTGATCGGCGGCCGCTGGGGAAGTCGATTCCTCGGGCGGGGTGTCTTGAGCAAGCATCGGCCCGCCGGCCAGCAGCAACCAACTGCACGACAATACGACCACCGCTCGCAACATCGCTTCCCCCCTCTCGCGACCGCAGAAATGGTCGCAACTGCGCAGGCCAAACCGGCCAGCTTAGGCCCAAGATTAGCGGGGGAGCCGACGCACGTAAAGCGCGCCGCGTCGCCCCCGCATACCAGGGGCGCTACGCGGGGCGGCAGCGAGACAGCCCGCCCTAGCGCAGACGGCGTTTGTTGCGCGATTCGCCGTCGCGGCTCGACGATCCGCTGTTGGCGGCCGTGCGGTCCGAGTCCGGGGCATCGATCTTCGAGCCCACGCGCCACGACGAATCGCGCGGCCACTCGTCGCCGTTGAACTCGGGCTCTTCGGGGAGCTTCTCCTTGCCGAAGGGCCACGCCATGTCGCGCGCCTGCGCCAGCGTGGTGCGCGACCATTTCGAGAACTTCTTCGTCCAGCCCTCGGACTTGCCGTCGTCGGCCAGCGACTCGACCCGAGCGCTCGCTGTCGATGGATGGTACTGGTGCGAACCGGCGGCCGGATGCGCCAAGGCCGCCAGGTCGACTGGCGCGCTGGCAGGCGGTCCGTTCGTCGTCGCGCCCGGTAGAGCTTCCATCGGTGGTGTGGTTGTCGCGGCGAGCGGGGCGCCGGGCGCCGTCGCCGGTCGATCGAGGGGCCAGTCGGCCGGCTCGCGCGGTTCCACTGTTTGGCGATACGCGATCGGCGCCGCGCGGTCGGCGGGATCGTGACCAGTCACCAGGTCGATCGCTCCCGGCCCTTGCGGCGAGTTCGGCGAAAACTTCACGCTCACATACGGCGATTGCGGCATGGCGACAGCCGCCGTAGGGGCCGGGCCGCCAACCGGCGCCGGCATGCTCGGCTGATATACCGGCGCGTCCGCTTCGTATTCGACCAGGGGCGGCTGATCGCTGGTGACAGCGGCAGCCACCTCCTCGGGGAGCGGCATCGCGACCGAGCTATTCGGCGGGGTGGCACTTCCCCACGCCGATTCGGCAGGCACCGCGCATGGCTGCGACCAGGCGGGCGCGTCGGCGAGCGCCGGATCGCACGGGGCGCACGCCGCGCCGTCGAGCGCCGCGCCGGCGTTGGCAGCCGCGGTTTGATCGGTCGCGTTGCCGGCAGCGGAAGGCGTCGAATCTGCGAGCCATTCGTTTTCGACCAGATCACCCGATTGATTGGCGATGGCCGATCCCAACGGCGGACGTCCGCTCAAGCATTGTTCGACGTGCGCGGCGAGCCGATGTTGGCCGACGCTCCGCAATTCGGCCTCGACGTGCTGCGCGACTTGCAACGGATCGAGCACCAGCTCCGGGCGGCTCAAACTGCCCCGGACGGCGAACGTGGTTTGCAGTCGCCCGATCGAGCGCAGCGCCTGGTTCCAAACCTCGGGGTCGAGCCCTCCGAGCGGTTCGCCCCCAATCACGTGTGCCTTGAGGCGATCGGCTCGCAGCGTGCCGGCCAGCGCCAGAGAGCGTCGCGTGAACTGACCGCGCCCCCCGAGCGTCACCATGCCCGACTCGCAGACCAGCCGTTGATGCCCCGACGGCGGCGCCAACAGCGACGTCGCCGGCACATCAAACAAATGAAACTCGAGGAGATGCCCCTCCGCCTGCGCATCGTGGGCGGCCAGCGTCACCCGCAGATCGAGCGCATGGTGCGGAACCCGCACGACGACGCGTGCGGGGCGCGCGGCCGAAACCCCACCGCTAGCCAGGTCGGTAATCCGCAGTTGCACGTCGCTCCCCAACTGCCAATCGAGCGGAAGGCCCTCGGCCAACAATTCGCGCACGTGTACGCGCGGTTGTTTTTTTCCCAAGGGCGAGCGGGCCGCCCGCTGCTCGGCCAGCGACAACGTTTGATATCGCTCGTCGGTGTCGATCGCGGCCACGACCGCCATCCGATGCACCAGCTCTTCGAGCCGGGCGACATTGTCTTCGGCCAGTCCCCAGCAGTCGACGCACTGGCCCAGCGCAAGCTCGGCGGACGGGGGGGCCGTCGCCGCGTCGACGAACGCCGCGGTCTCGGCGTCGGCCAGAGACTGGTCGTCGGGGCCGCTGGTCCGCACGATGCCGGCCGCGTGCTCTCGGGCGACACTCGTCGAGATGCCGGCCAAGCTCAGGCTTTCGACCTCGAGCCGGCCGCGAATCAGCGCCGCCACGTCGAGCTGCCCTCGCAAGTGACCGACGCGCAAGCGGTCGCGATCGGGCGACAACGGATCGGCGACCGAGAGACCGTCGATTTCGACGTTCCCCGTCCAGGGCGTGACGCGAACGTGCTCGGCCGTAACTTCTGCACCGTTACCCCAGGTGAGCACTTCGAGCAACCGCGTTGCGGCAATCCGCGGAGTCAGCAGCCAGGCCGCTAGCGCCGCGGTCGCGAGGCTGGCGACCAATCCCCACAAGGCCCAAGGACGCACCAGCCCGCCGCGCGGAACCGCGGCGTCGGCCACCAACGCTTGCTCGGCGCTCCCCAGCCAGCGTCGCCAGCGAGGCAAGCGCGTTGGGGCAATCGGCACCGTGCCGGCATCGGTCGCGGTCGCACTGGCGGTGGTCGCCGGGGCCGCGTCGTCGATTGCCCGCGCGGGGCGCAGCTTGCGACGCCGCCAGGCGCGCAACCCGACCAGCATCGGCACGGCGAGAAAAACGGCCAACAGCGTGCCGCCGACGAGCGTATAGCGATCCCAGCCGAGCCAGGCGATCAGTTGTTCGTCGAAGTTGGCGGCCAGCCACTCGCCCAGTTTCGTGCGATCCAACAGCCAGCGCCCCAGCCCGAAGCTCAACGGCACCAGCACCCACGAAAGGGCGAAGCCCCCCGCCCACATCACGAAGAAGGTGCGCGCCCGGACGTTGAACACCACGGCCAACAACAGCAGGGCAACGAGCGAGAGGTTCCACCCTCCCACGAAGCCGGCCAACAGCCCCAGTAGGACAGCCAGCGAGACTCCCTGCGTCTGCTGCACGCGGCGGCTAAAGCCCCATAAGAGACGTAACGGCTTCATGGCAGGTCTCACGCATCAGGTGGGATAATTGGCGAGGTCATTCAGGAGGGTATCGGTTCTATCGGCCCTGCATTGCGTGAGGCTTGAATCGGTCGTGCCGGTTGCGTAAACCCTGACGGCAACAGGCCGAGCCTGGCTGCTGTATTGTCGCCGCACGCAGCTCCGATGTTGCCGGCCGGTAACGACTTACGACCCTGGTACTGTTTCGACTGGCGACTTCGCGCGCACCATCCGCGTGCCAGCGAAACGGGGACGGTATCCCTCCCGATTTGGACGGCGTCCGCCGGGGGCTGTCTCCGTTTACCCCATGCGCCGACTGGGGGCCGCAACGCGGCCCCAGTTAATAGCCAGGGGCGGAAGCCCCTGGGGGTTTGCGCCACGAGTCACGATCTTCGAGGGCAAGATAGCCCCACCGGGGCGACAGTCCGGCAGTCAGGCCACGAAGAGAACCTGGCGCCCCTTCAGGGCTCATGGGCGTTCAGAAACAAACCTCGGGCGCGCACTCGAGTTCCAAGGGGTTAACACCCCTGGCTATTGACGATCGCCCCGTCGGGGCGAGTTCTCCGCCGCCGCCGTTCGATCACAGCCCACGTGCCTTTACAAGCGAGAAAGGCCGCCAGAGCGAGCGTCGGAAATAGTACTGACTTCGGTGAGAGCGCGATCCACCACTCTGCGTCATCCTGTGCATTGCGTGTCAAGCCGAGAACAACGCTGTCCGCACTATCTCGACCGCCGATGGCTGGAACTGATACAAAACTAACGTAGATCGTCACGTTAGTATCCATCTGGTCATAAACGACCGTCTCGTCGTGCCCCCAGTTCAGCGAGACTTCAGCGCCATCCCCCACGCGATGATCGCGGTCAAGATCAGGACCGTCGAGAGCTTGAAGCGGAACCAGCGGCGTTTCGGCTGCGCGGACATACGTTCATTCTATTCGCGGCGCATCGCATCGCCGGCACGCCGAGCACACGTCGCCTGCCCATTTTCTAAGCGACCATGGGGTGTGCGGCTACTCTTGGGCCGCAACGCGGCCCCAGTCAATAGCCAGGGGCGGAAGCCCCTGGGGGTTTGCGCCACGAGTCACGATCTTGGGCGAGCAAACCCGGCAAGCTAGGCCAGGCCGCGCAGCCGCATGTGCTCTTCGAGCACCTGGCGATACTCGTCGATCTCGACGTCGCGCTCGCAGCAGATCATGAACAAGTTGCCGTCGACCGTGAAGTTGTCGTCCCAGGCCATGACCTGCTCGTCGGTCCACTCGGGCTGATACTCGCGCAACCGCTCGTCCGACAGGCGGCTGAAGTAACTGCGCAAGTTGATATCGGTCTCGTCCATGTCCCGCCCGGCGGGGAGGACTTCGTAATTGACATTGTCGCCAGCCATCTCGCTTGAGCTCCCACGGTTGATGCTTGAGGGCAGCCAGTCGCGCCGCCGCCCTGGTCTGCCTTTCGATTCTAACTGGTTGCCTGCCGGGCCGCACGAGGGGACATGCGGCGGCGGGCCCCCTACGGGGCCACAACCGGATTCTTGATCACGAGGCAACGAGGAACACGAAGGAAGCCTCTTCCGCGCGTTCCTTTCCTGTTGCAGGGGTCTTCGACCCCGGTCTGAATTCCGACCCCCCGGCCTCACGAGGCCGGCTACAGAAAATACGTCAACAGCCTGCCACGCGCGCCGGCAGCAGATCAACGCATCGGCGAGTGCGGTCCGCGCGGACCTGGATCGAGCGATGCGTAACCGGCTCGTGCGGTCGCCGCCGTGGCAGCGCTGTGCCCCGCGCCCGCGCTGCCGGCCGCGCCGACGTGCGACTCGCGCCGGTGGCCCGCACCGTGGCCTGCCGGCACGCCATGCCCCGCGGATACGCCGTGCCCCGCCGGCTCGCGACTGGCCCATTTCGCCTGCCGGCGCATTTTGCGCTGGATGCCGGCCTCGAAAAGGCGCCCCAGCGGACCGGCCAACAGCGCCGGCAACAGCAACAGGTTGCCCGGCAGCGCGGCGGTCAACAGCGTGAGCATCATCAGGCCGAAACGCTGCGTCGGCGTGAACGGGCTGATCGCGAAGATCGACAACCCCAGCCCGATGACCCCCCAGCTCTGATACATGGCCCGCGCGCACCCTTTGTAGGCCAGCATCACGGCGGCTCGCCGGTCGAGTCCCTGCTCGATCCCCCGCTTGAACCACAGCATGAAGTGCACGACGTCGTCGACCGTCACGCCCAGTGCCACGGCCGGCGTCATCACGGTTCCCACGTCGACGATCACCCCCGCCCAGCCCATGTAACCGAAGACCAGCGCCGCCGGAAAGACGCTGGTCAACGTCAGCAGCAGGCCGGCCGACAAGCTGCGGATCACCACGACCATCACCAGGATGATCAGCACTAGGTCCGAGACGAAGCCGAACACCAGCCCGTCCAGCAGCGAGTTCTGCGCCTTGTAGACGATCGGCACCAGCCCGGTGTAGACGATGTCGACGCCGTTGATCGGCTGGCCATGCACGCCGGCCAACCGCTCGCGTTCGGCCGCCAGCACCGGATCGATCTGCCGTTTAAGCTCGTCGGCGAAGGCGGCGAAGTCGACATTCTTGAGCGCCCCCACCCGCGCGCTGATGCGCCACAGCAGTTCGCCGTCGGCCTCGCGTACGTAGTCGCTGGCCAGAAACTCCGCGCGGTGTTCGCTCAACCGCCGATTGCGCACGTCGCGCTCGCGCTGCTCCGGCTTGATCAGCCGGCCGAGAATGCCCCCCGCGCGCGCCGTCGACTTGCTCTCCAGCCGCGGCGCGAAGGTCACCGCCGACAACGAGCTGCCAACCTCGGGCAGGCGATCGACTTCGCCCTGCACCGTCGACACCAGCTCCAGGCACTCGAGAAAGTTCAGGCCCGACTGCCGCTCGTCGACGCGCACGACAATCTCGATCGGCACCAGCTCGCCGAGATGCCGCTCGAGCCAGGCGTAGTCGGTCAACAGCGGCGCCCCGCGCTTGAAGAACCGCATCATCTGCACCGACGTTTCGATCCGCGGCACGCCGCAGAGCGTCACCACCAATAGGGCCAGGCAGCCGATCGTCACCCAGCCGTTGTGCCCGACGATCCACTGGCCAACGCGCGTCCAGAACAGCGCCAAGCGATCGACGGGGGGTGCCGCCGCCGACAGCGGCCAACTGCTGCCGCTGATCGCGCCCGCCGCCCCGTACGCCGAGTCGGCCGTCGCCATCGCGCGTTGCCGCCGCGCGCGCCCCGACTCGCTCCACAGCGGCCACATGGCAAAGGCCGCCGGCAGAAAGAAAAACAGCACCACCAGGCTGACCACCACGCCAATCGCCGAGTAGATGCCGAACATCCGGATCGGCGCCAACTCGCTATAGGCCAGCGACAGCAGGCCGATCGCCGTGGTGCCGGTCGCCAGGCTCAGCGGCAGCCAGCCGTGACGGATCGCGCGCTCCGGCGCGCCGACGGCCCCTTCTTCGCGCACCGTGTCGCGGTAGTAGTTCGCCAGGTGGATCGCCCCCGAGGTCGCCGCCACGTAGACCAGCGACGGCATCGACAGCAAGATGGCGTTCATCGGCGTCTGTGAGAACCAGACGATCGACATGCTCGCCAGCAGCGAGTAGACGCCGGCGATCATCACCAGCGCCACCAGCCGCCCGCTGCGCAGCGACCACCACGACATCGTCAGGCCGATGATCGCCGACAGCCCGGCCAACCGCATCAAGCTCTTCTCGCCGGCGTTGTCGATCGCCACGTTGTCGACCGGCGGACCTCCCATGTGCAAATCGGCCGCCGGAATGCCGCACTCGTCGATCGCCAACTGGCGAATCGCGTCGACCGACTTGCGGGCTTTGGCCCGACCCTCGGCCGTGAGGGTCAGCACCAGGCAGGTCTGCCGGCCGTCGGGACCGATCAGCGAGCCGCGCAGCCGCTCGGTGACTTCGTCGATCGACAAGTTCAGCGGCGGTTGCGTCATCCGCTCGACGATCCGCGGCCCGGTCAATAACTCGCTGAACAGCGCCGGCTCGTCGGTGGGCGGATGCTCGATGGCTGCGGTCAGCTTGCGCGTCAGCAGTTCGAGCCGCTGATCGTCGAGCGTGCAGCCGTCCCAGCTCACCAGCACGAACTCTTCGCCGCCGAAGTGCCGCTGAAACCATTGGTAGACGCGCGTCTCCTCGTAGCGCTCGGGCAACCACTGCTTGACGTCGTTCTTGTTGGTCAGCAACGCCCGCCGCGCACCCAGTCCGGCGAAGGGGAGCAAGAAGACCATCGCCAACAACACGCGGAAGGCGTGGCGACTATAGAAAGGCTGGTTGGTCACGGGAGCCGTCCTTGGCCGTGGTTGTGCTTATCGGAGTTGGTTCAAATCGAAGTTGGTTCTTGGCCGTGGTTGTTCGTGATCGGGCAACTCCATTGACCCTCTCCCCTTGTGGAAGAGGGTGGCCGACCGATTGTCCGCCGGCCTGCGGTGAGCGTTGTCGAACCTTTCGGGCGATGTCGCTGTTAGGCCGGTTATCCAAGCCCGTTTGTGGTTAAGCGGTTTGTCTAAACGGGAGTCGTATTTGTTCGGGCATCCACTCGGCCCTCTCCCCTTGTGGGAGAGGGTGGCGGCGCAGCCGCCGGGTGAGGGGGCTCTCTTCAGCGACGTCGCTGTTAGTCTCTTTATTCCACCGTGCCCCTGGGGGGCCGGGTAGCATTACTCAAGCCTCAAGTCTCGCCCTGGTAACTTCGGACCAACTCTCGCCCCGGCAATCTCGACTGCTATCTATCTTCGGACTTCGCGCGGTGCCGCCATCGCCGTGGGCCCTGGCCGCCGACAAGGCCCACCGCACCGGCCAGCGAGTTTGCGGCCCAGGCAGACCTTGCGGGCAAAGCGCCCCGGCCCTTCCGCCAAGCTTCTCCACGTCGACCCAGCCCTGCCATCAGGTGGCATCGAGTCGTCTGGCTCCGGGGAGTTAGAATCCAATAAAGACTCTCACGGCGAAATCGTGATCGAGCTGGTCGAGGTCGAGGATCTCGCGGACTGAAAAATCCTCTCGACGCACCCAAAAAAACGTGGGAAAATAAATGAACTATGGTCAGCGTTCAACTCAACGATACTGTCGCCGCCGCCCTCAGTGCCAAAGCTGCCGCACGGGGCTTAACGCTACCGGCATACCTCGAAAGCCTGTTGCGGACCAAAGCGCCGCGAACAGCTTCTCGCCTGACGCTGGACGAATTTGACCGGCTGTTTGACGAGGAAGCAACGAGCGGGACCTCTCCTACCGGCACGTTCTCGCGGGCTGAGCTATACAGCGATCACGACTGATGGCATGCCTGATCGACACCGGTATCTTGCTGCCGGCCTTTGACGCCACTTGCCCTGAATACCGCCCGATTCGCCGGGCACTTCGCACCTTATGGTCGAGGCAAGACCGACTGATTGTTGCCCTGCAAAACCTGGCCGAGTTCTGGAACGTCTCAACCCGGCCCATCGACAAGAACGGCTACGGTCTGTCCGTGGAGCGCGTGTCGAAGCGGCTGGCCAGAATTGAACAAGTCTGTGACGTGGTTACGGAAGACGACGACTCGTTTGAGGTCTGGAAAGGATTGCTCGTCACGTATTCGGTGTCGGGTGTGGCCGTCCACGATGCCCGCCTGGCGGCGGTGATGCTCTGGCACGGCATCCCAACCATTGTCACGCTCAACGCTCAGGACTTCCGGCGGTACAGCGGCATTTCTGCCATCTCGCCGAGCGAAGTTTGAGCCAAGAGCCGCAAACTGGCGGAGAAGCTGGAATTCGCCGCGGGCCGAGCGACGCAATCCCATAGCCGTTCCAGGAGGTCTGCAAAGTCGGGGACTGGCACATTCTCGTCCCATCGCCGTGGGCCCCGGCTGCCGACAAGGCCCACCGCACCGGCCAGCGAGTTTGCGGCCCAGGCAGACCTTGCGGGCAGAGCGCCCCAGCCCGTCGCGCGTAGTCAGCCATTTCTGGCCGTTCTATGATGCGCTCAGGCGAACAGGGCCGATGCCGCAACCGCCGGACCGGTCCTCGAATTCGGCGCCGCGCGAAATATTACGCCAAAAACGCGTGGCCGCGGCGCTCGTTGAAGCAAGCTCGCCGATCTCGCCCACTTGCGGGAGCCACTATGGCCCCAAGCTGACGATTCGCCGGAAGCCGGGTGCCACTGGCTCTGGCATTGCCAATGCTCTTGTTGAATTGCGCGATCACAAGGATAGGCGGAAGTCGTAGATTCCTGGAGGCAGCTCAATGCTCGCGTGGCTGCCCATTCGGGTGACTTGCACGCCGGCTGCGCCAGCATGTCGTTGAGGTACCAGCCTGGCTTCCGCACCGTTAGTGATGACAATTCGTATGGGCACGATACAGGCAACTCGGAGCGCCATTTGGCCAGGCTCGCCGTGGGAGCCGATGTCCGCGAGTCGAGCGTCCCCCTTGAAAACAACAACCGCTCTGTATTGCCTGTCATTGATGATCTGGCTCTCGATCGCCACGCCGCCGGTGGGATCACTCGTTGCGGTGCTGAAGAACATCGACTCGACCCTAGGCCCGATCTCGGTACGTAGGGCGGGGTCTTGTGATGCCCAAGCGCTCCAGTCGTACGTGGCGATGACTTGTGCAATCGGTTTTGCCTGGTGACGACAACCAGACACCACTAACAGCATGGCAAAGCTGATCAGCGCGAACTTTGTTGGGTGGTAAGTCATTGGTCGGGCGAGTGCGTTTCAGGATCTCTTGCAAACCACTCCAACAACAGAGGCTCCATTTGCTTCCAGACCGGATCGTAAAATACACTTACGCGCCTCTTCAAATCGTCCCGTCCAGACTCAACAACGCGCTCAAGGTAATAGGTGCGTTCTCCAAACCAGAAGTACCTATGGCCCTCTACACGGTGATCACCGATTAGCCGTGGCACATTATGCAACAGTTCCAGCTCGACTGTGAGCCATCCAAGGTCGCGCTCCTCCAGCGAGCGTTGCAAGCAAAGAAACCCGACATGCAGCATTTCTAAATATAGCGACTGTAATTCTCCCATAACCTTCACCTGCAGGTGCCTTTACCACACGGATCAGGACAAGGGGACATGCCACTTTTGCGATTCTGTTGCACGGGCTTACAACGCGAATCGCGTCGCTGAAAGAAACAGTGCCCTCGCAGAGCCAGCGGCACCCGACGGTACGGCGAACAGCCGCCGAAGTGATTGGCAAACGCGCGCCGCCGCCGGCCTGCTACACCAACAGCGAGCCGAGGTGCCCCGTGCTGTCGCCGAGTTCTTCGCGCTCGACGTCGACGCGGTCGAGCATCGCCAGCCAAAGATTGTTGAGCGGCGTTTCCTTGTCGTACTGCACGTGGCGACCAGGGGTCAGGGTGCCGCAACCGCGGCCAGCCAGCAGAATAGGCAGGTCGTCGTGGTTGTGGCGGTTGCCGTCGCCGATGCCCGAGCCGATCACGATCATGGCGTGATCGAGCAGGTGCCCTTCGCCTTCGGGGATCGCCTTGAGGCGATCGAGGAAGCGGCCGAACTCCTCGATGTGGAAGCGATTGATTTTGGCGATCTTGGCTTGCTTCTCCTCGTCGCCGCCGTGGTGCGACAGCTCGTGATGCCCCTGGGCCACGTCGAGAAAGCGGTACGGCCGGTTCGACCCTTCATTGGCCGCCAGGAAAGTAATCACCCGCGTTACGTCGGCCTGGAAGGCCAGGGCCATCAGGTCGTACATCAAGCGAAGGTGTTCGGGGTATTCCTTGGGGGTGCCGTCGGGCTGCGGCATGGCGGGCAACTCGCGCTGGGCGAATTGCTCGGCGCGCTCGATCCGCACTTCGACCTCGCGGACCGCGGCCAGGTATTCGTCGAGCTTTTGCTGATCGGTCCCCCCCAGCCGGCGGTGAAGCTGCCGGGCGTCTTCGCGGACGAAATCCAGAATGCTCTGCCGCGTGGCGAGCCGCTCGGCGCGGGCGGCTTCCGATTCGTCGGGGCGATCGCCGCCGAAGAGCCGTTCGAAGACCAGCCGCGGGTTCACCTCTTTGGCCATCGGCTGCGAAGGGGAACGCCACGAGATGTTGGCCGAGTACGCGCAGCTATAACCCGAGTCGCAGTTGCCGGCGTACATTCCTTTTTCGCAGCCGATTTCCAGCGACGCCAGTCGCGTGAAGCGGCCGACATGTTCGGCCGCCGCCTGATCGACCGACAAGCCGACGCGGATGTTCGCGCCGTGCGTCTTGTGTGGCTGACAACCGGTGAGAAAAACGCTGGCCCCGCGGGCGTGGTCGCCGCCGCCGTCGCCATTGGCGCGGGCCTTGTCTTGCGTGAGCCCCGACAGAACCAGGAAGTCTTGCCGGTGCCGCTCGATCACCTTGAGCGTGGCGGGGAGCTCGAAATCGGTGCCGGTCGTCGTGGGGGTCCAGTCGGGCATGTGCATGCCGTTGGGCGTGTAGATAAACGCCATGCGATTCGGCGGCGCGGCCGCGCCGCCGGACGCGCCGGCCGTGGCAGCGCGGGCCAATCCGCGCACGGGGGCCAGCGAATCCAAGAGCGGCAGCGCCAGCGTGGTACCCAGTCCTTTAAGTACGGTGCGTCGTGCGAGGCGTTTGTCGATCACGGTTTCGCTCCCTGGGCCCGTCGCATTTGAAATGGCTGACTGTCGACGATGGCCAACACCAGCCGCGAAAACTTGTCTCCGTCGGCTTCCATGGCAGCAGTGATGCCGGCCACGGCGCGACGGTCGTAACGTTCTACCCCACGCCCAATAGCGTAGGTTAACATTTTTTCGGCCAGGCAGCGACGGAACTGCCCGGCGTGATTCTTCAGCACCGACTTGAGTTCGACCGGCCCCTGAAACGAATCGCCGGCCGGCAGCGTGCCCGAGGCGTCGATCGGCGCGTCGCCATCTTGCTCGCGCCAGGCGCCGATGGCGTCGAAATTCTCCAGGCCGAAGCCAAGCGGATCCATGCGGGCATGACAAGCCGCGCAGCTCACGTTGGCGCGATGCTGTTCCATCCGCTCGCGCAGCGAGGCCGCCGTGTCGACCGCCTGCTCTTTTAATTCAGGCACGTCCGGCGGCGGCGGCGGTGGCGGCGCGCCCAACAGTTGTTCGAGCACCCAGCGGCCCCGTTTGACCGGCGAGGTGCGCGTGGGGTTCGAGGTGACCGTCAAGATGCTGGCCTGCGTCAGCAGTCCGCCGCGCGGCGTGCCGGCGGTCGAGACTTTGCGGAACTCTTCGCCTTTGACTCCCTCGATACCGTAGTGCCCGGCGAGCCGTTGGTTGACGAACGTGTAATCGGCGTCGAGCAGCTCGAGCACGCTGCGGTCTTCGCGAATCAAGTAGGCGAAGCACTCTTCGGTCTCGCGGCGCATCGCTTCGCGCAGATCGGGATCGAAGGCCGGGAACTGCTTGGGATTGGGGCTGACGATCTCCAGGCTGCGCAAATGCAGCCATTGGGCGGCGAACTGCTCGACCAGCGCCCGCGACTTGGCATCGGCCAGCATGCGGCGGATTTGCTTTTCGAGCTCGCCGGGGGCGCGCAGCGCGCCGCGCTCGGCCAGCGAGAAGAGCTCTTCGTCGGGCATCGTGTTCCACAAGAAGTACGACAGCCGCGTCGCCAGCTCGAACTCGTTGATCGCTTGGGCCGGCGCGCCGTTGTGCGTGCGGTCGTCGATGTCGACGCGAACCAGGTCGTCGAGTTCGACGCGGAACAAGAAGTGGGGCGAGACCAGCACCGCTTGCAGCGCCAGTTGCACGCCGGCCTCGAAACTGTCGCCGGCCTCGAGCGCGCGGCGAACGAAGCCCGCGAGCCGCTCGACTTCGTCGTCGGTCGCCGGGCGGCGATAAGCCCGCGTCGCCAGGCGGCGCACAATCTGCCGGGCGGCGTCGAGCTGCGCATCGCGCGAGGCATCGGCCGCCGGCGGGCAGAAAATAATCCGGCGATGCATTTCCGGATATTCGAGTGCCACGCCGAGGGGCCCTTCGACTTCGAGATAGTCGACTAGCAGATTGCGATCGCGCTGTTCGGGGTCTTCGTGATCAGGGTTCCAATAGTCGTTAAGGAACGAGGCCGCGAGCCGATGCTTGCCGACCCCCAGCGACAGCCGGTGCTCGTACACCTCCGGCTCGCCGGACCGTGCCGTCACATCGAATCGCTCGATTTGCTGATCGTCGAGCACGAGCCCCATGCGGGCGGGTTCGTCGCCCGCTTGCGCTCCATAGGCGCGAATGCGCACCTGGTAGTCGCCGGCCTTGGTCACGTCGAACGAGACGCCGACTTCGCCCGTCGAGGGGAGAATCCAGAACCCGTCGTCGTAGGCCTGGCCGTTGGCGGCCTTTAGCGCCTCGGCCTCATGGCGCGTGATCGCGGGCGCCGGCGGCGTGGTGAGGATCGCCTGTTGAGCAATTTGTTCGGCGGCCGCCAGGTATTTCTCCAGTAGCACCGGCGGCAACGTGAGCACGTCGCCGATGTTGTCGAAGCCGTAGCCGACGTCGTCGGTCGGAAAATCCTCGACCGGCGCGTAGTCGATGCCGATCAGGTCGCGGATCGTGTTGCGATACTCGACCCGATTGAGGCGGCGGATCGTGGTGCGTCCCGGGTTCGGCGGAGCGGCAGCGTCCACTTCGTCGAAGCGTTTGAAGAGCGCGTCGATGATCTGCTGCGCTTCTTCATCCGTGGGGCGCGTGTGCCCGGCGGGGGGCATCGCGCCGGAGAGCAAGTTCTCCAGCGCCTTCTCCCAGGTGTCGCGATCTCTGAGGACCGCCGCGAAATCGGCCGCCTGATCAAGACGCAACCCCGACTCGGGCTCGTCGCCGGCGTGACACTCGCCGCAGAACTTCAGCGTGAAGGGGCGCAGCGTCTCGGCGACGAAGACGTCGGGCGTGGCGGAAGTCGCGGCGGCCGCCGGCGTCGCTTCCGGGGTCGTCGCTTCAGACGACTGCTCCGCGGGCGAGGTTAGCGGAGCTTCATCCGCCAGGGCGAGCATCGCCGGTAGCGCGAGCAGGGCGAGACCGACCAACAGCGCGCACCGTCGCCGCGTCGATAACGTTAGCTCGGTAAGCTGGCCAGACCCCTGGCGCATCGGCGGTTTCCGTCGGTTATTGGGCAGGCGGTCGCGCATGTGGGGGTGTTGCGGAGCGCGCGAACGGCATCGCCGCGGGACGTGCGACGCACCCTCCATTGTATCGACGACGGTTGATGGGTTCCAAGCGGTTTTGGCCGAAATCCAACAGCAGCACCCGACACAATCGTACCTTTCGTCGCAATCAAAATGGTTGCAGGCCGCCGGTCGTAGTGGCATGCTGGAAGGCCACTTGGGTAAAAAACTGACGACTCTCTCCGCTACCCGCCCGCATACCTCCGCACTTTTCCGAAAGGACCATCCTGTGAGCCGCAGCAATCGTCGCGACTTCATCAAGACCACGGCCGTTGTCGGGGCCGGCTATTTTGTGTCGGGCACGCCGGCCCGCGCCGACAGCGACTCGCCCAACGAAAAGCTGAACGTGGCCGTGATCGGTTGCGGCGGCAAGGGCTCGAGCGATACCGACGGCGTGGCGGGCGAAAACATCGTCGCGCTGTGCGATGTCGACGACAACCGTGCCGGCAAGACGTACGAGAAGTATCCCAATGCGCGGCGGTATCGCGATTTCCGCCGGCTGCTCGACAAAGAGTGTTCGCTCGATGCCGTGGTCGTCAGCACGCCTGACCATACGCACGCTCATGCCAGCGTAACGGCGATGCGGCAGGGACTGCACGTCTATTGCCAGAAGCCGTTGACGCACAGCGTGTGGGAAGCGCGGCTGATGCGCGACACCGCCCGGCTTTACAAAGTGGCCACGCAGATGGGCAACCAGGGGACGTCCGACGATGGTTTCCGCCAGGGGGTCGAAGTGATCCGCTCAGGCGCGATCGGCCCGGTTAGCGAGGTGCACGTTTGGACGAACCGCCCGATCTGGGCTCAAGGGATCGAGCGGCCAACCGAAATGGTCCCCGTGCCAGGTCACTTGGATTGGGACCTGTGGCAAGGGCCCGCGCCGGAGCACGCCTACAATCCCAAGTACTGCCCCTTTAGCTGGCGCGGCTGGTGGGATTACGGCACCGGCGCGCTGGGGGACATGGGCTGCCACACGGCGAACCTGGCCTTCATGGCGCTCGATCTGCACGCGCCGACCGCGGTCGAAGCTGAGATCGACGGCACGGTCGGCAAGGACTCGCCGCCGAAGAAGAGCCACATCAAGTGGGAATTCCCCGCGCGCGGCGATCGACCGGCGGTTGTCATGCACTGGTACGATGGCGGCAACAAGCCGGCCCCCGAGCTGTCGCACGGTCGCGAACTGTCGGGGAGCGGGCTGCTGTTGGTCGGCAGCGAAGGAACGTTCTTCTCGCCGAACGACTACGGCGCCGAGCACGTGCTGCTGCCCGAGGAGAAGTTCAAGGAATTCAAGGCGCCCGAGCCGACGTTGCCCCGCTCGCCGGGTCACTACGCCGAGTGGATCGCCGCCTGCAAGGGGGGCCCGCGGGCGCTGTCGAACTTCGACTATGCGTCGCGGATGACCGAAGCCCTGTTGCTGGGGAACGTGGCGATGCGCGCCGGTCAGCGGATCGAGTGGAACGCCAAGAAGCTCGAAGTGACCAACTGTCCGGCCGCGGCCGAGTTCGTCCGCCGGCAATACCGCAAGGGCTGGAACCTGTAAGCGCGCCCCGGCGCAATAATTGATTTTGTTCGTCATAGCCCATCGCAGGGGACGACAACGCCAGGCCAAACGAGCTGAGCGCGGCGTCCCCCGCGGTGGGTTCTTTTTTTGCACTCTGAAGCCGAGACGCGCCTGATGAACCAACTTCGATACCGACACATGCTGCACGCGATTGTCGCGCTGGCGGGCTGTGGCTCCATCGTCGCCCAGGCTGCCGACGAGTCGCCGCCCGCCAAGTCGTTTGTCTATAAGCAAACGCCGCAGGCCGATCTCAAGCTCTTCGTGCACTATCCGCCCGGCTGGCAAGCGACCGATGCCCGGCCGGGGATTGTCTTCTTCTTCGGTGGCGGTTGGACCGGCGGCCGCGTCGAGCAGTTCGAGCCTCAGGCCGAGTACCTTGCCTCGCGCGGGATGGTGGCGGCGCGGGCCGACTATCGCGTGAAGTCGCGGCACCAGGTGCTGCCGCAAGATTGCGTGCTCGACGCGCGGGCCGCGCTGGCCTGGTTCCGCGAGCACGCTGGCGAGTTGGGCGTCGATCCCCAGAAGATCGTCGCCTCGGGCGGGTCGGCGGGGGGCCATCTGGCCGCTTGCACGGCGCTGGGCCCCAAACTCGCAGGGGAGCCGGCCGGCGATCAAGCGGCGTATCGCCCGAACGCGCTGGTGCTGTTCAATCCCGCGCTGCGCTTCGACGGCGTACCGCGGCTGATGGAGCGCATCGCCGGCGATGAAGCAGTCGGCCGCGCGATTTCACCGACGTTGCATCTGGAGAAGGCAAGTCCGCCGACGTTGATCCTCTTCGGCACGGCCGACCCCTTGCTGGCCCAGGGAGAAGAGCTCGTCGAGCGAGCGAAACCGCTGGGCGTGCGCGTCGAGATGTTCGCGGCCGCCGACCAGCGACACGGCTTCTTCAACCGCCCGCCGTGGCGCGACCGCGCGTTGGTGGCGGTCGACAAGTTCCTGGAATCCCTCGGTTATCTGCAAGGCAAGCCGACGATCAAGGGGGAGTAGAGACGGCCGCCCGCCGTTGGGGCTTCGCTATTGAGAGGACATCATGAAACCCAGAACCTACGCGACGTGCTTGGGCCTGGCCCTGTTGATCGCCGTAGTTTGTACATCGACCACGGCCGCGGCGGCCGATGAGCCCGCGCGACCCAACATCGTCTTTTGCATCGCCGACGATTGGGGCTGGCCGCATGCCGGGGCCTATGGCGATGCGGCCGTGAAGACGCCGACGTTCGACGGCCTGGCCCGCGACGGCGTGCTCTTCACCGAGGCCTTCGTCTCGTCACCGTCGTGCACCCCCAGCCGGGGCGCGATCATCACCGGCCAGCAGTTCTGGCGATTGGGGGCCGGCGGCAATCTGCATTGCGAGTGGCCCGCCGGCCAGTTCGCCGAGTATCCACAACTTTTGAGCGACGCCGGCTATCATGTCGGCACCTATCGCAAAGCGTGGGGACCAGGACGCGGCAACCCGGCCGGGCAGAGGTGTAAGTCGGTCGACGCTTTCTTCGCCGCGCGGCCCAAGGGCCAGCCGTTCTGCTTCTGGTTCGGGTCGAGCGATCCGCATCGTCCCTACGATCTCGACTCGGGGGCCAAGGCCGGAATCGATCTGGCCAAGGTTCACCTGTTTCCGCACTATCCCGACGCACCGATCGTCCGCGGCGACGTGGCCGACTATTACCTCGAAGTGCAGCGGTTCGACCGCGAAGTGGGCGAGCTGCTCGCCAAGCTGGCCGAGATCGGCGAAGCCGACAACACGCTCGTCGTGATGACCGGCGATCACGGGATGCCCTTCCCTCGCGGCAAAACGAACCTCTACGACTGCGGGGTGCACGTACCGCTGGCGATGCGCTGGCCGGCACGTGTGCCCGGCGGGCGGAAGGTGACCGACTTTGTCTCGTTGACCGATCTGGCGCCGACGTTTCTGGCCGCGGCCGGGCTCGACATCCCAAAAGAGATGACCGGCGGCAGCCTGCTGTCGATTCTCGAAAGCGACAAGTCGGGGCGCGTCGATCCGCAGCGCGATCACGTACTGGTCGGCCGCGAGCGGCACGTGCAGGCCCAGGAAGCGCCCGAGACGGGGGGCTACCCGATGCGGGCGATCCGCACCGACGACTATCTCTATATCCGCAACTTCAAGCCCGATCGCTGGCCGAGCGGCACGCCCGACCACACCAAGGCCTTCAAACCCGACGCCTGGCTGGCCGACTGCGATAACGGCCCGACGAAGCGTTACCTGTGGGACCATCGCGACGAGCCGGGGGTGCGCGAATTGTACGCGCTCTGTTTTGCCAAGCGGCCGGCCGAAGAGCTGTACGATTTGCGCAGCGACCCGGGGGAGATCAAGAACGTGGCGGGCCAGAGCGCGTATGCCGAAGTGCAATCGCGTTTGGCGAGCCAGCTCGAGTCGGAGCTGCGCGCTTTGGCCGATCCGCGCGTCGATGGCGGCGGCGACGAGTTCGACAAGTTTCCGTACTACGGCGGCCCCGGCGGACAGTGGAGCAAACCGTGACGCCCCGCTGGCGCGTGGTTTCGCTGCAGGTTTGTGTCGCGCGGCCTGCAAGCTGACATCTCGATTCGCGTCGCCGCCGTGATAGCGTGTGCTGTCGCTTCGCTCGCTGCGAGGGCGCCACCCAGCCGGTCGGAGGGGGCGTTGCCTTGCCTGGCTTCTCCAGGCTCGCCGACCTAGCAGACCGGGTGCTAGCACAAGCCTGGTAAAGTCTGCCGATCGTTCGGATCAGGAAGTTTCTTCCAAGTTTGCCGATTGCGTCGCCGATACCAAGCCCTGCCGTTTCCTCCACCGACGGCATGCGCCGCATTAGCGTCGCGCCAGCCGCTAGGGCTGCGCCGCGACGGAGGCGCGTTTTGGGGCCTGGCATAGCGCGTGGTGGACGCACCCGCCGCACGGGCGGCGGCAACATCGAGGAAGAGCGACCCATGACTCGGCAGTACCGGCAAGCCTGGCTGATGCTCATCGTCGTCTGGACGCTAGCGACCGGCTGTGGACCGTCGCAGCCGTTCTACTTCTTTGACGATGGCGATATGTCGCACTACCGCGGCGTCGCCACGCAAATCGAGTATCCCGACGTTGAGCCGGTCCACCTGGCCGAAGTCGAAGGGGCGCTCCCCCCGTTGACGTTGCGGAACTCCGAGCCGCAGGAAATCTGGGACCTGACGCTCGAAGAAGCGGTGCGGCTGGGGCTGATCAACAGCAAGGTGTTGCGCACGCTCGGCGGCACGGTCGTCACGCCTCCCACGCAATTGTTGCGAGCGCCCAACACCGTGGCCTCGGTCTACGACCCGGCGATCAACGAAAGCAACCCGCGCATCGGCGTCGAAGGGGCGCTGGCGGCTTTCGACGCGCAGTTGGTCTCCAGCGTCATCTGGCAGAAGAACAACCGCATCGTCAACGTGAACTCGGGGGGGGACGACTTGAACTCGGCGTTGTTCGTCAGCAACCTCAAGCAGGATTATGCCCAGGGCATCCTCGAACTGAAGAAAACGGCGGCCACGGGCGGTCAGTTCTTCTTGCGAAACAACACGATCTACGACCAGAACAACACGCCGACGCGATTGTTCCCCAGTGCCTGGGATACGAACATCGAAGCCGAGTTCCGGCATCCGTTATTGCAGGGCGCCGGCGTGACGTTCAATCGCATCGCCGGCCCGCAGGCGCAGCCGGGCTTCTTCTTCACGCAGGGCGTGGTGCTCGCGCGCATCAGCAACGATATTTCGATCGTCGACTTTGAAATCGGCGTCCGCAACCTGGTGGCCGACATCGAAACGGCCTACTGGGAACTCCACTACCGCTATCGCAATCTCGATGCCTTGATTGCGGGGCGCGACAGCGCCCTGCAAACCTGGCGTAAGGTGTACGCCTTATATGTCGTCAGCGCGCAAGGTGGTGAAGCGGAGAAAGAGGCCCAGGCCCGCGAGCAATACTTCCTGTTCCGCTCGCAGGTCGAAAGTTCGTTAAGCGAGCTGTACGCGGTCGAGAACCGGCTGCGCTACATCATGGGCCTGGCCGCGACCGACGGGCGGTTGATTCGGCCGGCCGACGAGCCGACGACCGCCCGCATCAATCTCGACTGGTACGAAGTGCACGGCGAAGGTCTGGCCCGCGCCCAGGAACTGCGCCGGCAGAAGTGGGTGATCAAGCAGCGCGAAATGGAACTGATCGCGGCGCGGAACTTCCTGCTGCCACGGTTGGACCTGCTGGCCCTGTATCGTTGGCGTGGTTTCGGCAACGACTGGTGGTATGCCAATGGCCGTAACACTCCCTTCCAGGTGCCCTCGAACCCGAACCCGATCAATCCCCTTCAACCTGCATTCACCAACGTTCCTGGTACCTTCAGCAATGCCGTGCAAAACCTGCTCGACGGCAACTACCAGGAATGGCAAGCCGGCTTTACGTTCACATTGCCGATCGGTTTCCGCCAGGCGATGGCGGCCGTGCGGCAGGCACAGTTGAATCTGGCCCGCGAGCGTTCGGTCTACCAGGATCAAGAGCTCGAGTTGTCGCATCAATTGAGCGAGGCGATTCGCGTGGTCGACCGGACGTACGCCTTGAGCCAGACGAACTTCAACCGCCGCGTGGCGGCCGAACGCAACGTCGAAGCGGTCAAGGCCGCCTACGAAACGGGCACCGTCACGCTCGACTTGTTGCTCGACGCCCAGCGCCGCCTGGCCGACGCCGAAGTGAGCTATTACCGCTCGCTGGTCGATTACAACCTCAGCATCCGCGACGTCCACTTGCGCAAGGGTTCGTTGTTGGAATACAATGGCGTCGAACTGAGCGAAGGCCCCTGGGCCGGCAAGGCCTACTTCGATGCTCGCAAGCGTGCTCGCGAGCGGGATGCCGGTATCTTCATGGACTACGGCTTCACGCAGCCGAGCGTGCTCAGCCGCGGACGCTTCCAGCAGTTCATCAGTGGCCCAGGCACCGCCGGTGGCCAACAGATGCTCCCTGGTGGTGAGCCGACCAATGCAGAGGAAGTACCGCCGCCGCAACCGCTCCCGGCCGGACAGTTGCCCGGCCCGGATACGGGGCCCGGCTTGACGCCCCCCGCGCCCGCGGCTAGTCACTTGACGGCTCCCCTGGGGCAAGGCAATGTAGCGGCAGCGCCTGCGGGTCCGGGTGGAATTTCGATGGGTCCGCCAGGCGGTGCACCTGCCGCGCCAAGCGGTGTGGCGGGTAGCTGGAACGGGGCACGCGGGCCAGCGATGCACGCCATGGCGGTTGGGCCGGCTGGCAATTCCGGCGGCGCGGGGCGGCCCGTGCAACAAGCCACGTATTCAGCACCTTCGGCGGCAGGTTATGGCGGATTCGCGGGTCGGCCGATTGATCACGCTGCTGGTGCACCTGCAATCCGGACGGGGCCATAACACGTCGACCCTGGCCGCAAGCTGCGGCGTCAGCCGGCGGACCATCTTTCGCGATCTCGAACTGTTGCGCGAAGCCGGCGTGCCGCTCTGGTTCAACGCCGAGGAGCAACGTTTCTACCTGACCGGCAAGAGTTTGCTCCCCCCCATGAGCTTCACGGCCGAGGAAGCTCTGGCGCTCGTTCTCTTGTGTCACGAACTGGGGGACGACCAGGGTTTGCCCTTCTGCCAGCCGGCGAGGGCGGCGGCGCTCAAGATCGAAAGCGCGCTACCGCAACCGCTGCGCGAGCACCTGCGCCAAGTCGGCGCGGCGGTGGCGATTCAACTGCAACAGGTGAACCCGCTGGCCGAGGCCGAGCCGATCTATCAACAACTGCTGGCGGCCGTTGGCGGCCGCCGCGCGGTCCGCATCGACTACAACAGCTTCGCCGAAGCCGAGCGGATCACCACGAAGTTGCACCCCTATCGGCTGTTGTTCAGCCGGCGAAGCTGGTACATCGTCGGCCGCTCCTCGCTGCATCGCGAGATCCGCACGTTCAACGTCGGGCGGATCGAGAACCTGCAGATGCTCGACGAACGCTACCGGCTGCCGCACGGCTTTTCGCTGAAGCGCTACTTGCGCAACGCCTGGCACTTGATTCCCGAGCCCGGCCCCGATGTCGAGCTGGTCGTGCGCTTTCAGCCTCTGGTGGCCGGCAACGTCGCCGAGGTGGTCTGGCACCCCACGCAGCAGTTGCAGTGGAACGACGACGGCACCCTCGATTTCCGAGCGACCGTTTCTGGAATTCACGAAGTGTCGTGGTGGGTGCTCGGCTACGGCGACCAGGCCGAAGTGCTCGCGCCGGCGGCGCTGCGCGATTTGGTGGCCGACCGAGCCGAACGCACCGCGGCGGTTTATTCCTCGCGGCGTCAAGGGGCTGCGCGCGGCGCCACGCGATCGCAAGGCGCGAGGCGCCAAAACGGGCAACCGTCATCCAGAAAGTAGGGCTCGAGCATGTCCATCGCCAAGTGCCGTCGGTCGAGCGGTCGGTTCGGTTTTGTGCGCGAGGTTCTGAAGCGGCTGCTGGTTGTTGCAGCGCTAACCTCGACGATCGGCGCCACGGCAGCCGAGCCGCCGGCGCCTGCCCCGTCGGCGGAACCGCCAGCCGTCGCGGAAAAAGACCAAGCTGCGACCGAGGCGATGTTTCCCGCGGAGCTGGTGCGCTTCGTGCCCTACGACGGCAACCCCGTCTTCACCGGTGCCGGGCCGGATCACTGGGATGTCAAGATTCGCGAGCGCGGCTGGATCTTGCGCGAGGCCGACGGCTACCGCATGTGGTACACCGGCTACGACGGCACCCGCGAGGGTCGCAAGCTGCTGGGGCTCGCGACCAGCGACGACGGTCTCGAATGGACGCGCTGGCCCGCCAACCCGCTCGACCGCGAGCACTGGATCGAGGACATGCAGGTGCTGCGCCACGAGGGCACGTACTACATGTTCGCCGAAGGGGAGCGCGACCAGGCGCATTGGTTCACGTCGGCCGACGGAGTGCAGTGGCAACGACGCGGCACTCTCGACATTCGCAAAACCGATGGCGGGCCGATTTCGCCCGGCCCGTTCGGCACGCCGTTCGTGCTCCGCGAGCAAGAGCGTTGGTGTTTATTCTACGAGCGGATGGACCTGGGCATCTGGCTCGCCACGTCCAGCGACCTGGCCCAATGGCAACACGTACAAGACGAGCCGGTGTTCGTCCCCGGGCCGGAGAAGTACGATCACTTTCAAGTGGCGTTCAATCAGGTGGTCAAGCGCGACGGGCGGTACTATGCCTACTACCACGCCCGCGAGTCGGCGACGGCGCGCGACTGGTCGAGCAACGTCGCGGCCAGCGACGACCTGGTGCACTGGACGAAATACCCGCACAACCCGATCCGCAAAGAGAATAAGTCGAGCCCCCTGCTGCTGGACGATGGCAAACGGCTGCGGCTGTACACGACGCACGACCAGGTGCAGGTCCATTTTTCGAGCCCCGAGGCGGCGCACTGATGTTTTTCGCCTTTGACGGAGTCGACGGAGCCGGCAAGAGTACGCAGATCGCGCGCTTCGTCGGCTCGCTCGAAGCCCGGGGGCGCGCCGTCACGCTCTGCCGCGATCCCGGCGGCACCGAATTGGGCGAAGCAATTCGCGAACTGCTGTTGGGGCATCGCCACGCCGGCATGGCGCTACCGACCGAGGCGCTGCTGTACATGGCCGCCCGGGCGCAATTGGTGGCCGAAGTCATTCGGCCGGCGCTCGATGCCGGGCGCGACGTGGTTTGCGACCGCTTCTTGCTCTCGAACGTGGTTTACCAGGGACATGCCGGCGGGCTCGAACCGGAAAACCTCTGGACGATCGGCCGCACGGCCACGGGCGGTTTGCTGCCCGACCTGACGTTCGTGCTCGATCTGCCGGCCGAGCTGGCCTGGCAAAGGCTCGGCGGCCAGGCCGACCGCATCGAATCGCGCGGCGTCGAGTTTCAACAGCGGGTGCGGGCAGGCTTTCTCGCGGAAGCGCAGCGCGATCCCGGGCGCATCAAGATCATCGACGCGCAGGGGAGCGAAGAGGATGTCGCCGCGCGAGTGATCGCCGCGGCCATGGCATGAGCCTCAAGCTCTTTAACCAACCGCGCAATACGCAGCGGATCGCGGAAGTAAGAGGCGCGGCGCGCGGCGGTTCAGGCGGGCAAGCTGGTTGCTACGCCTACGCCTCGGCCTCTCCCAATTCCTGTCGCAGCCCTTCCCACGAATTGCGAATCACCTGGTCGGCCGCCGCGCGGATCAAAGCCGGGCTGATCGTGGCCACGAGCCCTTTGAGGTCCGTCACCGTGGCGGTCCAGGCCAGGCGCGAGCCCCCGTCGTCGGCCGGGCTGACTGCCAACTGCGACGTCACCCGCAAGCTTTGGCCGATGCCGCGGGCGTCGATCGACATCGTGGCCGACTCGGGGGGGACCAGGTTCGCCAATTGAATCACCAGCTTGAGCGTGCCGCGCAAAAAGCCGAAGCCAGGTCGCACCGTGCACTCGAGCGTCCGATCGTCGACGCGCTTGGATGTCGCCAGGTCGGGAATGTTTCGCGCTAGCCCGTCGACGTTGGTGACGACGGCATAAACCTGCTCGGGCGATGAACGGAACCGCTCTTCGCCACCGAATTCATAATTACCGGCCGGCATGTGCGCTCCAGGTGAAGTGTGAGAAGTCCCCGCATCAGGTGCGAAATCGCTTCTACGAAGACTGGCTCCCGCCGTAATCGACTCGGAAAACTTCGGCCTCGCCGAAGCCCTTCAAATTGCCTTGCGCAGCCACGAGCTGGAAGCGGTCGTGATCGCCGATCGCGCCGGCCATGTCGGCCGAAATGACAATCTCGCCGGGGCCGGCCAGCGACTGGCAACGCTTGGCCCGATTGATGACGTCTCCCCAGACGTCGTTCTTTTCGACGACGCCGGGACCATAGTCCATGCCGACGTGCATGTGGATGGCCGTCGGATTCCGGCGGTTGAGCTCGAGCAAGGTGTGCATAGCGTCGGTGGCGGCCAGCACCGCGGGCTGCGGCTGATCGAAGTAGACAAGTACCTCGTCCCCCACGACCGGGCCGACGTAGCCGCCGTGTACCTGCGCCGCCTCGCGCACGGCCGAGACCATGCGCCGTACCATTTCGCGGGCGACGGCCGGCCCGTGCTCGCGCGTCAGGGTCGTGTAGCCCGACAGGTCGTAGAGCCCGACCGCCACGGCGCGCAGCAGATGGCTAAAGCGCTTGCCGCCAGGATCGAGCTGCAGCAGCAAATTGCGCAGCCGCGCGAGCACATCGGCATCGTCGATCCAGCGTTGATGGCCGCTGGCGCGCGACAAATAGAGCGCGCGGCGCTCGTCGGGCCAGCGCAGCAACGTGCAGACGGCGTGCGGCACCACGGAGCTCGCTTCACCGCAGTCGCAGAGCATCAACGGACCGACGGGGAGCAACAGCTCGCGCGTACCGCGGGCGACGAGATAAAGCTCGTTGCGCGTCGGCGGTGCCGCGGCTTCGGTTCGCTCTTGTCCGAAGTTCTGCCCGCTCAGAGTCCCCAGCCCCACGCTATAGTCGCCGGCGGCAGTCACGCTCACATCTTGCACGACCGCCAGCTCGACGTCGGCCAGCACGGCCAACGCAGCGACAACTTGCTCGAGCAGCGGACGCAACCCCGCGATCAGTTCGCGAGACTCGGCTTCGGCGAATCGCTCGGGGAGCAGCCAGAGCGAGTGAAAGTCGGCCAGCAGAGCGAACCAGCCCAGCAGATTGACCGGTTCGGCGCCCGCTTCGCCCGACACGTGCGAATTCAGCACGCGCGCGACGTCGGCGCCTTGGGAGATTTCGCAGCGGCGGTCGAGCAAACGGGCGACGTCGTGCCACCAGCCGAAGCGGGGATCGTCCCCCAGCCAGGCGGCCAGTCCGCGCAGGGCGTTCACCCAGCCGGCGAGCGAGGGGCGCTCGACGACCGCGATCAACTGGCGGTTGAGGGCCTCGTCGATCAGGCCGCGATTGAGATAGCTCGACAGGCCGGTGATGGCCAGATACTCGGCGAGCGCTTCGAATAAATCGCGCAGCGCGGCCAACTGTTCGCCCCCCGACGCCGTCGCCGCCAGGCGTTCGACGCGCACGTACGTCGCGGCGATCGGTTGCGGATAGTACTGGGCGACTAACCGCGACAGATCGAAGCCGCGCGGCCGGGCTTGCGTGCCTGCGGCGACGATCTCCAGCAGCTTTTCGGTGCCGACGTATTTGTCGATCCAGGCGTAGGCCCCGCGCCGCCCCATCCACAGCGCCTGGTGCAGATCGTCTTTGCCGCTGAGCACATAGGCCATCAAGCCCGGGCGCAGCGCCAGCATCCGCTCGAGGGCTTCGTCCCCTTTCATGCGCGACAGATCGAAATCCAACAACACGAGATCGTGCTGGCGCGCGGCCGCTTGCCCGACGGCCGCGGCTCCGTCGGCCGCCTCGAACACGGCGTAGCCGGCCGACACGAGCGAATCGCGGACCGTCTCGCGAAACAGCTCGTCGTCCTCGACGAGTAAGACGCGCGCCGGCGAAGTCATGCTTGCCCCTCGCGCGGTCGGCCAGTCGCCGCGGGCAAATGCAGCGTGACCCGCGTGCCGTGCCCCAGTTCGGGGCGGGGGCTTTCCCAACTGAGCCGGCCGCGATGCCCTTCGACGATGTACTTGACCAGGGCGGCGCCCATGCCCGACCCGCCAACTTTCGTGCTGTTGAGGGGGCGCTCGAAGATCTGCTCGCGCTGTTCGGCGGGGATGCCGGGGCCGTTGTCGGCCAGGGTGATCTCGGCGCCGCCGTCGTCGGCCAGACGTGTCGACAATTCGATCGAGACCGGACCGCCGGGGACCGATTCCTGGGCGTTGGAAAACAGATTCTCAAGCGCCAACCGCACCGCGCTGGGCGAATGCGGCACGACGATCGCTTCGGGCCAGAGCCGCACGTCGAACTGCGTGGTCGGCGCGCGGTGCGTTTCCAACTGCCGGACGACCGCTTGGACCGATTCGTTGATGTCGACCGACAGGGCGGCGATCTCGAGCTTGGCCAGATCGACCAGATCGCGCAGCCGGCCGTGCAGTTCTTCGACGATCCGCAGCAGCCGTTCGTTTTCGGTTTTCTTTTGGGCGTCCTGCGCGCTGGAGATCAGCCCCTCGAGCCGCATTCGCAAGGTGGCCAGCGGGGTTTTCATGCCGTGGGTAATGGCCTGCGACATTTGCCGCCAGCCCTTGGCCTTTTGCGCTTCGGCGATACTGGTGAGGTCTTTGATCAACAGCACCACGCCCGGCGGCTGACCCGGCGCCCCCACGAGCGGCGTGGCATCGACTTGAAACAACCGCGGCCGGCCGCCGCCGACGCTCCGCTCGAACGTGCGCGTGATGCTGTCTTGCTGCGCCGCCAGGGCATGGAGCTCGGGGATGCGGCACACCTCGACGAAAGGTCGCCCGACCACTTCCCCCGCGCCAGGGGCGAGCACCGAGTGGGCCAAGGGATTGATCCCCTCGATCTCGCCGGCCGGATCGATTACCACGATGCCGGCGTCGACAATCGACAGCACGGTCTCGAGTCGCTGCTTAGTCGAGACGAGCTGCTTGGCGCTGTGCACCAGCCGAACCTGTTGTGTCAGCAGCCGGAGGAAGGCGTCGATGTCGGTGATCGGCTTGTCGATGAAGTCGACCGCCCCCAGGCGGAGCGCTTCGAGCGGGGTATCTTCCTTGTCGAAGCCGGTCATCATGATCACGGCCAACAGCGGCTGCACCTGCTTGATGGTGCGGGCGGTTTCGACGCCGTCGAGCGGCAGCATGCGGACATCGGTGAGCAGCACGTCGAATTCGTCGCTGGCGGCGGCGTCGATCGCCGCGGGGCCGTTGCTATAGAACCGGCATTCGTGCCCGGTGCCGTCGAGGACCATTTCGAGCGTGCGTAAGTAGTCGGTGTTGTCGTCGACGATCAGCAGCCGGCCATTTTCGGTAATCGAATGCCGTGCGAGCTGGGCGACTTCGCCGCGCGAGACCATGGCCAAACTCCCTTAACGACTCGATTCCAACGGCGGCGACTCGACAGGACTGTCGGAATTGTCGGCCGGAGCCGCGCGATCGTCGGGCGATCCGGTTTGGGCCGACGGCGAAGCGGCGAACACCAGCCGCACGGTGGTGCCGCGCCCCACTTTCGACTCGATCTCCAATCGCCCGCCATGCTCCTCGACGATCCGCCGCGAAATCCACAACCCGATGCCCGAGGCCTCTTTCTCCGGCTTGGTGCTGAACCACGACTGAATCGCCAGAGCGCGCACCTCGGGGGTCATGCCGGGGCCATTATCGGCGATTTCGATCCGCGTGTCGCCGTCGACTTCGAGCGCCCGCACGTCGATCCGCCGCGGATGATCGGCCGGCATGCGGGCCAGCGCTTCGCGGGCATTGACCAGGAGATTGACGAAGACCTCCCACAGTTCGACCGGGTTGCCTGCTAGCGGCGGCACGGGGCGGATGTCGCGTTCGAGCCGGATGCGGGCGTCGGTCATGTCGCGCCGCGTGGCTTCGATCGCTTCGTCGAGAGCCTGACCGAGGTCGACCGGCACTCGCTGGCCGGCGCCGACGCGCGTCAGGTCGCGCAAGCGATCGACGATTTGCTTCGAGCGCGCGACGGCGGCCGTGACCATCTGCATCATTTCCGCGAGTTTCTGGTCGTCGGCATGGCGGCGGCCGGCGGCATGGGCGACGTTGGTGATCGGGGCCAGGGCATTGTTCAAGTTATGCGCCAAACTGTAGGTCAGCGTGCCGACCAGTTTGAGTCGATCGGCGCGCTGCAATTGCTGTGTGCTTTCCTTGAGGCTTTCGAGGGCTTCGGCCTTTTGCGACAGGGCTTCGGCCAGGTTCTCCGAGAGTTCGAGAAACGAATTGCGCAGGGCGCCGACTTCGTCGAGGGGATCGGCCGCCACGGAGGCCATCTGCAGGTTGGCTTGCCGCAAGTCGCCCGGATCGATCAACCCCGCGGCGCCGGGGTGCACGCTGTCCAGCGCGTTGCGCATGCCTTCGAGCGGTTTGATCAACCGCGAGGCCAGCACCAGGATGAACACGGCGCCACCGGCCAGTGCTACGAGCGTGACGACCGCCAACAGCGCCAACG
The DNA here is from genome assembly GCA_050184475.1 of Pirellulales bacterium. GTDB lineage: Bacteria > Planctomycetota > Planctomycetia > Pirellulales > JAEUIK01 > JAIESQ01. The sequence continues at coordinate 222,512 of JBFXAH010000002.1, read as the reverse complement.
ATTCGCGCAGATCGCGCCAGAACACCGACCACTGATTCTCGAACTGGTCGCTGATCAACGTGGTATCGACGACCATGGCCGCGAAGCCGAACGGATAGCCTTGCCGGCGGATCGGCATGATGAACACTTGCTGCGAGGCCGAATCGCGCACGGTTTGCAGGTATTCGATCAAGGTCGTTTTGGCCCAGGGACCGCCGTCGGCCTGTAACACCCGGCTCAGTTGCTGGATCGAGAGGAATTCCACGGCCTCGTCGAGATCGATGTTCAGCGTGCGGTTGCGATCGGGGACAAAGACCATGACCGGCGGTTCGACGTCGGGCATGATGACCACCACGACCAGGTTGACCAGCACGCTGTTGTAGCTGACCTTTTCGGCAACCCAGTCGGAGAATTCGCTCACCTGCTGCTGGTAGCTGTCGAGGCCGAACTCGGCATCTCGGGTGTGGGCCGCCTCGTGCAACATGGTGCACTCGCGCCCCAAGTCCATGGCCAGCAACCGCGCCATGTTGTTGACGCCCGAGTCGATGACCTCGCGTTTGGCGTCCTCGCGCCGCCGGTTGGCCGTTGCGCGCAGCCCTTGCAGCGTCGGCACAATCGCCAACAGCGCGACGCCCAGCGTGAGCAGCGCCTGAAACAGCACGGCGAAGCGAAACTTCGCCAGCAGACTGCGACGCTCGGATTGTGGCGATTCGAATTCCGGCACGATCGGGACTCTCAACTATTCGGTACGCGGCGCGGTGTCCGCGGGTGTCACCGCCGGCGGCGCCACGGCCGGGGCCGGCACGCTGGCCGGATCGCGGGGATCGCACGAACAATCGATCTTCAGATCGTGGAGTCGTCGCAAGTAGGCCAAGATCCGTTCGTCGGCCAGTTTCAAGTGCTCGCGCGCCCGATTGGCATCGAACTGCGGAGTCTCGTTGCCGTCGGCGCGCGGCGCCAAGGCGCGCTGCAGTGCCTCGGCGATCAGCCGGTTCACTTCCTTGAAGCGCGGCCGATCGCGCAACACCACGCCCGACCGTGTCCCGGCTCCGTGCAACAGGTCGAGCAGACTGACATGAAAGTCGGTCAAGCGGCGGCGCGTCGCGGGCCACTCGGCGAGCTGCTCGAGCACGCTTTGGCGGTAGATTGGCACCTCGGCGTGCTTAATGAAGAAGTGTAACTGCGTGTCGGGCGAGGCCATCTGCCGAATGAAGTCGCGCGAGTGGGGGCTGCGCGGATTCGCCGCCAGCGCCCAACCCCAACTCCCCACGACGGCGAACGAGTGGCTCGTGTCGGGGCCGTGAGGGATCGGCGCGACGCCGATGTTGTGCGCGGAGAAACCGCGCGCCTGCGTTTGATTCAATTGCTCGGCGATGCGCGAGGCGCGATTGCTCCAATCGATGGCGAACAACGTGCGCCCGCTGGCGAATTCCTCGAACAGCCGCTTCTCGTCTTCGGCCGTGCGCGACGTCAACTCGTCCCAGGGAAGACAGAGCCGTTGTTGGGCAGCGGGGTCGTCGCCGTGCATCAGGTCGAAGAACATCGCCAGCGCGGCGAGATTCTGGTCGCTTTCGAGCCGGGTGTTCAAATCGCCCGAGGGGGTCAGGCAGGTCGGAATCCCGCCGCCGTAACCCCACAACACGGGATACAGGTCGGTGTGCAATTCCTTCCAGTGAAAGCTGAGCCCCAGGTTGGGCACGTCGGGGCTCCCACTGTGCAGCACGTCGCGGGCGATGGCGATCAACTCGGGCCAGGTCTTGGGCGGGTTGGCGACCAGGTCTTTGCGATAGTAAAGGCAGTTGCCGCGGATCGAGAAGGGGACTGCGTAGAGTTCGCCCGACAATTCGCAAGCGCTGGCCAGATCGACGGGGATGATCTCGCGGAGCACGCGTGGCTGCCCGTCGATCGGCACGGTCAGTTCTTCGCACGATTCGAGCCATTCGGGTTCGAAGCTGCGGAACCAATACAAGTCGGTGTAGAAGACGTCTTCGGCCGGAAAGCTCTCGCCGACCCGCGCGCTCAGGGCCAGGGTCATGGCGTCTTCGTTGTTCGGGAAAGAATAGAACGGCTCGGGCGGCGAGTAGTATTTCGGCTTGAAGAGCTGTGCCCGGAAGTCGGGCTCGACGTTTATCCCCAGAATGTAATCGGTGATGAACTTGTCCATGGGGGCCGGAGCGCCGGTCCAGCTAATGCGGGCGCGGTCGAGCTCCGTCTGCCCGCAACCGACGGTGATCAGGGCACCACAAAGCCCAAGGCACGTGGCGACGACGCACAGCGACGCGCGATTTCTGCCGCGATCAGGCATGGCTTTGCTCGCTTAGCGTGGCGGTCCCGACCATGGCCGACGCAGGAAAGACGCTCGCCAGATCGTGTTCCAACTGCGCGCGGTACCCGGGCAGTTGAAAGCGATACAACATGGCGGCGACGAGGACCAGGCCCATCGATTCTAAGGTGAAAACCGCCGCGAACGAAAGTTTCGTGGCCCAGGGATCGGTAATCGACGCGCGGATGGCGAGGTCGAAAAACTGGGACCGCAGCAGCCCTCCGCCGAGCATGCCGGCGGCGATTGCCAGGCCCGCCGTGGCGCCCCACACGCCGAGCATCAGTCCGGCGACGCGTCGATCGACCAGGTCGAGAATCGCGCCGGCCAGAGCCACGTTATAGACACCCTTGGCGACCCCCATCAGCAACACGCCTGCCACGATCAGCCAGGCTTGCCCGATGAGCGCGGAACCGACGAGCATGGCGAACGACAACGCGCCGAGCAGGCAGGCCACCCACAAATGCCAGCTCCGCGGTTGCACCGCCAGCGTGCCCATCAAGCTCCAGAGCAGGGCCATGCCGACGAGCGTGCCGAGCGCTTGATGAAAATTGTATTGCGTCGTATCGGCGATCGACTGTCCGAAGACGCGGCCGCCATAGACTTCGAGAATCAGATCCTGGCAGAAGAACGAGAACTCGGCCAAGGCCAGCGCGGCGAAAAACCACCGCGCCGCGCGATTGCGGAGCACGGCCCCCAAACCGGCCGCGAAGCCATAAGCTGGCGCCGCGCGGACGATCGCTCCGGCGCGCGGTTCGACGGCCCAGATGCCGACGAGCGCCAAGACAACGGTGCCGGCGGCCGTGATTCCGGTCAGCATCCGCAGTTGTTCGCCGGTTGGCTCGGTGAACCGATCGAAGACTTCGGAATAAACCTCACCGGCCACCAGCAGCCCCAGAATGGCCAGCATCCACACCAGCACCAACGCCGAGGCGCGGCGCATGGCCGAAAGTCGATCGACCAGCAGTGCCGTGACCAGCAAATTCGAGGCTTTGACGCCCAGGCCAAAGACCAGCATGGCCAGCGCGGCCGCGAGATACACAACCGCCGGCGGCACGGGCAGATCGTCGACGCGCAGCAGCAGCTCAATAAACGCGAAAAGCGACAAGGCGCTGGCGCCGGCCCAAAGCAGTATGTGCGGCACGCGATGTCGCCCGGCCAGCGGCCAAACGTCCGAGGCGTACCCGGTCAACAGCGTCAGCGGCGTGGCGACTTGTTGCAGGCAGAGCAGCAGCGTGAACCAGCGCTCGTCGTAATGCCACTCGGCGATGAAGACGCGGTTGAAGACGCCCGTCGTGAGCACGATCATGAACGACGCGCCGAAGCGAACCAGGCTGAGTCGCAGCAGTTGCGCGTTATTCATGCTGGTTCGGTCGCGGCAAAGCGGGGCAAATCTCGCCCCCCGGGGAAACTCGCAAACAGCCTCGTTCGACGAATCGTACTGTGCCGGCGGGTGTTTTGCGAACGCCACTTCGATGAACCAGCGGCGGCCGGGCCGTGACCGACAGAGTGCACTCAGGCAACGCTGGCCGTCGCTTCGAGCAACTGCCCTCGTTCGACGAACTGACAAAACGCTGCGACCAACTGTGGGTCGAAGCGCGAGCCGGCCTCGGCCCGCAAGGTCTCGAGTGCGGCGCTGGTTTCGCGCGGCTCTAGGCAATCGAGCCCATGACAGAGGTTATCGAAGCGATTGACGATCGCCACGAGCCGCGCGGCGGCCAACGGCTCGTCGAGCACATCGTCGGCCAGAAACTCTTCGCTGGCGGCGGGCAGGTTCCGCAACGTGTTGGTGAGCGCGCGATTGGCAAAGCACTCTTGCACGATCGCCAGGGCCACGCCTTGGCGTCGATCGACGTGGCGGAGCGGGGCCTCCGCCGATCCGTGGTCCTCGGTCGCTGGCACGACGAGCGACCCGACATCTTGCAGCAGCGCCGCGGCTTCGGCCAGGTGCCGGCAGGCGTCGGACCATTGCAGGCGACGGGCCGCCTCGGCGACCAAACGGCTGACGCGTCGATCGTGGGCCGCCCGATCGGGATTGCGCCACGACAGGATCACCAGCATGGCTTCGATCACTTCGCCCCAGCCCTCGGCCGAGAAATCGGCCTTTGCCAGCGACTCCTGCGACACGGGAACGATCGGCCGAGTGAGCCCCCCCTTGGGCTCGTAGCAGATCACCCGGTTTCGGCCCGCTCGCTTGGCGCGCAGCAGCGCCTGATCGGCCCACTCGAGGAATGCTTCGAGCGTCGTGGCGTGGCAAGCCCCGGAGGCCAAACCGACGCTGATCGTGCAACGCAGGCCGGCAGGCAGACCGGGGAGCGTCAATTGGGCAATCGTCTCGCGCAGGCGTTCGGCCACGCGCCGTCCGATCGAGGGGGTGGCGTTGACCAGCAACGCGCAAAACTCCTCCCCGCCAAAGCGGCAGAGAATGTCGTTGGTGCGCAAGTGGGCTTTGAGCGTTTGCGCCACGGTGCAGATTACCGCGTCTCCCGCCGCGTGCCCGAAGGTGTCGTTGATTCGCTTGAAATGATCGATGTCGATCATCAGGCAGTTGATGGTGCCGGCCGCCCATTCGGCTTGCTGCCAGCGCTTGTGGGCTTCTTCCTGGAAAGCGCGGCGGTTCAACAGACCCGTCAGCGGATCGGTGATCGCCAGTTCGACGAGCTGCTGGTTGGCGATCTGCAACTCGCTGTTCTTGCGGCGCAACCGCTCCTGCAAGGCGACGATGCGTTCGCCGGCTCGGACGCGGGCGAGTAGATCTTCGGCCTGGATCGGCTTGCTGATGAAATCGTCGGCCCCCGAATCGAGCCCCAGCGTCTGCTGGGACGAATGCGTCACCAGCAGCACATAGGGATACCACGAGGCTTCGTCGCGCACGCGGCGGATCAGGTCGATGCCGTCGACGCGCGGCATCTTCCAATCGGTGATGATGATCTGCGGGCGACAGGAGAGCGTTTGCGCGAACGCCTCGGCGCCATCGTTGGCGCAGATGACCTGGTAGCCGGCATTGGAGAGCAATCGCTCGAACAGCCTCAGGCAGGCGGGATCGTCGTCGACGACCAGAATCGTGCGGGGGGTTGGATCTTCCACGAATGAATCCGGTGGCCCTGGCGCCAGTTAAGAGCCAATACGCAAGTTTTACGTGACGACGATGGCCGACCGGCCGACCAGGCGAAGCTCGAGAGGAATTGCTCGGCCCGGCGTCGTGGCAAGTTTAGGTTGCCCTCGGTTTGCCGGCGCCGCCCGGTTCGATCTGGTTGCGCCGGTCGTAGGGTTGATGACCGCGCCGGCGCAGCGGCGTTGTAGCGATGGTGCCGTGCACTGCCCCATCGTCGCGGAGCTTCGCGAGCGCCGCCCTGGGCCAGTAGATCGGCGAACTCGCCGGCTAACGGCCGCGATCAACCAGGTGCGCCGCCACGCGCAGGGCATTGGCCGCGATCGTCAGGCTGGGATTGATGCCGCCGCTGCTGGGAAAGAACGACGCATCGACGACATACAGATTGTCGACTTCGTGCGCCCGGCAATCGCGATCGAGCACGCTGGTGCGCGGGTCGTCGCCAAAGCGGCAGGTGCCGCAGACGTGCGCGATCGCCCGGTTCTCCTTGGCGCCGCGCAATTGCACGATCTTGTACGGCTTGAGCACATTTTCAACTGCTTTGCGCAGCATTTCCAACCGCTGCAGCTCGTACGGCTGCAGGTTGTAGTTCAGGCGAATCCGCTGCCGCAAACCATCAAACGGCGTCAGCGACGGCAGCACGCGATGCTCGGCGTAGGGCAAATCCTCCATGATCGTCGTGACGACCAGACCCTTGGCGCGCAGTTGTTCCCCCAGCCAAACGAGCAGCGGCTTGATGACCTTCAGCCACCAGGCCGACTCCTGGTTCAAGAAGTAGGCGATTGGCGGCAACGGGCCAAACGACTGAAACGTGCCGAGCTTCTGCCCCTCGAGATGATAGAAATCGTTGAACGCCAGCTCTTTGATCTGCCCGCGGACCGGCTCCTTGGCATTCATCTGCACCATCAGCAAATCGATGCAGTGACGCATCAGGTTGCGGCCGACCTGGTCGGACGAATTGGCCAGCCCCTGAGGATGTTCGACCGAATGCGAATTCAACAGCAGCACCGGCGTGACGAGCGCTCCGGCGGCCAGAATCACGTAGCGGCCCCGCAACACGATCTCTTCGTCTCCTCGTCGGCAGACGACGCGTCGCACGCTGCTCCCCTCGGCCTCGAGCCGCGTGGCCGTGCAGTTGGTCAACAGGCTCGCACCATGCTGTTCGATGGCAGGCCGTAGGCAGCGATTGCCCGAGTCGCTCTTGCAATCGCGCGCGCAGAGATAGCCCTGGCACGTTTGACAATCGTCGAGATGCTCGCAGCCGAGGTGCAGTTGATAGGGGTGCAGCCCCCGGCTTTGCAGGTGTGCAAACAGTTCGGCGTTCGTCTTGGTCAGCCGCGGCGACTCCAAGAGCTGGCAATCGGTGTCGCCGGGGCGCAGCGGATCGGGTGTGCCGTGTACGCGATAGAGCCGCTCGGCCGCCACGTACCAGGGACGCAACGTCTCGTAGTCGATCGGCCAGCGCTCGGGCAGATTGGCGCCGTCGACCGTCGGATGATCGGCCCGCGGCTCGAAGTCGCCGGCGAACAGCCGCTCGAGCGCCATGCCATACAGCGCGGTCGACCCCCCCGTGCCAGCCCCGATAAAGGGCGTGAACGTCGGCGGCTTCTGGCCGCTGATATCTTCGACCAGGTCGGTCGAGCGTCCGCCGCGCGCTAACAACTCGACATATTCGCGCTCGGGCAGCCGCGTCACGTCGGGGCGATCGTCGGGCAGATCGTTGCGAATTGAGTCGTCGCTGGGATCGAGACTCGAACGTCCGCGCTCGACGAACAACACGCGCCAACCGGCTTGGGCCAGCGCCGCGCCCAGCGTGCCGCCCCCCATGCCGGTGCCGACGACGATGGCGTCCCAGATGACGTCCTGGGGCCGCTCTGTTGGATCACTGGGCATCGACAGGCAAATCCGGGCTGCTGCTGGTGGAGTATCGCCCGATGCTACCATGCGAGCCGGGGCATTCAATCTCCCTTAACTCATTTGCTGACGCAGGACTTAGAATTAGCAAAACGCTGGCCGGCAACTCACTGACCGTGGTACGATTACCGGGAGGAAGAAAAGCTATGACGGTTACTTTTGAGCTGCCGCAGAGCGTCGAAAACTCGCTGCGCGAGGTTTTTCCAAACTTCGACCAGGAGGCCAAAGCGATCGTGCTCGTCACGCTTTACCGCTTTGGCAAGCTCACGCATCATGAATTGGCCGTCGCCATGGGCGTCTCGGCATATGAAGTCGACGGCATGCTCAAACGGTACGGAGTTACCGAAGACCTGTTGACTCCCGAAGAATTCTCGCTCGAACGCCAGGCGCTTCAACGCACAGCCAAGTCGGAATGATCGTCGTATCCGACACGTCACCGCTTCGCTATCTGATTCTCATCGGGGCAGTCGATGTTCTGCCACAGCTTGTTGGAGAGGTGCTGATTCCGCCTGCCGTCGTGGCTGAGCTAATTCATCCACAATCGCCCAGAGAGGCAAGCGACTGGGTCAACAACCCACCACCGTGGGTTCAATTCAAGGTTCCGCGGAACGTCAGGGCAATCGCATCACACTTTGACGGCAAGGTCTAGTGCTTGCACGTTCCTCGCCACAAGTTTGATGCTCTGTCCACTTGTCGCGCGCTCGTCACGGCGAAAAATGGCTGGCGACGAAAGGCTGCGACAGGGCGAATCATTGAAAACTCGACCGGCCATTTTTCGCAGAAATAGCCTTGGGACAAGTGTACGGCCACATGTTCTTCCAGCAGCCGCGATGCTGGCACTAGTCACAGCCCGCAGATTGTGATGCGATTGCCCTACGCGGAACGTACAGCCCATCGAGCGACTCGGTCCCGGGGAAGTCGAAGCAATTTCCCTGGCACTCGAGGTCGATGCAGACCAACTTTTGATCGATGACAAAGCGGGCAAACGGGCGGCCCTCGCCAGAGGACTTTCCGCGGTGGGGACCCTGGCCGTTTTGGACCTGGCCGGGCGGCGCGGACTGCTCGATTTCAGGAAAGCCATCCAAGCGTTGGAATTCGCCACGAATTTTCGAATCACACGAACGCTTCGCGATCGGTTGCTTCGAGAGCACACGGATTTTGAAGGCGGAAGTAAGTCTGGTATCGAACCGAGCGAGTAGGCGTGCCGAACGTGGCGCTTGGCCGCCGATGGCCCCGCTTCCGCTAGCACTACTGGAGATCCATCATGGAAGCCAATCGTCGCCAGTTTCTCACCCGCTCGTCGCTGGCCACCTTGCTGCTGACCTCGGGCAAATGCCTGCCGCTGGCGGCCGCCGAAGCTGACGACACCGCGGCCCCAGCCGACACCGACGGTCAAAGCCCGTTCTTGCTGGGCAATTTCGCGCCGGTGCACGAAGAGATCACCGTCGATCGGCTGGAAGTCGAGGGTCAGTTGCCCGCAGGCTTGACCGGCATGTACGTCCGCACGGGTCCGAATCCACAGTTCCCGCCGCGCGGCCGGTACCACTGGTTCGACGGCGACGGCATGCTGCACGGCGTGCAATTGCGCGATGGTCGAGCCAGCTATCGCAATCGCTGGGTCCGCACCGACGGATTTCAGAAAGAGCGCGCGTCGGGCAAGGCGCTCTGGACCGGACTGGCCGAGCCCCCCGACATGGCGAAGATGCTGGCCGGCGAGCCGCTGTTCAAAAACGCCGGCAACACGGCACTGGTCTGGCACGATCGCCGGCTGCTCACCCTGTGGGAAGGGGGCGCGCCGCACGAGATTCATGTGCCCGACTTGGAGACCGTCGGCCTGATGGACTACGCCGGGCGGTTGCGGCATCCGTTCACGGCGCATCCGAAAGTCGACGCCGAGTCGGGCGAGATGATGTTCTTCGGATACTCGGCGATGGCGCCGGTCGTGCAATACAGCGTGGTGAACGCGGCCGGCGAGCTCGCCAGCACCGTGCCCGTCAAGTTGCGCCGCTCGGTGATGATGCACGACTTCGCGATCACGGCCCGGCATTCGATCTTCATGGAGCTGCCGGCGACGTTCAACATGGGGCGCCTGGCCAAGGGCGAACCGCTCTTGAAGTACGAGCCCGACCTGGGCTCGCGATTCGGCATTCTCCCTCGCCATGGCAGCGCCACGGAGATTCGCTGGTTCGAGGCGCCACCCTGTTTTGTCTTCCACACGCTCAACGCCTGGGACGACGGCGACGAGGTGGTGCTCGTCGCCTGCCGGTTGAGCGAGTACCCCGACATCGTCGGCACCGCGCCGGTGAAGCGGGCCACGTCCGCGTCGCCGAACGATATGCCGATCGATACGCCCGCGTCGCTCTACGAGTGGCGCTTCAACCTGGCGACCGGCGAAGCGCGCGAGCGGCCGCTCGACGATTTGCGGTCGGACTTCCCACGCGTCAACGATCGCCGTCTGGGGCGGCAGACGCGCTTTGGCTACACGATGGCGCTCGACATGCACGCGCTGGTGAAATACGACCTCGAACGGGGGACGAGCACCCGGCACGATTTTGGCCCCGGGCGCTTCGCCGGCGAGGGGGTGTTTGTCGCGTCGCCCGATGCCCAGCAGGAAGACGACGGCTGGCTGGTGACGTACGTCTTCGACGCGGCGGACGAGAAGAGCGAACTGGTGGTAATCGACGCCCGCGAGTTTTCATCGGCGCCGGTGGCGCGGGTGCGGATCCCCGCGCGGGTGCCGTTTGGCTTTCACGGCATCTGGCTGGGGGAGGAGCAGTTGGGCGAGCAGCGGGCGTAAGCTATTCACCGCGGAGGTCGCCGAGGATCGCAAGGGAAGGCGTGCCATCCGTGAAATCCGCGGTTCAAGATCTACGCGCGGCGCGCAAGCCGAACACGCCGGCGATCATGGCGACGCCACCTAGAATCGCGACGACGATCACGATCGCCGTTACCGCGGAGAAGCGGGACGCGGTCAGTGGAGAAACGCCATCGGCCCCGACGTTCGCGCGCAGGTCGATAACGTGCTGCAGCCCAGCCAATCCGATCGTAAGTCCGATCGCGCCTCCGCTCGTCAGCAGCCACCACGGCCACGAACTTCTCGCTCGCGGACCAGGCGAAACACTCTCTGGGGATCGATACGGATTGTCTTGCATAGGTTGGCCCCAGCGTCGCGGCAGGCTTCCACAGTTTCAGTCGATCCGTGCCATCCGTTGAATCCGTGTTCAAACTCCGTGGTCCAGGCTTCCGCTCCCAGCGGTGGCGCTCACGGGAAAACATCGGGCCGCACCTGAAAGGCATCGGCCAACGTGTTCGTGGCGTTGAACAGCGCCACGACTTCGAGCAGCTCGCCGTACATCTGGGGCGTCATCCCCAGTTTGTTGGCCGCCGCCGTGTGCGAGTTAATACAATACGAGCAGCCGTTGGTGGCCGACACCGCCACGGCCAGCATCTCCTTGGTGCGAGCGTCGAGCGCGCCGGGGGCCATCACCCGTTTGAGCCGTTGCCAGGTGTCATCCAGCAGCGGCGGGTGCGCGGCCAGCGTCTTCCAGAAGTTCGGCACGAAGTCGATCTGCTTGGTGCGCTTTATGTCGTCGTAGATCTCGCGGACCCGCCCGGTGGCGGACTGTTCGTCGATCATTTCGACGGTAGCCCCCCGTTCGATCGTGGTGCGACGTGGTGCTTCTGACATGGTCGTGGTCTCCAAGACCCAGGTGCTTCAGAAGTTCATTTTCGCGGCGATTGCCACGGGGCGAAAGTGCCTCAAGTGGCTGGTAGTGGGTCAGTCTAATTCCGGGATTTCTGGGGGCGGGTGTTGTAGCGGACCAACGGCATGAGGTCCACCATGTCCTCGATCGTCATTCGATCCTTGGCGATTCCGGCCGCGATGGCTGGCGTCGTCTTGAGCGTCTGGTGAACCCGGACGAAGTTGTGATACATGAACGTGATGGCGATGCTGTAGGCCAGCATTTCGGCCTTCTTGCTGAATGCGTTGGTCAACCGCGTAAAGCGGCGGTTCTGCATGCGGATATTGAGATTCTGGCGTTCGCGTTGGCGTTGGCCGCGTCACGAGCGCCGAGCCGCCACGAAATAATCAGCTTGGAATCCGCGTCGATAGCGGTCCAGGTCCACATTGAGCCCACGCCTGGCTGACCACGCATTGCGTCGGGCAGGTTCTTATCCCTTCATGCAGGACGTTGCCAGCCGATTAGCGAACCAAGTGCAAATGACCACGGACGGCAATTCCCGTCCGATCTGTCAACGTGCGCGGCTACAATGGCCCCATGCGACTCCCGCCCTGGCAACGCGGCGACGTTTTCGTGCTCTGGCACATACGCGAGTATGAGCCAGAACATTTCGACCTTATGCTGATCGGGCTCTTCTCGTCGCGAGCCAAAGCTGAGGCAGCGCAAAACCGTGCCAGGTGCTCTCCAGGATTCCGCAATGCGACGGACCGGCTAGAGATTGATAGGCACACCATCGACCAGGAAAGTTGCCGAATCACGCCGCCGACGGACGCTCCGGGTCTGGCACGAATTCCGAAATCTCAGAATTAGACTGACCCACTACCAAGTGGCTTCGCGCGAGCGTTCGGCTTACACTAGTCGCCGAATCGCGCGATCTCGACGCGAGACCAAAAAACCGCTCCCAACCGGCAGAGAGATTACGCCATGCTTCGGTTGCCGATCTGTCGCTCCCGCTCTCTTGGTACGGCCGCGTGGGCCGCGGTCTTCTTGCTGCTATCGCTCGCGGCCCTGCCCGCCCGCGCCGAAGTCGCCCGCGTCTTGCCCGAGGGGAAGCTGCCGGCCGACGCTCGCTTGGGCGAGCTCAAAACGCTCGATGGCTATTTCCCGCTCGAGGTGCCGGCCTCGCGTGAAGCCTGGGAAGCGCGGGCCGCCGAGTTGCGCAATCAATTGCGCGTAGCGCTGGGGCTGTGGCCCATGCCTGCGGCCACGCCGGCCAACGCGGTGATTCATGGCCGCCTCGATCGCGGCGATTACACCGTCGAGAAGGTCTACTTCCAGAGTTGGCCGGGGCACTTCGTCACCGGCAGCTTGTATCGGCCCAAGGGCAAGTCGGGTCGCTTGCCGGGCGTGCTTTGCCCGCACGGTCATTGGTCCAACGGCCGTTTCTACGACGCCGGAGCCAAGCAGATCAAACAAGACATCGTCAGCGGCGCCGAGCGCTTCGAAGACGGTGGCCGCAGCCCGTTGCAATCGCGCTGCGTGCAGTTGGCCCGCATGGGCTGCGTGGTGTTTCACTACGACATGGTCGGCTACGGCGACAGCATGCAGATCGAGCATCGCCCCGGCGTGCGCAAAGCGATGAACACGCCGGAGAACTTTGGCTATTTCAGCCCGCAGGCGGAAATGCGGCTCGTGCACATGATGGGGTTGCAGTCGTACAACTCGATTCGCGCGCTCGATTTTCTTTGCGGGCTCGACGACGTCGACGCCGAGCGAATCGCGGTCACCGGCGCCAGCGGCGGCGGCACGCAGACGTTCATCCTCTGCGCGCTCGATCCGCGCCCCAAGGTCGCTTTTCTGGCCGTCATGGTCTCGACCGCCATGCAAGGGGGCTGCACCTGTGAGAACTGCTGCTACTTGCGCGTCGGCACCGGCAATGTCGAGATCGCCGCGCTCTTCGCTCCCAAACCGTTGGGCATGACCGGCGCCGAAGACTGGACGCGCGAAATCGCCACCAAGGGGCTCCCCGAGCTCAAGAAGCTCTACGCCCTGTACGGGCACGAAGAGCTGGTGATGGCGCGGCCGCTACTGCAGTTCGGCCACAACTACAACTACGTGAGCCGGGCCGTGATGTACCCCTGGATCAATCGGCATCTGGGGCTGGGGCTTAGCGAGCCGATCGTCGAAGAGAGTTACGAGCGCTTGTCGCCGGCCGAGCTCACCGTGTGGGATGCCGAGCACCCACGCCCCGCGGGGGGAGACGATTACGAACGCGGGCTGGTGCGCGAGATCGTCGCCGAAAGCGATCGTCAGTTGGCGGCCGCCCATCCGCACGACTCGGCAACGCTCGAACAGTTCCGCGAGCTGTTTGGCGCGGGCTGGCGCGGGATTGTCGGCGGCGGACTGCCGGCGGCCGGCGCCGTCGCCTGGGAAAAGCTGCTCGAAGAAGATCGTGGCGACTATCTCGAGTATCGCGGGCTGCTGCGCGAGGCGGCTCGCGGCGCCGAACTGCCGACGATCTTCCTGCATCCGAAGGAAGCGGCGGTTACCGACGTCGTGCTGTGGGTCGATCCGCGGGGCAAATCGGCCGTCTTCGACTCCTCTGGTGCGCCGCTGCCGGAGATCAAAAAACTGCTCGACGCCAAGCTGGCCGTGGCCGCGGTCGATCTGTTGTATCAGGGGGAGTTTCTCGCCGACGACAAGCCGCTGACCGCGCAGCCGATGGTCGGCAACCCGCTGTTGGGCTACGCCGGCTACACGTTCGGTTACAACCCGCCGCTGGCGGTGCACCGAGCCCGCGATCTGCTGGCGACGGTGAGTTTCATTCGCAACTACGAAGCCAAGCCCGAGCGCGTGCACGTGGTCGCGACGGGCGAAGCGGCCGGTTGGGTCGCGCTCGCGCGAGCGATCGCGCCGTCGTCGCTCGACCGCGCGGCGCTGGCGCCGGCCGGTTTTCGATTTGGCAGTGCCAGCGAGTTCAGCGATCCGAACTTCGTTCCCGGCAGCGTGAAGTATGGCGACGTGCCGGCGCTGGTCGCCTTGGCGGCGCCGAGCGAACTGTGGTTGGCCGACGGCGCGAGCGAAACCCCGCAACTGGTGCGCGATGCTTATGCCGCGGCGGGCGCAACCGACAAACTGCACGCGGCCACGCCGGGCGACGCAGCGGCTGCCACGGCCGCCGCCGTCGACTGGTTGCTCGGCAAATAGCCGAGTGGCCAAAGCGCTACGCGATCCCCTTGGCACTGCCGGAACCGAACGATAGCGGCCGGGCGTCGATCTCGCCGCGCAAATCGGCCGCCAGGAAGAACGAGCCCGCCGCGACGATCAAATCGTCGGCCCGCGCGACGGCCCGCACGTGGTCCCAGGCCGCCGGCGGATCGGGGCAAACCCAATACCAGCGGCACGCGCCGCTGGCCGCGGCCGCCAGCTCTTCGGCCGGCACGCTGCGGGGGTTGCTCGTGTATCGCGTGAACACCACGTGATCGAAGGCCGGGCAAAGCTCGGCCAGCATGCCGGCGACATCCTTATCCTGCGTGGTGGCGAAGACCAGGATCCGCCGCGCCGCGGCAAAGCTCTCGTCAAGCGTCGCCCGCAATGCCGCGACCGAGGCCACGTTGTGGGCGGCGTCGAGCACGATGGCCGGTTGCCGGCCGATCACTTCGACCCGCGCGGGGCAGGTCGCCGTCGCCAGGCCGTGGCGCACGGCGGCCTCGGGCAAGTGCCAACCCTGGAGCGAAAGTTCGTCGAGAATCGCCAAGGCCACGGCGGCGTTGGCCCCCTGATGCCGACCGATCATCGCCAGCCCCAAACGTTGGCGATCGAAGTTCTGGCCGGCGATTGTCGACCGGTAATCGATGCGCGCCAGCGCCGACGCCCGCTCGAGCCCGCGCGCCGGCTCATAGACGAAATCGAAATCGCGTCCCAGCACCGCCAGTCGACTGCCGCGCTCGGAGGCGATGGCGGCGATCCGCTCGTGCGGCTCGGCTTGGGTGGCGCCGCTGACGAGGGGCACCCCCGGCTTGACGATGCCGGCCTTTTCGCCGGCGATCTCGGCCAGCGTGTTGCCGAGTTGCCGGGTGTGATCGTAGCTGATGCTGGTGATGGCGGTCACGACGGGATCGCAGACGTTCGTGGCGTCGAGCCGGCCGCCCAGCCCGACTTCAACGACGGCCGCTCGCACGCGATGCCGCGCGAAATGCTGCCACGCCAGCGCCGTGGTGATCTCGAAATAGGTCGGCCCGGTGTCGCCGGCCGTGTGGGCGGCTTGCCGTTCCATCTCTGCGACGTGCGGTCGCAACTCGTCGACCAGCTCCACCAGTTCGTCGCCGCTGGCCGGCCGACCGTCGACGGCCATCCGCTCTTCGACGCGATGCAAATGCGGAGAGCTGGCCAGCCCCGTGCGATGCCCGGCCGCGGTGAGCACGGCGGCCACCATGGCGGCGGTCGACCCCTTCCCCTTGGTGCCGGCGATGTGAACGGTGGGGAGCGCCCGCTGCGGATTGCCGAGCCGAGCCAAAAGCTCGCGCATCCGTTCGAGCTTGAGCGTGCGCGCCGAATACGGAAGGCTCAGCGCGCGCTCGTAGTCGATGCGGTCGTAGAGAAACGCCAGGGCGGCGTCGTGCGCCGCGGACGATGCCGCCATGAAACCAGGTCCCTGCCAGGCGAAGCTGCCGAATGCCTCACAGTGTACTGGCCGGCAATGCGGTTGTCGCGGGACGCGTCGGCGGGCGGCTGGATGCGCTTAGCGCATGCGTCAGGGCCGGCCCAGACGCGCTCTTTCGTCTGGGTCGGCCCTCTTTGAGGCGGGGACGCTGGTGGGACGAGTTGGTGGGACTTAGGCAGGTGTTTTCATCGCCCGAGTGTATTGCACTCGGCGTGCCAGACGGGGGCGTCAATCTTTGCGCGATCGGCAAGCCGGCGCGAACTCTCGCCGCCATGCAGGTTTCGGCCACGAGCACGTGCCAGGCAGACATCCGCGCCCGCTGGTCCGAGCCTTCAGCACGGAGCGCTGCGGATGTAAGAACTGCAAACCGACTACCCCCTTGAAGACGCGCAGCGAAGCGCACTGCACTTGCGCGCTTGCTGGCGGGCGAAACGCCAAAACATGGTCCGTGGGCTTCGCGGTTTGCCGCAGAGCACCCAGTTTGCTGCCTGGGGACGCTGTGGAGCTAGCAGCGCACCGCTGGCATCATCGCAATTGTTTGCGGCGCGGAAGAATTCGTTGCAACCGGCAACCCCATCGCAGCCGATAACACCGACATCGCGTCCAGCGCAACGCAACAGGGCTGCTATTTCGTAGACCCGCCACGCGGGGTGTCGCCATGCAGATCAAAGTCTACGTGCCTCGAGTCGTCGAAGTCCCCAACGAGTATCTGGCCGCGCTGGCCAAGCGCGCCCACGATAAACTCGGTGAACGGGCCAAGGAGATCGCCGCCACGCGCGGCCATCTGCTGCGGCAAGCAGTGCGCGACGGCCTGGTGCGCGAGCTCGACGACCTGGTCGACGAAGACGGCAACGTTGATCTCGTGTGCGATCCCGGAGCCGAGACGCCGCTGGAGGTCGAAGGCAAACAGCTCTCGCTGGCCGAACTACGCGAGGCTCTACAAGCCAAACGCGGTTGGCACGACGTCAAGTCGCCACCGCACGCCGCCTGACAGGGGCGGCCGAAAAGCAACTTCTCGATCGGTTCCCTCGCTCCTCGCGGATGAGGGAAGAATCCGGGGTAAGACGAATCTGGAAGTTGCTTTTCGCTCGATCCTGTAGGTCCTCGCTACGTAGCTGAATTCTCTCGGGCATGCTGCCCACCACGGGTCGGCGACCTCCGCCGTCGGCTAATCCCATTTTTGCAGGCCCGGTTGTTAGCGTGCGCCCGCCGCTTTGCACCGCCTGGCGGGCGAGTTAGCATTGTGCGGCGTAGCGCGGCAGGCCGTGGCCGAATTGCTCGATCGCATCGGCAGCGCCGCCACGCCGGCAATTCAAGCTCTTCCGCCGACCGCTTTCGAGGTAACCGATCGTGATTCAACTGCTCGCTCACTTGTCGCTGCAATCTTCATTACGCCGCCTGACGGGTATTACCCTCCGCGCGTTGCTGCTCGCCGCGGCCGTCGCCGCGCTGGCGGGTCAACAGGTTTCGGCATGGGAGGACGAACCAACGCAGACGTGGGCCGAGCGCCTTGGCTATCCGGCCGGCAAACGCGTGCTGATCCTGCACGCCGACGACATCGGCATGTGCTACGAAGCCAACGAAGCGGCCAAGCGCTACCTGTCGGCCGGCGACATTCAGTCGGCCGCGATGATGGTCCCTTGCCCGTGGTTCAACGAGATCGCCCATTGGTACAAGGAGCACCCCGAGCACGATTGTGGTCTGCACCTGGCGATGAACAGCGAGTGGAAGTGGTATCGCTGGCCGCCGGTCGCTCCGGCCAGCGAAGTGCCGGGCATGATCGATCCCGACGGCTACCTCTGGGACGACACGATCAAAACCGCGCTCAAGGCTCCGGGCGCCCAGGTCGAAAAGGAAATCCGCGCCCAGCTCGAGCGGGCGATCTCGCGCGGCATTCGTCCCAGCCATATCGACACGCACATGGGGACGCTCTACGCCCGGCCCGACTACACGGCCGCCTACTGCAAAGTGGCCGAGGAGTACCGCATTCCGGCGATGGTCGTCGAAGTGACCCCCAAGATCGAAGCCAAGTTCCGCCAGCGCGGCATTCCCGATACCTCGCAGACGCGCAAGCTGCTGGCGACGTACAAGCTCCCCAAGCTCGACGACTTCGACGCCGTCGTCGAGGGGAAGACCTACGAAGAGAAGCTCGACAAGTTCTACGAGCAGATTCGCGGGCTCGACCCCGGCATCACCGAGCTGATCTTTCACCCTTCGATCCTGACCGAAGGACTAAAACACATCACGGGGAGCTGGCAGCAGCGGGCGTGGGAAGCCGAGATGTTCAGCGACCCGGCAGTCAAAGAGTTCCTGAATCGCGAGGGGATCGTGTTCACGAACTGGAAAGAGATGATGAGTCGCTGGGAAGAACGATTCGGCAAGGATGTGGAGAGCCCGAAGCGGTTGGATAAGTAGGCGGTTATGCGAGATTATTGAATTGGCCCGTGATTCGAGTTGGCGAAACCCGTCCACTGTCGAATAATGTAGTCATGAACATTCCCTTAGAAGTGAAGCAGGCGCTGGACCAGGCACACGGCGCTCCCATTGAACTGGTCGACGACGAGAGCAACGCGCGCTACGTGCTAATCCGGGCAGAGGTTTTTGAACGCCTCAAGGTGATCTTCGACGACTCGGAGCCATCCGAGAAAGAAAAGGCGGCTGATCTGGCGAGTTGGGCGGAGCGCACGGGCTACTTCGATCCTGCCATGGACGCCTACGACAACTATCTCCCGCCGCAGTCATGAAGCGCGGTGAGATAGTCATTGTGGACTTGCCATTTACGGATGACTCCGGGTCGAAGCCGCGACCGGCGCTTGTAGTGCAGTCGGACCCAATGAACCAGTTGGTTGCCGATACTATCGTGGCGTCGATCACCTCGACTACGCATCGTGCAGCAACGATCCCAACGCAAGTCATTGTCGATCCGTCGGTCGAAACAGCGTCGCGGCTATTGCACACCTCGGTCATCCGGTGCGAAAACCTGCGGGCCATCGACTAGAGTCGCGTTCTCGGATCGATCGGCTACTTGTCAAGGAAGACCATGCGGCAGGTTGATGCTTGTTTGAAGACGGCGCTCGGGTTGAAGTAAAAGGTCGTTCAGTACTTGCGGGCTACTTCTTCCCCGCCGCGTCCACCCGTTCCTCAACGAACCTCGCCAGGGCCGCGTAGCAGGCGTCGCTCGTGCCGGGATCGCGCCAGAGCCAGACGACGTGTCGCCCGCTGCGCCAGAACCGCATCCGCTCGGGCTCTTGCTTGTAACTTTCGCTCAGCCGGGCGTGCGCGGCTTTGGCGTCGGCTGCGCTGTGAAACGCCCAGCCGATCACGCCGACGTCGTTTCGCTCGCGGTAGATGCCGAAGTAGACCGCCTCGATCTTGGTCGGGTCGAGCAGCTTTGGCAGGCGTTCGTCCCCCATGGCGAATAACCGCGGATCGGTCGACACCCACTGGTTCTCGAAGCCTTCGACGCCGAGAAAGTTCTTCGGCAGCTCGGCGATCGTGCAGCCCGCGGGAAGGCGATCTGGCGGGATCGCCAGGCCGGCCAGAAACGGAAACACCTTCGGCGTGTCGATCGGCACCGCCGCGGCGGCGATCAACAGCGACGTCATCGCGAAGAACTGCATGACCGGAACCTCGATCAAAGCGGGCCGTGCTCACCAGCGGCAATCTGTTGACGTACGTGGCCTGGCACGACAGCGCGGCCCAACCTGTGATTCGCAAACGATCCAACGATCTTGAACGAGGCGAACGGTCGACGCGCGACGGAAAAGGACCGCCGTGCCAGGGCCATTTTGGCCGTGTCTTGCCCGGGCCGGAAGCCCACGAATCATCGAGCGCCGCGAGCGGACTTGTGTCGAGACCAATGGGCAAAACCATTGGCAACCGGCGGGCGGCAACGGTGATTTCGCGGGCAAGTAGCGCATCGATTTCGCGACCGGATTCTGTGGCCTAAACTCATAAGAGACAACGACAAGCCACGACGGTCGCCAAGGCCCGCCCGATAACGGCCCCCCCGCCCGATTCACCCCCACGCCGGAGTCCCGAACCACATGACGCACGAGCAAGCACCCTGGATGATCTATGGCGCCACGGGCTATACCGGTGAGCTCACCGCACGCGAAGCGGTCCGTCGTGGACAACGCCCGGTGCTCGCGGGGCGCAATCGCGACAAGGTCGAGAAGCTCGGCCACGAGCTCGGCTGCCCGACGCGCGCGTTCGGGCTCGACTCCGCCGATGCGATCGCGGGCCAGTTGCGCGACATCGCCGTGGTATTGCACTGCGCAGGCCCGTTCTCGGCGACGGCGGCTCCGATGATGGACGCCTGCCTGGCCGCCTGCGTGAGCTACCTCGATATCACCGGCGAGATCGCGGTGATCGAAGCGGGCGCCGAGCGCGACGGCCGGGCTCGCGCTGCTGGCATCACGCTGATGCCGGCGGTTGGTTTCGACGTCGTGCCGAGCGATTGCCTGGCTGCCACGCTGGCCGCGGCCTTGCCCGGCGCCACGCAGCTCGAGCTGGCGTTTCACGCCTCGGGCGGATTCAGTCGCGGGACCGCCAAAACGATGGTCGAAAACCTGCATCGGGGTGGCTGCATTCGTCGCGACGGTCAGCTCACGCCCGTGCCCACCGCCTGGCAATCGCTCGACGTGCCGTATCGCTCGGGCAAGCGCACTTGCGTCTCGATCCCCTGGGGCGACGTGGCCAGCGCCTATTACACGACGGGCATCGGCAACATCGTGGTCTATACGTCGATGTCGCCGGCTCGCATACGCCAGACGCGTTTCGTGCGGCCGTTGTTGGGGGTCACGCGTTGGGCAGTCATTCAGCGTTTCTTGAAAGACATGATCGATCGCGGTGAGCCGGGCCCCGCTCAAGAAGAGCGCGAGAATAGCCGGGCGTCGCTCTGGGGACGGGCAGCCGATTTCGATGGCCGCCAGGTGACCGCCACGTTGGAAACCTTGGGTGGTTACCCGCTCACAGTGCTCACCTCGCTGGCCGTGGTCGACAAGGTGCTGGCCGGACTGGGCCCGAAGGGGTTCAGTACGCCGGCGCGGGCGTTCGGCGCCGATTTCATCTGCTCGTTTCCGCACACCGAGCTGCAGGTCGAATCGGCGGCGCCGGCCGCGGCTACAACCTAGACGGATACTGAAAACTCACGGCGAGTCGACCGCCACGTTGTTGGACGGCTGACAGACTACGGCCAGACAAGCTCAACACGAGAAGACTGGTTTGGAGCCCACACCGCGCCACCGACTACCCGCACGGCTTTTACTCATGGCTAAGCAACGCATCAATTGGCTGTTTCGACGATCGCGCGACAAGCAGGATTTCGCGCAAGCCCACATGACGTTCGGCCAGACGTCGATGGGGCGGACCGTTTCGCGCACCGCGCTGTTGCTCAAGAAGCAACTCTGGATCTGGCCGATCGTGGCGTTGGTGCTCTTGGGCGCAATCGGCTACGTGGTGCGGCTCTCGATCCATCGTACGATGAACGCCAGCCTGCGCTCGGAGCTCGAAACGCTGCTCGGCGTCGAGCAGGCGATGCTCGAAAAGTGGTTCAAATCGCAAGAAGCCAGCGCCACAACGCTGGCCAACGATCCCCGAATCCGCCAGTCGATCGCGGAGTTGCTGGCCGCCGATAGCGCGCCATCGGGCAGCGCGCCGCCGACCGACGCCACGGCCGACGAAATTCGCGCCCGGCTGGCCAAAGAGCTCGAGCCGGGCATGGCCGCCCACGACTTCGTCGGCTTCGACGTCGCGGACAAGCGGCAGACGATCGTGGCCGCCACCACGCCCGAACTGGTCGGACAATCGATTCCGCAGTTCGAGCCGTTTCTCGCGCGGGTGCTCGAAGGCGAACCGTCGGTCACCACGCCCTTCGCGAGCATGGTGATGCTCAAGGACTCCACCGGCCGGTTACGATCCGGCACACCGACGATGTTCGTTTGCGCTCCGGTGCGCGACGAGAACTTGCAAGTGATCGCCGTGCTGGCGCTGCGTATCCGCCCCGAAAAGGAATTCACGAACATCCTGCAACTCGGCCGCCTGGGCGAAACGGGCGAGACCTACGCCGTTGACCAGCAAGGCCTGATGGTGTCCAGCAGCAGGTTCGACGATGCGTTGATACTGCTCGGCTTGCTCCCCGACACCGACCATGCGGCGTCGATCCTCAACATCCAGGTGCGCGATCCCGGGGGGGACATGACCGAGGGATTCCGGCCCACGGTCCGTCGCCGCGAGATGCCGCTGACCGTTAGCGCCGAAACCGTCGTCGCCGGCCAGAGCGGCATCGATCTGTCGGGCTATCGCGACTATCGCGGCGTGCCGGTCGTCGGCGCCTGGACCTGGATGCCGAAGTACCAGATGGGGCTGATCACCGAAATGGATCGCGCCGAAGCGTTCCGCTCCCTGACGATCCTCGAGCGCACGTTCTATTCGCTATTCGCTCTGCTGGCGTTGGCGGCCGCGGCGATCTTCGTCTTCACGCTGGTGGTCGCCCGCTTGCAGCGTCAGGCCCAGCGGGCGGCGATCGAAGCCAAGCAGCTCGGCCAATACCGCTTATTGGAGAAGATCGGCGCCGGCGCCATGGGCGTGGTCTACAAGGGGCAACACGCCATGCTTCGCCGGCCGACCGCCATCAAGATGCTCGACGTCGAACGCGTCAACGAGGCTTCGACCGCCCGCTTCGAGCGCGAAGTGCAAATCACCTGCCAGCTCAACAACCCACACACCGTGGCCATCTACGACTATGGCCGCACGCCCGAGGGGGTCTTCTACTACGCGATGGAGTACCTCGACGGCATCGATCTGCAAAAACTGGTCGACGAGTATGGGCCGCAGAACGAGGGGCGCGTGGTCAGCATCTTGCGGCAGATTTGCGCGTCGTTGTACGAAGCCCACTCGCAGGGGCTCGTGCATCGCGACATCAAGCCGGCGAACATCATGCTCAATCGCCGCGGCGCCGAGCCCGATGTGGTCAAGGTGCTCGACTTCGGCCTGGTAAAAGCCCACAGCGACGACAAAGAAGAGCGGCAGGCCGAGGGGAGCCTGGCCGGCACGCCCCTTTATATGTCTCCCGAATCGATTCAGGCCCCCGACTCGGTCGATGCCCGTAGCGATTTGTATGCCGTCGGCGCGGTGGGCTATTTCTTGCTGACGGGTCAGACGGCCTTCACCGCCAACACACTGGTCGAACTCTGTCAGCAGCATCTGACGGCGATCCCCGACGCGCCGTCGCAGCGGTTGGGGCGCCCGGTTTCGCCGGAACTCGAACACGCGCTCTTGGCCTGCCTCGAAAAGAGCCGCGCCAAGCGACCGCAAACCGCCCGCGACCTGGCGGCGATGCTCGATCGCGTTTCCGCCACTTGGACGCTCGACCACGCCGAAGCCTGGTGGAGCCGGCACGAGCGCGGCCAGCACGCGGCCGAGCCGGCCAGCGGAGTCGCGGCCACGAGCACATCGAGCAACGATGCGACGCGCGCCCCCGGCGCTAGCTCCGCGGCGCCGTCGAATGGACCGGCCGCCGGCAAAACGCCTGAGCAAGTCTCGCGCACCGTCGCCCAGGGACTCGATCAAACGGCCTTCTTCGATTCGTCGAGCGACGATCAATAGCGGCCGCGGACTGTCACCCTCGGGAAGCGTGCTCCGACCTGGCCCCTGCAGATCTCCGTGTACGGTGGTTCGACGAGGAAGGGGTCGCGCCGACTTGCATCGTGCCCGGCGATGGCTTAGAAGTCGCAGTAGGTACTCCACTCCTATCCGAGAGTTCCATCATGCGCTACCCAGCAAACCTTCCCGCCACGATCTTCGTGACGGCTCTTTTGTTGTTGACTTCGTCGTCACTTGCCGAAGAGCCCCGCTACGAAGCCGAGCTCGTCTTTCCCCTCCATCCGCAGCACAACCACGCGCCCGGCATCGTCGAATGCCCGGGCGGTGATCTGCTGGTGAGCTGGTATCGGGGCTCGGGCGAGCGCCAGGCCGACGACGTGGCGGTCTACGGCGCCCGCCGTCGCCAGGGCTCGACCGACTGGAGCGAGCCGTTCGTGATGGTCGACACGCCCGGCTTCCCCGACGGCAACACGGCCTTGTGGATCGACCCGCAAGAGCGCTTGTGGCTCTTCTGGCCACTGGTGCTGGCCAACACCTGGGAGAGCTGCTTGACGAAGTATCGCTGGTCCGACGATTACGCGGCCGATGGCTGCCCCAAATGGAACTGGCAAGACGACGTCCCCTTGAAGCCGGTGAACTTCACCGAGCGGATGACCACGGCCCTCGACGAGTTGGTCAGCTCGCGCCCCGACGCGTCGGCGCAAGAGAAGATGTTCGTCGCCGAAGCCCGCAAACAGATTCCCGACAAGCTCACGCAGCGGCTCGGCTGGCAGACGCGCTGCAAACCGACGTTGTTGCCCAGCGGCCGGATTCTGCTGCCCCTCTACACCGATACGTTCAGCGTGTCGTTGATGGCGATCAGCGACGATCAAGGAAAGACCTGGTACGCCAGCGAGCCGTTGGTCGGCTACGGCAATATCCAGCCCACGGTGCTGCGCCGCGACGACGGCACGCTCGTGGCCTACATGCGCGAGAACGGGCCGCGCGATCACATCCGCGTTAGCGAGTCGAAAGACGACGGGCTCACCTGGGGGCCGGTCGGCGTCAGCGAACTGGAGAACCCCGGCGCCGGCATCGACGGCGTGCGTTTGGCCAACGGACACTGGCTACTGGTCTACAACGACACGACCAAAGGGCGCAATAAGCTGGCCGTGTCTATCAGCGACGATGAAGGGAGCGCCTGGCGCTGGACCCGGCACCTCGAAGATCATCCTACTGGCAGTTACCACTACCCGGCCGTCATCCAGGGCGCCGACGGCACGATCCACGCCATCTACAGCTACTTCGTCGCAGACGGCAAGAGCATGAAGCACGCGGCCTTCAACGAAGCCTGGGTGCAAGCGGGGGACGGCGGCGCAGAATAGCAAGCCGTTAGCCGCAGGACTTGTCCCGCGCGCGAATCTAATTGGGTGGCCCAGCCGCTCGCGGCTGGGTCGCACCGCGACAAGAAGCCCTCTCAAATCGACGCCGCTGAGATGGGCAGCGTGGCATGAGCAGCTTCTTGTGGCTTCGCCACCCGACTGCGAGCAGTCGGGCCACCCCATCGTTTCTCGGCGCCATCACTCTTCCACCACCGCGTCGGCTTCGATCTCGACGAGCATCGCCGGATCGATCAGCCGCGAGACTTCCACCATCGCGGTCGCCGGGCGAATGTCGCCAAAGACCGCTCCGTGCGCCCGGCCGATCGCTTCCCAATCGTCGATGTCGGCCACGTAGATCCGCGTGCGAACGACGTGTTTGAGCTCTGCGCCGAGCGCTTGCAGCGCCGCCGCGATGTTCGCTAGGGCCTGCTCGGTTTGCCGGCCGGCGTCGCCCGGACCCACGAGATTGCCCGCCGCGTCCGTGGCCGTCGTGCCCGAGACGTAGACGAACTGCCCGACGCGCACCGCGCGCGAATAGCCGACGATTGGCTCCCAGGTCGTGCCGGTGGAAAAGTTCCGACGGGGCGGCAAGGCTGTTTCCAATGCTGGCCCTACCGCTTATCCACCGCCACGTACTTCTTCGGCTCGGGGCCGGTGTACCGCGCTCGCGGGCGGATCAAGCGGTTGTTGTCCGACTGCTCGATGACGTGCGCGCTCCACCCCACCACGCGGCTGACCACGAACAGCGGCGTGTACACGTCGACCGGCAGCTTGAGATAGTGATAGAGCCGGGCGCTGGGCCAATCCAAGTTCGGCGGCAGCTTTTTCTCGCCGACGACAATACTCTCGATTACGTCGGCCATTTGTTCCATATCTTGATGGCCCGTTTCGACCGCCAGTTCGGCGCAGAGAGTTTTCAGATACGCCGCCCGCGGATCGCCGTGCTTGTAGACGCGGTGGCCGAAGCCCATGATGCGGCGCTTGGCGGCCAAGGCGTCGCGAATCCACTTCTCGGCCTTGTCGGCCGTGCCGACCTCGGCCAGCACGTCCATCACGGCTTCGTTGGCGCCGCCATGCAGCGGACCCTTCAGCGCGCCGATCGCGCCGGTGATCGCCGAGTGCAGGTCGGACATCGTCGAGGTGATGACGCGGGCCGTGAACGTCGAGGCGTTGTACTCGTGCTCGGCATACAGAATCAGCGAGACATCCATCGCCCGCTCGGCCCGTTGGCTCGGCGGCTCGTTCCACAACATCCACAGCAGATTGCCCGAGAGCGAACGTTTGGGGTCGGGAGCGACCGGCTGCTGACCGCTGCGCAAGCGATGCCGGGCGGCCAGCACCGTCGGCATTTGGGCCAGCAATCGCTCGGCCTTGCGCAGATTGGCGTCGTGGCTGTTGTCGCCGGCGTCGGGATCGAAGTGCGCCAGAAAGCTCGCCCCTGTGCGCATCACGTCCATGAACGAAGCCTGCTGCGGAATCAACCGCAGGGCGTCGATGACTTGCGGCGCGATCGTGCTGGCGGCCCCCAACCGCTTGTTGAAGGCGTCGAGCTCGCCGCGCTTGGGCAGATCGCCGTACAGTATCAAGTAGGCGACTTCCTCGAACGTGGCATGCTCGGCCAGGTCTTCGATCGAATAGCCGCGATACGACAAGCCCCCCGTGATCGTACTGATGGCGGTTTCGCCGGCGATCACCCCTTCGAGCCCCGGGCTGTAAACTTCGTTGGTCATGTGGATGCCTCTGGACGGAAATAGGCGCGGTCGCGCGCCTCGTAGTCGGTATATCCCAACAGGTCGTACAATTCTTGACGCGATTGCATCTTCGGCAACAGGGCCTGCTGCGTGCCGTCGGCCTTGAGCCGGGCAAGCCCCTCTTCGACGGCTTTCATCGCCAGGCGGAACAGCGTCACCGGGTAGAGCACGCCCGCGTAGCCCAACTCGGCGAACTGGGCGAGCGGCACCAACGCCGACTTGCCGAACTCCGTCATGTTGGCGATCAACGGAACCGGCACCTCGCGAGCGAAGCGGGCGAACTCGTCGCGCGTGGCCAGCGCCTCGGGGAAAACCCAGTCGGCGCCGGCCGCCACGTAGGCTTGCGCCCGCCGCACGGCGTCGTCAAAGTCGTAGACACCGCGGGCGTCGGTCCGCGCCAGAATCACCAGGCCCGGATCGCGCCGCGCGGCAACCGCCGCCCGAATCTTCGCGCACATCTCGTCGCTGTCGACGAGGCTTTTGCCGCTCAGGTGTCCGCAGCGCTTGGGCAACTGCTGATCTTCGAGTTGGATGGCCGCCGCCCCAGCGGCTTCGAGTTCGCGCACGGTCCGCTCGACATTGACCGCGGCGCCAAAGCCGGTGTCGGCATCGACGATCAAGGGCAGCTCGGTCCGGCGGGTGATGAACGCCGTTTGCTCGGCTAGCTCGGTAAGCGTGAAAAGCCCAATATCGGGGAGCGCCAACACCCCGGCCGAGAAGGCCGCCCCCGACAGGTACATGGCCCGATAACCCGCCTGATCGATCAGCCGCGCCGTGGCCGCGTTGAACGCGCCGGGGATTTGCAGCGTGCCGGCCGCCGCGGCCGCGCGCAGCCGAGCGCCGGGACTTTGCGAGACGGCTTGAGCGGGTGTTGCCACGGACGTACCAAGAGTGCCACGAAAAGCAGTTCCAGTGTCGAATATAGAGATGCCGCCGACGGCTTGCAAACGGCCGCAACGGTGTCGCGTCGCAGTGCGCTTAATACGTGGCCGCTCAGTTGGTGGCGCGACTCGCACACCTTGCGAAGTCGGCTGAATTACGCAGCCGAACCAATCGGCGCCAAGCGCATCCGCAGCATGTGTCGCCCGCGCCGCGCCTACCCGCCGATCTGCCCAAAGCCGCGGCGAATCTTCGACAACACTTCTTCACGCAGTCCGTTGTCGGTCACTTTGTCGGCCGCTTGCTGCGCTGCGGTATAGAACGTGCGCGCTTGTCCGTTCCGTTTGGCGGCGGCCAGCTTGTCGCCGATCGCGGCCAGCGCGTGCGCCCGCTTGTAATCGTCTTCGGCCGCTTGGGCCGCCTGGCGAGCGGCGTCGAGCGTGGCCGTGGCGGCGTCGGCCTCGTCGGCCGTCAGTTGCGTCACCGCGACGTCCGCCAGCGCCTCGGCCTGGCGCCGGGCATCTTCCAACTCCCGCGCCTTGGTCGCCGCGGTGTCGAGCAGACGGCGGAAATCGTCGGACTTGCCGAGGGTGTGATAGGCCGTCGCGATCCGGCTGTCGATGCCGATCTGCGCCACGCGATCGCTGACGTTTGCGGCGGTCTCTTCGGCCTGCGTCAGATACTTGGCCGCCTGATCGTTGATGCCCGTCGCCGTGCACGAGTTGGCCAGCCGCACCAGCAGGTCGGCCTTGATCTCGGCTTCCTCGACCGAGTCGACCTCTTCGCCCGCCGTGTCGAGCAGCTTCTTCGACTCGAGCGATTCGTCGATCGCCTGATAGGCGCGGGCCAGGCGCGCCGCCGCGCGAATCCGCTCGGCCGGGTCTTCGATCGTGCGGACCGCCTTGGCCGCGTCGCTGAGCGTGGACCGCGCGCCCCCCAAATCGCGAGCTTGTCCCTGGTTGTAGCCGATCGCCGTGAGCTTGCGGGCTCGCGACGCGGGATCAGAATCAGTTGCCGCCTGGCGGGCCTGCTCGTCGAAGCTGAGCTGACCGGCGGCGCCACCACTCTTCGACGAGCCGCAGCCGCTGGTTGCCAGCGCGACAGCGGTCGCGAGCGAAAGCGCCACCGCGCGCGACTTGCCCATGCGGAATTTATTGATCGACGATGCCTCGAACTTCATGACCTCGGTTCCCCGCTTCTCTGTTGCCGTCGAACTCTCTCTGTTCCACTTAACGCAAAAATCGGCTCATGCAAAGATCGGTCGAATCTGCTGCAAGCGCCGGCCGGTTTCGGCCATCAGTTCGTCTTCGGCGGCTTCGGTCGGCGCCTCGTAAGTGACCGAAAACCGCAAGTAGGCTCCCGCGTCGTCCCACGGCACGGTGCAAATCGAATGCTCGCCTATCAAGTATTGACTGGCCGCTTCGGCGTTGGCGAAGCTCGGTCCGCCGTCAATGCCGCGCGGCGAGGGCGTGTAGAGAAAGTACGTTCCCCCCGGCATCCGGCACTCGAAGCCGGCGCTGCGCAGCGTGGTGACCAGCTTCTCCAGCCGGCGACGGTACTTGGCCCGCGTCGCCAACGGAATCGACGGATCGTCGAGCGCGGCGGCGGCCGCCTTTTGAATGGCGATGAACTGCCCCGAATCGCAATTGTCCTTTACGTCGGCAAACGCCTGCACGATCTTCGGATGGCCACAAACCCACCCGATCCGCCAGCCGATCATGTGGAAGCCCTTGGAGAGCGAGTGAACTTCGACCCCCACTTCTTTGCCCCCCGGCACGCTCAAGAAGCTCAGCGGCGGGCCGTCGTAGGTGAGCATCGTGTGCGCGGCGTCTTGCACCACCACCACGCGGTGCCGCCGCGCGAAGTCGATCACCCGCTCGTAGAACTCGCGCGTCGCCACGCGACCCGTCGGGCTGTTCGGGTAGTTGAGCACCAGCAACTTCGTCCGCTCGAGCACGTCGGCGGGAATTGCCTCGAGATCGGGGAAAAAGTCGTTCTCCGCCCGCAACGGCAGCGCGAACACGCGGCCGCCGTAGTAGCGGGTGTGCGTGCCGGCCACCGGATAGCCCGGCACGGTCATCAGCGTGACATCGCCGGGATCGACGAAGCAGGCGGGCAACATGGCCAGGGCCGGCTTCGAACCGATCGAATGATTGACCTCGGTCGCGGGGTCGAGCGTCACGCCGAACTCGCGCTGCATGAACCGCGCGGCCGCCTCCTTGAAATCGGCGATGCCGTTGTCGGAGTAGCCGCGGTTCTCCGGGCGATTGATTTCGACGGCCATGCGAGCCCGCACCGACTCGGGGGCCATTTCGTCGTTTTCGCCAATGCCGAAGTCGATCAGCTTCCGCTCGGGATGCTCGGCAAGGGCCTTGCGCTTGGCCCGCTTGATCTTCTCGAACTTATAGATTTCGGTTCCGCGGCCGTAATTGGCGCCGCCGATCCGCTGGGCAAAACGCTCTTGAAAGTAGGGGTCGCTCATCGTGGGGCTAAGCTGTGGTGAGTTCGCGGAAACGTCGTCGGGGGCTGTCGCCCATGTGCCGGATCCGACGTTACCCTGGCGTCCAAACTTCGACGGCAAGATGGGGAATTGTCCCCCGCCATGGCCGCTTGGCATCGCTTCTTAAGGAATGAATACTGCAGCGCCGGCGTGGTTTCACCGCATCAAGTCGGTAGCCTACCGAAGGGGCCCAGCAGCGACAAGGAGCCCAACGACCGGCCACATGCTGCCGGGGACGGTTCCATTTTTCGGTGCTTGACGCCGTACTGGGGCTGTTTCCCCTTGATGTATCGCCGCTCCGTGCTCGTTGAGGCCGGCGAGAATTCCGGTATCTTCCGGCGAGCGGCAAATAGGCTTTTCCCCTCTCGGCGAGGAATCGGGTGCCCCTAAGTGGACCAAAGCTCGAGCGGCCGATCGAGCTGGCGAAGTTGCTCGACGTCGGTTTGCGCAGCAAGCCCGACGAGCCGGCCCTCGTCTCGCTCGAAGGCAATTGGTCGTGGCGACAGCTCGATCAGGCGGCCACGCGGTTGGCGCATCACTACCTGGCGCTCGGCCTGGCCCCCGGCGATCGGGTCGCGTCGCTGTTGCCCAATCGCGGCGCCCTGCTGATCCATTACCTGGCGTGCCACAAGGCGGGGCTGGCCGCCACGCCGCTGAACTATCGCTACCAGGCTCCGGAAATCGATCACGCGCTAGAAGTCAGTGCCGCGTCGCTGATCGTCGCCCATGCCGAGCGCGACGACGTGCTGGCCGACAGCCGGCAAGTCGCCTGCCTGCCGCTGGGGCGCATCGGTTGCGGCGCCAAAGGTGGCGCGCACCGGCAACTCGAAGAGCTGCTCGACGCCGACGCCCCGCCGACCGAACTGCCGCCGCCGCCGCCCGACGCGCCGGCCTTCATCTTTTTCACCTCGGGGAGCACGGGCAAACCGAAGGGGGTCACTCACACGCACGAGACGTTCGGCTGGCTGGTGGCCAGCGCCGTGGCCGCGCTGGCGATCACGCCCGACGATGTTTTTCTGCCGGCCACCTCCGCCTCGCACGTTGCCGCCACGAGCCTTTCGCTGGCCGGGCTGGCTGCCGGCGCCACGGTCGCGATCGCGCGATCGTTCGGTGGCGACGAAGTCCTCCCGCTGCTTCGCCACACGCGACCCTCGTTGCTCTGCATGTTGCCGGCGCCGCTCTTCGGCCTGGTGCGCGACCACGGCGCCGCCCGTGACGATTTTCACACGGTGCGTCGCTGCGTCTCCGGTGGCGACAAGATCTCGGCCGAGTTGGAACGCGAGTTCAGCGACCTCACCGGGTTCGCCATCGAAGAACTGTATGGCATGACCGAGACCGGCACGTCGACGATCAACCCCACGGCGGCCGGCAACCGGCTCGGTTCGATCGGCCAGTTGGCCCCCGGCTACGCGGCCTCGATCCGCGACGACGACGGCGCCGAAGTCGCCGCCGGCACGCCGGGCCGGCTCTGGATTCAGTCGCGGGCCAACATGATCGGCTACTGGAATCGGCCCGACGCCACGGCGGCCACGATCGTCGACGGCTGGCTCGACACCGGCGACCTGGTTGCGGCCGACGAGCAGAATTATCTCTGGTTCCGCGGCCGCAAGAAGCAGATCATCGTCCACGACGGCTCGAACATCTGCCCGCAGGAAGTCGAAGAGTCGCTGCTCGATCACCCGGCGGTCGCCAGCGCCGGCGTCGTCGGTATCCACGATCTGATCCACGGCGAGAACGTGCGGGCCTACGTGACGCTGCGAACCGGCGCCGCGCGGCCGACCACCGCCGAGCTGATCGAATTCTCGCGTGCCCGCGTCGGCTACAAGGCGCCGGACGAAATCGTGGTGCTCGATGTCATGCCCGTCAACGCGGTCGGCAAGCTCGATCGCGTAGCCTTGAAACAAATGGCCGACGCCTCGATCAACCGGCACCTGGCGTGAGGGCCGCGAGGCTGTCCCACTATCTGGTGTATGACGTCGTCGCAGGTCATGCACCGCACTAACCCTCTCCCCTTGTGGGAGAGGGTGGCCGGAGCGACGTGTCGCTGCGGCCGGGTGAGGGGTTTCCGTACGGGCTTGTGCCGGTCAATGCAATCCAGATCGCTTCTTCGACGGCATCCCCATCTTCGCCTAATTGATGGTTCCAGAACCGTAGGATGCGCCAGCCCTGTGCTTCGAGCCAACGCGAGCGTTTGGCGTCGTAAACGGTTTGCCGCGCATGCTGCCCGCCATCGAGCTCGATCGCCAACATTTGTGCGAAGCACGCAAAGTCGAGGATGTATGGACCGATGGGGACTTGCCGGCGGAACTTGAATTTGGCGAAGCGGCGATTCCGTAGCTTAGACCATAATTGGCGCTCGGCATCGGTCATCGCTCGGCGCAAAGCGCGCGCGTGGCGCAAGGCTCGGCTGGGTTCACTCATTCTTGTACCCCTCACCCGGCGGCTGCGCCGCCACCCTCTCCCACAAGGGGAGAGGGTAGTTTTGAGCCGCGTGTCAACCTTCTCGCGCTTGCCGTGTGCGCCGCGTGGTCGCTTTGCTAGCCGCGCCTTGGCCTCGCCCGCCGCGTGTCAACGCCCTCGCGCTCGCAGTGTGCGCCGCGATGCCGCCGCGCGTCCGCGCGTCCATCGCTTCGACGAGCCACGCCGTCAATCGGCAGCGAACTTCTGAATGCGGCCGTTCATCGTATCCGCGACGTACAGACAACCCTGGCTATCGAGCGCGATGCCGTGCGGCAGACGAAACTGGCCCGGCGCGCCCCCTTCGCCTCCCAGACCGCGCAGGTATTTGCCGTCGTTGGAAAACTGCTGCACGCGGTTGTTGGTCGCGCTCACCCAGACGCGGTCCCGCCGATCGACGCAGATCGAAATCGGTCCCCCCATGCCCGGCGAGCCATCTTTGTTCGCCGGCGGCGGACCGAAACCGCCCGGCTCGGTGCTCTCGCTCCCCCAGTGCGCCAACAGCTCTCCCTGCGAAGTGAACTTCTGCACGCGATCGAGCGCCGCGTCGGTCGTATAGACGTTCCCCGCGCGGTCGAAGGCCACGAACTGCGGTCCGGCGAAGCGGCCTCCGGCCGCCTGACCGCCGCCGAACTCCCCGGGCTCGCTCCCCAAACGGCCCCATTTGCGGACGAATTCCCCGGCCCGCGTAAAGACCTGCACGCGGCTGTTCCCTTGATCGGGAACATACAGCAGTCCGTCAGGCCCCAGCGCGATCGAACCGGGAAGCTGGAACTCGCCGTCGGCCGTCCCCTTCGCGCCCCACTCGCGAAGGAGTTTCCCCGCGGGCGAGTAGGCCGCCACCTTGTTGCTGTTCCAATGCGCGACGTAAACGACTTGCTCGTCGTCCACGGCCAGTCCGCCGGCGTGCGGCTGCACGCCAAACGAGCCGAGGAACTTTCCCTCGCTGGTGAATCGCTGCACGCGCTCGTTGCGGAACTCGGCGGTGTAGACTTCGTCCTGCTTGCTGATCGCGATACCGACACAGGCGGAGAACTCTCCTTCGCCCTTACCAGGCTGCCCCCACTGCCGGAGAAATCGCGGCGGCACGAGCGGCTCTTCCTCGCCGGCGCGGCCATGCTTGGACAGCAGTGCCAGGCAGGCGGCCCCCGACAAGCCGAGAAACTGCCGCCGCGACCAACCGCCGCCCGAAAGCGTACGACTCGCTTCGCTGGGGACCATAAAGCGCCCTCTTACTCATTCACCACGAGTGACGATATCAGTAGGGCACGCACGCCGTGCGTGCCCTACACGATGGCCGCCTGAACGACACGAGCGCGCAACCGGCCAAGTCGGACCTGTTCACGCCCACCTATTCGTTGGCGCCAAAGCCCCGAAGATCGTAAAGATCCAGCGAAATGTAATACAACCCCGAACTGCTCACGCGCTTGATCTCGCAAAAGCCATGAACACCATCAATCGACGAGTCGAACCGTAGGCTATACGCCGGCTGGTCGGGCTCCGCGCCTGCTGCCTGCCAGGATTTGGCTTTCGCCAATGGTTCGTCGTCGTCGGGCGCGACGTTGCTGAGGATTCGTTCCAAAACATGGTTCACTGCCACATCAAATGACACGGTTTCCTCGCAAGGGGCCATCGTGACGCGAACGATGCGACCGTCACGCTGCTCGGCGGCAGTCACCTTAGAGTATGACCTAAACACATCGAGTGTTTTGAAAGTGATCTGAACGGTTGCCGGCGATTCCAGCGCCCAGAACTGAGCATAGCCACCTCCGTCGATTGGCCAGTCGATGCCTTGGCACTTCCCGGGGCTCTCGGCCAACGGGATTTCAACGAGCGCGGCACGCTCCGAACTTGAATTGACCGGAGGCAAGCTGCCGACACGTTCGCCTCTCTGGCCACGATTGCAACCCACGAGCAGCACGGCAAAGACGAGCGGCGGCATCCAACCGGCTCGCCGCGATCTTGGTCCGCACCGACGAATTCGCATGGCTCATTGACCGTAATGCGAATCGCTTTGACAACCTCGTCCGACGGGCCCGACCCAGAAGATACGCCCGGTGGCGCCGTCGACCGCACCAGCGGGGCCCGGCGGCTGACGACCGGTCTGGCCTCAAAGCACCCGG
Source organism: Pirellulales bacterium (assembly GCA_050184475.1). Taxonomy (GTDB): domain Bacteria; phylum Planctomycetota; class Planctomycetia; order Pirellulales; family JAEUIK01; genus JAIESQ01. The sequence goes on along the minus strand of JBFXAH010000002.1, from coordinate 188,165 downwards.
ACGCAAAATCGTCGACGTGTTACACGCCCCAAACTGTGCCCTCTAATCGATTGACGGTCCAATCTCAAAACACCCGGACGCAAACGGCCGACCCGGACGCAAACCGGACGGTCGCCCGGACGCAAAACTGCGGCGGTGTTACATGCCCTAAGTTGCGTTCTCTAATCGAGTTCGGGTCCAATATCAAGACACCCGGACGCACCCGGACGCAAAGTTACGGACCTCTTTATGTCGTGGGGGGGGTGTGAGTGGGGAGCGTTGAGAGGAGTGAGGAGAGCCTCTTACTCGATCCCTGGCCCCTGATCCCTGACTTCTAGTCCCGGCGGTTGAAGCATTTCGGGCCTTTTCTCGCTTTGCTAACGAGAGGAGCACCGTAACCGCTTGCGGCCCAGCCGCCGCCGAGGGATCACCAACATGTGGCGACGCCTGAAGTTAGTGCGTCAGAACGACGGCAACGATTGCGGCCCCGCGGCACTGGCGACGTTGGCCCTGCACCACGGCTTGGACGTAGGGCTCGAAAAACTACGCGATCTGACGGCCACCGACCGCACAGGTGCCAATCTGCTGAGTCTGGTTCGCACGGCCCGTTCGCTCGGCTTTTCGGCCAAGGCGATCCGCTGCACGCCCGACACGCTGCCGCAACTGCCGCTGCCGGCGATTGCCCACCTGCGCGACGAAGAAGGCTTTGGCCACTTCGTGGTCGTTTATCGGGTGAAGCGCGGCGGCGTGGTGGTCGGCGATCCGGCGGCCGAGATCGAAACGCGGCCGCTCGACGAGTTCGTCGCCCAATGGACCGGCAATCTGCTGATCGCCGTTCCCGACCCGACGGCCACGCCCGCGCGCCATCGCGGCCAGCGGCGCAGCGCCTGGCGGCGGTTCCTGCATCTGCTGCGTCCGCACTCGGCGATCCTCTTCGAGGTGATGCTTTGTGCGCTGTTGATGACCTTGCTGGCGACGTCGACATCGCTGTTTGTGCAGCATCTTGTCGACTCGGTGCTGGTGCATCGCGAAGGGACGTTGCTCAACGCCATGGGGATCGGCATGGTGATGATCGTGGTGCTGCGGACCTTTTTCGGCATTGTGCGACAATACCTGCTGGCCCACATCGCCCGCCGGCTCGACCTGGGGCTGATCGGAGCGTATTCAAGACATCTGCTGCAGTTGCCCGTGAAGTTCTTCGAGACGCGGCGGATCGGCGAGATCTTCTCGCGCGTGACCGACGCGGCCAAGCTGCGCGAGGCGATCAACGGCACGACGACCACCGCCGTGGTCGACGCGATCGTCGTGGTGGTGTTGTTGGCCATTCTGTGGGCGTACGACCTGCCGCTGGCCATCGCGGCGACGTTGATCGCGCCGGTGTTCTTGGCTGTCGTGGCGATCAATCATCCCGCCGCGGCGCGACACTCGCGCAGTGCCATGGAGCACGCGGCCCAGGCGGCTGCCCACCTGGTCGAGGACATCTCGGGCGTCGACACGATCAAAGCCTTCAATGCCGAGGATCGCCGGGCCGAACAATGCGAGGGACGGCTGGTGTCGTTCGTGCAGTCGGTCTTTTCGCTGCAAAAGCTCGAAATCCGCATGAGCGCCGCCGGCATGTTCATCACCAGCCTGGCGAGCGTCGGCATGTTGTGGCTGGGCGGACAGCGGGTGTTGTCCGGCGCGCTGACGATCGGCGAGCTGCTGTTCGTGTTCATGCTGCTGACGACGTTGCTCGAACCGCTCAATCGCCTGGCGACGGTCAACCTGAAGATTCAAGACGCGTTGGTGGCGGTTGACCGGCTCTTTCAGGTGCTCGACCTGGAGACCGAGCCGCGCGGCGACAACCGCGTTCCCTTTACCGGTCTGACGCGCGACCTGGAACTGCGCAATGTGACGTTCAGCTACGGCAGTCGCGGCAACGTGCTCGAAGATGTGTCGCTTCGCGTGCCGGCTGGCCAGACCGTGGCGATTGTCGGCGAGAGCGGTTGCGGCAAGTCGACGCTGCTGAAGCTGCTGCTGCGTTTTCATTCGCCCAACCAGGGACAGATTCTGCTCGACGGCACCGACCTGCGCGACTTTGACTTGACGAGCGTGCGCGATCGCTGCGGCATGGTCACGCAAGACACGTTCGTGTTCGACGCCACGATTCGCGAGAACATCTCGCTGGGGGCGCCGCAGGCCTCGCTGGCCGAAGTCGTAGCTGCCGCCCGGTCCGCGGGGCTCGACGAGTTCATCAACTCGTTGCCGCAGCGCTACGACACGATCGTCGGCGAACGGGGCGCCAACCTTTCCGGCGGGCAGCGGCAACGGCTGGCGATCGCCCGGGCGCTGGTCAATCGCCCCGACGTGCTGGTCTTCGACGAGGCGACGAGCCAGCTCGACACTACGACCGAGCGGCACATTCAAGATAATTTGCGAACGGCGCTGGCCGGCCAAACCGTGATTCTGGTCGCACATCGCCTGAGCACGGTGCGCGACGCCGACTTGATCTACGTGCTCGACAAGGGTCGCGTCGCCGAGCAAGGGACGCACTCGCAGTTGCTGGCGGCCAGTGGACACTACGCCGCTTTGTGGCGCTCGCAGACATCGATCCACGGCCACGGCGAAGAGTTCGCCTCGCCCGACATGCAACATTTGCCCGCCAATCGAATTGCCCACGTTTTGAACGAAGGATAACTCGGTGCGCACCAACGACGTCGTTACTCTCCGCGACTGCTCGAAATTCAGGCAAACGATCGAGGCCCGCCCTCCGGTGCTGGCCCATGTTGGAGCCTGGCTCTGCGTGCTGACCGTGGCGATTGGCCTGGCCTGGGCCGCGCTGACCAAGGCCGACATCGTGGTGCGCGCCACGGGGCGCGTGCGGCCGCTCGACGTGCCGACGCAAGTCTTCAGCGCCGTGAGCCCGCACGTCGAAGGGCGGATCGCCGAAGTCTACGTGCAGGAGGGAGACGCCGTGAAACAGGGAGATCTTCTGCTGCGGCTCAACTCCGAGCGGCTCGATCACGAGATCGCCAAGGTCAATCGCGTGCTCACGGCCGCCCAGGCCGAACTGGCCAAGCTCACGCAGCTCGACGAACTGCAACGGCGGCAACACCAAATCGCGCACGGCAAGGCGACCGCCGAACTAGATCAGGCCACCAGCGAGCTGGCCCGCGCTCGCCGCGTCCAGCAAACCGAGATTCGCCAGGCCGAAATCGAGCTGGCCAAATGCCAGGACCAGCACGCGCGGCTGCAAAAGCTGATCGGCAACCGAGCCGTTACCGAGCAGCAGATTGTCGAAAGCTCGGCCAAGCTGCAGGCCAGCGAAGAGACGCTGCGCCGCGCTCGACTGCCGCTCGACGAAGGCCGCCTGGCCGTGCTCGGTCAGGCGATCGAACTGGTCGACCGCGATCATGCCGTGCGGACCGCCGAGCTCGAGGCCAAGCGCATCGCCAAGCAAGGCGAGGCGGACAACGCCGCTAAGGAGTTGGCCGATCTCCAGCGGCAGTTGCAGCAGGCCGCGCTCCGCAGCCCCATCGAAGGCGTCGTCACCAAGGGGCGTTACCACGTTGGCGACGTCGTGCCGCGAGGCGCGCCGGTGTTCGAGGTTGCCCCGCGCGATGGCTTCTGTTTCGAGTCGTTAATCACCAGTGAGGATGTCGGCCTGTTGAAAGAGGGGTTGCCGTCGCGGGTCAAGTTCGACGCATTCGATTATCAACTCTACGGATCGCTCGGCGGAGCGGTCTCGTATGTTTCGCCCGATACGCAGCCGGCCGTCACGATCGCGTCGGACAGCGCCACGAGTGGCGGCACGCTGGCCACGATGAGCCGTGTCGGTAAGTCTGCGGAATCTAGTCCTGGCGTGATGTATCGCGTGCGGGTCTCGCTCGCCGGCGACCAGGTCGGCAAGGGGCAATATCACGGCTCGGTCAAGCTGGGCATGGCAGGCAAAGTCGAAATCGTCACCGATCGTCGCACGATCTTATCGATCTTGTTCAAGCGGATTCGCTCGTCGATCAGCCTGGGCTGAGCCACCTCAGTCGAGCGCCTGCTGCGTCGTTTGACGCTCTGACCGCAGCCATCTAGCATGGCCTGCATGGTCACGATCGTCGATACTGGCACCGGCAACTTGCTATCGGTCGCTACGGCTTTCCGCAAGTTGGGAGCGGAGCCGAAAGTAACCTCGAACGCGGACGACATCGACCGGGCCGAGCGACTCGTGCTCCCCGGCGTCGGCTCGCTGGACGACGCCATGCGCTCTTTGGCGACATCGGGCGCGGCGGCAGCGATCGAACGGCGCGTGCGTGAAACCAAAGTACCGACTCTGGGCATCTGCCTGGGCCTGCAGATGTTCACCGAGCGCAGCGAAGAAGGGCAGCGCCCCGGCTTCGGCTGACTGCACGCCGAGACCCGCCGGTTTAGCGTGTCGGCGGACGCCGTATTGAAGATTCCCCAACTCGGCTGGAACGAAGTGGTCATCGAGCGGGCGCACCCGCTCTTCGAGGGCATTCCTACGGGTGCCTGCTTCTATTTTGCCCATTCGTATGCCGTGAATTGCCACGACCCTGGCGACGTACTCGCGACGACTACCTACGGCCAAACCTATGCCTCGGCTGTCGCCCGCGAGAATCTGGCCGGTGTGCAGTTCCACCCCGAAAAGAGTCACGACCTGGGGGCGCGGCTGCTGCGCAACTTTTTGGATTGGAATGGCGACCGCGGATGACGAATCAAGTTGTGAGCCACGGATTTCGCGGAATGCGCAATTGGGAGGACGAATTCGATCGACGAGCTTTCAGACAGGCTTTTGGCGGTCGTAATCAAATCATGAACCAGTCTTTCGAAATCCGTGCACTCCGTGACATCCGTGGTTCGATTCTGTCCGTGGAACTTGGGGCGTAGCTGTCGACATGCTCAAGACGCGCGTCATACCGGTGCTGCTGTTGCGCGGCTGGGGGATCGAAAAGAGTATTCAGTTTCGCGAGTTTGTCTATGTTGGCAGCCCCATCAACGCTGCGCGCGTTTTCAGCGGCCGCAACGTCGACGAGTTGGTGCTGCTGGATATCGAGGCCACTCGCGAAGGTCGCACCTGCCACACCGAGATCATCGCGCAGATTGCCGAAGAAACGACGATGCCCTTGTCGGTCGGCGGTGGCATCCGCACCGTGGACGACGCCCGCAAGCTGCTCGAAGCGGGCGCCGATCGGGTAGTGATCAACTCGGCCCTGTTCGAGCGGCCGGAGTTGCTGCGCGAAGGGGCGGAGCGGTTCGGCCGGCAGTGCATGCTGGCCTCGATCGACTACCGCCGCCATCCCGACGGCCGCTGCGAGGTCTTCAGCAACGGCGGCCGGCAAGCGACCGGTCGCGAGCCCTTGGCTTGGGCCGAAGAACTGGTCGAGCTGGGGGCGGGCGAAATCTTGCTCACGTCGATCGATCGCGATGGCACGATGGTTGGCTACGACTTGGAGCTGACACGCCGGGTGGCCGACGCCCTGCCCGTGCCCGTAATCGCCTGCGGCGGCGCGGGCTCGGTGGCCGATCTGGCGGCCGGCGTACGCGAGGGGCACGCCACGGCCGTGGCGGCCGGCGCGTTCTTCTTGTTCTATGGCCGGCGGCGCACCGTGCTGATCACCTACCCGACCGATCAAGAGCTCGCCCAGCACCTGCCCGACGAGCTAATCCGGCAGAAGATCTACAGTCCCCCGCCGCACCAGCGGTGAGTTCACCAGGGCAGGCCGCCTAACGACTCAGCTAGGAACAGCGGGCAACGCGGGACTATTGGTCCCCCCTCGCCGTGATGAGGTCGCCGACTGGCCGCTATCGGATCGTTCGGCTGCCGATCGGCTGGGCGGCGACGGGCGTGTGCCGCAGCGGTCGTACCAGGTTCGCGCGAGTCGATGGCCCCGATCGTCGTTTGCCGAGCCGAGCATTGTCGTCGCGGCCGGGCGAAGCAGGCTCGGCAAGCAGCTCGCAAAGCGCTCCTAGAAAAACGCTGTGCGCTAGCCGACCGCACGTGATCGCCGCCGCGCACCGCACGATCGCGGCGCCGATGGCCCCTCCCCAAGGGATCGCGATCAGGCTGAATATCGCCTGGATTGCCAGACCAATCGCCAAGTAGAGCGGCACGCGCCGCGCGTGGCCCACGAGCGGTAATGCCTGCATTGCCGGGCCGTAGGCGGCCGCGGCGCAACGTCCCACCAGCAGGATTGCCAACGGCCCGATGGCCGCTGCATAGCCCGCGCCCAGCCAAGCCAGTGCCCAGGGCCCCCCTGCGAGCACGATGAGCGCCGCCAAACTTGCCGCCAGGAACATGCCGCGGGCAGCCTGGCGGGCCGTGTGCCGACTGCTCTCGCGATTTCCTTGCGCGATCGAAGCCGACAACCGTGGGACGCTCGTCATACTGATGGCCGTGGTAGCCGCCAGGGGAAGCTTGGCCAGTCGCGCGGCCAACGCGTAGCCGCCGGCGACGCGATCCCCCAACAATCCGCCAACCAGGAGGACGTCGGCCTGATCGTAGGCAAGTTCGAGGATCGAGCCCACGGCCAACGGCCGCGCAGTCCGACGCCAGAGCGGCAGCTCGTCGAAACTAGGCGCGTCGCCACCACCGCGCAGCGCGCGGCGGCAGACGAAGCTCACCAGAGCTCCGCTGAACAGCGTGGCGCCGGCGTAAATCGCCAAGACATCGCGGGCGGTAAGCGACGCGTCGACTGACAGCCACAGCGCCGCGCCACAGCCGGCGAGCAGAGTCAACGGTCGAACGATTTCCAACGCCGTCTGCGCCAGGGGCGCGCGACCGAGTGCGCGCGCGCAGGCCGCCGACCATAGCAGCCACGCCTGCACCACGATGAGTGCCGCCAGCGGTAGCGAAACCTCGGCGACGCGGGGGGGCAACAGGCCGAGCGCGCCAGTCGCAATCAAGCAACTCGCCAGCGCCGTAGAACAGAACCACACGCGCCGGGTGCCGGTCTGCAGGAAGCCGCCTAAGCGACTGCGATTTCCAACCGCCTGGTACGCCGGCACGAAGCGCTGCACCGCGGCGTCCCAGCCCAAGCGGGCGATGGCCGATAGCACGGTCGCCAAGGACATGGCGATGGCAAACTGCCCGTAGGCTTCAGCCGCCAATGTGCGCGCGAGCCAGGCGTGGGTAGCCAACGTGACGACCAGGCCAACCAGGTTCGCCACCATGGTGCGCGACGAGGCAAGGCGCGTGCTGCCAGTCTCGCGAATGTCGAGTGCGGCAATCGCCATCGAGCAACACGGCGCAACGAAGTTGCCGCCGCTCCATCCAGCCGCGGAAAAAACGGGGCCGGATGATAGCAATGGCTGGAGATTAAGGCCACGCCAAATCGATCGAGCGATTTGGCGCCTGCAAAACAAACTCGCCGTGCGCTACGCTCCGCGTAAGCCCGGCTGCTTGAGAAGATCACGCAGGTAGTCGCCGTAGCTGTTCTTGAGCAGGGAGGCCAACTTTTCGAGCTGACCGGCGTCGATGAAGCCCTTGTTGAAGGCGATTTCTTCCAGGCAAGCGACCTTGAGACCTTGCCGCTTCTCGATCGCCTCGATGAAGTTGGCCGCCTGAATCAGCGACTCGGGCGTGCCGGTATCGAGCCAGGCGAAGCCGCGCGTGAACTTCTCCACCCGCAACTGGCCGCGTCGCAAATACTCTTTATTGACGTCGGTGATTTCCAACTCGCCGCGCGCCGACGGCTTGAGATTCGCCGCGATGTCGACCACCTGGTTGTCGTAGAAGTACAAGCCCGTCAGGGCGTAATTCGACTTCGGCTGTTTGGGCTTTTCTTCCAACGACAGCGCCTTGCCGGTGTCGTCGAACTCGACCACGCCGTAGTGCTGCGGTTCTTTGACGAGATAGGCAAAAATCGTGGCGCCAGTTTCGTAGCCGGCGGCACGGGCGAGCATCTGTTGAAAGCCTTGTCCGTAGAACATATTGTCGCCGAGCACCAGCGAGACGTGATCGCGCCCCACGAACTCGCGGCCGATGATGAACGCTTGCGCGAGCCCTTCGGGCTTCGGTTGCGCCGCATAGTGGATCGACATGCCGAGTTGGCTGCCGTCGCCCAGCAGGCGCTCGAAGCTGGGGCCATCCTCGGGCGTGGTGATCACCAGCACTTCGCGAATGCCCGCCAGCATCAGCGTGCTCAGCGGATAGTAGATCATCGGCTTGTCGTAGACCGGCAACAACTGCTTGCTCACCGACTTGGTGATCGGGTGCAGTCGTGTGCCCGATCCGCCGGCGAGGATGATCCCTTTTTTGCAGAACTGCGTCATTTTGATGATCTCGCGGAAATCGAGTGATTCGCTGGCGTCAGGCGTTGCCCAATCGTTCGCGCTGGTACTTGCCGCTGGTCACGCGCTCGACCCACACGGGGTTATCGAGATACCAGCGGACGGTGAGCTCCAGGCCGGTTTCGAAAACTTGCCGCGGCGTCCAGCCCAGGTCGCGCTCGATCTTGCTGGCGTCGATGGCGTAGCGGCGATCGTGCCCTGGGCGGTCGGTGACGAACTTGATCAAGCTGCGACAAGGCGCGTGCTTCAGCCCAGGCTTGAGGCGATCGACCGTGTCGCAAATGGCGTGCACGATCTGCATGTTCGTGCGTTCGCAGTTGCCGCCGACGTTGTACGTTTCGCCCACCGCCGACTTCGCCAGCACGCGGCGTATGGCATGGCAATGGTCCTCGACGAACAACCAGTCGCGAATGTTCTGGCCATCGCCGTAAACCGGCAGCGGCTTTCCCTCGACCGCGTTGAGAATCATCAAGGGGATCAGCTTCTCGGGAAACTGATACGGCCCATAGTTGTTCGAGCAGTTGGTCACCAGCACCGGTAGTCCGTAGGTGTGGTGATACGCCCGCACCAGGTGGTCGCTCGAGGCTTTCGAGGCGCTGTAAGGCGAGTTGGGCGAATAGGGGGTCGTTTCTTGAAACTTCCCCGTCTCGCCGAGCGAACCGTAGACCTCGTCGGTCGAGACGTGCAGAAAGCGGAACCGCTCGGCCTCGTCCTTGGGCAGGTTCTTCCAGTAATGTCGGGCGGCGTCCAACAGCGTAAAGGTGCCGACAACGTTCGTTTGCACGAAGGCGCCGGGGCCGTCGATCGAGCGATCGACGTGCGACTCAGCGGCGAAGTTCACGATCGCCCGCGGCTGGTGCTCGGCCAAGAGTTTCTCGACCAGTGCCCGATCGCCGATATCCCCCTGCACGAACTTGTAGCGGGCGTTGCCGGCCACTGGTTCGAGCGAGTCGAGATTGCCGGCGTACGTCAGTTTGTCGAGATTGACGACGTTGTCTTGCTCTTCGGCGACCCATTGCCGGATGAAGCAGCCGCCGATAAAGCCCGCGCCGCCGGTGACCAGAATCGTTGCCATGCGCGATCTTTGCGTGTCCTGAGGAGCGCGGGGGGCTTGCCGTTCGGGGGCGGGCAAGCTTCCGCCGTGGAAAAGGCCCGAATATACTCTGGTTTCCTGCCCGATGACGAGGAGCCGCTTGCTTTGACTCAGCCGACGCCTGGCACACCGCGCGACGCATCGCCGACAGTCGCCCCGGCGCCTCCCACGACGTCCGCCGCACTGCCCGATGGCGACAATACCGCAGCCTTCCGCTGGTGGATGCCCCGGCTGTGGGTCGGGATGGACACCGTCGGGCTCGTTAAGCTGTTCGCCCGCAACCGCTTCCGGATCGCCCCGGCCCAATTGCCCGTTGCCGTCGCCGACTTACTCTACAGCGTACCGCATACCGGGCTCAAGTGGCTGCAACAATTGCTGTTAGGCAGGGCCGTGGCCCGCACGCCGATGGCCGCGCCACCGCTGTTTGTGCTGGGGCACTGGCGCTGCGGCACCACATTGTTGCACGAACTGTTAATCCTCGATGAACGCCATACCTTTCCGACCACCTGGCAGTGCGTCGCGCCCAACGCCTTTCTGTTGACCGAACCCCTGCTCGCGCCGCGGTTGAAGTGGCTCCTGCCCGAGCGTCGGGTGATGGACAACATGCTGATGGGCTGGGACCGCCCGCAGGAAGACGAGTTCGCGCTGTGCAATTTGGGAATTCCGTCGCCCTACCTGACGGTCGCTTTTCCCAACGAGGGGCCGGCATATCCCGAGTATCTCGACCTCGAAGGGCTAACGCCCGCGGCGTTGGCGCGTTGGAAGCGCGCCTTGCGGCGGCTCATGCAGCAGATCACCTGGCGAACTCCCAAGCGGATCGTGCTCAAGTCGCCGCCACACACGGCGCGCATCAAGGCGCTGCTCGAGTTGTTCCCCGACGCCCGTTTCGTCTACCTGGTCCGCAATCCCTACAAGGTCTTTCCGTCAACCGTCCACCTCTGGAAGTCGCTCGAACGGGTGCATGCCTTCCAGACGCCGCAGTTTGGCGGGCTCGAACAATACGTGCTCGAGACCTTCGAACGCATGCACCGCACGTACGAAGAGACCCGGCACCTGATCCCGCCGGAGAATCTCGTCGAGCTGCGTTACGAAGAACTGGTGCGGGATCCGCTAGCGCATCTGGAGTCGATTTACGAGCGGCTGCAGTTGGGCAGCTTCGAGACCGTTCGCTCGGCCGCGCAAACGTATCTGACCAGCCAGCAGAACTACCGCACGAATCGCTATGAGTTGTCGCCTGAGATGCGGTCGGCGATCAACTCCCGATGGCGCGACTATTTCGAGCGACACGGCTACGAGCTCCAGGCCGACGGGCCGCCGAACCAGGCGGCGGAATCCGCCAACGGCGCCCAGCCGCACGAAATCGAAGTCAGCCATCGCTGGTAGACCATACACGACGGGACGCCAGCGATCATCGCCGCCGCGCGGAACAAGAAGTTGCCGGATCGTGCCCGCCGTTCTGGGCTCCCAGCGTCAAGTTGCTAACGCTACGAATCGTTGGTCAGTCGAGATTCGAGTTCTTCACGCCAGACGCTCGCCAAGGCCGGCACGTCGAGCAATCGTCGCAGATCGTCAGCAGGAGTCTTGCGATCCAGAACGATGGCCAGCATTTCGCTGACCGTGACGCGGCGCTCGTCAGAGCGCACGAGCTCGATTGCATCGCCTGGCCCGACTTCTCCCTCCTCGACGACCGCGAAGTAGATTCCCGGCCGGCGGGATTTGAGAAACAGCCGCACCATGCCAGGGTCGGCGAAGCGAATCCCCAACTTGTAGCAGGGGAGGCGACATTGCGTCGCGACCAACCTCGCGGTGCCGACCTGAAACTCGTCACCGATGTGGACGCGGTCTTCGAACAGGCCCTCGGTCGTTAGGTTCTCGCCAAACGCGGCCGGCGACAACGTGCGTTCGAGCCTGGACTCCCAATGGCGATAGTGCTCCATGGCGTAGGCATAGATCGCTTTGTCGGGCCCGCCATGCACGGTCAGATCGGCCTGGGCATCTCCCTCGAGATTCAGCTTGCGCACCGCCACCTTGCCGGGCACTGGCAGCTTGAAGATCGAGGTGCGTACGGTTTGCCCGTTCCACTCGACATCGCGCGGCTCGGCGACGTTGACAGCGACGACTTGCATGCGTTTTTCCCGTTTTCTTGGCGGGTCAGTGTTAATTTGGAACTGCAATTCTATGGACTTCGTCTCCGCGCGCGCTACACTCTGGGGAATTACGCATGTCGATCGGCAGTTCGCTTTTGTGGTATTCCGTTCTCGAGTACGTTCTACACTCTCTTCGTTGACTCCGCGCTGGGCCGCGTGAAAGCGGCGCTGATCCGGCGACAACCCGGCGTCGCCGACGCTATTGTGGTCCCCACGGCGCGTGTTGCCGCTGATTCTGGAGAAGTCTATATGCGGTGGGAAGGTGGTCGCAGAAGCGAAAACCTCGAGGATCGCCGCGGCATGCGTCGCCCCACGATGGCGATCGGTGGCGTAGGCCTGTTGGTGTTGTTGGTGCTGGGGGTCGTCTTCGGTGTCGACCCGCAGCAACTGGCGCAGATTGCCGTGGCGCCCCCCAATGGCGCCGGACAGGGTGGGCCCGACGTTGAGCGCGAGCTGACACCCGAGGAAATTCGCAGTCGCGATTTCGCCGCCACGATTCTGGCCTACACCGAGGATGTCTGGGGCGAGCAGTTTCGCCGCGCGGGGGAGCGCTACGTTCCCCCCAAAATGGTGCTGTTCGCCGAGGCCGTGGACACCGCTTGCGGCACCGCGCCTTCAGCGGTTGGCCCCTTTTACTGCCCTCTCGACAAGACGGTCTATCTGGACCCGACCTTCTTCGTCGAACTCGAACAGCGCCTCGGGGGCTCGCAGGGCGAGTTCTCGCAAGCCTATGTCATCGCGCACGAAATCGGCCATCACGTGCAAAACCTGCTCGGCTACACCCAACTCGTGGAACAGCGACGCCGCAGTTCGCCCGCCGCCGAAGCAAATCGCTGGTCGGTACGGCTCGAACTCCAGGCCGACTACCTGGCGGGGGTCTGGGCGCACTACGGCCAGCAGGAGTTTGCCTTTATCGAGCCTGGCGACGTCGAAGCGGCGATGAAGTCGGCGCGGGCGATCGGCGACGATCGCCTGCAAAGGAACTCGCGTGGCTTCACGTCCCCCGAAAGCTACACGCACGGCACTTCCGAGCAGCGGATGCGCTGGTTTCGCCAAGGGTTGAAGACCGGCGATCTTGGGGACATGAAACTGTTGTTTGACCTCTCGTACGAGGAGCTTTGAACATCGCCGGCAACACCAGGGCGTGTGGCCCTCTTCAAATAGAATTCAACGACTTTGAACTGGGGATCGATCCATGAACCTTCTCAATCGACGTACGGGCGTGGCGGTTGCCGGCATGCTGGTGAGCTTGCTGGTGCCTCCGGCCTACTCACAGGACAACGAAACCGCGGAGGCCATTCATCAAAACGCCAAAACCTTGGTCGCGGCCCTGAATGCCGGCAAAGCAGCCGAAGTGGGCGGCATGTTCCTACCCAAAGGGGAACTGATCGACGAAGCCGGGACCGTCTACCAGGGGCCGTCCGAAATCGAGGCCCTGCTGACGAAATTCTACGAGCGCTTTCCGGGAGCCAAATTGACGATCGAGGTCGAGTCGATCCGGCCCGTGGGGCCAGTGGCGATTGAAGAGGGGAGCCGCACCTTCGCCAGCGCCGACGGCGACTTGCAAGCCAGGTTCCGGTACATCGCCATTTGGGCAAAAACCGACGACGGCTGGAAGCTGGCTTCGTTCCGCGATTTTGCCGACGATCCGGTGCCGACGCCGCACGAGTTTCTCGAGCCGCTGGGCTGGCTGGTGGGGGAATGGATCAACGAGGGGACCGACGGCAAAGTTGCCATCTCTTATCGCTGGTCCGATGACAAAAACTACCTGCTCGGCGAATTTCAAATGGAATCGAGCGAGGGCAAATCGCGCAAGTCAACGCAGCGCATCGGGTGGGACCCCTCGGCGGGCCGCATCCGCTCGTGGTTGTTCGATGCCGACGGCGGCTTTGCCGAAGGAGAGTGGACCGCCGTCGACGAAGGCCTGGTCGTCAAGTCATCATCTGTCAATCCCGATGGCACAACCGCCACGGCGACGCTGAACATCACGCCGCAGGATAAGGATCACTTTTCGATCGAGGCCTCCGATCGCGTCGTCGGCGGCATCGTCGAAGACGACTTCAAAATCGTGGTGACGCGTCGCCCACCCACTCCTGGCAAGTAGTCGCGGCGTAGTGAACCAGGGGAATCGACTCGAAACACACCACAGCGCTCGATAGCGGGTCCAGCGACCGGAGGGAGATTGCCATGAAACGATTGAAGCAGTCCTACTTGGTAGGGATCGCTGTCGTCGTCATGCTGACCTGTTGCACCCCGCGGGCTGACGTGCGTGGTGGCCGAGGCGGCGGCGGCCGGCCTTCGATGGGGCGCGTCGGCGGGGGTGGTGGGCGCCCTTCCGGAGGAATGCATGCAGGTGGAGGGAGCCGGGCGGGGGCAGCCAGACCGCAAACCTCGCGACCGAACATGAGCCGGCCATCGATGGGGCACGTCTCGCGTCCGCAAACGGCGTCGCGCCCCAGTCGACCGCAAGGTGGTGGTTTCAGTCCGTCGGGCGGCCGGCCGAGTCTATCCCGACCGACATCCCCCGGCGGGAGCGGGTTGTCGAATCGGCCAAGTCTTCACCAGCCCAGTCATGTGGGACCGACCAGTCGTCCGTCGCTGGGTAGTGGTGGATTGGCTGGCGGAAGTCGACCAGGTGGAATCGGCAGTCGACCGACACCAGGAGGCAATCTTGGCGGCGGCAATCGACCGAACCTCGGCGGCGGCAACCGACCTGGCTTGGGTGGCGGCGCTGGCGATCGGCCAAGCTTGGCGAACATCAATCGACCGACGACCTTACCCGGCGCGATCGATCGACCTGGCGGAATTCGACCCGGTGGCGGCATTAATCGGCCCGGCGACCGCCCAGGAATCGGTGATCGCCCCGGCATCGGTGATCGGCCAGGGCGACCGGGAACCGGCGATCGACCACCGATTGGCAATCGTCCCGGTGGAAATCGTCCCGGCGGAGACCGGCCGGGGATTGGCAATCGCCCTGGCGATCGACCCGGCATCGGCGATCGTCCCGTCCGCCCAGGCGGACGTCCGGGAATCGTCACTCCCGGAGATCGCCCCGTTATTGGTGGCGGTGGTTATCGGCCTGGATGGCAGAATCGCCCGGGCTGGGGGGGCGGCAACAACATCAACATCGGCAGCGGCAACTTCATCGGCAACCGGCCGGGCTGGGACCATGGTGGTTGGAACAACCCTGGCTGGGGTTGGGGAGGCGGCTGGGCTGGCAACTGGCACGACCACTGCATCCGCCCGCACTACGGTTGGTACAACGGCTGCTGGAATGGCTATTGGGGGAGCAACTGGTACAGGCCCCTGGCATGGACCACGGTCGGCTGGGGCCTTGGCGCCTGGACGAGCGGTTGGGGATATGGCACGGGCTATTACAACCCGTACTACGCGGCGCCGGCTGCGACCGCGGCGGTCCCCTACGATTACTCTCAACCCGTGGTCGTGAATTACGTCAGCGACGACCCCGCTGGTGGCGAGGCCAGCGTCGACGAATCTCCGGCGGCCACGCAAGCCACACAATTGTTCGACGCCGGCCTGGCCAAGTTCAAGTCGGGCGACTATCGCGGTGCCAAGGCGAACTTCGACGCGGCGCTCAAGAAGCTCCCCGGCGATCCCGTCATTCACGAGGTCCGTGCTTTGGCGCTGTTTGCCTTGGGCGATTACAAGTCGGCCGCCGCCGCGCTCAACTCGTTCTTGTCGAGCGCCCCGGGCATGGACTGGACCACAATGAGCAGCCTGTACGGCAACGTCGATGACTATCAGGCGCAACTTCGCAACCTCGAGCAGTTCTGCGATTCGCATCCCCAGGATCCCGCGGCGCACTTCGTGCTGGCGTATCAATACCTGGTGATCGGCTCGCAGGAACAGGCTGTCGAGGCCTTGCGGATCGTCGTCGCCAATCAGCCCAAGGATTACACCGCCAAGCGCATGCTCAACGCGCTGGCACCGCCCGATAGTGTGCCGACAGCTGAGCCCCCCTCGGGGGACGCCGCACCGCAGACCGATCTGGTCGGCAAATGGCAGGCGAAAGCCGGCCCCACCACGATCGAGCTGACCGTTCAGGAAGACTCGCAGTTCACCTGGAAGGCCACGCAATCGGGCAAGCCCCCCGTTCAGCTCAAGGGGCAATTGGCCGCGACCGGGGACCAACTGGTGCTGGAGAGCGCCGACCAGGGATCGATGGCTGGTGCGGTCACGTCGCTGGGTCCCGACGAGTGGCAGTTCGCGCTCGAAGGGGCGCCGCCGTCTGATCCCGGGCTGACATTCAAGCGCGTGACCAAGTAAGTGCAGCGACTACGCCAACGGTTTGCCCAGCAACCGCCGCTTTTCGCGCACAAACTTCAGATGATGTGCCAGGTGGTTGACGTACGTGTCGAGCAGCTTCTCGAGCGACAGCGTGCCCGCCTCGTTGTGTTCGCCGGTGCGGGCGAACGCGGCGTCGTCGAGCCGACGCAAGATTTCGCCGGTGAGCTGGCGATTGAGTCGAAAGACCTCGCAAGCCACGGCGGCATCGAGCTGGTCGTAGAACAATCGGCCGGCGAAAGCCGTTTCGTCGAAGCCAATCAATAGCGGCGGCCGGCTCTCGGCAATCACGCGTTTCATGCGATCGGCGGCGATCAGGTCGCTGTCCATAAGGTGCAGCACGATCTGCCGAATGCTCCAAGTGCCGGGCACGGGATGAGCGTCGAGCTCGGCGTCTGTCAGTCCGGCGATCGCGGTGGCCGGCTGTTTGGCGCCCAGGCAATAGCGATCGACCAGATCGGCAAAGCGATGTGAGAGCATCCGGCATACTCCTCCCGGCGCGACTCGCGAAACGCGTGCTTCGGCATTCACTATAGCGTCTGCAGACGCCGCAACCGTGGGCGAGCAATGTTTGACGCTAACGCCGCAAAGCATTAACGTATGAACCAGCTTGGATGGATCGCCGGCCCGCCGGCGCGCGAGGGACGCGCTCTGGGCCACGGCCGTGCCGCCAAGCTCCCACCCGAATGCTCCCATCGCTGGGGAGACCTGAATGTCTGGGCGGCAACACCACAGGAACGTGGCCCTTTCGCGCCGAAGTGTCACTGTCGGACGTCTCGCGGCGATTTTGGCCGTTCGCCTGGTCGGCATGCTGTGTCTGATTACCGGGCTGGCCACGACGGCCGCGGCCCACACCGATGCCGCTCCGCTGCACACGCGGATCGATCAATTGATCTACGCCCGGATGCCCACCGAGGCCGCGCCGCGATCGACCGATAGCGAGTTTTTGCGGCGCGTCTATCTCGACCTGACCGGTTGCATCCCCAGCTCGGTCGAGGCCCGCGCCTTCATCGATCGTTCGGACTCGGGCAAACGGACGGCGCTCGTCGACCAACTGCTGGCCAGCCCAGAGTACGCGCGGCGGATGCAGATCTTCTTCGATTTGACCTGGATGGAGCGTCGGCCCGATAAGGACGTGCCCGCGGCCGTCTGGGCCGAATACCTGCGGACGTCGCTGGCCGAGTGCAAGCCGTACGACGAGCTGGTGCGCGAGATCCTCTCGGCCGACGGCACCGATCCCGCGCTCCGTCCGGCGATGAAGTTCTACCTCGATCGCGAGGGGGATCAAAATCTGTTGACGCGCGACGTCGGGCGCCTGTTTTTGGGGCGCGATCTGCAATGCGCGCAGTGCCACGACCATCCGTTGATCGACGACTACAAGCAGGAGCACTACTACGGCCTGCTGGCCTACTGGAATCGCAGTTCGATCTTCACCGACAAGCAGAACCAGAAGTTGATTGCCGAGAAAGCGGATGGCGAAGTGACCTTCAAGTCGGTGTTCTTGGACGAAGAGCCGCGCAGCACGCCTCCGCGGTTGCCCGACGGCCCCGTGCCCGAGGAGCCGAAGTTCAACGCTGGTGAGGAGTACGTTGTCGCTCCGGCCGACGGCGTGCGGCCCGTGCCCAAGTACAGCCGGCGCGCAAAGCTCGCTGGCGACCTGACCAGCGCCGAACGCCGCGATTTCCGCCGCAACATCGTCAATCGGTTGTGGGCGATGATGTTTGGCCGCGGGCTGGTCGACCCGGTCGATCTGCACCATGCGGAGAATCCACCGTCGCATCCCGAGCTGCTCGATCTGCTGGCCGACGAGTTCGCGGTGGGCGGTTTCGATATCCGCTGGCTGTTGCGCGAGCTCGCGCTATCAGATACGTACCAGCGGGCGAGCGACCACCCGAGCATCGATCCGAACCAGTTGCCGCCGGAAAGCTACTGTGTATCGCCGCTCAAGCCGCTCACTCCCGAGCAGTTGGGCTGGAGTGTTTTGGAAGCGACGGGGGTGCGCGGCGCGTATCGCGCTGGCGTGCAGAGCGAGCTCGACGCCGACACTAAGCTCGCGCACATCCTGGCCAGCGACGAGAAGCGGCAACGCCAGGGCATGGAAATCGCCGAGCGGCGGTTGTACGAGCGTCTGGCGCCGAGCCTGGGTGAGTTCGTGAGCCTGTTCGGCGGCCCACCGGGGAGCCCGCCGCAAGGCTTTCAGGCGACGGTGCATCAAGCCCTGTTCTTCGACAACGGCGGAACCATCCGCAGTTGGCTGGCACCCTCGGGGAATAACCTCTTGGCTCGGTCCGCGGCACTGGCCGATACTTCGGCCCAGGTCGAAGAGATTTACCTCTCGGTGCTCACGCGCCGACCGGACGCCGAAGAGCGGGCCATTGCTGTCGAAACATTGAACTCACGCCCAGCCGAGCAGCGCCCCGCGGCGCTCGAGGAGCTGGCCTGGGCGCTGCTGGCCTCGGCCGAGTTTCGTTTGAATCACTAACAGGGGATTGGCTCCGAGCCAACCAGGAGCATCGCCATGAAGTGCAACTACGCTTGCCAGACGTCGGAGCATGTCATTGCGCGGCGGCGTTTTCTCGGCCAGGCAGGAGCAGGCGCATTGGCCGGTGGTGCCCTGGCCGGCCCGCTCGGCGCGTTCGTTCGTCCGGCCGCCGCGGCCGAGCTGCAGACGAAGCAGAAACGGATCTTGATGGTCTATCTGGCCGGCGGTTTGAGTCAGCTCGAAAGCTGGGACCCCAAACCCGGCACCGACACCGGCGGACCATTCCGCGCCATTCCCACGTCGGTCCCCGGCATTCATATCTCTGAGCTGCTGCCGCAAACCGCTCGGCAGATGCATCGGCTGACGATCGTGCGCGGCGTGAACATCAACGAGAACGATCACGGCCGTGGCAGCTACATCATGCACACGGGGCGCGTTCCCGATCCGTCGAACGAGTACCCGCACTTGGGGTCGGTCGCTGCTCGCTGCCTGTCGCCTGAGCACGATCCGCTGCCGGGCTACATCCACATCACGCCAGGGGGAGGGGGTGGGTTGAGTTCGAGCGACGCGGCGTTCTTGGGACCGCGCTACGCTTCGGTCGTGCTGGGGGGCGGACAACCACCGCAGAACACCACGCGTCCCGACGCGCTCAGCGAGTCAGCCGACGCGGCGCGACAGGCAATGCGCCGCCGCGTGAACGATCACTTCGCGCGCCGCCGCCGCACCGCCGAAACCGAAGCCTATACCCAGACGTACGACCAGGCGGCCGAACTGATGAAACGCCGCGAACTGTTCGATGTCACCAAGGAGCCGGCGGCCGACGCCGAGCGCTACGGCAGCCACGATTTCGGCCGGCATTGCCTGCTCGCTCGCCGGTTGCTGGAAAACGGTGTCACGTTCGTCAAGGTGAGCCACTCGAACTACGACACGCACAACGAGAACTTCGACTTCCATCTCGAGCAACTCGGCGAGTTCGATCAGGCCTTCAGCTCGCTGGTGGCCGATTTGGCTGACCGCGGGTTGTGGGAGAGCACGCTCTTGGTCGTCAACAGCGAGTTCGGCCGCACGCCAAACATCAACCAGTATTGCGGGCGCGATCACTGGGGGACCGCCTGGTCGGTCGTGTTGGGGGGGACCGGCATCAAACTAGGAGGCGCCTACGGCGCCACCAACCACAACGGCACCGAAGTTTCCGACGGTCAAGTCAACGGAGCCCAGTTGTTCCACACCTACTTGCAAGCAGTCGGACTCGATTCGACCGAGACGTTCGACGTCTCCGGCCGCCCGCTGCCAATGGCCGATCCAGCGTTCGGACCGATCAAGGCGCTGCTGGTATAGGCCGAGTGTGAAAGCACTGGACGGCTCTCTAGTCCTCCGGGCGGTCGCCTCGCCCCTCTTGGGCGTCGGTGGCCCGGAACGGTCGCATCTCGCCGGGGCGCCGCGAACACACTGGGATAATGAACTGTCCCTCTTTGCGTTCCGGGCCATTGGGGCTAGCATTCGGCGAAGCCCCGCTCCCCCCTTGGATCGATCATGCCCGAGCCGCGCCGCTTTTATCAGACGACCGCCATCGATTATCCGAACAGCCGCCCGCACATCGGCACGGCCTTCGAGAAGATCGGGGCCGACGTGCAAGCCCGCTATCGCCGCCAGCAGGGCTACGACGTCCACTTTCTGATGGGCAACGACGAGAACACCATCAAGGTGGTCGAGCGGGCCGAGCAGTTGGGCGTGCCGCCGAAGCGCTACGTCGACGACATGGCCCGCCAGTTCCGCGAAGTGTGGCAATCGCTCGACATCTCGTTCGACGACTTCATCCAGACGAGTGGGGAACGGCATCGCATCGGCTGCCAGCAATTCATCCAGCGCGTCTACGACGCCGGCGACATTTACAAGCGCAACTACGAATCGCTCTACTGCGAAGGCTGCGAGGAGTTCAAAACCGAGAGCCAGCTCACGCCCGAGCGCCGCTGCCCGAACCACCCCAATCGCGAGCTCAAGCACGTCCAGGAAGAGAACTATTTCTTCCGGCTCTCGAAGTACGGGCCGAGGTTGTTGGAACTGTACGAAGCGCGCCCCGATTTCGTCCAGCCCGAGGGACGCCGCAACGAGGTCGTCAGCCTGGTCCGCAGCGGGCTCGAAGACGTTTCGATCAGCCGCCGCAACTTCACCTGGGGGATCGACATCCCCTGGGATGCCGAGCACAAGATCTACGTCTGGTTCGACGCCCTACTCAACTACATCACCGGCGTGGGCTACGGCAGCGACGAGGCGATGTTCGACCGTTGGTGGCCGGCCGACGTGCACTTCATCGGCAAAGACATCACGCGGTTCCACTGCGCGCTATGGCCCGCCATGCTGTGGAGCGCCGGCGTCGAGTTGCCGAAGCGCGTCTTCGCGCACGGCTTCGTCTACATCAAGAACGAAGCCACGGACGAAGTGCAGAAGATTTCCAAATCGCTCGGCAACGTCATCGAGCCGATGGACATCGTCCGCGAGTTCTCCAGTGACGCCTTCCGCTACTATTTCATGCGCGAGTGCCCGTTCGGCGGCGACGGCGAGTTCAGCTTCGGGCGGTTCGCCGCCAGCTACAACGGCGACCTGGCGAATAACCTGGGCAACCTGTTCAGCCGCAC
Organism: Pirellulales bacterium; assembly: GCA_050184475.1. GTDB lineage: Bacteria > Planctomycetota > Planctomycetia > Pirellulales > JAEUIK01 > JAIESQ01. Next base: position 167,243 of record JBFXAH010000002.1, on the reverse strand, counting down.
CGTCTCGATGGCCCTGCGCTACTTCGACGGCGTGCTCGAGGGCTCGCGCGCGATCGCGCCGGTCGATGTGTTTGCCAGCGTCGACTTGCCGGCCGTCGTCAAGTCGGTGGCCAGCGATATCGAAGCCTGTCGCTATGCATCGGCGCTCGAAACCATCTGGCGTCAAGTGCTCGACACCGGCAATCGCTACATCGAAGAGACGCGCCCCTGGCTGTTGGCCAACCCCGGCAAGCCGGAGCACGATCTAGAAGCGTGCCGGCGCGTGCTGGTGAACCTGGTCGAAGCGGTCCGCGTGGCCGCGATTCTGCTACGCCCCTTCATGCCCCGCACGGCCGAGAAACTTTACGGGGGCTTTAGTTTCTCGGGGCCATTCGAGAAACAATCGCTGGCCCAAATTGTCGAGCGGCCGGCCGAAAGCGAAGACCTGCGCGTGACGGCCGAACTGGTCGACGGCAAGCTGCCGCCGATGTTCCCGAAGATCGAGCCGCAGCGGGCGGCAAAGAACTGATCGACTATTGGGTGTTAACTGGTGTGCCGCGCAAGCGGCTGGGGGGCCGCCACTGGCTTGCCCAGCAGTGAATCGCTCGACACAGCACTGCTAGACTCTTCTTGCAGTGGCATCCAACATCGGTTCAATGCTGGTTTTGAAACTGCGTCTGTTTCCGTGCCACCCGTGTTGAACAGCTCAAAACTTCCGCGGGCTGACCCTTCCTTCCACCCGATACGGCAGCCCTTGGATGCGCAAAAACCCTTCGGCGTCGGTCTGGTTGTAGCTGCCGCCACCTTCCATGCTGGCGATGCCCTGGTCGTACAGGCTCTTGGGACTCGTGCGCGACGCGATGTCGATGTTCCCTTTGTAAAGCCGCAGCGTCACTTCGCCGGTGACGTCCTTCTCGGCATCGCGGATGAACGCCAGCAGCGCGTCCATCTTCGGCGTGTACCAGTAGCCGTAGTAAACCATTTCGGCGACCTCGGGCGACAGCCGATCGCGCAGGTGGGTCAGGTCGCGATCGAGTGTGATCTGCTCGAGCGCGCGGTGCGCTGCGTAGAGCAGCGTCATGCCGGGGGCTTCGTACACGCCGCGGCTCTTCATGCCGACGAAGCGGTTCTCGACCACGTCGATGCGCCCCACGCCATTGCGCCCGCCGATGCGATTGAGCGTGTCGACCAGGTCGTAGGCGCCGAGCCGATCGCCGTTGACCGAAATCGGCACGCCGCGCTCGAAGCCGATCGTGACCTTTTCGCTCTTGTCGGGCGCCTTCTCGGGCGAGACGCTCATGCCGAAGTCGACCAGCGCCTCGCCGTCGACCGCGAGGTCTTCGAGCTGGCCCGCCTCGTAACTGATGTGCAGGCAGTTTTCGTCCGAGCTGTACGGCTTGGCGACCGACGCCTTGACTGGGATGTTCTTGGCCTGGCAGTAGGCGATCATCTCGGTGCGCCCGGGAAACTCCTGGCGGAACGCCTCGCGCCGCCAGGGGGCGATGATCTCAATCGACGGGTCGAGCGCTTCGGCCGCCAGTTGAAACCGGCACTGGTCGTTTCCCTTGCCGGTCGCGCCGTGAGCATAGGCGCGGGCCCCCACGTCGCGGGCCGCCTGCAGGCAGACCTTGGAAATCAGCGGGCGGGCGATCGCCGTCCCCAGCAGGTACTGCCCCTCGTACTTGGCTTGCCAGGCCAGCACCGGAAAGGCAAAGTCGCGGCACAGCTCGTCGCGAGCGTCGATCGAACGGGCCGAGGCTGCCCCGCAACGGCGGGCCTTGTCTAAGATCGCCTGGCGATCTTCGCAGGGCTGGCCGATGTCGACGTACACGGCGTGGACTTCGTAGCCTTGATCTTGCAGCCAGCCGAGGATGACCGAAGTATCGAGCCCGCCGGAATAAGCCAACACGCAACTAGGCATGAGACACTCGCAACTACCGGGAACAACGTGAGGAAGGGCTGACTATTTTGTCGCGATTGGCCCGGATCGGCAAGGGAGCGGAAGGCGTCAATTCGATCGCTGGAATGGGTATGCGCCAATCACGCAGAACGCTGAGACAACGCCAAAACACAAGATTTATTATCTGCGAACTCTGGATTTCTCGAAAGCAGTTGCGAGCTCAGACCGGCCCTGTTAGTACGAAGAGCCAAGAGGACCATCTCATCCGGTACTCGCGCTGGACCTACGGAATCAGGCCTTCGACCTCGCCCGGCTGCCCGTCCGGTGCTCGATACGGGTTGGTTGGCCGACTAGATTAGTGGTTGAACGGAAACTCGAGTGCTGATCGCGCGCCACCGCTCCTGCTTCCGCGCGGCCTTACCGCATGCAGGGATCTTGATCGCCGTGCCCGGCCTGCGTTGTTCGAGCCGGTTTTTCATGCCGGAAGGCCACCTGCCCAGTCTGCGCGAAGGCGCTGCTACGCCGGGGTGGCCGCGGGGGCCATGGCATCGAGCGCCGGCGGTTCGTCGACCAACTCGTACCAGACGTTGCGGCGCCGCGGCGTGTAGCCCAACTCGCGAATGGCGCCCTGCATCTCGGCCAGCGATAGATGGTGCACCGTGCCGGCCGCCGAGACGACGTTCTCCTCGATCATCAGGCTTCCCATGTCGTTGGCGCCGTAGAGCAACGCCAACTGGCCGACCTTCAAGCCTTGCGTCACCCAGCTCGATTGGATGTTGGCGAAGTTATCGAGGTATAGCCGGCTGACCGCTTGCGTCTTGAGATACTCGAAGGCGCCTGCCGGCGGAATGTGCGCCAGGTCGGTGTTCTCGGGCTGGAACGTCCAGCAGATGAAGGCGGAGAAGCCGCCGGTTTCGTCCTGCAGTTGCCGCAACCTCTCGAGATGTTCGACGCGCTCGGCGAGCGTTTCGACATGGCCAAACATCATCGTGGCGCTGCCGCGGCCGCCAAGCTCGTGCCAGACGCGGCAGACATTCAGCCAGTCGTCGCTGAGAACCTTGCCCCGCGTGATCGCCCGCCGCACGCGGTCGACGAGGATTTCGCCGCCGCCGCCGGGGAGGCTCCCCAGCCCGGCCTCTTTCAACCGCGACAGCACCGTGCGCAGCGGCAGCTTGTTGAGTTTGACGAAGTGATGGATCTCGGGGGGGCTGAAGCCGTGGACGTTCACCTGCGGAAAAGCGTGCTTTATGTCGCGCAACAGGTCTTCGTACCACTCGAGCTTGAACTCGGGGTGAAAGCCCCCTTGCATGAGGATCTGGTCGCCGCCAAGTTCGACCGTCTCGCGAATCTTGTCGAGCAGTACGGGGCGCTCAAGCACGTAGCCCTCGGGGCTCTTGGGCTTGCGATAGAAGGCGCAAAAGTCGCAGACCGCCGTGCAGACGTTCGTGTAGTTGATATTGCGATCGATGTTGTAGGTGCGGTAGCTCTCGGGATGCAGGCGGCGCGTGACGGCATCGGCCGCGCGGCCCAGGGCCGTGAGGTCGTGCGATTCCAACAGCGCGAGCCCTTCGTCGGGCGAGAGACGCTCGCCGGCGACCGCTTTATCAAGAATGGCTGAAATCGGCGAAGACAAGATCGACTCCTCGCGGGGCCAGACCGCGGGCGGCGGCCAGTTCGTAATAACGCGCGAGCCCACGTCGCTCGCGCGGGCCAAACGTGAAATGCAGATTGTCGCGCAGGTAGGCCAGGCACTCGGGCTGCGTGAGGCCGAGCGGGGCCGACTCGCGAGCGGCGATCTTGTCGAGCTCGCGCAGGCCGTGATCGCGGGCTTCGGCCAGAGCGACGTCGAGACCGTCGAGATCGACACCCGCCCGCGCGGTCCAGAGCGCGAAGACGAACGGCAGCTCGGCCCAGCGGCACCACTCGTCGCCGAGATCCCAGACTGAAACGAACGCTTCGAGCGGCGAGTGGATCGCGCGGTCGCCGATCAACAGCACGGCGTCGGCTTGGGTGTGGGCCAACGAATCGCCGATCGGCAACGGCTCCAGCGCCGGGCGAATACCGTAGCGCTCGTCGAGTAGAATTAGCACCAGCGCGGCGCTGGTCCGCGACCCTTCGTCGAGGGCCAGCGTGCGAATCGCCTCGGGCGACACGCGGCTGAACAACTTGACGCTGAGGACCGGTCCCTGGCAGGCGATGCAGGCGTCGGAGACGATCGAGTAGGTCGGATCTTGAAAGCTCTCGATTGACGGGATCAAGGCGACGTCGAGATCGCCGGCGGCCAATCGCGTCGCCAGACGGCTCGGCAAGTCGAGCACCAGTTCGGCCTGTGGGGCGCGCTCGGCCAAGCCATGGATCAAGGGCTTGGTATTGAGGTAGTTGACCGCGCCGACGCGGATCTTTCTGGCAGCGCTCATCCTGAGTTGGCTCCTCGACTTCCGCGAGGCGGGCGGGGGGCGAAAGTCGTCGCGGTAAGTTGGGTTTGATTATAGGGAAAGGGGACCAGCCAGCAACGGGAGAGGGAACTCTGCTCGTGGCTGGCTATGAGGACAACCGCAGAATCGCGCGAAGCTTAACTGGTGATGCGAAACAGCAAACACGAACCCGCAGCGCCAGCAAGGGTCGCTTCGCAGATGGAGCGTCGGCGTCCATGGCACGTTGGCGCTGGCTTTCCCTCGCTGGCGCTCTGGCGCGTGGGTTGGTGTTGGTTCCCCGTGATCAGAACTCCAGTTCGTCGAAGGCCCGAAAGCCCATCCGTAGCGGTACCACCGTGGCCAGCACCCCGATCAGCACGCTGGCCGCGGCCCCGACGAACATCCAGAGCCGCAGGCGGTCGAAGTCGAAGAGCAGCCCACGTGGGTCGGCCTCGCGGGCGCCTAGATAAAAGTGGCTCGGCAGTGCGGTGAGGATCACGATCGCGGCGATGTAGATCGTGCTCACCACCAGGTTGAGCGTGCCGCCGAAACCGGCGGCGATCTTCGACGGCGATTCTTCGCGCAGGTTCGGCATCTTGGCCCCCATGCCGACCGCCAGGCCCGACAGCCCCAGGCACAACAGCACGCAGGCCAACAGGTGCACGAAAAACACCTCGGGGACGACGCGGAGCATCAAGTCGCTCAGCACCACCAGCAGCAGGCAGGGGACGAGCGAGCCGAGCGCCGCGAACAGGAACTTGCTCCAAAGGATCGTGCGGCGGGCGATCGGCAGCCGCCCCAGGATCCAGAAGCGCCGCCCTTCGAGACTGATCATCGGAAAGACGAAGCGGCCGGTGAAGGTCGACAGAATCAGCCCGACGACTGCCAGGTTCAGAAAGCTGATCATGTTGACCCAAGTGGCATGGCTCAGGTCGTAGCTCAAGCGGCGGATGTTGCTGAAATAGAGCCCCAGCAGGCCAAAAAAGATCAGAAACTGGCTCCACTGCACAGGATCGCGACGGAACAACCGCAGATCGTTGACCATCATCAGCCGCACGCGCGAGGGCAGGAACCAGACGGCCCGGTCCGTGGCACGATCGAGAAACGTCAGGCTCAGCGCGCCGCGCGGCGCCCGGTCGGTTTGCAGGTTTTGCAAAGCGGTGCGGTACCAGCGGCGCGAAAACCAGACTCCCAACTGGATCAGCAGCAGCGCGTTGGACAACAGCACGCAGAGCAGCAGCAGACCGTCGGCCCATTCGCCGGCGGCCGTCCCCATCAGCCCGGCGGTCAACCACCAACTGGGGAGCAGCCGCTGTTCGCTGAATTGCAGCCGCGCGAGCATTTCCTGGAACCACGACGGGGTCATCAGCTCGGTTTGCGAATCGCCCAGCAGCGACCAGACGAGCGCGCCGCCCCCCAACAGCAGCACGACGCCCAGCACCGCGACCATCTGCACTTTGAGCGCGGGAAGCCGGTGCACGATCACCAGGCAGGCTAGCGCTCCGACGGCAGCCGGGACCGCCACGAACGACAGCACGTAAGCCGGTAACAGCGCGTAGTAATACCACGGGGCGAAGTTCACCAGTCCGTAGGCGATCAGCATCGGGCTGCCCAGGAGCAAGAAGCCCCAACTGCTGAAGGCGGCCGCTTCCTGCACCTTGTGCAGAAAAATGCGTTCGGCGCGGGCTGGCATGGTGAGCAGATAGCGCGTCTCGCGCGAGCGGAACAGCCCGCTGTACAAAATGATGCCCGACGAAAAGACGAGCATCACCAATAGCGACAGGAAGAAGATGTTGAAGATGGCGGCGATCGTGCGGGCCCGCGTCACCGGGTTGGTGAGCGAGCCGTCGAGAAAATGAAAGCCGTCGAGAAACAGAAAGAACAAGCCCAACCAGAACAGGGCGCTGAGCGAAAAGACCAATAGCACGCGCAGCCTGGACTCGTTCAGCAGTTGCCGCGCGCCGTTGCGCACCAAGGCACCGCGCAGCCGCCAGAAGGTGCGGGCTTCGTCGCGCCAGTTGATTCCCGACGGTTGCACGGTTTCAGGTCTTGGCATCGACGTGTGCCGCGGTTGAAGGGCGAGGCGGCGCTTGCTCTGTCTCGGTCGAGGGCGGCCGAGTGCGCCCATTGGTCGACGCGCGATGTCCGTCGGTCAGCGTGAGGAATAAGCGTTCGAGCGATGTTCCTTCTAGCTCAAGCTGGGCTTCGAGCTCGGTGACCGTCCCCAGAAACCGCAACTGGCCGCCGGCAATGATACCGATGCGGTCGGCAATTTCCTCAGCGATGTCGAGCGTGTGCGTCGACATGAAGATGGTCGTGCCGCGGCTGGCTTGCTCGCGCAGCAGGTCCTTGACGACGCGCATGCTCCGCGGATCGAGCCCGACCATCGGCTCATCGATGACCAGCACCTGGGGATCGTGCAACAGCGCCGAGGCGAAAACCAATCGCTGCTTCATGCCGTGCGAATAGCTCTCGGTCAGGTCGTCCACGAAGTCGGCCAGCTCGAAGTGGGCAATCTCGCGGGCGATTCGCTCGGCGGCCACGTCGCGCGGCAGGCCGAATAGGTCGACCACGAACTGCAAGAACTCGCGCCCCGTCAGCTTGTCGTACAAATGCGGCTGATCGGGTACATAGCTCAGTCGCAGTTGCGCTTCGCGAGTTTGCGTGACCACGTCGTAGCCGCAAAGCCGGACCGCGCCGGCCGAGGGGCGCAGCAACCCGACTAGCATTTTGATGGTCGTCGTCTTGCCGGCGCCGTTGGGCCCGAGAAAGGCGAATAACTCTCCTTGCGGAATGACCAGCGACAGTCCGTTGACGGCGGTCTTCTCGCCGTACTTGCGGGTGACGTCGACGAGCTCGATCATGGCGGGCCCTCTCGGTGGGCGACGCTCGACTCGGGCTGGCCGACCGCAGCGCCGGCCGCGTCGCGCTCGAAGCGAGCTTCGCGCCCGCGCGGCAAGCGCACGAAGCGCAGCCACGAGTTGACGATCCGCACTTCCTGCTGCACGACAAGCCCATCGTGGCGCACCCAGGCCCGGGCGCGCGGCTCGCGCGGGCCGCTGGCGCCGGGATCGGGTCGATAGACGACCAACCACGTCGGCTCGACGCGGCCGTTCCAGAAGACCAGGTCCTCTTGCTCGACGGCCGCTTGGACCACGTCGAGCGATTCGTTGGCCGAACGGAACGGGCTGTAGACCGGCTCGGTCCAGGTCTGGTTCAGCCGCAGCCCGGGCAAGCGCATCTGCGGCGATAGTGCGTCCCCCAGGGGGCGATCAGGGCGGATGAACGTGGTGGTGCGGTAGCTGAACGTGCCCGACGACACATTCAACAGCAACTGCGAACCTTCGACCGAGCCGCGCACCAGGATCGGCTCGGCGAGCAAGCTGGTCGAGAGCTTCGAGTCGAAGCCAAGCAGTTCATTGTCGAGGGGATGGATTTCAAAGCGGCTTTCGGCCTTCAGGTCCAACAGCGTCTCGGAATATCCGGGGCGCGCGCTGAGAACGCCAAGCCGCAGCGGATTGATTTCCGAGAGGGGCAACCGGCGAATCTCGACCTGGCTGGACTGCACGATCAGTCCGTCGCTGTCGCGCGTGACCGCGCTGGTGGCCGAGCCGATCGGTTTGCCGTCCCACAGCAGTTGCCACTCGACGTTCCGGTCGTCTCGCTCGGCGATGACCAGGTCGGCGTACGACGGAGGTTTGCCGACCAGCATCGGCGGCAACACCTTGACCCATACGAGCCAGGTCATGCTCGCCAGCCAGAAGCCGACGACCAGGATATTCAGCCAAGCTCGATCCATAACCTGTCGGCTGCGCTCCCTCGTTCCGGATTCCGATCATGCATTCTACCAGCGAGGGGAGAAGGGGGCGAGAACGGCGCGCGAATGGCGGTTTGCCGGCCGTAACGATCAGGCCGCGAACACCGCAGCGTCGCCTGCCGTGGCACGCGATGACGAACCAACGGCACTAAACAGACAGTGCGGGATCGGCCAGCGCGGGGCAAGCCTGGCGTGCCGCCGCCAGCGCTTGTTCGACGCTAATTGCTTGCATGCAAACGTTATCGCGACAAGTCGAGCGGCGATGGTTGAAGGCCGTCAGGCAAGGGCTGCAGGCCAGGCCGGCCCAGAGCGACGTGTTGTGCGGCGTCAATGGCGCGTAGAGCCGTGGTGTCTCGGGGCCGAAGATCGAGACGATTGGCAGGTCGGTAAAGGCCGCCATGTGCGCGGGGCCGCAATCGCTGGTCACCAGCAGATCGGCGCGGGTGAAAAGCGCGGCCAAGGTGCGAATCGTCGTGTCGCCGGCCAGCGAGACGCAGCGCGTGGGCGAGATTTCGGCCGCCAGCGCCTCGGACAAGGCGCGCTCCTTCGGCAAGCCAGTCAGCACGATCGTCGCCTGGGGCGACTCGGCCAGGATGCGGCGCCCCAGTTCGAGGAAGTTCTCGCGGGCCCAGCGCCGCAGCGGCAGCAAGTCGATCAAGTTTGGTTTGAGAATCACCAGCGGCCGCCCCGGCGGTCCGCCACAGCGCCGCGCGAGCACGTCGTCGATCGAGGCCAGTTCCGCGGCCGTCGGTTCGAAACGCGGCAGCCGGTAATCCCCCACTTCGACGCGCCGCTTCAAGAGCACGTCGGCCGCGCCGGAGCCATCGAGCGCTTCGACGAGCGTGAGAAACTGCGCGCTGGCGTGCTGATAGTAGTTGAGCCAGACGCGGTGCGTGAACAAGTCGCCGCGGTAGAGCCCTTCGCAAGCGTAGCGATCGAAGCCGACGCGGATCTTGGCCCCGGTCAAGTAAGCCAATACGGCCGAGATGCGGGCGAACCCTTCCAAGTCGACGACCGTATCAATCTGCTCCGCGCGGCAGCGGCGCATCAATCGCCAGACATCGACCGCGAAGGTCCAAAGGTTATTGTCGCGGATCGAAATCAAGTTCTCGTTCGGGAAGAAGCCAACCAGGTCGTGCATCTCGCGGTTCGTCTCGAGCATGAGACAGAACAGGTTTTCGAGGCCGACTCTGCGGCGCGCCGACTCGAAGGCTGGCATCGACAGGGCAATGGCCCCCATCTCGGCCAGCTTGATGAACAAGATGCGGCGCGGCTCGCCGGCGCCTTGGTCGCGGCGACCGAAAAGTTGCCCGAGCCGCCGCCAGCGCGTCAGCAGCCAGCACAGGATCACGCCGATCCAGTAATCGAGAGTGCGGCTTTGCTGTTCGTTCATCGACTTCCGAGTGATGTGACCGGGCAGTTGGCGTTACTGCCGCGACGAACCGGCTGGCTCGTCGGCCCCGCGCGTGATTTTCTCGATCAGGGCCGTGGTTGAATAGGCCCCGCGCATGGGAATGAGCCGAACTTCGCCGCCGTAGGCCGTGACGATTTCGTGGCCGACGACTTCCTCGGCGCTATACGACGCCGATTTGGCCAGGATGTCGGGCCGAACCTGGGCCACGAGCGGGGCCACGCTTGGCTCGTCGAAGAGCACCACATAATCGACGCAGGCCAGCGCCGAGAGCATGTCGGCCCGCCCTACCTCATCGATGATCGGCCGCGCCGGGCCCTTGATCTCCGCCACGCTGCGATCGCTGTTAAGCCCCACGACCAGGCAGTCCCCCATCTGGCGAGCCGTTTCCAGCGATGCCAGATGGCCAGGGTGCAGTAGATCGAAGCAGCCGTTGGTCATCACGATTCGCTGACCCGCCCGGCGACGGCGCTCGAGCTGGGCGAGCAGTTCGGCCAGCGGCAGCAGCTTGCTGCGGCGCGAATGTCTCTCGGCCAGGGCTTCGGCCAGGATGTCGGCCCGCGACAACGGCACGGCGCCGAGTTGTTCGACCTCGAGCCCGCCGGCCAGGTTGGCCAGTTCGATGACCGTAGGATAATCGAGCCCCGCGGCCAGCCCCAGGCCGATCACGGCCAACACCATGTCGCCGGCGCCGGTGATGTCGTAGACGTCGCGCGGTCGCACCGGAAACAGTCCGCTGCGCCCCTGGCGGTCGGCCCAGGCCATGCCGTCGCGGTCGAGCGTGACGACCACCGAGTCGATGCCCAGATCGACGAGCGCTTTGGCGGCGCGGATGCCGTCGCCGGGCGTGTGGATCGAGATGCCCGTGGCCACCGACGCTTCGTGCCGGTTGGGGGTGATGGCCGCACAGCCTGCGTAGCGACGATAGTCGCCGGCGCGAATCGGATCGGCGACTACCAGTTTGCCGGCCTGGCGCGCGGCGGCGACGATCCGCGGCAAAACCTCGCCGGCACAGACTCCCTTGTTGTAGTCGCTCACCAGCACGAGATCGACGCCAGCGATCCGCGCCTCGACTTCAGCGGCGATCCGCTCGGCGGCGGCGGCCGGCAGGGCGTGGTCTTCTTCGAAATCGACGCGCAGCATCTGTTGCGGATGCCGGCTTTGGGCGCGCCCCAGCAACCGTTCTTTCACCGTCGTCGGGCGGTCGCCAACTGCGTGGATCGCCGTGGCATCGACGCCGATCGCCGAGACGAGCGCGCGGACTTCGCTGCCGGCGTCGTCCTCGCCGATTGCCGCGGCCAGCGAGACTTGGGCGTCGAGCGCGGCGAGCATGGCGGCCACGCTGCCGGCCCCGCCCAGGCGACTCTCGCGCTTGACGACGCGCAGCAGGGGGATAGGCGCCTCGGGACTGATCCGCTCGACATTGCCCCACAGGTAGCGATCGAGAATCACGTCGCCGACGATCAAGATGCGCGGCCCGCTGGGGCGCGTGAGCAGCGACACGATTTCGGCAGCGTGAGTCATGCGGCGAGCAGCGTTGTTCACTCGAGGAAATGGTGTGTTTCGATGGGCGCCGCCGGGCGTATGCGGCTCTTCAATTGTACCACCTCGAATTCGGGGCGTGGCACCAGTCGGCCGACGGGCGGGGGGCAATAAGCGTTTTCGCGCATTCGACTTCAAAGGAAATAGTCAACCGGCAGCCCCCAATTCAGGATGATTCGCAGCACGATGGCAACGTAGGCCAGCACACTGAGGTTGAGCGCCAGTGCGGCGTACCATTTCCAGGCGCTGGTGCGATCGTCCAGGTCGTCGATCGCCGCGGCCCGCAACAGGCACCAGATGGAATACGCTTGCAGGAAACCGGGACAGACGAGGCAACCGATCACGGCTGCTTTCCAGGCGCGATCGGTTAACTGAGCCGCCGACAGCGGCGCGCGAGTTGGGTCGGCTGCGTCCGTCGTCGAATCGTCGTCGTGCGCGTCCTCGTCCTCTTCTTCGTGTATTCTCGCGTCGTCGCGCGCTTCCGCCGCGCCGCGCGACACGTCATCGGGTAGGTTGCTCGGCGCTGCCAATGGTACCTCTAGGTCATCGGCTCGCGTGCCGGGCCGTTGCTCGATCGGCACGACCTCGGCGCCGCATTTCCAACAAAGATCGAAGCCCGCTTGCGCTCGCTCGCCACAGGAGGGGCATACGCGGGAGCTCGCCCGTCGCTGTGCGGAGTTGGATTCGTCGTCGTCCGCTGCGCTGCCAGGTTCCTCCCCAGTGCCGAGAAACTCGCGGGCGGCGGTGACGTGCGCTACGGGCACCTTGACCTTGACGCCCCCCAAGGCGCCACCCAGATGCCAGGCCAGGCCGACAATGACGTCGTCGTCGACTACGGCCGGCAATCCCTCGGCGTGCAGCGCGTTGCAGGCAAGGTGCGCTTCTTCAGGCGTGGCATACGCTGCGACCGTGACCCAGCGCTGTGCCATAACTGCCCAATGCAAGTGGTACTCGGCTACGATTCACCCGCGGCTGTTATACTCAGCAAGGTTCGAGGCTGCCAACGCAGGCAGACGAACGATGCTCGACGTAAACGCGGGAAGGACCTCGATGCGACGATACGAATCCTTGCGCACTCGCCGCCGCAATTGGCCGCGACTGCTGTCCCGAGTCTCGATCGCCTCGATCGTTTGCCTGATCGAATTCATCGCCTGTCTGACACCGGCAGCGGCCGAACCTTCGGCAGAGTCGAGCCGTGCCCCGAGTTTCGTCGTCCGGCTCCCGGCCGAACGGCCCTTTGCCCCCTGCGACGCCCGGGTGTTCGTGTTTTGCTCCGAGCGCGCGCAGCCCGAACCGCGATTGGGCCCTAACTGGTTTCATCCTGAGACCTTTTTCGCCGGCGATGTCAAGCAGCTCGAGCCCAGGCGTGAAGTCACGATCGGCGACGGGGCCGACGGATTCCCCGACGTCCTCTCGCGTCTGCCCGCCGGAAAGTACCACGTGCAGGCGCTCGTCGACCGCGATCTCGATCACCACCATCCGGGCCGCGCGCCTGGCAACTGGTACAGCGAAGTGATGGAGATCGACTTCGACCCGCGTGGCGGCGTCGCGGCCACGCTCGTAGCCAGCGAAGAGATTCCGCCCGCGGACCCGTTCCCCGAGACCGAGTTGGTCAAAGAGCTGGTGCTCGAGAGCAAGCTGCTTAGCGACTTCCATGGCCGCGTGGTGCGGCAGCGTGGCGCGGTCGTCTTGCCCGCTAGTTACGCGGCCGATCCCCAGCGGCGTTATCCGGTGCTGTACATCATTCCCGGCTTTGGGGGCAGTTATCGCTCGGCCCTGCGCTATCAAGAGGCGGCAGTCGAAGCCGGACCTGGCGAGACGGAGTTTATCCGCGTCGTGGTCGAGGGGGATTGCAAGTGGGGGCATCACGTCTTCGCCGACAGCGCCACGAACGGTCCGCGCGGCGCGAGTTTCGTCCGCGAGTATGTGCCACTGGTCGACGAGAAGTTTCGCACCATCGCCGCGCCAACCGCGCGGTTCTTGACGGGGCATAGCTCGGGAGGCTGGGCCAGCCTGTGGCTGCAAGTGAGCTATCCCGACGATTTCGGCGGGGTCTGGAGCACGTCACCCGACCCGGTCGACTTCCGCGACTTTCAGCAGGTCGACTTGTACGAGCAGCCGCCGCTGAGCTTGTATATCGACGAGCGCGGCAATCGCCGGCCGATCGCTCGCCAGGGAACCGAGCCGGTGTTGTGGTTCGATTCGTTCGGCTTGATGGACGATGTGATCGGTCGCGGCGGTCAGTTGCGGTCGTTCGAGGCGGTCTTCAGCCCGCTGGGGCCCGACGGCCAACCCGCGCGTTTGTGGGATCGCCGCACGGGGCGCATCAATCACGAAGTAATGCGCGCCTGGCGCTCATACGACATCCGGCTCAAGCTCGAGGAGAATTGGGCTGAGTTGGGCCCACGGTTGGCGGGTAAGCTGCACATCTGGACGGGGGAGCTCGACACGTTTTATCTCGAGGGGGCGGTCGAAAAGCTGGCCTCGGCCCTGGCCGCCCTGGGGAGCGACGCCCAGGTGACCGTTCTCGCCGACCGCAATCACGGCAACGTGCAGACGCCGGAGTTGAGCCGCGAAATTCGCCGCAGCATGACCACCGCGCTGTTACGGCATCATGCTGATGTGGCAGTGGCCAAAGAGCCTGTCGAAGGGGCGTCGCCGCGCAGCCGCTTGCCGTAGCAGCTTGGCAGCACTGTTCAAGTCGTCGGTCTTAGGTTGCGCCCAGCATGTTCCACAGGTTGGGCATGCCGACGAGCCAGCGCAAGGCGAGCGTCGCCAGCACGTAGAACGCGTAGTGCAGCAGCGCTTCTTGAAACGGCAGGTCGAAGCAGCCCAGCGCGATGCCGGCGCCAACCAACAAGAACGGCGGCGCGATGAACAACCAGTACAAGTTGTTGCGGAATGCATCGTCCGGCAGGAACCAAAAGATTCCCCATAGCGCGGCGTAGCCAAGCGCGCACAAGCCGGCCCGCAGCAGCAGCTCGCGGCCGCGATAGGGCTCGAGTTCGTCGTCGCGCAGCACGGCGTAGCCGGCCATCGCCAAGGGAAACGATACGAGCAGCAGGCCCGCGACCCGGACCGACGGGTTTCCTTGGATGAACGGTCCCCCGAGCCAGGCGACGATGACCACGATGACCAGCGCGCCACCGACAACCAGCGCCGGCAGGGTCTTGAGCTCGCGCTTGGTGCGGGCGACGGGGCGCGGGGCGCCGGCGGCCGTCGTTGCTTTGCCCCCTGCGGCCGTTGAAGTGGCCTCTTCGGGTGCATGGATCTTGACTTCGTCGACCAGCGGGATCGTGATCTTCGCCTTGCACTTCGGGCAAGGGCCCTCTTTGCCGGCGAACTTCTCGCTGACCCGAAACTGAGCCCGACAGCCGGGACAAATTACGGCAATGGGCATCGACGAACGCGTTTTCACGCGCCAAGGATGGGGGGAACGACTGAGAAAGCGTGAATCGTAGCTTGCCTCGGCAGCGACGCAAGCACGTCCACGCGAGCCCCTCGTTCCGGCGGAAAGGGCTCGCTGGACCAGTTTCTTTGGGACCCGAGAGCAAGTCAAGGAGCCGTGAGATTGCCTGGCGGTGTGGACGCCGCCCAGTTGGCGGGAGCCTTGCGATAGGGCTTGCCGGCCCGGTACAGGTCGCGGCGCGCCTCGATTTCGCTCGCTTGTTGGGGAGCGAGCTTGCCGGCAGCCAAGGCCAGGGCCTGGTCGGCGGCCTGTGCCGCGCCGGCGAAGTCGCCAGCTTCGGCCCGCGCCGCAGCCAGCACGTCGAACGCCAACGGTATACGTTGATTGGTGGCCGCACAGGCGCGCTCGGCCAGCGAAAGCGCTTCGGAAGCATTGCGGAATTGACCATCGGGCAGCGTGGCCAACAGCCAGGCCAGGCTCAACTGTCCGGCGATCCACTGAGGTTGCCGCGCTATGCCGTGACGATACTGATCGAGCGCTGGCGCAGTCTTGCCGAGCGCGAGAAGCGATTGTGCCAGGCCCTCATAGGCGTCGACCAAATTGGGTTGGGCATGCACCAGCGCCGCGAACATCTCGGCGGCGTCCGTGGCTCGCCCTGCCTGCAGTGTGACGGCGGCGAGCTTGAGCCGCGCCTTGGCATCGTGCGGACGACGCTGGATTACCACTAGGTATTCCTCGGCCGCTTCGTCCCAGCGACCGCGGTTGGACAACAGATACGCCAGCGCAAAGTGAGCGTCGGCTCCGGATGGCTGGGGAGCTCGTTCATCCACCGCGACGGCCTTACGAAACTGAGCCTCGGCCCCGACATAGTCGCCTTTCTCCGCGAGCACCTTGCCGATCCCCGCAATGGCCAATACCGAGGTGGGAGCTCGCCTTAGGGCCGCTTCAAACTGTTGCCGGGCCTCTGGCAGCTTGCCGATTGCCAGTAGCGCCTCGCCGCAGAGAATCAGGGCTTCGGTGTCGAGCACGTTGAGTTCGGCGGCGCGGGCCAGATGCGGCACCGCTTGTGCGTATTGTCGCTGCACCATCAGCGACTGACCCAGACAACGGTGAGTGACGGGGTTCTCGCGGAGTAAAAGAGACTTGCGGTAGTAGTCGATTGCCTTGTCGTGCTGCCCGTGCGTTGCCTCCCAACGACCGAGGTTCGTCATCGCGGCGAAGCTGCGGTCGTTAACCTTGGCGGTGTGGTCAAACAAGGTTTTATCGTTTTGCCATACGCCGACCTGCCAAGTTGACAAGCCGGCTAAAACCACCGTCACGGCAATTGCGAGTCCGATGGTCGCTGGACGCCAATGCCTCGCCAATAATCCGGTAATGATCCACGCCACGCCAAACATCGATAAGTACGCATAGCGATCCGCGACGGTCGAGACGTATTGAAAGCCAAAGGGGACCAGACCCAATACCGGCAGGAGCGCAGCCGTGAACAGCAATGTGCCGACGGCCCACTCGTCGCGGCGGCGGCGCACGATCAACCAGACGGCCAACGCCACCGGCACGACCCAGATCACGTAGTACCACCACTGGCCCGTTAGCAACGATGGCCGCCAGCCGTAGTCGGCAACCAGAGGCCAAGGGACGAGCGTTTTCAATCCATAAAAGGCCAACGCATCGAGTGCCAACAGGGGCCGCATAGGCAACGGCACCGTTTCGATAATCTTCTCTTCCTGCTGCGACCAGGTGACCGCCAGCATTACCGAACCCAGAGCCACCCAACTGGCCAGCCAAGGCAGCGCCTGTCGCCAACTTTGTCGCAAGGCGACCACCTGCAGTATGCCGGCCAGGAGCGGTAGCACGACAGCAGAAGGTTTCGCCAACACGGCGATTGCCATTGCAGTAGTGGCCAGGGCATACCGCATCCAAGGGTGGGCCCATGGCGTCGCCGTCGCTGGCTGTCGCGGATTGCGTTTAGCTTTTGCGGCAGGCGTCACCGGCGAAGGGTTCGTGGGGGGCGCCTCGGCGCTGACAAATCTGACGTACTCCCAAAGCGCGAATAGACCGGCAACGGCGGCTAACAAACCGCGAGTTTCAGTAAGCCAAGCCACTGACTCCACCTGCAGCGGATGCACTGCAAAGACCAGTGCGGCAAGCAGGGATGCTCCAAAGTGACCCGATAGTCGGGCCAGGAGTGCGAATACCAGCCAGCAGGCTAGTGTATGCAACAGCAAGCTGCCGGCGTGGAACACGACGGCAGTCGCGTCATTTCCGGATATGCTCAGTCCCAGCCGCTCGGAAAGCCAGGCTTCAGCCGCGAAAAACGAGTAACTTACTGGAGCGTACAATCCTTGGTACGGCTCGCTCCAAATCTTCAGGAAGTTGTCTACCGAAACCGGATGCAAAAGTGGATTATCGACGACATTGAGGCGATCATCCCAGATCAAAAACTCGTTCTTCAAGCCGCGGGCAAAGACGACCGCGCACGCACAAAACAACACGACATAGGGTGCCCACGATCGCCAAGTCGGGCCTGCCGCCGCGGCCCGATGCTGCTTTGCGACGTCGGATTGCGGTCGTGCCGTGTGCTTTCGAGGAGTCTTGGTGCGAGACATCGAGACCAATGTGCGGACGTCGGAACACGTTGCTGTGAGGAGTGAATCATTCTACCCAGCCGCGCGAACTACCGCACGCCGCGGGGCCTTGTTATTCTGGCGACATGGCACTTACTTTTCTCTGTCCTAACGGACATCGCTTAAGTTGCGCCGACGAGCAGGCGGGCCTGGCCGGCCAATGCCCTGAATGCGGCGTGCGGTTTCGGATTCCGCTGCCCGAGCAGCCCAGCGGCGCGACGGCGACCGACGATCTGCCCGACGACGAGGTGGTCGAGGAATACGACGCCCAGGAGAGCGAAGAACCAGCCTCGGAAGAGGACGGGTCGCCAGGGCTGCCGGAGCGAATCGACTTCCTCTGCCCGAACGGTCATCGCTTGCACGGACCGCCGCACCTGGCGGGGCGCGCGGGTCAGTGTCCGCACTGCGGGGCAAAGTTTCGCATTCCCCCGCTCGAAGACGACCCCGCTAACGGCGAGATGTTCGAACCGGCCGACGAGGCCGAGATCGAGGGGCAACTTCCAGAAGAGGAAGCGACCTACGCCGAAGAAGAGGTCGCTGCCGGCGAAGCCTACGAAAGCTACGAAGCCGAGGCCGAATATCACGCGTCGGCCGATCCGGCGACCAACGGCTCTGCCGAGTATCCGACCGAATTCGTCGAAGAACTGCCGCCGGAAGATCCGCTGCTGCCCGGCGCTGCGGTCGCCAGCAACGTGCCTGCCGGCGACGACTGGCCTGGCATGCCGGCGGGGCCGAGCCGCCAGGACGAGTTTTTGGGGATCGATCCCGACGCGGCGGGCGAACCTGCAGCGCCGGCGTCGGTTGGCGCCGGGGCACCGCATCCTTTGGCTGAACTATGCGATCGCCTCTGGGCCGAGACACCCGGCGGCGCCAAGATCGAGCTGGTGTTGGGAGACGGCAACCACTTGGTCGTGCATCACTTCGCGCGCGGCTGGTCGCAGCGCAGTCATGGTTTGTTTGCCTGCCGCGAAGGAGACGGCACCTACACGCTGACGGCGATCGCCTGGGAATCGATCTCGCGAGTCATCGCCCGCGGCCTGCCAGATCTGGCCGAAGACCTCGGTGAGTGACTAGTGACTATTCGCCAGAAGGCAGATCATGTTTCAAAGAGTTTGGCATGATCACAATGCGAACGAGGCGCAGAACCCGTTAGACGCCTGCGCCGACTGAAGCATCAGCCCGCCGATCGCTGCGCGGGGCTTTCCCCGCTCCTAGCCACTGACCACCAGTCACTAGCCACGTCACTAGCCACTAATCTTCGATCGACAGGTCGTTCTCGGTGATCATCGTGAAGCCCTTGGCGGCCAGCGTCTCCATGCCGGCCTCGATGTTATCGACCATGATCGCCACGCAGGGGCGCCCGTGGGGGCGGATCAACAGCGCATACGTTTGCACGATGTTCACTTCGGCCTGCAGCAGCGCCATGCAGACTCTCAACAGGGGTTGATCGCTCTCGGGCAGCTCGACGCCAATCAAGTCGCTTTCGATCAACGCCAGGCCGGCGCGTTCCAGAATCTCGCGCCCCTGCTCGGGGTGACTGAGCACGAACCGTACGAAAGCACACTCCGTGGCGTCGGCGATCGAGAGCGCGACGATCCGCACGCGACTTCCTTCGAAGCGGCGGACGACTTCGAGCAATTGCCCCACGCGGTTTTCGAGAAAGACCGTGAACTGACGAATCGCCGGGTAGTTACGCCCGCGCATCGTTCCCAGGTCGAGGCCGCTTTGATCGCCAATGCTCATCCAAGACCGCTCGCTGCGCCAGAGTGGAGGGTGCGGCGACTGTTGTGCCGAGTTCCGCGCGGTGCCGTGTCGGTGCGAGTCGCGAAGGCGCGCCGGTGTGTAGCGCCCCGTCTTTGAGAAACTCGTCATCGGCGGCAAACCGACTCGCGACGTCCCTAGGAGCGCTTTGATCGGACTCAAATGTAAGAAACTCGACCCTTTGGGTCAACTTGACGATAGTGGTCGATGGTCGTTGGGTGACGAGCTTGCCGAAGATGATCGGCGTCGCGGCCAACCGCCGAAACCGGGGCGTCGCTAAAGACGGCCGCCGGCTAAAAAACGCCTCGAGTGCACCATACGATCGGCATGATCCCTGTGTTATGCTCATCCAATACGGCGATGACGACCCCACCCACCACGCGCGTTTGCCAGCCGCCGTCGGCGGCTCGTGCTTCGGCCGCGCCCGCCGACGGCGCGGCTCCTGCCTTGCCCTCTCCTCTCGAAGCGGTTCCCACCCTGCCCTCGGCAGCCGACATTGCCATGCATACTGAGCACGACATTGAGTTTCGCGTCCGGTATCAGGAGACCGACGCCATGGGCTTCGTCCACCATGCGAACTACCTGACGTGGTTCGAAATGGGACGCGTCGAACTGCTGCGAGCCGGCGGCGGCAACTATCGGCAGATGGAAGAGGACGGGCTGTTTCTGGTCGTGGTGCGAATCGAATGCCGTTATCGCCGTCCCGCGCGGTACGACGACTGGCTCCGGTTGCACACGCGACTGGCCCGCGTGGCCACGGCCAAGATCGAGCACGACTACGAGCTCTACCGCGGCGAAGAGCTATTGGCCGAAGCCCACACGGTCATGGGTTGCGTCGACAGCACCGGCACCATTCAGCGGCTGCCGGGCTGGATGCGCGGCGAAGTCCCAGACACGCCGAAACAACGGTAGGATCGAGCAGCCCGTTGAATTCTTCAACAGGCTGCTAGCTAGGCCACGATCCCAAGCCGACGGGCGATTCTCTCTGGCGGCGTACGCGTTAGATCTCGATCGTGCGGCAGCGGCTGGCGATGCGAATTCAGCCCGCCACCGGCTCGCTGGCGGCCCCGGATGCCCGCGCACAGCGATCTTCGATCAACATCCGCGCCATGCGCCGCGCCATGTCGATCGTGTGCACATTGCCCGTGGCGTGCCGCGTGACGTAAGCGCCTTCCATGAGCAGGCACATCTCGCGAGCCAGCGAGCGCGGGTCGTCGGCCTCGGCCTCGCTCGCCAGGATGTGCACAAAGTCTTCGATGGCCTGCTTGCTCTGAGCCGCGGCGACATGGACCGGCTCGTGCCGCAGCGGAAACTCCATCAGCGCTTTGACGAAGATGCAGCCGTGGAACTCGTCTGACTCGATGAGCTGCTCGACCACGTCTAGCACGGCGTGCAGTTGACCGACCGGCGTGCTGGCCCGCTCGCGCACGAAGGTGCGAAAGGTGTTCTGCAGCCACTGGTTTTGCCCCTCGAGCGCCGCCAGCATCAGGTCTTCTTTGCTTGCGAAGTGCTTATAGAAGGCCGTCTTGCTGATGCCGACGTCCCCCAGGATCTGGTCGATGCCGACGTTGCGAAAGCCGTCGCGATAGAACCGGCGCACGGCCGCTTCGATAAGGCGTTGTCGCGTCGAGGTCGGCATGGCGGGCCTGCTGGCGTGGTTGACCACAAGTCAACCGGCGAGTGTACCACAAGTCAACTATCCGCAGTGTTGCGCGCGACGATACTGTGCGCCAGAGAGAGGGGGAAGCTGCAGGGGCACCTGGCTTCGGAAAGTGAGTACCCGTTTACCGCCTGGATAGGGGACTGACCATGAAACGCTGGCTGTTTTTCGCCTACGGCGCCGGCTGCCACCTGCTGTTCTTCGCCACGTACGCCTACATGGCGGGCTTCGTGGGGAGTTTGTTGGTGCCTAAGACGATCAACTCGGTGACCGACGGGCCGACGAGTCAAGCCGTGGCGATCGACTTGCTCTTGCTCGGCTTGTTCGCGGTGCAGCATTCGGTGATGGCCCGGCCTGCCTTCAAACGCATTTGGACCAGGGTCGTGCCGACCGAAATTGAACGCAGTACCTACGTGCTGCTGTCGTGCCTGGTGACGTTCGTGCTGATGTGGCAGTGGCGCGGGCTGGATGCGGTCGTGTGGGATGTGCAAAGCTCGGTGGGCCGCGTGGCGATGTGGGGGCTGTTCGCCTTCGGCTGGCTGCTCGTGCCGGCGGTGAGCTTCATGATTCATCATTTCGACCTGTTCGGCACGCGGCAGGTTTGGCTCTATTTGCGCGGCCAACAGTATCAGTCGCTGCCGTTTCGCACGCCTCACTTGTACAAACGGGTGCGGCATCCGCTTTACGTCGGCTGGACCGTGGCGTTTTGGGCAATCCCCACGATGACCGTGGGGCACTTGCTGTTTGCCGGAGTGCTGACCGTGTACATGCTGTTGGCGGCCGTGGTCGAAGAGCGCGACCTGATCGCGCACTTCGGGCGGCAGTACGAGGAGTATCGCCGCCGCGTGCCGATGTTCATCCCGCGCTGGGGAAAGCGGTCGGCGCCGGTCGTGCAACCAGCGGGCGAGGTAGCGCCGCCGGCGCTCGGCGACGTGCTCGAAGAGTGCGGCGTCTAGCAGATGGCCAGGGCGCGACAAGGCCGGTCTGCGATCAGGTGCTTTTTGCTAAACTGACCACGAGCGGCAGTCTGGCAAGCGTTGTTACCGGAGAGCGTCCACGGTGAAGGTCTGCGTTGTTGGGGCGTCGGGCAAACTCGGCAAGTATCTGGTGAGGCACGCGCTCGATCGCGATTACGAGGTCGTGGGAGTTTGCCGGGCACGCAGCGTCGGCAAGCTCGACGAATTCAAGGATCGCATCACGGTTCTGCCGGGAGCCACCAACGATCGCGCGGTCATCGAGCGGGCGGTCGAGGGGTGCGACGGTGTGCTCACGGTGCTCGTGCCCTGGGGAGTGGCGCACTATGCCTCGGGAACTGCCCAGGCGGTGCTCGACTATGCTCCCCCCGGAGCGCGGCTGGTTTTCTCCTGCGGCTGGCACATCACCCGAGACGGTCAAGATGTCTACTCGCCGGTTTTCCGGTTCTTGGTGTGGGGGATTGGCCGGCTCGCCCGGCTACTGCGCGTCGTCGATATCGACGATCAAGTCGAGGCCTGCCGCCGGGTGTTCGACAGCGACACGCGCTGGACCGTGGTGCGCGGCAGCGATCTCGAGGAAGGGGAGAGCCAAGGCTTGCCCGTTTGGAGTCGCCACGTGGGGGACCCCATTCTGCGAAGCAACCGGACGCGGCGCGTCGATTTCGCCCTGTTCATGGTCGAAGCGCTCACGAACGACGCGTTGATCGGCGAGGCGCCGGCGATCGTCGGCTGCCAGACTGCTTCGGCGCAGGCCCACAGCGCAGCGACGCCCGCGTGCGATTGAGCGTGGTCGCTCAAGCGCAGGAGCCAGTGGTGCTCATGCCCGCTACAAGGTGCCGGCTGCCTGCTAGACTAGAAGCAGTTTCAAAACCTGGTTCTGGTGCCACTGCTGGCTTGCCCGGCTTGCCCAGCAGTGCAAAGCCCGACACAGCACTGCTAGACGCTTCTGGCAGTGGCATCCGTCGTCGGTTCAACGCAGGGTTTGAAACCGCTTCTAGAGAGCGTCCCGCGCCCGTAGCTCAATTGGATAGAGCAGCGGACTTCTAATCTCGGATGGCTCGACAGCCGGCTATAGAAACCCCGCTACTATGCGGGGTTTTTTGTTTGCGAGTGTCGCCCGCTGTCGCCGGTTTTCGCGGGCTGGTGGAGTGTATGTGGAGTGTTGGGGAACGTTCCAAGATCATTCGCAGAACGTTCGCGGAACGTTCCAAGAATGGTCGCGAGCGGTTTGCCTTGCCGGTTTGGGGCGGATCGGTAGATTGAGACTCAACGGGTTGCCGCGCGTGAGTAGCTACACGACGGCACAACGCAGCCCCTGGGGCGCTGGCTTTCTTACCCGGCCGGCGCCCCGGGGGCGGCCCGCACGGAGGGTAAGATCATGGCCGCTGATTCTTGCGGTACCCGGGCGTTCGAGCTGTGCGAAGGGCTGCTTGACGACGCTTGGAACCTCGATGCCTGCGCTGCGGATGTTGAAGAATACGCAGGCAATTCGCTGATCCTCGCCAGCGTCGGCTGGCGCTGCTTTGTTTCGATCAGTGGGCTCGGCGATCGCATCGCGATGGCCGATGAAGCCCTGGCGGCCGTCGACGCGGCTCTATGCGCCACTCGAGCCGGAGTTCCGGTCCAGGCTGGCGGCCGAAGCGGGCGGCACTATCACGACCTGGCGGTTGAACTCGCCTATTCGCGGCTGCGGTTGTTGGCCCTCGAGTTATCCGAGCACCGTATCCTGATCACTCGCCAGACGCCGCAATTTGACGCGACGCACCTCGCTGGCCTGACGATTCGCGTGCCTGGCGAGCCTGGCGACAAACCGACGCGGCAACAGAGATTCGACGCGGCGGACGCACTTTGGAAATCCGCCCTGGTCAAGATGGCCGAGGCGTCTACCGCGTTCGACGCAGATCTATTGCGCAAGGGCTTGGAGCTTGAACGGGTCGGAATGGTTGGCGTGCCGGCGGCCATCGCAGGCCCGGGCACTTTTCTCGACGTTTCGAGTCTCGCAAAGCGGCACGACGTCAATCCGGCCGCCCTGCGTGGCAGGTTGGATCGCTGGCGAGCAGAACACGACGCGGGTTTTCGCGAAGTGACCAACCGAAAGCCCAAGGAACCGAAGTATCTATATCTCGAAAGCGCCGTGTTGCCGCTGATCCAGGAGCTGAAATCGAAGGCGAATTGACGACGCCCAATCCGTGCATCGAACGCGCATCGGGGAAATTCTCGCGCGAGAAAAGCTCGGGTTTTTAGTTCAATCTTGACGCACGTCGCGTGCATCAAACGTGCGTCGGCAACTCAATCTGGCCAACGGAACTATTCTCCGTCGCATGGCCACTCGACTGTGCGACATCCCGACCCACGAACTGCAGCAAATGCTGCGGAACGCCGTCGTGGCAGCCGGCGACGATTCTCCAGCAGCGCAAGTCATTCGCCGCGAACTTGAATCGCGCCGGCAAGCGGAGGTGCCAAAGCATGAAGTTCGAGCTTGACGCCGCCGATCTTCGCCCGCTGGTGCAGGCCGTCGTCGATGAGACGCTCGAGCGGCTCGGCGAGGCCGACGCACGGTTTGGAGCGAAGCGGCTGGGGCTGCCAGAAGCCGCGGCGGCCGAGGCGCTGGGGCTGCCGCGATCCACGCTACGGGATTTGCGACTCGCCGGGCGGACTCACGCTGTCAAGATCGGCAGCCGCTACGTCTACGACGTCGCGGAGCTGCGGCGACTGCTCGAGGAGGGCTCGGGCTGATGCCGCGGATTCGCTCGGTCAAACCAGAGTACGCGCAACATCATTTGGTGTCGCTGGTGTCGATCCCGGCGAGGCTGGTGCACGTGCTGCTGCGGTGTCACTGCGACGACGGCGGCAACCACCTGGCTTCAACGCGGCGCGTGCGGCTCGAGGTGTTCCCGGGCGATCCGATGAGCGACGACGACGTCGGCGAGCTGATCGACGAGCTGGTCGCCGTCGGGTTGCTCGTGCCCTACACGGCGGTTTTCGACGGCAAGCCGACGGACTTCTGGCACGACGCAACGTGGTCAGACCAACGCGTCGACAAGCCAAACCCGGTCTACCCTCCCCCGCCGGCTCCCGGAACATTCGACGAACATTCTGAGAACGTTCTTGGAATGGTCGCAGAACGTTCTGGCCTGATCGGAAAGGATCGGACCGGAAAGGATCAGACCAGATCAGACCAGACCGGACCGGAAGAGGCGCCGCCGTCCGGCGGCGAGGTTCCGGGCGATGGCAAGCCAGCGAAGGCGGACAAAGCCAAGCCGCCGAAGCCGACCGCGGCCGAAGTCGAGATCCCGCCGGTGCTCAACACGCCAGAGTTTCGCCACGAGTGGGGCCGCTGGCTGAAGTATCGCAAAGGGCGCCGGTTGAGCTGCCTTGTGATGACTCTCGAGGGGCAACTCGAGGACCTGGCTCGCGACGGGCCAGCGCGGGCAGTCGAGACAATCAAACGATCGATCAACTCGGGGTGGGCTGGACTTTTCCCAGACGGAGCGCGAGCAAATGGCAATGGAACTGCACGAAACGGCGGGCGCGTCTACGACCCGCAAGGCGCGCACATCAAGGCGCCAACCGAAGTCATACCACCATGACCCGGCACGCTGGGAGCGCGCGGAGCGATTGCTACGACTCGCCGGCGGCATGTACGACGGCTGCGAAGAGCTCGAACTCTACGAGATCTACGACGCTCGACAGAAGCCGGTTATCGCGGCCGTCGATGCGTATGTCGCCGAACTGCGGTCGAACATCGAACACGGCCGCGGGCTGCTGTTTTGTGGGCCTGCCGGCACAGGCAAGGATCACTTGGCGATGCACGTCGCACTCGCCGCGATCCTGGAGCGCAACAGGGGCGCGTGGTACTGGACTGCGGTCGATTTGCTCGCCGAGTTGGCCGACAGATCGCGCGAGGCCCAGTGCATGACCCGGCTGTCGC
Source organism: Pirellulales bacterium (assembly GCA_050184475.1). GTDB lineage: Bacteria > Planctomycetota > Planctomycetia > Pirellulales > JAEUIK01 > JAIESQ01. The sequence continues at coordinate 141,818 of JBFXAH010000002.1, read as the reverse complement.
ACCAGCACGTCGCAGTGATAAGCGACCTGGCCCCGTGCGGTGAGCCGTGGCCGAACTGGAAGGCCGCGCACTTGCTCAACGCGATCGACGCGCGCTATCGGCATCGGTTGCCGATCGTGGCCACGATCAACGTCGCCGGCCGCGATCAACTCGAACGCTGCTTGAGCGTGCCCGTCGCTGACCGCCTGCTCGAGCGGTGCGACGTGCTCGATTGCACCTGGCCGAGCTGGCGGCAGCGGGAGGCCGAGGCGCGGTCGGAGGGAACCGCATGAGCATGACTAGTCCACTTAACGCAGCGCCTCGACGCAATCGCTCACAAGTTCGCGAGCTGCGCCGCGCCCTGTACGAGATCGTCTTTCTCCATCGGCCCATGACGGTTCGGCAGATCTTCTATCAAGCGACCGTGCTCGGGTTAGTGGAAAAGACGGAGGCCGCCTACAGGGGTACCGTCTGCCGGCTGCTGGGATTGATGCGCGAAGAGGAGGAGCTACCGTTCGAATGGATCGCTGACAACACGCGATGGATGCGGAAGCCGAACAGCTACAGCGGGCTTGAACAATTGCTCGCCGATTCAGCCGAGCTCTACCGGCGGGACATCTGGCGTTCGCAGCGGGACTATGTCGAGATCTGGTGCGAGAAAGAAGCGCTCGCCGGCGTTCTCTTCTACGTAACCCGCGAATGGGACGTCCCCCTGATGGTCACCCGCGGCTATGCGAGCAAAAGCTATCTGCACGGTGCGGCGACCACCATCGAGGCGATCCGCAAGCCCTCCTACGTCTACTACTTCGGCGACTACGATCCCTCCGGCCTCGACATTGCACGGGCTGTCAATGAGGGGCTTCGCAAATACGCAGCGACATCCGAGATTCATTTCGAGCGAGTGGCGGTCACGCTCGAGCAGATCGAGCGATGGTCGCTACCGTCGCGACCGACCAAGAAAACCGACTCTCGCGCCAAGAGCTTCGAAGGGCGCAGCGTTGAGCTGGACGCCATCCCTCCTGATGACCTTCGCCAGCTGGCGCGGGATTGCATCGAACGGCATATCGACAGCTACGCGCTTGAGCAGACCAGACGAATCGAGAGCCTCGAGCGTGACACTCTCGGTCTGATCGCCAACAAGGCGGCAATGGGCGAGTTCGATGGTGGGGGGCTGGAATGATGACCCCCCCGTGAGGGTCCTTTGAAACGACCCCGAGCCGCGCCACGGCGGGTCGTCGCGCGCGATTCGCGAGTTAAACCACCGAAACTAGTTCTTCTTCATCGAGGTTTTCCCGATGGCAAAACGAAAGCCCCCACAACTTGAGCCCAACGTCGACTACACGCCGGGCAGGCGACCCGATGCGCGACCCGCTGAGCTCGAGCAGCCCCGCGAGCTGCAGGTGACACGGGCCCCGACGCTTTCCGCTGAGCAACTGGCAGCGCTCCGACCTGGCGCCTCAACATCGTCGTCGTCGTACGCGATGCCAGGCACGCAACGGGTCGCGACCGACGCCCCCAACGTCTTGACGATCGACCCCGAGCGCGCCGCGCGGTACCGCCAGATGCTCGGTCGGGAAGTGCCCGCCCATTCTTTTGAAAAGCAGTTGACCCTTCGCGCCGCGCGTGTCGGTCTGAACCTCGCACGGGAACTGCCGATCGTCGCGGAGCTGCTCGACTCACTCGAGCTGAGCGGCGAGTTGACCGCCGCCTTGCAAAGCGACGATCCGGTGCGCGAATCCGCAGGCGCGATCGGCCGGCAGGTTGGCGGCCGCGCGGGGAGTCGCGTCGGCACAGTTGCCGGTAGCGCAGTGCTTGGTTGGGCCGCCGGGTTCGTGAGCCCCAGCGCTGCCGCGAGCGCCGCTGAATTTGGCGGCATCCATGGAGGGGAATTTGGCTTTCAGTTGGGCGCGTCTGCTGGCGACTGGACCGGCCGAACGGCCGTCGACGTTTCACGAAGCTACTTGACGCGCGAACGCGAACCGTGGGAGCGGCAGCCGCGCGACGAGCGCGGCCGGTTCGCCACCGCCGAATCGAGCGACCGGCTTGTCGCCCGTCGCGCGGCGATCGCGGAACGCATCGGAAGGCAGACGCCGGCTGTCGAAGCCGACTCGGGCATTTTGCCGGCGCGAGATTACATCGACTTGCCCGCTGCGGTCGCGAGGCCCCGCCCGCAACCATGGCGCGGCGACTCGCCGTATTCGGGTTCGGGTGCGATCCTCGATCCCGCCCCGACAGCGAACGGGCAGCGGGCCGCCGATCGCGGGCAGGAGATCGTCGACGAGCTCCGCAAGTCACACGAGCAAGGCGACGACATCGTGCGCGAGCTCAAGACGATCACCACGACTTTGCGACAGCTTGGCCAGCGGCCGACGTCGAGCGCCGCATATCACGAACCACGATAACGAACAATTCGGTCGCGGAGAGACAACGGGCCGCGGCCGAGTTGCCCGCGGGTTGAGCCGCAGAGGTCGCTTGCCGAGCTCCCCGCGGGATTGAAACACGAAGTCGACCACCGCCGCCGGCGCGGTGCTCGGCAAACAAACCAGCCGGCATGGAAGCTCTTTGAACGATGGCTACAAAACTCGAAGGCAATTGGCTGGCCTCGCGGCTGGACGAACCCGAAAGCGAGCACCTGCGGTCGCCGGTGGCGAATGCCGGCGGGGATCAAGAAAACCGCTGGCGCGAGGAATTCGACGCTGACGAGGCGCGACTCCGGGCCCGCGGCATCACCTGGGAAGATTATCTGTGCTCGCGCCGAGTTGACGCCGGGCTCGAGGTGCTGACCCCGAACTCATATCCGAAACGCAAGGCGCCAGGCCCGATGGGCAACGCCGGCGATCCGGCCGCGGCGCGCGACGGTCAATTCGCGATTGAGTATGCCCAGGACAAGGCGCGGCTGTCGGCCCGTGGCGTGAGCGAGCAGGATTTCATTTTGTCGAGAAGGCTCGACCACGGACTCGAAACGCTCGTCGAGCAGCAGCAGCGGGCCCGAGGCGCCGCATAGCGCTGGCTGGCCAGCCGCGACAAGGGGCATTCACGAAACGGATTTTCGGAGCACAAAACCATGAGCACCACCGCCGCACAAGGCGAGTTGAGAACCCCGCTACGAAGCCCGGTCGACTTCATGCTCGGCAGGGGCCAGCGCGTCGAGCAAGGTCGAATGGCCTACCTGGTCGCCGGCTATCTGACGAGCGGGCCCGGCGCCGCGGGGGGACTGTTTGCGGGGATCGCGGCCGACGCCGTCGACAACTCCGCCGGTGAGGATGGCAGCCGAACCGCGATTGTCCTGAGCGAAGGCGACGTCGTCGTCGAGACCAGCGGCGCCCGGCAAGCATGGGTCGGTCACACACTACGCGGGATCGACTCGCGCCGCGTCGACCTGGCGGCCGGCCGGGGGCCCGTTGCTGGCGTCTGCATTCGCGTGCTGTCGCCGAGCCGCGTGGTTATGCGACTGGCCGCGCTGCGGTCCGCAGCCGCATAAGGGGCCGACCGATGAGCTGGTCTGTTTGGACGCACAACGAGATCCCCGCCATTTTCGAGCGCTTGTATGAAGCGATCGCCTATGTCGAGACGTTGCTGCCAGGCTTTCAAGCGGTGCCAGCGCCCGATCGATTGTTCTGCTATCCCGATTCGGCAAGTGACTGGTTCGAGCGGTCGGTCGTGATTGTGCACAACGATGCCGCGCAGACGAGGCACGTCGAAGCGGTCCGCCGAATGCGCGCCGAGCAGCAGGCCGAACGTCGGGCAGCGCTCGCAGCACGGCGGCCGATCGTTGACATGATGTTCGACCTGGCTTTCGACTGAGACCATCCAATGAGACGATTGAATTTGCAACGACCCAGGCCGACGGCCGACGCCGCCGGCGAAACCAACCAGAAGGGATCGACGATGAGCACAGTAGCCGACAAAGCGCGCGGCATTGTGAAGCGCGCAACCGATGCGATGAGCAGCAAGCCTAAGGCCGCGGCCAGGCCCCCGGCTCCCAAATTGTCGGACGAGCAAAAGCTGGCGCGAGCCGAGCGGGTGAAGGCGGCCGCGCACCTGACGATGGCCAACATGCTTGGCGATCGCCGATCGGCCCAACTCCGCTACCTGGCGGCGCCCGCCTTCCGGGTCGATCGCGACGCCGCGCACGCGGCGTTGATGCGCGGTCAAAAGGCCCACGAGCAGGGCGACATCACGGACAGAAAACTTGAAATCTTGCGTCGGGATTTCGAGCACGCGACCGACATGTTGTCCCGATGCCTGGACGGCAACGCGACAATCAACAAACTGGTCGACTCGTGCACGGAACCCGAGCTCGTCGCGCGCTGGCAGGAGTTGCGGCACCGGCGAACAACGGTGCTGCGTCGGCAAGACGCCCCGCGGCAGGCGCTTGGCGATTTGCAGGACCGCAGGCGCTCGATGACCAATAAACTGCGGATCCTCGAGCAGCAAACGGCCAACGCCAGCGGCGAAGCCAAAGCGCACTACTCCAAGGAGCTTGCCGCACGCAGACGCGACTTGGAGGCGCTTCAGCGCGAGCTCGAGTTCGCTGAGGAAGATTTTGCCAAGGTGGAGCAAGAGCGGCTCGCCGTCGATGAAGAGCGCGACGAACTGCGCGAGGCCCTGTGCGAAATCGGCTGGGAGAAGCTGCTGCCGGCTGAGTAATCGCTCCGGCGGCGGGGGCTCGTTGCCCTGCTGGACCTCACTGCCAGCAACGCCGCCGATTTTCCCCTCGCCCCGCCGGCTGAGTTGGTAACTCTTCTCGTCCCGATGCTGGCGGGCAGCCGGCGGGGCTTCTCTTTTCCCTCTAGACCTGCATGATCAGCAAATCTAAACCAGAGCCGAAGAGCAAGCCGGCCGCCAAGCCGCGCCGCGTCGTGGCGACGATTGTCGAGGTCGCTAAGCACTTCGGCGTATCGAGCCGCTGGGCGTCGACCTGGTTCGCTGAGAAGGGGGCACCGAAGCGGGCCGACGGCCGATTCGACCTGGTGGCGATCGCCAAGTGGCGCGACACCGCCATGGTCAAGGCTGGGCGAGATCCCGAGCTCGCCGCGCTGCGAAAGCTCACCCTCGAAATGGAGGTCGAGCTGCGATCGATCGACCTCGAGCTCAAACGCAAGCGCTGGCTGCCAATCGACACGATCAACCAAGCGTTTGCCGTCTGCCAGGCAGAATCGAAGCTCTACATCGAGAACCTCCCCTACGAGCTGGCGACGGTGCCCGTGAAGATTCGCGAGCGGACCGCGCGAGTCGTTTGCGATCTGGCCGACGGGCTGGTGCGCGAAGTCTGCAATGCGATCGCCGATTCGTTCGATGAGAAGGCGAAGGCAATCGAGCGGTCGCCGGGACCGACCCTGCCCGAGGATACGCCGGCGCCCGAGCCGAACCCCAAGCCGACACCGCAGGTACGGCTGGCGCGGCTGCGGCTCGAGGAGGTGCGCGACGAGCTGCGGGCAAAGCGATCCGGGGCGATGCCGGTCGATCTGGTGCGCGAGCTGTATACGTTCTGCATTCAGACCGTGCGCGAGCACCTGGCGACGCTTCCCGAGCGGCTGGCGGCCGAGGCCCCAGTCAAGGAAAAGGCCGCGAAGCTGCTGGCCGCGGAGGCCCAGCGGCAGATCGACAAGTCGATCGAGGCCCTCGATACGGTTTGGCAACGGCTCGAGGCCGAGCTCGCGGCATGAGCAAAACTGTTTGACCACGATCGACCAGTCGGGTTAGATTCTCGGCAACGTCGATCGGTCGGTTGCTGACCTAGAAAACAGCGTCCGCCCGTGCCCCCTCGTGGGGCCGACTATGCGAGGTGTCAAGTCGATGTTCGAGAAACTCCGCAAACCCGGTTGGTCGTCGTGCGCTTCGGCGCAGGCGCTCTCGCAGCGCTTTCTAGCGGGGGCCAACCGGGCTTGCGGTTTTTTTCTGCGCACTCTGCGCAGGGGGAGTCTTCCGCCATGCAAACCGCGACCCCGCGCTGTCCGTTGCGCATTTTCGTTGTCGAGTTGGTCGACCTCGATCATGCCGCTAAGCCGATCTTGGTGACCGGCGACCAGGACGAGGCCAAGGCCGTCGTCGAAGCCTACAACAATTGCCGGATGCTCGCGGACCCGGGCCCCGTCGCCGTCTGCCGCAAAGGGCTCGCGTTCTATCAGCGACCCTCAATTGAAAGCGAGGTGGTCGCGTGAGCCACGAGCCCAACACGACCGCCGCTGATCGGGGGTGCGCAATGACCGCCGCTCAGACGCAACCGGCGGTCGAAAGCCCGACGCTGTCGCACCTGTACCAAACCGAGTATCGGCGGAAGCGACTGCGGCACGCCGCCGCGAGCACCCACACGCGCTACAAGGTGACGCTGCGCGGCCTCGATAAGTTTCTCGGTCACACGGCGACAACGGCTGACCTGAAAGACGACACGATAGCCGACTACCTGGCGTGGCTCGTCCAGCATGGCAAGTCGCCCTTCTACGCCAATAGCCAGCGCAACCACTTGCTGGCGCTGTGGCGGTTCATCGCCCGCAAGCGGCTCGTGGAGGAGTTCCCCGACGTGGAGCGCGTGCCTGAGCCTGAGAAAATCCCGCAGGCGTGGAGTGCCGACGAACTGGCGCGCTTGTTCGCTTCTGCCAAGCGGCAACTTGGCACGATTGCAGGTATCCCCGCCGGCCCGTGGTGGTTCGCGCTCTTGTCCCTGCTTTGGGATACAGGCGAACGCATCGGGGCCGTGCTCAAAATCGAGTGGCACCAGATCGACCTGGCCGGCGGCTGGCTGACCGTCCCTGCCGAGCATCGCAAGTTCGGTCGCAAGGGAAAGGTTTTCAAGCTGGGGGCTGAGACCCTGGCGGCGCTGCGGGATATTCAACAGCCGACGCGCGCCGTCGTGTTTGCTTGGGATCGCAATCCAACCTACCTATGGACCTGCTTTAACGAAGTCCTATGCGGCGCTGGCTTGCCGAACGACCGACGATCCAAGTTTCACCGCATGCGACGATCGACGGCCAGCCATTTCGAGGCGGCCGGCGGCAACGCCACCGATTTGCTGGGCCATTCGATGCGGCGCGTGACCGAGGCGTATCTCGATCCGAGGATAGTTCGCAAGCAGCAAGCGGCGGACGTGCTATTCAGGCCGGCGCATGCCGAGGTGGAAGCGCCGGCGGCCGTGACGACGGTAGCGGCCGACGCGCCGGACGATTCGCCCATCGCGGGATTGATTGGCGAGTATCACGCGGCGACTGCCGGCAAGCACAAGTGGGCTTCGCAGGCCGTCTACCTGTTGCGCCACGTGCTCCGTCTGGCCAACGTGACTACCCTGGGTGAACTGTCGGCAGAAACGATCCTGGCGGCCATCGAGGGGCACGCGAAAACGATGGTCACCGCGGATAAGTACCGCAAGGGCGTGTTGACGTTCGTTCGCTGGCTGGTGCGCACGAAGGGCATGGGCGGTTCGGTGCTCACCTGCGCGCAGGAGTTGAGCGCGGCGGATAACCCGGCACTGTCCGAACGGCTCGCGGAGGGGGTGCTCAGGGTCCGTGCCAAACAGAAGCCGCGGCTTCCTCGCGAGCGCATCCGCGAAGCGATGCAGCGGGCTGGGCTCAGTGAGCACCAGCTTGCAAAAGCCATCGGCCTATCGCGGGGGCACCTGTCGAACGTGCTGCTTGGCAAACGACCCGTTGGCGCCAACCTCGACAAAGCACTCCGCCGGGTGCTCAAACTCAGCCGGGGGGGCTAGCGCTTAGGCCGCGTCGGGCGGCCGGGAAACCGGGGGCTGCAGGGGCACAGCCTGCATAGCTAACCGCCCGACGCGGTGCTTAGTTGAGCGATTAAATGAGCGCGGCGACCCGGTCAGAAGTTCAACGTGGTCGAGGTGCCAAAGTGGCGAAGCCGTACGAGCACCTGTTCGCCTTCGACCAGCTTTTCCTCGACCAAGTATTTGTAGATGTGCGGCTTCTCGAGGTCGGAAAGCGAATAACCAAGTTCCTGCAGGAGCGCGTGGTTTATGCCGTTGAAGCCTTTGCCGATCGAGCCCTGGTCACTGCACAACCACACGAAGGAGACAAAGTCGCGCTCGAAGCGATTCGTCGAGTTGCCGTCATACGTTTTGCCATCAAGCGGGCCGCCGAGAAACTCAACAAAGACATGCATTCGACGCCACCCCGTTTTGAAGTGTTGTGGACCACGTTCATCGCCCGGATTATCCCTCCCAAATGGAGCGTCGCAAAATGAAAGCCTGGCTATTCCAAGACCACCAGCAAAAGCAGAAGCTCGGCGACCGCTGCCCGTGGTCGGTTGGCTTCTACGACCCCGACGGTAAGAAACGCTCGAAACGGCTCGGCAGTCGTTCCGCCGCCGAGAAGTTCGCCCGCAAGGTCGAGGGGCAGATCGCCGCGGGCACGTATCAGACGCAATCCCGCAAGCACTGGGCCGACTTCCGCCGGGAGTACGAAGCGAAAGCCGTCCCCGGCCAGAAGCCATCGACCCAGCGGGTGACCCTCGCGGGGCTCGACAACTTCGAACGGCTGGCCAAGCCGTCGAAGATGGTCGGGATCACGACGCAGACGATCGCCGGCTATGTCGCCGAACGGCGGACGGAGCGCGGCAAAAAGCCAGGTTCGCTGGTGTCGCCGGCGACGATCAACCGGGAGCTGCGGCAACTCAAGGCGGCGCTTCGCATCGCGCACGACTGGGGTTATCTGGCCGTCGTGCCGAAGTTCCGCAAGGTACGGGAGCAAGAGCATATCGGCGACGTGGTGACCGCCGAGCACTTCGACGCCATCTTCCGCGCCTGCGAACACGCCACACTGCCGGTGCTGCCCAACCGCACGCCGGCCGACTGGTGGCGCGGTTTGCTAGTGCTGGCGATCACGACCGGCTGGCGGATCAGCGAGATCCTCAGACTCCGCCGCAGCGACTTGAACCTCGAGACCGGCGAGATCACCACGCGGGCGCCGGATAACAAAGGGGGCCGCGACGAAACCGATCACCTGCCCACCGAGGTGCTCGAGCTGGTCAAAGCGGCTATTGGCTTCGAGCCTGTGGCCTTCCCCTGGCCGCTGGGCGATCGGAAGCTGTGGCACACGTTCCACGCCATCCAGAAGGCCGCGGGCATCCACCTGGCGTGCCCAGACGCCGAGCGGCACGAGTGCACCAGCAGTTGCCACGTGTACGGGTTCCACGCCCTACGACGTGGCTACGCGACGCTGAACGTCGATCGGCTGCCGGCCCCGGTGCTGCAGCGGAAGATGCGGCACAAATCGTTTACGACCACCCTGCGGTACATCGGGCTGGCCGATAAGATGAAAGCGGCCGCCGCGGCCGTGTACGTTCCCCCCTGCGTCAACCGTGTCGCCGGTGGAGTGTTATAGGAGTGTTGGCGGCCTGCTGTCGACGTAAGTCGTTTAAGCGCCCGTAGCTCAATTGGATAGAGCAGCGGACTTCTAATCCGCAGGTTGCTGGTTCGATTCCAGCCGGGCGTGCTGAACTCGCCAACGAGCATGCGATCGGCGGGGCCACAGAAGGCGAGGAGCGATGCCGATTGTGATTGTCCGACTGGGAAGCCCGCGGCGGCCCGACGAAGGCTTGCGGTTGGGGACGGTGCGCCGCCCACCGCGCGGCGTGCCGAAGGCCGACTACGCCCGGCGCGACTTTTTCGATGTTTGGCTTCCGGCGTTGTCTCCCAGCCCTGAGTTGCTCACGGAGTTTCGATCGACCGCGGATGAGAAGGCCTGGCGATCGTTCGCCCGCAAGTTTCGCCAGGAGATGGCATCGCCCGACGCCGCGAGGCTGCTCGATCTGCTGGCCGCGCTGTCGCGGCAAACGAATTTCGCGGTCGGTTGTTATTGCCAGGACGAGCAGCGCTGCCACCGCTCGGTGTTGCGGCAGTTGCTGAGCGAGCGCGGCGCGCTGTTCGCGGACCCATGATTCATTGCGGAACTACAAAGGCGCGGCGTGCCGCGCGAATAGTCTCGCTCATCTGCAACACAGGTGGTGCTCGATCATGATTCTCGAAGTGGCGGTGCTCGACGTCGTGCCGGGGCGCGAGAATGATTTCCAGCAGTCGTTCGCCGAAGCGCAGCGGATTATTGCCGCGATGCCGGGGTACATCCGGCACACGCTGAGTCGCTGTCTCGAGCGGCCGTCGAGGTTCATCCTGCTCGTGCACTGGGAGCGACTCGAGGATCACACCGAGGGGTTTCGCCGCTCCGCCGAGTACCAGCAGTGGAAGTCGTTGCTGCACCACTACTACGATCCATTTCCCACGGTCGAGCACTACGCCGAGTTGGATCTACATCCAGATTGAATGCGGGGGGCGATCTTTACGCGGTATCTCGACACGGCGAATCAGTCCACTCGGGGGGGGCTTGGTACCCGGGCGGCGACGCGTCAGGTTAGTGGCTTGGGCTCACGTGAGCGGCGGGACGAGGTGCCATCGCCACGTAGGGTGGCCATGCAAAACGAAAACCCCGAGCATGTCCTCGAATGGCACCGCATCGCGTACCTTTCGCCCTTCTCTCCGCTCCGACTTCGACAAATGACTTTGCTACTAGGTCGGCGCGGTTGGGCACTCCTTTCGGCACGGCCCCAGTGGGACTCCTCGGGTCAACGCGGTACTAAGGTGAACAAAAATATGTGCATTTGTGGAGGTGCATTATCCGCGGCGGGGGTGTGGGTGCACCTGCTGGGCCCCCCAGGGATTGCCCCGCTACAGGGGTCTCAAATGGTGAAAAAACCTTGACCCAGGTCCTTGGATCTCGCTACTATGGCGACCTAACGGGTGGAGATTCCGCCCCCGGGCCGCGTGACGCCCATTCCATCGGCCATTCTTAGCAGCCACCTGCCAATGCAAATAGCTTAGCGCCTCGAAATCACGACGTTTCGGCGCGAGTGCATTGAGTTTTCGGTCATCTAACGGCTGCAAGCGAGTTATTCGACTCCCTTGTCGACAACGCTGCTAGAGCAGCTTGTACTGGCTGCAGTTCCCCACTGGCGTCCGGCTAGCGCGAATCAATCGCTGCCACAGCCCTCACGAATTCGCGGCACTCGCGATCGATACGGTCTGCAGATCGAGCGACGCCTGGCGGACGTCGCTCCAAACTTTCCGACGGGAAGCGAGAAGAGGCACGTCGCTCCGCAATACCCGGCGACGCTGATCGTCTCCCGTTCTTATCTTGAGCTGAGTATTTCCAGAATGTTTAACAAACCGTTTATTCCCCTCGTATTTGTCACGCTCCTAGTCTGGCCACTAGCGCCGGGTCAACGGTTGCGGGCCGGCGCGATCAATGTGATCGTTGATTTTTCTGGGTCCGCACAGTCATTCACGGGTACGGGAGTCGGCAGCGGCAATCTGATCGCCGATGGTGGCGGCGCGGCGGAAATCTTCTCGGGCGGGCAGTTCAAGGTAGAACCATTCGTTGTGTTACCACCCGTCAACCACGCGGTTACCGTACTCGACGACTTCACCAGCAACGAGGGTGCCCCGGTCCTCCAAATCAAATCGACCCCCACCAGCATTCGCGTCGACGTGCCCGTCGAGCCGCCGACCACTCCGCCCACCACCAAGAAACAATCGGTCACGCGCTTCGACTTTCAGGATGGCCATATCGCCGACATCCGTGACATGGACTTGAACATTTCCAACGGCAAGGCCGTCCCGTTCGCGCTGTCGCAGGTGGTGATCAGCACGAACAGCAATAACATCGTTTTGAAGGCAGTGCCGATCGACATCGTCGGCGATGTCGTCAATCTGAAATTCGATCAAACCGGTGATGCAAGCCTCGTTCCCACGGGCCCCGGAGTGGGGACTTTTTCGCTCCCCGGCGAGCTCTCGTTAGGGCTCGCGAAAGTTAAAGCTCTTCTGTTCGAAGTCGTCGGAACGGATATCGATCCCCAGACGCTTAGCAGCCAGATCAATCTAACCGGCACCTACAAGATCACAGGTCCCCAGAAGAATGCCAAGATCGAACTCGACGGGTCGGCGGCCAGCATCCCCTACATGATTTCGACCCATAGCCTTCTGAACCTGGTGTTTGGTGACGACTTCGTCCCCTTGACGGTTCAAGGCACCATTGACGTCGTCGTGACGATGAACCTCGATTTCGCCATTCACCTGGCGGCTGCGAATCTGGTGATTCCCGAGCCGGGGAGCATCGTGCTGCTGGGCATCGGGATGGTGATCTGCTCGCTGGCCGGGCTACGGCTGCGGTACTTGCAGCAAAGCGATTGATTCGCGGCAACGACGGCGCGTTTACCCTCGGAAGGTTCAACCCTCGGTCTCGCGCTCCACGCCGCGGATCGCCTTCAAGAAGGCATCGATCGACGGGCAACGTTTGGCCACGGTGGGGTCGACGCAGGTCATAATCGCCCCGGCCAGCTTGCGATTGAGCTGCGGTCGATGCTCCAGGATATCGCGCGGTGGGCGCGTGGCATGTGTCATTGCCACCTGCCCCGTGGTGCCGCGCTCCCAGGGCAGCTCGAAGGTGCAAATCTCGTAGGCCGTGGCGCCGAAGCTGAAGACGTCGAGCCGATGATCGGTCTTCTGGCGGCGCACCAATTCGGGCGCCATGTAATTCGGCGTTCCTGTACGATTGCCCGGCTGCATGTACTCGGGCGTGGCCGGCACCGTCAGGCCGAAATCGATCAGCTTGATCCACGACAAATCGGGAGCGACCACGAAGTTCCGCGGGCAGATATCACGGTGGATATAACCGGCTTTGTGCAGCGCGGCGATCGCTTCGGCCGCGCCGCGGATCAACGGCACCCGCTTGCCGTCAAGCTTCTTGCTCTTGGCGATCAACAGCGAGTTGAGCCCCGGGCCGTCGAGGAACTCCATCACCACGTATTGCTGTCCCGTGGTGGTCAGTCCGTGCTCGAGCGTCTTGACGATCTTGGGGTGCTCGAGCTTGCGGGCGATCTCGCCTTCGGGGGGTTTCTTCAGCCCCGTGAACCTGGCCTCGAACTCGGCTGTCTTTTTGGCGTCGAGCACCTTGAGGCCGACGATCTGGCCGGTCTTGCGATCGCGGGCCATGTAAAACTCGGACATGGTGCCCGAGATGGCTTCGCGCAAGAGCTCGAAGCGGCTGCGGATGTCGCACTTGCCGCCGGCCAACAGCGACTTGAAATTATCCAACAACCCCATGCGACACGCGTGGCCTGCAAGTGGCTCGGTTCTCGGTTCCGTACTTTCCAATCTAGGCGGCCTGCCGACGCGCGACAATGGGGCGTATTTCCACGGCAGTTGGTTCGTGCTCCGCTCTCGTCCAGAAAACCAGGCTAGTTTCAGTGTGGTTGCTCTTCGACCCAGGCAGTGTACAAGGCCCGCACGTCGGGCCGCTGCTGCTCCGTGGCTTAAATCACTATTCTCGAACGTGATCTGCAGCCGCGGCAGCGCTCGCTGATCGTTCAGGCCCAAGAATAATGCGATTGTCGGCAAGCAATCGATCGCGGATTTGAGCGTCGAATCCTTTGGCGTGCCGACGTCGGGGACATTTAAACGTTTTGATGGCACCCGCGGCGGTTCCGCTCCACACCCGGCAACGACCGCCAACAACAGCTTCCGCGGCAACACTCGGCCGGCAGCCGGAGCCCGGCCGATGAGAAGTCGATCGTCGGCAGCCTGACTCCCGCTACACTGAGTGTCCAACTTGATTTGGATATACTGGACAAGTGGCCAATGCGAAAGCGCTCGCCCTGCGATTCAATGGGCGGACCACTGCTGCGTACTGCACTGCAGTTTCTTCTTCTTTGGACAAATTCACGTCCCCATGCCCGAACCAAACGCCATCGCGGCCCCGACGAGCGCCGTGACCGGCACACTTTTGGGGCTTTGCTCGGCGGTTGCCTACACGCTCACAAACATCCTGCTGCGTCACCTGGCGACCGATCACGATCCCTGTTGGGTCTCCTGCCTGAAGGCCGCGCCGACGGTCGTAATCGCCGCCCTGCTGATGTCGACGCCGCGTGCCCGCGCCCGCGCGGCTTGGCCGACAGGACGGTTGCTGGCCACGCTCATCGGCACCGGCGTGGCGGTGCAACTCGGCGGCAACTTGGCCTTTCAACTGGGCCTGGCGACGATTGGCCTGGCGCTGACCGTGCCCCTCTGTTTCGGCACGCTGATTCTCGCCGGAGCAGTGATGGGGCGCGCCTGGCTGGGCGAGGCCATCACGCCGCGCGCGCTGGCCGCGATGGCGCTGTTTGTCGCCGCGATCGGGCTGCTCGCCTGGCACGCCGAGGCTGCCCGCGACGCGATCGCGCAAAGCGAGCAATCCATCGCACCGGTCTTCGAGGGCAAGAGTCCGTCGGCAAGTACGGCGCCTTCGATATCGCGGCGTGCTATTACGCTGGGGCTGTTGGCGGCGGCCGGCTCGGGCATTGCCTACGCGCTCTCGTCGGTCGTCATCCGCAGCGCCGCGCGGCGCGTATCGGTGGCCGCCACGCTGGGAATCATCAGTCTGACCGGGGTCGTGACGCTGAGCGTGATGAGCATCGCGCGCAACGGAATCGCGGCGATGCTGGCGACCGAGCCCTTGGCGCTGCTACTGATGATCACGGCCGGCATCCTCAACGCCGCCGCTTTTTTCGCGCTGGGAAAGAGCTTGCAGCTTACCAGTGTCTCGCGCGCCAACATGCTCAACGCATCGCAAGTGGCGATGGCCGCCGTCGCCGGAGTGGCGCTGTTTAACGAACCGGCCGATGCGCCGCTGGTGCTGGGAATCGCACTGACGCTCGTCGGGCTGCTGACCTTTCGCAGCGAGCCCCCGCCGGTCGAACTGGAATCACTGTAACTCCGTGGAGATACCCGTAGCCCAGGCTCGAATTGCGCGATCAGCGCACGCGCTTCACCGTTTTGATCAACACCGTGCGCACCGGGAGCAGCTCGAAGTTCTCGGTATCGGTCACTTCTTCGCGCGCGATTCGCTCCACAACTTCCAGTCCCGAGAGCACTTCGCCGAACACGCAGTATCCGAATCCACCGACCGAGCTATCGCGATGATCGAGCTGCCGATTGTCGACCAGATTGATGTAGAACTGGCACGTCGCGCTATCCGGGGCCTCGAGCCGCCGCGCCATGGCAATCGTGCCGCGGCGGTTCGACAAGCCGTTGGTGGCTTCGTTGACGATCGGTTGCCGCTGCGTTGCCTTCTCTTCGAGGCGAGGAGTGAAACCGCCCCCCAGCACGAGTTGGTCGCGGGCGATCTGGTGAAAGATCGTGCCGTCGTAGTGCCCCTGGTCGACGTATTCAAGAAAATTGGCGACTGTCCGCGGCGCGTGTTGTGGATCGAGGCGCACCGCGACATCGCCGTGCGTTGTGTGAATGACCACGATCGGCGCGGGTTCGGCCGCGCCCGGCGCTGGTTTGGAGGCTGCCCGCCGGGCGACATGCCGCGCCGGCGACTTGGCTCCCGCGGTCTTTGCTCGCGCTGCTGTTTGCTTCGTGGCGGTTGGTTGGCATCCTGAGGCCAGTACGCCCACGAGCGCCAGCGCAACCCAGAATGTCAATTGCGAGCGATTCGACGGTCGCACGACGTCGCGCGCGGTCGCGCGAAACCATAACGGCATCCATGCCATGGCTGTAAATACGTTGTTGAGAGATCAATCAGGCAGGTTGGCTCGCCGCCCGTGGTGGGTTCGAGCCGGATACGGATGGCAATGATGGTGCAAACCCCAGCAACCGAGCAAGCTCGATTTCCGGGCGCGATGCTAGTTTGGCGAAGGAGGGCGAAATGAGTGGGGTTGATCGCGTCGGCCGAGAGCACGCACGGTCTTTTAGCACCGTCGCAAAACGCAGATGGGCCGCCCCGTTCGATCAGGGCGGCCCATCGTGCTCGAGATTACCGCTCGAGGAGGAAGTTCGAATCTGTGTTGTTCGCTTAACTTCGACGTCGACGCCAGACGGCCAATGCCAGGCCGACTGCGCTCAAACCCGCCAGCGCCAGGCTGGTGGGCTCGGGGATCGGGCTGTAGGTGTAAGTGACCGTCACCGTTCCGTCAGCGCCAAAGTCGCTGACGTGAATCGTGCTATCGCTCACGCCCGTGACCGAGAAGCCGCCGTTGCCGGTGACATTGGCCGAAACGAGCCCGGCACCGATGTACGAAGCAAACCCGGACGTAAGCGAGCTCGAAGCCGAATCGGAGCCGGTCACGCTACCAAAGTCTACGAAGTCGGTACCACTCCCGGCGGTTCCGTCCGTGGCGCTCACGGCAACGGGACCGGCCGACTGCAAGATCCCAGCCGAAGCCGACAAACTCGGGGCCGTGACCTTCAGGAGCCCGACGAGATCGACCCCCATGTTACCGCCAATCGCGGAGTCGTTTTCGGCATCGACCGTGGCAGCGATGGCGCCGGCGATCTTCAGATCGACTTGGGTCAGCTTTTGACCCGGAAAGAGCGAAGGATCCCACTGCGGAACACTGACGCCCTGGCTGCCAGGGGAGAGTGGGAAAGAGAAGTTGGCGTTGTAAGAAACCGTGGCTGCGATGGCCGACGAACCCGCCAATGCCAGCAACGAGAGCGCAACACACCCTACAAAGGCAACGCGAGCTGCTCCGCGAGCGGAGCTCAGACGCGATGTCGACTTCATTAGCGTTCCCTTCACATCTGGTTTGATAGCCGCGAGAACTCATTTCTCGCATTGCGGGCACAAAAAACGCTTCCCGGAACCCGCAATTGCTAGGCAGTCTATCGTGGATAATGATTAGCGCCAACAAAAAAGTTGAGAATTTTCTTAGCTAATCATTGGCCCAGGCGAGCAGGGTCTCATCCCCCGCTAGGAGGGATGAGGCCCTTCCGATGAGATTTGGCCGTCCAGCCTCTGCGTTCGCCAGCATGTCACCAGAGATAGGGGACTTACGTCGAAAGCTCAAACGAGCCGCTTGGGTAGCGAGGGACCCAATTTGATAGCCGTCGAAATAGTTTTACGCAATTGCGATCAGCGAGTGGTTCGCCCCAACCAGCAACAAAGGCCAGGAGGAAACTGGCCATCGCGCGGTGAATTGCTTTCGGCCGGAGTCTTGCCCAGCGCCGGGTGGCCCTACCGCCGGTAGGTCGCGCTCGGCCTTGGCGAGGCATCGATGGGCGTGTCGGCCGGCGCGATTCCCGACACCGGTTGTACGACCGCGTCGGCCGGACCGGTCGAAGAGGACGAATCGAGCGACGGCTCTTCGCCGTCGGCCGGCACCGTCTCGAATTCACCTGGCGGAATCGCCTGTTGGGGGCCCGGCTCCGAGAAGAACTCGTCGTTGTCTCGTCGCATCGGCGGGGGCATCATCGTCCCCGTGAATGCCGAGCCCGCCCGTTCGTTGATCAAGCACGGGTCGGGGCCGCCAGGGCCTGAAAACGTCGGACCACAGTAGTCATAAGGATGCTGGCAGGTCGAGCAACCGACGAGTCCCGCCGCCAGAGCGGAGAAGAGCATTGCCAACGAAGTCCGCATGCTGAAGCATCCTTGCTAGCTGGGTCGATACGGTCGCTAGAACCGGCTTGATCCCTAGTCTGCGGTATATTCGGTTGCAGACCCGCAGCTAGCAGGAACTTTTCTGCTGCAGAAACCGCGCGTCGTGCGCACCCGTGCCGTCGCGCACTGCTAGCGAATTAACAATAGGCAGTAGCGGTGGCGATGCCCCCGTGGATCGCTGGCGACGTAGTCGCTGACACAATAGACACCGTCAGCAGGCGACTCGGCCGATTTCTGAGATTGCCCGTCCGCCCCAATGCTCTCGCGCGGCGCGCCCACTGTCTGCGACCCGGTCCCTGCTTCCGGTTTGCGCGACCACCAAGCGGCCCGCTGGCGAAGGTGGCGCGGCACTCTTGATGGGTCCGAGATCTCTCCCCGTAGTGGCGCGGAAATCAGTGCGTGCGTAATATCACGACGCCGCAGTTGCGATACGAGCTCGGCAGCGGGCCGCCACGGGGCGTCGACGTCGCGGAGATTGATGCTCGTGCCCAGCGAACCTTCGCCGGCGACGACGTTGCCATTCAGGTAGACGCCCACCTGATCGACGCTCCAGATTCGCGCGTGGTCGCCGAATGCCTCGTTCATGACCTGCGCCGCGCGATAGCCCGGCAGCTCGCGCAACAGGTAATCCCGGCGGCTTTCCAGCCCGGCGGCCACGGACAGCTTGGGGAGCGCGTCCTCGATAGCGATTGCAGTGCCGGCGACCAATGCGATCGTGGCCAGCGAGTAAACGGCCCGCCGCGGCCAGCGATGCCAGCGTCCCACTTCGACGAACGACCAAACGGCGCCAATCGTCAAAGGACCGGCAGCCGCCAAGACTAGCGGCATCTGCCGCGACATTAGACCCGCTACGAGCAGCCCGGTGGCCAACAGCATGGTTGCTTTGAGCCCCCGCAGCCGACGGGCCGCCGCGAGTGCCGGCACGAGCATCCAGGTCAGCGGCCCCAGTTGTTCGACCACCGCCCGCAACGGCGCGAACACTCTGCCAACGACGGGGCGCATGGGCGTGACGTCCAGTGCGGACCAATAGCGCCAAGGCGCGCAGGCGAAGAAGTACTCGCTGCCGGCGACCAGTAGCGCCACGGACGCGATGCACGCGAAGTCGCGAACCGTCGCGCGCCACCCCCGCCAGTCGATCGACTGCCGCGCGACCAGGACCAGCAGCACGGCCACGCCCAGCCAGCCTCGCGCGTCGGTCGCGATGGCCGCTCCCGAACTGATTCCGACAAGTACCAGCCACGCTTCGCTGAAGTTGTCCGCACGGCGTTGTTGCGCGGCGTGCCACGCCAGCATGATCCATACGGCCAGCGCGGTCGCCCCCAGTGGCAGCGACATCGAAACCGCAAGCGCGGGTGTCGCGAGCATCGCTGGTCCGACCATCGCACCCCAGCGATTGCCGAGCACTTCTCTGGCAACCAGATAGGTCGCCAGCAACAACCACAGTCCGCCGACCCAGGCCAACAATCCGGCCGCCACGGGACCATCGAGCGCCAACGCCCAAGCAAAACCGATGGCCACGAGCGGTCCGCTCGACGGACTGACTTCGTGCAAGGTCGGCTCCAGCAGTCTCCGGGCCGACCAAAGCGGACTGCCAACGTCGAGCGCTTCGGTCGGTGGCGCGAGTGACGATATCAGTGTGCCCGCCAGTACGGTCGCCGCGGCGACACCGGCGACAATCGTCAGCAAGATCTGCGGAGCGGGGCCTTCGAGTGCCCACATCCCCAACGATCGCCGACCGACACTGCGCTCCCAGCGCCATTGCGCGAGAAGTTGCAGCGACTCGGCCAGACCGAGGATCGCCGCCAGCACGGTCAAGGCGCTGCCCCACATCGACGACATCCAACCAAACGCCGCCAGCGGCAAAAACACCGCAGCGGCAGCCAGCCAGCCCAAGACCGGGCTCCAGACGATGGTGCTGAGCAGATCGCTCGGCAAGCCCCCATGGAGCCGCCGCCAGAGGGGGCGCCCCAGCCCTAGCGTGGCCAGCCCGATCAACCCGATGGCCGCCATCGACTTGGCGCTAGCGAGCAGGTTTTCCAGCACGTCGGTCACGTCGACCCCCGAACCGACCCACCGCGATTCACCCTATTAGCCGATCAACAGCAAGGACCAGCCCACCGCGGACACGATCAACATCCACGCCGCCAATAGCCAGCATTTCCAGGATGCTGGGATTGCGGGTGGCGCTTCGCGCGTTGGGCTGAGGAGCGCTTCGGCCACGGCCCGGCGAGCCGACAGCAGTGACTCGTCCTGGTCGTCGGCCGCCATCGTCGTTCGCGCAAAGGCGATCACGGCTAGTCCTTTCTGCGCCACCAGGCTCGATCCATCCAGTCGCGCCACGAGGCCACGCTACTCCCTTCACTTGCCCGCGCGGTCCTCGAGCGAGGCAACTGCGGAGCCTGCAACGCCTGCGCTCGATCGACGCGCAACTCCGTGGGGAGCGGCCGCGGCCGCCGCCCTTGAAAGGCCAGTGCCGAAACGACGAGCGAAACTCGGGCGTCGTCAAGCGGCACTTGGGCCACGTGCGCGCCGCGCCAATACTCGCCCGCCAGTCGATATCCCGGTGGTCGCTGTTCGACCTGCACTTCGTAACGATCTTCGACGCGTACAACGCTTACGCGCGCCGCACAACGAAGTCGCCACCAGCGATTGAATTCGCTCAAACTCACGCGCCACAGGGCGCCGAATTCTCCGCACACGTCGAGTAACCCGCGGAGAAACCGCGGATACCGGCCGAGCCGTCCCAGAACTTGACCGCACAGGAAGATCGGTTCGCCCGCCTGGTATTTTGCCAGGATCGCGGCGCGGAAGTACTTGCTGGCGGCCTCGACCGCTTCGGCGGTTGCCCGGGGGTCGAGCAGCGCCATGCGTCCCGACGATCGATCCCAGGCGCGATCGGCCAGCCGTTCGCGGCGCAACAACGACGAATCGCTGGGCGCGGTCCGGGTCAGCGTCTCAAAGTCGAGACTGCTCCAGGAGTCGCTCGCCCCGGTCTGGTCGCCGCCGCGTCGCGCGGCCGCTTCGAGAAACGATCCCAACGACAACGGGTGGGCCGGCATATACAGCACGCGACTGCCGTCGATCAGAAACGGCAACTCGTCGAAGCCCATGCCAAAGCCCGACAGGTGCGAAATGTCGAGTGTCTCCAGTGCCGAGAGCAGCCCGCGATTGGTGCGCCCCCCCCCGGCGGCAAACCCCCGCGGCTCGATTCCCCAGTGGCTTAAAGCGGCAATGCCGCGCCGCAAGTTGCGGAGATTTTCCTCCGGGTCCTGGTACAAGTGGGGCAGGTATCCCGAACTGCCCACGTCGAAGCCACGCAGGCGGGCCAGCGCCTCGGGCTGATCGACCAGGGCCACCCCGCCGACAAAATGACTGGTCGCGACCTCGTAGCCGCGCAAGGCGGCCAGCATGGCGTCGAAATCGCCGGCGTCGAAACCGTGATGGTCGATGCGGAAATTGAACGCGGAACGATACGGGAACGGCACCGCTCCCACGCGAAACCAGATGCCGCCGCGTTGTTCCAACAATTCGCGGAGCCGAGCCATCACGCGCCGCCGCACCTCGCGCTTGTCGACGCGCGACACGTCTTCAGCCAGTTCGCGTCCGTCGATGCGCCACCGCGTGCGCGCGCTGCGCTCGTCGAGCAGATCTTCGAAAGGATCGCCCGCTTCGCCGCGCCGCAGCAGGTCGATGTCGATCGCCACCTGGTCGGCCGCCAGGTTACGGCACCCCCCCTGGCGAGAATCGAACAAGACGAAGCGCCCTTGTGGGCCCTTCGCCATTCGCTCGACAGTCGGAATCCCCTCTTGCACCAAGGCGTGCCGTAAACCGGCAGGCACGCGATCGAGCAAGAGCGGTAATAGAATTGGGCGCGCGTCCACCGTGCTCATCCTTGAGCCGCGCGGCGCCGCGGGTGCCGGCGCGCGCGAAAAGCCCCCGATCGTGCCCGCTGGCTGCCGCCGGCCTGTCGACCTCCGAGGGCCGCTCGAGTCTCGGCTAGCAGTCCGCAGGGGGCGTCACCGTAAGAGAATCGTCCGGATGGGTCAAGTCGATGTCTGGCTTCTCGTCGGCTCGCGCGGTGACCGAATTTCGCGCAGCAGGTCCGCCAAACGCGTGGCGTGAACGTGGGGACGTGGCCAAGGACCGGGCGTATTGGCGGGACCCAACAGCAACGTCGCCCACCCGCAGGCGGCCGCACCGGCCAGGTCGCTGGCTCGGCAGCCCACGAACAACAGCCGCTTGCCGGTAAGCCGCAGCCCCGCTTCCATCGCGCGAAATGCTAGCAAGTCGGACTTGGTCGCCCCCAGGTCGATCGAAGAAAAGACCGCCTCGAATGATTGCTCCAGGTGATAGCGCGCCAGGCGACCGCCAAGCTCCTCCGGTGGGCTGATGGAATCGCACGACAGCGCCAGGCGATACCCGCACTCGCGCAACCGCGACAACGCCGCCGGCACGCCAGGGAGCGGCCGGACCTCGAGCTCCAACTCGCGACGCCGAGAAACGGCGGCCACGGCCAGTTCGTCAATTTGGCTGCGCGAGTACCCGCATTCCGCCAGGCAGTTCTCCAGCGCTTCGGCCAATTCGCGGCGCCCCGTCTGCACGGCCGGCAGATAGTCCGCCAGCCAACGACGCTCGAAGCACTCCATGGGGCAACCCGGATTCAGGCGTGCCACCAGCGGCAACAACCAGCGCCACCAGAGCGTGGCGTCGTAGAGCACTCCGGCAGGCTCAAAGACGATCGCTTCTATGCTTGCGAGTAGTCCACTCAACACCGACGTGCCGCTTGAGGAACCCGCCGTCGGTTCTTCGCGGTCGCTGACGTCCGGAGCCGTTACCGTGCCCGGGACCTGGACCGGCGGCGAGTGCTGCCCGGCGAACAGCGCTCCCGTGGTTGCGGACGAACAAACGAGCGGGGCCATCGGCATGGTCCTCCGGCTTACGCGACGGGCGGAGCTTCGTACTGCAGCGGCGAGTAGTTCAATCGCGCCATCCGGGCGCGCAGTCGCGGCTGCTGCCGCAACAAGCCGACCAGCCGCTGCCACTCCAACGTGTCGTGCCCCAGGGCGTCGAAAATCTGCTCGGCGTGTTCCCAGTCTTCCTCCACGTCGAGTGTCAGACGCACATCGTGCTGATCAAGACCCGCCGGCAACGATAATAGCCGCGTCTGGCACCAGTCGGCATGCTGATTCAAGAAACGGCTCGGCTGCTGGCGGTCTCGCGGGCGCGAGGCGACCGCCGCCGCCCGCTCCAAGGCCGTGGCTCGATACCACTCGGCAAAAGGGCCGGTGAGCCGCGCCGGATGCGCGTCGCCGCCGGGCCAACGGTACCGTAGGCAATCGCAATCGAGCGCCAACTCGGCCTCGGTCACCAACCGGTCGACAAGGGCCGGATCGAGAAACGGGTTCCCGGCATCAATGGCCACCACGCCGTCGGCTCGATACTGCGTGGCGGCGGCCGCGAACCGCCCCAACCAATCGCTCGAATCTTCGGCGTCGAGCGGCACATCGCGCGGGACGTACTCGCGCAGTTCGGCGGCTGCGGCGACGTCGGTCATGACGATGATCGTGTCGAGCCGGGCCGCGTCGGTCACTCGGCGCACGACCCCTTCCAACAACGTGTGACCCGCCAGCCGGCGCAAGAGTTTCTGCCTCGTCGCGCGATCGCTCCAGTGCGCGACGACAATTCCCAACGTGTTCAAACAGCGATTGCGAGCATGCATGCAGCGGTCCTTCGAAGCTCTCAGAAGTTCGGCGTTCCCCTGGCGGGCCGCGGAGTCTAGTAGCCTTGATCAAGATGGGTCAAGACAGATGAGTTCGGCAGAGATGAGGCGACTCCGCGATCGTGGGCAGATATTCGACTGCCAGCGCGGTGCTACTGCAGCAATTCTCGTCTTGGTCGTGGGCCGTAGCGGCGGTAGACTGCTCGCCCGCCACGTGCTGGCATCCAGCGGCAGGGAGGCCGATTCATGGATAAGCTGCTTTTGGTCGGGGCCGATTCGATGCTAGGAGCCAACTTGGCCCTGGCTTTCGAGGAGCGCTTCGACACTGTCGGCGTCGCTTGTCACTTGCCCTCGGTGTCCGGCTGTCGGCAAACGATCGTGGCCGATCCGCTCGATCCCGGTGTCGTCGCCCGCGTCTTCGCCGACCAACGGCCCAACTGGGTGATCCTGTGTGGTCCCACTTCGCGTTCCAGTTGGGAAGCGGGCGCCGACGAACAGCCGGCCAACGCCATCCCAGTCGCCAAGCAACTCGTAGCCGCGACCGCCGAACAGGGGGCCGCGCTGGCGATCATCAGCAGCGACGCCGTGTTTGCCGGCCCGCGGTTGTTCCACGAAGAAATGTCGCGCTCGACTGCCGACACGCCCTACGCCCGGTCGGGGCGGGCTCTGGAGGATGCGCTCGCCGGCACGCCGGCGCTCGTCGTGCGGACGCACGCCTATGGTTGGGCGCCGTGCGACCACACCCCCAGCTATATCGAGTCCCTCGTCGATCGGCTCACCGCGACGCCGGCGACGGCCGGCGATGGCGTGCGCTACGCCACACCAATCTTGGCCACGGACCTGGCCGATTTGCTTGCCACCGCCCGCGCGAAGCAACTACGCGGGCTGTATCACATCACCGGCGCCGAACGGACGAATCAGAATCGCTTCGCCAGCGAACTGGCCGGCGTGCTCGATCTGATTCACCGGCCGACCGCCGATCCTGGCACCGACGCCACGACCTCGGTGGCGAGTCGCCCGCTGGCCGAAACGTCGCTCAACACGCGCCGTGCGCGCCGCGCCTTGGGGCTGCC
Organism: Pirellulales bacterium; assembly: GCA_050184475.1. Taxonomy (GTDB): domain Bacteria; phylum Planctomycetota; class Planctomycetia; order Pirellulales; family JAEUIK01; genus JAIESQ01. The sequence goes on along the minus strand of JBFXAH010000002.1, from coordinate 117,627 downwards.
GATGCCGCTGTTGCGCGAAGGTCTGGAGCGCCTGGCCGCGCAGCGCGACAACGGGTATCGCGCGCGGATGCGCGGCGAACCGGCGCCACACAGCCAGCGAGTCCGCGCCGCTTGAAGTGCGCGCACTGGTTTTTCTGATCGCTGCCCGGCGTCGAAAGAGTCGATCGCCACCCGGGCGCTGGCCGACCTGTTCTATCCCGGCGCGTAGCCGCCGCTCACGTGCGGCGGAGCCAGGTACGGTCCGCCGGCAGGTCCGCCACCTTGTTGCGGAGCGCTCTGACAGCCCACGACCGTGCCGATCATGCCGACGAGCAGGGCGAGCCAAAGAATTCGTCGCATTGCCTGGTTCCCTCTGCAAATGGGGAGATAGGTTTGGCAGAAGGCGCAATTCGCCAAGCAAACATACACCACTCCAAGTCGCGGTCAAATCGCCGCTCGGCCCGGGGCAAACTCCGCGACTGGTACATTTTTCGGTGCCGGCGCAACTGCCTGCCAGCTAACTAACGTCCGCCGAAAAAACGTACTTGTCCCCTCGCGTTTCTAAGCTTCGGCTCTCCGCATTGCTGCCATCCACTCGGTGCCGCTCGCGCCCCGACAGCGATATACTGAATGCTAGCGCCGCCGGTCCGCGGCCTGCGCCGGCTGGCGACGCCCTCGCCCACGCGATCTGCCCTGCCCTCGATTGGTGCCCACGATGAAGCTCGGATTTGTCACTGCGATCTTGCCCGAACTGTCGCTCGAAGAACTGTTGGCTTTCGCCCGCGCCGAAGACTACGACAACCTCGAAGTGATGTGCTGGCCGGTCGGCCCCGCCGAGCGACGCTTCGCCGGGGTCACGCACATCGATGTGGTCGACTTCACGCAGAGCCAGGCCGACGACGTCAATTCGCTCTGCCACAAGCACGGCGTCGGCATTTCGGCGCTGGGCTACTATCCCAATCCCCTCTCGGGCAACGAGGCCGAGTCGTCGCAGGCCATCAAGCACCTACATAAGGTGATCGACGCCGCGAAGCTGCTCGGGCTCGACGTGGTGACGACCTTCATCGGCAACGACCACACGCGGCCGTTTTCCGACAACTTCGCCCGCTTCCGCGAAGTTTGGCCGGCCATTATTCGCCATGCCGAAGAGCGTGGCGTGCGGATTGCCATCGAGAATTGCCCCATGTATTTCGGCAAGAACGAATGGCCCGGCGGCAAGAACCTGGCCCGCTCGCCGGCCATCTGGCGGCAGATGTTCGCGGCGATTCCCTCGGACCACTTCGGGCTGAACTTCGATCCGTCGCACTTCATCTTGCAAATGATGGATTACGTGAAGCCGATTTACGAGTTCGCTCCCAAGCTGTTCCACACGCACGCCAAGGATCTGCGGATCGACCGTGACAAGCTCAACCAGGAAGGGATCTTCTCCATTGGTTGGGAGGTCCCGAAGATTCCCGGTTTGGGCGAAGTCGATTGGCCGGCCTGGATCGGCGCGCTGGGCGACGTCGGCTATCGCGGCACGATCTCAGTCGAAGTCGAAGACGATGCCTTCCGGCACGAGCTCGAAGACCGCAAGCGCTCGCTGCGCATTTCGCACAACGTGCTGCGGCCACTAATCGGATGAGCGCGCCGCGGGTGATTTCGCTGCGCGGCGTCGAAGTGCACAATCTGCGCAAGATCGATCTCGATCTGCCGCACCGGCAGCTCGTCGTTGTCTGCGGCGTCAGTGGTAGCGGCAAAAGCAGCCTGGCCTTCGACACGCTCTACGCCGAGGGGCAACGCCGCTACATCGAGACTTTCTCGGCCTACACCCGGCAATTTCTCGAACGCCTCGAAAAACCTGCTGCCGAGCGGATCGACGGGCTGCCGCCGGCGATTGCTGTCGGCCGGCAGAATCCCAGCCGATCGAGCCGCGCCACGGTCGGCACGGCGACCGAAACGGCCGACTACCTGCGGCTGTTGTACGCCAAGATCGGGCGGGTGTTGTGTTTGTCATGCAATCAGCCGGTGCAGCGCGAATCGCCGCAATCGGCTGCTGACGTGCTCGCCTCGCTATCGCCAGGGACGCGCTTCCTGGTCACATTCGCCGTGCCGACCGACAGCTCTACGACCCCCGCCCAGCAGGCCGAGACCTTGCGCGAAGAGGGCTTCGGCCGCGTGATCGCCGCCGGCCGCACACTAGCGCTCGACGAATTCGCCAAACTAGAAACGCTACCGGCGGCCGACGCCGCATCGTCAGTCGACTCCGAGAACGACTCGGCCGCGCCGGCTTTATTTGTCGTCGTCGATCGGCTCGCGGCCGGCAGCGTCACCCGCGAGCGACTTGTCGACTCGCTCGAAATGGCGTTCGCCAAAGGAGACGGAGCCGCACACGTTTGGTTCGAGCGGCCAAGTTCTTCAACCGGAGCGGAATCCGCCCACCCCGAGACACAAGCGTTGTCCGCCACGGATATGGTCACGCTCGACGATCACCCGTGGCAGCGACGGACGCTCAGCACGCATCTGCGCTGCGAGCGATGCGGGCTCGACTATCCCGATCCCGAACCGCGGCTCTTCAGCTTCAACAGCCCGCTGGGTGCCTGCCCTGAGTGTGAAGGTTTCGGCAACGTGATGGACATCGACCTCGATCTGGTCGTGCCCGACCGGCACAAGTCCCTGGCCGAAGGGGCCGTCGCGCCGTGGAACACGCCGGCCTATGCCCACGAGTTGGCAGAGCTCACAGCGCTGGCGCCCGACTACAACTTGCCGCTCGATGTGCCGTTCGAGCAGCTCACCGCCGAGCAAGTCGCACTGGTGACCGACGGTGTCCCCGAGCGCAACTTTGGCGGGTTGCGTGGCTTCTTCGCCTGGCTCGAGCGGCACAAGTACAAGATGCACCTGCGGGTGTTCATGAGCCGATGGCGCAGCTACCGGCCATGTCCGGCGTGCGGCGGGGCCCGCTTGCGCCCCGAGGCACTGGCCACGCGCCTCGGCCAGCTCAATATCGCCGAGTTCTGCCAGTTGAAGGTGCGCGACGCATTGCAGTTCGTGCGCGAACTGGGGCTCACGCCCTTCGAGCGGGCGATTGCCCGCACGCCGCTCGAACAGGTTCAGTCGCGGTTGAACTACCTCGAATCGGTTGGGCTGGGCTACCTCGCGCTCGACCGCACGCTGCGCACGCTCAGCGGCGGCGAGTTGCAGCGCGTCTCGCTCACTTCGGCGCTCGGGTCCAGCCTGGTCGGCGCGCTCTACGTGCTCGACGAGCCCTCGATCGGGCTGCATGCCAGCGACACCTCGCGATTGCTCGGCACCGTGCAGGCGCTGCGCCGGCGCGGCAACACCGTAGTGGTCGTCGAGCACGAAGAAGCGTTTCTGCGGGCGGCCGACCAGCTTGTCGAAATCGGTCCCGGCGCCGGCGAGCGTGGCGGGCAGCTCGTCTTTCAGGGCACTCCCGACGAAATCGTCGTCGCCCCCAAAAGCGTGACGGGCGATTACCTGGCGGGCCGCCGTTCGACGAGCGCCCCCCAGCGCCGTCGCCCTGCTCGCAGCGGTGCCATTCGCCTGACCGGTGCGCGGGGCCACAACCTGCAGAATCTTACGGTCGAGTTTCCACTGGGGCTGCTGTGCGTGGTGACCGGCGTCAGCGGGGCTGGCAAGAGCACGCTGGTCGAAGACACGCTCTACCCGGCGCTTTGCCGACGCAAACGCAAGGAAGCTCCCAAGCCGCTCGACTTTGACGACGTCTTCGGCGATGGCCAGCTCGACGACGTGGCGATGGTCGATCAATCGCCGATCGGCCGCTCCGCCCGCTCGAACCCCGTGACGTATGTCAAAGCGTTCGACGAAATCCGCGCAGTTTTTGCCGACACGCTCGACGCCAAGGTGCGCAACTACTCGGCCAGCCACTTCAGCTTCAATGCCGAGGCAGGCCAGTGCCCCGGCTGCCAGGGGGCCGGCCAGATCGAGATCGACATGCAGTTCATGGCCGACGTCTACATGCGCTGCGGCCAGTGTCACGGCGCCCGCTATCGCCGCGAAATCCTCGACGTTCGCTATCGAGGCCGCAACATCGCCGAAGTCCTCAGCATGACCGTCCGCGAGGCGTTCACCTTCTTCCGCGGCCACACCAAGGTACAAGCGCGGTTGAAGCGGCTGATGTCGGTCGGGCTCGACTACCTGCGGCTCGGTCAGCCGGCCAACACCTTGAGCGGTGGCGAATCGCAGCGTTTGAAGCTGGCCGCGTACCTGGCCGCCGTGCGGCGCGGCCGCACGCTGTTCGTGCTCGACGAGCCAACGACCGGTTTGCACTTCGCCGACATTGTGCAGTTGCTCGACTGCTTCGACGCCTTGTTGGAGGTCGGCCACTCGCTGGTCGTCGTCGAACACGACATGCAGGTGCTCAAGGCGGCCGACTACATCATCGACTTGGGGCCCGGCGCGGCCGACGAGGGAGGTCGCGTCGTGGCTGCCGGCACCCCCGAGGCGGTCGCTCAAACGGCCGGCAGCATTACCGGCCGCTACCTGGCCGAGGCCTTCGCCCGCGATCGCGAGGAGCAAACGGCGTGATCGATGCGACGCGGTCGGCGCAACAAATCGCTGGCGAAGTGCTCGACAACGCCGTGGTGCGGATCGTCGAAATGTCGAGCGTGGTCGCGCGGGTGCGCGTCGAGTTGCCCTTAAGCGATTTAACCGGCCTCACTGAGGCCGAGCCAGGGTCTGTAGCCGGCCTCACCGAGGCCGGAACGGGGTCACCAGCCCCGGCAGCCGATGCGCCGGCATCCGATCTCGGCAGATGGCAATTGCGCGGCACGATCGACGGCCCGCATTGCCAATACGCCAGCACCCTGACGGCGGCCGTCTCGCTGCGACCGCCAGTCGCGCGATCGAGTAGTTCTGACGCGGACGACAGCCTGACGTGCGAGGCCGCCATTGCCGATCCCTGCTTTTGGACGCCGCAGTTGCCCCATCGCTATCGGCTAAAACTGGAACTGGCACGCGGCGAAGAGATACTCGCTCGCGCCGAGCGCTCGATCGGACTGCGACCTTTGAGTGTGCGAGGGCGGGGCTTCTGGTTCGACGGTGCCGGCTGGGTACTGCGCGCGGCAGCGAGAACAGCAATCGCCGATGCGCCGCTAGCGGCCTGGCGCGAATCCAGTCTGGCGATGGTTGTCGACACGCCCGATGATCGACTCTGCGAAGAAGCCGGCCGCGTCGGCGTGCTGCTCGTGGCTGATATCTCCGGCTCCGCTGGGCACCTCGCCGCCGCACTGCGGCGGCTCTCGCGTCACGCGGCCGTCGGGCTGGCGATCGTGACCTGCGACGAACCGCTTGACGCCGCCGTCCGCAGGGCCGCCGGCGGAATCCTTTTCGTCCAGCGAGTAGGCAAAGCCTTGGGTGCCACTGCTGGCTTGCCCAGCAGTGCGAGACCAGATCCCGTACCGGTTGTGCCACACGCACTCCTGGTCGACGCGGGCGACCCTGACCAGGTAGCACACGTCGCCACCGCTTCGTCACTCCCCGTCATTATCGAGCGCGCGGCATCCGTTGCCTCGCCCGCCGACGCCCGCCGCGCGTGCGATCGGCTGCAAGCCGACCTTGCCGGCCATGGCAACATCGCCGGATACCTCCTCCGCGCGGTACCCTCGTAATCGAACCCCGTCACCCCAGGGCCCTCTTCCGCAAAGGCCGAGGCGAGTAAGATTCAGACGTGACCGAATCGCGCGACAACAACGCCGACCCGTTGGCTCGCTACTCGCGGCAGACGCTCTTTCCTTACATCGGCCGCGAAGGCCAACAGCGGCTGGCCGCCAGCCGCGCGCTGGTCGTTGGTTGCGGTGCGCTGGGGAGCGTGATCGCTAACACGCTGGCCCGCGCCGGCGTGGGGCAATTGCGGATCGTCGATCGCGATTTCCTCGAGCTGCACAATTTGCAGCGGCAAGTCTTATTCGACGAGCAGGATGTCGCCGCCGGTTTGCCAAAAGCCGTGGCCGCCGCCGCCAAGCTGCGGGCGATCAACTCGGCGATCGAGATCGAGCCGGTCGTGGCTGACCTGACGCACGAGAACGTGCTGTCGCTCGTCGACGGCGTGCAAGTCATCGTCGACGGAACCGACAACTTCGAAACCCGCTTCTTGCTGAACGACGCGGCCTGCCGACAAAACATCCCCTGGATCTACGGCGGCGCGATCGGCGCCGAAGGGCAGATGCGCGTGATTCTGCCGGGCGAAACGGCCTGCCTGCGTTGCATGATGGAAGATGCCCCGCCGCCAGGGACCACGGCCACGTGCGACACGGCCGGCATTCTTGGCCCGACGATCGGCGTCGTCGCCTCGCTCGAGTGCATGGAAGCGATCAAGATCCTGGCCGGCCGCCGCGACGCCGTGAACCGCTCGCTGGTGATGATCGATCTCTGGTCGAACACCACGCGGCAGATCAAGCTCGACGCCCTGCGCGACGCCGGCGGCTGCCCCACTTGCCGGGGCGAAGAGTTACTCTGGCTTTCGGGCCAACGCGGCGGGCAGCCCGTGGTCCTCTGCGGCCGCAACGCCGTGCAGATCAGCCCGCCGGCCGGCGAGCGGATTTCGCTCGACACCCTGGCCGAGCGGCTGGCCTCGGCCGGCCGCGTCACCCGCAATCGCTACCTGCTGCGATTGCACGTCGACGACTTTGTGCTGACGGTATTCGCCGACGGTCGGGCGATCATCTCGGGGACCGACGATCCGGCCGCCGCCAAAACGCTCTACTCCCGTTACATCGGAGCGTGAATCTCTCAACCATCCTGTCCGAGCGCGGTCGTCCAATGCAGCCGGTCTGCCGAGCAACCGTGGCCTACCGCTTGGCCTGGGCATTTTGTTCGAGCTGATGCTCGAGGGCTTTCACCTCGCCCGCCAATTGGCCGGCCCGTTCGCGGGCCTTGTCTTTGTGGAACTCGACCGTGGCGCCCGAGCCACTGAAGTTGACCGTAAGGATTCCGGCCGCAACTAGACCGACAACTCCCACCACGAGAAACAGAAGTCCGCGCATCGTAGGGTCCTCCTTGACAGGCTTTGATTGCTGCGATCCCACCGGCGGCGTCCTTGGCGCTTGCCAATTGGGGCGGGGATTCTCGCGCATCGGGCCGAATTGAACAAGAGGAACTGTCCGAGAATGCCGGGGAGCTGGTGATAACTTCGGACCTGGTCCTGGCTCCTTGCTAGGTTAGAAACACTCGGTTACAAGGGAAATTCGCCCGGCGATTGCCCTGGGCGTATGCCTTTGTCCTCCAGACCTTTTTGATAGCTGTGCGGCAGGGTCAACCGCCAGGCCGCCGCCAACGCAGGAATAGCACCGTTATGGCCCAAGTTGAAGAGTATCTATACGACCTGCGCGAGGCCCGCTTCGTGCTGTTCGAGCACCTGCGGGTGCAACGAGTGTTCGAACTGCCGGCGTTCGCCGACTTCGAAGTCAGCGACATCGAACTGCTGCTGGCCGAAGGGCTGCGTTTTGCCCAAAAGGTGCTTTCCTCGATCAATGCCAGCGGCGACCGCGAGGGCTGCCGCTGGAACGACGGCCAGGTGACCACGCCGCCAGGTTTTCGCGAAGCCTATCGCCAGCAGTTCGAACAGGGCTGGATGGCAATGAGCACTTCGCGGGCTTACGGCGGGCAGGGGCTTCCCTACTCGATCGGGGCCGCTCTCGGCGAAATGTTCGTCGGCGCGAATTGCTCACTGAGCATGGTGGCCGGGCTGACCCGCGCCGCCATCGAAATGGTCATCGAGCACGGCAGCGAAGACATGCGGCGCCGCTATCTCGGCCCGATGCTCGCGGGCCAATGGGGTGGAACGATGTGCCTCACCGAGCCGCACTGCGGCACGGCGCTGGGCGACATCAAGACGACTGCCACGCGCCGCGACGGCAAGTACTACGTCCGCGGCCAGAAGATTTTCATTTCCGGAGGTGACCACGACATGGTCGAGAATGTCGTGCACTTGGTGTTGGCCCGTTGCGAGGGCGCTCCTCCCGGCACCAAGGGATTGAGCCTGTTCTTGATCCCCAAGATTCGCGTCGACGCCGATGGCCGACTCGGCCAACCCAACGACGTTGCCTGCACCGGCATCGAGAAGAAGCTGGGCATTCATGCGTCGCCCACCTGCCAGATGATGTTCGGCGACGCCAACGACTGTCAGGCCGAGTTGATTGGCGCGGAGGAGCAGGGCATCAAGCTGATGTTCGACATGATGAACTCGGCGCGCATTGGCGTCGGCCTGCAAGGGGTGGCGCTGGGGAGTTGGGCCTGGCTGGCGGCGCTCGCCTATGCGAAGGAGCGCATCCAAGGCCCTGAGATGAAGAACTTCCGCGACGCCACGGCCCCCAGCGTGGCGATCGTGCGGCATCCCGACGTGCGCCGCATGCTGGCCACGATGAAGGCTTACGTCGAAGGGGGCCGCGCCCTGCTGTTGCACGCGGCCCATTGCCTCGACCTCGTGATGCACTCGCCCGACACGGCCGAGCGCGAACATCTCGACGGGCGCGTCGAGCTGCTGACGCCAATCTGCAAAGCCTGGTGCAGCGACACCGGCTACGAAACCGCCACGTTGGCGCTGCAGACCTTCGGCGGTCATGGATACCTGAAGGACTATCCGGTCGAGCAACTACTGCGCGACGTGAAGATCGCCTCGATCTACGAAGGAACAAACGGCATTCAGGCGCTTGATCTGCTCGGCCGCAAGGTCGGTCGCAAGCAGGGGGCGCTGTTCATGCAACTGGTCGCCGATCTCGACGCTTTCATCGCCAAGCACGAAGCAAACCCAGCGCTGACTGGCGCGATCGGGGCGCTAGCGCACCACAAGGCGAAGCTGGCCGAAATCACCATGAGCTTCGGCATGCAGCAGATGAGCGGCGACCTGGACTATCCGCTCTTGTCGGCAACTCCCTATCTGCGGATGTTCGGCAACGTGGTCGTCGGCTGGCTGCTGTTGGAACAAGCGGTTATCGCGCACGCGGCACTCGAAGAGTTGTATGCCGAAACGAGCGCTACCGACTCTGCCGCCCGGAACGCACTTTGCGGCGAGCATCCCGACGCACAGTTCTACGACAACAAGATCAAGACGGCGCAGTTCTTCGCCAGCAACTTGATGTCGCAAAACGACCACCTGGCGACGGCCATCCAGAGCGCCGACCGCAGCCCGTTGGAGATGCACTTTTGATGCGCGAATGCATCGGATTGGGTATGTCTTATCGCAAATTGATCCAGAGCCCTTGATGCGGGGAGGAAGAGAATCCATGCGCAGCATCGCTATGGACAAACGTACTGCTGTGCCACGAAATGTGACGATGATCGCGTCGTACGCCGCTTCAGTGCTTGATTTGGCGAGGGCTCGATTGCCCGACGAATACTACTACGGAAGCTTGCCGCTATGTGTCATCGACGCAGTTTATTCTATCAGCGTGCGTTACAAGTCGGTGCAGAACACCGTCGCAAGCTATTGCAAATACGTGGGATGCGTTCGCGACCGCCCTTACGGCAGCGACTTTCCCCCTGTCAAATTGCAGCATCAAATCAGCCAGTTGTGCGAGTTGGGGGAGGCTCTCGGCCCAGAACGTATGGCATCGGAAGTATTCCACAACCGCCAGCGAACGAGCCCTCGCGGCGGCATTTTGAAGGCGCAAGCAGTACATCGATTTGCACTGATCTTCGCGAACACGGTGTCGAGAGCTTTCAGGACGCCAGGCGCAGAAAAGATGACGCGAGTCTCGCGTGCGAACTGAAAAACGTGCCCGGTGACGCTAGCGGTGCGCGGCTTCAATACTTCTGGATGCTCGCGGGATCAGACGACTTGATCAAACCTGATCGCATGATAATGCGTTTTCTTGAAGCAGCTCTCAATCGCAGCGCTTCGCTAGCTGACGCGCAAGAACTTCTAAAGGGTGCCGCCGAGTTATTGCAGCGTGAGTTTCAGGAAATGACACCCCGCCTGCTCGACTACGCGATCTGGAACTACCAGCGCTCGACGAGCAAGTAAGGAGACACGTATCTGATTCGACGGGGAGGCCGAAAGGTGAATGGGCCTGCTCGAAGTTTGTCGGCCGACGATTGCGAAGACCTATCGGAGTCGCGAATAGCCAAAGCTCAGGCTACGAATCCTCCTCATCGAGCCCCCAATACTCCGACGCTTCCTGCATGTCGAAGCGCTGGGCCAAGTCAGGAATGTCGGTCACCAGCAGGTCGTAATCGTCTCCGGTGCCACCGGGTTCGAGGCGCACGCCGGCAGCGAGCATTTCCTCGAGCAACTCGGCAGCGGTTTGCTGTCGCGCCGCGGTTTGGTCGACCGCGGTCGCATCGCCCGTGGCCGGCTCGTTGCGCCACAATCGCACGTAGCGCTTCGGCACGGCCCGCATCGCTTGCCACAGCTCAACGTATTTGGGCCGCACGAAGGCGTTCAATTGGTCGCCAAACTGCTCCGTGAGCTGCAGCGTCTTGATCAATGCTTGGACGTCGGCCAGGTCCTTCAAGCGATCGGGACTCGTCAAACCGGAAGCGAGTTTGAGCTCAACCAAGGATTCGAGATTCAAGTACCGTATGCCGTCACGCTCCACGGCAACCCGCGACGGATCAGGAAATGAAATCGCCTTGGGCTTCCCATCCCCCGGATACTGCCCCTCGATCAGGAACTCGATGCGCACGCCATGCTCGGTTTCACGCAGATTCTTGCTCTTCGGAAACGGACGCACGTAGCCACGGCCGTCGAGCTGCTCGTGAATGGCTTTGAGATCCGCGCCTGAAACCAGAATGTCGACGTCTTCGGTGAATCGGCGGACTCCATGCGCGAACAGGGCCATGCCGCCGGCAACAGCGTAGGAAATGCCCAATTGATCGAGTTGGCGCGTTACTTTGCGGAGTGCCGCATGGACGCCGCTCTGTCCCTCGAAGAACCGACTCCCTTCACTCAAGGCCCACCTCAGATCATGGTTTAGCCTGGCTTCATACGTGTCGGCGGCGCCTAGAAATGTGGTCATGGCTCAAAATCTGCTAACAGCATCGGCGTCGGTTGTGCCTTTCGATTATAGCTCGGCACGACGAGTTGTTCGACACGATCGACTCCAAGTTCGAATACCACAGCATGAAGAGCGACCGTTCTTCGCGAGCAAAAAACCGGCAGCGTGGCTCAGCGCGTCCGCTTGTCCCGGGCAGCCTCGGACTGCGAAGGCCTCGCTGCCCCCAGTAGTCCCTTCTCCCGCAAGGCTTTGGCCAAAGCGCGCTTCGTCGGGTATTTCGTCCGCAGCGCCTGCGCCTTCGTTTCGGCCAATTGCGCGCCGTCGTCGGGGCGCGCCTCGCGTAGGTCCACCAACAGTTTGCTCGCTTGTTCGTAAGCCTGGCGGCTGAACGTGCCCACGAGTTCGTCTACTTGCCGCAGCACTTGGTCCGGGTCTGCGGCCAGCTTCTTGAGCCGCGCCTGGTGCTGCTTCTCTTGCTTCTTTGCGGCCTTCACGGCCTGCTCGCGCTCGATTACTTCGGCCGCCGCGGTGAGCTCGTCCATCGTGCGCCGCGACTCGGCCACCGGCCATTGCCTTTTTGGCTGAGCGTCGCGGAAGGCTTTGAATACCTGCGGCCGAACCGCCGCGTGCTCGTCAGACAACAGCGCTGCCAGCCAGGCGTCCTTGCGCGCCTGCGGTTGCTCGCGCAGCCACGCCTGGGGATCGACTTCGCGGCCGGAACTGTCGGGTAACGGCGGCACGCCTTGTGCCGCGGCCGCCAGGAGTGCCGGCTCGAGCCCATAGAACTCCGCCAAGGCCGCCTGGCTTGACGTAAGACGCCCCAGGCCCGCCGGCACGGGGGGCTCATCCGCCGCGGATTCGCCGAAGTTGCCTCGCTCAATGGCCAGCCGCATTAGGTACAGCGGTCGCAAATCTCCCTCGATCAACTCGGCTCGAATGCCGAGCAACCGCGCGAGCCAATTGTCGAGATCCCACAAGTCGTCGAGGTCGCCTGGCTCGTAGCCAGGATCGATTTCGAGCGTGGCGCCGTCCCCACGCTTGTCGGCGTGCAACTGCAGAAACTCGCCATCCACGTACGGCTTCGCCCCGCGCGCGTCGGGCAACCCGGCCGGCAAGCGCAGCATTAGTTTGCGGATGCCAAAGTTCGCGTAGTGCAGGTGCACGTCGTAGCCGCGTCGCAGCATTTCCAGCGCATTGCCGCGGAAGTCGCTGTAGTGATACTCGTTCTTGAATGACCACGGCGTGATCTCCGCCCGCGTCGATTGCTTGTGCATGTACTCCAAGTTCTGACCGCTCACCGGCGCGTCGATCGCTCGGAACTCGATGTACTGATACTCGCTCATGGTTTCCTCCGTGAAGCGCCAACCGCCCGGGTAGACTCCGGCGACCGCCGAGTACGCAAGCGGCTCGACGGCAAGGTATCCTAGTGGTCGGCCTGATGGCACCGAGATCGAAATCTGAGCTATGACCGAGCACGAGTTTTAATGCATCGCGCTTTCCAGGTGCAAAGGTGGCCGACCCAGTCCCGGATGCTCGGAGATTTCCGAAGCGAGCGGGGCCCTGCGATCTGGGTCATTCGTGGTTCCATAGCGTTGACACACGCCTGGCAACGACCAACTGATTTCGCCGCTGGCGCGTGAGGGCATTCCCATCTTCGTTTAAGGGGCGCAGTCTGCGCTTGATTCTTGGCGGCGAACCTTCGGCGACTCGGGACGCAAAACTGCCCCGGGACGTAGCGGGACGCAAACGGTTTTGATTTGTGTCCCGGCACAACTTGCGAGCCAACAACAACTTAACATTGCGCATCGGCCCTTCGGGACGGTCGGGACGCAAAATTCCCCCTGCTGTTAGATGGGGGGCCACGCTGCGAACCAAGATGGCAGGAGAAGGTGGAAGAGATGGAGAGAAATGAAAAGCCTGCTCAGCTGTTCCGCCGCTCAAGTGGTGCTGCTCATTCGGCTGAAAAGGTCGAGGCGTCGACTCCTCTCGGCGCGGTTTGACAACCCACCCCTCAGTCGATAGAAGGGGCTGCAACAGCTAACCTAGGTCTCCCGCCGATGTTTGCGGCGCGTTCCAGCCCGGTGCCGCAGCCGACCAACACATGGCCAACTTCTACGATCTCGAGCCGCACGAGCAACAACGCCGTTCGGCCGAACGCCTGATTCGCTACCTCCGCGAGTACATCGGCCCTTACCATCCGTATCTCCGCCGGCTCTATCGCGATCAGGGGATCGATCTCAACTCGCTCCGCACGGCCGACGACCTTCGGAGGCTGCCGATCATCGAGAAGGATGTGCTGCGGGCCGATCCCACGCTGTTTATTTTGCAGCCGAAGTTCCCTGGTGTACCCGGTCCGCCGGCAGGTTATGAAACCGCCCCCATCGCGCGCGGCAAGCTGCTCAAGTACGTTTGGGAAGCCCTCATCGATCGCCCCCGCGACTTCTCGCGCCCCGTAAGGCGATCGACGTTGCGCGAGCGGGCTCGCCGCCGAGGGCTGGCCGAATGGCTGCCCATCCACTTTCACGTCTCGACCGGCTCGACCGGCAACCCCACCCCTTCGACGTACACCCACTACGAGGTGATGAAGGTCATCCCCGAGGTCGTCTCGCTGATGATCTTGCCCAAGCAACTCGATCCCGAGGAGCCGTACTTCGATTGGGCGGAACGGGCGCTGAACATCTTTCCCGGCGCGCCGCACCTGGCGTTCTTTACCCCCGTGCTTGCCAAGGCGGCGATCGGCACTTCGACCTTCGAGACCTTCGGCGGCAACGTCATCCCGACAGACCGGCAAATCTCGATTTTCGCGCAGGGAGGCTTTTCATCGCTGACGGCCGTCCCCAGCTACCTGGTGCATTGGCTGCGGCGGGCCCTGATCTTGCAGCAGGAGGGGGTGATCGGCCCGCTCACCAACTTCAAACGCGTGGCGGTCGGAGCAGAACCGATGAGCGAGTCGCTACGCGATTACATTCGCTCGCTGGCGCTGCAACTCGGCGCGCATCCGCGGTTCCGCATTTATCAATCCCTCGGCATGACCGAAATGAAGTGGCCCGCGCTGGAATGTTGCGAAGCCAGCGGCATCCACCTCAATCCGAAGTTCTTCTACTGGGAGATGCTGCACCCCGAAACGCGCGAGCCGGTCGGCCCTGGTGAGCCCGGCGTGTTGGTCTTCAGCCATATTGGCTGGCGCGGCACCGTGCTGGTCCGCTACTGGACGGGCGACCTGGTCAAAGGTGGCATGCGTTGGGAACGCTGTCCGCATTGCGGCTACACGTTCCCGCGGCTGTTCCCGCCGATTTGCCGCGCAGTGAAAGATTTTACTAAGATCAAAGGAACTCGAGTCGACCTCTCATCCTTGATTGAAGCCATCCGCGACACGCCCGGTGTGCGCAACTTTCAGGTGTCGCTGGAATCGGAGTCGGACCAGCAGTATGCGCGCGACGTGCTGGCCGTGCACGTGGTCCCCGAGCAGGGGCGCCCCGAGTCGGAGATCGAAGCCAAGATTCAGGATCGGCTGAAGTACTTCACCGAGGTTTCCGCCGACCGCGTGGTCTTCGAGCAAAACGAGCCAGAATTCGAGAAGCGGCTGTTCGCTCGCAATGGTATCAAGGCCGACTACGTGCTCGAGAAGCGCGCCGAGCACGTATAGCGTGCTTGTCTATGCACCGTGCATTACCCAATGACACGGATCGTGTAACTACGCCAGTGGTCTGGTTAGAGCTTTGGTTGATTCTGGAGATGGGCGAGTGGCTACGGCGCCGAGACGCCAACCGGTTCGCGAATGAACTTTACGGACGGTTTGCCCGCGGCGTGTGTCACCTTCAGATGCTCGCTCACATAACGGAGCTTGCGGCCCGGGCGATCGGGGTCGGAGAAATTGTCTCCTTTTTGCAGGATCGGCCGGTGTTCGGCGATGCCGCCGAAGTCGCGGCTCCCCGCTGCCTGACACGGGAACCAGTAGCCGTTCCCCGCCTCGTCGGTCAGGTAAAATTCCGGATAGCAATGACCAGGGACCCAGACGGTCCGTGCTGGGATGCCGCTGGCCCGACATAGCGCGATGAACAGCGAGCTGAGCTCCTCGCAATCGCCATGCCCTTGCTTGAGCGCGTCCATGGCCCCTTTGAAGGGACCTTCTTTGTATTCGACGTTTTCGCGCACCCAGTCGTACATGGCTTCGACAAGGTCCCACGTGGTGGGTTCCCCGCTGACGGTTTCCGAGCGGTCTTCGCCGGCCACTCCGATGGCGCCGACAACGGCATCTTGCACATCCTGATTCTGGGCCGGCCGACGATCGGTCGCCGCGGCCAGCGCCGCGTCGCTGGGACCGTCAGTCTTCAGCTTGGCCGCGATCTCTTTGGCCAGCGAGCGAATCTTGGGATTGCGGGCTTCGATGCCGACGCTCGCCGCCAAGTACATCCGTAGTTGCCGATCGAGCTTCTTGGGCACGACCAGCGCCGCTGTGTCGTCGGGAGCGACGAGTCCGCGGCGCGTTACCTCAAAGGTAAGGATGGCATGCGCCTCTTGTCCGGCCGCGAGATACGGTACCGTGAGCACCATTTGCTTGACGGTGCCATCGATCATGCGGAAGTCGTCGAAGTCGCGCACCTCGGCCGACACATCCTGGTCGACAACCTTAACCTGCTGCTCAGCCCACTCGATTGGCACGGGCGTCGTGGCGACGATCCCTTGGCAAGCGCCGCCGGCCGCCGTGATGCTGATACCGATCTTGATCTGCTGAACCTGCGTGTCCCCCAGTTGAGGACCGAGGTCGGGCTTATTGACTTCGTCGGGGGACGGAGCAACGCGCTTGGCCCGACGTCGGCGCGTCGTCGGTTGGCGGTCGTCGTCCGCGGGTTTGAGCGTATCGTCGTCGAACGTGGCGGCTGGCGCGAGGCCTGGTTCGCTTGCGTCGCTGAGACTCACCACGAGCGAAACCGATGCAAACAACACCGCCGATAGAACTGCCAGCAATCGCATATCGAACACCTGCAGATAACGCCGCGACGAAAAGCCCAAGCAACGACGAGTCAGCAGCGGTCTGACTTCGCTGCGCGTACTCTTTTAGTGTACTTTGCAGGTATTCGCCCTGCGCAGGCGGTTTTTTGGGCGAGAATTCCGGCTCGCACCCTGACAACGCACTTCGCCCGAGAAAGACGAGTGGCCGCTAGGTCCCCAGCACTTCTTCGATCGACTCGCCGAGAATCGAGACCATACGGTCGATCTGCGCGTCGGTCGTCACATAGCACGGGGCCAGGTTGTAGACATCGCCGCGCAGGCGAGTAAAGAGCCCACGCCGTTGAGTGGCTTCGTGAACCTTGCCGCCGATAGCCTGCTCGGCGGGGAATTCAACCTTGCTCGCTTTGTCGGCCACCAGTTCGACGGCCGCCATCAGCCCCAGACCGCGCACATCCCCCACGTGCGGATGAGCGGCCAGCGTCTGCAATCCGCCCAACAAGCGCTCACCGAGTTCCGCAGCCCGCTGCCGCAGGCCTTCGCGCTCGAGGAGATCGAGATTGGCCAGCGCCACGGCGCAGCCGGTGGGGTGGCCGGAATAGGTGAAAGCATGCATCCAGGTCTGAGGGCCGCTGGCCGACTCGATCGCTTCGGCAATCTCGCGCCGCACGCCGACTCCCCCGAAGGGAAAATAGCCGCTCGTGATTCCCTTGGCGAATGTCACCAGATCTGGCTCGATACCGTACCGTTCAAGGGCAAACCAAGGGCCCGTGCGGCCGAAGCCGGTGATGACTTCATCGGCGATCAACAACACGCGATGCCGATCGCAGATTTGCCGAATGCGCGGCCAGTAGTCGTCGGGGGGCACGATCACTCCGCCGGCACCTTGCACAGGCTCGGCCAGAAAGGCCGCCACGGAGTCGGCCCCCTCGCGTTCGATCGCCTCCTCAAGCAGATCGGCCGCCATCTCGCCCGGCGTGCGACGGTCGTCAGGCCCGCGCGGCGCGCCGGCGAACCGGTAGGGGTAGGGGCTCTCAATGTGCAGAAAGCCGGGGACACGCGGCTCGAACATCGGCCAATAGCTGGCGATGCCCGTGGCCGACATCGCAGCCAGGGTCGTGCCGTGATAACCCCAGCGACGGGAAATCACCTTGTACTTGTCCGCAAAGCCGTTGAGCCGCGCGAAGTAACGCGCGGACTTGATCGCCGATTCGTTCGCCTCGGCGCCTCCAGACGTGAAGAAGAACTTCGTGATGTTCGGGTAGAACAAGCTGCCCAAGCGTTCGCCGAGTTCGATCGCCGGCGGGCTTGAACATCCAGCATAGCCCGAGGCGTAGGCCAGCGTGCTCATTTGCCGCGCGGCGGCATCAGCGAGCTCGCGACGCCCATGGCCGGCAATCACGTTCCACAGTCCAGCCAGGCCGTCGAGAAACTCGCGGCCGGTCTGATCCCAGAGCAGGGCCCCTTCGCCGCGCGTCCAGATATGAGGATGCTGCTGCAGCGCGCGGTTGTGCAGCGAGTGCAGCAGCACGGCCCGATCTCGGGCCGCGAGTTGATCGTCGGCAGGAGCGGTCATCGCCTGAACCAATGCGCCTTGCAGGATTCAAAGCGCGGCAGTCTAACGCGCCTGCGCCTGAGCAGCCAGTGGCTGCGACGGGCGCGCGGCGTCGGACTGTTCAGCGGAGCGTTTGAGCGCGGGCGAGAAGTTCGGCTGCGTTGCGGCGTCGATGCGGTAATCTGGCAGCGTCGCCAGCAGGCCGTTTATCGCTACTCGAGATACTTTCGTCACCGCTTCACTGTTCGCTTGCGCGCCCAGCGATGTCTCGACGAACAACTGCCGCAAGAGCGTGCGACCGCGCATGCGAGGCAATTGCCGCCGCGTCCGTGCGTGCATTGATGCTTCCTTTCAGAATCGAAACCTCGCCGCTAAGGTAACCGTGCGTCGCAGTCGCGTTCGCGCGGCGACATCGCTTCACATGTCACGACCCTGGCAACAACACCCACGGTTCCGCGGCCGTAGTCAGGATCGCTACGGCAGCGGAATCCGTGGGCCGCTCGCGGGGAGAGTGCTCAATGCCAGCGACATTTAGCCGGCCACGGCTGGTGCGCACTACGGATGAGGCAAGCGCCGCGCGCCAGCCGCATTCCACCATTTCGACACACAACAACCGCAGAAGTCTCGGCGGGAGTCACCTGGGAGGAACCGTGAGCTTGGCGCGAAGTCGAAGCTGCGACCTGTCGCTGCGCTCGGGATCCCGCGAGTCCTCGATCGGCCTGACAGGTCGCATTGATCATGGGGGAAATGACCGTCGCGACGCAGTTGTCGAGTCGTTGAGTTCGGGGTCCCACTCGGCTTCTGGCGGGTTGTGTATCGCTGCTGGCCGAGGCCTGGTACGGCCAGCGCGGGCGGGGAACGTCTGGCGGTTGCGCGTCGCCTATTGCCGGCGCACTAGGCCGGACCTGGCGCGAAGGTTTCCGGCACGCCGATCATGCCACCTTGAGGCATGTAGGCGCCGTCCGGAGGGCAACCCGGCGGAGGTTGCTGACCGCAGGCCGGGCACGAGGCGCCGCGGCTGAAGCAGCCACCGCACGATTTGCAGCCGAGCGTGCTCGCCGCGAGCATCGCTACGACCGCAAAAAACATTAGCATCTTCATGACACGTCTCCGTGCAAAATCGGTTGCGTCGGCGAATCGCTGTTGAGGTCAAGCAACTCTACCCCACTTACCTTGATGTGCAAATTCACCGTGTCGTTTTTTTTCCACACGATTGCCCTGCGCGTCGGCACACTTGTCAGCCGAATACTGCATAGTGCCATTCGCGCGAGTGCGCAACTTTGAGTAGCCGCGAACGCAAGCCGACGGAGCGAAGAGGTGACAGGAGTCGACGTCGTGGTAGCGACTTTGTCGCGATTCGCGATTCTGCTCGTTGCGCTGATCGTGCCGACGCTAGCAACGCGTGCCGAGGAGCCGCTGCTCGCGGCGCGGCGGCTCTTCAAACCTGTGGTCAAGCCGGTTATTACCGACTCCGGCGATCGGCCGCACACACCGCATGTGCTGGACTTCGGTGTGAGCGAGCCTGGGGATGCGGTGGACGAACTACCGGCCCCCAACCTTTCGGCGCCATCGGATGCCACCACGGACGAACTCGATAATGCCAGTCTTGAAAGCGCGGCAACTGATAGTGCATCGAGCGACCCCGCCACGGAAGCTGTTCTGACCGGCGATCGCCTGGCGCCTTTCGCCGAGACATGTAGCGTGTGGTACGTCAGCACGCGAGAACTGCAACTCAGTTGCGACCCGACTGACCAAGCCGCCAACATGCGTTACGAGGCGTATCTCCCTGGAGAGCAATGGCAAGCGACATCGCTCGACGACCTCTTGGCTAGCGATAACGCGCATGTTCGCACGACCATCTATGTGCATGGCAATTGGGCGACCGAGGACGACGCACGCTACACGGGCCTGGAGATGTGCCGAGCGCTTACCGCGAATTCATGCGCACCTTGGCGATTCGTGATCTTTACCTGGCCCGCCGATCGCTGCGATACCTCGGCAGTGAAAGACGCGCGGCTCAAGGCCGGCCGCGCTGAAGCTCAAGCGTATTACCTCGCGTGGCTACTCGATCGCCTTGATCCCGAGGTACCCATCACTTTGGTGGGTTACAGCTACGGCACGAGGCTGATTTCCAGCAGCCTGCACCTGCTCGGCGGAGGTAGCGTGCATCATCGCCAGCTTTTCGATCGAGTACATCCGCAGCGATGCGCCATCCGGGCAATCCTGATCGCGGCGGCGATTGACGCCAATTGCTTTGCCGTCGACGGCCGATACTGCGCAGCGATGTCGACCGTCGAATGCGTGTTGGCAACCGTGAATGCGCGCGACCCCTACCTGCGGTATTACTCGCTGCTATACGGCGCTGGCGGTCCCCCCGCGCTGGGTTACAAGGGGCTAATCGAGCCCGACAAACTCGGTCCGGCGACGCGACTGGTCTCGCAGCTCGACGTCACTGGTACCGTCCGGCGACACCATTCGCTCAACTACTACGTCGAAGCACCCGAGGTGTTGGCCGAGCTGCAGCAATTCACGCAAGCCGAGGCCATCGCCACGGCGCCCGCGCCGCGCACCGATGATCCCGCGACAGAATCTCGGCACGCCGCACGCCCACGGGGGCACGCCAATGCGGTGTCGCTGCGCCGGTTGCAAGCCGCGCCGGCCGCCCGCTAGAGCCCGTTTGTCGCGCGACTGGAATTGTGGGCGTCTATTTAGGATTCGCCACGACGCGCGCCAGGAAAAGGTCGAGACGCTGGGCGATTGTTTCGCGATTGTAATCCTGCTCGGCAGCGCGGCGCCCCGCGGCGCCTAGCTGTTCGCGGAGCGCCGGATCGCGGGCCAGCCTGAGACACGCTTCGCGCGCCTCGTCGGCCTTTCCCGGCGCAACGACCAGACCGCAACCTGCCCGATTCACGCGCCGCGCCGGTTCACCATCGGCGATCAGGACGATCGGCAGGCTGGAAGCCATGGCCTCGTAGATTTTGCTCGGTACGGCTCCGGGAATCGACATGCCGAGGCTTATGAAGGCCACGTCCGAGGCGGCCAGCAGCGCGGGTATATCCTCGCGAGGCTGCGCCGGCAACACGCGTACACGTGTCAGCCCTTGATCGCGAATGCGGTTCTGTATGAGCTCTCGCGCTGGGCCGTCGCCTACAAGCACAAAGCGCCCCGGTACGTCGGCGGGCCAAGACGCGGCGATGTCGAGCAACTGATCGAGACCCTGCGCCAAGCCAAACAATCCGGCGTATATGAAAATCGGCCCTGGTTCGTCCCCCATGATCCTGGTGATCGACGGATTCGCTTTCGACTTGCCGAAACGATTCGGTGCCACGCCGTTGGTGATTACTTCGTTGGGCGTCTCTGGCACGCGTTTGCGCACCGCGGCGATGATCTCCTCCGACTGACCAGTTACCGCCGAAGCCTGCTTATATAGCGATAGCTCGAGCCGCTCGGCCATCCGCGTGGCAAAGCCGGGCCTCAGAATGCCCATGCGAATTGCGGACTCAGGCCACAGGTCGCTGACGTTAAATGTGTACGGGCAGCCCCAGCGCCAAGCCAGGTAACGCGCCGCATAGCCGATGAACAGCGGCGGTGATTCGACCAACATGATATCGGGCCGAGCGCACATCCGCGGCCCGTACCAACACGCCGCAAAGACAAACGAAAAATACGACAACAAGCGCTTGATAAATCCCGTACGGGCAGGCAGCAACGGCACACGTACGGTATCGATACGGCCGATCAGTTCCCGGCAGGGGCGCCAATGAGCGTAGTTTTCGAAGATGCGTCCGGTCGGGTAATTCGGCAACGCAGTGAGCGCCTCGACCTGCCAACCACGGTCGATCAAGCGCTCCCCCAACTCCGACAAGCGCACCTGCGGCGCGCCCATTTCGGGGGGAAAATATTGAGTCAAAAGCAGCAGACGCATCGGGGCGACGTCAATCCTCTTCGAGATCCCCATGTCTCCTGGCGTGCCCCGCTGAGTCGACCGGCAGCGCGCGGACTCCGGCGATCGATCGCCACTGGGCATCGATGCGCCAAGTCGGTCAACTAGCGCGGTTCCACTTCCCAACCCAGCCCATGATAGGCTGCCCGCGTTTGCGGCCGATCGACCGCCCTCACCAGGTCGACGATGAACTGATTGCCGCGAGCGCGGGCGAGCAGTTCCTCGACTTCCGGCAACCGGTTGCCAATTACCAACACGTCGGCCCAGTCTAACACATTGTCGAGATCGCCTGTTACCAACTCGGCGGCCTGCGGCAAATGCTTGTTGATGAACGAGCGATTCTCGCCGATCAAGTGCCCCAGCGCCACGTGCCTGTCAAAGATCCGCAGTTCGAAACCCGCCGCGACGAGTTGTTCGGCCAGGAGCACCAACGGGCTTTCCCGTAAGTCGTCGGTAGCCGGTTTGAAAGCCAACCCGATCAGGCCGACGCGCCGTCTATGCAGGTTCTTAATCAGGCGGAAACCAAGTTCCACTTGCTGACCGTTACTTTCCTGCACCGAGCGGAGCATCGGCAACTCGACCGACTGCTGGGCTGCAAATGCCAGAATCGCGCGCAGGTCCTTCGGCAAACACGACCCGCCAAATGCGTACCCGGGCTTGAGGTAGTTTCGTGAGAGGTTGAGCTTCTCGTCGTGACAGAAGACGTCGATCAGGTGATGCGTGTCAATACCCGCTGCCTTGCCAAGCCGACCAATCTCGTTGCCAAAAACTACCTTCAAGGCGTGAAACAGATTGCAGGCGTATTTGACGAGTTCGGCCTCGCGTCGCGGTACCACAAACACCGCCGAAGGCAGCCCGGCATAGAGATCGCAGAGCGGGCCTGCATCATCCTCGGGGCGTGCGCCCACGACGGTAAATGGCGGCTGATGATAGTCGGCGATGGCGGTCCCTTCGCGAAGGAACTCAGGATTTACGAAAACCCGAAAATCGCGACCCTCGCTTCCCCTTGACTCGCGCGCGAGAATCTCCGCTAGCCTCTCAGCCGTTCCCGGCAGCACGGTCGAGCGAATGGCAATGTCGAGCAAACGATCGCGTTGGCGGAGTGCGTTGCCGATGCGTTCGCCGACTTGAAACAGCCGCTGGAAATCGGGGAAACCGTCGGTGCCACTCGGCGTGCCAACGCAAATAAGCGCCGAATCGCACGCCGCAATCGCGTCAACGGCATCCCCCGTAATCCGTAAGCGACCGTCGGCCACGAGCCGCCGCGCGAGCTCGGGCACTCCCGGCTCGACGAAGGGCACTTCGCCACGATTGAGCGCCGCCACTTTTTCAGGAACGATTTCGACCCCGACGACTTGGGCCCCCTGATCGGCCAGGCAACATGCCGACACCGTTCCGACGTAGCCCATCCCGAAGACGGCTACGGTTCGGCCTGCAAGCCGGGGCCCGACCGTTGTGCCAGCAATGGTCATGGTTTGCTTACACCCGCGGTTCGGTCAGCTGTGTCCTCCACCGCGACATCCTGGTGCGCGCGATCCTCGCTCGGCGTCGGTGAGACCGGCGGCGCTTGCCGTGAAGGGTCGTCCGCCTCGCTGACGCGCAGCTCGCGAAGCTGTTCCAGCCAACGAGTGATGATCATTTCCCAAGAAAGCTCCTGCGTGATAAATCGACGACCATTCGCGCCAAGGCGGTCGCGCAGCGCTTGATCGTCGGCCAGACTGCGGATCACCTGTTGCAAATAGTGGGGAGAATCGGGCGGAGCGCAGAGTCCGCAATCTCGCTCGAGAATCAGATCGGCCGCTTCGCCGCGACCCGAGTGAATGACCGGAACGCCGCAAGCCAACGGCGGGAACGTCTTCGACAGTCGCATTTTCTCGGCCGTTTCGATGTCTTTCATCACCACTACCGACGCATACGTGATCGACATCAATTGCGGCATTTCCGCGAAGGGTGAGTCGCCGAACACGACGTTTTCGAGCCCATACACCCGAGTCATTCGCCTCAGGTTCTCGCGCACCGGTCCCTGCCCGACCAGCAAGATCACGATGTCTGGTCGATCTTGCAGTAAGCGCGCAGCTTCGATCAGCACTTCCAGCCCGTGATAGTAAGCATGCGTGCCGGCGTAAGTGAAGACTTTTTTACCATACACGCCGAGCCGTCGCGCATACTCTTCGTCGTAGGGGAGCGGACGCAAGACGTCGATATCGGCGCCGTTGGGCAGAAACGTCAGCTTCGCGCGGCGAATCCCGCGCTCCGCGTAGTAATCGATGAAGCGGTGAGTCACCGTGGACACAGTCCACGATTGCCGCATGAAAAACTGTTCCATGCCCACAGCGATACGCAAGAGGACGCGCGCGCCGAGGAAACCCAACTGTTTGGCACTGTCGGCTTGCAGGTCGGGAATGTTATAGACGTAGGGAATGCCGCGCAGCCACTTCAGCATCACGCCAGCGAGGCCCAGCGAAATCGGCTGGGATTCGACAAACAACATGTCAATGCGCGGCATGAACAACAAGTAGCAAGTTGCGGTGAACGTGAACGACAGGTAGTTCGCCAGACGCCGAAAGAAGTTGCGACCGGTCGCGGCGAAGAGCCAGACCCGGCTGACGTCGATGCCATCGATCGTCTCGCTCGCGTAGAGTTTGCGGCGATATCGCTCGTGCACCACGCCTTGGGGGTAGTTCGGCATACCGGTCACGACGCGCACTTCGATGCCCGCTTGCCTCAGATACCGGGCGAGCGTATGCAGACGAATCTGCGGCGCGCCAGGTTCGGGCGGATAGTACTGGGTGAGAATCACCCAGCGTTCGCCCGGACTGCCGTTCGGCCCGCCCCGATTATGTCGCCGCATCAACACTCGAGAGCCTCTTCGTCGCAGCGCGCGGCGCGCGTTCGTGCGCTGCGCGGCTCACCGACCCGGTGGCGATCTGCCCAGCCAGCTAAACGGGCTTGCGCAGCAACGCCAGTTCCCAGAAGTTCAGCACCCGACATCGTTCGACGAACCCGACCAGTGGAGCCCACAGCCGGCAAAGTGCTCGCGCTAAGGGGGGTGCCACGGTCACGCGCTGCCGATCAATCAACTGCCAGTCCCCAAAGTACGCTCGCAGGGCCTCTAAGCCAATGCCTTGAGCGGCTCGATTCGTGGGATTCCAGACGAAGTCGTACCACAAAAACCAACCACCTGGCCTGGTGACGCGGCGCATTTCGGCCACGATTCGCCGCCGAAACTCGGCGTCGACGATCGACGTCAGCAGCATGGACTGATGGACGACGTCGAATTGCCCGTCGGCCCAGGGGAGTTGGTCGGCCGAGCCCGCTACTAGCCGCAAATACGGTGCATCGCGCAAACCCGCGGCAACCCGTTCGCTTAGCAAATCGATACCACATAATGCCGGCGAACTCTGGCCCCATCGCTGGCGACAAGCGACCAGCACTTCGTTGCGGCCGCAGCCGACATCCAAGACGCTCCGCTCGCCCAACGGCAGCAGACCATTACGAGCCAGCAGCCGATCGTAAGCGCGGAAGGTGTATTCGAGGAGCACGGCGTTTGCCTGACGACGCGCTGGCGCGAACTCGTTCCAACGCTCGGTGCGGCGCGCGTACTCGGAGCGAATGTCGTCGAGAATCTGCTGACGGTCGCCGGCGGCTGCGTCGTCCACTTATTCGTACCCGAGCTCGCGACACAAATCGCCGATGATCGGCATGATCAAATCAAGCTCTCCGGGCGTCAACCGTGTCAGCCATTTGCCCGACACGCTGCGATCCACCTGGCGGGCGAGAAACTCGTCGACTTCGCGCGAGGGCGGCAGTTCCAGAAACTCCAGCAGCGGAGGTACGGCTATTTCAGGTCGTGAAACGACGTCCTCAAACTTGACCTCGTAATAGCGCCCATGCGACATCTGCCGACCGACATCGCGCGCCGCCGTGACACATTCGCGCCAGGTCAAAGCTCCGAACGCCAGCCGATCCATGCTTGCGGCGCGCTGCCGCCAATTGTGGATCTTGGGACCCATGCTGTACCGAAAACGACTGCCCGAGAGCATGGTCCAGGTCGTGCCGAGAAACTCGGGAAGGTAGGCCGGTAGGTCGGCCAGCGGAACTTCGCGCAACCGACGGGCGACCAGCGACACAAAGGGAGGGCGGCTTCCTTTGCTCGTGAACACTGCGTTGTGCGTCTGCCATTCCTGTTTTTGCGAAGCGGCGACCTCGCGACCATCGCGGATGATGTGCACGATTTTGCCCTGCGGAAAAATCGCGTTGACGAAGTCCAGAGCCAGTGAATTGGCTTGCGTGCAAACCAGCAGCCGTTGCTTACCCGATTGCTTGAGAAATTCGCCGAAGCGACGCCGCACGTACCGTCGCACCGGCGGACGAGCGTCCGAGGCGGTCAGGCAGTCGTCGGACTTCCAGGCATTGCCATAGCGCCAGACATACTTCGGCCGCCGCCAATACGCCAGGTGTGGATGCTGCGAGAGGACCTCGCCAAGGAAATTGGTGCCGCTACGGGCAGCCCCCACTTCAAGCACGAATTGTCGCATCCAGAGTGGCCCGTCGTTCTGCTCGTCGTGTGACTGGGTCTGCGGATCGAAAATCGCCATCGAAGTGCCAGCTACCCAAGCAGTTAACTCCAAGAGAGTCTTCAATTTGAGTATACGTTCATGGTAGTCGGCAGCCAAATGGCCGCGGAAAGCATGAAAAGGCCATTGCGGCAACTTTTGCCGGTTAACCATCGGACAAGCGAGTGCGATTTGTCGCAGTGTGCCCCCCCCCAATTCCCGACAGCCGGCGGTCGAACTTACAATACGCGGCTTGACTGCGGGCGGCGAACCGAGACATCGATCCGCGAGTCTTGGCGATGGCACCCTCTGCCGTGAGAGCGGATTGGGCGATCAGGCAGACACCAGTGCCAACCGGGCACCAGGGCTGGAATGCGATCAATCGACGTTTCGTCAACCACTGACGGAACAGGGAGAATTCAAGATATGACGAAGCGCGTCTTCAACTTTTCATCCGGACCCGCGGTGCTGCCGCTGTCCGTGCTCGAGCAAGCCCAGCGCGATCTGCTCGCGCTGCCCGGCGTCGGCATGTCGGTGCTCGAGATCAGCCATCGGTCCAAACCGTTTGACGAGATTCTGGCCACGACCGAAGGCAATTTGCGCAAGCTGCTCGAGATTCCGGATGGTTATCGCGTTCTGTTTTTTCAAGGGGGCGCGGCGCTCCAGTTCTCGATGATCCCAATGAATCTGTTGCGCGGCACGGGGCGCACCGCCGAGTACGTCGTCAGTGGTTCTTGGGGAAAGAAAGCTCGCCAAGAGGCCGTGCACGAAGGCTCGGTCCGCACAATCTGGGACGGCGCCGACGGCGCCTATAGTCGATTGCCTCGTGCGGAGGAGCTCAGCATCAACCCCGAGGCGGCCTACCTCCACATCACCTCGAATGAGACCATCCAAGGTGTGCAATTGCCGGCCGACCTCAAGCTGGCGGGCCTGCGAATTCCACCAGGAGTTCCGCTGATTTGCGACTCGTCGAGCGACATTCTCTCGCGGCCGGTACCAATCGCTGATTACGGCCTGCTCTATGCTTGCGCTCAGAAAAACGCCGGTCCCGCCGGCGTAACCGTGGTGATCATCCGTGACGAATTGGTCGAACGATCTTGCCAGTCGTTACCTGGCATACTGAGCTACCGCGCCTTCGCCGAGAACAACTCGCTTTACAACACGCCCTGCGTATTCGGCATCTACGTGATGATGCTGGTCACTCGCTGGCTGCTGGATGAAGTTGGGAGTCTGGCCGAGATGGCTAAACGAAACGCGGCCAAGGCCGCGATCCTGTACGAAGTCCTCGATGCCAGCAATGGGATCTACCGGGGACACGCGGAACCCAACTGCCGGTCGCAGATGAACGTCACCTTCCGATTGCCAAGCGATGATCTTGAGAAGCAGTTTCTAAAGGTGGCCGAGGCCGAGCAACTCTTTCAACTCAAGGGGCACCGCTCGGTGGGGGGCATCCGGGCATCAATCTACAACGCCCTGCCATTGGAGGGGGTCGAGCGTTTGGCAGCGGTCATGCGAGATTTTCAACGTCGGTTGGGCTGAATCATCTACGCTTCGAGGTGTGCACCACAACGGCGAAGCCCTTGTGAAATTCTTATCAAAAATCGATCGGCGGTTGACACTGGCGCGCCTCACAGCGGGTATCAAACCTAGCTGCTCGGCGTCGCGTTTCGTGTGGCAAGCCGGCGCGACGTCTGAAAAAGTCGCTAAACTAGCTTAATGGTTGCCTCGGCCCATACGGCCGAGAGCATCTTGCGAGGGGCCGTCCGTGGGCAATTGGCCCTATCAGGCAACAATCTTTTCGCGTCGGAACCGCAGGTAGCAAGTTGCCGTGAAGCCCATCACGCGGTTCGCCGTCAACGCCACGACTGGTTGGTCGAACGTCCTCGTCGGCGGCGCCGCCGCGATGCTCACCGTCGGTCTGCTCGTACGCGAGCTGTCGCACGCGCGCTACGGAATTACCGTGCTGCTCAACTGGCTCGTGATCATGTTGTTGATGGTCGACGTCGGAATTCGCACCGCCATGGGGCGGCAGCTGGCCGAGCACATCGCGGCGGGCAACTCGCGCCGTGTCAATGAGTTGATCACGAGCGTTGTGGTGGCGTTCACTGCGGGAGCGGCCATGATGCAAGTTATCGTGCTGGCGACGGCTGGCCCGCTCGTCGACGTGCTCAACGTCACCGGTCCCGATCGTCCGACGACCGTGTTGCTCGTTTGTTATTTCGTTGTCCCGTACGCCTTGATGCAGTTCATCACGGCGATACTGGGCGCGCTGGTCGAGGCCGAACATCGCTTCGACCTGGCCGACGGCGCCCACATCGCTGAGGTGGTCAGTCGCACGATTCTGATTTTTGCCATCGTCGGCTGGCTCGAGCTCGATTTACATGGCTGGGCCGCGGCCATGCTTGCCTCGAAGGTCGTCGGGCTGTCGCTGGCGATCGTGGCTGCCATACGCGTCGTGCCGACGCTGCGCGTGACCGGCCGGCACTTGCGCCGCGACGCCTTCACGGAACTCGCCCCCCTCGCGGGCGTTTCCTTCGTGCAGCAGATTTTTCTTAAATTCACCGCACAGACCGACCCCCCTGTGCTCTCCAACCGGTTCGGTCCATCGGCCGTGGCCTACTACGCGCCGGCGCTTTTTCTGGTGACCTTCGCCCAGCCCTTTCCGGCGGTGCTGAGCCGGCAATTGCGGCCGTTGACGACTGCCTACTACACGCAGGGGCGGTTCGACATGATCCGCGAGTTGCTGGTTCGCGGCACGCGGCTCGGGACGCTGATGACGGTCCCCTTTACAGTGCTATTCCTGGCTTTCGCGTTTCCGATCGTCCATTTCTGGTTGGGTCCCGGCTACGAGATCACTAGCTGGACCTTGATCGCCTGGGCGCTAGCTGATTTCTCGCTCAATGCCACCAGCGCGCAGTGGCAGGTCATGCTGGGAATCAATCACGTTCGCTTTCTTACCGCGGTGCAAACTGTTTGCTCGACGCTCAACGTCGCCTGTTCCGTGGTTCTGGTTGTCTACGCACGGTACGCCGGTTGGCCGCTGCTGTGGGCCATTCCGGCGATCGTGGTGCCGACCATTTTTTTCAATCTGCTGCGGCGGTCGATCATCACCGTGCACGTCGTGCGCACGCTGGATGTTCCGCTGGCCTACTATCTCAACAAAAGTTTTGTCTCGGGCTTAGTGATTGCCCTGCTGCTGGCGGGCCTGGCCTTTGGCTTGCAGTGGGTGGTACCCGCCGAAACGCGTATGGTCTTGATTGCCGAAGTCGGGCTCACGGTGCTGGTTTGGGTGCCGCTGACCTGGGCGATCGGGCTAGACCAGCGCGATCGCCAACGCGTTCAAGAATTGTGGGCTGGGCTTAGCAACCGGGTGCGCGGCGTGGTGGCCCAGCCATCGCTAGCCGATCAGAATGCCGTCGAACTGGGGGACCACGCGGCCCTGCCGCTGGCGACGACCAGCAGCGACCTCGACACGACCACTACCGTGAGCGACGCAGTTGATCAAACGACTGAAGAATCGTCCGAGGCGATGAATCGACCTGCATCATAACTGCGGCAATTCCGACCCGTCGCGAGCGGCTACGGGCGTACTAGCCGCTCTAGCGCCGGCAGATTGGTGCACATGTAGTACGCCCGCGGCGTCGTAAGCTCAATCAGTCCCCGCATTTCGAGCTTTGATCCCTGGAGCGTCGCCGCTGCCTCGCCCAAGGTTTGCGAGCCGCTGGGACCGATCAACATTTCTTGCAGCAAACCGGTCTGCTGCTGATATTCGATCGCCCGAGCGTTGCTTTCGTCGAGACCGGCCAATTCCAGCGCCCGGGCGATAGCATCCTCGAGATAGCCGATTTCGTCGACGAGCCCCTTGGCCTGGGCCTCGCTGGCGGCGTACACCTGTCCCGTGGCAAGTGCGTCGAGTTCCTCGGGATGCTCGGCAAACTGCTTACGGCCAGTTTTGATCACCTCTTTGAAACGCGCGAATCCGTCGTCGACCAGAGCCTGCATGATCGCCCGCTCCTCGGGGGTCATCTCCTTGGTCAAGCTGCCGATGCCCTTGAGCGGATGGCTTTTGATCGAGTCATCCTCGATCTTCCACTCTTGCATGAGCCCGGCGAAGTTGTAATGCGGGATGATGACGCCGATTGATCCGGTCCAGGTGGTCGGTTCGGCGTAGATTCGCTGCTCGCCGTCGCCGACGGCCATGGCCGCGTAATAACCACCGCTGGCGGCGATGCCTCCCATGCTGATGACCATCGGGAGCTCGCGCTCCTCGCGCAGCGCGCGAATTCGGTGATAAATCTCGTCGCTGCCGCTGATCGTGCCGCCGGGGGAATTCACGCGTAGTACGATTGCCTTGACGCTATCGTCACGGCGCGCGACTTCGACTTGGTGGCGAACGAATTTATCCTCGTCGAAGATTGGTCCTTCGAGGCGGATGATCGCAATCTTGTTCGACGCCGACCGATCGAGCGAGTGGTATTTCTCGCTCAGACCGTGGTCGTCGCGGGTCGTATCGGCCTGACCAGACGCCAGCGCGATATTGAACAGCAGCGATATCCCCAGCCCCCCTAGCAAGAGTACGAACAAACAGCCGATCGCGCAGGAACCGAATCCCATGCCACGCGGCGGCGGGGGAGGTGCATACGACGGGGGACGATGTCCAGTCGGCGGAGCCGATGGTGAATCCATGCGGAAAAACCCTTCCGGTGTTCTTGAGCGGTTTGTGGCGCGCGGTAGCCGCGCGCGTCGGCATATCCCACGACACGGCGCGAGGACCCCGGATGCAGCCCGGTTAGCGTCAGTGGAACGCGAGTTAGTTTTGCGGCCTTGCGCAGCGGGTACAAGCCCCCATGTCGCCACCTCGCGCGGTGTTGCGTCGCGACGGCCCACAGCGGTAAGCTACGGCCATGCCATCCCCAGGGATTGCCGCCACCCGTCGCCGGCCGTCATGGCTCGCTGCCCGAGGAGTAACACGGAGTGTTTGTCGCTGCATCAACGGATTGCTTTCCAGAGCCGTCGCTCGACGCCGCGCTGGCCAAGCTCACCGAGCTCGAATTTAATCGTGTCGAGTTCGCCGTCCGCGAACACGGAAACCAGCTCAAGCCATCGCAAGTGCTAGCGAATCTCGACAAGTCGGTGCAGGCCTGCCGCGAAGCGCATCGCCTGAAACCGGTCGCATTGGTTGTCGACATCGACGCCCCACGCGGCGAGTACTATCCGCAGTTCGCGGCCTGCTGCAAGCTTGCCAAGGCGACTGGGATCGTCTCGATTACCGTTCCCTCCGGAGTGTTGGGGACCCCCTTCAACGAGGAAATCGAGCGGCTGCGCGAGCTGGTTCGCATCGCCGAGGACGAAAGCGTGCTAGTCAGCGTCAATACCGAGGCCGGTCACATGACCGAAGATCCCGCGACGGCCGTGGTCCTCTGCGACAACGTCAAGGGGCTCGGCATCACGCTCGACCCTAGCCACTATATTTGTGGCCCGCATGCCGGCGCCAATTACGACCATCTGATCAAGCACACCTACCATGTCCGTTTGCGCGACACGAGCAAAGAGAAGCTGCAAGTGCGAATTGGCCAGGGCCAAATCGAATATGGCCGGCTAATCAACCAGCTCAACAAGGTCAATTACGCCCGCGCGCTCACGGTCGACATCGTCGAGCAGGAAGGGGTCGATCACCTGGCAGAGCTGCGGAAATTGCGGCTTTTGCTCGAAAGCTTGCTGTAGCGGCCGGGTCGAACTAGCGTGGAATGACGGGACTGCGGCAACTGTTGTCGCAGGAATTCACGGTTCCACGCGGGCGATCGACTCGATGAAACGCGACCTCGTTCTCTTTGGCGCCGGGATGTTGCTCGGTGGCCTGCTGCTAGCCGGCTGCGGCCGCAAATCGACACCGCCAGCCGCGGTCGCGCCGCAAATTGCACCAGCAACCGGCGGACAAGTTGCGGAACGCGACGCGGCCTTCGCGCCGGCCGTCGCACAGCAGCCCGTTGCGCCCCCGACCATTATGCAACCAGGGATTGGGCAACCAGCACCTGCTGCGGTCGCCGCCAACGAGGCACGACCTGGAACTCCGGCCCGCCCCGTTCCTGCCCGGCCGCGCGACGAGCGCCAGGACGAGGTGCCGATCATCCGCGAATTGCGGCGATCGCTGGCCGAGGTTGAAGTCGAAAACGAAGACGACCGAAAATCGATCGGTTCAATGTTCGACGAGGCCGAGCCCCAATTGCGCCGAGTTCTTGGCAAGAACTCGCTACGGGCGATTCAACAGGCAAATCAGCGCATGCCGTTCGTCGTGATCGAACCGCCGCGGAAGCCGCCGGCCAAACCTAGGACGCCCGACTCGACACCAACACCTACGAGTCCGACGCCACGTCCGTCGGCAAGCGTGCCGGTCGGGGAATGAAACACACTCGTTAACCATGCGTACTAGGCACAGGGTTTTGCGCGTGTCGCCGCTAGCGATACAGCAACCAAGCCCAGGGACCGCACTCCCTGGGCTTATATTTTGAAGACGCAACCAAGAACTTGGGCAAGCAAGCCTACTTCTTCTTCTCAGTGTGCATCGTGTGCTTGCGCAGCCGAGGGCAATACTTCATCAACTTGAGCTTCTCGCCGCCAGACTTGCGGCGGAGCACGTAGTTGTAGTCGCCCGATTCCTCGCAGACGAGGAAGACTGTTTCGACTTTCTTTTTGCTCTTGGCCATGTTCGTTGCTTCCTGGGGCGCTCGGCATCTCAGCCGGCCGGGCACCATATTGGCTTTTGTAGGGCTTCTAATGTAACGCCGACCCCACCGCTGGCGAAAGGGCCTTTTTTCAGACACGCCTAGAGTCAATCCGCCGCCTGGCGGTCTGTTGGACGATTCGCCTCGCGCGTCAGCCGAAGTTCGTTAAACTACGATAAATCGCCCTTACCCGAGCGGCCCCACGTCCCCGCTACCCAATACCATGCGCCAGTTCGATCTGTTTCCCGATCCCGAGCCGCCGCTGGCCCAACCCCCCGCACCGCAGAAAAAGGGGAAACGCCGCACCGCGCGGCATGCGGGTCGAGCCACCTCGGCAACACGATCTTTGCAGTCGGACGGCAGCCGTTCGCCGGCGCCAAGTGCATCAACTCGATCAATAACCTCCGCGCCGGCCGTAACAGCCGGGCCCGTGATCCTCTCCGTCTCGCAGTTGACCGATGTCGTCAAAGAACTGCTCGAAGGGGCGTTTCCGGCCGTCGACGTAACCGGCGAAATCACCAACCTCTCGCGGGCCCATTCCGGACATTGTTATTTCACACTCAAAGACGATCGGGCCCAGGTCCGCGCCGTCATGTGGCGCAGCGCTGCCGCCCGCTTGCGGTTCGATTTGCAAGATGGCCTGGAAGTGGTGTGCCACGGATCGCTCGAAGTGTACGCGGCCCGCGGCACGTACCAGTTGGTCGTCGATCGCGTGGTACCGCGTGGCATGGGCGCGCTCGAGCTGGCGTTACGCCAATTGCATGCGAAGTTGGCGGCCGAAGGGCTCTTCGCCCCCGAGCGAAAACGTCCGCTGCCAAAGCTTCCACGCCGGATCGCCGTCGTTACCAGCCCGACGGGGGCGGCGATCAAGGACTTTCTCGAGGTGCTGCGACGCCGCTGGCGCGGTACCGACGTATGGATCATTCCAGCGCGCGTGCAGGGGGAACGGGCCGGAGAGGAGATTGCCGCCGGCATCGCCCTAGCGAATCGCCTGGCCGGCGCGATTGATATATTGGTCGTCTGTCGCGGTGGCGGCAGTGCTGAAGACCTCTGGGCTTTTAACGAAGAGCGAGTCGTCAGGGCGATCGCCGCGTCGCAGATTCCCGTCGTCTCGGCGGTCGGCCATGAAATCGACGTCACCCTTGCGGATCTGGCTGCCGACGTCCGAGCGCTCACGCCGAGCGAAGCTGCCGAGCTCGTCGTGCCGTCGGCCGAAGAAATGCGCGGAGCGCTGGTTCAATTTGCTCAGCGATTGCGATCGGGCCTTGCCCGGCGCGCGGCCGTGGCACGGGGTCGGTTGACGGCGCTGGCCACGAGTCGCGTGCTCCGGCGACCGCTGGAACGGATTCACGACTTGGCACGGCGCCTCGATGAACTCGATGCCCGGGCTCGCAAAGCCCAGAACCGCCGACTCGATCAGGCCCGGCATCGCGTCGAGCGGCTGGGGGGCAAACTCGAATCGCTCAGCCCCATACAAGTGCTAGCACGCGGGTATAGCTTAACGGAGCGGGCCGATGACGGACGTCTGGTACACGACGCCCGAACGCTTAAGATGGGGGATCGCTTGCGAACCCGTCTGGCGCGGGGGAGTGTATTGAGCAGGGTTGAAGCGGTGGACAACGCGGCCGGCGCGGAGAACACGGGTTAGCGGCAACCGGTTGCCGCTGGAACGGCGATTGCGGTTGAGAATCCGGGTACGAACTTGTCCGATCCAACTCCTAACGCGACGGCTACGGCTGCCGAAGTTGAGGGCGCGCCCTTAAGCTTCGAGTCGGCGCTTGCGGCCTTGGAACGGATTGTTCACGATCTGGAAGAGGGGCAAATCGGCCTGAGCGAGGCGATGGTTCGTTACGAGCGTGGGGTCGGGCTGCTCGCGCAATGTCAGGAGATGCTCGACAAGGCCGAGCGGAGAATCGAGATGTTGACGGGGGTCGACGGTGGCGGAGGGCCGCAAACCGAGCCTTGCGACGACTCCCAAGTCGACGCTGAGCAAAAGCAGCAGGGTCGGCGCCTCAGGCGAACACAACCGCCAGGAACGCCGGGGAGTGGCGCAGCGCAAACCAGAGCTGCCAGGGACAATTCAGCGCAGAGCGACGTAGACGAACCTCCATTCGCTTTGTAGGATAAAGTCGCACTTAGGTCGTCGGGGGCGACCTCTGGCAACGTGGAGCAAATCAGGGCCTGATGGCACTTTCGACTCCTAGCACCTCGTTTGCCGAACTGTCGTCCGCGTCTCGCGTCGAGATCGACCGCGCGCTCGAGGCCTATTGCAGCTTCGGTCCGGGCTGTCCGGCTTCGCTCGCGGAGGCGATTCGCTACAGCTTGCTGGCCCCAGGCAAGCGTTTGCGGCCACTTCTGTGTATCTGGGGAGCGGCCGCCGTCGGGGGTAACGCCGCCGACGCCATGCCGGCCGCTTGCGCCGTCGAGATGATTCACGCTTATTCGTTGATTCACGATGACTTGCCGGCGATGGACGACGACGACCTGCGACGCGGTCGCCCCACTTGCCACAGAGCGTATGGCGAAGACGTCGCCATCCTGGCTGGCGACGCCCTCCAGGCAATGGCCTTTGAGGTCATGGCTCGCGATCTGAGCCCCCCGGCTGTCGCCGCGCGATGTTGCGCGTTGCTAGCCCGGGCCGCGGGGCCCTGCTGCCTGGTCGGTGGCCAGGCCGACGACCTCGATCCCGATCGCGCCGCCACGGCCGGCGCCTTGGAGAGCATTCACGAACGAAAAACTGGTGCCATGCTCAGCGTGTCGCTGCACTTGGGGGCCGTGGCCGCTCAGTGTTCTCCCGAAGCGGAATCCGCGCTGGGCGAATATGGCCGCCACCTGGGGCTAGCGTTCCAGATCGTCGACGACCTGCTCGATGTGTCGGGCGACGTGGCCACGGTCGGCAAACGAGTGGGAAAGGATAAGAGTCGAGGCAAACTCACATTTCCCGGCGTGTGGGGCATCGCCGAAAGCCGCCGCCGAGCCGCGCAATTGATCGACGCGGCCACCGGCGCCATCGAACCGTTGGGCACAGCCGCCCAACCGCTTCGGGCTTTAGCTCGTTACGTCTTGGAAAGGGATCGTTGATGGAGAGATTGCTGGCCAAGATCCGCTCGCCCAAAGACCTCGTCGACTTGTCACTCCCAGAATTGGAGCAAGTCGCCACGGAGATGAGGGCGGTGCTGTGCAACCTTGTGTCGAGCCGCACGGCCCACTTCGCCTCGAACCTGGGTGTCGTCGAATTGTGCCTCGCCCTGCACACCACGTTCGACTTTTCGCGCGATCGATTGATTTGGGACACTGGGCACCAAATCTATCCACATAAGCTCATCACAGGCCGCTACGACGAGTTCAGCACCATGCGCACCAAGGGGGGCCTGATGGGCTACCCCAACCCGCATGAGAGCATCTACGACCTATTCATGACGGGCCATGCCGGTTGCAGCGTGTCGACCGCTTTGGGGCTCAAGTGCGGCGATGATCTCTTGCCCGGCGAAGATGACCGCCATTCGGTCGCGGTGATCGGCGACGGAGCGCTCCCCTCGGGCATCGTCTTCGAGGCCCTCAATAACGCCGGTGGCCTCAAGAAGAAGCTGCTGGTGATCCTCAACGACAACAAGATGTCGATCTGCCCGCGCGTCGGGGGGTTGGCCGAGTATCTCGACCAGGTGCGCGTTCATCCGCTCTATAACGGGCTGAAAACCGAAGTCCTGCGCTTCCTCGAGAATCTGCCGGTTATTGGCGACCCTGTCGAGAAGCTGCTCGGACAGGCGAAGGACTCCATCAAAGCCGGTCTGCACCACGGCGGCATGCTTTTCGAGGAGCTCGGCATCCGCTACCTGGGGCCGATCGACGGACACAACCTTGGGCACTTGAAGAAGTTCCTGCGCATCGTCAAGGACGTGCCGGGCCCGGTGTTGCTGCACGTCATTACCGAGAAGGGGCACGGCTTCAAACCGGCTGCCGAGGATCCAGTCTACTTCCATACGCCCGCCCCTTTTGAATGCGAAGATGACGGCGTGGTCGCGGTCAAGCCGAGCAGTTCGTCGCGGGCCTACACCAACGTCGCCAGCGAAGCGATCTTCAACGAGTTGTCGCGTAATCCCAAGGTCACGGTGATGACTGCCGCGATGTGCCAGGGCAACAACCTGGAAAAAGTCCGCGGCGGCTTCCCCGATCGTTTCTTCGATACCGGCATTTGCGAGTCGCACGCCGTGGCCTTCGCCGCCGGCATGGCCAAGGCAGGCCTGCGACCGATCGTCGATATCTACAGCACCTTCTTGCAGCGCAGCTTCGATCAAATCTTTCAGGAGGTGGCCCTGCAGAACCTGCCCGTCACGTTCCTGCTCGATCGTGCCGGGCTGACGGGCCCCGACGGCCCCACGCACCACGGCGTGTTCGATCTTGGTTACATGCGACTGTTCCCCAACATGACCGTGTTGGCACCGGGGGATGAACTCGATTTGCCGGCCATGCTCGAATTCGCACTCGCCCAGCCGAGTCCGGTCTCGCTGCGATACCCCAAGACCAAGGCCGAGCGCGTTGAACGAAACTTCGCGCCGATCGAACTAGGCCGTGCTGAAGTCATCGAATGGGGTGCCGACGGCATGCTCATCGCTTGTGGCACCTTGCTGAGCACGTGTGTTCAGGCTGCCGACGCGCTGCGCGCCGAGGGGCTCGATGTCGGCGTGATCAACGCCCGCTTCATCAAGCCGCTCGATCGGCAAACGGTCTTGCGGGCCGTGCGCGACTGCGCGTTCGTCGTCACGGTCGAAGAAGGTGCACTGATGACCGGTTTCGGCAGTGCCGTGCTCGAGGCCGCCAACGAGGCCCGGCTCGACACCCGCCATCTGCGGCGACTGGGCATTCCTGATCATTTTGTCGAGCATGGCGAACGTGGCGAACTGCTGGCCGATCTCGGTCTCGATCGCGATGGCTTGATCAAAACCTGCCGCGAGTTGGCCAACGAACTGGGCATCGTGCGCGGCGGTAACGATTTGGCCGCCGCCGGCGCTGTACGACACACAGGGTGATTCGCCATGCCACGCGGCAGCGCCAGTCCGACCAGCGGCTCGCGCGATTCGCAGGCCGCAACCGGCGCCAAGGCGGCTGCCACCACGGCCGCGCGCGATCCGGGCAAATCGGCACGGCCGCGCGTCGTCGTACTTGGATCGGCCGATCGCCCGCGCGTGCAAACCGAGTCGGCTCGGTTGCGTCCACTGATCGAGGCGCATACCGAAGTGCTGGCGTGGGACCTGCATTCGGCCGTCGATCTGGTGACGCTCGATTTCGATTTGGCGATCGTACTTGGCGGCGATGGTTCGATTCTGCGCGCCGTCCGCCAGATGGGTTACCAGCAGCGACCGATCATCGGCGTCAATCTAGGCAAACTGGGTTTCCTGGCCGATCTGGCCCCCAAAGAACTCGAACAGGTGCTGCCGCGTTTGGCGGCGGGCGAATTTCGGATCGTCGATCACTTGATGTTCGAGTGCAGTTTGTATCGGGATGGCCGCGTCTTTGAGACCCACTTAGGTCTCAACGACGTCGTGCTGCATGCTGGCGCGCCGTTCCACATTCTCGAAGTGCATCTCTACGTTGACGCAGAATTGGTCACTACCTATAGTTGCGACGGCCTGATCGTCGCCACGCCCGTCGGCTCGACCGCGCACAGTTTGTCGGCCGGTGGCCCCATCCTGCGAAAGGATCTGCAGGCGTTTGTCGTATCGCCGATCAGCCCGCACACGCTCACCAATCGTCCCGTGGTGGACGGTGCCGAGCGGACGTACGAGTTGGAGGTCACGCGTCCCAATCCTGGCACTACGGTGGTCGCCGATGGGCGGACGCTGTCGCTGATGGCTCCCTACGATCGCGTACGGATCGTGCGGGCGCAGCCCCAGTTCCAACTCGTCGAAGTCCCAGGGCATAGTTACTACCGCACACTGCGGGAAAAGCTCGGTTGGGGTGGGCAATTGCGGCTCGGTGAATAACTGGTTGACCCGCGCCTGGCAGTGGCCCACAAAACGCTCCTAGCGGCGCGACCAAGGCAATTAACCTCGAATGGATGCGAGGTGCTCGATGACAACTCGTCTTTCGCACGCGCGTTTTACGCTTTTGCTCTGCGGGACCGTGTTCTTGGTCGTCGCGCCACTGCGTGGGGCGGATCCTGTGACGACAGCCACACCGGTCGCCTCGTCGAAAACTGACGACAGCACGGCCGACGCCAACGCCGAAAGCGAAAAGACCTATCGGCTCCGCTATCGCTTCAAAGCTGGCGAAACGATTCGCTGGCAGGTCGAACATCGCGCGCGTGTGACCACGACGGTCTCGGGATCGACCCAGACCGCCGAAACGATCAGCCGGTCGCTCAAGGTCTGGCGCATCAAGCAACTGGCCGCCGCTCCGCAGCCGGCGGTCATTTTCGAGCATCTGGTCGAAAATGTCGAAATGCGACAGAAAGTGACCGGGCGTGAGGAGGTGGTCTACAATAGCGCGACCGACGTCGTTCCGCCGGCTGGATTCGAACAAACCGCTCAATCGGTGGGCGTCGTACTTGCGCGGGTGACGATGGACCTCCGCGGAGTGATCGTCAACCGCGAAGGTGGCACACTGACCGAAGCCGAAGCCCAATCCCCGCTGACCTTACCGCTGCCCGCCGAAGACGTGCCCGTTGGCCATGTCTGGTATTCACCTTCGGAAACGACCGTCAAGCTCAGCAGCGGCCAAGTGCGCGTGATCAAATTGCGGCAGCGCTGCAGGCTGGCTGAGGTGCGCGACGGCATCGCCAAGATCGAAGTCGAGTCGCAGGTAATCACTCCGATTCGCGACGAGCCGGAGATCGAAGCCCAGCTCATTCAGCGGCAAAGTGCCGGCGAACTGCACTTCGATATCGCGTCGGGGCGCTTGCTATCGCAGCGGCTCGAACTCGACAAACGGGTCGTCGGCTTCAGCGGCGAACAAAGCAGTTTGCACTACGTGACCCGCTTTACCGAGGATCTCGTTCCGTCTATCCCCACGGTGACGGTCCGCCCCAAGCGGCCGACCGATTTAGCCTCTGAAGGCGGCGAAGAGGGTGCCAGCGACTCAACGACCACCGATTCGGATGCGTCCCCCCGCGTGGCCAAGACTCCCAATGAAGAAAAACCGGCCAGCGACAAGCCGGAGAAGAAGCCGGCACCCAAATCCAGAACCAAGCCGGGCCGGTCGAACCTGCGTCGTCGATAAGGCGCCTGCGGCTTGGAACTGAGTCTCTCGGGGCGGATCTCTGTTCTCCGTTGGTCGGGCGAGTTACTCTAATCGGCAGCTCGGGATGCCACGAGCCGCTGATCGGCTGAGGGCGAAACCGCTCTTGTCGCCTAAATCGCATTTCGCTACCCTCCCGCTCCTTTCACGCAACGCTGTGACCCACGCGACTACGAAAGACACGGGGCAAAGCGCCCCGGCGGTACGCGGCGGACTGGCGGTGCTCGGGTTGGGTTTGGCGACCCTCCTGGCCGTCGCCGTTTGGCTCGAACCGAATCCTCGTGGCCGCGGGACTCATCAACAGTTGGGTCTGCCGCCTTGCTCGTTCGTGATGCTACTCGACATGCCCTGTCCGGCTTGCGGAATGACGACCTCCTGGGCGCATTTCGTTCGCGGGCAGTTGCCGTCGGCGCTGCGGGCGAACGTCGGCGGAACGCTGTTGGCGGCGATTGCCACCATGTTCATGGTGTGGTCGTTGGTTAGCGCCGTGAGGGGGCGAATTTGGCTCAAGCTTCCCAGCGATCGCGTGCTGGTGGTGCTGGCCGCCACGGTGATTACCGTCACCCTGATCGATTGGTTTGTAAGACTCTACAACGGTGGACCGACTGTTTAAGGTCGCCGAAAACCGGAAAGGCCAAGCGATGGACCGCGGTGCTTTTCGTCATCCGCTGGCCGGATGGCTAGGGCTTGCTGTAATGATGGTGCCGCTGTTTGCAGGTGGCTGCGCCAGCGTGTTGGCCACGGCCATCTACGTCATTAAGGGCAATCGCATACCGGCCGAATACAACGGGCTGCGCGAAAAACGCGTGGTGGTCGTCTGCCGAACGCCCGCGGCGATGCAGTTCTCGAGCACGAACGTGACGCGCGAGCTGGCGACCGAACTCAGCCGGCGTTTGCAACTCAACGTCTCAAAAATCGAGGTCGTCGACGCCCGCGA
The DNA here is from genome assembly GCA_050184475.1 of Pirellulales bacterium. Classification (GTDB taxonomy): domain Bacteria; phylum Planctomycetota; class Planctomycetia; order Pirellulales; family JAEUIK01; genus JAIESQ01. Next base: position 76,800 of record JBFXAH010000002.1, on the reverse strand, counting down.
TGTCGATCGCTGGATGGACGAAAACGAGTGGGACGATCCGCGCGAGGTGGGCAAAGCGCTCGACGCCCAGATGATCGTCGACATTGACATCGATCACTTCAGCCTCTACCAGGGGCAGACGCTCTATCAGGGCGAGGCGGTTTACACGATCGAAGTCATCGACCGCGACAACGAGGGCGAAGTGGTCTTCAAGAAGCAGCCGCCACGCCTGCTCTGGCCACCGAACTACGCAATTCCGACGCAGGAGAAGCGCGAACCCGAGTTCCGCCGCGAGTTTGTCGGCGTGCTGGCCGAGGAAATCGGCCGCTACTTCTACCCGCACGACGCGCACGCGGACATCGCCCCGCATAACCCGGGGATTTGAACCGCCGGACGTACTGAGGTGCGGTTCTAACCGTTCTCGCGGTTTGGCGAGTAGGCCGCTAACGGCCCGCCGTCGCCGCCGGGGCACTCTCGCTGGCCAGCCGTTTCGAGAGTTCGTCGGCGACGCGCTCGCTGAACTGCGTGGTCGATAACGAGCCGCCAAGATCCTTGGTGCGCTCGCCATCGCGCAGCAGGTCGAGCACCGTGGCCTTGAGCGAGGCCGCCAGTTCGCGTTCGTCGAGTTCGAAGAGCAACATCGTCAGCGCTAGGAAGATCGCCGTCGGGTTTGCCAGATTCTTGCCGGCGATGTCGGGCGCGGTTCCACCGGCCGGATCGAACATCGCCAGATGCACTTGGCCATCGGGCGTAAAGCTCAAGCTGGCGCTGGCCCCAATGCCCATCGAGCCCGCCAGGCCACAGGCCATGTCGCTGAGAAAATCTCCGTACTCGTTAAGCACCAGCACCACGGCGTAGCGCTCGGGGTGCATGATGATTTTGGCCAATAAGGCGTCGAATAGCTCTTCTTGATGCAGAACGTCCGGGAAATCGAGCGCCACCTCTTCGACCACGTGCGCGAACAGCCCGTCGGTGCCCGACTGAATCGTGCGCTTCGACGCGCTGGTCATGCTGCGCCCCGACCGGCGGGCCAGTAGAAACGCGTAGCGGGCGGCTTCCCAGCACGGTTGTCGTTCGACGATGCGTAAGCTGACTGCGGCTTCGGTGCCGATCATACGTCCAGGATCGTCGTAGGTTCCGCCGCGCGCCACGCGAATGATGTTCAGCGCCAGCGGCTGCCGAAAGTTCGTCACGACACCCGGGATCGTTGACACCGGCCGATGGATGACCGAGAAGTTGCAACGCTGCCGCAAGACGGCGTTCGGGCTCTCCTTGGCAGTGATCGTCGGATACTTCAGCGAGAACCGATTCCGGCGCATCGACTCCATGGCTTCGTCGTAAATCGGCAAACCTCGTGCTTCGCGGTTCCGCAGACTGAGGTCGACCGGCTCGAATTCGATGCGAATTGGGAATTTGGCGACGACGATGCGCACGGCCGCGGCCAATTCGCTCGCGATACCATCCCCCAACAATTCGGTAATGGTGTAGGTTTTCACGAAGAACACGCTCCTGACACAAACGACTCACTGGTGCTGCCGCGCGCCGGCATGCGCCCCCAAACAGCGTTCAATGTACCGTGGCCGCCGGGTTCGCCCAGCCGGTTTATCGCCCTTTCCGCCTGGAGAAATCCCCTCGTTTGACGCTTCACTCCCCCACTTCTAACATGGGTTTAGGTGTCGTTAATCACTGCCGCTGAGTCGATCGAGCCGGTCGATCCGCGAAGTCCGCTAGTCCGGGGCGTTGCGATTCGGGTTCGCTCGCGGCGCGACTTTCAAGAAATTTTGACTTGGACACGGGGGCCACCGTGACTGGATCGAGTTTGCTGTCCAGGGGTGTCGACAGGCGCCGTTGGAGATTTTTCGCCTGTCTGCTAGCCGCGTGCTTTGCGTTTCCACTTGCCTCACTCGCTACGGAGGAAGAGGACGAAGGGCCTCCCGAACCCGAAGATATCGAATTGGTTACCAAAGACGGCGTGCTGCTGAAAGCGACGTGGTATGCCAGTCGCAAGAAGAAGGAGGCCGTCCCGATTATCATGCTGCACCAGTATCGCGGCAGCCGCGCCGACTTCCGCGACCTGGCTTTGTATCTGCAAACCGAAAAAGAGCACGCCGTCATCGTGCCCGACCTGCGCGGTCACGGCGACAGCCTGAGCTACGAGACAAACGGATCAAAAGGCCGTTTTGACGTCGAGCGCTTGAGACCCACGGACTTCGACCGCATGGCATCGCAAGATGTCGAAACCGTCAAGCGCTTCTTGATGCGCAAGAACAACGACGGCGAGTTGAATATCGAAAAACTCTGCGTGGTCGGCGCAGAAATGGGGGCCATGGTCGGCATCCGCTGGGCGTGGGGAGACTGGGCCTGGGGATCGCAACGCGTCAGCACGATCAAGCAGGGGCGCGACGTCAAGGCGCTGACCTTGATCTCGCCCGAACTGCGCTTCAAGAATTTTCGCGCCAGCACGTTGGCCCAACCGCCGATTGCGGGGCAGGTGTCGGTGCAGATCGTAGCCGGCGCCAACGACGCTGGGGCAGTCAAGAACGCCAAGCAGGTCCACAACCTGATCAGCAAGTTGTACCTCGACAGACCGCAAGAGCAGATGGTGTTTCTCGATACCGGCTACAAGACCCGGCTGCAAGGGACCAAGATGCTTGGCGAAGGGCTCGGCTTGGAAGAGCGCATTGCGCAGTTCATCGATTTGCGAGCCGTCAAGCAGCCCTACAGTTGGATGGAACGCAAAGGGCCCTTGGATTAACCATCCATTGCTGACGGCCGCTTCCTTTCGCCGGTGGTATCAGGGCGTTCTTGGCTCACTTTGCCGCCAGGGCGTGGGCACGCTCGACTTCGGCCCGCATGCGCCCGGTTACCATCAATCCCCACATCTTCCAGTCGCCGATGAACGACCAGAGGGGATACTTAAACGTGGCGGGCCGATTGTGCTCGATAAAGAAATGCCCCACCCAGGCGAATCCGTATCCGATGACCATCCCCAGCGGCAATAGCCACCAGTTCTGCGTGTAGAGCATCATTCCCAGCACCACCAGCCCTAGCGTGCTGCCGATAAAGTGCAAGGCCCGGCAGGCTGGATGGGTGTGTTCGCGGACGTAATACGGCCAGAATTCGGCAAACGACTGGTATCGCGACTCAGACATCGGGGGGCCTCGCGCGCAGGACAAATATGGCGGCCAAGACCGACCGCCGACTGAAATGACTATACACCCACCGCGATCTCGCCGCCAAGCCATAACCGTGTGGTGCACGCAACCGCGCGACGGCTGCCGTCGCAGACAAGATGAAAATCGCGTGAAATCTGGCTCGGCAGTTCAGTTCCAAAGACCGCCAAGGTTCGCGCCTTGGCGGTCGCTGTGCTATCCTTGAGCATTCGCATGCGGCTCGACTGGCCGCCTGCTCCCCATGGTCACGCGCCGCCTTTGGTCGGGACAAGGACGTCCTCAAGTCTGCATCAAATGGTCCGCGTCAGCCCTAGCGGTTGCGATGGAAAGCCAACAATACATTCTGTCGCCTGAGCTCGGCCACCGGCTGGCGGCGATCGATATCGGCACGAACAGCATCCGCATGATCGTGGCCGAAGGCCTGCGCGACGGCAAATACCGAATTCTCGACGACGAGAAGGACTCCGCCCGTCTCGGCAAGAACCTGGCCACGACCGGCCGCCTCGACGCGGAAGCCATCGAGCGCGCGCTACAGACACTGCGGCGCATGCACCAGATTGTCACCGGCTACCAGGTGCGCGAACTGCGGGCCATCGCCACCTGCGCCGTGCGCGAAGCTGCGGACGGAGCGGAATTCTGTCAGCGCGTGCAGCAGGAAGTCGGGCTGCCGATTGAAGTGGTCAGTGCCGAGGAAGAGGCCCGCCTGGCATTCTACGGCGTGCAGCGGAGCTTCGACCTGGAGCACAAGAACGTTGCGGTGGTCGACATCGGGGGCGGCAGCACCGAGATCGTTTTGGCTTCGAACAACCTGATCGAATCGATCGACACCACTCCGCTGGGGGCGGTGCGCGTCACCGAGCGATTCGGCGGCGCGCAGGCGCTAAGCAACGAGCACTTCGCCCGGTTTCTGCGCTCGGTCGATCGCCTATTGCGAAAGCACACGGCCAAGCCGCACTTCGCCCCGCATTTGCTCATCGGCTCTGGCGGCACCTTCACTACGTTGGCCGCCATGTTGATGGCCGCCAAGGGACTGGGCAATCTGCCGGTGCAGGGCTACCAGGTCTCGCGCGCCGAGGTGCGGCATCTGCTCGAGCGGCTGCGAAAGTTACCCTCGAAGGCGCGCCGCACGGTGCCGGGGTTGAGTCTCGACCGCGCCGACATCATCGTCGCTGGTCTTGCAATTATCGATAGCGTGATGCGCCGCTTTCACGTCAATACGCTGGCCGTGCACACCGGCGGGGTGCGCGACGGACTGCTACTGACGATGGTCAACGCCACGCTGGGACCAGCTAACCCGCCAACGCACGATCGCCAGGCTAGCGCGTTGGGGTTTGCCGCCCGTTGCGGAGTCGATTTACCACATTGTCAGCACGTGGCGCGGCTGGCAGTTTCAATCTTCACGCAACTGGTCGAACGGTTCGGTCTCGATACGTCGGATCAAGCGCTCTTGGAAGCGGCCGCCTGGGTTCAAGACGTCGGCTATCTGATCAACTACGACCAGCATCACAAGCACAGTTACCACTTGATTCTCAATAGTCGCCTGGCAGGGTTTCAGCCACACCAGTTGGAATTGATCGCCAACGTTGCCCGCTATCATCGCGGTGCGCAGCCCAAAAAGAAGCACGCCAATTTTCAAAGCCTCTCGCGCAGGGACCGCCGCCGCGTGCGGCAACTGGCCGGCATACTTCGGCTGGCAGTCGGATTCGATCGTAGCCACAGCCAACAAGTTCGCGACGTGCAAGTGCACGTCGAGCCACACAGCGTACAGATCCTACTGGTGGCCGACGAAATGCCCGAGGTCGACCTCTGGGGTGCGCGGCGTCGCGGCGAACTGTTCGAGCGCGCGTTCCGCACGCACCTCAAATTGGATTGGCTCGAATTGCCTCAGCAACGACGGACCATCACTCGTAGGCGGAGCGAGGGCCAATCGGCGGACGCGGAGGAGGGTACGCCGAAAGCGCCCGATCAGGCCGGCGCCCGCGGTTCGGCTAGCAGCGGCATCTCCGGCAATGGCGGACCTCACCGCCCCCAAAGATCCACTGCAAGCGAGCAAGTCGAGCCGGCGCGAAACGGCTAAGCGGGATTCATTCGATTCCTCAGTCGACGAGTTCTTTGTGTCGGCTTTAGATAAGCTCGTCCGCATCGCCAGCGAACCATTGTGTCCCCCGCTCGGGCAGGACGTACCGCTACGCGACTGGGGACTGCTTGGCGATCAACTTTTGACCTTCCTTCGCCAGAAAAATGGGTTCTACGCCTTCGAGTCGGCTCTATTGCTGAGGCCGCTGGACAACGACGAAGCGCCACTCGGCCTATTGCAGTGGAACCAACCGCGACTATGGAAGGATGAGTACATCGAGAGACTCGACGACGCTTTGTTCTTTGCCGAAGACGTCTTTGGCTGCCAGTTTGCGATCCGCCACGGGGAGATTTGGTTCTTCGACCCAGAGTGGGGAACATTCGAGTCGATTGCCAGTTCGCTCGAGCAATGGGCCTCCGAAATCGTCGGCGACTATCATTCGCAAACCGGCTATCCCTTGGCACACCAGTGGCAAGTTCGCCACGGGGCATTGCAGCCCGGCGTCCGATTGCTGCCCAAGATGATGTTTGCGTTGGCGGCGACTACGTACTCGAGAACCTCTACGCGCTCGATGACGTCAAGGGGATGCGCTTCCGCGCATCCATCGCCAACCAAATCCGTGATCTGCCGGACGGCACCAAGATCAGATTCCGGATCGATTAGTGCAACCGGTCATTTAGCCAGCCCGCAACTTACCTGCCCCGCGAACTGTCTTGACGCCGGCAGCGGTCCGCAGCTATTGTGCCGCCCCATTCTTCCGCCCCCTTTGCTAGCAGCGATAGCATGTGCGAGGGCATCGCTTGGCGATGCCCCATGGCCAGCGTCGTAGGCGGCGCGCGCGGAAGAGTCGGCTCCTGATCGCGCTCTTCGGCAATCTCATCCATCCGCAAGATCATATCGCACGATGCCGTCAAGCATCGCCAAGACCGGTTCGTCTCGCTGCGGCGCTATATGGCGCTGCGCGAAGTCGCGCGCGCGAATCGTAATCGTCGCGCACCTGTTCATTGTTGTTTGCGCGGCGACTGCCGGCTGTGGTCCCGAGCGTTATGCGACCCTCCGCAAGACGCCGAAGAATCCGCTCGAAAACCAACTCCAGCTCACCGCCATCAAGGGGCTGCAGCCGAGCGAGCGCACCATGCAGGTGCTGCGCCGCTTCGGTCTTGAACAGCAGTTGCGCGGCGACGGCCGCGATTTGTACGAGCAACTCGAAGGCTTTCACGAACGGGAGCCGGTCCCCGAAACGCATTATGCTTGCGCCGAAGTGGCGTATCTGGCCGCGCGCCGCGCATCGTCGAAGGATCAAAAGCAGGCCCTTGACCTCTATGGCGCAACGCTCGTCCATTCGCACCAGTTTCTGTTCGATCCGCGATTGCCGCGTAACGTTTACGATCCCGAGTTTCGAGGTGCCTGCAATCTGTACAACCAGGCCCTCGAAAGCGCGCTGCGGATCGTGCTCAAACAAAACGCCTTGCGCCCCGGCGGCGATATTCAGCTCGAAACCGCCACACGCCATTTCGACGTCGAAGTCGTCGCCCGCAGCAACACCTGGAAGAACGAGGATTTCGCCCGGTTGGAATTCGCGTCGGATTTCGAAGTCCAAGGCCTCACGAACCAGTACCACGGCTTCGGGCTGGGCGTACCGCTCATCGCCGTGCGTGAATGCCGCGACGAGTCTGATCCGCGGGAGAAGTTCTACCCACCCGACCTGAGCTTCCCGGTCACGGTATTCCTGAGGTTTGAAGTCGTGCCAAGAGCGGGCGAAGCCATGCCTGGCGGCTCGCATCGCTGCCAGCTTGAGTTCTATGATCCGCTGACTACGCCCGACATCGATATCGTTGGCACGCGCGTCCCGCTAGAAAGTGACCTGACGACGCCGCTGGCGTATTTTCTCGATAAGCCGTCGCTGGCTGAACTACCGACGCTCGGTCTGCTCAATCCCGACAAGTATCAGGGGCTCGAAGGACTGTACATGGTGCAACCCTATCAGCCGGGCAAGATCCCCGTGCTGATGGTGCATGGGCTGTGGTCGAGCCCGATCACCTGGATGGAGATGTTCAACGACCTGCGCAGCGCTCGCGAGATTCGTGACCGCTACCAGTTCTGGTTCTACTTGTACCCCACAGGTCAGCCGTTCTGGGTGAGTGCGGCGCAGATGCGGCGTGACCTGGCTGGCGCGCGCCAATTGATCGATCCCCAACGACGCGAGCCGGCGCTCGATCACCTGGTGCTGGTCGGCCACAGCATGGGAGGGCTCGTCTCCAAACTGCAAACATTCTCCAGCGGCGACGCTGTCTGGCACACGGTCAGTGAGCAGCCGGTCCAGTTGGTCAAAGCCGAAGCGGACGTGCGGGAGAACCTCGAGCAGGTTTATTTCTTCCAGGCCAATCCGGCCGTGCGGCGGATCATCACCATCGGCACCCCGCATCGCGGCAGCAAGTTCGCCAACGACTTCACCCGGTTCGCGGCCCACAAGCTGATTACGGTGCCGCAGGCGATGGTTCGCGGCACTCAGGAGATTTACCGTGAGAATCCCGGCGCTTTCGACGCCGACTCGCTGCTGAACATCACTACATCAATCGACTCGTTGGCGCCCGATTGCCCGATCTTGCCGGTGATGCTCGGCGCGCCGCGCCCGCCATGGGTGCACCATCACAACATCGTGGGCGTAATCGAGGAGCAAGGGCTGGTGAAGCGCGTTACCGGTCGCGGCGACGGCATTGTCGAATACGACAGCGCGCATTTGGACAACGCCGACTCAGAGATCGTTGTGCCGGCGGACCATTTGCACGTCCACCGACATCCTTTGGCCGTGCTCGAAGTGCGGCGAGTCTTGCTACAGCACCTGGCCGAGATTCAGAGCTGGCCACGCAAACCCGACGTTGGTCCTCCTCACCCGCGCGTTTATCAAGCTTCGACCGAGATCGAGCCGGGCCTACAACCCGCGGGAACTCGGTGATCTTGCCGCCGACCACGGTCGCAGCGCCGCCGGCTATTGCGGGCGGAACAGTTTGCGGTCGACGAGCTGTACGTCGAGCGTCAATTCGTGCCCGTCGCGAAACACAACCACCGGTGTGGCCTCTTCGATGCTCGACAGCGCCACGATGTTGATCAGGTGCGAGTCGTCGTCGACTGACAGGTTGTCGAACCTGAGCACCACGTCCCCCACTTGCAAGCCTGCTTTGTCGGCGGGTGAACCTGCGGTGATACCGTTGATCAGCGCGCCGCGCGGCCGAGTCAACCCGATCGCCGTGGCCTTGGCCGGACCGAAGTGCCGATCGAGTTGCACCCCCAAAAACGCGCGCGTCACCTCGCCGCGATCGACGAGTTGCCGCACCACTTTCATGACGTCGTTAATGGGGATGCTGAAACCTATTCCCTCGTTGCCCCCCGAATTGCTGGCAATCGCGGTATTGATGCCGACCACCTCGCCCCGCAAGTTGATCAGTGGACCGCCGCTGTTGCCAGGGTTGATGGCCGCATCGGTCTGCAGAAAATCGCCGTACTGAACCCCTTCACTATCGAGTTCGAGGTCGCGGCGACCTTTGGCACTGACGATGCCGTAGGTGACCGAATGGCTCAACCCGAAGGGGCTTCCGACCGCGACCACGAAGTCGCCGATATCCACCCGGGCGCTGTCGCCAATACGTGCCGGCACCAAGCGGCTGCTTTGCACCGCCATCACGGCGATGTCGGTGGGGGGGTCGTGCCAGGTCTTGGTTGGTGATATCTGCCGCCCATCGGCCAGGCTGATTTGAATGTTGCCCAGCTCGGTATTCTTAATGACGTGATAGTTCGTGAGAACGTAGAACTTGTCCTTGACCTGGATGATCACACCCGAGCCCGCTTCTTCGACGAGGCGGCGGCCGGAGCCGCGCGTGCCCTCGGTCTTCTCGGTCTCGATATGCACGACCGTCGGGGCGATGACTTTGACGACGGTCCGCAGCAGGTGCCCCTGACGTTCGAACTCGTCCGCCACCCGCGCGAGCTCCTGGAAGAGGCGCTCACGGGCGGCGGAGTCGAACTCGGGCTCAGGATCCTGCGCGTGGGCTGGCGAAAAGGCCATCCCCAGCGAGAGACAACAGGCGAAGATCAAAGATGCGGCGCAACCGCGACGCGAACCAGCCATTCTGGCGCTCCTTTGGAAGCATCCCTGCCGCCACGTCGAAGCGGGCCTGAAGGCGTGCGAGTTGCTTGTTACGGAACGTCGATCTCGATCTCGTTGATCGTCAGATCGTGATCGTTACCCGTATCGAGCACCCGACCCCAATCGGCGTTCGCGTCGATCACGCCACCTTCGCGCTCGGCTTCGCGCTGGCATTCGATGCACAGCACAGCATACGGCAGCGCCTTGAGGCGTTCGAGCTTGATTTTGCAGTTGCAGCCCTCGCACACACCGTACTCGCCGCTGCGCATCCGCTCGAGGGCCTTTTCGATCATGCCCAATTCGCGGCTTTCGACTTCGGCCAGCTGCGAGTTGATTTCATCTTGTGCCGAGTCGAGCGCGGCGTCGACCATGTCGCCCGAGGTCTGATTGCTAAGCTCCTTGAGCAGGCTGAGGTCGCCGGCCAGTGCCTTTCGGAGCGCATCGCGACGCTTCACAAGCGTCTGTCGCATCTGCAGGATGGCGTCTTTGCGTGCCATGGTGCTTCCCCTCGCTGTCCGGTCGGGCCACGCCGAAGGCTCATACCCCCCTTCGGACCAGCTCGAACGATAGGTGTTCCTCAATCAACGGCGTGCAATAACCGGTTGCGCGGGCTGCCCGGTCCGTGCCGGGTCAGGTCGCAACCAAACTATAGTACGCACCGAGTCCAAAACAGGTCGCGAAAACGCGGCCTCGGCGCAAAAATCAATTCCGGTTAGCGCCAGGCGCGGAAGTACAAACACTGTCAGCGTTTGCGACGCGCGGCAAGCGATCCGTTTGCCCCCACACGTTGGTCACTCCGCGGCTTTTCGGCAACGCAACGGACACTTTTGAAGTGCCTGCGACGCAGCTTCGAGGCGGTGCACCACCCATCCGTGGGCTTACCGATAATCGTCAAAACCGGCAGAGATATGCAGCCGATTTTGAGACTCAATCGGAAGACGCTGGCTGCCGATAGGGGTCGCGCCTCCGCGCACCGGACCGACAAGTCGTTACCCGACTTGAACTTCTCGATTGTCCGCTGCTAGTCGCCAACCACGCGCACAACCACGGCCAGTCCGGTGGCCGGCGTGCGACGCAGGAAGATCGAGAACCGCGCCGGGCCGTTATAGATCCACTGCTCCTGGATCCAGCCGCGTCCCGCCACGCGGGTAACGCGGTCGGGTGGGCGAAGCTTTTCGCGGACGGCGGCCTCTGAATCCCCCGGTTGCACGAACCCCGAGGCGTCGTCACCCGACGTAGCGCCCGCGAGCTCGTCAATGGGTTGCCACTGACCATCGACTAGCGCGAAATCTAGTTGCTCGAGCAAAGCCGCGGCCTCACCCAATTCCGGCGACAGTTGCGCCGCCTCGCGCGCCAGTAGAATGGCCGCATTCCGGTCGCCGGCCAGTTCGAGGTAATCCCTGGCCAGGCGCAATCGGGCTTCGGCGTCGCCGGGCGTCAATCGCTCGAGCTGAAGCCCCAGCCAGATCGTCGTCAGTTCGGTCGCACGAGCGTCTTCTCCTAAGCGGATCCAGGCCGCGCGAGCACGCTCCAGGTCCGAGCGCGTCATCCGCTCTGGCTGCGCCGTGCGCTCGGTCCAATACTGCTTTTCGAGTCGCTGTAGAAGTTGTGGATGGTCGGGCAAGATCGAACGTGTCTCGTCGACTAGCGCGACGAGATTGGCCCCGGGTTGCCGGGCTTCGTCTTCAACGGCCTGCCCGACGAGTCTCGACCAAAGCGCGCGGTGCGCGCGCAGTCGGTCTTCGCCCCCCAAGTTCGCATACATTTCGACCGGCTGTCGCTCGTATTCGGTCCGCGGAAATTCGACGTCGACCGTAAGCGGCTCTTCAGTGCCGGGTAGCAGTTCGCGGACTTCGGCCGCCAATTGCCGCCGAGCGACTGGCTGAGCGATCGGCAGCATCGCCGCCTTGAGCCATAACGCCCGATGCCGAATCCGCGTGGCTTCGGCCGCTTCGAGCCCCAGCGATTCGCCGCGCGCGGCCAAGGCCAGCAACTTCTCGGCATCACCGATCCGAGCGGTTTCCTCCTCCTGCCAACCGAAGGCTTCCCGATAACTCCCCCAGGCCAGCTCGAGCAATGGCTCGTCGCCGTACCATTTGCCACGCTCCCGGGCCCAGCGACTCAACTCATACAACGCAGCGAACTGCGGCGCGTGCAGGGACGCACGGCGTTCGGCGAACCGCCTTGCCTCGGGAGCAATCGCCGAAATGGCCGTAACATCGAATGCCAGACCATCACTCGTGCGCAGCAAGCGCCCCGTTAGCTCAACGTGCGTCATGGCGTGACGCACCACGCCGGCAACTGGCAGAACGCGAAAGTCGATACCTGAGTCGACCAGCCGCATCCGGCCCGCACTGAACGCCGAAAACCGGCCGGTCAGTGAAATTGGCCGCTCGAGGAACTCGTCCGGACTGGCTTCCACCTCGTGCACTTCGGGGGGTTCCATGCCCCAGGCCTTCGCCGTGGCAAACACCATCAATATCGCGATGAACAGCCGGATACCCAGCGCGATTCGATCTGCCTCGAGCCCGAGCGATCCAATTGGCTTTGTGCGCCGGTTATCGATCATGGCTTCTCCACTTCAACCTGCATTGCCGGCGGCCCGTCGCGTAGCTCTTTCTGCGAGTGCAGCACCGTTCGCCAGGCATCCGCGTCGGGCCAGTTGTATTTTTCGAGCGGCCCGGGAACGGTCAACAGCACGCAGGATTCCGGTTCCAGATGCAAGCGCCATCGTCCTGACTGGCCGGCAACGGGCTCGAGTCGATCGATGACGCCACCAAATATCGCCCGCACCGGACCATCTCGCGGCAACGCATCAAACACTGTAAGCTCTTCCGTCGCCAGTTCGACCACATAGCCCGGACCCGAGACCAGCCAGGCGAGCGTCCAATGGGGTTTGGGCGGGCCGTTCGCCTCGTCTGGTGCGTTCGCCGTCGACGCCTTGGCATCTGGCCTCGGTTGTGGTTCGACATCGCGCGGCTGGCCGTCGAGATCGTTGACATCCTCGGGTCGTCGCGGGCCGAAGAGGACTTCGTTCGAATAATTCGCCGAGTCGATGTGCGGTTCGACCAAGCCATCGAAGACGAGTGTGCGGCTGGCGAATTCTCGATCGAAAGCTTGCGCCGGCGCCGCCCCGCCCGTGGGACCGTGTTCCGCGAAGAAATCGTCGAGCGTGCGCACGCAAAGGTGATTCCACACACGTGCTTCGCGATTGAGGGCCCGCGCTGCCAAGGCCTGCGGAGAATCGCGACCGATGATCTCCGCCGCCTGGGCCGCTTGCTTCAAGAGTTCCGCAGCCTCTCCGAATCGTCCGTTGTTCAGGGCCTGCCGACCGACCGCGACATTATCCGTCAGGTACCGCTCGGCGCGACGCTTTCGCGCAAATTGCCAGGTAATCGCCACCACGACCGCGCAGACGGCCAGCAGCAGACACACGGTCTTCCGCCAACTCGGCGACCAGCCTAGACGCCCTGGAGCGAATCGTTGCACGGGGCGAGCCTCGGGCGACTGTGAAATCTCGGCGGCCACTTGACGCCGGCTACGCCCACGATTCGATGGCGACGTCGACTCGACAGCGTCGACGGGATCCAAGTGCCGCGACGGCCGCAACCGGCGACCACAAACCGGACAGACAGTTCCGTCTGTCGGTTGATTGCTGCGCAGCACCGTGCCGCATAAACAGGCCAACTCGCACGGAGCGTTCGGCGCTGACGCAACTACCTCTGGCGGCGAGTCGGTGTCGAGGGGCACGACTGAATCGGGTCTCATTGCCCCATCATTATACAGGTAGAATCGTTGCTTCGGGCACCTCCGGCATCTTCGTCCGAGGCGTGCGAATCAGGGCTGGCCAAAGAGAGGCGCCAAGTAAAAACTCATCCTTCGGTCATTCCACTTTCCTTGCCCGTCGCGATCGCGCCGGTCGGTTCATTTTGACTGTCGCGCCGACGTGAGCTACATGCCTTTAGGGCCAAAAACCGTGTTCGGGCCCGCTGGGGCGCCATTGCGCCCGCGTTCTGGGGCAAAATCGGTTTAACCCGCCAGCGATGGGTCGACGACATATGGGCCGACGAAAAGCGGGGAGCAGCGTAGTACTCGAAGGCGGCGGCCCCGCCCCTGGCAGCCTCGACAACGCGGTCAAGCGGAACGAATCTCAGGGCGTCGAGTGCCCGCAGGAAATGCAGGTTGCAATCGAGCCGGTGTCGCTGCAATTGCAAGCTCAGATCGCCGCGCTCGCCGAGCGACAAGCTGAACTCGAGCTGCAACTGCGTGAACTGGCCGAGCGCGAGTTGCGCGTGGCGGCGGCTGAAGATGCGCTGGCCGAATCGCGCTATCGGTTCGAGGCAGAACAAGCATCTGCCGCACGCCGAAGTGCCGACGGACCAGATGCCTGCGACGCTCCGACGTCGATCGCCCGACCAGAGGACGCCGGCGAGGTTGATCTCGAAGCAACGCAGGTGCTGCGACGTCTACAAGCGGCCGGCATCTGGCGCGACAGTGACCGGAACGAAACGACCGGTGAAACCACCGCCGACAAAACGCGCGAAGCCGCAACGTCGGCAGAGGTGAAAGGGCCCCCAGGGTTTACTGCAACCCGCGCACTGGAAACCGAGCGATTCGAGTCCGCCGAAACTACCGGCGCTGAGTCCGACCGACCACAGGCAGGCTACGACGAGAATCCAGTTGTTTCCACCGCGCCCTCGCCCGCAGCGCCGCGTGCCGGCGAGGATGAAGACGATCTGCAGGAATCGATCGAACGCTACATGGAACGCCTGCTGGGGCGTTCGCGTACCGTTCCCAACCAGGCAACGGCGACAGCCAAGGTCATGCCGCCGGTGGAAGCCAGGACCCACGAGCCAAGTGTGCCACGGTGGACGCCTCCCGACGCAAACTCGACCCAGCCCACGGATGACGCAACCGACGATCCGCCGCGTAAGGCATTGAAGCCGGCTCGTACGGCGGCGCCCGAGCGGCAGTGCGATCTGCAGGCAATGCGGGAATTGGCAAATGCCTCGGCCCGTGCTCATCTGGCACAGCATACTCGTGATGAGCGGCGAGCCATGTTGCAGACCAAACTTTCGGTACTCATCGTGTCGCTGGTCTCGGCGATCTTCCTGTTGACGATCAGTCCGCGCGGTTCGACTCCCTGGTGCGGGGGCATTGTCTCGCTGCTGGTCGCGGGTTTCTGGGGAATTCAAATCGCCGTGATCACCGGCAAACTGACGATCGACGCTCAAGGAGGGTTACTCATCACACAAGCCCGCGAGACGAGCAGCAGGCTCGCCCAGCGGCTGCGCGGTGTGAGATAACGTCGACCCAGTCGGCCCTACGCTATCGGCGCGCCACTGCCGACTACGTCGTACCCGATGGCTATCTAGGACCGAATGGTCCTGGAATTCGGGAAGCCCGCGGGGCTTGTTCCGTGCGACGGCTCGTGCGAATCTGCAAGGCCCTGGATTCGCGCACTCTCGCTCGCAAGGAAGGTTCCGCCATGAAAAAGGTCGGCGTCGGGCTGGTCGGCAGCCAGTTCATCACCAGCATTCACTACGAGGCACTACGCGGCGTGCCGGCCGCAGAAGTGTTGGCCGTCGCCTCGCCCACCGCCGCGCACGTGCAGGCCTTCGCCGCGAAGCGCGAAATTTCCCACCACTTCACCGACTACAAGCGCATCTTGGAAATGCCCGAGATCGACCTGGTGGTCTTGGGCATTCCTAACGATTTGCACTGCGAGGTCGTGCTGGCGGCCGCCGCGGCCGGCAAGCACGTGGTGCTCGAGAAGCCGATGGCTCTGTCGCTCGACGAGTGCGACCGCATGATTGCTGCGTGCCGGCAGGCCAACGTCAAACTGATGTACGCCGAGGAGCTGTGCTTCGCCCCGAAATATGTACGGCTCAAGGGACTATTGGACTCTGGCGCGTTGGGGCGGCCCCACCTGGTCAAGCAATCCGAAAAGCACGACGGACCACACACCCCCTGGTTTTACGACGTCGCGCGCAGCGGCGGGGGTGTCACGCTCGACATGGGTTGCCACGCCATCCAGTTCTTTCGTTGGCTGCTCTCGGGCCCCGACGGTCGCAATCCGCCTCGCGCGACCAGCGTGCTGGCTCACATGCAAACGACCGTACACGCCGATCGCACGCGCGGCGACGACGACGCCTTGATCATCATTCAGTTTGCCGGTGGGCATCTGCAGGCCCCTTGCACCGCGTTGGCAGAGGAAAGCTGGAGCAAGCCCGGCGGCATGGACGACCGCGCGGAGCTCTTCGGCTCCGAGGGACAAGCCTACGCCGACCTGCTGCGCGGCAACTCGATCCACACTTATTCGAAGTGCGGCTACGACTACGCCGTCGAAAAGGCCGCCACGACCGCTGGCTGGAGCTTCACCATCTACGAAGAGAACTGGAACTACGGCTTTCCGCAGGAGATGGCGCACTTCGTCGAGTGTGTGCGCGACGACAAGCCACCACTGGTGACCGGCGAGGATGGCCGCGCGACCCTGGAGATCGTGCTAGCGGCCTATGCGTCGGCCGGGCAGGGGCGCAGGATCGAACTGCCGCTTGCGACCGCTGCCCAGCGGCCGATCGATTTATGGCGCGGAGTCTAAGCTAGAGCACAATTTACTCACCGACAACGCTAGCTGTTCGGCTCAATCATCGGTCGTGCTGCGGCCAGCGTTCTCCCCTCACTCCGCCAATTTGCCCAACTTCGCCGATCCTTAAGACCGCTTCAAGCCTCAAGATTCTGCGGTCGAAAAAACAACCGGCGAACTAGCCGCGTACTTAGCCGTGCGCTTCGCTGCGCATCACGCTAGCAAATCCGCCGGCGCATACAAACAGTAACTGGTGAAAGCCCGATGGCGACAACCGTAGACGACGCCCGTTGGCAGAATCCGCCGCGACGCCGCTTTCATCCGCTACTGGCCGCCAGCGAGTGGGTAACCGATCTCGGTAGTCTCGTCGTTGACTGGATTGTCGCGCTGGGCAATGTCTCGATGTTCGGGCTGCGAGTCGTGGGCTGGATGTTCACGCGCCTGCCGCGCCGCGAAACGCTGTTGCCGGCGTTCTACCAGATTGGCGTCCTCAGTCTACCGGTCGTCGCCCTGACGGGGACGTTCATCGGCATGGTGCTGGCCGTGCAGAGTTATGATCAATTCCGCATGCTCAATCTCGAGTCGCGATTGGGCGCGGTCATCAATATGTCACTGGTCCGCGAATTGGGGCCGGTGCTGGCCGCCACGATGTTGGCAGGCCGCGTCGGCAGCGCCATGGCTGCCGAGCTCGGCACGATGCGCGTCACCGAGCAGATCGACGCCCTGGCTAGCATGGGAGCCAACCCCATCCACTACCTGGTCGTACCTCGGTTCCTCGGTTGCCTGATTTTGATTCCTACCTTGACGATCATGGCTGACTTCATGGGGATCGTCGGTGGCGCGTTCTTCAGCATCGTGCGGTTGGGGATCGACTCGCACCAGTACTGGCAGAACTCGCAAGACTTCATCGGCGTGTACGACGTCTTCGGCGGCACGTTCAAGAGCCTGTTCTTCGGTGCGGCAATCGCCATTTTGAGCTGCCATCGCGGCTTTTATTGCGATCCGGGCGCCGAAGGCGTGGGCCGCGCCGCCACCGGGGCATTCGTCACCTCGTTCGTGTTGATTCTGATTCTCGACCTACAACTGGGTATCCTGCTCAATACCCTGTACTACTTCCTTTGGCCCGACGCCGGAAAGCTGATCTAAGTGGCTCGTGTTGAGCGTCTCGTCGATCACGGACACTAACCACTGCACACGACTCCCATGGTTGCCCCCGATAAAGACGCCGAATTCCTGGTCGACATCGACAATGTCGATGTCGCGTTCGGCAAGCAGCAAGTGCTGCGCGGCATCAACCTGCACATTCCGCGCGGGCAGACGCTGGCGATCATCGGCGAGAGCGGTTGCGGCAAGACCGTATTGCTAAAAACCCTCATCGGCTTGATCACGCCGACTGCGGGGCAGGTACGCTTCGATGGTCGCAACCTGGCACGACTCAACGATCGCGAGCTCTCCGCGGCGCGGACTCGATTCGGTTTTGTGTTTCAGATGGCCGCCTTGTTCGACAGTATGACGATCGGCCAGAATGTGGCCTTTCCGCTGCGGCAGCACACCCGCAAGTCGGAGGATGAAATCCGCGACATCGTGCATGACCGGCTCGAGGAAGTTGGACTACCCTGGACGGTCGTTACCAAGAAGCCGGCCGAGCTTTCCGGCGGTATGCGGAAGCGCGTCGGACTAGCGCGAGCACTGGCGCTCAATCCTGAAATCGTGCTGTACGACGAGCCGACCACGGGACTCGACCCGATCATGAGCGACGTCATCAACGAGCTGATGCTGCGCACACGCGAGCGCTATCCAGTCACGAGCGTGATCGTCACACACGACATGCGCACCACACACAAGGTGGCCGATCGAGTGGTGATGCTATACCCGACGGCACGGCTGGCAGGTGACGAACCGCAAATGGTCTTCGACGGTTCGCCCGAGGAGATCGAGCACGCCGACGATGCCCGCGTCACGCAGTTCGTGCGTGGCGAGGCGGGCGAGCGACTTAGCGAAATGTATGAACAGAACGACGAAGCGGACGAGGCCTACGAAGAGGGCGAGTACGTCTAGCAGGCAATCCTCGCGGGCGGGTAGCCGGGCGACCGGCTGACTGGCCAGCGGCCGAGCGCTGCGCAACAAAACTACCGGGCAATTGCGATCATGGACGAACGCATCGTACAGTTCCGCGTCGGCGTCATGGTGATGGCGGTGATCATCATCACCGTGATCCTGGTGCTATTGTTCGGCGAGCTGCCGACCTTGCTCCAGGGACGGTACACCGTGTACATCCACTTCCCCGAGGTGCGCGGCGTCAGCAATGACACCGCGGTGCGCATGCACGGCATTCTCATCGGTCGCGTCAGCGACGTAGCCTTCGCTCCCGAGGGGGGGGTGATCGTCACGGCGCGCATTCAGAAAGACGTGCACTTGCAGCAGAACGATGTCTGCCGCTCGAGCGGCTCGCTGCTGGGCGCATCCGACCTGGAGTTCGTCCGCGTCACAGACAAGGGGCTGTCCACCAAGCCGGTTGTCGACGGCCAATTGATGTACGGTATGGCTTCGCCCGATCCGTTCAAGGTGCTGGGCAGCATGCAAGGAGATGTCTCGGTGGTGCTCGGCTCGCTCGGCCGCACAAGCGATCAGATTGGCACGCTGGCGGGCCGCGTCAACGACCTGCTCAAAGGTAACGACGACCAGATCGCCCGCATCATCGACAAGGCCGAAGCCACGCTCGAAGGGCTGCAAGTCGCCGTGGCCAACGTGAACGAGATCATCGGCGACGAGAAGCTCAAGGCCGATCTGAAGCAAAGCGTCGCAGAGTTTCCCACGCTGCTACAAGACGCACGCATGACACTCAATGGCCTGCAACAAACCCTGGCGACGGTCGACGACAACCTCGTCAACCTCAAGGGGCTGACCGAACCGCTAGGGCGGCAAGGTCCGGAGATCGTCGGCAACATCGAGCGCAGCACGCGTCGGCTCTCCCAGGTGCTCGACGAAATGGGGCAATTCACCGGAGCGCTCAACAATTCGCAGGGCTCGCTCGGCCAATTGATCAACGATCCCGAGCTCTACTTGAAGATCACGGCCACGATCGACAACGTCGAACAACTGACACGTCGCTTGCGGCCGATTCTCGACGATGCCCGCGTCTTCACCGACAAGATCGCCCGCGAACCCGGTCGGCTCGGTGTTCGCGGGGCGCTCGAGCGCCAGGCGCCGCTGAAGTACAACCGCTAGCGCGGGTTGACCCCCCTCACAGGTGGCATCGCAAAGCGCACCACGGCTTCCTAGTAGCAGCGTGGGCACGCTTGCAATCCTGGCTCCGCGACTTAACGCCGCACGTTGGGGGTAGTCCAGCGCACCGGTGCAGCGGCCGCCCGCTCGTCGCTTCGCAGTTGTCGCGAGGCAGGTTGCGGATGCGCCGTGGAGCGCGGCGCCAAGCCGACCACGGCGCCGGGCGGATTACCAGGACGGAGCGGTAATGCACTGTCACGCTGCGGCACCAGCGATACCGCCGCCGGCGCGGGCTGCAACATGATCGGTTCACCGCCGGCCGGCACCAGACCGGTCATGCGGCTCCCTGCCCGCAACTGCTCGGCGTGTTCGAGCAATTCGTCGGTCGGCACATTGCGCAGCGGCTGCAGGTTGAAGGCCAGTTCGCGTTCGTCGCGAATCTCCCAAGGGACCAGGTTCTCAGCTACGAAGTCGACGCCAATTACCTGGTACCACGGAAACCACATCCGTTGCTCGACTGTCAGGGTTTCGTAGCCGTCGAGCACCAGCCGGAATTTTCGCTTGCCATAGTAAGTGAATTGGGTCGAACAGGGAGTGCGCCCGATCTCGTAGTCGTCGACGTAGACGAGCGCGCCCGGCGGGTTGCTGCGAATCGTCATGCGCCGCTGCACACAGCCGGTCAGCAGTGGCGCAACGGCGATCAGCGCCCACAGGGCGAATCGCGCAACGAACCGGTTGACGTTTTCAGTCGATGAGGACATGGCGATCGTAGACGAGGTCGGTCGTTCGACGGGACGCCTGGGCCGCGGAAGTTCGTATCGCTTTGCCCGCCACGAATAGGACGTGAAATGTGTCGGGACATTGCGACAATCTCGCCGGGCATAGCCGCAGCGCAGGGCCGAAGGGCCCATTTTGGCGGCCGGAGTATACGGACCGCGGCCCCGCCAAGCCAGAGCGATCTCGAACCAGCCGATTGCCGGCGAACCCGCGTTTTGGCGACCCCAGCCGCCAGGGTCGATTCGTGCGATTACGCGGAATAGGTAGCCAGGGCCAGTTCCAGCGGCTTTAGTCGAGGTGCACAGCGTGCTATTGTCTGGCAACCAGGCGGAGTAGAATTTGCTGGCAACTCTCCGCTCTCTTGTCCCCTGGTGTCTCTTCCGATGGCTTCTCCCTCGCCGAACTGGTCGAGCGGCGTCGAGCACGCCGTCCAGAGCGACGTGGGATTACGCCGGGCCAACAATCAAGACGCCTACGCGGTGGCCCTCGCCAAGACCGACGAGCAATGGCGCACCCGGGGGCACTTATTCCTAGTGGCCGATGGCATGGGGGCCCACGCCGCCGGAGAGCTAGCCAGCAAATTGGCGGCTGACGCCGTTCCGCTGACCTATGCCAAGCTGGCCGACGAGCCCCCCACTGAGGCGATTCGCGAGGCTGTCGAGCAGGCCAACATCAAGATTCACGAGCGTGGTCAGGCCAACGCCGAGTTCCATGGCATGGGAACAACCGCGAGCACACTGTTGCTCTTGCCTGCCGGTGCCTTCGTAGCGCATGTCGGCGACAGTCGGGTCTATCGTTTGCGCGGTCATCAGCTCGACCAACTCACCTTCGATCACAGCCTCGTTTGGGAGATGGCGGCCGGCGGTTCGCTGCGCGACGATCAAGTATCGGCCTTCATTCCCAAGAACATCATCACGCGATCGTTGGGCCCCGGACCAAAAGTCGAGGTCGATCGCGAGGGACCATTTCCGCTGGCCGTCGGCGACACGTTCTTGCTTTGCAGTGATGGCCTTACCGGGCAGGTGACCGACGATGAACTGTGCGGGATCCTGGCATCGTGTCCACCCAACGAGGCGGTGCAATCGCTCGTCGATCTGGCCAACCTACGAGGCGGACCTGACAACATCACCGTGATCGTGGTCCGTGTCGTCGGGCCGAACCTGGCTTCGAGCGCAGCGGGCCTGCCAGTCGCCCGCGAGGAATCGGGCCCCGGAGCCTCGAAGGCACTGTTATGTGGGCTGGCCACGGCCGGCTTGGCCGCGGCGGGGGCGGTGTTTCTCGTCGCGCAACTCACGCCGCTCGCGATCGTCTGTTGGCTGACGGCGGCCGCGTCCGCGATCGGTACCCTGTTTTTTTTGCTCAAACAGCCAGGGCACGCCGAAAAGCCGGTGGCCCGGCCGCCCGCCGCGGGGCGTTACGGTCGAGGCCCTCATCGCACTTGCAGTTGCCCACCCGGCTCGGGCCTGGTTGACGAGCTGGCCAACGTGAGCCAGCAACTGCAGCAGGCGGCGCTCGAAGAGCGTTGGTCGATCGACTGGAAGCAATTCCGCGCGCTCGACGAAGCGGCCACCAAGGCCGCTCAAGAAAAGCGCTTCGACGTCGCTGTGCGAACCCGCTGTCAATCGATCAGCTTCATGATGAACGAGTTGCGCAGCCAGCGCGGCAAGCACCGTCGCGCCGAGTAGTTGCCGATCGAGGTTGCGCTACCGGGACCCGAGGTTACGGCCGCACGGCGCCGCGTCCCTCGTCGTTCTCGCGCTCGGCGACGTGCTCCACGCGCGGACCCTCGGGCCCAATCAGCGTCGAAAGCTGGGCATATTGTTCGTGCGCTGCGAGCCAATGGCCGGCGCGATCGGCTGCGTGCGACCAGTCGGCGATGTGCCCTTCGATTTCCACGAAGTTCTGGTTGGCGACAACCGACATACGCGCTGCCGCGGTCTCGCAATACCGATACTTCTGCGCCGCCGGTTCCGGATGATGGCGCGAGTCGTCGAGCATCGCCCGCCAGTACGGAATGCGATTGATCGTGTAGCGATTCGAGACTCCGGCCGCCAGCGCCGCATAACGCGGGCTGACCACTGCGTCACGCGGCTCGTCGCTCAGCAAAGCCAACAATCGCGATTGCTGCTCAGATGTGCCGAAGTCAGCAACAACCGCTGCCGCGGTCGACCAATCGCGCGGGGCCGCCGCCGGATTGTCCAGCAATTTCGCGGCGCAGGCGGCAACAGGGCACGCCAGCGGTTCGTCGGCCGAGTCGACCAACCGCGCCGTCAGACACATGGCAAACTCGACCCCGCGCTGCAAACTGTCTTCGAGCGCATTCTGCAGTGACGGATCTGCACGCCGGCTGCGCAGGGCTCGCACGGCGGTCTCGTAGTCGCCCCGCTCTTGCGGCGTCAACCAAGCGCTCAGCTCCGCCGCTAACGCTCCCCATTCCTCGGCGCCAGGCCGGGGCCGGGGGAAATAGGTGCGCAGGTTGTGCTCTTGGACGGGAACGGGTGAGCCGAACTTGAAGGAGTACATTTCGGCCAAAGCCCGCTCGACTGGCCAGCGATCGTATTCCAGCCGAAAGAGCGCCGCCAAGGTGCCCGTGCGATGCCGTCCACCCTGACAATGGATGGCGATCGGCCAGTTCGACGGCTCGTCGAGCGTGCGGAACCAGCTCTCGTAGACCCAAGGGGTCGGCCAAGGCCAGCACGCTTCTTCGCCAAGCGACCAGTGCACCGGCTGAGCTCCGAGGCGTTCGACGTACGCCGCTTCAGGGCCACCGCTCGGCTTGGCGTGATCGTACAGCCCGTGGCGGAGATTCGCCGGATATAGCTGCAAGCTGATCACCGTTTTTACGCCGCGCCACTCGACCAGATAGTCGAGCCCCCATTCCGAGGGCTGGCCGGTGCGGTATAGCACCCCGGGGCGAAGTTCCTGAAACCGCTTGGCGTGGTGATTCCAGAATAACTTGTTCAGGCCGGCCGCAGCGCAGACCAGTAGCAGCGCGGCGATCCCCCAGCGAACTAACCGTCGGCGTACTTTTGGCAACACGTGTCGCCCAAGTCGAAGCATGCGATCCCTCGGTGCGTTGTCGTTGTCGAATGCGCCGCGGACGAAGTGACGTTGCCGCAAGCTTGTTGCAGCGCGGCCAACGCGGCTCTCGCGGCGGCTGATAATAAAAGGATCGGCAATCCGCAACAACGCGGCTTCCTGTTCTTTAGCCGAACCATGGCCAATTGCTAGCATCTCGCCGGGCTCTGTCTGGCTCGTGTAGCCGGCCTAGAGCTGGCCGCTTGTAGCAGTTGTAGTGTTCGATCTGGATTGCCCCGCCGCGCGATTCTCCGTTAGAGTCCGCTACCTCGCATACTTCACTCAGGTGGCGAGCGTGCCCCGGACCGCTGCCACGGCTCGAAGCGCGAAGTGCTCGCCTCGCAGGACCCGCCGATGAACCAGACCGCCACCTTGTCCGACGAACTAGACACGGCTACTACCACGCCGATTGCCGAAGACCCGCGGTCGGCCTCGCCGAGCGACCGTCCACAGCAGCGGCCGCGCCAGGCCCCGCGCAGCTTCAAGCGTCGACTGCTCGGCTACGTGGCGTATGCCTGCTATCTGCTGGTCGTCGTCGAACTCGTCTGCCGCGGTTATTGGTGGAAGCGCTGGGGAGTGCCGTTCCTGCAGATGGACCAGATTTGGTCCGGCAGGTTTTATCCCGAGCTTGAAGAGTCGGGTCTGGCAACTGCCGCCATTCCTCGCGACAACGAAACATTTGACATTCTGCTGCTCGGGGGTTCGGTGCTGCATCCAAAGCATGGCAACATAGCCGCGCTGCTTGAGGAGAAGCTCAACGCCGCGGAGAGTCGCCCCGTCAAAGTCTGGAACTGCTCGGCCCGCGCGCTAACGTCGCGTGATTGCCTGCTGAAATACGAGCAATTGGGCGACAAACACTTTGACCTGGTGGTCTTCTACGAAGCGATCAACGAAACGCGGATGAACAATTGCCCGCGCGAGATGTTCCGTGACGATCTCACGCATTGTTCGTGGTACAAGCGGCTAGACAGCTTCGCAAGGCATCGCGAAATCAACTGGCTCGTCTTTCCGTTCACCATCCAGGACACGATCATCGGCGCGCTCGACAGCCCGGGCATGCAGTGGTACTTGCCGCGCGAAAACCCGCCCGCAGGCGCCTGGAGCGACGCCGGCCGCGATATCAAGACCGACGTCAGTTACCGCAACAGTCTGACGGGCCTGATCCGTCTGGCTGACGAGCGCGGCGAACCGCTGTTTCTGCTGGGGTACGCCACGCACATTCCCCCCGACTACACGCTGCAGAGATTCAAGCGCCACGAGCTCAGTTACGGCGCGCACTTCGGCCCAGTGGAATGCTGGGGCCAACCCGAGGCGGTGCGTGCTGGCGTGGCGGCCGAGAACGCGGTCGCGCGTGAGCTGGCGGCCGAGTATTCGCAAGTTCACTACCTCGATCTCGACGGCGTGATTCCCAAGGACGGCGAGCATTTCGACGATCCCTGTCACCTGGCCCCCGCTGGATGCGCGGCTTGGGTCGACGGCGTACTGCCGACGATTCGCGAAATCATTGCGGCCGACAGCACTCGGACCACAAGATCAGTTGATTCTGCCGCTAACTAGCACGGGGCGGCCTTCCGGCTGACCTTGCCGGGTTTCGCTGGCCAGTGATACACTTCGGCCCTCTTGGAGGCGATGCTGGCGAAACCAGGAAGTTCGTCCGCGCTCCAGGGGCGGCATGGAGGTCGCCTGCGGTGCTCGCGCGCTGGCCCATTCGCAACAAACTCTTGGCAGGTCTCGTCCTGCTCGTCGTGATCGTAACGATCGCGTCGGGTGCCGGGCTGCACGGCCTGTACGCCTACCGCGGTATGGTCAAGAGCCTTAGCTCGCGCGCCAACGAACTGCCGCTGGCGACCACGCTGATCCAAGAGTCGAGCGAGCTGCGGCTGCTGATCGACGACCTGCCGCGCGGCCACATCGCCGATTCGGCCAATGGCGAACTCGGGCCGTCCGATGTCACGTTGCAAAGCGACGTCGACAAGCATCTCGCCACGATCGTCGACACCATCGAAACTTACCGGGAGCAGATCAAACACAACGAGCAGCTCAAGACGCGCTTCTACGCCAGCCGCAACGAGCGCACCAAGCTTGAGACGTTCGCCGCCACGTTGGCTCGCGTCGCGAACATCGCCCGCGATCACGGTTGGCTGCGCAACCCGGCCCAGACCGCCGCATTGGCACGCGAAAGCGCCGCCTTGCAGGCCCTGGCGTTCGAACTCCCCACCTCGCTGCAAAAGGACATGCAGCACTTGGCGGGCGAAGTCCGCAACGAGTACCGCTCGCTGATTTATGTCTGTTGGATTACGTCGATCCTGGCGGGCTTTTTGCTGGCGCTGCTGGTCAAGCTTTTCTACGACTGGATCTTTCGCCCACTCGGCATCCTTATCCGCGGTTCGCGCAAGGTGGCCAGCGGAAGCTTCGATCACCGCATTCATCTCGACGCGCACGACGAAATGGCCGAGTTGGCCGAAGCCCTCAACGATATGACCGAGCGATTCCAACACATTCGCGACGATCTCGATCGCCAGGTGCAGGAGCGCACCAAGCAAGTCGTGCGCAGCGAGCAGTTGGCCAGCGTCGGCTTCCTGGCAGCCGGCGTCGCCCACGAGATCAACAACCCGTTGGCGTCGATCGCCATGTGCGCCGAATCGCTCGAGGGTCGGCTGGCCGAACTGCTTCCTGAGGGCGCCGATCGGGGCGTGGCCCCGCAGTATCTGCGGATGATCCAGGACGAAGCCTTCCGCTGCAAAGAGATCACCTCGCGACTGCTCGATTTCGCCCGCCTGGGAGACGTCCAACGGCAAGACGCCGACCTGGTTGAGTTGCTCTATGGCGTCATCGGCATGCTCGGCCATCTTGGCAAATATCAGAACAAGCGGATTGAGTTCACGCCCAGCCGGGCGATGCGGGTCCGCGTCAATCCGCAAGAAATCAAGCAGGTGCTGCTGAATCTGCTGACCAACGCCCTCGACAGCGTTGACCCCGACGGCCACGTCCGGGTCACGCTCGCCGAGCGGCTGGGGCAGATCGAGTTGGTCGTCGCCGACGATGGCTGCGGCATGACAGCCGACGTGCTCGAACACATTTTCGAGCCGTTCTACACGCGCAAGCGGGGGGGCCAGGGGACTGGATTGGGCCTGTCGATCACTTACCGCATCGTGGCCGATCACGGCGGGCAGATCGAAGCCACGAGCGCGGGGCCGGGACGCGGAGCGCAGTTCCGCGTCACCTTGCCACGCAGCGCCCAACTCGAGGAGTCGAATCATCGCTACCAAGCCGCGTAAGCGCCTTAAGCTGTTGTTCGCCGACGACGAACGCTCGTTGCAGGAGCTGATGAGCCTCGAGCTGCCGCGCATGGGGCACGAGGCCACGATCTGCCCCGATGGCGTCACTGCCGTCGCCGCGCTCGAAAAGAACTCGTACGACTGCCTGCTGGTCGATCTCGACATGCCCGGCCTGAGCGGCATCGAAGTGATCGCTCGCGCCAAGGAACTCAACCCTGACACCGAAGCCGTGGTGTTGACCGGCAAAAGCTCGGTCGAGTCAGCCATTGCCGCGCTAAGGCACGGGGCGTTCGACTACTTGACGAAGCCGTGCAAGCTGGTCGAGCTCGAAACGCTGCTGGCCCGCGTCGCCGAGAAGCGGGAGCTCACCAACAAGTACCGCGCCGTCAAACGACAACTCGAACGGCTCGAGGGCAAATCGGAGCTCGTCGGCGACTCGCCCCGCATGGAGCAAATGCGTCGCCTGATCGGCAAAGTTGCGCCGACCAATTCCACGGCTCTGCTGCTCGGCGAAACCGGCACCGGCAAGGAGTTGGCCGCCCGGGCCATTCACGATCAGAGCCTGCGGGCCGATATGCCCTTCGTGGCGATCAACTGCGGTGCACTTCCCGAGAGCTTGATCGAAAGCGAACTGTTCGGGCATCGTCGCGGCGCTTTCACCGGAGCCGACGAACATCGTGTCGGACTGTTCGAGGTCGCCAACGGCGGCACGCTGTTTCTCGACGAGATCGGCGAATTGCCCAAGGGAATGCAGGCCAAGCTGCTGCGGTTTCTCGAGAGTGGCGAAATTCGCCGCGTCGGCGAGAACCAATCGCTGATAGTCGACGTTCGCGTCGTGTGTGCCACGCATCGCAACCTCGAAGAAATGGTCTCGCAGGGCGATTTCCGCGAAGATTTGATGTTCCGCATCAACACGTTCGAAATCCACTTGCCGCCGTTGCGCGAGCGGCTCGACGATATTCCTACATTGGCCCGGCATCTGCTGCTCCGTTTCCGCCGCGGCGCCAAGCCGAGCGACGAATTGATCGCCGCCGATGCCCTCAAGGCACTCGAGTCGCACTGCTGGCCGGGAAACGTTCGCGAATTGGCCAACGTGCTCGAGCACGCGGCCATCCTGTGCGACGAAGGACCGATCCGCGGCGAACACCTGCCCAGCCGCTTCTTGCAGCGCCGCCTGCAAGGGCCGCAGTTCAAGCTCGTCGGCGCGCTGCCGCTGCGCGAGATCGAAATGCAAGTCATCCAGCAGGTCCTTGAAAAACACGGCGGCAACAAGCCCAAGGCCGCCGAGGAACTCGGGATCAGTCTCAAGACGCTCTACAACAAGATCAACCAGGTGAACCAGCTCGAGCAATCGGCCTGAGCCGGTTCGTAGTCGCCTGCCGGAGGGCAGAAACTTGCCGCATTCGCTCCTCGACCTCGACGCCTTGCGTGCCGCCCCGCTGGTGCGCGAGCCTTTCGAGTATTTGATTCTGCCAGGTTTCGTCGCCGCCGAAGATTGCGCCGCGATCAACGCCGACTATCCGGCAATCGACAAACATGGCAGCTTTCCGATCGAACACTTACCCAGCGGCCCAGCTTTCAACCGGTTGATCGACGCGCTGCGGGGCCCGGACTTTCGGCAGATCTGCGAGCAGAAATTTCACCTCGATCTCGGCGACCGTCCCACGGTGATCACCGCCCGCGGACAATGCTGCGCTAAAGACGGCCGCATCCACACCGACACCGCCAGCAAGATCATCACGGTGCTGCTCTACATGAACGCCGCCTGGGAACCGTCGGGTGGGCGACTCCGATTGCTGCGCACGGGCGACAATCTCGACGATTACATTGCCGAAGTGCCGCCGCACGAAGGAACGTTGCTATTATTCCGCCGCAGCGAAAGCTCGTGGCACGGACACAAGCAGTTTGTCGGTCCGCGCCGCGTGATTCAGTTCAATTGGGTCACCGACGATGCCCGGGCACGCTGGCATGTTTGGAAACACCGCGTTTCGGCCACGGTCAAAAAGCTCGTGCCGTTTGCTTAAACTCTGCCGACGGGGACGGGAGGACGGGAGTCGTTTCTAGGTACGATCTCGCCCCATCGCAACCGCGCAGGCCAGAAGCTCTCGCACTTATGGACTCCCTTGCCGACCGCAACTTCTCGCGCATCCTCTTGATCAAGCCGTCGGCCGTAGGGGACGTCATCCACACGCTGCCGTTGCTGGTCAAGTTGCGACGCCGCTATCCGGCCGCTCGAATTGACTGGTTCATCACGCCGGAAAATTCCGACTTGGTGCGGGCGCACCCAGCGTTGTCGAGCGTCGTCCTTTTTCCCCGCCGGCAATACGCGCGTTTCGGCATCTCTCCCGCGGCAACGATCGGAGTGCTTCGGCTACTGCGTGAATTGCGGCGTGCTCGCTACGACCTGGTGATCGATGTCCATGGCCAGGCGCGCTCGGCAGCCTTTACGCTGGCAACCGGTGCCAAGTTTCGCGTCGGTTACGAGCGCGCTCGCGAAGCGGCCTGGTTGGCCTACTCGCACCGAGTGAAGGTGCCGACGATGGATCGCCACGCCGTCGAGCGCTATCTGTGGGTTGCCGATCTCTTGAAGTTGGATCACGACGAGCCCGACTTCACGATCCATTTGCCCAATCAAATCGAACAACGCGCCAAGGCGCTGCTGGCCGACAGCGGACTGGCCGGCGAGCCGTACGCAGTTATCGCACCTGGCACAACCTGGGAAACCAAGTACTGGGCGCCCGAGCGTTTCGCCCAAGTCGCCCGACATTTAAGCTCGCGCGGGCTGCGCCCAATCGTCGTCGGCGCACCGAGCGATCGCCAGCGCTGCCATACGGTTACCTCCTTGTGCCCGGGGGCCGTTGATCTGGCGGGCCGCACAACGCTCGCCGAATTGGCCGCAATCATGCGCGATGCGGCCTTCTGCGTGACCAACGACTCCGGCACCATGCACCTGGCCGCGGCTCTGGCCCGACCACTGGTCGCGGTCTTCGGTCCGACCAGCCCGCTACGCACCGGTCCGTACAAACGGCCCGAGGCGGTCGTGCGTCTGGATCTCGACTGCTCGCCGTGCTATTTGCGTAAAATGCGCCATTGCCCGCATGGGCATCGCTGCCTGCGCGATCTTACGTCGGCACTGGTGATCGAGCGGATCGAACAACAACTGACCAGCCGCGCGGCAGCGTAAGTTCGTCGCCCCAACAGCTACCGCGGCACCCGGCGGACGACGCCGACTAGCACGCCCAGCACCTGGGCGTTATCGACATAGATCGGGTCCATCGACGAATTGGCCGGCTGCAGCCGAATTCTGCCCGCCTCGGGAAACCAGTGCTTGAGGCTCGCTTCGCCATCCTCGGTCAGGGCGACGACCGTTTGCCCCCGCTGGGCGGTCGGTTGCTTGCGAATCACGGCATAATCGCCATCGTTGATCTGGTCCTCGATCATCGAGTCTCCTTTGACCCGCAGCACGAACAGGTCGTCGCGCCCCGAGTCAAACAGCTCCTCGAAGTCGAACACTTCCTGGTCCTCGACCGCCTCGTCCAAGGCGCCGGCGGCCACGCGACCGACCAGCGGCAGGCCGCGCCGCTCGGCTGATTCGGTGGCCAGCATGATCGCTCGCGACATGTTGGGCTCACGGCTGATCAGCCCCTTCTTCTCCAGGGCCTTGAGGTGGCACATCACGCCATTAGGCGAGCTGATATGGAACTGGGTGCCAATCTCGCGCACCGTCGGGCCGTAGCCGCGGGTGTGGATCTTGTTGCGGATAAACTCGTAGACTTCCCGCTGGCGGCTGGTGAGCTTGTCCAACTGACTCATGACGAACAACTCCGCGTGGAGAGCGAACAGCCGGCCGACTGGCGGGCTGTCCCCCCGATGCAGCACTCCATTGACGCATGGCAATTATAATATACGCGTGTACAGAAACAATAGCATTTGTACACCTAAATGCAATCGGCCGGTCCGTCCGGTCGACTGAAGCCAATTGGCGGTCGGCTTAACTCGCTATAATGCCGGCGGTTATGACGCCAATGCACGCCACGACCGAGCCTCTGCCGAGTCTGCCACCGCGCCGGCGACCCTGCCGAGTCCGGTTTGGCCTTCGTGGGCTGATCGTGCTGGTCACCATGGCAGCGATCGTCTTCGCCCCGCTGGGGGTGATCGCGCGGCGTAAGCAACGGGAACGACGGGCGATCCAGACTCTCACCGAGCTTGGTGGCGTCGTCGTGGCGACGCCGAGTTACGTTGGCCGTAACCTCGGAACTGGAGGCGACGAATACTGGGCGGTGCTCTTTGCTCAAATAATTGGAGATCGGCCGCCGCCAACAATCGAACTGACCGACGACGAAATGAGCATTGTTACCTCGGCTCTGACCGATTTGGATCGATTGACTGCACTAAAAATCGAAAGCTCTCAAGTATCTGACGACGGTCTCCTAGAACTTCTGCGCCTGCGCCGACTCGATCTTCTCGACCTTCGCTGTCCGCTGGTCACCAGCGAAAGCACCGACGCACTCCAGAAGAAGTTTCCCAAGCTGATCATTCTCGACGACTGAACCGAGGCGGCGTTGACGGGGATGGGAGTCGTTTCCGGCCAACAACACATTCTGATCGCGTGAGCTGGGACCGGAAACGGCTCCCGTCCCTCCCGTCCCCTTGGCCCAGCAATTCGCGGAACGCTCCTGCCGCCTTGGAACCGAACCCACTGGCCCGTAAGATGGTCCGTTTCTACGGATTCGCACCGCAGCATCGCACCACCGCGATCGTCGCGAGCGTGCCGTAAAGCAAATACCGCGGCCTCACCGAGGCCCGCTACAGCTCTGCTAACCCATCGCCAACCCATGCCCATCGAAATCTCCAAAATCGTTCAGGCCCTCGAGCCCTCGGCCACGTTGGCGATGGCGGCCAAGGCTAAAGCACTCAAGGCCGCCGGCAAAAAGGTCTACGACTTCAGCGTCGGCGAGCCCGACTTCAACACCCCCGAGCACATCTGTCAGGCGGCTATCCGGGCCATGGAGGCCGGCCACACCCACTACACCGTGGCCAGTGGCATTCCCGAGCTCAAACAGGCGATCGTCGCCGACTACGCCCGCCGCCACGGCATCGACTATCAGCCGGGCCAGGTGGTGATCTCCAACGGGGCCAAGCACTCGTTGCACAACGTCTTTACGGTGCTGTTGAACCCCGGCGACGAAGTAATCATCCCCGCCCCGTATTGGGTCAGCTATGCCGAGCTGGTCAAACTGACGGGGGCCAAGCCGGTCATCCTGCAGACAGAAGAGGCCGCCGACTTCAAGCTGACACCCGCCGCGCTGCGGGCCGCCATCACGCCGCGTAGCAAAGTGCTGCTGCTGTGTTCGCCGTCGAACCCCACCGGCAGCATGTACTCGCCCGAGGAACTGGCCGCGCTGGCCGACGTGGTGCTCGAGCGCAACTTGATCGTGGTGGCCGACGAAATCTACGAGCGTTTGATTTATGGCGGTCATCGGTTCGCGAGTTTCGCCACGGTGCGGCCGGGACTGGTCGAACGGACGGTGCTGGTCAACGGGGTAAGCAAGACCTACGCCATGACCGGCTGGCGGATCGGCTGGACGCTGTCGCCGGCCAACGTGGCCAAAGCAATGGGAGACCTGCAAAGCCAGGAGACGTCGAACCCGTCGAGCGTCAGCCAGTACGCCGCGGTGGCCGCGCTCGAAGGGCCGCAGCAATGCGTGGCCGACATGCTGGGCGAGTTCGCCGAGCGCCGCGACTACGTAAAGAAGCGGATCGCCGAGTTGCCCGGCGTCACCTGCCCCGACATGGCCGGGGCGTTCTACGCCTTCATGAATATCAGCAAGCATCTGGGCCGAACGTATGGCGGCAGCAAGGTCACCAACTCGGCCGACTGGTGCCTGGCGCTGCTCGACCAGCACAACGTCGCCACGGTGATGGGCTCGTCGTTCGGCACCGAAGGCTACGCGCGGGTCTCGTTCGCCACCAGCCTGGACGTGCTCGAAGCAGGCTTCGACCGCATCGCGAAGTTTCTGAAGGGCGCGACGTAGCCCAGCGGCTCGCTCGCGCTCAGTTCGTCGCGTCGAGATAAGGGTCTTGCCCCATGCGTACATGGACCTTCTTGCGCTCCTTTTCGTAGTACATCAGCACGCGCCGGTCGCGGTAATGGCGGCGCTCGATCTTCAGTTGCGCCTTGCGAAACAGCGACGCCGATACGCTTGTGACTTCGTCCTGCGACTGGCCCCGGGTGCTGAGCCGGCGGGCGGTCTTCGCCCCCAGCCCGGCCAGCAGGATGTCGTCATCGAGCGACAGGTATTGGCGAAACGTGCCAGGATCCCCCTGGCGGCCACATCGGCCGATCAACTGCCGGTCGATGCGGGCCGAATCGTGCATCTCCGTGCAAATGACGTGCAGTCCGCCAAGCTCGTGCACCCCCGCCCCGAGCTTGATATCGGTGCCGCGGCCGGCCATGTTCGTTGACACGGTCACTCTCCCTACTTCGCCTGCGCGGGCCACGATCTCGGCCTCGGCGGCGACCTGGTGGGCGTTGAGCACGCGATGTTCGACTCCGAGCGCCGTCAGCAGGTCGGAAATAATCTGGCTCTTGTCGATCGAGCGCGTGCCGATTAGCACGGGGCGCCCCGTGGCGTGTTGTTCGAGCACTTCGTCGACGACCGCCCGCCAGCGGCCTTCGCTCGTGCCGAAGATGCGGTCGGGCAAGCGCTGGCGGATGGCGGGGCGATTCGTGGGAATCGGCACGACGAGCAGCTTGTAGATCTTCTTCAGCTCGCGCGACGACGTCGCAGCGGTGCCGGTCATGCCGGCCAGCCGATCGTAGCGATGGAAAAAGTCCTGCACGGTGACGCGCGCCGCCTGCCCGGCGTCGACGGTGACCGTGACCCCCTCTTTGGCTTCGACGGCCTGGTGGATGCCGTCGCGCCATTTGCGACCCTCCGACAGGCGGCCGGTGAACTCGTCGACGATCACGATCTCGTCGTTACGGATCACGTACTGACGATCGAGCGTGAACGACTTGTTCACCTTGATCGCCCGCTCGACGTATTCGTAAATGTGGTACATGCCGACGCTGTCGAGCGCGTCGGGCTTGGGCAAGACGCGCGTCTTATGGCGGCCCGCGAACGTCAGCTCAACGGTCCGCTTGATGTGGTCGTACTCGTAATCCTCGTCTTCGACGAATTCCTGCGCCACGCGCGCCGCCCACTGAAAGCACTGCACCGCGATCCGTTCGCGCTCGGTCGGCACGGCGCTGATAATCAACGGCGTGCGAGCCTCGTCGATCAAGATGCTGTCGGCCTCGTCGACCAGGCAGAAGTAGTGCCCACGCTGTACGGGCTGCTCCCCCTGGGCCTTGGTCTGACCGAGCATGCGGCCGAAAAGGTCGACGTCTCCTTCGCGGCGCGAGCGCTCCAGCAGCCGATCGCGGAGAAAGTCGAAGCCGAACTCCTTGGCCGTGCCGTAGGTCACGTCGCAGGCGTAGGCGGCCCGACGTTGATCCTGCGTCATTTGCGACTCGATGACGCCGACCGACATTCCCAAGACCTCGAAGATCGGCCGCATCCAGTCGGCGTCGCGGCGGGCGAGGTAATCGTTGACCGTGGCCAGGTGGGCCCCGCGGCCGATCAGGGCATTCAGATACAGCGGGAGCGTGGCGGTGAGGGTCTTGCCTTCGCCGGTTTGCATCTCGGCAATCGAGGCATTGCACAGCGCGATCCCGCCCAGCATCTGCACGTCGAAGTGCCGCATGTTCAAGCTGCGGCGGCCCGCTTCGCGCACCAGGGCAAAGGCCTCGCAAAGGAGGCGGTCGAGCGGCTCTTGCGACTTGGCCCGGTAACGCAACGACAGACTGCGTTTGCGCAGTTCGGCATCGGTTTGTTGGCCAAGCTCCGGCTCGTAGGCGGCGATCCGGGCCAGCAGCGGGGTCCATCGGGCCAGCCGGCGCTGGACCGGTCCCCCCAGGACCGCCTGCCATCGCGTTGGAAGACCATTAGACATAGTGTTATCCATCCAATTGTACGGCGCTGGCCCGAATTGCTTATAGCCGAGTAATTCAGCGGGCGGCGGCCCGGCGGCCGGTCGCCGTGCTGGGGGCGATCTGGTTGGATTTCGGTCGCGGCTTATCACGTGTCGGCCCTGCCCCGCCGGCTCGGCAACGTCCCTCTAAACGGATGTTGGGCAGATAGTTCTGGCGGGAACGAGCCCGGCAACCGGATGGCGCATTTGCGGTTCGCCCGAGTTGACAAACGTGAGAACCGCGATTTAAACTCGTGGCATCCAACTGGGTGGAGTGCGGCAGGCGGCGATTCGTGTTCGCGGCTGCCCATCTCCCCGAATGAACGCTGGTCGCAGGCATTCATCGCCTGCCGTCTAGCCCGGCTCATGCAAGCAGGCTGAAAACCGCACTTTCTCGATGACGAAAATCCCGTCCGCTGGGTCGGGGATTTCGCCCGCGGTCTTCTCTTCGGCGCTGCGATTCATGGTTTTGCCGCGCGTGGCAGTTTACTGCGCGTGCCGTGCTTGCGCCGACTGAGCCGGGGACCCAGGTTCTCGATCGTAGAGACCCGACGCGCCGGTGCGTGCCGCGTCTCGTTACGCCATCGATGGCACGCGGCAGCGAACGGAAGTCGACAGCCAGCGGTATTCAGACCCGCGAACAGATCAAATCTTGGAGACAACGGCGGCAGAGCGCGAACTTTGCCGAAGGGTCGAGCAATACAGAACGTCGCGCGCGGGGGCTGCGCGAGCTTCAACTACCAGGGAATTCAACATGCCGAGCATTCGCAACTGTTTAAGTAGCCTGCTCCTGACGTTGGCGCTGGCCGCGCCGCTTTCGGCCGCGCCGCTCGTGACCTATACCGTCACGCCGTTGCCAGGCGGGTTGGCTGCCTACGATCTCTATTTCGAGGAAGACACCGGCGCGGCAGTCACCTGGTTCGCGCAAAAATGGAGTTTCACGGGGGACATCAAACAGACGCTCGCTTTTGGCACCGTTCCGGTGATGAAGGAAGCGGACGCGAACACGTACGACGCCTTGCAGGTCAACGGCAGTAACTACAAGAAGCTCGAAGACACTTGGGTTGGCGCGGCGTTTGTCGCCTTTCCGCTCGACACGGATCTGGACCCCCCGCCGCCGAACCCGCTCGACGAGCCGGGGCTGTTCGAAGTGAGCAGCGCCACCGATCCGACCAATAAGCTCTCCCAGGTGCTGTTTGCCCACATCGTGGCCTCCGGACCGGTGCAGTACGAGGGAAAGATTGCCCTGAGCGGTTCGTCGCAGTTTTTTGATCAGGCGGGTACGCTGGCGATTCCCGAGCCGTCGACCTTTGTGCTGGCGGGGATGGGGCTGCTGGCGCTAGGGTTCGTCCGCCGTCGCTTCGACCAGTCTCCGACGAAGCGATAGCTTGGCGAGCCAGAATTGTTGAACGTCGTCCGGTAACTCATCGAGGCGATCAAACAATTCACTCCAATTGGCGTTTTCCATCGACTCAGGCGACACAATTTCGAGGTGTGCCAACTGGGTGCGATATCCCAATTGCAAGAAACTGCTGAGCGGCACCGTCATCGCCCCCTCGAAGGGAACTTCGACGTCCGGAAGCTTGACTGTTCCCCGCGTGGCCGCACGCGCATCAAGCAACTCCAGGGCCTTCGACCAAGAATAGCCGGTCGAAACTCTGACACCCCACGTTAGCGCATCCTGGTGCGAAATCTTGGTAAACGTGGACAAGGCGCCCGGCCATTGTTCAAGGGTGCAATTGCCGCAGGCGACGAAGCTGACATCCTCGGCGCGTGGGAGCGTCGCGGCACAGTAAGCTGGCGCGGGCCAATTGACGAAGGCCGGGGTAGAAAGGGATGTCGGCACATCCTAGGGATAGTGGGTGAAGCCCGCTGCCTCGGCCTGACTACCGGCAGGTCTCCCAAGATTGACGAGCAAAGACTGCATTAGCGCCATGACAAGAACAATCGACAGCAGCATGCGAGGAACGACCCGGCACCTCAAAAAAATGCGACCGCACGGCGGTTATCGAGATGGAATACGAACGCGATCGCGAATCGCAGAAGGTGAATGCGTTCCCAAATAACAGCACGCGCGACCTACATATATCGTTGGCGATGTATTGCGTTACGGCTTTGCTCCCGGTGGCACGTACTTCTTCAGCCAGTTGAAGACCTCGTGATGCCAGAACTCGCTGTTGGCCGGCTTGAGTACCCAGTGCCCTTCGTCGGGAAAGTTAACCAGCCGCGACGGCACGCCCAAGCGCTGCAGCGTGGTGAACATCTGCCAGCCCTCGTGGACCGGGACGCGGAAATCGAGATCGTTGTGGATGATGAGCATGGGAGTCTTGAACTTGTCGGCGTAGCGATGGGGGGAGAAACGCTCGTAACTTTCGCGGTTGCCCCAGGGAGGGCCGCCATGTTCCCATTCGTCGAACCACAACTCGTCGGTCGTGGCGTACATACTGTCGAAGTTGTAGACCCCGCAATGGCAGATCAGGGTCTGGAACTTGTCGGTGTGCCCCGCAAACCAGTTCATCATGTAGCCACCGAACGACGCGCCGGCGGCAGCCATCCGCGATGTATCGATGTAGGGCTGTTTTTCGAGCCAGGCGACCCCCGCCATTAAGTCTTCGAAGCAACGGCCGCCCCAGTCGCCGCTGATTTGGTCGACATACTCCTGGCCAAAGCCGGTGCTGCCGCGCGGATTGGGTAGCGCCACGACGTAGCCCTGCGCGGCCCACAATTGCGGACACCAGCGGAAGCTCCAACTGTCGTCCCAGGCGCCCTGAGGGCCGCCATGCACGATATACACCAGCGGCCACTTCTTCTGGGCGTCGAAGCCAGGCGGAGTGAGCACCCACATCTGCATCGGCGTCCCCCCGGCACCGGGCACGCTGACGCTTTCGGGCTGGGGCATCTGCAGCTCTTGGAGCAGCGCCGAGTTAACCTGGCTGATGTTGCGGGCACTTCCTTGCTGGTCGACGACGAATACCTCGGGGGGCCGGCTGAGCGTGGCGATGGTACAGGCCAAAAGTCCGTTGGTGCCGATGGAAATCGCCGAATGCGATCCGCCCGCGGCTAGCACTTCGGGCTTACCCTCGGCAAGCCCTAGTCGAAAAATGGGAGACGTGGCGTTCTCCTCGGCGGTGAAATAGTAGGTCTTGCTGTCGGGCCCCCAGATAAAGCCATCGACCGAGCGGTCGAATTGCGCCGTTCGGCTCTTGGGCGCAGCGCCGCCGGCAGTCGGCACGATGACCAACTCCCAGCGGTCCGCCTCGTAACCGGGGCGTCGCTGAGCGCGGAACGCCAGCCAGCGGCCATCGGGGGAATAGCGCGGACAGCCATCAGCGGCCGGGTTGTCGGCGGTCAGGTTCTCCGGCTCACCTCCGGCGACCGGCACGCGCCACAGATCGTGGTTCGTGCTCCAGGCTTCGTCGGTCTCGGGGGGAGCGGTGTAGACGAGGTATTTGCCGTCGGGCGAAAAAGTCATCTCGTCGCCGGCGGAAAACGTGCTCGAGGTCGGCGAGGCGTCGCGATCGCCGGGCGTCAGGTCGCGCGGCGGGCCCCCGGCGGCGGGCATCACGAACAGGTGCTGCCGCTTCCCCTCGACCCACGAATCCCAATGGCGATAAAAGAGCCGCGTGACGACCCGAGCCTTGACCGGGTTCTTCTGCTGCTCTTCGAGTCGTTGCTTGTTCGCCGCGTCGCTCTCGGCGAACGGCTGGTCGGAGAATTCGGGAAAGACCGCCGAAACAAAAGCGATCTGTGCGCCATCGGGCGACCAGATTCCGCCCCCGGCTTCGGTCGAGATCGTGGTGAGCTGGCGGGCTTCGCCGCCGTCGACGTCGATCACCCACAATTGCTGCTGGCCCGAGCGGTTCGATTCGAACAACACGCGGCGACCGTCGGGGCTGAACCGCGGATGTCGATCTTTGGCGGTCGTGGTCGTCAACCGCTGCGGCGGTGCACCGCCGTCGGTCGGGGCGATCCAGAGGTTCGTGCTCGTGCTGTTCTTGGCCAGGTCGACCGTCGTCACCGTATAGACGACCTTGCTGCCGTCGGGGCTGATGTGCGGATCGCTGACGCGGCCGAACGCGAAGAAGTCGTCGAGCGTGATCGGTCGAGCTGCGTTTGACGTCTTTGCCATGCCGGAAACCAAGATCGTGGCGATGAGAAGTGAAGCGGCCGGGAGTTTTGAACTGCTACTCTGCATGATTCACTATTGGTTTGACAAGGTGACGGAGTTGCGAAGGCCGGCTAACCACGCTCGCCAGACACGCCGCGCGGGGGAGAACCGAGCCGGCCAATATGCTGAGCCGGCCAATATATCGGCGACCGACGCGGCGAGCGACCCGTGGCCAAGCCATCGAAAGCGACCCGGCCGCGGATACTAGCTGACGCAAGAAGAACAATGCCAACGCCAGTCAGAGGGGGCTTTTGACAACCCAGCGACTCAGCCCTAGAGTAGGAGAACGTCACCGAACTGGCCGCAGCGATTGTTCCCGCGGGAACCTCGCCGGCAAGCCAGCTTCGGTGGGGCGGTAGCTCAATTGGGAGAGCGCAGCGTTCGCAATGCTGAGGTTGAGGGTTCGATCCCCTTCCGCTCCACTGGCCTGATCATCGACCGTGGGGGCTTCTGACTGGTAGGGGACTTCAAAGCGGCCGCGCACCCCCGCCAGCCGGCCGCCGTCACCGCCGCGGGAAGCTGCTCTCTTGCAGCGCTGCCTGGCCCCACTAAGCGCCCTCAGAAAAGCACTGGACGGCCTCGGAAAGCTCTAGCGAGGTCTTCGCCGACCAGCGTTTGGGTCCAGCGGATCGAACTTGTTGGCCGCCGGCTCATCGGGTTTGGGCTGATCGTTGACGTGAGCCACGTTGTCGCGGATCTCGCGGAACTGATCGGCCATCTCGGCGGCCGCACAGACTCGCAGCCTGCCCGCGGCGTCGAGCACCAGGATGTCGGCCGGCACAGCTTTCGAGCTGGCTCCGCCATCGGCCGGGGAGGGGGCCATGTCGAGCACCGCCACCTCGGTCCGGAACCAGATCGGTTCCTCGTTCATTCGGGGAATGTTGTCACCCAATTCGAAGATAGCGGCCCCTGGGTCGGGGGCTCGACCTTCGGGAACATTGACGGGAAAGTTCACCAGTTCGCCCCGATAAACCGGCTCTTTGACGTACTGCGCCGTGGCGCCGTCGTCGGCGGTCCATTGCTCGACCCCCACCGAAACCGACGACTCTTTGACCGAGTTGGCGGGTGTCCAGTCGCCCGCGATCAGCACGCCGTCGTAGGGGACGAATACCGCTTCCGACGGATCGCTTTCGGGCGTGAGCAGGAAACGATCCTTGGCGCGGGTCTTTTGCAGTTCTTCGCGCTGGGCCAGCGCCTCTTCGGTGAGTTGATTGGCTTCCACGCCGTAGTTCGGATTGACCAACCAGAGCTTGACGCGATAGCGATAGCGCTTGCCCGGCTCGACCGTGAAATCGAAGTAGCGAAACAACAGTGCCCCTTCATTTGGCGCGGCGGCTTGCGCGGCCGCGACCGGCTCGGGCTCGGCCGGCTTGTCGGCGGCCGGCTCGTCCGGGAAGGGGGGAAGGTCGTCCGGTGCCATGGGCTCGGGCTTGGGTGGCGGGGGTGGCGCCGCAACCGCGGGGCCGGCGTCGAGCATCGAGGGATGAACGACTTCCGCAGGCGGAAAATCACCACCCTGCCGAGGCGGCAAGGGCTCGGTCAAGTAATTATCGACCAGCCCAGCGCTAATCGGGTCGTGACGCTTAGCGGCAGCCAGGCCTTGCTGGATTTCCCTACGAGTTGCTGCGCTGAGCGTCGTCCATTTGAGTTTTTCGTTCGGTGCGCCCGTGACGACTTCGGCGCGCTCGACGATGACGCCGCGATAGTCGGGGGCCTCGTCGGCGGCATGACGTACGGCCGCGTCGGCAAAGGTCGTAAGGTAGGCGTTCGTCTGCTTCTCTAGCGGTACGCGCCCGACGATCACCACGTAGCGATGTCCGGCGATGTTGCCCGGCTTCGCCCGCCCGGGGGGCGGCGCTGGGGCGGCGGGTTCGTCTTCGCCACGGCGCGCCGCGCGACGACCGCGCGGTTCTTCGGCCGGGGGAGCGGGAGCCGCCGCGACCTCGCCGCGGGCGGCCTTGAGTTCGAAGGCCGCGCGACCCGCGTGCACGCGCAAGTCTTCGACGGCCAGCAACGGCGGCACACCGCGCTTGCTGCCACGCGGCCAGACCGGATGGCGAATGGGCAACCACTCAAAGCCGGCCACGGCGAGGTCCTTGACTTGTTCGTCGGCCTTGGCGGCGTAGTCGATGACTTCGATTTTCTCTTGTTGCGGATCGAGCGTCGAACGCGACAGCTCGGCGGTGGCATTTTGCGCGGCCGAGTTCAGATCTTGTGGCGTCGACTTAAACGTCTCGCGCAGCACCCCCTTGTACATCAGGAATAGCGCAAGCACGGTGAAGGCACCCAGCACGAGCTTTTCCGTATGACGCACGAAGAACTGCTTGATCTGTTCGCCGTCGAGCTTGAATTTGATTTTGGCCGCCATGGCCGTCTCGCTTTTGTGCTGGAGGAAGTGCTGCCGATACCGCGTGCCGGTGTGCCGGTTGGCTACCTCAAGGGGTCTCGTTCGGTTCCGCATCGAGGGGTGGTTCGCCGACATCGACCTCTTCGGGAGCATCGGTTTCGGGGGCGTCGTCGCCAGGTGCGGCTGGCTCCGCATCGGGCTCGGCGGGAGCGTCGGGCTCGGCCGGAGCTTCGGGTTCGGTGTCCGCCGCCGGTTCGGTCGGCTCGGCCGGAGACTCGGTCGTCGTTTCGGTCGTTTCTTCGGTGGTGTCCGTGGTTTCGGTCACGTCGGTCGCTTCGTCGGCAGGGGGTTCGTCTTCCGGCGCGGTAGTCTCATCGCCGAAGTCTCCCTCCTCGTCCGTGGCTTCGCCCGTGCCACCGCCGAGCAGTTCCTTGTTGGGGGCGTTAAAGAAGTAGACGACACCGCGGAACTCGGCCGTTACCTGGTAGACGTCGATCTTGTGGTCTTCGTCTTTCTTTCCGTCCGCTGGCGCGCCCCCCCCGATCGCTGGTGCCGGCGCCGCGGCGCCGATGGCTCCGCGACCCGCCACGGCGCCGGGATTGTAGCGCACTTGGCGCACCTCGACCGGCAGGGGGGCGTTGGCGCAGGCCACGAGAAAGTCGGGAATCCGCCGCTGATCGAGCACCAGCCGTAGCCGGATCGGGATCAACTTAAACTCGGTGTTTTCGGGCGGAGTATCGAGCGGTTTACCGTCGTCGACTCCCACGTAGCGGCGCTGAAGCAATTCCTCGTCACTCGACGTGGCCGTTGGCGACTTGGGGAGTGAATTCGAGTCACCCGAGGGGGGAAAGGCCTCCTTGGTTAGGCCTTCGATTGTCGGGATGCCGGCGTCGAAAGCGTCCTGCGCGATTTTCAACAGGTCGATCTTCTTGATCGCGGCGTTCTCGTGCGTCGTGGTGCCGGCCTTCTTGTTGACGCTGGCGATGATGTCCAGCAAGTTCTCGTAAATCCAAAAGTCCTCCTGGGCCAGACGGACCTGGACGTTGGACGGGGTCGACGGCCAGTCGTAACGCTTGACGAGCGCTTCGCGGTCGCTGTTGCTCCAATCGACCTTGCCGGTGAACTTCTTGTCCGCGGCGGCCGCGGCCGCCGCACCAGCGCCCCCGCCCGCGGGATCGACCACTTGTTCAAAGGGCTCGATCTTGTCGAACAGCGCCGGGAACTCTGTCTTGAAGTAATTGGAGTAGGCTTCACGAAGTCGGCTGGGAATCTCGCGTTTGGCAGGCAGATCGGCGATCTCTTCGACCTGCTTGGGCCACTTGAGGTTTCCGCGTTGCCGCGAATAGAGCGTCTGCCAGGCGGCCAGCGCGTTCTTCTTCTGTTGCTCGTGGATGGCGTTGGTCTTCTCCGTAAACGTTGGGTTGGGGTCGCCCGCCTTGATGTTGCGAACCCCGGAAAACGCACTGTCAATCGTCCCCCGATTGCTGGCGAACTCCGCGTCGAGCGCTTTGGTTCCGGAGTACCAGCCATAAGCCACGAGCAGCAGCGCGATTGCGATTAACAGCCAGAAATGGTGCTTCTTGAGGACGGCTAGATACGTCTTTACCTGGTCCATGTCAAAGTCCTCGGCTCCTGGAAACCGCCGCGCTGATCGCTAAAGCTATAAAACCCGTCGGGGACCGCGACCCCATGAGGCGGCCCGCAGAACCTGCCTAGTATTCGGCCGACTCCTCGTCTTCCCCCGCACGCTTGTTCTTCCACATGAACTGCACCACGAAATCGTAGCGACGGACGCGTTCTGGCACGCCGGCCACATGCGATGGGGGAGGACCTTCGCGGGCTTCCAGCGTCGTATCGACGATCCGCGGCGGCGAAACGAGCACGGGAAACATGATCCCGCGGTCGGCCATCGACAGTTCTTCCTCTTCGCCCGGAAGCTGGAGCTTCATTTCGGCCAGGTTCTTAAGCAGCGTCTTGCGCACGTACTCGGCGCCTTCGTTCGGCGGGTCGCCGGGCGTCGGATTGTGGTAGTGATAGCCGCTAATCTGAAAGACCCAGCCAGGGCCCGAGGGGGACTGCACGCCGGGGGGGAGTTGGTACCCTCCTTCCCCTTCCGAACCTTCGCCATCGACCGGCGCCTCGTCGAATGAGTTGTCGGCAAACGAACTCTCGTCTCCTTCTTCGCCTGGTTGCGGTTTCTTGGCCGGCGGCGGGAGCGGCTTCCAGCGCTGAACGCCGTTGAACCAGACGTCGAGGTTCGCGACTTCGGCGCATTCGATCTGCGTAATCTGGATTTCCTCGCGCTGGGCGATCTGGTCGAGGGGCAACTCCGCCCCCTTGGGATCGTGCGGCATCGCGGCATCGATCGCCTTGAGCAACCGCAGCCATTCGGTGCGGCCATCGCTGCTGTGCGTCAGTTTTTCGCCGATCGCGACGGTCTGCTCGTAGGCACCCTTGGCGTCATTGAATTCGCTGGTGTAGCGGCCGGCAGTGCTGGCCGTGGTCTTGGCCTGATCGACCGCGGCGGCAAAGTAGCCTGGCATCTTGGCCGACGCCCAACTGCGCCAATGCCCGAGCGTGTTGAGCGTCAAGCCGAGCAACAGCACGGCCGCCGCGGCCAGCGCCCATGGCTTCTTGTTGCGGATCATCCGCTCCTGGGCGATCTCGGGCGGGAGCAAGTTGGTGCGAATCTTGGTGTCGCTCAGCCCTTGTAGCGCCAAGCCATAGCAGGTGGCGAACGCCAGCACGTTGTCCTTGAAAGCCGGGGCGTCGAGCACTTCGGAACCGCCCAGCGTGCGGAACTTGTCGAGCCGGGCGACGTCCAAGCTCAAGTTCTGCTGCAGGTAGCGCTGCAGACCGGGCAACTTGAGCGTGTTGCCCAGCGCCAGCACGCGCACGACCTTGGTGCGGCGGTCGATGTCGCTGTAGTACTTGAGCGACATCTGCACTTGGTTCAACAAGTCGTTGAACACCGAGCGCATGGCCTGAAAGACCGCTTTGCCCCCCTCGCCCGCTTGCGCCACCGTGCGTTTGACGTGCTCGGCGTTGGCAAAGGTGAGCTTCAGCTCCTTGGTGAGCGCGCGGGTGAAATGATTTCCCCCCAGCGGCACGTTGCGCTGCCAGACGCGGAACCCGTTGGTGATCACCAGGTCGGTCGTGTCGGTGCCGACCGACAAAATGACCAACGACCCAGGGGGATTCTCGGGATCGTAGTCTTCCGGTGGCGGCAACTCGGGCATCTGGTCGAAGGCCGCGAAGTTATAAAGCGCCAACGGCGCCAACTGCACGAAGTCGACTTCGATGCCGGCTTCGGTAAACGGCGCCAGCGCGCGAAACACCTGTTCGCGCTTCATCGCGAACAGACCGACCTCGGTTTCCAGGGCGAAGCCTTCTTCGACACTGCCGCCGGCCATCTGCTGATAGTCCCAGACGACGTCTTCCAGGCCGAAGGGAATCTGCTGCTTGGCCTCGTACTTGACGATGTCGGGGATCTTTTTCGATTCGACAGGCGGCAGCTTGATGAAGCGCGCCAGGCCGCTTTGCCCGGAGACCGATATCGCCACGCGGTCGCCGCGGACGCTGTTGCGCGAGAGGAACGTCTTCAGCGCCTCGGCGATCAGCTCCTCGGGGTTGGCCTCGGGCTGGCTGAGGATCTTGGGGTATTCGATGTAGTCAAAGGCATCGGCGACGATCGAGTCGGCGTTGTCCCCTTCGCGGCAGCGCAGCGCCT
This sequence comes from Pirellulales bacterium, assembly GCA_050184475.1. Classification (GTDB taxonomy): domain Bacteria; phylum Planctomycetota; class Planctomycetia; order Pirellulales; family JAEUIK01; genus JAIESQ01. Next base: position 32,222 of record JBFXAH010000002.1, on the reverse strand, counting down.
TGAGAGCCGACTGCCCCAGATCGATGCCCCACACTGCCTTGCTGCGTGCCATGGCGTGCTCTTCCCTAATCGTTGGTCTGTTGGTAGCGGGCGCGCATGGCCCTGCGCTACGGACGTATCCGCAACCAAAAACCTATCGAATTTGACACCTGTTCCGACGCTCCTCCTGGCAGAGTGGCCGCGAGAAATTCGGAGGATAGCGTATAGCCCAATCGTACCGACGTTGCCGGGCAAATGTCAAATAACTGGCGTCGATGCAACGGGATGCGCCCGCCACCTGCCACAATCAGGCAAGCGATCCCGCCCCCTTGGACGGGCCACCCCCAGCCGGATATCGTGGTGCCATGAAGCCGCTCGAAGCGGGGGTCTTGCTCCCGTGCCATAGCCTGGAGGACTTTCCGCAGTACCACACTGGCGACGACGCCGAAGGGCTGCTTTCGGGCTGGTGCGGGCTGTGGCATCCGCGGCTGCTGGCGATCACCGAGAAGCTGCCCCGTTGGTGGCGTGCCGATTTTCCGCCCGACGATTGCGCCGGCAAGCTCATCGTCGTCCCCCCCCTCTGCGAACGGCAACTGGCCGCCGGCTGGACCCAGCGCGTCGCGGGCGAAGGAGCGTATGTCGTGCGGCAACAGACGCGCCGGGCCGAGCTGCTGGCCGCGGTGCTGGCAGCCGTCGTGGATGAAGGTGAAGGCGCACCGGCGGCCGAACTCGACGCCGAGCTGGCCACCGACTTTTTGGCCCTGGGCTACGCCTATCTGCAGATCGAATTGCTCACACGCCAGATGCGCTACATGAGCAACCTCGACGAATTGCACCTCGAGCGGCAGGCCGTGCAAGCGGCACGGGCGGCGCTGGCCGGAGATGTCAGTACCGCGCGAGATCACCTGACCAGTTGCTTCGAGGTGCTGCTGGAAGCCCGCGAGCGGTTCTATCCCGTCGATTTGTATTTGCTCGACTTGACGCTGGTGGCCGAGACCACGTTGGGCGCGTCGCTGCGCGGCGAGCTGCAGCAGCCGGCGCCGGTCAATTTGCTCCTGTCCGGGGTGCTGGCGGCCGCCCTGGCCGAGCGCGAGCCCGACACCCTACGGTTGCTGCTCGACGCGCTAACGGCTGGTCAGGCAACTGTGATTGGCGGTGAAGATGTCGAGGGACAACTCCCTCTGCAATCGCATGAAGATCTGCGTGCGGCACTCGCCCGCGGCGATGCGCATTACCGGCGGCACCTTGGTCGCGGCGTTCGCATCTTCGCGCGACGGCGGTTCGGACTGTCACCAGTGCTGCCGCTCGAACTGTCTCGGAACGGTTACCTCGGCTGCGTGCACTTCACGTTCGACGACGGGCAGTTTCCGCAACTGCCCAACAGCAAGACGCGCTGGCAGGGCTTCGATGGCAATGTGATCGACGCGCTCGGCCGACTGCCGCTCGACGCCCGCGAGCCGGGGAGCTTTTTGAACTTCTCGCAGCGGCTGGCCGAATCGATGGATCTCGACCAGGTGGCCTCGTTGGCCATCGTGCATTGGCCTGGCGAATACAGCCCTTGGTACGACGATCTGCGCCGCATCGGTCGCTACGCGCCCGTGTTTGGCAAGTTCGTGACTCTCGAAGAGTTCTTTGAGCATACCGACTCACCGGGACGGCTCGCCAAGACTGATACCGATGAGTATCGCAGTGCCTACCTGAAGCAGGCCGACGCTGGCGGCCAACCCGATCCGCTTTCGGGACACATCGACGTCGCTCGGCAAGCAGCGGCCATCGCCGCTAGTCAAACGCTCCATACGCTGGCGACATTGCTCGTCGAGAGACCGCTGGGTGGCGGCGAAGCCGCGAGCCCCTCGACGGCTGGGGAGACTCACGACTCCCGCGCCTCGGCTGAATTGTTTGCCCGAGGGCTGGGCGCCAAGCTCGAAGGGCCATCCACGGGCCAACTGGTGCTCAATCCGTTGACCGCTCCTCGCGCGGCGGTCGTTGGAGTCGAGACTTCGACCGGCATGCAGCACTTGGCAGTCGAGGTTCCGGCGATGGGTTTCGCCTGGGTCTCGGACGACGCTCCGGCGGAGCCGCGCGGCCGCCGCGGAATGGTGCCGATCGCCGAAGGTCACCGCCTGGCCAACGAGCTGGTCGAAATCTCGATCGACCCGGAGACAGGGGGCATACGCACCGTGCGCGATTTTCGCCGCCGCGGCAATCGGCTGTCGCAACAATTGGCGATCCGGCGGCCGGGCCGTACCGAATCGTCCCCCAACCAATGGGACGATCCGGCCAGCGACGCGCAGTACACGCACATGGTCGCCGACGAGATTGATGTGGCGGTCGCGGGTCCGGCCTTTGGAGAAATCGTTTCGCAAGGTCGACTGTGCGACGCCGCCGGCGCGAACCTGGCGAAATTCCAACAGCGCGTCCGACTCGCGCGCGGCGCGCGCATGGCTGAGCTGCATGTCACGCTCGAGTTGTCGACGGAGATCTCGGGCGACCCTTGGCAAAACTACGCGGCTGCCCGCTTCGCTTGGGCCGATGCCGACGCCGAGCTCTATCGCAGCGTGCACGGTACCGCGCAGCGCACCCGCGTGCGGCGGCTCGAAGCGCCACAATTCGTCGAGATTCGCGACGACCGCAGCCGCACCGCGATCGTGACGGGCGGACTGGTCTATCATCGTCGTAGCGGCGAACGGATGCTCGACACCCTGCTCGTCGTGCGCGGTGAATCGCGCCGCGAGTGGCGCCTGGGCATCGGCGTCGATCTGCCGAATGCCACGGCGGCGGCCATCGACTTCGTAACCCCCATGGCTAGCCTGCGTGCGGCGGCGCCGCCTGGCGGGCAGTCGAGCGGGTGGCTATTTCATCTCGAAGCGCCGCACATCGTGGCGACGCATTGGGAGCCGCTCTGGGGGCAACCGCCGCACGGCGATCGAGTCGTCGGCTTTCGCGCCCGGCTGCTCGATGCGGAGGGCCGGCCGGGCCGCGTGCGGCTGCGGACGCCGCGGCCGGTTTCGACAGCTCGCCAGGTCGATTTTTTGGGACAGACCCTCGTCATGCTGGTCACCAGCGGCGATAGTGCGATGGTCGACTTTTCGGCCTACGAGTGGGTCGAAATCGAAGTGCTTTGGCATCAGGACTGAAGCTCGGCCATGATTGTGACGATCGACGGGCCCGCGGGGGCCGGCAAATCGACCGTGGCGCGGCGGCTGGCCGAGCGGCTCGGCTTCCGCTTTCTCGACACCGGCGCGATGTACCGCGCCGTGGCCTGGGCCGCCGCGCGAGACCGTGTCGAATGGAGCGACGCCGCGGCGATCGCCGCCATCGCCGAGCAAACGCGAATCGAATTGCCCGGCACGCGCGTGCTGGTCGACGGAGCCGACGTCACGGCGGCGATTCGCACCAGCGAGATCACATCGGTCACGCACTATGCCGCCGACAATCCGCAGGTCCGCGCGCGGCTTGTCGAAAGGCAGCGCGAGCTGGCCGGCACCGAAAATGTCGTCTGCGAAGGGCGCGATCAGGGGACCGTTGTTTTTCCCCACGCCGGGTGCAAGATATTCTTGACTGCCAGCCCGGACGAGCGCGCTCGCCGCCGACTGGCCGACCTGGCGGCCCACGGCGAAACGCGGGAACTCGACCAGGTTCTCGCCGAACAGTCGCTGCGCGACGAGCGCGACAGCGCCCGCGAGGTCGGGCCGCTCCTCCCCGCGGCCGACGCGGTGCACGTTTCGACCGACGGCCTGGCGATCGACGAGGTCGTCGACCGGCTCGAACAACTGGTGCGCTCGCGGATGGATCGTTGAACGAGGGCAGGTTCGCACGAGATGGCCGCCGCAAAGTCCGACCGTTCGCTCGCCAGCCGGCTCTGGTACGTGTACATGCGGTACTTCTGCCGGTTGATTGCATTGGCGCTGTATCGGGTTCGCGTTGCCGGGCATGAGCAAGTCCCCGTTGTCGGCGGCGCGCTGGTCGTATCGAACCATCAGTGTTTTCTCGATCCGGTGTTGGTCGGCATTTGCTTTCGCCGGCGGATGAACTTTCTGGCCCGCGACACGCTGTTCAGCTTCTCACCGCTGGGGCGGTTGATCGCGTCACTCGACGCCATTCCCATCGACCGCGATGGCAGCGGGCTATCGGGGCTCAAAGAAACGTTGCGCCGTCTCAAGCGCGGCGAGCTGGTACTGATCTTTCCCGAGGGGACCCGTTCGTTCGACGGCCATTTGCTGCCGCTGAAGCCAGGCTTCACGACTGTTGCCCGCCGCAGCGACGTGCCGATCGTGCCGGTGGCGATCGATGGCGGTTTCGAGGCCTGGCCGCGCTCGCGGCTCATGCCCTGGTTTGCGCCGGTGCAGATCGAAATCGGGCGGCCGATCACGCCCGCGGAGATGCAGGCCTTCGACGAACGCGAATTGGTCGAAGAGGTGGCGTGCCGGATGGCCGAATGCTTCGCGCGAGCGCGTGCGGCGCGGGAACGACGTTGCAAACCGCGACCGGGAGTTATGGTCGACGCTCGCCAGACCGCGGATCAAAACTCGACGGAGAACACTCCGATTGGCTCCTCTGGGGCGTCGGGATGCACGTCGTAGACCCTAACGTGTTCGGCATCGGCCTCGTAGACAACCGGTGTTCCCGAGGCAACGCCCGTCACCGGTGGATCGTGCTCGCCGAGCAAAGCGTCGCTCAGCGAGGCGGGAAGCGCACCTTGCAGATTGCGGTAGCGGAGGGCACGCAGCACGAGACGCGTACTGGCCAGCCGTTGACGGTATTCGGCCGCACGCTGGTAGAGGACCGTCGCTTTGGGAATCAACAGTGCCGACGCACGATGCGTTGCCGGAGTCGATTCGCAAGTCGACTGCACGTCGGTCTCGAAGCGGGCGAGGTCACGCCGCGCTGCGGGGCCCCTGCGGTCGACCAGCGTCGCCAGGATCTCCATTTGTTGCGCAAAGTAGGCCGCGTCGCGGAATGAGGCGGCACGATAAAACAAGCGCGGATTGTCGTAGAAGGCATTTATCGCCGTCAGTCCGGCGCAGCGATCCTCAAGAGTCGTCTGAGACAAATTGCAGTAGGCTTCGAGATCTTGCAGCGCTCGATCAAGTTCACTGAATTGTTCGTCGATCAGCGCGAAACTCGTCAGGTAGTGCTCGAGCGAGTCGAGAGCTAGCGCCGTGGTGCCGTAAAGAACCATTCTTGGAACAAATAGTGGTTCGTGACCCAAGACCAACGGCAATTGCAGGCTACTGGTAACCACGTTCCAGGCGCCGGCCTGGTCCCCCGCGATCACGCAGAGATTGCCATCGACCGTGAGGAGCTTGGCCACGGTGCGCACGCCCGAGACGTGATTCATCAGCAAATGCACCGGGTCGACGATGTGATAGTCGTACGGGTGCCGACAAACGGTGGTCCGCGCCAGATCGACGACTTCGTCGATGACTTCGCGATTGTCGACGACGGCCGCCGCCAGCGCTGAATAGTTCTCCGGCTCGGGCGGTCCAACACCGTGGTACGCGCGATCAAATTCCTCGCTCAACGGCTGTAAGCGACTGAGGATCTCGTCGAGCCGGCGCCCCGCCTCGTCCCACTCCGGGTGATCGTGCGGTTCTAGCTCGCTGAACCAGACCGGCTCGCCGCGGGCGCGAATCTCGCCGATCACCGCGTCGAACTCGGCCTGGCACCGCGCCGCCCACATGCCATAGCCGACGCGCGCGGCAACGATCGCGGCGGCGACAACCGCGAGCACGGCCAGCAGAATAATTCGCGCTCGAGCACGATGCATCGAGATTGCCCCCAGAAAGCGATCAACTCTCGGTAGTTTACCGCTGCTGCACGTCGACATGCACGTCGCCGGCGGGCAACTTGATGGCGGCGTCGGTGAGATTCGCCAGCGTTACTGTCGCCAGGTTGACGGCGGTAATATGCGCCGTCAGGATCGCTCCCGCTGGCAACGGCCGTGTGAACGCCACCCGGGCGACGTCGCCCAGTTGCGCGTTGGGGACCGGGACTTGCACGACGGCAAAGCCGCGCGGCGCGACGTTGCCGAAATCGTGTCCGGCCAGAGTGCCTTGCAGCAGCCGGCCATACTTGGCGCCCCCCGCGCCGATCACCATCCGACCGTCGCCGTAGAGTTGGAAGACGTCGTTATTGCCGGTGCTGCGCAACCGCACGCTGACGTCGGCCGCGCTATGCACTTCGCTCCAGGTCCAGAGCGGTTCGGCCTCGCTGCCGCCGCCGACCCAGTTTCCCTGGCTGCCGTAGAAGCGAAACGCGGCCGGCAACATCGGGAGCCGCATGTTCTGCGAGGGATGCGTCAGCCCGATGCCGCCGTCGAAAACGTTCCCCCCTTGCACAAAGTCGACGGTGTTGGCATCGATGAACGGTTCGTCAAAACCCTCGTACCTCAAATGGCTGAACAGGCACGACTGGCAGTTGGCGAAGATGGCAAACAACGGGCGGCGCCCCGGCGGCTGGCCGTTTTCGAGGCACAGTCCGTAAAACTTGTTGTTGTTCAGCTCGTTCTCGGTGTAGTCGGGCGAGTTCTTGTCGGTATTTCGTGTGAGCACCAGCAATGCCGACCCACTGGCGTCGGGGTCCGACGAGTAATAACCCAATCGCCCACCGCCGAGAAACACGTTCTCGTTCACCCACCCCTTGCGATGGGCGTACAAATAGAGCGCGTAGCGGCAAGAACCGATCCGTCGCGGAACCCCCGTGAAGTAGGCATTGCCGAAGCCGTTCTCGCCGAGCAGTTCAAGCCCGCGCTCGAAGCCATTGATCTCGAAATCGTAATAGCACGAGTAAGTGGTGTTGACGAACCGCACGCCGATGTTGCCGGCGGTCCAGTCGGTGTCGCGGCGGACGATGCCGCCGTAGATGCAGATTCCTTCGTTGGAGACCAGCGGCGACCCGAACGTGATGCCGATGCCGGGAAAGCCGACGTGTATGGTGGCGCCGTGCATAAACCAAGTGTGGTTGTCGTAGGGCACCTGCAGCGGATGCGTGATCAGATAGGTGCGGCCGGGCGAGAGACGCACCAGCCCGCCGTGCCCCGCGCTGTCGATCGCCTTCTGCAGGGCAGCGGTGTCGTCGGTGGCGCCATCGCCGGCGGCTCCCAGATGTTCGACGTACACGCCGGGCTGAGGGGCGTGCCGCCGGGCAGGAGGTTGAAGCATTGCGGTACGATTCTCATTTCGAACGGGGTGGTGCGCGGGAAAGCCGAGCGAATTATGTTTGCCCGCTTGCGAACCGGCAATGGCGTGCCGCGTGTGCCGCCATGCTGGAGATAGTCCTAAGCTAAGTTGGTTGAAGCTCTTCGAGCGTCGCGGCAAACGCGCCGTAAGCGCCGCCATCGAAGAGCACGAAGCGCACCAGCCCTGGCGCGCTTTGAGTGCGCAGAAACTCGATTGTCGTCTCCAAGGCGACGCGACTGGCCCGATCGAGCGGATAGCCATACGCGCCGGTCCCCAGCGATGGCAGCGCGATCGACTGGCACTTGTGCGCGACGGCCAAGCGCAGCGAATTGCGATAGGCCGACGCTAACAAGCTGGCTTCGTCGGCCACTCCGCCGCGCCACCGCGGCGCCACGGCGTGAATGACGAACTTCGCCGCCAGCGATCCCCCCCCGCTGATCACGGCGCTGCCAGTGGGGCAGCCCTCGGGATATCGCCGAGTGGTCTCCTCCATGATCGTCGGCCCCCCGCGGCGATGGACGGCGCCGTCGACCCCGCCGCCGCCTGCCAATTGGCTATTGGCGGCGTTGACGATGGCATCGACCACTTGATGCGTGATGTCGCCCTGTGTCAATTCGAGCGTCTGGCCGGCGACTACGACGCGCATGGCTGGTTCCTTCTCGGCTGCTGTATCCAGGTTTTTGGCTCAGCAAGGCGACCCTTCATTCTAGGCAAGCGTGCTAAGCTTGCAGATAAGCCGTAGTTTCAGCTTTCGCCAGGAAAATTGGGCACTGCTGGACAAGCCGGTTGTGGCACCCAGGGCGGCTGTTGAAGCTGCGACCTCTGTCTGGCACCTACTCACCGGAGAACGTCTGTGGTCCGCAACTGCAGTTTCTTGAGCGCCGCACTGCTGATCGTGGTGGTCACATCCGCCGCGGCGACGGCCCGCGACTGGTTCGTCAACAACCGTGGTGGCGACGACGCCTTCAGCGGGCAGATCGAACGCACCGGTACCCTCGATGGTCCCGTTCGCACGATCGCGCGGGCCCTGCGCTTGGCGGGAAAAGGGGACCGCATTGTGCTGGCCAACTCTGGCGAGCCGTATCGCGAAAGCGTGAGCCTCGTCGGCGGGCCACATAGCGGGCTGCCCGGTCATCCATTCGTGTTCGAAGGCAATGGCGCCACGCTCGATGGCCGCACGACGATTCCGCCCGAAGATTGGCAGTCGTACGGCGGGCCGGTGTTCCGCTTTTCGCCGCGGCGCTTGGCCTATCAACAGTTGTATTTGAACAACGTGCCCGCGGTGCGGCATCCGACTCCGCGCGGCGGAGCATTGCCGCGGCTGGCGCCCTTGGAATGGTATCTCGATGGCGGCTACCTGTACTTTCGCATTGAAGAGGAGCGGATGATCGACGACTACGCGCTGTCGTGCGCAGCCGAGACGGTCGGCATCACCGCCTACAAAGTTCACGACGTCGTCATTCAGAACTTGACGATCCAGGGCTTCCAACTCGACGGCATTCAGGTCCACGACTCGTACGAGTGCCTGATCGGCGGGGTTACTTCGCGCGGCAACGGACGGACCGGCGTGGCAGTCGTGGGGGCGTCGCGGGCGACTGTCGATCAGTGCGTGTTGGGGGACAATGCCGAGGCGCAGTTGCTAGTCGAATACCCGGCACGCGTCAAAGTGTTCGAGAGCGATCTGTTGCCGAAGACCGCGCCGGCGATCGTCAACCGCGACGGAGAGGTCGAAGTCGACGGCCAGCGTTTGGAGCAGTAGCGCGAATCGTACTAACCCCCGGTGGCCGGAGTTTTGGCGTTGGATTGCGGCGCGCCATTCTCGCTCGGTTGGTTCTCCAGGGCGATCGCTTCGTCGAGCGCGGCCATTTCGCCGCCGTGAGCGGCCACATATTCGGCCTCGTGCATCAGCTCGGTCATTTGTCGGCGACTGAACAAGTAGATGATGCCGCCGACGAGCGCGTTGAGAATCTGGATCACGCGAAAAACGACCGAGATGCGGACGACCGCGATGGTGTCGAGCTTCGCGGCGACCGGCACTTCGAGATAGAGCACCTTGAGCGCTGCTTCGACCGCCCCCAGCCCCATCAGCGGCAGCGGCAAGGCCGAGGCGACCATGGCTAGTGGCACGATCACGAAGTGCTCGGCCAAGGTCGGCGTCTCGACGAGCAACCCCCGCGCACAATAATACACGCCGAGCGTGCCCAACACGTGCACGGCCACGGTAAGCAGCGTGACCACCAGCAGCACGCCCACTTTGCGCCGGTAGATTCGCACGGCGACGAGCAACTTGCCGATCGTGGGTCCAACCTTCGGCAGGCCGCTCAGCAGCTCCGACACGCGGCCCGTCGTAAAACCAGGGACCAGCAGCATCAAGATGCCGATCGCGCCGCCGACCACCGAGATCCAGGTCAGCCAGTTAATCGCCTGGATTTCTGGGACGGGCGAGCCCGCCAATCCGTTGTAGAAAATCGCGATGCCGGCGATCACGAACAACACGTACAGGCCGATGATCCGATCGATCAGCACCGTGGCCACGGCTTCGGCCCGATGATCGGGCGCCTCGCGGGCGATAAAGATGGCCCGGAACAGGTCTCCGCCCACGCTACCCAGCGAGACGAAGTTGAGCATGTAACCCAGGAAGCCGAGCCGGAAGGCGTCGCGCAGGCGAAAGGGAATATCAAGCGCGCGGACCAGCAGGTGCCAGCGCACGATCGTAATCACCAGGCTCAACAACATCGCTGCCCAGGCGGCGCCCAAGTAGCTCCAACTGCGGGGTGGCTCGCGCGTCCAGTCGAGCCCACTGCCTTGCGTTTCGCTGACCGCCTGGTAGCCCAACCAGCCGAGCAGCACGGCCGAGGCTGCGAACTTCGCGATCGTCAATAGTGTCCGACGAGACAAAGCGGCGTGCTCCGAGCGGCGATTTTCTGGGGGAGATTGTTTGGCTCGCCGGAGTCAATCAGGGACGGGAACCGTGTCAGGTGTTACGTCCACAGATCTGGCGGGCTTAGGACCGGGCCATCGCCGAAACGCTGGCGCGTTGCCCAGCGAAGCGATCGCGTACGGCGTTCTTGACAGCTTCCAGGGGGAGTGATAGGTTTGCGTGCCACGCTTGGTTCGGGACTTGCTGCGTCAAAGTCCAGCCAGGCAACTACTTACGGCATGGAATCACCGGGGCCGGCTTGGCTTCGAATCGCTGTTGGTTGCCGTGGCCGAGCGAAGTAGCTAGGAGTCGCCGGCAACCGATGCTTGGCGAAGCGAGCGCGATTGGCACCGTTTCGACGGGGTCACTTTAGGTAACTGAACAATTTGCCACAAGGTCTGAGATAACGAACAATCGGGTAAGCCGGTTGCGGAAAGCCCCTGCTGGGGCGTGACCGCAACCGGAGCCCGCCCTACGGGGGATTAGCTCAATTGGGAGAGCGCTTGGCTGGCAGCCAAGAGGTCAGGGGTTCAAATCCCCTATCCTCCATTTTTGGCCGCAAGGCGGCCAAAAATAGAGCAGGAGTAAGCAGAAAGCTGAGAGGAGATCAATAAGAACGGTCTTGCCCGGTCAAACAACCGCTAAAGCTGTGAATGCAACTCCTGCGGTCTCCTCGCTACTCGCTACTTTCAAGCCTTCGGGCCACCTCCATGGCCTTTAGCTTCGAGAAGCTTCACGTCTATCAGAAGGCAGTTTCGTTTGCGGATCAGGTTTGTACTTTGTCTCGCGATCTGCCGCGAGGCTATTGGTTCCTGGCCGATCAATTGAATCGCGCGGCCCTTTCGATTGCCGCAAATATCGCCGAAGGAAACGGCCGCTTCACTAAGGCCGATCGGCGCAACTTCTTCGGCATCGCGCGCGGAAGTGTTCAGGAGTGTGTGCCGTTGTTGGAGTTGGCCTGCAGGCAGGGACTATTGCCTGCCGAGCAGCATAGGCAACTCAAGGATGAGTTGGAAGAAATCGCGCGCATGCTATCGGGTTTGATCAAAGGACTCGATCGGCAAGTTTCGTGAAGAGTGAATGAACCTTTCCATGGCCGGCCGTTTGACTGTCCGACCCAATTCAAACCTAAGTACCCCCACCATGCACCCTACGACTCGCGAAGCACTCGAGCTCTTTCACCAGCGCGGCAATTCGCAATACGGCCGCGAAGCAGTTACGCAACTCCAACACGCATTGCAAGCAGCCATGTTCGCCGAACGCGACGGGGCCGACGCGCCACTCATCACCGCGGCCTTGTTGCACGATGTCGGGCACCTCTTGCATGAGTTGCCCGACGATGCGCCGAACCAAGGCGTCGACGACCATCACGAAACTGCCGCGGGAAACTGGCTCGCCAGGCGCTTTGGCCCCGAGGTCGTCGAGCCGGTGCGCATGCACGTCGCGGCCAAGCGCTATCTATGTACGGTCGAGCCGGCCTATTTCGACGTGCTCAGCGGGCCATCGATCGTAAGCCTGCAATTGCAGGGCGGGGTGCTCAGCGACGACGAGCGAAGTGCCTTCGAGTCGTCACCTCATGGCGCGGCAGCCGTTCGCCTGCGCCGCTGGGACGATGCCGCCAAGGTGGTAGGCTTGCCGACACCGTCGCTAGAGCATTTCGCGTCGTACATCGATCGCTGCGCGCTCTGAAGACCGCCGGCCGCCGGTGCATCAATGGCTTTGACCGCCGTCGACCTCTAATGCTGCCCGTTTCGACGGGGCCCGTCGTATAATGAAACTGTGATGCGCGTGGGCTGGATCCCTTATCGCTAGGGCTCGATGACGTGACCGCTGCTGTGATTTTCCTGGCATCGACTGTCGGCAAGTTTCACGCGATAGAAACGGCGGCGCTCCGCGCCATCTTGGCCGTTGCGATCTTGTTGTCGCTGACGTTGTCGCGATTGTCCGCATTAGAACGGGAGCGCACAGCCGGCGGCGATGCATGTTATGGTCGGCCCGCCACCGCATCGCAGGCGTCGAACGACGCTGCCGCTCGCGGCTATCGAAATCTGACTGGCAAGCCTTACCAACCGGTCGATTTCACCGCCGCGGAGTTCGACGCGCTTTGGACCGTCTGGCCGCCCGAGCTGAAATCGTTGGCCGAACGTGCCACGGCCGCCGAACGGCGCCGGCTCGCTTTCTCGCGCTACGGGCTGGTGCCCAATCCGGACACGCCCGACGGCGCGCCGCTGGGTGTTGTCGACACCGGCCATGGCTGGGCGATGAACTGCTTGAGCTGCCACGGCGGCAAAGTCGCGGGCCGCGTCGTTCCCGGGTTGCCGAATTCGCACTACGCCTTTCAGACGCTGATGCAGGATCTCGCGAAGGCCGAAATCGCCGCCGGCCGGCCGCTCACGGCCGACAAAGCCAACACGGCGCTTATCCCGTTGAGCAAGTCGAACGGCGCGACGAATGCGCAAACCGCCAGTGTGTTGCTCTCGGCCATGCGCGACGACCAGCTCAACCTGCTGGATAGCCCGCGCCAGGTCAGCTTCAAGCACTACGATCTCGACGCCCCGCCGTTTTGGAACACCAAGAAGAAAACGCATCTGTACATCGACGGCTTCGTGCCCAAGAGCGCGCGGGTGATCATGCAGTTCGTGCTGGTGCCGGCCAACTCGGCCGCGACGATCAAGTCGTGGGAGCCGGACTTTCAAGACGTGCTGGCCTGGATCGAATCGCTCGAGCCGCCGCCGTATCCGTATGCGATCGATCGAGAGTTGGCCGAGCGCGGCCGGCCGATATTCAGTCGCGCCTGCGCCGAGTGCCATGGCACCTACGGCCCCGGCGGCAGCTACCCCGAGAAGCGGGTCGACATCGACGTGGTCGGCACCGATCGCCTGCGGCTCGAGGGGATGCCGGTCGAGCATCGGCGTTTCTACCACGAGAGCTGGTTCGGCGAGTTCGGCAAGTTAGCCGTCGTGGAGGAGCCGAGCGGGTATGTTGCCCCACCGCTCGATGGTGTGTGGGCCTCGGCGCCGTACTTTCACAACGGCAGCGTGCCGACCTTGTGGCACCTGCTGCACGAGGATGCGCGGCCGGCAGTCTGGCTGCGCAGCGAAGATGGCTACGACCAGGAAAAGGTGGGCCTCGAAGTGTCGGAGTTCGAGAGCTTGCCCGCCGTCGTGCGTCGCGCCGACGACAAACGACGCTACTTCAACACGCGACTATCCGGCAAGAGCGCGGCGGGGCACAGCTTTCCTGAGCAATTGAGCGAAGACGAAAAGCAGGCCGTGCTCGAGTATCTTAAGACGCTCTAAGTTCTTGAGGTGTCGACGCGGTTGATCCGAGTTGCCCGAATATTGAGGCCGAAGACCAGTGTGTATGATTGAATCCAGTACGCTTCTGATGAGCGAAAGGTAGCCTCACCCATGGCGTCTACGCCAGACGAAATCGTCGATGCGGCGCTAAAATTGTCTGAAGCTGATCGCCTGCTCATCGCCAATCGGCTATTGGAAACTCTTCCCGACGACTTGCCGGGCCTTTCATGCGAAGACGCCGTTCTGCTCGACGAGTTGGAGCGGCGGGCCGGCGACTCGGCACCCACCATACCTGCGTCCGAGCTTTGGAAACGGGCGTGATCCTTGGCCTTGCAAGTCGTATTTCACCGACTGGCCGCGCACGAAGTGTGGGCGGCCGAAGTGTGGTACGCGAAGCGCAGCGTCGAGGTGGCGGAACGATTTCGACACGCGGTGGGCGTTGCCATCGGGAGAATCGTGGATAACGTCGGTACGCACTCAATCGGTGGCACAAGATTTCGCTATGCGAACGTGCCGCGATTCCCCTATCGCTTGATCTTCTTGGTCGAGTCGAACGAAGTTGCCAAGGTCGTGGCGGCTGCTCACTATCGCCGCCGTCCGTACTACTGGCGGCGCCGCGACTGACGCCTTGGCGACGCAGGGTCGTGTCGAGTACCTCGAAACGCATTGAGCAGGTCGTACAAGTCCCGCAACATAACCTGCAAGCCTCCCACATGCCGCGTGCCCTGCTCACCACGGCTCGGGCACGAAGTTCTGGTTCTCCAGCGGCGGTCGAACGTAGTCGGCCGCATGCGGTCTCGGCGGCAGCGCCGGCGGGGACGGCGTCAGGTCCTGGTATTCAATCAGGCTCAATAGATGCCGGATACAGTTCAATCGCGCCGCTTTCTTGTTGTCGGCCTTGACGACCCACCACGGCGAGCTCTTCATGTCGGTGTGGTCGAACATCGTGTCTTTGGCCTTCGAGTAGTCGACCCACCGCGAGCGCGATTCGATATCCATGGGGCTCAATTTCCAACTGCGCGTCGGATCGTTCATCCGCTTCTGGAACCGTCGCTCCTGCTCCTTGTCGCTGACCGAGAACCAGTACTTGACGAGGATGACGCCCGAGCGGATCAACATCTGCTCGAACTCGGGGCAACTGCGGAGAAATTCTTTGTATTCGCCGTCGGTGCAAAAGCCCATCACGTGTTCGACGCCGGCGCGGTTGTACCAACTGCGGTCGAACAGCACGATTTCGCCGGCCGACGGCAGATGCGCCACATACCGTTGGAAGTACCAGCTCGTGCGCTCGCGCTCGGTGGGGCGCCCCAAGGCCACGACGCGGCAGATGCGCGGATTCAAGCTCTCGGTGATCCGCTTGATCGTCCCCCCTTTGCCGGCGGCGTCGCGCCCTTCGAAGATCACGACGACCTTGAGCCCTTCGTGCTTGACCCACTCCTGCAGCTTGACGAGCTCGATCTGCAGCCGGGCGAGTTCCTGCTCGTAGACCTCGGTCGTGACCTTGTGGCGTTTGGCGGGCCGATCGTGTCCACTCGGCGAACCATCGCCGTCGCGCGCGCCGTTGGCCGGCTCGTCGAAGGCGAATCGCTCGCGGTGTTTTTTCTTCTGCTTCTTCTCCGACCTGGTCTTTGGCTTGGATGCCATGGGGCGGGCCCTTTCCTCGGCAATTGGCGGGCGAGTGGGAGACCTCCCGCTCGGAAGCTGAGCTACGTCGACAGACACCTCGCAGTTGTGCACCGCAAATCGAAATGCACGGCAAATTCCATTCCCTTGTTACGACTCGATCCGTGCAAGGCGCGAATCGGTAAGAAAACTGCGGAATTGCGGCGGGTACTTTGGCATCACACCGCGGGCGACTGAAACCGCCTGCCCAAACCAGAGGCGATGCCTGCCCTCCCTGATGCGGGAAGTCCGTCGCTCAACGATCCAACGCCAGCAGGCGGTACGCGTGCCCCTCGTTTTCGTCGATCCGTTCGGGGCGACCCTTGTGCAGATAGACTAGCTGGCGGTGATCGACACCCAGCAAGTGCAGGATGGTCGCGTGAAGATCGTGCACGTGCAGCCGGTCTTCGACCGCGTGCAGGCCGACCTCGTCGGTGCTGCCATATGCCCGGCCGGCACGCACACCGCCGCCGGCCATCCACATCGTGAAGCCGGTGGGATTGTGATCGCGGCCATCCCCCTTCTCGCTCATCGGCGTGCGGCCGAACTCGCCCCCCCACAGAACCAACGTCTCGTCGAGCAGGCCGCGGCGTTTGAGATCGGTTAGCAGCCCGGCGACCGGTTTGTCCATTTGCCGGCACATCTTCGTGTGATTCTTCTCGATGCCGCTGTGGGCGTCCCACTTGCTCCCCGCGCCGTGGTAGCACTGGACGAACCGCACCCCGCGCTCGACCAGGCGGCGCGCCATCAGGCAGTTGCGTCCGTAGGGAGCGGTTTCCCGGTCGCCGAGGCCATAGAGTTGCTCGGTTTCGGCCGTTTCCGTCGACAGATCGATCGCCTCGGGGGCGTGCACTTGCATCTGAAACGCCAGCTCGTAGCTGCGGATCCGCGCTTCGAGTTCGGTGTTCTCGGGGCGTGTGGCGGCGTGGCGACGATTGAGCCGCTCCAGGTAGCTCAGCTCCAATCGCTGCTCGACCGCACCGACCTGCGCGGGCCGCGCCAGGTTCGGAAACGGGCTCCCTTCGACCCGTAGCGCCGTCCCCTGGTAGACCGCCGGCATGAACCCTGCGCTCCAGTTGCGCGGACCGTTGACGACCGGGTCTTTGATGTCCTGCATCACGACATAGCTGGGAAGATTCTCGTTCGCGGTTCCCAGACCATACGTTACCCAACTGCCGAGCGACGGACGCCCGGCGAACTGGCTGCCGCTGTTCATCTGGCAGACGCCCCCCGAGTGATTGATGCCGTTGGTCCAGCACGAACGGATCACCGCCAGGTCGTCGGCGTGCCGCGCGAGCTGCGGTAGCCAGTCCGAAATCCACAGACCGCTCTGGCCGTGTTGTTTCCACTTGCGTTGCGAGGCCAACACCGGCGACTCGAATTCTCCCATCGCCGTGATCACGCGACCGAAACTCTCGGGCAGCGGCTTGCCGGCCAGCCGCCCCAGCGCCGGTTTAGGATCGAACGTATCGAGATGGCTGGGGCCCCCTTCCATGAACAGAAAGATGACGCTCTTGGCACGCCCCAGGCGACGCGTCGGCTCGGCAGCCGGCGACGGTTGGTGCGACGCGCTGGTCCCCCCCCGAGCGCGATCGTCGAGCAACTGCGCCAGGGCGAGCGCACCGAAGCCGGCGCCGCCGCGCAGCAGCAGTTCGCGTCGCGAAATCCTCGGGTCAATCGACATAGATCAGCTCGTTGGAATTCAACAGTGCATGCACCAACGCGGCGCGAGCCTGGTGGTGCGCGGGCCTGGGAGCGGCGCCTGAGTCCGTTTCCGAGTCGACCGCGGCGTACGCAGCCAGGAACAGATCGGCCATGCCTTGCTCGGCCTCATCCGGTTGTCGGCTGAACAACAACGTGTAGGCCTCGCGGACGAAATCGGCGTCGGACTTATCGGCGAGGCGCGCGACCAGCGCCGCCGCGCGCTCGTGCGACCAGGAGTTGTTCAACAGCAGCAAAGCCTGCGTGGCCGTCGTCGTGCGATGGCGTCGATCCTGACTGCGAATGCGGTCGGGAAAGTCGAACAGCGCCAGGAGCGGATCGGGGCTGTTGCGTTTCACCGGCTTGAAGATCGCGCGACGCTGCTTTGGCAACTCGCCGGTGGCCGAGAGAATTGCATCGTTGATCTCTTCTCCCGCAAGCCGCCGCGCATTCATCCTCCACAACAGCGTATTGCCGGGATCGAGCTTGCGCAGCTTGTCGTTGGCGCGTCGCCGTGAGGATTGTCGCCAGGTGGCCGAAGTGAGGATCCGCCGATGCAGCGCCTTGATGCTCCAACCATCTTCGACGAACCGCCGCGCGAGCCAGTCGAGCAATTCCGGGTGCGAGGGGGGCGCGCCAAGACGCCCGAAATCGCTGGGCGTTTCGACCAGCCCTCGGCCGAAGTGTTGCTGCCAGATGCGATTGACCATGACGCGGGCCGTGAGCGGATTGGCCGGATCGACGATCCAGCGTGCCAGCGCCGTGCGGCGCCCAGTCGATACGAGTGCCGGCGGGGTCGGCGTAATCGCGGCGGTGCTGGCATCGAGGATCGTTGGATATCCTGGCTCGATCGGCGCCGAGCGATCGCCGGGGATGTAGGTGGGAGGTGCGATCGGCCCCACGTCGCCTGCCACGAAGGCAATGGTCGGCAAGGGCTCGGGCTTCAGCGACTCATACTCGCGCAAGCGCTCGAGCAACGCCTGGCGCTCCTCCGCTGCCGAATCGGTGAGCCACTCGGGCAGCTTATCGGGGTGGATGTCGAATTGTCGCGACGCCAGGGCGGCGATCTGTGCGTCGTACGGCGCGCGGTCCGCCGGCCAGGCGACGATCATGCCGCGAATCTCGGGCACGAACTTCTCGAAACCCTCTTTCGTCGTATGCGCCAGCAGGACCGGTTGCTCGATCTCGTGCAGGCGCCGGCGAATCTCGTCGGTCGCATCTTCCCAGTTGCGTTGACGCTCGAACCAGGCGGTGCGCGTCGCCAGATCGGCGACGGGCAAGTCCTCGCGAGGCTGAAACGCCGCAAAGAACGCCTGCAAGCGGTAGTAATCTTGCTGCAGGAGCGGATCAAACTTGTGATCGTGGCAGCGGGCGCACTTCATGCCCAGCGCCAGGAACACGTCGGCCGTAGTTTCGGTGAGATCGCCCAGGATCTCTTGCCACTGCGTTTCGACGTCGCGCTGATTCCATTCGTAAATCCAGTGGCGCAGGTACATCGTCGCGATCAGGGCGTCGCGGTTTCCCGGATCGACTTCGTCGCCGGCCAGTTGCTCGGTGACGAACTGGTCATACGGCTTGTCGGAATTGAACGAGCGGATGACATAGTCGCGGTAGCGGTGCGCTTCGGGGCGGGCGCCATCGGCGCGATAACCATCGGTCTCGGCGTACCGCGCCAGATCGAGCCAGTAGCGGGCCTGGTTCTCGCCGTAGGCCGGATCGTTGAGCAGTTGATCGACGAGCGCGTCGAAGCTCAGTTTGCCAGCCACCAGGGCGTTCACGGTCGATTCGTCGGGCGACAGACCGACCACCGCGAAGTACACGCGGCGCGCCAGCGTCGCCGGATCGGCCTCGTGCGACGGGGCAACGCCCTCGGCCGCGAGCCGCGCGAAAATGAACCGGTCGATCTCGTTGCGACACCAGCCGTCGCCATCGTCGTCGGCGTCGGGGACGCGCGGATCGGCGATCGGCTGAAAGCACCACCATTGGCGATCCTGGACCGTGATCTTTGGCGCAGGCGTCAGCTCGACACCTGCCGGCCACGGAGCGCCGGCCGCGATCCAACGCTCGATCCCCTCGATTTGCGCTATCTCTAGTTGTCCGTCGGGAGGCATCTCGAACGACTCGTACCGCAGGGCGTCGCGCAGCAGGCTCTCCGCGGGTTTGCCCGGCACAATCGCGGGCCCCGAGTCTCCCCCGGCGAGCAGCGCGTCGCGCGAGGTCAAACGCAGGCCGTTCTCCTGCTTCGCCTCACCGTGACAACGCAGGCAGCGGGCGGTGAGCACGGGGCGGACAAAGTTCTCGAAAAGATCGCGCTCCGCCGGCAAGGCGGCGTCGGCCCCCTGCGCCAGGGCCGGTGCCAGCAGCAGGACCGCCGGCAGCATCAGACAACGCACTGGATTGCCCCGGCGAATCGGGTACACCACTGGCCTTCCGCGGAGAGAATGAATTGATCGACGACGGTCGCCGCTCATTGTATTCGCTGTGGCGGCAGAGAGCACGCACCCGGCGACGGTCAGCATGACGCACGCGATCAATCAGGTCGACGACGAAAGGTCGTGCGATGCCTGGTTCAGCGATCGGAGCGAGCCACGTCGAGAACGACGCGGCCAGGAGAGAAGTACGCCCGGCAGGATTCGAACCTGCAACCCTCGGTTCCGAAGACCGATGCGCTATCCAGTTGCGCCACGGGCGCGTCGCTGTCGCCCAGCTTGACGAAGGCAGGCGTGACGGTCAAGCGGGGGCCCATCACGGCCACGCACGATGTGGCGTGCGCCCTAGCGCTGTGCGCGTCGAGGATTCTCTCGCTGGCAAAAAGAAACAGCGCCGGGCAACCGTCGGCGGCCGGGGCTGCCCTCCGCGGCGCGGCGAATCCGCCAGGACTTCGCCGCGCGTCAGGGAGCAAGTCGACCGCCGGTTCGACAGCCCGGCGCCAAGAAGTGCTAGTGAAATGAGACAGGTCCCAACAACGCGCGATCTACACCAGAGACCGCTGGCTGCAAGGCGCCCAGAATCCTGGACCGCGGGGGAGCATGCCCGTCGCCACGAGCCGCTCGTGCATCGCCCGCAGGCGGTGACGCCTTTTGAGGGCACTCAGTTGCGAGCTGAGAGCCCCTGCCCGAGTACCGGAGCGAGCCAACTTCATGTCTGGTTCTCCTCGGGGTGGATGTGACTTGACGTGGACCGCGATCAGGTTGTCGCGGCGTCGCGACCAGGTGGCAGTCGGTGCGATGAGCAGCGCGAATGCGAGCCATCGTGCCGCGCGACCAGGTCGACGACGAGAACTTTCGTGCGGTGCTCGCGCGTCTGCACCGCAAGATTCCTATACACGCTGTGCGAACGAAGTCAAAAGAACGCGCCGATATTTTTAGGTCGCAAACGATCACGCGCGGCGCAACTCGTCAGGCACCAACCGACTGCGCGCGGAAAATATTTTTGCGCGCGGAGAGCACCACTTTTCAGCGCTAGGCGACGATGCGCCATGCGCCGTTGCGCACACCAATCAGTCGCGCTTATTCGACGACTCAACACGATCGCGCAGCTTGCACAGATCGGCAAAGTCGCGGGTTCGCGCGGTCGGTTGCCGAAGGAGCTTCGCCGTGTGTCACGGGCCGAACAAACTCGTCGCGATCGAAAGCGCGAAGGTCAACAGCGCCGCCCCCGATGTGCCGAGCGTGAAGAGAATCCAGGTGATGACCGGCGCGCGCACGATGGAGACGATGCCGGTGGGCAGCAACGTCGAGAAGATGTCGACGATCCAGTTCAGATACATTTCGCACAACGGACCGGCAAAATAGCACAAGTTTGCCATTACGGCGTAGACCAACGCCAATTCGGCCCCCTGGATGAATCCGAAGGGATCGAAGACGAAGCCGGAGAGACCGCACAACAACAGGATCGCGTTGTACCAAATGCGCAAACGCTCCCAACGCGCGGCGATCTCCTTCCAGGGGTTGGTGCCGTTCGTCGAGCTCGAATTGGCCAGCTCATCCGGCGAATCGCCCGGCCTATGCGTTAACGGCTCAGGACTGGCGTAAGGGTTTTGCTGTTCGACGGCCAAGTTGCAGCTCTCCTCGACGCTCGGTCACTCGCGTCGCAACCGTACCAGCTTGGACCTGCATCGTACTGTCTAGCCAGAGGCGGTGTAACAAATCGCACGCGGCTGCGCTGCGAGCTCTAGTGCCCCGCACTGCGTTGGCGGGCTTGCACGTACGCGCCCGGGAGAGATTAACCAATGCATCCGGCCCTGCTTGCCACCGACACGGTGCCTGTCGACTCGAACGCCCAGGGGCACTCAAGTTCCCTGCTGGCCCCGCGGGGTTGGCGACCAATACTCGACGGAGTGCTGGGTCATCGCGCCACGGTGGCCTGGCAGCGCATTCTCACGGAAATCACGCACCGCAGTGACGGTCTTGTGGTCGATCCATCGTTGGCAAGCGGCGCCATGGGGCTGGCGATCCCGTTTGCCTACGCCGCGCAGGCCGATGCTATGCCCGACGCCGAATCGGCGGCGGTCGAATGGCTCGAACGCGGGATGCGCTCGGCCCGCGACGCCCGCGGCGGGCTGAGCTTATATGGCGGCCTGGCCGGCATCGGCTGGACCGTCGCGCATCTCACGGCCAGCGACGAAGCGGGAGACGATTCCAACTTCTCGGCGCTCGACGCCGCCTTGCGATATCAGCTCGACGTGGCACCAGTCGACCGACTGATGGAGTACGACCTGGTGTCGGGCATTGTCGGCTGGGGAGTGTATGCGGCGCAGCGATTGCCGTCGCCGACCGCTCGGGAGCTGCTCGAGCTGGCGATCGCGCGGCTCGCGGAACTATCGGTCGCACAACCCGATGGAGTCGCCTGGCTGACGCCGGCCGAAACGCTCACGGCCGCGCAGCGCGAACGCTTCCCCGACGGCTACTTCAACCTGGGAGTGGCGCACGGCGTGCCGGGAGTTGTCGGACTTTTGGCCACGGCCGTCTCGCGCGGCGTCGCGGTCGACAAGGCCAGCTCACTTCTGGAACAGGCCGCGAACTGGTTGATCGCGCAGCAGAGTACTTCCGAAACCGACGGCGCTTATGGCTACTTCGTGGCCCCCGGGCAACAGCCGCGCGACGTCTCGCGATTGGCCTGGTGCTACGGCGACTTGGGCAATTCGGTAGTGCTCGCCCGGGCCGCGGCCGTGACCGGAAACGCCCGCTGGCGTCGAGTGGCGCACGATCTGGCCTTGCGAGCAGCCCGCCGCCCAGCCGCGACCTCGGGTATCGAAGACGCGGGATTATGCCACGGCACCGCCGGGGCGGCCCATCTCTTCAACCGGCTGGCCCAGCATTTTGACGACGACGAGCTGCGCACAGCCTCGGTCGGTTGGTTTACTCGTACCTTCGCCTTGGAAGGCCAGGGGGGTGGCGTCGGTGGCTTTGCGTCCTGGCAGCACGGTCGCGCCGACGGACCAGGTTGGGCCGACGACCCTGGGCTGCTCGAAGGGGCCGCGGGCGTCGCGCTGGCACTGCTGGCCGCAACGACCGAGGTCGAGCCGGCTTGGGACGCCATGCTGCTGGCCGATTTGCCGGTTGCGCTGTAGATGCGGCCCGCCAACCGATCGATTGCCTGCACCCACGACGAGAATCCCCTGACGACGCGCGTAACAAACGACGCCACTCCGCGCTGATGTTGTTGGTAGTCCGACCAACACGATCACGGCCGACCTTCTGTCGAAAGGGAACACTCGATGGCCGAGAAGCCGACGCTGGCAGCGCAGTTCGACCCGGCGAAGTTCTTTGTGGTGCGAACGCCCCTGTTGCCGTTCGACGCGCTGGCGAAATGGAACGAATCGGACGCTGCCGGACTGCTCGACGGGCGATCACTCGACGAGCTCCGCGCGTGGATGCGGGCAGGCTACGCCCGATCCGAAGTTCGCGAAGCGCTCTTCCTCGCTTCACCCAGCCTGCACCAGGCCTACCACGACTGGCACGACGCGCCGCAGAGCCCGCGCGGTCGCAAGGCCGAGCCGGCGCTGGTGCGCTACTTCGCCCGCATGGCGGGTCGGGCAACCCCTTTCGGATTGTTCGCCGGTTGTTCGATCGGACGCATCGCCGACCAAAGCGAGTCCAGCGCTCTGCCGATCGCTCCCGTGGGCGAATACCGTCGGCACGTGCGGCTCGACATGGAATACCTTTCGAACCTGGTGGCCGAAATCGAGCGCCGGACGGAAGTCCGCCGCGAGCTGTTTTACCGACCAAACTCAAGTCTTTACCGCGTCGGCGATCGCTGGCGCTATGCCGAAGCGCGCGGCGCAGGCCAGGTGCGCACGTATCAACTGGTTGCCGTCGACGATTGCCCATACCTGCGAGCCGTGCTCGATCGCGCGGTGGCGGGTGGAACTCCCGCGGAACTGGCAGACTCGCTGTTAGCACACGACATCGCGGTTGACGACGCACTGGCATTTGTCGACGAATTGATCGACAGCCAGATCTTGACCAGCGAGCTGGAGCCGGCCGTGACGGGTGGCGATCCGCTCGTGGCGCTCATCGCGCGGTTACAAGACATACCCGCCGCCGCACGGTACGTCGACGTCTTGCAAATCGTGCAGTCAACTCTCGAAGCGTTGCGGCATCGACCGCTGGGCGAACCTCGCGATAGCTACGAAGCGCTCGCCAGGTCGATCGAACCGCTGCCGGTTGCCGCCGACATGGGTCGACTGCTGCAGACCGACATGTTCAAGCCGGCGAGCGGCGCCGTGCTCAATTCCGCGGTCACCGACGAGATGCTCTGCGGCGTCGAGATTCTGCTCAGTCAAATCGAGAAATCGGATAGCGACCTGCTGGCAACGTTTCGCAGAAGTTTCACCGAACGGTATGGCGATCGCGAAGTGCCGCTCGTCGAAGTGCTCGACGAGGAAATGGGCATCGGCTTCGAGCGTTCGCAGTCCCCCGCGGCCGCCGCGGCGCCGCTGCTGGCAGGGATCACGTTTCCGCAGCGCGGCTCGCCGACGGCGTACTGGACATCGCGGCACTCGGTGCTGCTGCAAAAGCTCGCCCACGTGTTGGCCGCCGGCTCTCGAGAGTTGCGACTCGACGCGGACGATCTGGCCAAAATGGCGGCCAACGAGCCGGCGACTCCTCCGGCGGCGTTCGCTGCATTCGGTAGCATCGCGGCCAGTTCGCCCGAGGCGCTGGCCGCCGGCGACTTTCAGATTCACTTGCAATATGCCGCGGGGCCATCGGGAGCGCGCTCGCTAGGGCGCTTCTGCCAGGGGGACGACGAACTATCGCGCGAAGTAGCCGAACATCTCGCGGCCGAAGAACGGCTCGATCCCGAAGCGCTGTACGCCGAAGTCGTGCATCTGCCCGAGGGTCGCTTGGGCAACGTGCTGCTGCGGCCCGTGCTGCGTAACTACGAAATCCCGTTCCTGGGGAGGTCGAGCGCCCCGGCGGAAAGGCAGATTCCTGTAACTGATCTGCGGGTTTCGGTCGTGGGAGATCGGGTAGTGCTGCGGTCCGCGGCACTGAACCGCGAGATTCGTCCGCGGTTGACCACGGCTCATAATTTCGCCTGGCGCAGCATGGGGATTTATCAGTTCCTCTGCACGCTGCAAAACCAGGGAGACTGCGGCGCGATCGCCTGGAATTGGGGACCGCTCGACGCAGCACCGTTTCTGCCACGCGTGACGGTGGGGCGCCTGGTATTGGCCCGCGCTCGTTGGCTGGTTGCCGCCGAAGAAATCCGCACCTTGGTCGCTGCCAGCGACGATCGATTGGCTGCAACAGTCGACGCCTGGCGTGCCGCCCGCAACTTGCCGCGCTGGGTGCTGCTGCAAGATGGCGATAACGAGTTGCCGATCGACCTGGAGAATCCGCTGTCGGTCGCGTCGCTCGTCGACCTGCTGCGGCAGCGCGAGGCCGTGTCGCTCGTCGAAATGTTTCCCAGCCCCGACGAGCTGTGCGCGACGGGGCCCGACGGGCGCTTCGTACACGAATTGATCGTGCCGTTCGTGGCCCGATCCCCGGTTGGTGTAGAGAATTCATCTAGCGATCGTCAGAAGCTGGCATTGATCGCGATGGACGATCGCCAGAATCCATGCGGGGACGACGTCCCCTTCGAGTTCGCTCCCGGTTCCGAATGGCTGTACGCAAAAATTTACGGCGGTGCGGCGACCGCCGATCGCGTTCTCGTCGAATACTTGCAGCCCGTGCTCCAGCAACTGTCGCAGCGCGGGTTGGTCGAACAATGGTTCTTCATTCGTTATGCCGATCCCGATGAGCACTTGCGGCTGCGAATCCAGGCCAGGCCCAACTTGCTCCAGCACGAAGTCTGGCCGATCGTGCGCGATGCCCTGGCGGACGCCCGCGCGGCGGGTCTCGCCGGACGCGTGCAGCTCGATACGTACCAGCGCGAAGTGCGGCGCTACGGCGGGCCGATCGGCGTGCAATTGGCCGAGACCTGGTTCGCGGCCGACAGCAGGGCCGCCGTCGAAGTAATCGCCGCCACACCGGGGGGCGCCGGTCAAGATCTGCGCTGGCGGCTGGCGCTGGTAGGGCTCGATCGACTACTCGAAGACTTGGGCTTCGATCTGCCGACGAAAGCTCGCGTGGCACGGCAAGCGCGTGACGGTTTCGCGGCGGAGTTCGGTGTCGACGCGGATTTGCGACAGCAACTCAGTCAGAAGTTTCGCGGCGAGCGCAATCTGCTCGTCGCGTTGCTGGCGGCGCAAAGCACGTCGGAAGGCGGCGAGGCTGCAGAGCTTGACACGGTCGTCGCGGCGCTGGTCAACCGCTCGCGGGCAACCCGGCCGGTCGCCGGGGCCTTCCGGCAGGTCGACGAGCGCGGCGCGCTCGGCATCACGCTCGACGAGTTGGCCTTGAGCCTCATGCACATGTGGGTCAATCGCGTGGCGCGATCGGCGCATCGAGCGCAGGAGGTCGTGCTCTACGACTTCCTCGACCGCTTGTATCATTCGCAATTGGCCCGCGCCGCAAGCTCTAGCACTCTCCAGTCGGCCGCTGCATCGGCCTGAGCCGTTCGCCGGTTTGCCGTTTGCTCAGCCGCGCCCCCGCCCTCGCCAGCGCTTGACCAATAGGGGCGCGGCCGCCGCCAGGCCGAGCAGCAACAGCACGGCGCTACCCGGCTCGGGCACGATCGGCTCGAAGAACGGCTGCCCGGCCGCGTCAAACGACAAGAGACTGCCGAACTTGAAATTCGCTGGAGCATTCGCGCCAGTCGTTCCGCCGGGGGGGACATAGATGGCCGATTGTTCCAGGTGAAAGGCGATGCTCGCCGAGACGGTCGCCGCCAGGCCGAGCGCCGCGTCGATGCTCAAGGCCAACGGTGCATCGAGGGCCGCGGTCAAGGCCGACGCCAGATTCAACGGCAGCCCGAGCCCCAAGGCGCCGTCGAGCTCGATTTTGGGATTGGCATCGTCGCCGGTGATTGTATACGTGCCCGATAACGTCAGCGGCGTGCTCGAGTACTGGGGAACGACCGGAACATTCACCGCGCCCAGTGCCGAGGCGTTAATGTTGAGCAGGGCCGCCGCGGCGTTGCCGGCGATCTCGAACGTGCCGGTGCCAACGCCCGTCGGATTGAAGGTGGCCCCTCCGGTCTGCTGAAAAACGAGCGAAGACAGGGTGCCGGTTAGCCCGATCTCGACATTCTTCAACAGTACGTTGTTGGTTGAGGTGGTCACATTGATTGGTGACAACGTGAAATCAGTCGTGGTGCCGTTGAGCAAATTGAGGTTCAAGCCCGCGGCACTCGTGGCATGTCCGCCTGTGACATCGAACGTGGCGTAGCCGGCGCTGGCGGGTTGTGTGGCAAGCGTCAGCGGGCCGCCGTCGATTTGCAACGGGTGCGAAGTTGGCGGGGTCAAAGTGAACGATTCGTTGACCTTCGTCACCTGATTGTAGAACTCGCCAGTTCCCGTGGCGGTCAAGTCGCCCGTCAGGTCGACCGTGGCGTTGAACGTCTGCTCTGTGCCATTGAAGTAGACCGGCACCGAGGCTGCATGGAGTTGGTCGAAGCACATGATTAGCACGAGTGCGCTGACCGAAGCAATCGAGGCCAGTCGAGTTAGCCGACGCACCGCGGTGCCTCGCACATCCATATTCTGCGTGACGAGCATTGGCAATTCCCTCCCCAACGAGACTGCGACAATAGAATCAATGTGACCAAAGCAAGCAGCGAAGGACGTGGCGACCAATGGCCCGCTTCGCGAAAAGCAGGCAGCTCAAGCCAGATCAGCGCGCGATTGGGGACCGAAGCCGTCACCCAAAAGCACGATGCAGGAGGAGTTGAGCAGGCCGCAAAGAGAACCGTGCGCGCCGGCAGCATCTGCCGGGCGGCCGGAAGCCTGTTCTTCGCACGCTTACACGAGCGACCCCTAAGAAAATCCGATGGCGAGCAGGCACGCAGCCACCCGCCAAGTCGGCTCCAACGTCGCCGACCGCTTCTACCTCGTAAGACACGCCGAGTATGAAGCGGTCCTTAGAATGACGTTCCGAAAGCCAGATGTCAAACGATTCCTGCCGTGACTGCCAGAAGTTTCTCACGCCGCACCTGTCGATCGGAGCATCGGGCGTGGTTCGTGAACCCTTTCCAGAATTGTTTGCTCCGTATTGGCCCATCGCGATACCATGAAAGAAGGAGCTCGCGGCGTTTGGCTCGGCTTTCGGAACAGAACTGCCCGATCGCTCGGTCCGGCAAGTCCTCGCCCTTGGGTGTCACGCTCATGTCCACGGGCAGCTCATCATTCGAGTCGTCGTCGCTCGATGCCGCCTTGGCAGGGGGGGAAAGCGGGCCATTTGTGGTCCCCTCGTCACCGTTGGTTGACACGAGTCGCCGACCGCCGAAGGCCAGTGCGACCGCCCCTCCGCTAGCTAACGCGAAGCCGACCGAGCGCACAACGGATCTTGCCGAACCGACCAGACGGCCAGCAGAAGCGGAAGCGATCCATACTCCGGAGCCATCGCCGATCGCTCCGGCGGCACGTCGCGGCTACGAATCCGCCTTGAGCTACCTGTCGAGCACTGTGATCCACCTGCTGGCGTTGATCTTGCTCGGCGTATGGCTGATGTCGCTCGACCAGGAGCGGCCAGTAACGCTTGTCGTGTCGACTGGCAGCGCCGATGACGAGGCGGCGATCGCCGAGCTACAGGCTCCGCTGGCCATCGAGCCTCCTGCACCGGCCGGCGACATGCAGGTCGAGCATTTGCTCGAGGAGGATCCCTTCTCGCCGCAGGATCCACCTCCCACGTTGAACATCGGCGGCACTTCCGATCCGCTGGCCGCTCCCGAGTTGAAGCTGGCCGTCGGCGCCGGCAGCATTTACGCCGGACGCTCACAGCGTTCGCGGGCCGAGCTTGTCGCTAGCGGCGGCGGCAGCACAGAGAGCGAAGCCGCTGTGGCACGTGGGCTGCGCTGGCTGGCAGACCATCAGCTTGAAGATGGCTCCTGGCGACTCGACCGCTTTCACACCGCGCGCGGCTGCGATGGGCGCTGCGGAGGGCATGGCGGAGCTTGTGATACCGGCGCCACGGGGCTGGCGTTGTTGCCGTTTCTGGCCGCCGGCAAGACACATCTTTCGGGGCCATACGATCGAGTTGTCGGTCGGGGCTTGGAGTGGCTCCAACGGCAGCAACCACGCGATGGCGATCTTCGTGGCGTCGGCGTTGGTCGCATGTATGCCCACGCGATGGCGACGATTGCCCTGTGCGAGGCCTATGCCCTGACGCGGGACAAGTCGCTCGCCGATCCGTCGCAACGGGCGATCGACTTCATCGTCCGTGCGCAGCACCGGCGAGGTGGCTGGCGGTACGAGCCCGGGCAGGCTGGCGACACCAGCGTCGTCGGCTGGCAGGTGATGGCGCTGCGTAGCGGCCAGTTGGCCTATTTGCGCGTCCCCGACCAGGCGCTGACTAACGCCGGCCGCTACCTCGACGCAGCACAGGTCTATCCAGCACCGGCCCTTTACGCCTACACGCCGGGTGGGCCCGCCACGCGCACGATGACAGCCGAAGGGCTCCTTTGCCGGCAGTATCTCGGCTGGCCGAGGAACAGCCCGGGGCTGGTCGGAGGGGTTGAATACCTGATCAACAATCTGCCGAAGCGCAAAAGCCCAGACATTTACTACTGGTACTACGGCACGCAGGTCGTGCACCATTTTGGCGGTGAAGCTTGGGAACTGTGGAACGCCCACATGCGCGATACCCTCATCGCCATGCAATCGGCCGACGGGCACGAAGCGGGGAGCTGGGACCCCGTGGGCGAGTTTTCCGACGTCGGCGGGCGGATCTACATGACCTCGCTGGCCCTGTTGACCCTCGAAGTCTATTACCGGCACATGCCGCTCTACAAAGAGCACGCCGTGGGCAATTAGCTCATCGCCCCCCGGTGCTGGCGATTCACTCGCGGCGCCCTGGCGAGCCTTGATCCGTACGCATCGTGCACCGCGGTGCTCAAAATGCGTGGCAGCTCTTTTGGTCAGAAAGACTGTCGCGTCTCCGGTTCCCCATTTTACAATGTGGGCCGACTTACTTTCTTGACACCAGCAGGACTCGCACCTTTGATGAGAACTCTGATTGCCATCCTCTTGTGCCTGGCGCCGTTGGCGTCGGTTCGCGCTGCTGACGACATCGTGATCGAGCGACTGTTTGGCCCCGAAATCCCCGGCGAATACAAGCACCCCCCCTCGATCACCGAGCTGGATAACGGCGACCTGTACGTCGTCTATTACGGTGGCGACGGGGAGTACGCGGGCGATACTGCCGTGTATGGGTCGCGCCTGGCCAATGGCTCCGGCCAGTGGACCCGCCCGGCGATCATCGCCGACACACCGAACCGGTCGGAAGGCAACGCCGCCATCTGGCAAGCTCCCGATTCGGTTGTCTGGCTGTTCTATGTCACGAACTACGGCCCGACGTGGTCCAGTTCGCGCATCAAGTACAAGATTTCGAAGGATCGCGGTCAGACGTGGAGCGACTCGGACCTGTTGGCCTTCGAGCAGGGGTCGATGGTCCGCGGCCGGCCAATCGTGCTCGACGACGGCGACTATCTATTGCCCGTTTATCACGAGACTGGCGAAGACCGGGAGCGGACCGCCGCGGATACGTGCAGTTTCTTCTTTCGCTATAACTGCCAGACGAAGGAATGGACGGAGTCGAATCGCATCTTCTCGGTCGACGGCAACTTGCAACCGGCGCCGGTGCAAATCAGCGACGACTATCTCATCGCGTATTGTCGGCCTGGCGGCGACTTCGAGCCGAATCCCAATCGCTTCGTCATTCGTAGCGAGTCGCGCGATGGCGGCCACACCTGGTCGAAGGGGGAGAAATCGCAGTTCCCCAATCCGAACTCCGCCGTCGACTTTATCAAACTGCAAAACGGTCATTTGTTGTTGGTCTACAACGACACCAACGTCGGCGACCGCATGCCTTTGACCGTGGCCATCTCGACCGACAACGACAAGACGTATCCTCACCGCCGCAATATCGTCAACAAGCCGGGCGATACGGCCGCTTACCCCGTGGCCATTCAAACCCGCGACGGTAAGATTCGCATCGTCTACACCTCGCAGAACCGCAAGGTCGTCAACCTCGCGACGTTTGACGAGAGCGCGATTCTGGGGCACACGGTCGAGTAGCCGCGATAGTGGAGCCGAACTGCCTGCTCGCAGCGGAGCTCGTCGGTCGAGTCATGCGGAGGTGCGCAAGCGGACAGCGAGTTCCGCTAAGTGGGTCTGCACGTTTCTGCGATCGGCAAACTGGCGACGCTCGACGAATAGCCAGTTGAGCCAGTTCATGCCTCCCAACAGCACGCCGCTGGCGTCGAAAACGTGGACCAATTCGCGCTCGACGTCGGTGAGCGGGCGCGCTGCGTCGTAGGCCGCCAAGCCGGCCTGCCAGCCGCGCCGATCCCCCCCGACGAGGCTGCCCAGCAGGCGAGCGACATCGCCGGCGATCGATTCGAACCGCATCGCGCCGAAGTCGATGATGCCAGTCACGGCGTCGTCGACGAACAGCACGTGCTCGTGGTGAATGTCGCGGATGGCCGGCTGTAAGGGGAAGGTCTGCTCGACGGTGCCTGCCAAAAGCCTTTCGATGGCAGCCGCGCGACGCTCGAAATGGTCCAGAATCTCGCGGGCCGCTTCGACGATGGAACGACTGAAGGAGGCACATCTCCCGGCCACGGCACCTGCGATGGCGGCCGACTCGCCGGACAGCAAACCGCGCAACTGAGTGAGCCGCGCATTCAATCCGGGGGAGGGGCCGACCGGCCGAGGATTCGGCCGGAAATCGGCCAGTGCCAAATGCAGCTCAGCCAAGGTCTGCAGGGCCGCCTTTAGACGAGCGGGGTCGGGGTGCACTCGATAGTCGGCCCGCCCCGGTAGCCAGGGGGCCAGTTCCCAGAGGCGGCCCTCGACGTCGATGTACGAGTTGCCGGTGTCCGCGGCGATCGGCACCGGCACGCGACCAAACCCCCTCCGCGCGGCGTGCGTAACAACAGAATGAATCCACGCCAGACGATCGGCCGACGGGTGCTCCGCGGGCCAGCGACGCAGCGCCAACGGGCCACGTGGGGACTCCAGCCGGAAGACCTCGGCCCCGCTGAAGCCAGCTTTCGACCTGGTGCACGCCGTCGGTAGACAATCGGCCGGGTAGTGGCGCAGAACCGCCGCGGGTGGCGAGTCTCGCTGGTTCCGGCTCAGTACGCGCACGTTAACTTGCCTTTGTCCGGGTTAGCAGGATCGGCGCCTGGCGCCAACAGCGTTGCTGTCCGTACAAGAACCGTTCGCAATTTGTGGTCAAGTGCCAAGTAGCGGTGTGGCAGTTGGCCGGGATGGCATCATGGCAACGATTGAGATTGGTGAATCTGCTCAATCATTCGCCTAACTTTGGCATTTCCCGGCTCAAGCCCCAACGCGCGCTCAAGAGAGTGCAATGCCTGGTCGTGCCGGCCCAGGGCGCAATCGACGATGGCCAACTGAGTCAACGTCACGACGTTCGGTCCGGAAACCTCAAGTGAACGCAATATCTCGTCGCGGGCACCATTTAGATCGCCCGATGCTACGAGTTCCACGCCGAGCAACAAACGAATCCCAGCATCGTCGGGCTTGGATCGGACGATTTCGCGAAAATGTGAGACCGACGTATGCGAGTCGCCACGTTCTCGCGCCGCAATGCCAAGCTGATAATGAGCTCTCCAGTTATCCGGCCACAATCTCACGGCAGATTCATAGATGAGAGAGGCATCGTTCATGCCAGAGTTTAGCAGTACGCAATCTGCGTGCAAACGAAGCCCCTCGCTTCGCGCGGCCGCGAGGGAAGGAGGAATCGCACCACTGAGGAACACAGCAGAAAGTGGCACTAGGACAGCAATCGTCAGCACCGTAAACGCGACAATCGCTCGCTGGGTCGCAAGCTGGCAAAACACTGCCGCCGCCAAGAAGCCACAGGTGATTTCCAAAACCGCTTCGAATACTTCTCCGTGCTCTTGTAT
>JBFXAH010000001.1:0-473685 GCA_050184475.1 Pirellulales bacterium | reverse complement strand
GGCTTCACGCAACTTCTTGATGATCTGCTCGGGGTTGTGACGCTTCCGTTTCATCGAGAATCCTCCCGGCCTTACCGGCCGCTGGGACTCTCATAACACCCGGATCAACTTTTGGGGAGCAGGTCACGCCAAGCCGGGCTGGCGCCCGAGCGACTCGTGTTCATCGACGAAACGTTGGTGAAAACGAACATAACGCGGCCACGCGGGCGCTCTCTGCGGGGCCCGCGACTCAACTGCGCCGTGCCGCACGGGCATTGGAAAACGACGACCTTCTTGGCCGGCCTGCGGACGCGAGGCCTGGTTGCACCGTTGGTCGTCGACGGCGCGATCAACGGCGAACTGTTCCGGGGCTATGTCGAGCAGCACCTAGCGCTGACCTTGGCGTCGGGCGAAATCGTCGTGCTCGAATATCTCAACCCCCACAAAGTCGCGGGCGTGCGCGCGGGGATCGAAGCGGTCGGCGCCGAACTCTGGTATCTCCCCCCATACAGTCCCGATCTCAACCCCATGAACAAGTCTTCCCCAAGGTCAAGTGGATGATCCGCGGTGCTGAGGAACGCACCTAGGACCTGTAGCGAAAGTCGTGTGGGTTCGAGTCTCACGGACGGCAATTTAGGTACAGCGTGGGGACAGAGCGGCGAACGCAATGCAACGGAAGTGGCCCTCTAGACTGTGTGCGAGTTGGTCGTAGAACCTCGGAAATCAAGGGCGTTGCAACGCTTACTGGGCGCATTCGCAATGTGGTCCCAAAGGACGCGATTGCGACTTAGGATCCAGTTCCGCTCTGCCTCAGCGCTTCGAGGCCACCTTCGACCCATATCCTGGCGGCATCTCAGTCGTGGTCGCCCGATTATTATTCTCCGCGCCCGTTCTGAACCAAGTTGATTGCTAGCACCGTAAAAGGTCCACCTCAAACCTCACGCACACGGGAGGACTGAACCGTAGCGTTTCCACACTCATGTCACGATCCCGCACGCTTCGAGCGCTAGTCACCAAGCCGCTTACCCAGTGGCACCGGACGCCCGCTCCGAATCGTGCCCTATGGACGGACAGGTGGGCAGGTCACCAGGCATGCAGGCGTTAACAAGCGTCTGAATCGCCGCACGAACGTGAGGCGGAAGAGCAGGCCAGGCGTCTGCGATCCGGGCCACAGCCGGAAGGAGGCAGACATTTGGGCTTTGAGAGGTAGGCCGCAAATCGCCGTCATTGGACGCCGGTGAAAGACTCTCAGAGCTTTGACAGCGCTTCCCACACGCTGCCACGACAGGGGGCAATTTCCCTAAGTCGCTGTCGTTCTGGCCGTTACAAAGTGGAGGCGGCGGGAATCGAACCCGCGTCCCGAAACGTTTCCACGCCAGCTTCTACGTGTGTAGCCGAAGATTTGGTTCTCGCTCGCGCGGCCCCCTTCGGCGGGGTCCGCTTTGAGCCAGCCGGGAACGGTTTTTAACCTCGGGCGTGCCCAGCAGTGACCCGAGGCGAGCTGGAATTGTCAACCGACTTTTGGGCCTCTCCAGCGGGAGCCCCGCAGTCGGGGATGCCTAGCTATTAACTAGGCAGCCAAAGCGTAGGAACCTTCGGCAATTGAAGGTATTGGTCGGCTTTTAACGTGGCCTGCTGACCAACCACGACACGCCACTTGCGCTTCAATCCATCCGGTCGAACCCAGTTCGCCCCCGGGGAAAGCAACAGCCAACGGCCGACCGCGGTGCGGGCCGACAAGCTGGCTGTCGAAGGCAATTCTACCCCCTGCCAGGCGGTGGAGCCAGTTGGAGTTTTCGGGCCATTACGCGGGGCGACCGACTACATTGGACACTTCACTCGCGCTCGCTGGCCCAGCCAAAATGTCGCCCGGTGCGCGAAACGTCATTTGAAATCCTCCCTGACGTCGGAGCCGCCCCTCGTGCCAGCTCGCCCCCGACCGCCTCGATCGAGCCGATCGCAGCCGCCGAAAACGTCACCGCAGCCGGCGAAGGTGTCGTACGACGAGCAACTGGCCCAGCGAGTGCGGCACCTGCTCGCTCACAAGCAGGGCTTTGTCGAGAAGCAGATGTTCGGCGGCCTGGCGTTTCTGCTGCGCGGCAACATGTGCGTCGGCATCTGGAAAGACTCGTTGATTGCGCGGCTCGGCCCCGAGCAGGCGACGACCGCGCTGCGCGAGCCCGGCGTGCGCGAGTTCGACGTCACCGGGCGGCCGATGCGCGGCTGGGTGATGGTCGAGGCGGCCGTGCTCGCCGACGATGTCGAGCTCGACGACTGGATCGGCCAGTGCGCGCGGTTCGTCCGCACACTGCCGGAGAAATAGGGTCGCAGTCCAGATTGTGACTGCGCGTCCGGGTCGGCAGATCGCCCAACACGACGGCCAGCACTGCTTCTGCGAAGCAGTGGCACATCGACAACGAATCGTCGCGTTCCAAGTTCGTGGTGCTTCAGATCAAGCCGCGCGGGCCGAACGCTCGGCCGACGTCCGCCGACCCAGCGCGCCGTCGATGTTGTGCAGCTCGCGAATTGTGTACGGCTCTTTGCGTTGCACTTCGTAATAGATCCGCGCGCCGAGCTCGCCGAGCATCCCCAGCACGACGAACTGAAAGCCGGCCAGCGTGGCCGTGGTCGCCAGCATCAAGAGCGGGTTGCCCGTCATGTCGACTTGGCCGAAGAGCTTCATCGCCACGGTCGCCAAGGCGGCGGTCGTGCCGACGCCCAGGCTCGCCAGGCCGATGCCTCCGAAAAGCTTCATCGGGCTGGCAAGGTACTGCGTCAGGTACTTGACCGTGATCAGGTCGAGCACGACGCGCAGCGTGCGCGACAATCCGTATTTCGATTGACCGAACCGCCGGGGATGGTGCCGCGTGACGATCTCGGCACAGCGCGCCCCGTGCCAGTGGGCCAGGATCGGGATGAAGCGGTGCATCTCGCCGAAGAGGTGCAGGTCGCGGGCGATGTCGCGGCGTACGGCCTTCAGCGTGCAGCCCAGGTCGTGCACGGGAAACTTCGTCACCCGCGCGATCAGCCGGTTGGCCAACAGCGAAGGCAAGCGGCGCGTCAGGAAAGTGTCGTGCCGCTGTTTGCGCCAGCCGTGCACCAGGTCGAAGCCTTCGTCGAGCTTGGCCAGCAGCAGCGGGATGTCGGCCGGATCGTTCTGCAGGTCGGCATCCATCGTCACGATCACCTCGCCGGCGGCCAGGTGCAGTCCGGCGCTCATGGCGGCGGTCTGACCGTAGTTGCGGCGAAACGTCACGACTTTCACGGCCGGGTCGCGACTTGCCATGCGGGCGAGCTCGGCGGTTGATCCATCAGTCGAACCATCGTCGACGAAGAGCATTTCGAAGGGACGATCGAGCGACTCGAGCACCGGCCGCAGCGCTGCGTACAAACGCGGCAGGTTCTCGATTTCGTTGTAGACCGGGATGACGACCGAGACGCTCATGGTCGAAGGCTCCTCTTAAGTCGGCGCTCACCGCGGCGCCGAGCTAGCTAGCGAGTTGTAGAGGTTTCCGGAGCGGAGGTCCGCGCCACGCTGGCTGGTCGCGCGAGTAGCACCAGGTCGTAGCGGCGCAAGAAGCGTCGCCTCCGCGCTAGCTCGCGGAAGTCGCCGGGGACCGACTGCCGCACTTGTTCGAGGTCTTTGTCGCGCACCAGCAGCACCGGGTTGCTGGCCTCGCCGACGTATTGGTTGAACGAATCGAGGTTGTCGAAATGCCGCACCTGGTCGTGCGAATAGAAGACCAGGCTAGGCTCGAAGTAGTTGAGCGTCGTCCAGTTGGGCCTCTCCGTGAGATGCTCGCGAGCGAACGAGGCGAAGCCGGCACTCGTCTGGTGCTCGGCCACGCGCACGGCAGCCACGGAGAACAGCGTCACGGAGAACGTGACCCCCATCATCATCAACGTCCGCACGGCCGCGGCAACGTTTTCGCGTGCCGCGAACCGCCAAGCCAGCGCGCCACCGACCAGTGGAATCAAACCAATCAGGCCAAGCAGTCCCTCGCCGGGCAGCAGCACGTAGGCCACGATCGGTAGCACAATCATCAGACCGACGCCTACGCAGACATAAGTGCCCAACGCCAAGCCCACGAGTCGGCGACTGACCACTCCGGGGTTGGCGATCCAACGGTCGAGGAACGCGCCAGTCAGCAGGGCCAACGCCGGGTAGGCCGGCAGCACGTAGTTGGGCAGCTTCGTCCGGCAAAGCGAAAAGAAGACCAAATACGTCGCCGCCCAGCAGCCCACGAACAGATCGCTGGAACGCATGGCCGCATCGTCGCGCAAGCGTCGCCACCAGGTGACGACCGTCATCAGCAGCAATACCGACCACGGAAAGAATGTGATGTGCAAAACGGCCGGATGATAGAAGATCGGCCCGCGATGACCTTCGAGCGGTTTGAGAAAGCGATCGACGTTGTGCTTGCCGAGAAAGCCCGCGAGCCACTGGCCGTCGGTCTCGATTCCCACGGCCACGTACCAGGGCAAAGCGACCAGCGTCACCACGGCGATGCCGGTCAACGGTCGCAGCGCCCACAGTACTTGGGCGACGCGTGCCGGATGCAAGCAATCGGCGACAGCCCAAACGCCGCGGCGGACGCGCGCGCGCCAAGTGAGCGACTCGACGGTGGCGCGCTCCGTCGTGCGCGGCGCGCGCGCCAACACCAGCAGAAAGATCGTCAGTACGCCGATCGGCAGCACCACACCGACCGGCCCTTTGGTCAGCACGGCCAGCCCCATCAAGGCGTACATGGCGATCCACCAGCCGAGCGATTGCGGAAGGTACCTTCGCCATGTCGGCTCGCTTGGCGCGGTTGACGCCAACGCGGCACTGCCGGACACGCCAGCCTCGACGCGCGGCGACGTGCCGTTGCCAGTCTCGCCAGCCAGCGACAGCCATCCGGCGGAACCTGCCACGCCGCGCACGAAGACCAGCGCGCTGGTCGTGATGAAAAAGATCAAGGTCGAGTCGGGGGTCGACGCCCGCCCCACCACGTCGAACATCAGGCTCGTCGCCAAGATGATCGCCGCCCAGAGCCCCACTTGCGGCCGGTACAACAACCGCCCCAGGTGAAAGACCGCCAGTACGCTACCGATGGCCAACAGCGCCGAAGGCAGCCGGGCCGCCAATTCGTTCACGCCCAACGCGTGAAACGAAGTGAGCATCAGCCAGTAGAGCAGCACCGGCTTGTCGGTTCGCAGTTCGTGGTTGAAGGTCGGCACGATCCAATCGCCGCGAGCGAACATCTCGGCGCCGCAGGCGGCGTTCTTGGGTTCGTCTTCGTCGAACAAGCTGGCCGACCCCAGCTTCGACAGCAGCACCAAGGCCGCGACGGCCAGAACCAACAATTGCTGACGTGCGAGTGACTGCATGCTGGCATTCCGCGCGCAACTTGAGCCCGACGAACCTCAGGCCCGAACCAATTGGGCCGCGGAGTCTAGGGTTCGCTCGTCGCCGCGCCAACGTCATTTGCCCCGATAGCGCGCGGGGCCAGTCGCTCGTCGGTGGTCTGCGAAACGCGAGGCCGACGGTTCAGCCCGCGCAAAATGCGTCTTGCGTTTCCGGGCAGCTAACGCGACTATTCGCCCGCGCGGCGGCGCCAGGTTGGGTGCGCCAGCATGGAGAACGAGCGCATGATCGAATCCGAAGGGTTTCGCCACGGCGACTTACGGCGCGACTTGCCGCATCGCAAGCGTGCGGCGGCTTCGGCGCTGGCCGGCGGCCTGACGACTCATCCGCTGTCGGCCCGGACAATTCCGGTCGCCGAACGCGCGCGACCCTGGCCGCGGCGCGTGATCGGCTTCCTGCTGCTAGCGGCTGCCATCGCGCTGTGGGCCGACCTGCCCGTCGCCCGCTGGTGCGCGGCCGGCCACGTTCCCAAGAACGTGCATCGCCTGCTGGAGATTGCCGAGGACTTCGGCAACGGCATGGGCGTCGCCCTGATCGGCATGGCGGTTTTCGTGCTCGATCCCTCGCGCCGCCGGGCGCTGGTGCGCGTTCTGACGGCCGCTTACGGCGCGGGGCTGGCCGCCAACGTCGTCAAGATCATGATCGTGCGCTTTCGCCCCCGCGAGCTGAATCTGCTCGCCAGCGGTCTCTCCGACACCTTCGGCGGCCTGCTCGGATTCGCCGACGGCCGCAGCCATAGTTTTCCTTCGGCGCACACGGCAACCGGCGTGGGGCTGGCACTTTTGTTGGGCTGGCTCTATCCCCGCGGTCGCGCCTATTTCCTGACGTTGGCCGCGCTGGTCGGCGTGCAGCGCGTGGTCGTCGGCGCGCACTTTTTGAGCGACGTGCTCGTGGGCGCGGCCTTGGGCTGTGCGATCGGCTGGTGCTGCACCGGCTGGCAGCGTGGCGCCGCGCGCTTCACGCGGTTTGAGATGCACGGCACTTCGCGCCCGGCGATCTCGGCCGGCACGGCAAGCCGCTAACGCGGGATGTTCAGGTCGTCGATCGTCAGCAGCGTGGTCAGCCGGGCTCCGCGCTCGGCGAAGGCGGCTTCGCCCCCCGCCAGGCGATCGACAATCGCCAGCACGCGATCGATTTTCAGGCCGAACTCGCGACCGCGCTCGAGCGCCGCCATGGCCGAGCCCCCGGTCGTGATCACGTCCTCGACGATCACGGCCGACTCCCCCGGCTGCACCGGCCCTTCGACGTACTTGTTGGTGCCGTGCCCCTTGGCTTCCTTGCGCACCATAAAGCCCGAGAGCGACAGGCCGCGCGTGCCGGCCAAGGTGACGATGGCCGCGGTGATGGGATCGGCGCCGATGGCCAGCCCCCCCACGGCCGCGGGCAATGGTGTCCCCAGCAG
Organism: Pirellulales bacterium; assembly: GCA_050184475.1. GTDB lineage: Bacteria > Planctomycetota > Planctomycetia > Pirellulales > JAEUIK01 > JAIESQ01. The sequence goes on along the minus strand of JBFXAH010000001.1, from coordinate 466,897 downwards.
CTCGAGCATGCCTTCGGCGACGAGGCGCGCTCCAGTGGCGTCGAGCGTCACCTGCTTGAGATCGAGGTAGAACTTCGCCTTCTGACCCGACACCAACGTGAAGTCCCCCAGTTTGAGGGCCTTGGCGTGAATCAGGTCGAGCAACTGTTGGCGGTCGTACACGTGCGGTCTCGCGATGCGGGCTGCATCGCTCGAAGAATCGAGCGGCGTCCCTTCATAACACGAGAACGGCAAGCATGCCAGCGGTCGCCAGCGGCGGCCAGTGGTCTAGCGCCGAATCACGACCTTCGAGCCGACCGAGAGAATGTCGTAAACGTCGCTGACGTCACGATCGCTGAGCCGAATGCAACCGCGCTCGTCGGCGCGCTCGGGCCCCTGGGGATCGTTCGAGCCGTGGATCCCCAGTTGTTGGCCGAGCGAAATCCAGCGTTCGCCGAGCGGATTCGCCGGATCGTCGGCGCCGATCACCTGGTCGGGACCGTAGTAGATCGGGTTCTCGACCTTGTCTTTGACTTCGAAGCTACCCGGCGGGGCGACCTGGTCGCGGCCCACATCGATCGGGAAACTCCCCGCGTAGCGCCCTTCGATCCACAGCGTCAGGTGCTTCTGATTGAGATCGACGACCGCCGAAAAGGGTCCGCGGACGACTTTCAGCTTTTCGCCGGGGCGCAGTTGCCCCGGGTCGGCGATGCCGTTGATCTTGGCCAACAGTTGCCAGGTAATCTGATAACGGTCGGCGATCTGCTGCAGCGTTTCACCGGGCTGCACTTCGTAAGGTGGTTCGATGAGCGGTTCGTGCGAGTAGACGACGGTGCCGGCGAGTTGATCGAGCAGATCGTGAACTTCGCGACGTTCCACTTCGCTCAAATTTGGATTGTCGTGCCACCGCGACAACTCGAGATGCGCGTCGGCCAGTCGATCTTGATCGAGCAAGTGGCGCACGTTCGTCATCGTCGAGGCGAATTGAGCGTGAGCATCCGTGCCGTCGACGCCCGGTGTGGCGCTCGGCGACGCCCCCGAGGCCGCGCTGCCGTCGAACGGCGCAAAGGGCGCGGAAGTCCCCTCGGCAGGCATCTGGGCGGGGGCCGCTGCGTCGGGATAGGCACCCGCGGGCGCTTGCACGGACGGGTCATACGGCGGAGGTTGACTGGCCGGATCAAAAGGTGGCGCGCCGGTACCGGAGGCCGCCGGACCATCTGCCGGATTGCTCCCCTCGGCGGCATATTGTGGCGCTGCGGGCCAGGCCGACTCGGCGCCGGCCGGAGCCGCTGAATCGAAGGCCGCGGCGGGAGGTGCGTCGAGATTGGCGCCGCCAGCAGCGCCGGCATCGCCCACCGGTGGATACGGCATGGCGACGGCGCCGGCTACAGCATCAGATCCGGGAGCCTGGCCCGGATAAGGATACGCCGCATCGGGCGGGGTCGTCGTCGGCGCTCCCGAGAACACGGCCGCCGGCGGAGCATTGCTCCAGGCACTGTCGGCAGGGGGGGCATCGCCGCCGGGAGCCAGGGCAGCGCCGGGGTAGGCGCCGGCGTCGAACGCCGGAGCTTCGCCGCCGGGCGCACCGCTCGCAGGGGCCGCCGTTTGCTCATCGAACGCGCCAGGCATTCCCGGAAACGCCGGTGCCGGGGGCGCGCCGTCGCCGGGCATTTGCACGACCGGCACGTTCGCCCATTCGTCGGGAATTGCCTCGGGCGGATCCTTCGGCGGACGCCTATTTAAGGTGGCGTACACGCCGTAGCCTACGGCGCCCAAAATGGCAAACACGATCATCGTTCGCAGCGTGCTCACCGACTGGTCCTCCTTGACCCTGTCGCGCAATAACTGCCGTTCCAAAACCGGCGGGGGCGAGATCATAGGCGAAGCGGCCCATCGACGCTACCTCAGCCTCGGTTGCCCAGCGCAGTATCCGCCGGCGACTTCCTGCTCTCCCGAATAAGTTGCTGCCGGGCAAATACTTAAGCGCCAGCGAGGTCGCCAACGGCCTGGCGTATGCGCCTGGCTGCTAGTTTTCCTGCGTCGCGGCTTGTCGTTATATCCTGCGCCGGTTCCCCTCGACGGCGTCGATTCCCCACGACGTTTGCAGTTGCAAATCGACGGCCGGCTGGTAGATTGATTCGCTAAGTGTTGTGGTTGAGATAAGTTGGCACGTGTTCTGACAAGTTAGGTAAAGCTCTAGAGCTGGCCAAAACAACGAGGGAAAGAGCCGGCTCTCCCTGGGAAATCGCGGTTATCGATGGCAATTACGAAAGAGCGGAAACAAGAACTGATCGGGGGATTCCGGCGCGACCCCAAAGACACCGGATCGCCCGAGGTGCAGATCGCCATTCTGACCAACAGGATCGGCGAACTGACCGAACATCTGCGGACGCACGCCAAAGATCACGCCAGCCGCCGTGGGCTGCTGATGATGGTCAGCCGTCGTCGTAGACTACTGGATTACTTGCGCCGAGTAACGCCGCAGCGCTACTTGGACATCATCCGCCGGTTGGAAATCCGCAAATAGCCGCTCTTTACGGCCAACCGCGCGCCCCGCGCGTGGGTGGCCAGGGTCGATTTGGGATCGCGCTCCTCGAATTCATCGAGGAACCGTGATTTCGATGGCCTCTCGCCTTAAGCCGTCGACGACTGGGACCGTTTCTGGGTCCGTTGCACTTGCCGTCTGGATCACGTCATCGTGGTCGACGTCCGCTCCGTTTGCAGCCGCACTTTCGTAGCGCGGCCTGCCGAGTGGCCCGGGATGCAAGTGGCGGATTCCAGGCCGTGTGGAAACCTCGGTTCCCCAGCGATCGCCCGCAATGGCGCGAGTGTCGTTCAGGAGCGACAAAGCTTGTCAGGGCACCCAATAAGGTAGGGTGCTGCATTGAAAGTACGCGTTGAGCGCAAGATCGGAGCGCAAACATTCTCGATCGAGACGGGTCGACTCGCCAAGCAAGCCGCCGGTAGCTGTCTGGTCCAATATGGCGAAACCGTGGTCATGGCGGCCACCGCGACGGGCCCCCCGCGCCCGGGTCTCGATTTCTTCCCGCTGACTTGCGATTACCGCGAGCGCGTCGCCGCGGCCGGCAAGTTCCCCGGCGGCTTTCTGAAGCGCGAAGGCCGCCCCACGATGCGCGAGATTCTCACTTCGCGGTTGATGGACCGCCCCATTCGGCCGCTGTTCCCCACCGGCTTTTTGGACGAGGTGCAAATCCAGTCGTTCGTGCTGGCCGCTGATCGCCAGAACGACCCCGACGTGCTGGCGATGAACGCCGCTTCGGCCGCGCTGTCGATCTCGCCGTTGCCGTTCCAGGGACCGATCGCCGCCGTGCGACTGGCGCTGATCGACGGGCAGTTCATCCCCTTCCCCACACAAGACGACCTGGAAGAGAGCGATCTCGATCTCGTCGTGGCCGGCAGCGCCAGCGCGATCCTGATGATCGAAGGCTTCGCCCGCGAGTTGCCCGAGAACCGCATGGCCGACGCGGTCCTCGAATGCCATCGCTTCATCAAGCAACTGTGCGAGCTGCAGGACGAGCTCTGCCAGAAGGTCGGCGTGACAAAGGCCGAATTTACTCCGGCCGCTGACACCGGAATTTATGGCCGCGTCGAACAGCGCTTTGGCAGCGAGTTGCGCGCGGCCAAGCAAACGGCGGGCAAGCAGGCGCGGGCCGACGCCGTCAAGGCAGTCAAAGAGAAGGCCTTGGCCGAGCTCTTTCCGAATCTCGAGACCACGCCGCCGGCCGACGTCGCGGCGTTCAACTCGGCTTGGAGCCATCTGGTCGAAAAGACCGTGCGAGATTTGATCCTCGGGGGGACGCGCCCCGACGGCCGTGGCCACAAAGACCTCCGACCGATCGAGTGCGAAATCGACCTGCTCCCCCGCGTGCACGGCTCGGCCGTCTTCCAGCGCGGCGAGACGCAATCGCTGGTCACGGTCACGCTCGGCACCACACGCGACGAGCAGCGCGTCGACGGCCTGGTCGACGAGTATGCCAAGAAGTTCATGCTCGACTACTACTTCCCCCCGTTCTCGGTCGGCGAAGTGCGGCCGATTCGCGGTCCGGGGCGCCGCGAGATCGGGCACGGCGCGTTGGCCGAGCGGAGCGTGAAGCCGGTCCTCCCCGATCCCGCCGACTTCCCTTATACGATCCGCGTGATCTCCGACATCCTCGAGTCGAACGGCTCCAGCTCGATGGCCAGCGTCTGCGGGGCCACCCTCGGCCTGATGGCCGCCGGCGTGCCGATCCGCAATCCCGTGGCGGGCATTTCGATCGGCCTGGTGAAAGAAGCCGACGACAAGTGGGTGCTGTTGACCGACATCATCGGCGACGAAGACCACTACGGCGACATGGACTTCAAGGTGGCCGGCACGCAGAACGGCGTCACCGGCATTCAGCTCGATCTGAAGATCGACGGCATCAGCGAGGAGATCGTGCGGGCCACGTTGGCCCAGGCGCGCGACGCCCGCATGGAAATCCTCAAGAAGATGCTCAGCGCGATCGGGCGGCCGCGAACCGAGATTTCGCCCTACGCGCCGCGGTTGTTGCGCACGCACATCGATCCCGAGAAGATCGGCCTGCTGATCGGTCCGGGGGGCAAGACGATTCGCGCCATTCAGGAGCAGACCGGCGCCACGATCGAAGTCGAGGACGACGGCACCGTGACGATCGCCAGCTCCGAGTCGGAAGGAGCCAAGGCGGCTTTGCGGCGCGTCGAGGCCCTGACCGAAACGGTGCAGGTCGGCAAGATCTACGAAGGCCGTGTCACCAGCATCAAGGACTTCGGTGCGTTTGTGGAGATCCTGCCGGGTAAGGATGGACTTTGCCACATCAGCGAAATGTCGGACGACTACGTCAACAGCGTGCACGACATTTGCAAGCTGGGGGACTACATGCCGGTGAAGGTGATCCTGATCGACGATCAGGATCGCGTAAAGCTGAGCCGGCGCGCGGCACTGCGTGAGCTCGAAGAGGGCGAGCAGCCCGAGGAGCAGCCCCAGCAGGAAGCGTAGCGTCTGCACACGGCTCGGCCGGACCGTGAGACGCTTCAGGGTCCTCAGACGCTCGTGGCGTTCGACGTCGTTCGTCGCCGCGGTGGCCATTCGTCAGCGCAGCGAGTAATGGGCCTCACGCACATGGCTCCGTCGAAACGCGTTCCGGGCAACAGACGCCCAGACGATCCGCCGGGTGCGGGCGCGCCCGAGGCCCCTGCGCCCGACCTGCAGGTCGATCCAGCGACGACCGCCGCGGCTTCGTCGGATGCCGTGCGCCCGGAGAGGGCGCCGGCCATGTCGCCGCCGCCAGGCCCTGCACTTGCGGACGAACCTCCGCGCGAGCCGGCCGTGCCGCGCGCGGAGCACACGGCCAAGGAGCAGGCCCTGGTCGATCGCTATACCGAGATTGCCCAACTCGCGGGGGCCCTGGCTCACGAGATCAAGAACCCGCTCTCCACGATTCGCCTGAACATGGAGTTGCTCTCCGAGGAGTTCGCCGACGCCGAAAGCCCTCGCGAGCGTCGGGTGCTGATGAAGATCCAGACGGTCGAGCGCGAGTGCCAGCGACTGCAAGATCTGCTCGACGATTTTCTCAGTTTCGCCAAAGTTCGCGCCATGCGGCGCGAACCGACCGACCTGAACGCCGAGGTGGCCCGGCTATTCGAGTTCTTCCGTCCCCAGGCGAGCGAAGCGGGCATCGAACTGGTGACGTACTTCGATCCCGACTTGCCGAGCGTACCGTTGGATCGGGAGATGTTCCGAGCGGCCCTCTTTAATCTGGTGCTCAACGCGCAGCAGGCCATGCCCAGCGGCGGGCAGCTCGTCGCCCGCACCAACCGGCACAACGCAGGCGTCGAACTCGACCTCATCGATACGGGCGCCGGCATGGACCAGCGGACGCTGGATCAGATCTTCAACGCCTTCTACTCGACCAAGCCGGGCGGTTCAGGTCTGGGACTCCCCACGACCAAGAAGATCGTGGTCGCGCACGGCGGCTCGCTACATGTGGAAAGCGCGCCGGGTAAAGGGACGAAGTTCACGATCGAGCTGCCTGCCAGCTAGCCGCTCCGCGGGACAAGATTGCCCAAGTGATCCCGTTGAACGCGATCACTGGCAGAGCTTGCCCACAATTTCTTTTTGCCGCTTCGACGGCGGGCGCATCGCACGGACGAGCGGATCTGAGTCGCCGGCGGCCAGTTCCGCGTTGGACTATGCCGATTGACGAAGCGCGCGAAGGTTTGCGACCCCCGGGCATTCGTCAAGGTTTCGCCAGCCTTCGGGTGCGGCAAGGTTTGCGCCACGCGAGCGGTAACCTATTTGTCGAAAACCACTTCGGCGCTCTCAAGGGGTCTCGATAGCGGAGCCGATGAGCTAACTGTCCTCCGACGAGGCAAACGTGCACCTGCACGTTCCAGCGCGCGACAGGGAACCGATTCCACTGTTCGAGTCGATGGAATGGCTCGACGGCCCTGGCGCGAGAGACAAGGGCTGAACTGCGGATTTCGACCTTTTACCCCCCACCAGCGACCCCACGAACCACGCATTCCACACGAGTTGATTACGCACCCGCGAATCAACTTCGACCAGGGACGGAGCCTCGGCTCGGCGCGAAATTCCAGCGTCGCACGGTGCCCCGCCAAGAACCTTGCGGCCGCTGGGGATGCGCGCTACCGCAGTTCCAAAGAAGGAGACGTTTCTCGATGAAATGGAAAATGGTGATGGGAGCGCTAGTCATTAGCGCCGGATTGTGTACGCAGAGCTTCGGCTTCGAGTTGCTCGACCGGATGCTCGGCATGCACCACCACTCGAGCGGCTGCAATAGCTGCTGCGAGCCTGCGTGCTGCGAGCCGGCGTGCTGCGAGCCCGCCTGCTGTGAGAGCGCTTGCTGTGGCAATGGCTGCTGCAACGATTGTTGCGAGCCGACCTGCTGCGAGAGCGCCTGCTGTGGCAATGGCTGCTGCAACGATTGCTGCGAGCCCACCTGCTGCGAAGCAGACGCTTGCTGTGATCCGTGCTGCGATAGCTGCTGCGAGCCTTGCTGCAAGAAGCGTTGCTGCTTGCTCGATCGCTTGTTCGCCTGCAAGAAGCGCTGCTGCAAGAAGTCGTGCTGCGAGCCCGCCTGCTGCGAGCCCGCTTGCTGCGAATCGGCCTGCTGCAACGATTGCTGCGAACCGGCCTGCTGTGAGAGCGCTTGCTGCGGCAATGGCTGCTGCAACGATTGCTGCGAGCCCACCTGCTGCGAAGCAGACGCTTGCTGCGATCCGTGCTGCGACAGCTGCTGCGATGATTGCTGCAATAGCTGCTGCAAGAAGCGCTGCTGCTTGTTCGATCGCTTGTTCGCCTGCAAGAAGCGCTGCTGCAAGAAGTCGTGCTGCGACGATTGCTGCACGAGCTGCTGCGATGATTGCTGCGGCGGCTGCAGCAGCTGCAACGGCGGTCACGAAGAGCACGCCCCGGCGGCTGCTGACGAAGACGGCCCCCCGGAAGGCCCTGGCGAAGACACCTCGGCCTCGATTCCGACCCGTCGTCAGATCGTCAAAGCTCATAGCACCGGCACCGTGGTTCGCCGGCACTATCGCTAGACCGATCTAGCAACTGGTTGACTAACGAGCCTGCTCGGGACTCTCGCGCCCGAGCAGGCTCGATTTTTTTTGCTGCCGCGCCCTCGCCCTTGGCAAGCAACGTAGCGCGACGACGCGAGCACTGCCCAGCGACAGCGTCAACTCTGCTTCGGCACGTCGGCCAGCAAGGCGGCCGCGAAGCCGAGCACGTCGCCCCGCTCTTGGCACGTCGCCCGCACCCGCGCGTAGCTCCCCGCTTCTTTGGCCAGCTCCCAAACGCTAGGAGCCAACCCCGCGGTGGGCGCCCCCAGAGGCAGCAGTTCGAGCGACGCGGCCAGCGCCTCGTCGGGCCGACCTGAACGAGCCAACAGCGCCACATAAGCGTCAGCCGCGGCAGCGCCCGCCGGGGTATCGGCGGTCGTCCGAGCCTGCTGGCCGAAGAACTCGAGCGCCGCCTCCACTTCTTCACCGAGCAGGGCCCGAAAGTAACGCGCGCTGTCGACGTACAAGTCGGCGAACGGCGGCTCGCTCGCGAATTGGTAGGCCGCCGCCAGCCGCCGACCGTATTCGCACAATTCGCAAACCAGGTCAAGGCTCGCCCGATCGTTCGTCAGCCGCGCGATCCGCACGGTCGCCGCCAGGTGCGAGGCATCGATGTGATAGTTCAACTCGCCGAACAGCCAATCGCGCCCGGTCAGCAGCTCGGGAATGCTCGTCACGTTCGCGATCTGCTCGGCCGTTGTGCCTTCGTCCCGCCGTGCGATGTCGGCTGCCAGGTTCGCCAGCAATTCGCGGTGCAGATGCCGGATCAGCGTTTGGGCCAATTGATCTCGCTCGGCGCTGCTGCGTCCTTGGGCGACCGAGTCGAACATCGTGATGGCGTTGCAGGTGCCATAATGGGCGAGCACCAGTTCGTAGCCCAGTTGCGGGCACAAGCCTTCGTGCAGCGCCAATTCGATGAGCGCTTCGACGTTGTCGGACGTGACCGGCGTTTGCGCGATTTTCTCGGCTACGGCCTGTTTTTCGCCGAGCGGCCGCAAGTACATCCAGGCCTCGCGCAGGCGATCCTCGTGCAAGAAGGCCAGACCCACCTCGCGGCAGGCCTCGAGATAGGCCGCCTCGAGCTGCTCGCGCACCGGCGATGGCAGGTCGTCGAGGTTCGTGCGGTCGTTGACCGGCAGCCCCAACGCATGTCGGGCGGCCATCAACCGCGATTCGAACAGCTCGTGGTAGCGCCCCGTCGCCAGCAACTTGGCGGATAGCGCCTCGAGCACGGCCGTCGGGCCCCCCGCCGCTAGCAGAGCCTCGAGTTGATCGAATTCCACTGCGGATTGGTCGGGCATGCTCACCGCGATTGCTGGACCGTGGTCGTAGAAGCAAGTCGAAGACGGGGCCGCATCCGACGCGCGCCACCGAGGGCCGCGACCGGCGGCTCGTGCTGGCGATGCTAGCAGAGACGCGCCGCGCTTGCCACCGCGCGCGACCTTTGCGAAGCGGCGCAAACTTGCGCGATGGCAGCAATCAAACTCGATAGTCCGAACTTAGCGGTCGAAGCTAGAGCAATGGCCCAGCGGCGAGTGCCTGCACACTCGCCCGCCGACCACTCGCGGTCGATCCGTCCGACCCGAGTACCGCCGCCAGGTTCGACCAGGAGTTGATCCCGATGACCAGTTGCTTGCTCGTGCTGTTGTTGGCCGGCACTCCGTCGCAATATGGCGATGGCACGACCACCACGGAAGTCGTCGGCAGCTCGATGAGCGACGGAGACTACGACTCAGGCTGCGAAAGTTGTTCGAGCTGCGACAGTGGCGGCTGCTCGTCGTGCGGCGGCTGTGGCCGCGGCCGTTGCGGCGGTTGCTGCGACGACTATGGCTGGATTCGTCGCGCAGGCCCGATGCCGCAGACCTGCTACAACCCGCGATTCGGGTGCTATAGCGGCAACAATCGCTTCATGCATCGCTATCCCGCCTTCCACGGCTACTACTACCGCAATCCGTACAACTACCGGAACTTGTTCGACTATCCGTGGCACGCCGAATTGCACGAGCCGACGTCGCTGTTCTCGTACAACTTCGAAGAAGACTCGGCGGCCGACGCGAGCACACCGACCGACGCCGACGCGAGCGGCTCGCCCACGGCCCGCGCCTTGCCTGGTCGCGGTGGCAACACTCGCCGGATCGCCGGCTACACGGCGAACAACACGCGCGCTGGCGTGCAGCAGGCGTCTGCCCGCGGCGCGGCCCATAGCAGATCGCAGGGTGTCGCTTCGACGCCGGGTGCAGCGGCCACTCGCGGCGGCCAGGCCAACTCCGCCGTATCTGCCAATCGTCGTTCGCCGACCAGCGCGGCCGGCGCGACGGCAACCGCTGCCGAGCCCGAACGTCGCTCGAGTCGCTGGTTTTCCGGGGGCCTGTTCCGTCGCGGCGGCGATCAATAGCCGCACCGGCGACGCACCGCGCACCGCGAAACCGCTTGCCCGGTTTGAGGCGCCAGGGAGCCTGGCCGGCTCGACCGGCGGCGACCAAACCGCGTGGCAGACAATGTCACGAACTCTCGGGCACTAGAAAGCTCAAGTGCAGTTCGGCGTGCCGCAAGTGAAACTTGTTCCATTGCCGGACATTCAAGCGGCCGATGACCGGGTGGGCGATGCGCTGGTCGGTTTCAGCCATCCGCGCCAGTCCCGCCTGAAACTGAGCTAGTCCCTCTTCATACGGGACATCGCCGCTGGGGATGAGCACTTCGGCGGCGCGGCGCGGTAGACGGAACCCAGCCGGAAACCGCACGTAGAGCAAGATTGGCCGCAACAAGATCGGGCCGAGGACCTTCATTTTCCAATTGACCTGGAAGGGCTTGCCGTCGACGCAACCGATCATGCCGTTGCCCAGGTGCTTGAGCGCCATGCCCAGCGTCCAATTGCCGAGCTGCCGATGCGGGGTGTCGCGCAAGTGGGCGGCGTCGGCCAGCACTTCATCGAACGAATGAAACCGCAACTTGCGGCGCCCCTGTGCTTGCCGAGTATCGACCGGCGGACGATCGGTTTTGGTGGCCATGCTGATTTCTCGCGCTGGTCAGTCCACATGCGAGGAGGTGCGGTCCCGGCTTGCGGCCGCCGCTTGCTCGTAGTTCGAGTGGGGACGACGACCAATCGACCAATCCCCGGCGTCGCCGTCCCGCGGAGCTCCGCGCCTTGCTGGTGGTGCCTATCGTAAGGGAGAATCGTCACTGCGGATAGGCTCGCCGGTCGACGCAGACTTTTCCGAGAACTCGTCAACGCGATGGTAGCGCCGGGGCAGAACTCGAACAGCGTCGCCGCCGGGCGCTCGCCGCCACGCGTGATCTATCAGCCGCTAGTGACGGTGGCCGTCGCTCTGGCCGCTGGCATCGCGCTCGACCGCGCCGAGCCCCTCCCGGCGACCGTCTGGTGGCTGGGCGCCGCCGTCGCGCTTGTATTGTGGCGCGCCTTGGCCCGCGGCCCGCGCGAGCGTGCCAGTGCCATCGTATTGCTTGTTGCTGTCGCGCTGGCCGGCGCCGCCTGGCACCACACGCGCTGGCAGCTCTTTTCGCCGGACGAAGTCGGTCGCGACCTGACCGAAGAATCGGCCCCGATCGCGATCGAGCTGTTGGCGCTCGAAGCACCGCGCCGCGTAGCCGCTGGGGCGTTCAACCCGATGCGCGCCGTTACGCCGCCGGAGCGCAGTCGCCTGACCGCCCGCGTACTGCAAGTGCGCGACGGCGCCACCTGGCGCGCCGCCGTCGGCGCGACGACCTTGTCGGTCGACGGGCATTTGCTGGGCGTGCATGCCGGCGATCGCTTGCGGGTGTTCGGGCAGATGTCGCGGCCGCGGTCGGTGGCCAATCCCGGCCAGTTCGACTTCGCTCGGCATCTGCGCGCCGATCGGCAATTGACGCTGCTCGGCACCGACTTGCCCGACGCAGTGTCGGTCGTCGAACGAGGTAGCCGCTGGAGTTGGCGCCGCGCGCTCGACGAGTTGCGCGGCAGCGGTGCTCGCTCCCTCGACCGCCACGTGCGGCATCAGCGTTCGGCCCTGGCCGCGGCTTTGCTGTTGGGGTTGCGCGAACGACTCGACCTCGATCGGCACGAAGCCTTTCTGGCCACCGGCACGATTCACGTCCTGTCGATTTCGGGACTGCACGTCGGGCTGGTCGCCGCCGGCGTCTTCTTGCTGCTGCGACTCGGTTTGGTGCGCCGCCGCGCCGCGCTGCTCGTGGCCGTGCTCGCCACGTCGCTCTATACGCTGCTCACCGATGCCGACACCCCGGCGGTGCGAGCCTTGGTGCTGGTGCTGGCGACCTGCGCGGCCCTGGCCTTGGGGCGACGAGCCGCCGGCTTCAATCTGCTCGGCGCGGCCGCGATCGTGACGCTGTTGTTGAACCCGGCCGACCTGTTTCGCAGCGGCGCGCAGTTGTCGTTTCTGGCCGTCGCCGCGCTCTTCTGGGCCGGGCCGCGGGTGGCTCGCCCGCGCGAGCCGAGCGATCCCGTCGATCGCTTGATCTGGCAGTCGGCGCCGTGGCCGGTGTGGGCGGCGCGTTGGGGTCGCGAGGCTCTGGTGCGCACGGCACTCCTCTCGCTGGCCGTGTGGGGCGTGACGCTGCCGTTGGTGGCGGCGCGGTTTCATATTGTCGCGCCGGCCGGTTTGCCGCTGAATCTGTTGCTGTGGATTCCGGTCGGCCTGACTTTGCTGTCGGGTTTCGGCGTGATTCTCTGCGGTTGGTTGCTTCCCCCGTTGGCCGTCGCCCTGGGGTGGATTTGCGACGTCAATCTGCAGGTCATGGAGTGGTTCATCGCGGCTGGTGCCGGCCTGCCGGCAGGACATCTGTGGGTGACCGGACCGAGCGACTGGTGGCTGACCGTGCTCTATGCCGGGCTGGCCTGCTGGGCGACCTGGCCGCGCTATCGGCCGCCGCAACGTTGGCTGTGGGGCGCTATCGCCGGTTGGTGCGCGGTTGGATTCCTGGCCGCGAATCCGGATCGCGCGCTGCCAGATTGGCAGAAGCGCTTAGGCCGCAGCGAAGGGGAACTGCGCTGCACGTTTCTCTCGGTCGGCCATGGACTGTCGGTGTTGCTCGAATTGCCCGACGGTCGCACGCTGCTCTACGACGCCGGCCATCTGGGCGCGCCCGAAGGAGCCGCGCGCGTTGTCGCCGGCGCGCTGTGGCAGCGCGGCCATGCACGGCTCGATGCCGCGATCGTCAGCCACGCCGACATCGATCACTACAACGCGCTCCCCGACCTGATGGAGCGCTTTGGCGTCGGCACGTTGTTCGTGTCGCCAATGATGTTCGAAGAGCCGTCGGCGGCCGTGAAGGCCCTGAGCGACGCCTGCCAACAGCGCGACGTGGCAATCACCACGATTTCGGCCGGCGACCGACTGCGAGTCGGTGGCGACTGTCGACTGGAAGTGTTGCACCCCACGCGCGAGGGCGAGCTGGGGAGCGACAACGCCAACAGCCTGGTGCTGTTGGTCGAGTACCGAGGGCGGCGCATCTTGCTGACCGGCGATCTGGAAACGCCGGGGCTCAACGCCGTGCTGGCCGAAGCGCCGCTCGACTGCGACGTGCTGTTGGCGCCCCATCACGGCAGTGCGCGGAGCAACCCGCCGGGGATGGTCGCCTGGTGCCGGCCCGAGTGGGTGGTGATCAGCGGTGGGCAAGGGGGGGATCGCGACGGCGCCGTCGAGCGAGCCTACGCGGCCGACGGCGCGCAAGTATTGCACACGGCTGTGCACGGCGCTGTCACCGTGACGGTCAATGCCGAGGCGATACGCGTCGAGACCTGGCGCCCCGAGTAGATGGAAACGCCGCGTGGATCTACTAGCAGTAGTTTCAAAACCTGGTTTGGGTGCCACTGCTGGCTTGCCCAGCAGTGCCAGGTTCGACTCAGCACTGCGAGACGCTTCTTGCAGTGGCACCCGACATCGGTTCATCGTTGGTTTTGAAACTGTTTCTAGTGAAGATGCCGTGATTGTCGAGCTCCAGGTCGTCGAGCAGTTGACTCCCATCCATCAGGCGAATTCGCGCAGCGGCCATTACGCTTGCCGGCGCCGCGCGCCCAGTCGGCAGGCCGCGCGACGCGCGCAACTGACAACCGAGATTGCCCCCGTGCACCGCGCTAGCCAGGAGCCAGAGGCGAGAAGCAAGGGGCGAGAGGCGAGGGGCCTGCGGTGACCTTGTCGCCAGCTTTCTTGTAGTGATTTTCCTGTAGCCGGCGTCATCGACGCCGGTCCTGTTTCGGGGTCTTCTGTAGCCGGCCTCTGCGAGGCCGGACCGGGGTCGCAGACCCCAGCTACAGATTCGCCGCGCAGTGGCGACGGCCTTCGACCCCGCAGGGGTCGCTCTGTCAGCCGAGGGTGTCAACCCTCGGTGCCCGTCGCATCATTGCCCGGCCCTGACAGGGCCGCTCGTGACGATCGGCGGGTCAAGAGGTGCCGCGCCGGGTGCCGCGTGGATTGGTCGCATCGGTCCCCGCCGCGCAGCGGCGACATTCTCGGGGGCCTGCCGACAGCTAGTGGCCAATTTGACCTTGATATAATAATCAAAATAGTGTACAAAATTTACACGCCTTGATATGCCAAAGCCTCGCGCTCATCCAGGCACTGGCGGAGCCAGTGGCACCGAAATACGTCCAAAACCATGCCCGCCATGGCGTGGTGAATTCGTGATCCGCAGATTACGCAGATGAGCTGCTCGCGGACTCGCCCGCGTTCCCAATCTGCGTTAATCGGAGAAATGCGGACCGCAACCTGCCTTACTTTGCGCCTTAGCGCCATGGCGCGAGATCATTCGTCTTTGGACGCAAAACGAAAGCTTTGGACGCAAGTTGGACGCAAACCGCTTCGATTTGCGTCCAAGAATAAGTGGATGCGCCGAAACGACTTAACTGCCGGTAACACGGCTTTGGACGGTTTGGACGCAAAATTCCGGACATGGAGAGAGATAACGCGGGAACTCGTAAACCACGGTTAGCACGGATGAAACAGATCAAGAGTTTGGCGACCTAGTCGCTTTCCCAATCTGCGTTAATCGGCGAAATCTGCGGACCACAAGCTTTATGTTCTATTTGCGCCTTATCGCGAGATCCTTTGGTTTCGACGCAAGTCCATCCAGCAACGTGCTGTGGCGTCGATCCGAGTCACGGTCCAATATCAAAACACCCGGACGCAAACGGGGCACCCGGACGCAAACCGGACGGTCACCCGGACGCAAAACCGCGCCGGTGTTACACGCCCCAAGTTGTGCCCTCTATTCGAGTTCGGGTGCAATAGCAAAACACCCGGACGCACCCGGACGCAAAATTACGGACCTCTTTATGTCGTGGGGGGGGTGCGTGAGGAGAGGGTATGAGTGAGGAGTGAGTAGAGAGGAGAGAGGAGAGAGGAGAGAGGAGGCAAGAAGACGGGATCTGGGGGCCAAGCGCTCCCTGCCGACGCGAACGTCTCTTCTGGTTCGCCGGCGGTTCGGCTACGATTCGCACCCTGCCCATGCCCTCGCCCCAGGGGAGACCGCCCGGTTTGTCGCCGCGGGTCGTCAAGTCGCTGATTTGGTTAGGCACCTGCTGCCTGTGGGCGTCGGCCTGCGCGCGGTTCGGCGGGCGCGATACGACGCTCCCTTGGACCGACACGGTGGTCCGCGACCAGTTGGTCGTCAGCAGCAGCTTTCAGTTGCCCAAGCAGCATCGACTGATCGAGGAGCTGGCGGCCCAGCGCGGCGACCTCACCGAGCGGTTGGCGCTGCCGACTTCGGACGAGCCGATCCGCGTTTACCTGTTCGATACGCCGGAGCACTTCAACCGCTACGTGCATCAACACTATCCAGGCTTTCCCACGCGGCGGGCGTTCTTCGTCGAGACCGACACGCAGTTGGCCGTCTACGCTCATTGGGGCGATCGGCTGGCCGAAGACCTCCGGCATGAGGTCGCTCACGGCTATCTGCATGCCGTGGTGCCGAACCTGCCGCTGTGGCTCGACGAAGGAATCGCCGAGTACTTCGAAGTGCCGCGCGGGCATCGCGGGCTGAACCGGCCGCACGTCGAAGCGCTCGCGGCCCAGTTGGCCGGCGGCGCATGGCATCCCGATCTACGGCGGCTCGAAACGCTGTCGAGCGCCAACGACATGGAGCAGCTCGACTATGCGGAGAGCTGGGCCTGGATCCATCTGCTGATGGAGACCGAGCCCGAGCGCTTGGAGCTGCTGCGCGAGTACCTGTCGATTCTGCGTCGCGACGCCATGGCGCCGCCGATGTCGAACTTCATTCGCCGCCGCTTGCCTGGCGCCGAGGACGCCTTCATCGCTCACCTGCGGCAGTGCGCCAGCGAGCAGCCGAGCGAATAGCCGGCCGGCGGAGATGCTGGGAAGCCGGTAACGAGCGCCGCCGAACGCGCCGCTTACGTCACGCGCCCGCCGCGGTCGGCAATCACCTGCTCGTACCGTTCGACGATCGCTCGCACCCAACACTCGGGATTGTGGTGCTCGCGAACGTACTCGCGGGCGGCCGGCCCTTTCGAGCGCTTCCAATCGTCGTCGATGGCGCGCAAGACCGCTTCGGCCAGCAGCTCGTGATCGTCGACCGGCACCAGGCCGCCAGTCTCGTCGCGCAAGATTTCGGCCAGGCCTCCGGCCGACGTCCCCAACACCGGCGTGCCCGAGGCCATGGCCTCCAGCGCGACCAGTCCCAGCGGCTCGCCGCGCGATGGCATCACGACCAGGTCGGCCGCCGCGTAGACGGCCGCACAGAAGCGCCGGCCGCGATCGCCCAGGAACTGCACGCGCCGCAGGCCGAGGCGTCGCGCTTGTGCTTCGAGCTCGGCGCGCTGGCCGCCGTCGCCGACGATCAGCGTCGTCGGTCGCCGCGGATCTTGCTCGTAAACGGCGGCGGCGTTCAACAGCGTGTCGACTCCTTTAAAGCGGGCAAGCTTGCCGACGAACGCCACGAGCGGCCCCGTGCCTGGCGGCAGTCCGATCGATTCGAGAGCCTCGGCCCGCGGAGGCGGCGACTCGTAAGGGCGAATATCGATCGCGCTATAGAGCGTTTCGACGCGCTGCGCGGAGATATCAAACGTCGAGAGCACTTGGCGGCGAATGAAGTCACTGGCTGCCAGGATGCGACCCGCGTTCTCGGCGGCCTCCGCCGCAAAGCGGCGGTAACGCGCGTCGGCCGCGTAGCCCATCAGGTCGGTACCTTGCGCGCTGAGCACATAGGGGGCGCCGGCCTCGAGCACCAGGTGGCCCATGATCCAGATGTGTTGAGCGTGGACGACGTGCGGATCGAAGTCGGAGATCTCAGCATCGAGGTGACGGCGCAGCGCCTGGCGATACTGGCCGATCTGGTCGTCGGTCAGAGTGTAGAACGACTGGGTGCTTTGTGGGTGCGAGGTAAAGCAAGGAAACCCGAATGGCAGGTCGGCCGTCTGGTCGTCCGGACGGCAGACGACCCGGCGCACCGGGAAGGGGTCGTCGCCGTCAGCCCGCGAGTCGACGACCAGCGCGTGCACCTCGTGCCCCGCTCGTAGCAGCCCCACGGCCAGATCGTGCGTATAAGTGCCCGTTCCCGAGCCGTGTAACGGAAAATGGTTGGTCAGCAGAACGCGCATCGAGACCAAGCCGAGCGGCGGTTACCGATGGAATCTTCGCGACAGGGGCAGCCGCAGTATAACCGTCTGCAAGCCGCCCGGGGGCCAAGGCACAGCCTGGCCGCGAAGCCTGGATGTCGCCGTTGGTAGTCCTACCGGTTCCAATATTCGGAATCGAGAGGTCCGCCGCCAAGCTGTCATCTGGCCGCGGTTCGGCTTAAGCTATCCTAAGGGGGGAAGCCGTAGCGGCGACCCGCCCCGCACTTTCCCCCCATTCGCGCTAGTTTCGCACCCAGATCGACCACGTCGAATTGCCCTTCAGCGCTGGGACCGGCGGTGTCGATGTTTGACTTTGCGGCCTGCGCCGAGTTTGCGGCCGCGAATCCGCGTGGCAGTCGACGACCGCCGCGCGGCCAAAACATTGGTGGACTGCGTTACGTAAACCAGATACCGTAAGGCCTTAGCGTGTAGTCGACGCCGCCACTTTCCAGGGGTTGGACGGCGAGGCAGGCGGCCACACTCTCCTCGCGCCCGCATGAGTAGTACTGAACAAGTCGATCCGGAAGTCGTTGCCGAAACTCGCCAGCAGATCCGCGGGCTGGTCGACGAGATCGCCGGTCTTGCGCGATCGGACATCAGCGCGCAGGAGTTTTACACCGGCTTTCTCGACCGCGTGTTGGGAGCCATCGGAGCCGTCGGCGGCGCCGTGTGGGTGATTTCCGAGGCCGGCCAGTTGGAGCTGGCCTATCACGTCAACCTGCCACTCAACGAGTTGCAGAACGACCCGCGCGATCGGGCGCGGCATGGCCGGTTGTTGCAGCACGCCATGACACAGGGAGACGGGCTGCTCGTCGCCCCGCAATCGGGGACGGGCGATCCCGACGGGCCCGGCAACCCCACGCGCTACCTGCTCGTGCTCGGTCCGCTGAAGAGCCAGGATACCGTGCAAGGCGTGGTCGAGGTCTTCCAACGCCCCGATACGGCACCGGCGACGCAGCGCGGGTTCCTGAACTTCCTGCTGAACATGTGCGCGCTGGCGGCCGAGTACATCAAGAACCGGCAGCTCCGCCAATTCACCGATCGGCAAGTGCTGTGGAGCCGGCTGGAAAGTTTCACCCGCGCGTCCCACGCCAGTCTCGATCCGCGCGAAACCGCCTTCACCATTGCCAACGAAGGTCGGCGATTATTGGAGTGCGACCGCGTCAGCGTGGCGATTCGTTACGGCAATCGTTGCCGCGTCGAAGCCATCAGCGGGCAGGACACGTTCGACAAACGCTCGAATGCGGTCAAGCTGCTGAACGAGCTGGCCACGGCGGTCGTGCGCACCGGCGACCCGATGTGGTATGCCGGCGACGCGACCGATCTGGCGCCACAGGTCGAAGAAGCGGTGCAGACCTATGTCGACGATTCGCATAGCAAGACCGTGGCGGTCCTCCCGCTGGCGCGTCCAGCCGACACGAGCGAAGGCAAGGCCGCAGCCCCCACTCCCGTCGGCGCGCTGATCATCGAGCAGATCGACTCGGTGCGCCCCCGCGAAGGGCTCGAACAGCGATTGCGAGTTGTCGGCGAACACAGTGCCGCGGCCCTGGCCAATGCGCTAGAACATCAGAACCTGTTTCTGATGCCCCTCTGGCGGGCGATCGGCCGCTCGCGCGCGGTGGTGGCCGCGCGCAACCTGCCCAAGACGTTACTGGCCGTCGGGGCGGTCGTGGCCACGATCGTGGCGCTCGTCGCCGTGCCTTGGGATTTCGAGCTCAAGGCCCGCGGAACGCTGCTTCCGGTCGAACGGCGCGACGTGTTCGCGCCGCAAGACGGCACGGTCGTCGAGCTGTTCGTCGAGCACAACAGCAAGGTCGCCAAGGATCAGGAGCTGGCCCGGCTGCGCAATACCGATCTCGACGTTCGGCTGGCAGGCGTGCAAGGCGAGATCCTGGCCGCCGACGAAGAGATTCTAGCGCTCAACTCCATGTTGCTCGACCGCGAGCTGCCCACGGATCAAAAGGTTCGCGTATCCGGTCAATTGCGCGCCCAGGAGAAGAAGCGGGAGAGTCTCAGCCGGCAGCTCAAAATCCTCGAGCAGGAGGAACACGAGTTGCTCATTTGTAGCCCATTGGCCGGTCAGGTCATTACCTGGGACGTCGATCGCAAGCTCAATCGCCGGCACGTCTCGCGTGGTCAGATCGTGCTGCAAGTCGCCGATCCGTCGAGCGACTGGGAGATCGAAGTTCTCATGCCCGAGAAGTACATGGGGCACCTCGTCCGCGCCCAGCAGGAATTGGGCAAGGAACTTGGTGTCACCTACATCCTGGCCACCGATCCCGATCGCAAACAATTGGGCGTGCTGACCGACGTGCACGCCAGCGCCGAAGTCGATCCCGAAGATGGCAACACCGTGAAGTTGCTCGTCAAGATCGACAAGGAGCAACTGGGCGACCTGCGGCCAGGCACCGAAGTGACGGCCCGCGTCAACTGCGGTCGCCGGCCACTGGGCTACGTGTTGTTTCACGAGCCCCTGGCCTGGCTCTACAAACACGTGCTCTTCCGCCTGTAGATTGCCGGCGCGGGGGATGGCACCAAGCAGTTTCAGCCTAACGAGCGTTTTCGGCCTGCGGAACCCGGACAGTCGCAAAACGAACCAACTCCTGCTGGAAGGAATAGCGCCATGCATGCGGCCCTCTTGACCTTGATGACTCTTTGCCTGGGGGCCGACGGCGCCGAACCGGCCGCCCCGAGCGACTCGCGCATCATTGTGCGCAATTGTCAGGTGGCGCTGATCGAGGAAGCGCGCATTTCGGCGAATGAAGCCGGCGAGCTCGTCGAACTCGAGGCCAAGCTCGGGCTCGAGGTCGAGCCCGACACGGTGTTGGGGCGCATCGACGATCGTCAGCCGCAGGCCGAGCTGCGGGTCGCCGAGCACGAGGCCCAAGTCGCCCGCACCCAGGCCGACAACGACATCGAAATCCGCGTTGCCGACAAGCTGACGCAAGTGACTAAGGCGGAATACGACCAGGTGGTCGAAGCCAACGAAAAGGTGGCTGGCGCCAAGTCGCAATCCGAAATTCGCATCAAGCGCTACAAGTGGGAAGAAGCTCGCTTGCAGACCGAGAAAGCGACTGTGGATCAGAGCATCATGAGCCTGACGGCCGACGCCAAGATGGCCAAGCTCGACGCGGCCAAGATCGCCGTCGAACGCCGCCAGATCAAGTCGCGCATCAAAGGCCAGGTCGTCGAACTGCTGCTGCACGCGGGCGAGTGGGCCAACCCCGGCGATCCGGTGCTCCGCATCATCCGCCTCGACACGCTGTGGGTCGAAGGGTTCGTGAGCATCAAGGAATGCGATCCCAGCTCGCTGCTGGGGCACAGGGCCGAGTTCAAATCGCCGCTGAACGAGACGACGTTCGTCGGCAAGATCGAATTCGTCAAACCCGAGATCGAGCCAGGGGGCGAGCTCGTGCTGATCAAAGCCAAGGTCATTAACACGCGGCTGGCCAACAACCAGTGGGTGCTGTTGCCGGGGCTCAAGGGGGACATGTCGATCGACCTGACCGCGGTGGCCGAGCGCCCCGCGTCGGCGGCCAGTCGCGGTCCCGTGCTCCCGCGACGCCGCTAACGTTCGCATGTCCACTCTCCACGACAGCCTGGTTTCGACTTCTGCGCGCCGGCTGCGGGTGCGCAAACGTCCTGATTTGACTGCCCGCCGCCAGCGCTATCAGGGACGCACCTACTGGGTTGTCAAAGAGCCGGTCGGGCTGAACTATTTTCGCCTCGAAGAAGAGGTTTTCGCCATCCTCGAAATGCTCGATGGCGAGACGAGCCTCGACGAGATCCGGGCCGAATACGAGCGGCGATTCCCCCCCGAGAAAATCGGCCTCGACGAGTTGCAGCAGTTCATCGGCACGTTGCACGGCAGCGGACTGGTGATTGCCGACGTTCCCGGCCAAGGCACGCAGCTCAAAAAGCGCCGCGACGAGCGTAAGCGCAGCGAAATGTGGGCCGCGCTCTCCAACGTGCTGGCCGTGCGCTTCAAGGGAATCGACCCCGATCGGCTGCTCGATTGGATGCTGCCGGCCGTGCGCTGGTTGTTCGCTCCAGCGGCGATGGTCGGCGTGCTCCTGTTCGGACTGTGCGCCTTGTTGCTCGTGACGGTGCAGTTCGACACGTTCCGCGCCCGGCTCCCAGAGTTCCATCAGTTCTTCAGCGTCGAGAACGCCTTCTGGCTGGCGATCGCCCTGGGGGCGACCAAGGTGCTGCACGAGTTTGGCCACGGGCTCTCCTGCAAACACTTCGGTGGCGAGTGCCACGAGATGGGCGTCATGGTGCTGGTGCTCACGCCGTGCCTGTACTGCAATGTCTCCGACTCGTGGATGTTGCCCAACAAATGGCATCGCGCCTTTATCGGCGCGGCCGGCATGTACGTCGAGATCATCCTGGCTTCGCTGGCCACGTTCATCTGGTGGTTCAGCGAACCGGGGTTGGTGCACAACTTGGCGCTTTCCACGATGTTCGTCTGCTCGGTGAGCACCCTGGTGTTCAACGGCAATCCGCTGCTGCGGTACGACGGCTACTATATTCTCAGCGACCTGTTGGAGATTCCGAATCTGCGGCAGAAGTCGAGCGAGATTCTCGGCCGCAAGCTGGGCGCGTGGTGCCTGGGGCTGGAAGAAACGCCGAACCCGCTGTTGCCGCAGGGCCGGCAATGGTTGTTCGCCCTCTACAGCGTCGCGGCCGCGGTTTACAAGTGGTTTGTCGCCCTGTCGATTTTGTGGTTCTTGTACAAGCTCGGCGAACCGTATGGCCTGAAGATTGTCGGTCAGACCATCGCGCTCGCGAGCATGTTCGGTCTGGTCGTGCAGCCGCTATGGAAGCTCGGCAAGTTTTTCTGGGTGCCCGGGAGGCTCGATCAAGTGAAGAAAGCTCGCTTCTACGCCACGCTGGGGGTGGTCGGCTGCGTGCTGGCCTTTGTTTGCCTGGTGCCGCTTCCCAACCGGGTGTTCTGCACGTTCGAAGTGCAGCCGCTGGGCGCCACGCCGATTTACGTCGATGTGCCAGGTCGGTTGCAGGAGGTGCACGTGGTCCGTGGCCAGCAGGTGAAACCGGGCCAACCGCTGGCGCGGCTCGTCAATCTCGAGGCCGTGTACTCGGTCGCCGAGCTCGAGGGGCAAGAACAAGAGCGCCAGGTTGAACTCGATTCGCTCAACGAAGAACGCTTCAAGAATCCCGAGGCCGGCCTCCAAGTGCCGCGCGTCGAAGAGAATCTCAACATGGTCCGCCAACAGCTCGAGAAGAAGCGGGCCGAACTGGCACTGCTCGAATTGGTCACGCCGACTGCGGGCACGGTGCTCCCCGCTCCCGAGAAGAGCCGCACTCCGCACGAAGACGAACAACTCCCCACCTGGCACGGCTCGCCGCTGGAACCGCGCAATCTTGGCTGTTCGATCGAAGAGGGAGAACTGTTCTGCCAGGTCGGCGATCCCTCGCGGATGCAGGCGGTGCTGGTGATCGACCAGTCCGACGTCGAGTTCATCGTCGAAGGACAGTCGCGCGCGCAGGCCCAGAATCCCGCGGGCGGCCTGAAAGTCGACATGGTGCTTGACGCGCGCCCGGGCGAAGAGCTCCATGGTCAGATCGTCGAGATCGCCAACGAAGAGCTCAAAGTGAGCCCCAAACACCTTTCCAACAAGTCGGGGGGGGAGTTGGCGACCAAAACCGACGACACCGGCGTCGAACGCCCCATGAGCACTTCGTATCAAGCGCGAGTGCCATTGGTCGACACCGACGGCACGTTGTTCATCGGCCTAAAGGGGAAGGCCAAGATTCACGCCGGCTATCGCACGCTGGCGCAACAGGCATGGCGGCTCTTCGCACAGACGTTCAACTTCGAGCTGTAGCTGCGAGCCAGGAGCCGACCTCAATGAGGCCGGAGATCTGCTGCGAAGCCGCCCAGCTATCGCGACGCCACTTCGGCCAATTGCGTGCGCTCTCGCGGGGCGGCCGACTTGCGGACCGTTCGTCGCGGCGCGGCTTCTGGCGCCGGCGTTAACCGGGGCGGAAGCTCGGCGGAGATTTCTGCCGCGGCATCGTTGCGTCCCGACTCACGAGCTTCGCGCCAAAGCTGGGCGATGGTGCTCCACAAGCTATCACTCTCGGTCTGTCGGTACGGGCTATCGGCGGGCAGACCCTCGATCAAGCGGCGATGGGCCTCGGCCAGCGAGTGGTAGGGCATCGACGGAAACAGATGATGTAGCGCGTGGAACCGCAGTCCCAGCGGAGCCCACAGGCCCGACAGCAAAGGCCAGCGCGGATAGTTCACGGAGTCGAGCAATTGGTCGACGAACGACATCGTCTCGCCGGTGCTGCGATAGCGATGGGCCCCCAGCGTGCGAATGGCATTGAGCGTCAGCACAGCCGAGGCAATGGCATACGCCCAAATGGCGAACCCCCACGGAAGCCATCCCCAGGCCAGGCTTACGACCAGCGAAGTGATCGACAACCAGCAGCCAACTTCTTGGATGCGCCAGATGCGCACTTCCTGCCGTGTCGGCAGCGGCCTAACGTAATGTACGTCGATGACCATGCTCGAGGCGTGCCGCGCGATCCAGCGGCGAAACGGCGGCAGCAGCCAGCCTAGCGGGGCCAGCACCAGGAATCGCCCGATGGCAATCGCCGGCAGTACCAGCGCTTGTGCCAGGTAGAAGACGATCTGCCAAGGGGAGCCGCTGGCCAGCGGCAAATACTCGCCATCGTGCTCCGTGCCGTATTGCCGGCGCGCGTGATGATCGACGTGAGTGTGATATAGAAACGACGGCATCAAAAACGGAACGCCAAACAGCGCGTTCCAAGCGAAACGGAAGCCGCGGAACGAGTCCTGCTTCAAGTGCGTCAACTCGTGGGTAAACAGCGACGCCCGATAGAACGCACACGTGGCGACCAGGAACAGAGCCGCCGAAACGAACGGCGCCGCTGGCACCTCGATCAGGCGACGCATCACCAATCGCATCACGACGAAAGCGCTCGCGCCAACGGCCATCGACGTCAGGAAATCGGTCCAGTAAATCCAGGGCTTCGGTACGAAGAGATCGCGCACCAGCCCGCGGGCCTGTGCGATCGAGAAGCCCGAGTGGTTGGCACCCGATGGCAGCATTGGAGTCATTCCCTTAGGGCGGATCGAAGGGGGCGAGGTGCTAGCGGTCCCGGCGCGCGCAGCCCCCAGCTTTTCCAGATCGGCTGAATGGGGGACTTGGGTTGCACATTTGTCGGTCAACTCGATCGCGGTTGAATTAGGCAGGCCGCGCAACCGCTACCACTGTCAACGGACTCACGGGGCCGCGCTTCGTCTGCAACACGGCATGGCGTAAGAATTTGCCGCAGCCGTTGTCGTGAGCCTTAAAGTTGCCGCCCAAAGCGTCCCGATGCATACAACCGGCTCGCCCCATTTCCGCACGACCTGGCAAACGCCACCCGCAAATCGGCGGCTTGCAGATCAATGGCCGAAGGGATTTCGGCCTGCCCGCCTGACAAGGATGTCGAATGGCGTCAGCAGAGGCATCGTCCTCGACCGCCCTGGGCTTTTTGACCGTCGTCGAACACCCACAACACGGGTTGTTCGGTGGCTACCTGGTGCTGAACACGGCCGGTCGCCCTATCGAGTTTCATTGCACGGCGCCGGTTAAGCCCAATCGTGCCCAGGAGATTCTCTACGGGCCGACGCTCAAGCCCTTCTTGTACGGCGAACAGATCGGCCGCGCGCTTGTCTCGAAGTCAACGACCGTGGCCCTGGCAATCTGCACCGATTGCGAGCCAGTGCTCGAACTGCGCGACTTCGTGCCAACCCCCGTCGTGCTCGTTCTCTGCGGCCCCGGCGAGGCCGGTCCCACGGCCATGCCGGGCACGCTCGACGCCGAACGCGTGCCGACCGACGCGACATTGGGATCGCCCGCGTTCAATGGCGCGGCGCTGCGCACTCTCGACGTGGGCCGCAATCGCCTGGCGGTGCGCGGCTCGCGCAAATCGGATGCCGACGCGGTTGCCGAGCAGCTCGCCACGATCGCCGACGGTTTCGATCTGGCCGAACCGTTCGGTCGCATTCGCGAGGCGATCGAAGAAGCGCAGCGTGCGGCCCGATGAGCACTCGACCTGGATTAATTGCGGCACCTGCTCGGAGTTCGACTCGCGCTCCCGGACTCCCCGAGACGTCGACGATCGACGTCGCGTTCGCCGGCGCCGGCGAGACTTATCTCTCGCTCGCCGCACGCGATCTGGCGGGCAGCTCGCTCTCGCCGGTTGCCACCACATTGATTGAACGCCGCGCGGTGACGAAGCTTCCGAATGTCGTTTCGCTGGCGCTGGGTGGCGCGCGACGCGGCGCGGAACTGGCGGGCCCGAACATCAAGGTCTTCAGCGCGCGGTTCGCGGTGGGCATGGATCGCTTCGCTCCGCTAAACGCCGACGCGCCGCGGCCCCTGCCGCCGGATGCCGACGGTGTCCGCCTGCCCGACGCTGCCAGGAGCGCGCCGCGCCATCGCATTGCGCCCCCCGGCGACATCGTCAAGCTCGAGGATCGCCTGTACTTTCTCCTACAGCCGCCGTTGGAAACCTGGATGGCGGGGCAGGCGATCGAGTTGCCGCATCAACCGTTTGCCTACCAGTTCGAGGGAATCGCTTTCCTCTATCCGCGCATGGCGGCGATTCTGGCCGATGAAATGGGGCTGGGCAAAACCATGCAGGCGATCGTCGCCCTGCGGTTGCTGTTGCGCAGCGGCGAAATCGGCTCGGTGCTGGTCGTCTGCCCCAAGCCGTTGGTATCCAACTGGCAGCGCGAGCTAGGGCAATGGGCCCCCGAGATCCCCAGCCTCGTGATCGAAGGAGATCAGACGCGCAGGCACTGGCAGTGGCGCTTGCCCGACAGCCCGATCAAGATCGCCAACTACGAGTTACTGCTGCGCGATCGCGAATTGCTGACCGACCCAGGGCTGCAATTCGACCTGGTGTTGCTCGACGAGTCGCAGCGGATCAAGAATCGCGCCAGCGCCACGGCCCAACTGGTGCGCTCGATTTCGCGGCGCCGGAGCTGGGCCTTGACTGGAACGCCAATTGAGAACCGCGCCGACGACCTGGTCGGCATTTTCGAGTTCCTCTCGCCGGGCTACTTGTCGGCCGACATGAAGCCCAGCCGCATGGGGCGCGTCGCCGGCGATTACATTCTGCGGCGCACCAAGGACAAGGTGCTGGCCGATTTGCCGCCGCGGTTGATGCGCGATGCCGAGCTCGAGCTCACGCCTGCCCAGCGCGAAAGTTACCGGCTGGCCGAGGAAGAAGGGGTAGTCCGACTCACCCGTTTGGGCGAGGCCGCCACGATCCAGCATGTTTTTGAATTGATCTTGCGCCTCAAGCAGATCTGCAACTTCGACCCGCCGACCGGCCACAGCATCAAGCTCGAGTATCTCGAAGCCGATCTCGAAGAAATCGCCGCCAGCGGACAGAAGGCCATCGTCTTCAGCCAGTATGTGAACACGCTGGAAGAGCTCGGCACGCGGCTGTCGCGCTTTTCGCCGTTGGCGTTTCACGGGCGCGTGGCGGCGTCGCAACGCGACGGCATCTTGCGACGTTTCCGCGAAGACAGCGACGCCCACCTGCTGTTGTTGAGCTACGGCGCCGGCGGCGTGGGTTTGAATCTGCAATTCGCCAGCTATGTATTCTTGTTCGATCGCTGGTGGAACCCCGCGGTCGAAGATCAGGCGATCAACCGAGCCCACCGCATCGGCGCCAAGGCGGCGGTCACTGTCACCCGCTTCCTGGCGACGGGCACGATCGAAGAGCGCATCAATCAAGTGCTCGAAGAGAAGCGGTGCATCTTCGACATGGTGCTCTCCGGGGCAGAGTCGAGCGGCCCGGCGGATACCGGCCTGACGCGCGAGGAGATCTTCGGACTGTTTCGGTTGCACTGCCCGCCCAGCGGTTCGGAACCGCACGCGGCCTGATGACCAACCATGCCATTCCCAAACCGCCAACGCTATTTCCCGACCTGCGCAGCTTGCCGCGCCGGTCTTGACCCGTTCGCCGAAAACTCCTACTGTTCGCCGACTTATCAGTTCACCAAGACCGTGGCGCGCCGTGCGGCAATGCGCCGACGATCGAGAATCAACGGAGTGGTTCATGTCCGCAACTCGGCCTGACAGCCCTTCCACCGGTCCTGCTCCTGGCGTCCCTCTGTTCGACATGCGCCGTCAGACCGCGATGCTGCACGACCAGATCACCCGGGCGCTTGCGCTGGTGTGCGAATCGGGGCGGTTCATTTTTGGGCCCGACTGCCGCGAGCTCGAAGATAACCTGGCCAGCTACTGCCAGGTGCAGCACGCTGTCGGTTGCGCCTCGGGGAGCGACGCGTTGCTGTTGGCGCTGATGGCCATCGACGTCGGCCCCGGCGACGAAGTGCTGCTGCCGAGCTACACCTTCTTTGCGACCGCCTCGGCCGTCTGGCGGCTCGGCGCCAAGCCGGTGTTCGTCGACATCGATCCGGTCACTTACAACCTGTGCCCGGCGCACGCCGCTTCGCTGGTCACGCCGGCCACCAAGGCTATCATTCCGGTGCATCTCTACGGGCAGTGCGCCGAAATGGAACCGCTCGTCGCGCTCGCCCGGCGTCATTCGCTGGCCGTGATCGAAGACGCGGCACAAGCGATCGGAGCGCAATACTACGGTCGCCCCGCCGGCAGTTGGGGAGACATGGGCTGCTTCAGCTTCTATCCCACGAAGAACCTGGGGGGCTTCGGCGACGGCGGGCTATTGACCACCAACGACGCCGCTCTGGCCGCCCGCCTGCGCCTGCTGCGCGGACACGGCATGGAGCCGCGCTACCATCACCAGGTGGTCGGCATCAACAGCCGGCTCGACTCGTTGCAGGCGGCCGTGCTCAACGTCAAGCTGCCGTATCTTGAGCGCTGGACGGTCGAGCGCGAAGCCAACGCCGCGCACTACGCGCGGCTGATCGTCGATCGAAAGCTGAACAAGTCGATCTCGCTGCCGACGGTAGCCCCCGGACGTCGTCACGTTTGGAACCAGTACGTCATTCGCGTGGCCGACGGCCGCCGCGACGCTCTGCGCGCGCATCTCGAAGCCGAGCGGATCGGCACCGAAATCTACTATCCGCTACCGCTCCACCTGCAACCTTGTTTCGCCGCGCTCGGCTACAAGACAGGCATGCTTCCCGAAACGGAGCGGGCCGCCCACGAGACGTTGGCCCTGCCGATCTTCCCGGAATTGACCGCCGACGAGCAGCAACGCGTCGTCGAGGCGATCGCGTCGTTCTATGGCGAGTCGAAAGGGTCGACTCATGGGCTCAAGGGTCCGAAGTTCCTTGAGCGCACGCGCCGCGCAGCCAATACTGAAACTCCAGGCAAGTAAGCCGAGGTTGTCCGCCGCCGCTCAATACCCGGGGGCGGCGACGCGCAATCCGGCCGCCGCTAGATGTGGTCGGACTGCTTTTCGAGTTGCGTTTCGCGGTTGGCCGGCCGGCACAACAAGGCCATCCCCAGCGCGATGCACAGACCGACGAGAAAATACTGGTAGACGTAACCCTTGTCGCTCGGCGGCGCAACTGGCCCGCCTTCTTCCTGGGCCTGTGCCAGGCGACCGCCGATCGCGGTCAGCGCGATTGCTAAACCCAGCAGGGCACGCGTGAGCCAGTTGCAGAGTGATTTCATGGCGGATTTCGAGTCTCGGGTGTCGCTGGCAGGGTAGGGCAACTGGCCCGCCCTTTAGTCTAAACAGCCTGCGGTGTCCCGAAAAGCCGCCGACACCTGGCCAGCCTCCTCAGCAACGGTGTTCGCCCCATGGCCCGCGCTCAATAGAATCAAACGCCTTGGGCAACTCAACCGTCCGACCTTTGGGCAATTCCCGGCCGCAATTGATTCACCGACGATGCCTGCCGTCTTTCACTTTCCGTTAACGGTGGCGCCAGCCGAGATCGACCAATTAGGGCATGCCAATAACCTGGTGTATCTCGATTGGATGATCCGGGCGGCGCTCGCGCATTCAGCCGCCCAAGGCTGGCCGGCCGAACGTTACGAAACATTGGGGGCCGGCTGGATCGTGCGCAGCCACGAGATCAAGTATCTGCGGCCGGCTTTCGTGCACGAAGAAGTGATCGTCCGCACCTGGGTGGCCGACACGCGGCGCGCCTCGTCGTTGCGGCGCTACAAGATGATCCGCCCGCGCGACGGCGCGGTGCTGGCCGTGGCAGCCACCGAGTGGGCGTTCGTCAACTTTGCCAGTGGCGGCGTGGTGCGGATTCCAGCCGAAGTGGCCGCCGCCTACATCGTCGCCGGAGACGAGCCCGGCGACGAGTTGATTGGCTAAGAAGTGCGATCGAGCGACTTCTTAGTCCTTCTTCGGCAGCGGGGCGTCGGTCGGCGACAGCCCGTGCTCGGCCATTTCGCGGACCAGTTCGCGCCCCAGGTGGCTGTGCCAATAGCCGTAGAGAAAATAGATCACCAGGCCGGCGGCCAGCCAAAGCACCAGCCGCAACCAGGTATCCCCCGGCAGAAACAGCATCATCACCACGTTCACCACGATGCCCAGCGGCGCCACGACATAAACCAGCGGGCAGCGGAACGGCCGCTCGGCGTCGGGGCGCGTCCAGCGCAGCACCAGCACGGCGGCGGCCACCATCACGAACGCCATCAGCGTGCCGATGTTCACCATCTCGGTGAGCAAGTGAATCGGGCTGACGGCCGCCACCACGGTGATCACGCCGCCGGTGAGCATCGTCGCCAGATGCGGCGTGCCATAGCGCTCGTGAACGTGTTTGAACACCGGCGGCATCAGTCCGTCGCGCGCCATCGCCAGAAAGATGCGTGCCTGGCTCAGGAACGTCACCAGCAAAACGCTCGTCATGCCGGCAACGCCGCCGGCGCCGATCAAGCCGGCGGCCCAGCGCAGGGCCGTGCTGTCGGAGTGCTCGGCCCGCTGCGAGAACGCCACGGCCACGGCCGCTTTGATGTCGATCTCGGGATAGGGGACCATGCCGGTGATCACCGCCGCCACGCCGATGTAGAGAATCGTACAGACGATGAGCGAAATAATGATGCCCAACGGCAAATCTCGCTGCGGATTGATCGCTTCTTCGGCATTGGTCGAGATCGAATCGAAACCGATGTACGCGAAAAAAACGATCGAGGCGCCCAACATGATTCCCGACAAGCCATACGGCATGTAAGGCCCGCGGACCGCGTCGTCGAGCGGCGCCAGCCAGCGATCAAGGCCGACAATGCCCAACAGCCCCCACTTGCGCCGGGCGGCCGCGGCGCCGCGCTCGCGCAACACCGGCAGTAACTCGTCGACCATTTGTTGATCGGCGGCCGTTTGGGGCAAATCGGGCGCCGCGCGGGTTTCGGCGGCCGCCAACAACTCGGCCGCCTGGTCTGCGGAAATCGTCCCTTGTTCAGCCCGCCCGGCAATCTCTTCGCGGGCTGCTTCGAGTCGATGCGCGGCGCGCAACTCGCTGCCGACTTGCGCGGCGCGCTGCGCGAAAGCTTCGGTGCCGGGCTGCAACTCTGGAACGCGGCGGACCAGCTCTTCGCGGACGACGTCGGGCACGACGGTCGCCTCGGGCAACACCCGCTCGCTGACGGGAATGTCGAACCAGTTCGCCCGGCTGACATAGCTAATACCCAGCGCGATCACAAAGACCACCACGCCGAGCTTGACGAGCACCAAGACCGCATTGGCCCGAGCGCTCTCGCGAATACCCAGCACCAGCAGCGCGGTGATCACCAATAGCACCAGCGCCCCTGGCACGTTCATGATCCCCTTCGTCTCGGTGCCGGGGATGTACGTGAAGGGATCGGTGCACCACTGCAAGGGGATCGTCGGCAGTCCCAATGCGTCGAGTAGCTCGTTGAGATAGTTGGGCCAGGCCGAGGCGACCGTCGCGCACGACATGGCGTATTCGAGGATCAGGTCCCAGCCAATGATCCAGGCGAAGACTTCGCCCAGCGTGGTGTAGGCATACGTGTAGGCGCTACCGGCGACGGGAGCCATGGCCGCAAACTCGGCATAACACAGTGCCGCCAACGCGCAACCGACGGCCGCGATCGTATACGAAAGCACAATCGCCGGGCCGGCATCTTCGGCCGCCACGCGACCGGTGACGACAAAGATCCCCGCGCCGATGATGGCGCCGATCGCCAGCGCCGTCAGCGAAACCGGCCCCAGCACGCGCTTGAGCCGATGCTCGCCCGCCATTTCGGCCAGCAGGTTCTCGAGCGTTTTCTTGCGGAAGACGGAGTTGGGGCTCATCCAAGGCGCCTCCAAGGTCCAGGTCGAGCGAACGCTGATGTCGCTCGTCGACCGTCGACGACTTCCGTCCCCCCGCAAGATTATGGCACTAGCCGTGGCGACCAGAACGAGCTGGTCGCCGGGCCCGCGCTCGAACCGTTACGACTGCGCCATCTCGGGCGTCTCGCGTTTGCTCTGCCAGATCGACCATAAGAGGCCCACGGCGCACACCACAATGACGACCCAGAACGTGATGTCCAGCATCTTGACGTCAACCTTCACGCCGTGGCTTTGCAGGCGCTCGATCATCGTTTTGTCGTAGGGCAGGATCAGCCCGATGATCAGCAGGCTCACCATGTTCATCACTTTGATGAGCGGATTGATGGCCGGACCAGCCGTGTCCTTGAGCGGATCGCCGACCGTATCGCCGGTAATGCTGGCCTTGTGCTTCTCGCTCCCCTTGCCGGTGTTGGCTTCCAGGTCGCGAGGTTCGTCTTCGACGGTCTTCTTGGCGTTATCCCAGGCACCGCCGGCGTTGGCCATGAATACGGCCAGCAACTGACCGCTGACGATCATGCCCGCCAGAAAACCGGCCAAGGCCACGGTCCCCAGACCAAAACCGATCAATACCGGCACGAGAATGGCCAATAGTGCCGGACCGACCAACTCCTTCTGAGCTGCCGTCGTGCAGATATCGACGACCCGCCCGTAGTCGGGCTTCTTGGTGCCGGCCCAGATCTCCTTGTCGCGGAACTGCACCCGGCATTCCTTGACGATCAAGAACGCCGCTCGCCCGACCGCCCGAATCGTCATCGAGCTGAACAGGAACGGCACCGCGGCGCCGATCAGCATGCCGATAAACAGCGTGGGATCGGAGATCTTCAAGGCCGAGGCGACCGACTCGTACGCTTCCTCCGTGATCGTGGCGGTTTCCCCCTCACCACCTGAGCCGACCGTGACCACGTAGCTGTTGAACAGCGACACGGCTGCGATCACCGCCGAGCCGATGGCGATCCCCTTGGTGATGGCCTTGGTCGTATTGCCCACGGCGTCGAGATCGGCCAGGGTTTGCCGCGACTCCTTGTATTGGGCAGCCCCCATTTCCTGCTCGTCGTACCCCATTTCGCCGATCCCGTTGGCGTTGTCGGCCACCGGGCCGAAGACGTCCATCGAAATGGTGTTGCCAGTCAGGGTCAACATGCCGATGCCGCACATGGCCACGCCGAAAGCGACGAACGTCGGCGTTGTGCCGGCGTAGACGAGCGCGCTGGAAATAATAGCGCCGGCGATAATCAGCACTGCCGCCACGGTACTTTCGTACCCGACGGCGAAACCCTGAATGATGTTCGTGGCGTGCCCCGTGGTACAGGCCTTGGCCATGCTGCGGACCGGTTCGTACTCGGTCCCCGTGTAGTACTCGGTGCACTTATTGAGTGCCACGGCCAGGATAATGCCAATCAGACAGGTCCAGGCGGGCCGCATATCGAGCCCGCTCATGCCGAGCGTCGCCCAGACAGGCAAGCCAGCCGTTACGTTCTCTTCGGTGGCGCCTGGGAAGCCCAGCCGGGCCTGCGGGTATTCCTGCAGATACGCCTCGCTGAAGTGCAAGTAGCCCAGGCCCAGCAAAATGAACCCGACCACACTAATGATCGAACCGAGCACGAAACCGCGGTTGACGCTCTTCATGGCCTCGCCGGCCGTCCCCTTGTCGCCAGCCCGCACGGTGTAGGTGCTGATGATGCTGGCGATGACGCCGATGGCGCGGACCAACAAGGGGAAGATCACCCCCTTATGACCGAAGCTGGCGATCCCCAGAATCATCGCGGCGACGATCGTCACCTCGTAGCTTTCGAAGATGTCGGCGGCCATGCCGGCACAGTCGCCAACGTTGTCGCCGACGTTGTCGGCGATCGTGGCGGCGTTGCGGGGATCGTCTTCGGGAATACCCGCTTCGAGCTTGCCCACCAGGTCGGCGCCGACGTCGGCCGCCTTGGTATAGATACCGCCGCCGACACGCATGAACAGCGCCAGCAGCGTGCCGCCGAAGCCGAAGCCGAGTAGCGCCTCGTAGGCGTGTTCGCCGTACATCAAAAAGATGATCGATCCGCCCAGCAGCCCCAAGCCGTCGGTCAACATGCCGGTGATGGTGCCGGTGCGATAGCCGAGCTGCAGGGCGTTGCCAAAGCTGGTTTGCGCGGCGGTCGCCACGCGCAGGTTGCCAATCGTAGCCAGCCGCATGCCGACGAAGCCGACCGTGGCCGAGAAGATCGAGCCGACGAGAAACGACAATGCTCGCCCCCAGGCGATCGCCGGCGGAGTATCGGTCGCGGTGGCCGCGAAGTACAACAGCGCGGTGATCAAAACAATCAGCACGAACACCACGCGGAACTGCCGGAACAAGTAGGCATTCGCCCCTTCGCGAATCGCCTTAGCAATGTCCTGCATCCGCTGCGTCCCTTGCGGGGCATCCACCACCTGTCGGACGAGGAGCAACGCGTAAACTAGCCCGGCGATCGCCACAGCCACGTTGACCAATAGCGCGAGCTTCTCCCACCAAACATATTTGTCGCTGGTTAGCGGCTCCCAGAGTTTGAAAGCGGGATGCGCTGCATGCTCATCCGCTGCAGTGTCATTCTCAACTTCCCCTTCGGCCGGTACGTCGTCGAGCGGGGCGGGCGTTTCCGGGGGCGTCGTGGGGGCCTCGTCGGTCGCCGGCGCGTCGGTGGCGGGTGCGTCCGCCTGCGCCAACAGCGTCCCCACCGAAGGATCAAAAACGCGCCATCCCAACGCGCCTAGGATGCCAACCAAAAGTGCCGCCAGCCAGAAATTGGAAGCTCGCCTCATGGATTTCACCGACCTGCTTCTTGGTTTGCGTCGCCGAGCCCGCATCCCTTGGCGGGGGAACGACTTGTCCCACGTTTTGTCCAAACTTAAAGCCAAGGAGCATAGCGTATCCTGCCCCCCATGAACAGGACCTCACGGGGGCAAATTGCCGCAGAAATCTCGCCACGGCGGGCGATGCCGCCACGAAGCGCCGCGGGCACCGTGCGAGGAGTCGAAAAGCCCCAAATCGCCCCACGAAGAGGCGCGCGAGAATGGCCGCGAAACTCCGGCGCGATCACGGCGAAATGCCGCTTGGAATCCGCTACCTAGCGGCGCGGCTCTACACGCCACGGCTTGAGCGCGGGGCTACAGAGCGTCCCCAGAACCAACCAACGCCGCGGAATCGAGCATCGCCGCGGTTCCGTCTCTCATGATCCCAACCAGCGGCGACACGTTTAGGCCGACCGTGGCGACGGCCGCGGGGGGGGATTCGTCCATGGTGGCCAGCAGATCGGCCACGGCCCCCGGCAAGATCTCGTCGAGCCGCCACAGGCCGTGCTGGCTCAGCGTTCGTCGATGATCCTCAGGCATCTCGTCCGCGTAACGATAGAGGTGGGTCGCCATCGGTGCTTCGATCCAAGTTAAGAGGCTCCGTCATCGCGGGTCCACAACACCCGGCATACGCGGCTATCATATTGGCATGTGTACAAATGTCAACTATTTGGTCGCTAGAGCAGGCCCAGTCGGCGGGGGACGCTCCCCCCAAAGCTGCCGTTGTCTGTTCCCAAGTCGAGTCGTACCATTCTTTTGGCTGCGGATGGGCAGCCAACAAAAACAGCGCAGGGAGCCGCGCAGGAGTCCCCAGATGAGCGTTCCAACATCCGATTCATCCTCGTCGTTTGTGGTGCCTTCGCCTCTACCGACGGCGGCCTCCGAGGAACCCCGATTTCGCCTAGCTCCGGCCCCAGGCCCTGCCGGCGACGCTGCTTGGCGTGACGTGCTTCGCCTATGGCTCTCCTGGAACGAGGCCCACGAACAGGTCGATGCGCGCATGTTCAAGGCCGGCGAGAACTTGCATGAGCTCGAGTCGCTTCTCGACCGCGCCGACGAGCTGAGGTTCGAAGCCGTCCAACGCTCCAAAGCTCTGTTGGCTGGCAATCAGCGGCCGTCGGGGTGATTTCTCAGCGAAGTGAGCAAGCCGAGACGGACGGCAATCTCGCTAAATGCAGCTAGATTCGCGACTTATCGCCGCTGCACGCCTGCTCGCCCGCCAGCGGGAATTTGACACTGCTGTCGCACGCCGCCATCCTAGCTACAGGCACAAGCGCGCCGTCGATACGCCCGGCCCGACTGCTGGCTGGACGCGGATGTGGCGACGAAGAGCGAGCGAGTACGCGATGCCGATTCTGGCTGCCGAAACGTCGATCTTTCCGCACGATCTTCTCGGTGAGTCGGACGATAGTCGGGCCGGTCGCTGGTGGGCCGTCTACACCAAACCGCGGCAAGAGAAGAGTCTCGCCCGCCAGCTGCTCAAGTCGCGCATTCCGTTCTTTCTGCCTTTGGTTCCGCGAGCGCATCTCTATCGAGGCAGCCGGCGAGAATCGTTTGTACCGCTGTTCACCGGTTATCTGTTTTTGTGCGGCAGTGATGAACAGCGACTGGCGAGCCTGACGACCAACCGCGTGCTGCAGACGATTGCCGTCGAAAACGCGGCCGAGCTAGTTGACGACTTGGCGCAGATTCAACGACTGATCGCCAGTCGAGCTCCCCTGACCCTCGAAGGGCGGCTCTTGCCGGGACAACACGTGCGGATCAAATCGGGATCGCTGGCGGGACTCGAAGGAACGATCCTCACGCGTCGCCGGGAGTCGCGGCTGTTAGTCGCCGTTCGCTTCTTGCAGCAAGGCGTTTCGGTCGACCTCGAAGACTTTATGCTCGAACCGATCGACTGATCGGCGCGAATTCGTTTCGCGGTCGCCACGCTACTCAGCGGGGCGCATTTGGCGCCGCCGCGCTACCTTGCCGAGGCATGCGATACGGCTGGCGGTTTTGATATAGCCGCTGCCGCTCGCGAACCTCTGCGGCGAGCCCGACGTTTTGCGTGGCGATGGCGGCGTCGATCGCGCGGCGGGCCACTTCCACGGCTTCGTCGAACCGACCGGCCTCGGCGTAGGCTGCGGCCAAAACGTCGAGCGTAAAAATCTGCGAGTCACCGAGCTGTTGCTCGGCCGCCTCGGCCAGCCGTACCGCTTCGGCGCCGTTGCGCAGCGAATCGTCGGGCGACGTCGCCAGCAACCAGGCCAGGTATGTCTGCACGTTGGGTGAGTCGGGAGCGACGGTGAGCACCTCGCGGAGTTGCGGGATCGCGTCGGCCACGCGCCCTTCCTTAGCCAGCAACATGCCCAGGGCCAAACGCCACTCGGGGTCGGTGACGCGAAGCTCAACCGCGCGCTCGAGATGCTGGACCGCTCCTGGCGTATCCCCTTCGCTCGCCAGCACGCGGGCCAGTTCATAGTGCGCCTCGGCATTCCTCGGCCAAAGCTCGATCGCCTCTTCCAACTTGGCGCGGGCACCAGCCAGGTCGTTGCGGCTGGCCATTTGGAGCGCTTGCGGCACCATCGCCTGGCTGCGCGCCGTCGGCAATTGATGACGGCCCGAGAACGCGACGAGCAGGATTGCCAGCGGCGCCGCCACGGCGACCGCCGCGCCAAAGCCCCAGCGACGCGCCGCCGTGGCGGTTTCTGCCTCGCCTGTGACCAGCAGCGCTTCAGCGGCCAAGGCCACCAGCAGGACATCGATCACCAGTTCGAGAGTCTCACTCGAATATGGCGGCAGCGCGGCGAACAGCAGCAGCTCGCCGAGAAACAACATCGCTACCGGCAGGCTCGCCACGGGCAGGGCCACGCGGGCCAGAACCGCCCCCAGACGCGCCCAAGCTCGGCTGGCGATGGGCAACACTCCCAAGTAGAGCAGCATGGACAACAGCCACGCGTTCTGCAGGCGGTTTCCTTCGTCGCTCGATTGAAAAACAAGCAGATTATGAAACGAGAACTCGCCCTGGTAGTTCCGCGACCGCAACCATTGGGGAGTGCCAAAACCGAATAGCCGTTGGCCAAAACTCAGCTCGGCGCAGAGCATAGCCGTGAGCATCGCCCCCAGAGCGATCAGCCAACCGCAGCGCCAGCGGGCCAAAACAACGGAGCGTTTGCTTTGAGGCGCCGCTTCGTCGACTTCGGTACCGCGGACCGTAAACCAGGCGGCGGCGAAGAACATCGCGGCGGCGGCCGCGCAGAGGATCGCTTCCAGCGATTCGTAGGGCCCGTCTTCGATCATCCAAAGGGCCGCGGTCAATTCGCCGCCGTTTCGGGCGACGATCCGCGGCACGAATTCGACGGCGGCGACGACGAGCGCGAGAGCGGTATAGACGCCCCACACCAGTGGCCCCGGCCAGCGCAAGGTCTGGCCCTCTGTCGGAGTGTCGCTGACCGGTGACGGTGTCACGCTCTCTCCAGAATTCGCGCCGGCGTAGACCGGCGCGTCGACGTTCCCCTTCCCTGCGGCGCTGCGGATCCACCTCGCCAGCGGTTTCTCATACAGCAGGAAGAGTCCGATCGCCAGAAGGTTGCACGCCACGAATGCCACTAGGTAGTTCGCGCTAACGTTCTCGAACCAAATCTCCTGCAAATCGCCCTTGTGCAACAGATAGAAAGAGTACGAAGCGCCGCCGAGCAATACGAACGTTCGTGAGCGCAGCCAGGTTGCCAGCCAGCTGCGCTCGGTCATCAGGCCATAGAATAAAATTGCCACCAGGGCCGGAAAGATCGTGAACATCGCCAGCGCGCCCAATCCATGGTCGCGGCCATGACGCAACTCGCCCGGGGGCAGACCAGCTTCGGCCAGCAAACTCAAACGCGACATCGCCAGCACCAACAAGGCCGACAGCGCCAGCCCGCCGTAGGTCAACCAAGGTCGTGTACCAAATGCAGGCCGTCCGCCGCGCTGACCATACACGCGGGCCAGCGCCATGCCGCAGCCAAAACAACCAATGGCCCCGCACAGCGTGCGCCCGATCAGGTGGTCGACCGTGCCGATGCCGGCAACCGGCAGCAGCAGACCCAACGCCGCGACGAGCGCACAGGTAATCAACACGCCGATTCGTCGTACGCTTCGAAACAACAGCGGCGCCGAGAAGTAAAAGGTCTCTTCGATGGTGAGCGTCCAGGCTTGTGGAATTCCGGCGTGTACCAGCGACGGAAAGAAGGCGTGCGTCAGGGTCAAGGTGGCGAGGCAGGTCAGCGGATCGGGAAAGCCGCGTGCCAGATAGCCGGCCAACAGCAATAGCCAATAAACGGGGTAAATGCGGGCAAAGCGGTTGAGGATGTAGGTCCCCAGCGCCACGCGGTTACCAGCCACGAGCTGCGACTCGTAGCGGTAATAGATCAGAAAGCCGCTGAGCACGTAGAACACGTTTACGCCAAGGTACATTTCCTCGGTGAATCGATAGATCCAGTCGCCGACGATAGCCGGCGAGAAAGAATTGAAGTGGTAGTTGAAGACTGACCAGGCCGCCAGTGCCCGCACACCGGTCAATTGCGGAAAGTACTCTGGCGCGCGGGGCATGAGCGCTCGGCGGGGGGCTTCTACGGCGTCAGTTCCGCGTGATAGGGGCGCTGGTTCTCGTAGAACCTCCAACGCATCTTAATATCGGCGGCGAGGCTCAGCTTGTTGGCGTCGAAGGCCGCGTCGTACGCTTTGTTGGCATAGGCCACGGCTTCGGCGAATTTGCCTGCCTCGGCATAGGCCGCAGCCAGCGTGTCTAAGAAACTCGGGTTTCCGAAAGCCGTTTGTTCACAAGCCTGGTGGGCAAGTTCGACTGCTTCGGGACCGTTTCGCACCGACGAACTGGGGTGAGTGGCCATGAGCCAGGCCGCGGTGTTGGCGACCAGTGGCCAGTCCGCGGTGTTGTGCGTCTGCTCCAAGGCCATGCGAAAATGCTCGAGCGCCTCGCTGGCACGATCTTCTTGCATCAGCATCTGCCCGAGCTGAAAGTGGACGCTTGATCGGTCCGGATTGAGCTGCACCACGCGTTGCAGTGCATCGATCGCAGCCGGCTGATCGTCGGCCGCGGCCAAGGCCATGCCGTACGTATACCAGGACAAGGCGTTGCCGGGCTCCGCTTCGATCGCCTCGCGGTAGAATTTCAGCGCAGCGGGCAAGTCCCCCCGCGCCTGCGCGACGCGCCCGGCGTTGAGCCGGGCTTCGGCATTCTGCGGATCCATCCGCAAGGCCTCGTCGAGGTCGCGCGCCGCCTCGTCGAACTGACCCCGGCGGGCGGCGATCACGCTGCTGTAAATGAACGCGCGGGGACTCTCAGGGTTGACTTCCTCCAGCACGCGGCGACAGTCGGCGGCCGCTAGCGGCAAATCCCCTTTCTCGATCAACACCATGGCGCGGGTCAGCAAGTACTCTTCCGAATCGGGATGGAGGCGCAATAGTTTGTCGAGAATCTTCTCCGCCTCGGCAAAGCGACCGTCGAGCGCCAGCACACCCACGAGTTCGAGCTGAGCCTCGTCGGCAATTTCGGGTAACTCGCACGCCCTTTCGAAATGCCTCACCGCTTCGAGGTTGCGCCCTTTTTCTCGCAAGCTGACCCCCACGCGATGATGCGCGAAGGCGTTGTCAGGATCGATCTCCAACGCCCGGCCGAAGAGTGTGCCGAGATCGTGCCAATAGCCAACCTGCACGATCGAAACGGCCGATAATCCACAGAGCACGACACCGCTGGCCGCGGCGCTGGGCCAAAGCGCTACCGGCCAGCGTCGCACGAACTCGGCCAGCAGCCAGGCTGCGATAACGAAAATGCCAATCGCCGGCAGGTACATGTACCGATCGGCCCGGCCCTGCAGACCGACTTGTACCAGCCCGCTGACCGGGACCAGTGCTCCGAGATACCAGAACCAACCTATCGCCAAATAGGGTCGCCGCCGCAACTGCCAGACGACCGCCGCGGTGATGGCGGTGAGCGCTATACCAGCGGCGATCGAATGCCAGATCGGAATGCTCTGCCGCGGATGCAGATACATCGGCGACAACCGTAGTGGGCAGACGATTTGCCAGAGATAGACCACGTCGGAAACGAGCGCGTTGCTAATCCGCGCGGTCAAGGGCAATGCGCCCAAGTCCGCCTGCAACCCAGCCTGCGCCAACAGAGTTTTGCGCGATGCATACGTTGCCATCGCCAACCAGGGAAGCTTTTCGAGCAAGACCCACCACAACGGGCGCTGGGGTGCGGACAGCTTTCGCGGTTCGACGATCGCCGCAACGACCGGGGTCTTGGATGGAGGTGGAACGGGAGCAACTAGAAGTGCCGTCGACGAGAGCGAGCTTCTCTCCACAGACGTGCCTTGTGGGTAGTCGCCGTTCGTCCACCGTGACCCTGCCGGTCGCGCTAGTGGATCCCGGGTCAAACGTCCGGCTGCCGTAGATTCGCCTCGCGACTTGCCGTGAACTCCCTCGCGGTGCGGCGACCATCGCAAACGGCATAGCGGCCAGTAGTCCAACAGCAGCAGCAAGCAGGGGACTGTCACCAGCATCGACTTCGACATCAGCCCCAACGCCAAAAGAACTGTCACCAGCAGGTAGCGTGCGGCGCCCCCTCGCCGGGCATATGTTATGTAGGCCGCCAACGTGAGCAGCATGAAGAACATACTCAACACGTTCTTACGTTCGGCCACCCAGGCTACCGATTCGACGTTAAGTGGATGCACGGCAAACAACGCTGCAACGAGCGCGCTGGGCCAAACCCGCCCCGTCAGACTGCGCCACACTAGGAACAGCAGCGCCGAATTGAGGGCATGCAGCAGAACGTTAACCCCGTGGTGCCAGAACGGATCTCGGCCGAACCATCGCACATCGAGCATGTGCGAAAGCCAGGTGACTGGATGCCAGTTGTGCGCCGTGTCGGTCGTGAAGGCCCACTGCAAGCCGGAGCCAAGAGACCTCCCCCGCACGCCAAGGTCACGATCGAGGTTGTAGTTGCGGGTAACGTAAACCTGGTCGTCGAACTCGAGGAATTCGGCCCGCCAAGCTCTCGCATAAACCGCCAGTGCCACGGAGGCCAGTACCGCCGCGATAATGATCGCGCCCCCCCAGCTGGCGGAAAGTCGCGGCCAGATGCGGCTGCGAAAGCTGTGTACAACTCTGTCTTGGGTGGTGAGCACGCGGCGCCCGGGATTGTCAGATGACCGCCTAGCCGTGAGCCAAGCCAACGCGGCCACGGAGTGCGGTGTCAGGACGTGGCCATAACGCATCGCGCAATGGCTGGATAAACGACTCTCTACAGACCGACCGGCCCGTCGATGTGCGAGATAGAAGACTGCGTCCCCGCTTGCGCCTGGACCGTTCCAGTATAGGCGTCTGGGATCACCTGTCAAAAAAACATGCCGAGACGACGGTGCGGCAATCCCCGAAAATACAGCACATCGTCGGAGCGCAGTGCCAGATCCCTGCCAATAAAAAAAGGCCGCCGACCCTCGCGAGCCGGCGGCCTAGCATTTCTTCAACTAGGCGAAGGTCACCCGTCTTCAGGTCCTGCGTTTCTTCCTGCGATGGAAGAACGCCAGTGCACCACCCGAGA
Organism: Pirellulales bacterium; assembly: GCA_050184475.1. Lineage (GTDB taxonomy): Bacteria > Planctomycetota > Planctomycetia > Pirellulales > JAEUIK01 > JAIESQ01. The sequence goes on along the minus strand of JBFXAH010000001.1, from coordinate 425,042 downwards.
GGAGTATCGCCACCCAGGTAGAAGGCTCAGGCAAGCACTCGAACGTCAGGTAGGCTACCCCGTTAACTGGATCGAATCCGCCCCAGTTATCAGTCACCCTTACACCAATCGTATGCGAGCCCAGACCATAAAGGATCGTTGGCGTAGTGGAACTCCACGGTGGACTCGGATCGAGGCTCGAGTAGTCGTCGAACAGCCCATCGCCATCGAGGTCCCAATCGTAGATTGCAGAGTCGAGGATACCGGGGTCGCTACTGGTGGCGGTGAAGAACATCAAGCAACCATTGCCAGCCAAATTTGGCACCTCTGTAGCCATCAAACTGGTGATCACTGGCGCCACGTTGAGCACCGTCACCTCGCGGGTGGCCGGTCCGTTCGTGGCATCCGCGCCGTACTGATCCGTAGCCTGGAACGTGTTGGTAAACGTCCCTGGCGTGAAATACTGGACAGACGTGTCACCCGAGGTGCGTGTCGAACCACCGGCCTGGACACCGGTCGAGCCGGATCCACCGCCGTTGATCGTAAACGACATCGTGTCGTTACCAGGATCTGTGGCCGTCAAGTTCAAAGTGACCGAGGCACCCTGCATTACTACGATGTTGCCGTCGGTGCCGTCCTGATTGGCGGAAGTAATCGTCGGAGCGACATTCGTCACCGTAATGTTGCGCGTGACGACCGGCGAATTGCCGCCAAAGCTATCCGACGCCTGGTAAGTCTGGGTGTACACCCCGGGCGCCAGGAACGTTCCCGTGCCAACATCGGACGAGTTGCCACCGCTGGCGGAACTCCCCGCCCCACCACCATTGATGGTGTAATTGACCGAATCGAGGCCCGGATCGGTCGCCGACATGTTAAGTGTCGCGCCGTTACCCTGCGCGATCGTGGCGTCACCATTGATTCCGTTGACGCGGGCGGCCGTAACCGTCGGCCCAACGTTGACGATTGTGACAAGCCGAGTCGTGCTTGCGTTCGCACCGTACTGGTCGGTCGCCACGAACGTCTGCGTGTAAACACCTGGCGCCAGGACCGTGTTGCCTGCGACTGTCGACGACGTACGAGTCGAATTGCCAGCTTGAACACCGGTCGCGCCGGCCCCACCGCCGTTAATCGTGAACGACATGGTGTCATTACCAGGATCGGTGGCGGTCAAGTTCAGCGACAAAGCCGCGCCTTGATTGACTGCCAGGTTGCCGTTCGTGCCGTTGAGATTGGCACTGGTAATCGTCGGCCCCACGTTCGTGACGGTCACCGTGCGGACGATCGGGCCATTCGAGGCATTGGCAGTACCGTCATTCGCTTGGAAGGTCTGGAGATACGTACCCGGCGCCAAGCCAACGGTCGAGAAGTTCGTGGTCGACGAATTTCGGGTGCTGCCGGGCGTACCACCCGCTGTGCCAGCTCCGGCACCGTTGATGACGAAGTTGGTGTTCTGGCTACCAGCGTCCGTCGCCGACATGTTCAGCGTGACGTTCGTGCCTTGGCCGACCGACGTGTTGCTGTTGCCGCCATTCAGTCGGGCAGCGGTGATCGTCGGAGCGACGTTGTTGACCGTGACGTTGATGTTGCCGGCTTCGGAGTTCGTGCCGGTGCCGTTGTCGGTACCCGTGCTATACGAAGGGTTGGCCGTGTGCTGCCAACTCACGGTTCCGCCATACGATACGTTGTACACACCTGGCAAGTTGTATTGGAACGTGGCATTCCAGTTGGTGGTGACCACGTTGCTGCCCGCGGCGTTGACTCCGATCGGAGTTGACGTAGCTCCCGGCGAGGCGAAGGTGAGCGTGTTGGCACCGCTGATGCGGTTGGTTGTCGTCCCAGCCGGCCCCGATGCGTTGGCGGGGCTCACCGACATCTGCAAAATGGCCGTGCCCGACTGGCCTTCGTTGATCGTGAAACCACTGAAGAAGTTCGGGTCGATGCTGCCAGCGGCGTCGGCCAGCGCATGTGAAGCACAACAGCAGCAGGCGACTGCTACCCCAAGGCTAGCGAATGCGCTGCGCACCATCGTGGCCCAACGGGTGAATTTACCAGACATCATTCCCGTTTCCCTTTTAACAGTCGTCACGTTGCGGAAGTCAAAGCGTGCCGCTAATGCAGCTTCCCCCCCCCTCTATGGGCAGGATCGGAAAGCCATAGTATCCAACGTCCCGAGTGTTGCAACTAAAAAATCTGACTTTTTCGGCAAATCCAAGTAACCGCCTGGGGGCAGTCGTCCCCACCCAATGGCAGGGTCTCCTTTTCGCCTCGGTTACCGCGCCTTTCACAGCGACGACAGGTGGCACGCAACACCTTGACGCATTGCAACTTACATCAATAGGTAAGCCATCTGATCCAGGGTTCTAGATCGAAGCATTTCCAGCGATCGCCCCCTCGAATCGATCTCGGAAAAAGTCGTAGACCGATTGGTTCAAGATGGCCAAAAGTGTCTCGATGTGAGGTCGCCCGTATCGTGTACTATCGATATTGAAATGCCACCCCAGCGCAAGCGACTCGTCCAGGCAGGCCCGCAGTCTGCGAGTTCGCGCGCCGACAGAACGATTAGCGCCCGCCGGGATTCCCACGTCACTCTGAACGACCATCGAGCGCTTCGCCTGCTGGTCGCCTTGGCGCTGACGGTGCTGGCAATCGTCGCGACATTCTGGCCGGTTCTTGGTCATCGCTTGCTGTCGTACGACGACCCCACGAACGTGCTGGTCAATCCTTTTCTCAATCCACTCACCTGGCGCAACGTACTCGAGGTGTGGCGCAGTCCTTATAGCGGCGTGTATGTTCCGGTGACGAACATGTTCTTCGCCGCCGAAACCTGGCTCGCCGAACAGGCTCCGGTCGCGCGCGGCGCTCCGCTGCAGGTCGACGCGCGCGTTTACCATGCTGGCAACTTGCTACTGCACATCGGCGCCACGATCGTGCTGTTTGGCTTGCTACGAAAGCTGCTCGAACGTGACCTGCCGGCACTCGTCGGCGCGCTCGTTTTCGCGCTGCACCCGCTGATGGCCGAGCCGGTCGCATGGGTAACCGAGACAAAGTGCTTGCTCTCGGGCGTTCTCGGTTTTTTCGCCCTGCTGATGTACGTCAAGTTCATCGCGCGGCACGGTAGCGACTCTGCCAGCGGCCCGTCGCGCCGTCGCCAACAGGGGGCGCGATTCGGCGATTGGCTCTGGTTCGCCGCTGCCAGCCTGGCCTACTTGCTGGCGCTGCTTTCGAAACCCACGGCGGCCGCGATTCCCCTAATGGCCGCGGTACTGGCCGTTGGTTGGGCACCACTTGGCTCGCTGCGGGACAAGCAGCGGGCAGTTGCTTGGCTGGTTCCGTTGGCGATCTGGTTGCTGGCCGCGGCAACGCTCGCCTATTTTACCAAGCAACAGCAGCCCGATATCGCGTTGGATTACGTGCCGCGCTGGCACGAGCGCCCGTTGATCGCGCTCGACGCGCTGGGCTTCTACCTGCGCAAGATCGCGTTGCCGTTCGATCTCTCGCCCGACTACGCCCACTCGGCGCGGGTCGTTCTCGATGCCGGTTGGCGTTCGTGGAACTGGCCGCTGGCGGTGGCGTTTCCGGCGTTGTTGGTGGCATTTCGCGCGCCGCGCCCGCTGTGGGTCGCCAGCGGGTTGTTTGTCGCCGGCTTGTCCCCTGTGCTGGGGCTCGTCCCGTTCGGCTACCAGAGCATCTCCACGGTGGCCGACCGTTATGTCTACTTGCCGCTGGCCGGCCTGGCCTTGGCGGTTGGCTGGGCCCTGTCGCGGCTGGGGCCGAGCACGGGCGCTCGAGCGCTCACCCGCCGAGTTGGGTATGGCTTTGTGCTGGCAGTCGGCCTGGTCTTCGGTGTGCTGGCTCACCGCCAGTGCCGGGTCTGGAGCGACGATTTGACGCTCGCCGACGCGGGCCTCGTCGTCAGCCCCGCCAGCGCACAACTGCGCAGCCTGCGGGCCGGTGCGCTGGAAAATGGCGGCCACCTCGACGCGGCTTTGGCCGAGTACGAGAAAACAGCCGAAATCGCCCCGCGCTCCGCGATGGTCCGTCTCTTCCTGGCCCAGGCCTATCAGCGCCGCGGGCGCGAGGCCGATGCCTTGCGGCTCTATCACGAAGCGCTCGAATTGCAACCGACGTTTCCAGGCGCGCATCTGGCGCTGGGCTCGCTGCTCAAGAAGCAGGGACATTTCGAGCAAGCCGCCAAGCACTTCGCGATAGCGCGGAAACTAGACACCACGTCGCGGCTGGCGCGCCGCTACCTGGCCGACTGCCTGCGCGAACTGGGAAAACCGGCCGAGGCAATTCCCTTCTATCGCGAAGCGCTCGACATCCAGCGGACCGATGCCGAAACCTGGGACCAACTGGCCGGCACGCTCGCCGAGTTGGGCGACCAAACGGCGGCCATCGAAGCCTATCAACACGCCATCGACAGCAACCCGCGCGACCCCTCTCTGCACAATCATCTCGGCAGCTACTTGATGCAGGTGAATCGCGCCGCCGAAGCGCTCGCGCCGCTGCGCGCCGGGCTCGAACTCGAGCCCCACAGCGCCGACAACCAGCACAACGTGGGGGTAGCGCTGCTGTTGACGAACCAGCCGGCCGAGGCGCTCCCCCATTTTCAAGAAGAAGTGCGTCTGCGGCCCGAAGATGCCAACGCGCTGTTCCATCTGGGGACGACATACCAGCGGTTGGGCGACGCGCAGGCGGCAGTGCAATGGTTTCGGGCGGCGGTCGAGCGCGACCCACAGTCGTTCGCGGCGCTGGTTGGGTTGGCCGGCTCGGCGACGCAGCTCGGCGACGTCGACTCGGCGATCGCCGCGTATCGGCAAGCTTTGCCGCTGGAACCGCGAAATGCCCAAGTACACAATGCACTAGGAGTACTCTTGGCCCGCCGCGGCGAGCGTCGCGAGGCAGCCGAGCAGTTCAACGCGGCCCTGGCAATCGATCCGGCGTACAACGAGGCGCGGGCCAATCTGCAACAGGTGCAAGCGGCCGGATCGTAACGGCGCGGTGTTCGCATTGCTTTGCCACCTGACGGCGGCCGAGATCCACCCTGTCTGTGGAATTCAAGTTCGTAGGTTCGTCACGCGGCGTACGTACTCCGCGTACGAAGCGCGGCAATCCAGCTCTCAACTCGACTCTCGGTGCATGGCGGCTCGACGAACCAATCCGAAGACCGCGGCTGCGTCGAGCAAAGTCGCAGGCGCTGCGAGCGGCACGCGGCGATCAACACCGCCGCAAAGCGCGGCGTCGTCGACGTCGGGCACGCCGGCCGACGAACCGCAACCCCGATCGACGCCGAGATGGTCCATTACGGCTCGCACGTGGGGAGCGGCCGGGGTGGTCGCCGCCGCGACGCTGGCCGTCTTTTATCCGGTCGCAGGGCACAAGTTTCTCAACTACGACGATCCGCCAAACATCACCACCAACTCGTACTACCGCCCTCTCACCTGGCGAAACGTTCGTCAACTCTGGCTGCGTCCCTACAGTGGCGTCTACGTGCCGGTCACGTCGATGTTCTGGGCGGCTGAAGTCGCCATCTCGCAAACTCTGACTCCCGTCGCCGACGCGAACCCGCAAACAACCGCTTCAGCGTTTGACGAGACGGCCGGCACCAAAACACCGGGGACTGCCAACGACGCCGTGCCCGTCGACGGCGGGCTCGCCGATGCAACCCGCGTCAACGAACACGATTCCGCCGACAAGAAGGGGGATCAATCGCCGGCCGACCCGCCCCCCGATCCCAACAGCCTGCTCGATCCGCGGGTGTTCCATCTCGGCAATCTGTTGTTGCACCTATTGTCGGCGCTGGGCGTGCTGGCATTGCTCCGCCACGTGACAGGCTCCGAATGGGGGGCTCTGGCCGGCGCGTTGCTCTTCGCAGTGCATCCACTCCAGGTCGAGACGGTTTCGTGGATCACCGAAACCAAAGGCTTGTTGTGCGCGGCCTTCGCATGGGTGGCGATTCTCGAATACCTGCGGTTCGTCGAGGCTTCGCGCGACGCGCGATCGAGGCGCCGCTCGACGACGCATCTGGCCGTCGCCACGATCAGTTTCTTGCTCTCGCTACTATCGAAACCGATGGCGGTCTCGGTTCCGCTGATGGCCGCCGTGATCGCCGTGGGTTGGTACCGCCCGCAGTGGCGCGAATTAGTACCGCTGGCGGTCTGGCTTCTGCTGGCCGTGGGCTTGGCCGCCCTGACGAAGATGCAGCAACGGAGCGAGAGTTTCGAATACGTCGCACCGTGGTCGATGCGGCCATTTATCGCCGGTGATACGCTCGCCTTTTATCTCGGCAAGTTGCTCTGGCCGGTCGAATTGGCCACCGATTATGGCCGCTCGCCGCGCTGGCTCGTCGAGCATCCCACCGTGTTGTACTCCACCTGGTTGGCGCCGGCTGCGGTGATCGTAGTGCTGCTGGCAGTTCGTCGCTTGCGAACGGAGCGAGCCCTATGGGTGGCCGTCGGGCTGGTTCTCGTGGCGTTGGCTCCGCTGTTGGGACTCGTCCCCTTCGGCTTTCAAGACAACTCGACCGTGGCCGATCGCTACTTCTATTTGGCGATGATCGGGCCAGCGCTCGTCGTCGCTTGGGCGGTCGATCGGTTGGCGGCGCTCGGCGACCGCTGGCGCGAAGCGACTATGGCCACGGTCGCTGTTTTGATCTTGGTGCTCGGCGTGCTGGCCCATCGGCAATGCCTCACTTGGCGCGATAGCGAACAAGTCGCGCTGGCCGGCCTGGCGGTCAATCCTGATAGCCCGCTCTTGCATCAGATTCTCGCGGTGGAGTTGGGGCGCCGCGGCCAGCACGATGCCGCACTGGCCGAATACGAGCGCGCGGCCGCCCACGACCGGCTCGCCCGCGGTCAGTTGTTGTTGGGCATGGCCTACGCGCGGCGCGATGACCTCGATAAGGCGATGGAGTGCTTCCGTCGCGGCCGCGAATTACAGCCGGGGGCCGCCGCCTCGTGCGAGCACATGCTGGGCGAAGCCCATCGCCAACGCGGCGAGTACGAAGAGGCCCTACGACACTACCAGGCCGCGCGGCAACTCTCTCCCGATTCACCCTCGATCCGCATCAGCCTGGCGATGGCCTTGGGGCACGCCAATCGATGGGCCGAAGCGATTCCCGAGATCCGCGCCGCCCTGCGCATCCAGACGGAAGATGCCGGCAACTGGACCACGCTCGCCCAGGCCCTCGAACGAACGGGCGATCACGCGGCCGCGATCGAAGCGTACCGCGAAGCCCTGCGGCTCACGCCCGACAAGGCCGCGCCCCACGTCAACCTGGGGACGGCGCTGTGGCAAGCCCGGCGGGTCGACGAAGCGCTGGCCGCGTACGCCCGGGCACTGGAGTTCGAACCGGACAACCTCGACGCGCTGCGCAACTCAGGCCTGGCACTAATCTCACAGAACCGACTCGACGAAGCGGCCCGGTTCTTCGAGCGACTTTTGGCCAGCCACGAGAACGACGCCGATGCGATGTACAACCTGGCCGAAGTCCGCAATCGTCAAGGGCGCGGCGACGAAGCGTACGCTCTCTACAATCAAGCCGTCGCGCAGAAGCCCGAGTTGGCCGATGCCCACGCGGCGCTGGCGTCGCTTTGCGATCGATTGGGGCGGGCGACCGAAGCGATCGAGCACTACAACCTGGCCTTGCAGTTGCAGCCCGACAGCGCCGTGTTGCACAACAACCTGGGGGTGCTGCTCTTCAAGTCGGGCGAGGTGTCGCAGGCGGCCGAGCATTTGGCCCACGCGGTGGAGATCGATCCTGGCTATACCGAAGCCCGCGAGAACCTCGACGTCGTGCGCCGCGCGCAAGAGAAGCGCTAAGCGAAAGGTTCTATTCCGTCGGGCGTTCAAGAAACCCCGACACTTCGCGGCGCAGCCAGGCGACGATCGCCGCCGCCGCCAGTTCGTGGGCGTGACCGTTGGGATGATGGTCGACCGGGTGAACCCACAACTCGCTGGTGGTCTGCCCCTTGAACACAGGCGCCAGATCGAGGACCGGCAAGCCCACCCGCCGCGCAGCCTCGGCGACGTAGGCATGCACGTCGGCCAGCGGATAATCTCCTTCGATCCCTTCCAGCAACGGGTAGAGGACCAACACCGATCGGCAGCCGGGCACGGCGGCGATGCCAGCCAGGTCGGCCTCGAACGCTTGCAGGTTCTCGGCGTTCTGGGCCGGATCGTAACAATCGCGATACCACTCGATCGTGTCGCTGGTCACACGCGCCAGGTCGTCTTTGAGAAGCCAGAGATGAACGCGCGACTCGACGAGATCGACCAGCCTGGAATGTCGCCGATACCAGGCATTGTGATCGCGCCGCTGCAAGCGCTCGTCGCGCAGCAGGACCAGATCGTTCATGTAGTCTTGTCGGACGTCGAGCTGCGGCGTGCGGTGCACGTCGTTGGCTATCCAGACGACGATCGCCCGGCGACAATCGAAACTGTCGACCAGCACTTCCAGGCGCCGGCGTTCCTCGCTGGTATCGTGCCCCGGTTGGGCGGCGTTGAGCACTTCGTAGCCGTCTCCCAAGTCGTCTTCCATCTGCTTGTACAGCGACCGCTCGAGCGGCACTCCCTCGCCGGCCGCGAACGAATCTCCCAGGCCGGCCACGCGCAGCACGCCGCGCGGGCGCGGGCCATACTCGCGGTCGCGCAGTCGCTGCGACGACAAGTGATACTCGACGCACCAGGGGGTTTCTCCGAGGCGCTCGAGCGGAATCTCCTCCATCGTGGTCTTCATGATCCGCAGGTTCCAGCGGCCGTACTTCACGTCGGGCGTCTCCCGAAACTCGCCGTGCGGATTGTCGGGATAGCACCAGTAAATGCTCCCGGTCTCCGCCCCCATCAGGTATCGCTTGATGAGCATCGTGCTGGGGCGGATGTCGAGCACTCGCAGCGCGATCTCCATGCCGGTTAAGCCCAGCAGCAATCCCAGCAACACGGCAACCGCACGAAATGCCCAGCGTGTTCCGCCGCGCCTGGCGCCGGCGATCGTCGAGGGCGCCGAATCGGACGATGAGCCGGCAGGGTCGCTCGCGGCGGTATCGGTTCGACTCATGCGGAAGCTCGGACGTGATGAAGTCGATTGAAGCCCCGGCCAGCCGCCGGATAGCATGGCAGGTACCGTGGGAGCGAAGCCGCCGAGGGCCAACTCCGCGTCATGCGGGCCGCCACCGCGCACTCAGCCCGCCTGCCGATCAGTATTGATGATGGTCGCCGGGTGGGCCAGCGCGAAGTGCTCGGCACGCGCCTACCCGGCAAGCAACCCGATCGTTCCCTTCGACTCATCCCGCGAGCCCTGCAACCGATGAATGCCCGTCGCGGCTCGCCGCCGGCAGAACCCGCACCTCGCCCGGCCGGCAAGCAGCGCCAATCGCGGCGGCGTTCGACCGCTGCGTCGGTCGATTCGCCCACGCCGTTCGGCCGGCAGCCCTGGCGCAATGCGGCGCTGTTGTTCGTCGGGCTGTGGCTCGCGCTCGTCGTATGGCGCTGGGAGATTGTCGCCACGCCCCCTTACTGGGATTCGGCGATGGGGCTGTTCGTCGAGGCCAACTTTCTGGCCGAGACCGGCTTCGACTATCGCCAGTTGGTGAATGAAGAGCGTCGCTTTATCGAAGGAGGGACCGGCATCTACCTGGTCAGCGTGATGCCGACCTTGCTAGCTGCCCTGATGTGGCTCGTTTCGTCGACGCAGGCCGTGCTAGTGATCGGCCACCTGGCCAACCTTGCGATGGCGGCCGCACTCGTGCTGCTGGTTTACGCGACGCTCGCCCCCCGGGCCGGGCGGATCGGCGCCGGCTTGGCCGCGGCGGCCCTGCTGACGACGCCACTGTTTGCCGCGCAAGTCGACATGATCGGCATGGACCTGCCGATGACGCTCGTGGCCTTCATGGCCGGAGAGCTGTTCATCCGCGAGCGCTACCTGCCGGCAGCCGCGCTGGCGCTCGTGGCGTACTTCATCAAGCTCAGCGGATTGTTGTGGCTCGTAGCCGCTTTTGGTTGCCTGGCGCTGCTGCTGTTGGCGGCGCTGGTGCGCGGCGAGCGAGCTGTGTTCGTGCGGCGCGTGATGGGCTGTGGGCTGCTGCTGATCGTCGCTTCGATCGAGATGTTCGTGATGGACTGGGTCAACAGCCTGCACACCACGATCGATCAGGAGAAATTCGTCTACAACGTCGAGGCAGGGCTCGCGTCGCTTGCGGAAGTGCGTTATTGGTGCCCCGATTTGCTCGCGCTCGCCGGCATCGCCTTCGTCGGCGGTTGCCTGGCGGCCGCCGTGCGTTGGCGAGCGGCGGCGCCAGCACAAGCGAATCCGCGCCAGCAGGCAACGGCAGCCTCGAGTGAGCAATCGACCCCCTGGCCCCAGCAGTTCGCCGGGATGCTAAGCCGAACTCTTGATACGCTGGTGGCCGATCGGCAAACGCTGTTCGGCTGGCTGATCCTGCTGGCGACCGTGGCGGCGCTCGCACAGATCTACACCATTCCGCGCTACCTCTTGCTGCCGCTGGTGTTCTTGTGGGTAAATCTCGGGTTGGTGCTGTTCGCCAAGGCGTCCTGGCGACTCCTGGGCTATGTCGCGGTCGGGCTCGTGATCGGTTTCAATCTGCTGAACGCCGACGGCCGTTACTTCCCCCCGATCGCCGGCATCGACGAGTTCGATCAGCGGACCGGCGCCCTGCTCGAACGCAGCCGCGAATACCTCAAAGACCATCGGGCGAATCTGGCGACGGTCGACTACTTGGTCGACAACACCGGTTCGCGCCCGATTATCGCCCCCAACCCATTCGTGCACTTTCTGTCGCTGCCACGGCTGGGGTACGTCGAGCGTCCGCTGTCGGGCTATGCCGCTAACACGTTTCACACATCGACGTTCCTGCCGGTCGCGCAGTTTCGCGACGACACCGCGGCCGGCGATCCCTTGTTCATCTGGGCGGCCAATCGATTCGCGCCGATCGTCAACTGCCGCCTGCTGCGGCCCGATCCAGCGACGGGGGACCAACTGCTGCACTACTCGAAGCTCGACCTCGACGCCGAAACGATCCCCAGCCTGGCAATCTTCGAGCATCGCGCGGAGGGCACCAACACTCGCCAACAGCCGTCGCCGGCCGAGCGGCACGCGGCCCTGGTTGCCTGGCTTTGGCCCGCCGACGACCAGATCGCGCAGCTCGACGCGCTCATCGATCATCAGCAGTTCGCTACGGCGGTCGAGCTCTGCCGCAGCGCCCTGGCCACAGAGCCACTGCGCGCCGACTTACGGCTACGCTACGCAGGCTTGCTCGCCAAGCTCGGCCAGACGACCGCTGCCATCGACGAACTGCGCCGACTGATCGACGACTCGCCCGGCAATCTCGCGGCCCGTCGGGCTTTGGCCGAAATACTGTTCGCCGATAACCAGACCACCGCGGGGCTCGCCGAGCTTGACGTAGTCGTCCGTCGCGATCCCAGCTTGTTCGATGTCTGGCTGCAAATTGGCCAGATTCAGGCCGCGGCTGGCAATTTTGACGCGGCGCGCATCGCTTTGACGCGGGCGGTTGAACTGCGGCCTCAGCATGTTCGCGCGCGATTGCTCTTGGCCCGCACTTGGCGCGCCGAGGGAGATCACATCGCGGCTCGCAGGTCGCTGGCCGACGCCGTGAAACAGCTCCCCAAAGAGGCATTGCTCTGGCACGAGCTGGCGCAATGCGACGCGGCGCTTGGCGAATCGCGCGCGGCACTCGACGCCTTCCGCCGCGCCTTCGAATTGCAGCCCGACTCCCGTGAATTGGCCAACTCGCTGGCCTGGCACCTGGCGACGTCTTCGGCCAGTGACTTGCGCAACCCGGCTGAAGCGGTGCGGCTGGCCGAGCACGCATGCCGTGACCGCGAAACGACGTCTGCCAATTGGCTCGATACACTGGCGGCGGCCTACGCCTCAGCCGAGCGGTTCGACGACGCGGTCCGCACAGCCGAAGAAGCGCAGGTGGCAGCCCGCGCGGCCGGCGACGAAACGCTCAGCGCCGCGCTCGAGCAGCGTTTGCAGTTGTACCGCGCGAACAAGCCGTACACTCAATAAGCCCGCGGTGCCGCGTCAATCGCTGCGGAGTTCGGCGACCTGCGCGTCGCCGCTGATCGCCCGCACGAACTCTCCCCCCAGCAGCACCACGGCGCTGGCGTAATACATCCAGAGCATCAAGGCGATGAACGCCCCCACCACGCCATAGGCCGAATAGCGGTCGGCGATGACGAAATGCGCCAGCACCTGTTGGCCGACCTCCCAGATCAGGGCTGCCAGAATCGCGCCCCCCAGCGCCGCTTTCCAGCGCACCGACCGTCGCGGCAGCACGCGATACATGACCGTGAAAGCGAGGATGTTGATCGCCAGGTTCGCCAGCACCTGCAACAGGCTGAAGGCCGACTGACCCACAGGCAACTGCTCGGCATACGTGCGCAAGCTGGCCAGCGTCAGGTTGGCGACGAACATCGCGATCACCAGGCTCCCGACCCCCAACAACAGCACGAACGCCAGCAGCCGGTCGTAGAGCGCCCGCCGCACCGACTTCCAGAAACTGGCGGGCTCGCGATCGGGCACGTCCCACATCCGTCCGAAGATGAACTCCAATTGCGTGAAGATGCCGATCGCCGCCAGCAGCAGGCCGGCCAACCCCAGCGGTCCTCCCAGGCCCGCCCGCGTTCGCACTCCATCGAGCATGTGCCCGAGCTGATTGGCCAGGTCGGGCGTGGTGTTTTCGGCCACGACCTCGAGCAGTTGCTGCTTCTCGTTCTCGGCCGTGGCCGAGTAGCGCATCACGTAGCCCAGGCCGGCAATCAACACCAGGCAGAGGGGGAAGATCGAGAAGGCGGCGTAATAGGCCATGGCGGCCGCCATCATCGAGCCTTCGTCTTCTTGCCAATGCGAGTAGGTGCGGCGCAGCGCCGGCCAGAGCCAGAATCGTCCCCAGAGCAACATGCAGATTCTCCGCTTCGTTGAGCCGAGGCCTATCTAACGCAGTTTTCATGCCTACCGGTCGTAGTCCAAGCCTAACGCTCTTGGCGGCCATGGCCCAAGGCCAGTCGGCGAAGCAACGCCGTTTCTCGTTGCCAGCGCGGCCGGCCGGCGCGAGAATGAAACCTGCCCGGGCGCCGTCGACAAGTTCACCCCAGCGGCGGGCCGGCGTGCGCGGTGAGCGATGATCGATCCAGAGATTGCCGCCGTTCGGCCGCGGATCGTCTTTTCCGACGCGCCCGATGCCGTGCTTTTGGAAGACGAAGTCCGCGCCCGTCTCGAGGCGGGCAACTGGGGCATTCTCGAAGTCACTGGCATGCTCGGTGGCGGCAAGACCACGGCCCTTAAGCATCTGGCCGCGGTCTTCGCCAACGAGCCGCGGTTGGTGCTCTGCGATGTGCCCGCAGACCGCTCGCAGTGGGACAACCTTGGCCGCATCGAGCAGCAGACTGTCGTGGTGGTGGGAATTTCCCCCGAGCTGAGAACCGTTCCCGGCGGCACGCGTTGCCGGCTCCCCGCCTGGACGCTCGACGACTGGATCGAGTACCTGATGGCTCGGCACCGCCCGCAGGTCGCCTCGGTCATCGGGCGCGTGCAGAAATCGAGCAGCGCGCGGCTGCTGTTGGGCAATTCCGAGCTCTGGAGCGCCGCGCTCGACGACATGGCCGCCGACGAGGCGCTCCTCGAACCGATCGACGCCGTGGTCCATCGCCTGACCGTTGCCCTGCGCCCGGCCGGCGCCGAGCGATTCGCGCGCGCCCTGGCTTTCGCCAAGCGCTGCGGTTCGAGCGACGCCGAAGTGGCTTTGGCCGTGAGCCGGCTCGAGCATCTCCCCATCGGCGCCGCTTCGCAACTGTTGCGGCACAGCCTGGTGCTCGACATGCTGGCCGCCGAACACCTGGTCGAGAAGTTGGGTGGCGACGCGCCGCCGTTCGTGCTAGCCCGGCCGCTGACGCGCAACATGATTACCCTGGCCGCCGCGAAAATAGCTGGCAACCAGCGCCAAGTGGCAACCTTGAAAGCCGCCCTTGGCGGTCGTTTGCAACTCACCCATGCCAACAGCGCCAGCCTGCTGCACGCGGCCGGCGTTGTGTTCCTGCCCGAAAACGATGGGACGTTAATGCTCGACGGTGCGCAGCTCGCCGGAGTCGAGTGGTCTGGGTTGCGCGCGCACGCGCTCTCCGTGGCCCGCGCCAATCTTCAAAACGCCGATCTGCGGGCCGCTCGCATCACCGATGTCCTCAACGCATCGCAAGCACAGTTCAACGGCGCCAAGCTCTCCGGCGCGCGTATCAAGAACCTGCGGGCCGTGGGTGCCTCGCTACGGCAAGCCGAGTTCGTTCATCTGTTGGCCGACCATTGCACCTTCGGCGGCGCCGATCTGCGTGGCGCCAATCTCACCGGCGCTTGGCTCGTGAAGGCCGATTTCACGCTCGCCGACTTGCGCGGCGCGCAACTCGCGCGCGCCGAATTGGCCGGTGCGAAGTTCGTCGAGACCAAGCTTGACGACACCGACTTTTCCGGAGCCAACCTGGCCGACGCCATGCTGGCGGGTCTGACCTTGCGGTCGACGCGCTTCGACGGCGCCATCTTGCGCGGCGCCAACCTGGCCGGCAGCGATCTGGAAGAGATCACAATCCCGGGGGCCGATCTCGAAGGAGCCTGGTTGCGGTATGCCAATCTGACGGGCAGCTCACTCCCCGCCGCGCGACTGGCGAGTGCCAACCTGCGCGGCGCCTACCTGGCCTTCGTCGATTGGGAGCGAGCCGATCTGCGCGACGCCGACCTCCGCGGGGCCACGTTTCACATGGGCTCGTCGCGCAGCGGGCTGGTCGGCAGCCCGATCGCCTGCGAAGGGAGCCGCACCGGCTTTTATACCGACGACTACAACGATCAGGATTTCAAACCCCCCGAGGAAATCCGCAAGGCCAAGTTGCGCGGCTGCGATCTGCGCGGGGCGAAGATCGACGGAGTCGATTTCTACCTGGTCGACCTCCGCGAAGCCAAGTACACGCCCGACCAGCAAGCGATCCTCGAACAGACCGGCGCGATTCTGGAAACCAGGGTGTGATGACGCTCGACCACGAGCAGCGGGCCGGCCCGTGCCAAATTCAAGCTGCTCTAAGCTAAGATGTTGGCAAAGGTCCAAACGGTCCCTCCACCAAGTCGGTCGAGTCGGTCAGGAAATCGTCATGCGAATCGCTTTCGGTCAGATCGGGTCGTTAATCGCGTGCGTCAGTCTTGCCCTGTCATCCGCGGTAGGCATGGAGCCGATCAGGCTGACCGATGTCGACGCGCCGGCAGACATCTCGGCCGATGAACCACTGGCCCAGTCGCTTTCGTTGCCAGCCGCCGCTAGGCACCTCGACTTGGCGGCGCTCAGTTGGCAGAAATCACACGCCTGCACGGCGTGCCACACGATGTTTCCGTATCTCATGGCGCGGCAGGTTTTGAGCGGTGTCTTGCCCCCTTCGGGCGAAGTCCGGCAGTTCTTCGAAGAAGTGGTCGCTGGCCGGCGCGAGGCCATGCCTTCGTACGATTGCCCGGACCTCGGCGCCGTGCGATCTGCGGTCGCGATTGGCACCGCCACGGCACTGGCGTTCGACGATCGTTGGACCACCGGCACGCTGCATCCCGCCACAAAGCAGGCTTTCGAATCCATGTGGCGAGCCCAGCGCTCCGACGGCGGCTGGGATTGGCCCTTTCGCGATACACCCCCCCTCAAAGTCCGCGAGCACTATGCGGTCACCTGGGCGGCCATTGGCGTCGGCATGGCCCCCGACAACTACCGCAACACGGAAGTTGCCACTCGAGGCCTGGCAGGCGTGCGCCGGTACTTGCGTGAGACGCCCCCTGTGAGCTTGCACGAACGCGGCATGTTGCTCTGGGCGTCCGTTTACATCGCTGATCTGTTGACGCCGGTCGACCAGCGGCACATCGTCGACGAGTTGCTCGGTGTCCAACGCCCGGATGGCGGCTGGTCGATGGCCAGCTTGATCGACAACACACAAGATCCGCTGTTGGTCGACACCCAAACCGCGATTGACGCGCGGGCCGAGGCGGGCTATGGCACTGAGTTTCTGCTCTACCTAGGACGCGATGGCACGTACAAAAGCGCGCTGTCGAGCGACGGCTACGCGACCGGCTTCGTGATCTTTGTGGCGCGACAGGCCGGAGTGCCCGTCAACGCCGAACGCCTGCGCCAGGGCGTCACCTGGCTACAGACTCACCAACGGGCAGGCGGTGGTTGGTTTACGCCGTCGCAGGCCTGGCACTCGGAGAACTATATCGCCAACGCGGGAAGCTGCTACGCGGTGCTGGCTTTGCACGCCTGTGGTGAGGTGTCCCCAGCAGGTCGCGCAATCGGCGACTGACGGGTTCAGACGGATCTGCCGGACTTCGACTGAATGGGACTGAAACCAGAGACGAACCGCGGTATTCTCAAGGCCCGCAACTCGCAACTTGCTGCATCGAGGACCTATCAACATGAACCGCACACTCTCGACGATCGCGATCGTTGCCTGCGCCGCGCTGCTGATGCACGCGGCGTCTCTGCGAGCCGAGGAACCCGCCGCCGCCGAGCCTGCCACCGCAATCGACGCTGTCGAGCCGGCGGCGGCCAAGATGCCGGCCGTGGGGGACAAGGCTCGCGACTTCACACTCCACGATCTAGCTGGCCGGCCGGTCAAGCTCTCCGCGCTGCTCGAGACGTCGCCCGTGGTGCTCGTCGTGCTGCGCGGCTTTCCGGGCTATCAGTGTCCGATCTGTTCGTTTCAGGTCGCCGGGCTCATGAAGCACGCGCAGGAGATCGCCGCGGCTGGCGCGCGAGTGGTCTTCGTCTATCCCGGTCCGGCCGACGCGCTGGCGGAACGCGCGCACGAATTCATCAAGAACAAGACGTTGCCCGATCACTTCTCGCTGGTGACCGATCCCGATTACTCGTTCACCAAGTCGTACGGTTTGCGGTGGGACGCGCCGCGCGAAACCGCCTATCCGTCGACCTTTGTAATCGACCGGGCGGGCGTGATCCGGATAGCCAAGATCAGCAAGTCGCACGGCGATCGGGCGAAGGTCGAAGACGTGCTGGCCGCGCTCGAGTGAGCGACGCACCTGGCGGTTTGGAAATGGGCAACCGAATTGTCTACTCGCCACGGATGCAGACATCGTGCGCGAGAGCGTCGCGGTCGACATATGAAGCACGAGAAATCTCCCCAAGACGTTGCTCGTCGCGCTCTGTGCCTTGCAGCGACGGTTTGTCGGGGCTCAATTGACCACGGCGCCGGGCACCCCGATGCCGAAGATCTGGTCGATCGCATCGATGCGTGGATCCGATCGCTGGGCATCGACACTGCCCTGGAATCGTTCGAAGTGCGCCTCCTGGCGACGCCGCTCGGCGAACTGCCCGAAAGGGATCGAATCGCTGCCACCTGGTCGGTCGAGGGGCTTGCCATCCTTGCCTGGGCGTTGGGAATCGATGAACTCCCGAAACACGACACGAAGGTCGATCCGTTTGCCGTGACCGACTCGCTCTATTTCCTCGGTTCCGATGCCACCCGTGTAATTACCGACGCCACGCTGCGCAGCCAGCAGGAGTTGAGCGCCTATCGAGAGCTCGCTTACGCAATGCACTGTCGATTGCGCGCCGAGCTACGTGAGCGCCAGACGACGGATTTCACAAATTGGATCGATCCAAACGATCTCGAATTGCTGGTAACAAAACCGTCGGACTTGATCATCGACCAAGACCTGGCGATCGGCGATGTTTCGACCCATCAGGCAGGCCGCGATCAAGTTGAGCAGTGTGAGTGGATCACCACACCCCGGCATCGGGCGATCATCTGGCTCGTTGAAGGCGAACCAACGTATTGGGACACGCCCGTCGACACTTGAAGCCACGGCGGCGCACGATTGCACCCTCCCCGCGTCGGCATGGCTCAGATAATCTGCCCCAACCACGTCTTGGTGAAGTCCAGCAGGTTCTGATACTCGGCCTTGACTCGCAATGTGGCGAAAGCCGATTGCGTCGCCCGCGGGCTGTCGAGCAGGCGGAAGCCTGCCTGCACGTAGTCGAGCGATTTGAGCGGGTCGATCATGTTGGCCTGGATGCCGCCGGTGGCGTAGATCATGTCCATCAGCGCGATCCGCGGCATCGGTGCGATGCGGCTCCAGATGGTCTTGCCCAGGGCGGCCTCGCCAACCGCCATGCGGCGCTGGTAGTCAAGGTTGAACAAGCTTTGATCCTGCCGGGCGGTGAACGCCTGTTTGGTCGAGCCGGTGTAGGCCTGCGTCTTCAGCATGTTAATGATCGACGTGTCGGACCCCGACAGCGTCTGGCCGTAGGCGCTTTTGTAGTAGCCGCGCACGTACGTGGCGACGACGTGCTCCATGTAGGAATCTAATGTGTTGAGGTTGATTCCCAGCCCGATCATCGGCACGCCGCCACTGAGGTACGGATACGGTGCGTCGGTCTGGAACGAGCTGATGAACGACTGCGGATCGTTCATGCGGGCCAGGATATTCTGCTCCTTGAGGGCGAGCCGGCCCGCCAGCGTGTCGCGGACTACCTCAAAATAGAGGATCTTCCCCTGGGCGTTGGGGGTGAACGCCGCCAGGTGGGTCGGCGTGCCGAGGAACTCGAACGTGCGGTCCGACGATCGCACGTCGTTGATCGTGCTTTGCTTGAGTGGCGTGGTCACCTTGGCCACGATGAAGTAGTCGATGCGCTCCACCAGCGTCTTGGGAATCGTGACGTCGAGCGATACGGTTTGCTTGGCGTTGTTTCCCAAATTGATGTTGACCGTCTTCTGCCCGAGCAGCACGGGCGAGCCGTTGAGATTCTTGGTCGTCGACAAATAAACGCTCACCGTGGCGCTGCCGCTGGCCGTGTCGGGCCCGTAGTTCCTGACTACGGTCGGCACGGTGACTTTTTCGCCGCCGAAGAAGTGCTGCAAGTTAAGGTCCTTGGCTTGCGTCGGCGTCACGGCGGTGCTGACGACCGAGATGTCGAGGTCGATTTTCGCGGTGGCCGCCTTTTGGGTGGTCGCCTTGCCGGCTTCGGCCGCCGTGTTCAGGCTCGGGCTGGTCGCCAGCGGCGCGTGGAGCACCGGAGTCGAGGGGTTGCTCGCCACGATGAACGGCCCCATGGTCGTCGGCGCGGCGGCGAACGATTGAGCTGCGGTAGTGAACACCGGCGCGGCCGGCGCGGCCGGCACTGCCGGAGCGATCAAAGCCGGCGGCACTTCGGTCGTCAGTGCGGGGGCCATGACCAGCGGGTTGCCCGTCATCAGTTGCCGGGTTTCGCACTGCTCGAAGCGCAGCGAGCGCTGCTTGCGGCGGGCCGGTTTGCGTGTCGAGCGGAGGGATTTCGGCGACGATGTGCCAAACAGACTCGTGAGCCAGTTCATGGCGCGGCTTCCCTGTTCCTGAGGTGGGTTGCGGACGAAAGTCATCCGCGTCAACGCCAGATACGGAGCCTCGCCCGGGCTCCTGACAAGCTGTCACTCGAAATGACAACAGCGCGCGGACTGTGCAAAAGTAAACGCCCGAGGGCAGAACTCGGGCGTCTTGATCGACGATCGAATCGTCGGGGGGGCCGGAACGCCGCGCCCCTCGATTGCAAGCATCACCCGCGGCTACTGCCCGCGCAACAGGCGATTGGCGATCTTCGTCGTCTCGGCGTCGTCGTTATCCCACATTTCGGCAAGCCGCAGGCGAATCCGCCGCTCGGCGGTGCGCAGGTAATAACGGCTGACTTCCAACTCGTGGATACGCGGATCGCGGTGCGTGCCGGCCGCGCTCGCCAGGACTTCGGCCGGCGCGTGGTGCGCGTCGTGGCCGTTCTCGGCATGCGCGTCGCCATGCGCGTCGTGCCCGTTGGCCGCGTGCCCCGCGGCCTGATGATCGGGATCGAACTTCGGATCGCGCAAGATGCGATCGATGCGGGCCAGCACGCAGCTCGACACGTACAGTTCGGTCGCGGCGTCGGCCACCCGCGCCAGTTGATACTGCCGGTCGAGGACCTCCTCCTGATAGCGCCGCAACAGCTTTTCGACCTGGCCGCCGAAGGTGCCGATCAATCGCCCCAGGCGCTGGGCATCTTCCTCCAGCTCGGAGCTGCGGACGACGATCTCCGGCGAGCTCAACAGCGCGCCAAGCTTGCGCCCGGCGAAGCCGCCGATCTTGCCCAGCCCCGTGAAGGGGTTCGCCAGCGAGTCGAGCACGCTCTTGAGCTCGAGCCCCACGTCGCGCAGGCCGACCATGGCGATGAAGACCTTGAGCACGTCGTTGGCCCCCTCGCCGATGGTGTTGATCCGCGCGTCGCGCATCATGCGCTCGAACGGTTCGTCGGTGAAGTAGGCCTTGCCGCCGTAGATCTGGATCGTGTCGTTGATGATCCGCCACAGCACGTCGGTGGCGAACACTTTGAGCATCGCCGTTTCGAGCATGTACTCTTCGGCACCCGAGTCGATCAGGTGGGCCGTCTGGTAGGTGCACGCTTCCATGGCCAGGGCGCCGGCTGCCATGTAGGCCAGCTTGTCTTTGACCAGTTCGAACGAGCCGAGCGTCTGGCCGAACTGCACGCGGCGGTTGGCGTGCTCGATCGCCTTGGCCAGACAGAACTTCGCCGCGCCAGTGCAACTGGCGCCGAACGTCGTGCGGCCATAATCCAGCACCGTCAGCGCGACGCGCAGCCCCTTCCCTTCCTCGCCCAAAATATTCTCGCGCGGCACATACAAGTTCTCGAACGCCAGCCGCCCCGTGGCGCTGCCGCGCACCCCCACCTTGTCCATCCGCTCTTCGACGACTTTGAACCCCTCCATGTCGGGCGTGACGATGAAGGCAGTGATCTTCGTCTCTTTCTTCTTGCCGGGGACCGGCGTGCGCGCCATCACGGTCAGCACCTTGGCGATGCCGCCGTTGGTGATCCAGCGCTTCTGGCCGTTGAGCACGAAGCCGCGACCGTCGGGCGTGGGCGTGGCGGTCGTCTGTACGTTCGAGGCGTCGCTACCCGCCTCGGGCTCGGTGAGCGCGAAGGCACTGAGCCACTCGCCGGTCGCCGATTTCGGTAACCACTTCTTCTGCTGCTCGGCCGTGCCGAACAACACGATCGCCCGCGGACCGATCGAGTGATGGGCGTTGACGAACAACGCAGTCGAGCCGCAGTGCCCGCCGAGCACTTCGACCAGCCGGCAGTAGGCCAACTGGCTGAACCCGCGACCGCCGGCCTCCTTGGGCAAGCACGCGCCGAGCACCCCTAGGCGGCCCAGTCCGGCGACGACGTCGTCGGGAATGCGGGCTTCGCGATCGATTTTCTGCGGGTCGATATTGTCGCGGCAATATTGCTGCAGGTCGGCGACGGCCTGGTTCACTTCGTCCGAAGCAGTGAGATCGGGATAGGCCGGAAACGCCTGGCCGGCGTATCGGCCGAAGTACAGATGCTTGGCGAACTCCTGGTGCGCGAGACGATCGCCGAGCATCTCCTCGGCGTCGGCGATTTGCTTCTCACGATCGGTAACGGACATCGACAGTTTCCCTCAGCAATAACGGAACTTCCGGCGGACAAGGTGGAGCCCAAACGCCCACCCGGTCGTCGTTGTCATACCCATTTCGGTGCAGCCGCGGCGGCATGGCGACGACGAATCTTTCCAGAGGTCCGCTAGATTAGCGAGTGGCCGCCCGCGGCCCAAGGGGCGGGACCGCCGCGGAGCAACGGCAACGTCGTCCCAGTGGCAGCGCTACTTCTCTTCAAAGGGGCACAGTCCCACGCTTTTCGAGCAGGCTCAGTTCGTCAACCGAAGTCGCACGCCAAAAAACGAGACAGCCGCGGGCGCGCACCTTTCACGTCCCTCTCCACACCGACTCTGACAAACGACGCGCTACGTCGCGAAGTCCCTGGGGGAGATGCCATCTAAACTAGTGCAATCGGCGGCGCGGTTCTCCTTTCAAGACAGGTTTGGCCTGCCCATCCCCCCCTTATCTCTCTCCATTGCCGGAATTTTGCGTCCCGACCGTCCCGAGCGGGTGTCGCCGGCGGTTAAGTGATTTCTTGTCAGCAGCTTGTGTCGGGACGCAAATCCAAAGGTTTGCGTCCCGCTTGCGTCCCGAATTGGCATTTTGCGTCCCGAGTCGAGGGCAGTGGTCAGGGATTAGGGAGTAGGGTTCGGGGCCAAGGACAACGGATCTCGCGCAAAGGCGCGAAGGCGCTAAGCAAGGCGGCTTTGTGGTCCGCAGATTTCGCCGATTAGCGCAGATTGGGACGCGGACGAGTCCACGAGCGGCCCATCTGCGTAATCTGTGAAATCTGTGGATTGTGAATTCGCCCTATCTCTCTCGCTCCATGTCCGGGATTTTGCGTCCAAACCGTCCAAAGCCGTGTTACCGGCAGTTAAGTCGTTGCAGCCAATCCACTTATTCTTGGACGCAAAATAAAACCGTTTGCGTCCAACTTGCGTCCAAAGCTTTCGTTTTGCGTCCAAAGACGAATGCTCTCGCACCGAAGCGCTGGCGCAATGGCACGCGGCTTTGCTGTCCGCAGATTTCGCCGATTACCGCAGATTGGGACGCGGACGAGTCCACGAGCGGCCCATCTGCGTAATCTGTGAAATCTATGGATTGTGAATTCGCCTTATCTCTCTCGCTCCATGTCCGGAATTTTGCGTCCTTACCGTCCTAGGCCGCTGGTGGCGGCAGTGAAGTAGTTGCCCTGTAAGAACTTATTTTAGGACGCAAATCCAACCGTTTGCGTCCTCGTTGCGTCCTAGCGAACCGTTTTGCGTCCTAGGTCAGATTGCCGCCGAGGTCCCGAGGATCGCAGAGAGGTCCGGGGTTGGATTCTCCTTGCGGTGGAGTTGGATCTCGCGCCAAGGCGCCAAGGCGCAAAAGCAATGCGGCTTGTTGTCCGTAGATTTCGCCGATTGACGCAGATTGGGATGCGGGCGAGTCCACGAGCGGCCCATCTGCGTAATCTGTGAAATCTGTGGATTGTGAATTCGCCTTATCTCTCTCGCTCCATGTCCGGAATTTTGCGTCCAAACCGTCCAAAGCCGTGTTACCGGCAGTTAAGTCGTTGCAGCCAATCCACTTATTCTTGGACGCAAAATAAAACCGTTTGCGTCCAACTTGCGTCCAAAGCTTTCGTTTTGCGTCCAAAGACGAATGACCTCGCGCCAAGGTACTTGGATCTCGCGCAAAGGCGCCAAGGCGCAAAGAATGCAGTTGTAGTCCGCAGATTTCACCGATTGACGCAGATTGGGGAAGCGGCCCGGTCACCGAACTCTTGATCGTGTTATCCGTGGTCTACGAGTTCCTGGCTATGCTGCCCGCGCGGCCCCCGGGTTGATTGGGCTCACGCGAAGCCGCGGAGTTCGCGGAGCAGTTGGGGGCTTAACCCTTCTCTCGCTCCATTGCGGTATTTTTGCGTCCTTATCGTCCTAGGCCGCTGGTGGTGGCAGTGAAGTAGTTGCCCTGTAAGAACTTATTCTAGGACGCAAATCCAATCGTTTGCGTCCTCGTTGCGTCCTAGCGAACCGTTTTGCGTCCTAGGTCGATTGCCGCCGAGGGCGCAGACGATCGCAGAGAGGTCCGAGGTTGGATTCTCCTTGCGGTGAATTGGATCTCGCGCCAAGGCGCCAAGGCGCAAAGTAATGCAGGTTTGTTGTCCGTAGATTTCGCCGATTGACGCAGGTTGGGAACGCGGGCGAGTCCGCGAGCAACTCATCTGCGTAATCTGTGAAATCTGTGGATAGTGAATTCGTACCCACGACGAGCGAGGCACTTCTCGCGCCAACGCGCCAAGGCGCAAAGAATGCAGTTGCGGTCCGCAGATTTCGCCGATTAACGCAGATTGGGAATGCGGGCGAGTTCGCGAACAGCTCATCTGCGTAATCTGTGAAATCTGTGGATATTGAATTCGTCACCACGACGAGCGTGGTCACCCGAGCGACTCGCCAATCGCGGCGCGCACCGCGATCGTCCCTCTCCGCACCGACTCTGACAAACGATCGCGCTTGATCGCGAAGCCCCTGGGGGAGATGCAAACTGACTCGGTGTCAATCGGCGGTGTCGTGCTCCTTTCGAGGTCGCCCCAAGGGGACGGGAGTCGTTTCCCCTCTGCGCGTCGAGCGAGGTGAGGTCGATTTCCGGAAACGACTCCCGTCCCCCTCGGCGGTTGCCGCACGCCACGTCGGGCATGGTTTTGGACGTATTTCGGGTGCCGCTGGCTCCGCCAGTGCCTGGAAGTGCGTGCGGAGCGGTACCCCCGAGGTCCATAAAATGTGTACACTATTGTATACATTATATCAACGGCGAATTGGCCACTCGACGGCCGTGACGGCCGGGACTGTCGCCGCTACGCGGCTAGATGGTTGTGTCGCGACCGGGTTCCGTGGGTTGGCACCCACGGCTAAGCGCTGTCGCCGCTGCGCGGCGGGGACCGATATCTCCAATCCACACAGCGCCGAGCGCGGGGCGACGCATCCCTCGACCCGCGGACCGCCACGAGCGGCCCTGTCAGGGCCGGGCAATGATGCGACGGGCACCGAGGGTTGACACCCTCGGCTGACAGAGCGACCCCTGCGGGGTCGAAAGGCGTCGCCACTGCGCGGCGAATCTGTAGCCGGGGTCTGCGACGTCTGCGACCCCGGTCCGGCCTCACAGAGGCCGGCTACAGGCGGGAGCAATCTGCGGATCGCATATTGTTGATCTACCGCAACAGCAGATACGCAACGACACCCACGACGGCGGCGACCGCCGCGACAATGCCCCCTACCAACAGCCAGTAGCGTTCACGCTGCCACGGCGCGCCGGGGGCGTACACCTGTTGCTCGTGTCCGCAGATCCAGAGCTGCCGCTCGACCCCCGCGTAGGTGTATTGCACCTCGGTCTGAGGAATCCGCACGACGCGCAGGTATTGCCGCAGCACCCGCCGCTGCCGCTCGTCGACCGCTTGCGATTTGGCCAACTCCTGGGCAACGCACTCGTCGACCGCGGGCGTAATCGGCCAGTGTGCGGCGACACGCGGTTCGTTGAGCTCCAACAAGCAATCGCCCGAGAGCTTGCCGAGGGCCTTGTCGGCGACCGGCGTCGCGTCGAGGACTTGCCGCTCGTCGACGACCAGAAACTTCGCCACTAGCTCTTGAAAGGTCTTGGTTCGCCCGCTGCCGCGGCAGCGATGGCACGTTTGCACGCCGTTTCCGCCACACGACGAGCAGCGCACCCGACCGCCGATGCAATTGCAGCGCCGGCGAATCACGCGCGGCGCCGACATCGGATTGTCGTGTCGACCGGGCGGACTGGCCGAGACCGTCCGGTGCTCAATCATGCCGGTCCCCTGACAACGGGGACAGACGCGAGACCCCTGACCGTGGCAGTGCGGGCAGACGACCCGCCCGTTGCCGGCGCAACCGCCGCAGAGTTCGACTCGCTCGGTCCCCGGCACGACGACGCGCTCGGTACGCTCTTCGAAGTCGGCTGCCCGTTGGACTGGCACGTCCCAAAGTTCGGGCGTGGCGTGGTAGTCGTCGACCGGCCCGCCGTGATACGGCTCTTCGGCTTGCCGTAGCGAGCGGTCTTCGTAGTGCGTGCGCAATTCGACCAGGTAAGCCTGGCCGGGGGCGATTCGGTCGATGAAGATCTTCTCGCCCATGTATTTCAGGCGAAAGAACCCCTTGGTCCCCCAGCGATTGAGCAGTTCGCGAACCTGTTGTTCGGCCGCGCTGATCGGGCCCAGGTGCGATTCGGGCAAAGGGAGCTCGACGATCGATGATTTCGCCTCGCTCGACTGCACGCCGTCGCCTTGACGCGATGCGCCGCGGGTCAGCTCGTCGCCGGAAACGTCGGGCGGCATCGAGGCCGGTTTGCTGGCTGCGCCGCTCGATTCACGGGCCGACCGAAGCGGCGCCTCGAACTGCGACTCGCTCGCCGAACGACCAGATGATGGCATCCCCATACCCGCAACACCGCGCCCCAGAAACTCGAATCGTTCAGCGTCCGATTATACGCGGGGCGGCAGGCGCGAAGCAGCAACCATCCATCGGCCAATGTATGCCCGCGACTCGCTATCGGCCGTTCCAGGCATCGGCGAAGTCTACGGCTAGCTCGCAAACAGCGGGGCACAGGCCGCCGCGATGCTCGCTACGTGCCGCGCGTCGGTTCCGCAGCAGCCCCCCAGGACGTTCAATCGCGGCAGTCGGCGCTTAAAGTCGGCGTACTGCCAACCGAGCTCGGCTGGATCGCCTGTGTCGAGTTGTGTCGCCTCGTCGAGTTCGGCATGGCTTTTCACCGACGCATTGGCGCGCAGGCCACGCAAGCGGTCTTGCCACGGTCGGTCGTCGGCCAGCGCCGGGGCGATGTGCGTGGGATGAGCACAGTTGATCAGGTAATAACCGGGATAAGCGTCGGTCGCGTCGTCGACCTGTTCGATCGCGTCGCCCAGCGACTGTCCGGTCGGCAGGCGGCCGTCGGTTTCAACCGTGAAGGAAATGGCTACCGGCATGCCGGCGGCCTGCGCCGCGCGGACGATCCCCAGGGCTTCGTTGGCGTAATTGAGCGTCATGGCGGTCACCATGTCGGCATCGCTACGCGCAAAGACTTCGACCTGCGGGCGGTGATATTGCTCGGCCTCGGCGGCCGACATTTGTTGGCCAGGTTGGTAACCATCGCCGCGCGGCCCGACGCAGCCGCTGACGACCGTCATTTCGAGCCCCAGCGACTGCTGCAATTCGGCGCGGATCTCAACCAGCAAGCCGACGGCGCGGAGATTCGCCGCTTCCAATGCCGCGGAAGTGTAGCCCAACCGCGATCCCCAATCGGCGCTGGCACGCCAGGTGGGGGCTTCGAGAACGAGCCCGGCACTGTGCTGTGACGCGATCGCAGCGTACTGCCGATAGTAGCGGGCGAAATGCTCCTCGCCCCCGTCGCGGTTCAAGAGATCAAAGGCGGCGAACTCCGGCAGCGGCAGACCGTCGTGAAAAACGAACGTGGTCTCCTGACCGCCGTCGGTGAGAAACAGCGCGCCGTCGAGTTGCGGCAGCCGATCGCGAAATAGAGCTCCCATGCCTGAGACGATACCAAAAAAAGCGGGCTGCCTCGCCCGAATAGCGAGACAGCCCGCGGATGCACGAATAGAAGTGAACTTAGCTCTGCTTGGAGTGGCGGGCTCTGCGGCGTCGCCAGCAGACACCGCCGATGACCATCGCGAAGCCGCAACTAGCCATGGCAATCGACGCCGGCTCGGGGACTGGCTCGACCACGAATACGCTGGTGAACGACGCGCTGTCGCCCGGCGTAAGCGTGAAGTTGAGGCGGATACCGATCGAGGTCGAGGCGGCAGGGCCCGGCAGGCTCGGAATCGGCGTGCCGAACGACGACGGCCCGACTGTTCCGCTCAAAAACGGGCCCACCGTGATCGAAGAGGTTCCTGGCGGAAGCAACGGCGTGAAATCGACGCCATCGATCAACGACATGTAGAGCGGAGTGACACCGACCTGACCCAAGGTCGCTCCATCACCGTTGTTGTCGGTCACTCCACCTTGCACCGATCCGCCGGTCAATGTCGACCCAGGAATGGGAATGATCGGCAGCGAAACAGTGACGGTGTAAATGTTCGTCGTCAGCGTGTTGTTGGTGATCGTGTAGTTCGAGTTGACCCAGGGATCGGGATCGGCCGTGATGTTCCACTCAAACTGGTAATTCGTCTTCGTGACGTTGCCGTTGTAGCTGAATACGTCACCGCCGAGGGCTTTGCCGGTCTGATTCCAGCCCCAATCGGTGCTGACGCCGTCGACGACCAGAAACGACATGGCCGGCGGAGTGAGGATTTCGGCCTGCGAAGGCCGTGCGGCAAAGACCAGGCAATACATGCCGACCGCAAGAAGAAGCGCAGTCCAACGCGCGCGGAAGCGGGTCATTAGCGGATTCCTGTAACTTCTAAGGTTCAGGTGAAATTCACTGGCGTTACCAGAGCGTGTAAATCGGTCGTTGTGGGCGCCTGGTCGTGCCTGGCAGCCCGCAAGGTGACATTGAAGGTACCGTGGACAAGAAGAAACCGACAATGAAAATCAAAAAAGTTTGACAAGATTTCACAGGTCTTTTGAAACTCGCTCGCGGCGCTCAAGGTATGAATGCAATTTGGTTCGTTCGACGAACGGTTTATTTTCCGGCGCATTTGACCTAAGCCGGGTCTGGTAAAGAGCTTTTGCAAGCCAACCATTAGCTTCGCAGCGCGATAGGTGGAGCGAATCGCAAGACTCGCCGCAGCCAATGCTTGCTACGATCCATAGCGACCGTTGGAACTGCTCGGCGCAGGTCAGGAGCACCTTCGAAGCCGGTAGCTAGGCTAAACGGTCCAGATTATGCAGGGCCGAACTTGGTGATTCCATGACGGACTGCAGGGCCGTGATTAGCCGCGAGGGAGTTGCGACGCTGCTGGCGCGACTTCGACCTTCCCCCCTGAGAGAAGGGAGATTCCATTTGGCGTCGACTCCCCAAAACACCGTCGGACGATCGCGCTATTCGAGCTCTTCGAGCCACAGCCTGATTTCGCTGTCGTACTCGCTCGCCAGGTTGCCTTGGACGAGTTGCCGGTGAAAGCCGGCCGCGCCATCCTTCAACAAGTCGGCGGCCTCGGCGCTGGGGAAGCGGCGCATCGGATCGGCCGCGACGAGTCCGCGACAAAAGCTCAACAGCAGCTCGCTGGAGGCGACCTCGGGGGGCAGAATCTCCGGCAATCGTTGCGGCAACGTTCGCTTGGCCTCGAGCAACTCGCGATACGACGTCAGCCCCGCGAACGGGCACACACCCGAGAGCATCTCGACGAGCACATATCCCAGGCTCGCCAGGTCGGTGCGCGGCGAAGCATCCTGGCCGTCGAGCACTTCGGGGGCAGCATACGTCGGTGTGCAGGTTCTGCGCCCCGGCGCACAATCCCATTCGAACGCCGCGCCGATATCGATCAGCTTCGCGTTGCCGGTGCGCTTGAGCATGATGTTCGAAGGCTTGAGATCGCCATGCACAATCCCTTCGCGGTGCAGCGCGGCCAACGCCGCCAGGCAATCGCGGACCACGGCGATAGCGATGCCGGGCTTCAAACGGGGCTGATGCGGCCCGGCCGTCACGATCACGTTATTCAGGTGTTCCCAACGCCGATTACTCACCCGGTCGCGGACGCGAGCCAACATGTTGGCCGTCAACAGCCGGCCCAAGTCGTAGCCGTCGACCCACTCCATTTCCATCCAGCGGATGCGATTGCGATCGACGAAGTTCTGCACGTCGATCAGGTTGTCCTGCTGAATTTGGGCCACCCGCGCGGCGACCTGCGCCATCTGGGCCATCGCGTCTTCGTAGGCCCGATCGTCGGCGTAGCGCTCCGGCGAAAAGAACTTCAGCGCCACGGGCAGGGTGAAGTTGTCCGCCCCGCGGCGCTCGCTGAGATAGACGACTCCTTGCCCGCCCGAGCCCAAGCGGCGGAGCAGGCGATGATGCACGGTCCAACTGAACCGCGAATCTTCGAGCAACGTGTGGTACTGGCTAACTAGCTCGTCGTTCGAACGTTGAGCCGGTTGGCCGTCGACGTTGAGCGTCGGAGCCCCTAGGTGAAACATGGTCGACGTCATGGTGGGTAGTCTTTCGCGTGCGTGTGCGGGGAGAGCATCGGGGGGGGCGAGGCGGGCAGGTGGCACTATCTTAACCGGTTAAGAAAATTCTCAGCCAGACCGAATCGAGGTTTCGCCCGCGGAATGACTTTCGGGCATTTCAATCGGAATGGGCGAATTGCGGCCGCGGCCCGGGTGCTGGCATCGATAAATCGGCCGCTGCAGAAGTGGGGCAGCTAGCGAAGCTGGGGTGCTCCGCCGGCAACTCGCGTCGGAAAGCCCAAGCGCTTGTCGACCAGGTTGCGCAGCGGCTCGCCGCGCTGATACCGCCGCAGATTGTCGCAGAAAAAATCGGTCATGTTGTCGATCCGGCGGGCACTTTGCCCCCCCACGTGCGGCGTGATGATCACCTGTGGCAGTTCCCACAACTGGCTGGTTGGCGGCAACGGCTCGGTGGCGGTGACGTCGACCGCGGCGCCGGCCAGATGGCCCGAACGCAGCGCCGCGACCAGATCTTGCTCGACCACCAGCGCCCCGCGGGCCACGTTGACCAGGAGCGAGCCCGGTCGCAGCAGCGCCAGGGCGCGCGCGTCGATCATGCCGCGGGTGCGGTCGGTAAGCGGCACCGCCAGAATCAACACATCGACCTGGGCCAGCAGATCATCGAGCCGATCGGGAGGCCACAGCGACTCGACCCGGGGCGGCTTGTCGATCGGAAACCAGTCGGTCGCCAGCATGCGAACTTTGAACGGCGCGAGCACTTCGACCAATCGGCGGCCGACTCCCCCCATGCCGACGATGCCCACGGTCGCGCCGGTGAGGTCGCGCGTCGGCCGGCGGATGAACTCGCGGCGCTGCTGCGCCCGAAAAAAGACCGGCAAGCCGCGCGTGAGCGCGGTCAGTAACGCTACGGTGTGCTCGGCCACCTGGTCGGCCAGCACGCCCGAGGCGCTGGTGACGATCACGTCGGAATCGACCACCGCGGGGACCAGGCAGTGATCGAGCCCCGCGGCCGACGATTGAATCCATTGCAGCCGGCCCTGGTGGATCACGTCTTCCCAGGGCATCGGTACTTTGGCATGACCGCAGAAGATGTCGGCCGTGAGAATCTCGCCGGCGATCCGCTCCTGTCCGGCGTCGACGATCTCGGCGTGGGGCGCCGCGGCCGCGATCTGCCTGAGGTGACGTTCCTCGACGGGATAGCACAGAACGATGCGCGTCATCCCGCCAACTTCGTCTTGAGCTGATTCAACAGCCGCACGGCGCGGCCGATCTCGGCCATTTGCCGATTCGGATCTTGCGGAATCTCGCGCTCGATCGTCAGTGGGCCGGTGTAGCCGATTTCGTCGAGCGTCCGCAGGTAGTTTTCGAAGCCGACGTCGCCGTCGCCGAGCGCGACTTCCTGCCCCCACTCCTGCCCGGGGTTGGTCGCCCACTTGGCGTCCTTGCAGTGCACGCTTTTCACCCAGCGGCCGACTTTGCGCAAGGCTTCGATCGGTTCGCCCGAGCCATACAAGATCATGTTGGCCGGATCAAAGTTCACGAACAGATTGTCGCGCTCGACGGCCTCGATAAACCGCACCAGCGTGTCGGCATCCTCCTGGCCGGTTTCGAGGTGCAGCGCTTGCTGGTTGCCGACGCAATGGTCGCACAGTTCGCGCGTCACGGCGATCGCCTCGTTCCACAGGGGATCGCTCATCTCGTGCGGCACGAAGCCCAGGTGCAAGGCGACGACATCGACCCCCAATAGCCGGGCAAAATCGGCGATCTCGCGCATCTCGGCGGTGCGCGCGTGCCGCGTCTCGTGCGGCACCAGCCCCACCGTGCGCGCGACGGTCGGGATATCGGCGTAGCTTTCCCCCTCGAACCCGCCGAACACGGCCGTCAGCGTGACGTTGATCTCGCGCAAGCGGTCGAGAAACTCGCGCGCTCCCTCGGGCGTGCGGGCCTGTGGGCTGGGGGCATGCAACTGTATGGTCGGAATGCCCAGCTCGCGCACCACGCTGAGCTTCACGCCCAGGCCGGCGTCGATGCTGGCAAAGACGCCGATCGGCCACTTTTCCATGAAGGAGAACTCCCAGCGGTAGGCAGCCCGGAGAAGGCCACCCGCGCAACCTATAGGTTACCCAACTAGGCCGACACGCTGTCGGCCGGGCTCACCCCCTCGGGCGTGGCGTCGTCGTCGATATCGAACCAGCGCGGATCGAAATCGATCGGCTTTTTCTCGGCAATGGCGATGTTCGACACCAGGGCGATCACGGCATCGGCCAGGGCCACTGGCGGATGGCACTTCGGCAGATTCTCGGGCGCGGGGTTGCGGATGCACCAGGCCCAGTGCTCGATCTCCTCGGTGTAGCCGCGGCTGACCGGTCCGGCGTCGAGGGCCTTCTTGCCGACCGCCGTGGCAGGTCCGCCGCCGCTGTCGGTCGTGTTGAGCGTCGGACCGCCGCTCGAGGCGGCCTTGCGGACCGTCACGTTGGTCAACGTGCTCGAGCCCTTGTAGAGCATCACTTCCTGCTCGCGCTCGAGGATCAGCGTGCCGTCGGTCCCCATTACGATTTCGCCGTAGCCGCCGAAACCGTTGCCGTTGATTGACGAATAGGTGACCACGATCTTCTTATTCGGGTCCTCTTCGTATTCCGGCGCGGGGAACTCGTACATGCAATAGACGTGGTCGTCGCAGTCGCGATCGGCCGGGAAGATATGCCGCCCCCCCATGCCCGATACGCGCAGCGGCTTGACCTTCTTGCCGTCGGGGCGCGTGGCGCTGACGAAGATGCTGGCCGCGTCGAGTTGATGGCTGCCGAGCTCGGCCATCAGTCCGCCACCGGTGCGGTTCCACAGCCGCCAGCGAATCAACTCTTCGAGCGGCGAGCAGGTGTAGCCCCCGTCGAGGGTGCGATTCTGGTAGCCGTACGACTCGGCATTGACCCCGGCATCGAGCACTTGCACCTCGAGCAGTGCCTTGCGGGCCATCAGCGAATCGAGCTCTTTGCCCTTGGCATTGGGGAGCTTGGCGAGCAGTTCGTCGAGCTCTTTTTGCAGTTCAGCGGGGAGCGGCGGCGCCCAACTGTCTTTGCCGGGGATATTGCCGCGATGCCACTGGGCGCGAACGTGGTGGATGTGCCCCAGCAGCCCGCGCTGGATCAGGTCCTTGGCGTTGTCGTAGAGAATGCTGTAATGCCGCTGATGGCCGGTGGCCAGCAGTTTGCCGGTCTCGGCAGCGACGCGCCCCATTTGCTTGCACTGGCCGACGCTGTGCCCCATCAGCTTCTCGGTCAGCACGTGCTTGCCGGCCTGCATCGCCTCGATCGCCACCTTGGCGTGCAGGTGCAACGGCAGGGCGATGATCACCCCTTCGATGTCTTTGTTGGCCAGCAGGTCTTTGTAGTCGGTATAGACCGTGACGTGCTTCTTGGCTTCGTCCTCGGTCGACCACTTGTACTTGGCCATCAGCCCCGGGCGCACCGCCGGCACGGTCGGGTCGCCGTGAAACCCGCGCCAGACGTTGTAGGGGCGGATATCCGAAATCGCCACGACCTGGGCGTACTCGGGCGTGTGCGCCCCGATCAGCACGCTCCCTTCGTCGCCGGTGCCGATCACGCCGACGCGGACCGGATCGCCGAGCGAGCGGCCATAGCCGTAATAGAACGAGCCGAGCCCGGCTCCCGAGATCACGCCCGCGGCAATCCCTTGCGTGAGGAAATCGCGGCGCGTGAACTCGCTGCCGATGGCCGCGTGGAAGTTTTCTTGCCCGATCTTGCGTTCTTCAGGCGTGAGATTCATTGCAAGGTTCCTTCGCCGAAAACACGCGGCACGTGCCGCCGCGCCAAATTGCCGGTTGGTAGTTTCCTGTACGATCCTATCGCGCGGGGGTTCAGCGAGTTGCGCCGGCCGGTGCCCCGCCACGCGCGATCACGGCCCGGGCTTCGCGCACTCGGCGCCGTCGCAAAAGTGGTCCAAACACGAGGTTATGCAAGAAAAAGTCCAAGCCCCCCCAGCGCCCTACAGGTAGCGCCGCTAAGGCGAACAATGCCACCATCTCGACCGCTTCCTTGGTCACCCCCAGCGAGCGCCCCGCAGCTGGCGGAGCTGGTGGATAAATGCCGGGCCACTCGGGTTGAGCCAACACAATCGTCAGCAAGAACAAGCCGCCGCCGAGCGCCGCCAACCGCGTGAACAGCCCCAGCATCAGGCAGACGCCGACCGCGATGTTCGAGTAGGTGATGAGCTTGTCCATCCTTTGATGCGACGACAGATCGGGGAGCGGTTCGTCGGCTCGCTGCTCGGGAGACAGCACGCCGGCCAGATCGGTGCCCAACTGTTCCATCTGGCCATCCAACTCGGCGATCCACGGTTTGACTTGCGCCTGCAACTCGCGCTGTTTGTCCCATAATCGCTTGCGCTGATACTCCAAGCCGGTGGTCGCCCCGTCGGCGCGAGTCGTCGTCCAGCGGTCGAGCTCGTGCAGATAGGTCTCGATCGACTCTTTGTTGTCGGTGAAAAAGTCGTCGACCGCGGCGCTGCGCGCGGCCGCGACCCGGTCGGCCAGGCTCTTCTGGTCGTCGGTCAGTTGATGCCGCTTGCCGAACTCCTCGCGGTACTCGGCGACACGCTTGAGGGCCGCTTCGCGATCCAGATGTTCGCGTCCCCAGAAGTCAGGCATCAGGTCGTAGTAATAGTCGGCCAGCGGCCCTTTGGCCTGGCTCAAAAAGCCCGACGAATCGAAGTCCGGGTTATTGAGTTTCCACAGCCCCTGATAAAGGAAATGCCAGCCGATCGCGATCCGCAGAATCACGAGCGCGGCGGCCCCGACACAACCGATCTGAAACTTCGAACCCACGGAGCCGGTGCGCCTTTCGCCTGGGTGGTTTGCGCCGCATCGGGGCGGCCGAGATTAAGTAACAGGTGGGACGCTAGTTGCGCTGGCGGTGCCGGCCGAGCGCACTAGAAGTAGTTTCAAAACCGTCCCAAGCAGGGGGACAGTCCCATTTTGCTCGGAGTACCTCGTAAAATCGGGACAGTCCCCGACGGTTTTGAAACCGGTTCTAGCGAAATCGAGCGCGTCGATGCCCCGCGATTCATCTTAGCCGCCCGGCGCGCGACAGGCCATTCATTCTGGCAGCCGGCCGGCTAGCCGCAAGTGGCCCGTCGGCAAATCGCGGTCAAACGAGCGGTCGTTTGGCCGGTTCCCCCGGCACTTCTTGCACGTAGCGGGGGACCAGATAGCCGGGGAGCCGGGCCCGCAGTTGTTCGACCAGTTGCTGGCCGCGCTCGAGCGGCACCTCGAAGTGGCCGGCCCCCGCGACCCGGTCGAGCTGATGCAAGTAGTAGGGATTCACGCGCAGTTCGACGAGTCGCCGGCTGAGCTCGGCCAGGATGTCGACGTTGTCGTTGACGCCCGCCAGAAGCACGGCCTGGTTGAGCAGCAGCACGCCCGCCGCCGCCAGCCGCGTCAAGGCGGCCGCGACGTCGCCGCTCAGCTCGGCCGGGTGATTGGCGTGCACGACCATGATCGCTGTTAAGCGCGTGCCCGAGAGCCAGGCCAGCAGCGCGTCGTCGACCCGCTGGGGGAGCACGATCGGCAATCGGCTGTGAATCCGCAGCCGGCGGACGTGCTCGATCGCGGCGACCTGCTGGGCCAACGGCGCCAGGCGGGCGTCGGAGATCGTCAGTGGATCGCCGCCGCTGAGAATCACCTCTTCGATCGACGAGTCGGCGGCAATCGCTTCCAGCGCCGAGGCCCAAGCTTCGGCCGCCGACGGCAGCTCGTCGTAGGCATAATGGCGGCGGAAGCAATATCGGCAGTTGATCGCGCACGCCCCGGTAGTCACTAACAACACCCGCGAGCGATACTTATGCAACAGGCCCGGGATCAACTCGGCCGCGATGTCGCCAACCGGATCGGCCGAAAAGCCGGCCGGGCGTTCCAGTTCGGCCGCCAACGGCAGAACTTGCCGCAACAGCGGATCGCCGGCATCGCCGTGCCGCATGCGGGCCGCGTAGCCGCGCGGCACCAGCATTGGAAAGTCGCGCGCCGCGACCGTGGAGATCCCGAGCTGGGCGGCGTCGATCCCCAGCAGCGAACAGAGCTCGGCCGGGTCGCGAATCGCATCGCGCAGGGCCAGTTGCCAGGGGCGCAGCGTGGGGCGACGCGCCGAGGCGTCGTTTTCCCCCTGTTTGCTTGCGGAAGCGGGGGCGGTACGGCCTGCGATGCCACTAGACGTGCTACTCGCCATCCGTAGGATGATAGCTTTCGACAACCACGCGAGACAACCATCGTGGCCAGCTACAATACCAGCGAGCTCCGCAAAGGCCTGAAGGTGCAGATCGACGGCGATCCGTATCTGCTGGTCGAGTGCAACTTCGTCAAGCCGGGCAAGGGGCAAGCCTTGTATAAGTGCCGGCTCAAGCACCTCATCCGCGGCACCACGCTCGACCGCACGTACAAAAGCGGCGACTCGCTCGACGCGGCCGACGTCGAGGAGATCGAGGCCCAGTTCCTTTATCGCCAGCAAGACAACTTCGTCTTCATGGACAACACGTCGTACGAGCAGTACGAGCTGACGAAGGATCAACTCGACGACGCCTGGAAGTACCTCAAGGAAGGGATGGTCTGCAACATGGTGCTGTTCAACAACAGCCCCATCACCTGCACGCCACCTAACCACGTCAACTTGAAGGTCACCTACTGCGAGCCGGCGGTCCGCGGCAACACGGCCACGAATTTGACCAAGCCGGCGCAGGTCGAGACCGGCGCCGAGTTCATCTGCCCGGCGTTCATCGACATGGGCGATGTGCTGCGGATCGACACCCGCACCGGCGAGTACATCGAGCGCGTCAAAGAGTAGCAGCGAAGCGAGCCCGCAGTGGCACCCAGCAGGGGTTCAAGAGCCGGCTCTAGCTTTCGCCCCAGCGCCACCTGGGATCGGCTCCGGCTGCGGGCCGAAATGCTCAAACGCGTGCGGGCGTTCTTCGACCAGCGCGGCTTCGTCGAAATTGAGACGCCGGTCCTCTCGGCCGACGTCGTCGTCGATCGCCATCTCGATCCGCTGTCGACGATCCTGGCGGACGACCCGCGGCGTCCCGACGTTGGCCGCCAGCTCTGGCTGCAGACCTCGCCCGAGTTCCACATGAAGCGGCTATTGGCCGCCGGCGCCGGCGACATCTATCAGATCGCGAGGGCGTTTCGCGCTGGCGAACGCGGCCCGCGGCACAACCCCGAGTTCACGCTCGTCGAATGGTACGAGCCGGGGACCGACTACCAGCACGGGATCGAAACGCTCGCCGAGCTCGCCGCGGAGCTGCTCCAGCGCGGGCCCGCCGAGCCGATCAGCTATGCCGAAGCGTTCGGCCAGCACGTTGGAGTCGATCCGCATACGTCGACCGCCGCGGAGTTGATGGCGCGCGCCGGCCAGTTGAAGATCGCGGCCCCCCAGTCGCTGGCCGCCGACGATCGCGATGGCTGGCTCGAGCTGTTGCTGGGCGAGTGCGTCGAACCTCATTTGGGGGTCGCGCGGCCCACGATTCTGTTCGATTACCCGGCCAGCCAGGCGGCGCTCGCCCGAGTAAGTTCCGGAACGCCGCCGGTCGCCGAGCGGTTCGAGCTGTACGTCAACGGCGTGGAACTGGCCAACGGTTATCACGAGTTGTTGGACCCCGCGGTGCTGCGCGAGCGGAACCGCGCGGCCAACTTGCAGCGCGCCGCTGATGGCAAGCCGACGCTGCCGGAAGAATCGCGCCTGCTGGATGCGATGGAGGCTGGCTTGCCGGCCGCAACCGGCTGCGCGCTCGGTTTCGACCGGCTGGTGATGCTGGTCGCCGGAGCCAGTTCAATCGACGAGGTGATCACGTTCCCGATCGAACGGGCGTGACCGAAGTCGGTGACTACGACCGCGGGCCGGCCTCACAGAGGCCAGCTACAGCAGACCGCGGGCCGGCCTCACAGAGGCCAGCTACAGCAGCGTTGATCTGCCGAATTAGTGAAAGACTGCTACAGCAGCTCGTCGAGCTCGTCGACCAGCTTGCCGAAGTGCGCCAGCGCCGTTTCGACCGGCTCGGGCTGCTCCATGTCGACGCCGGCCCCGCGGAGCAGATCGAGCGGATACTTCGACGAGCCCCCCTTGAGAAAGCCGAGATAGTCGTCGAGCTCTGGCCGGCCACCGCCGAGCACGCGCCGCGACAGCGCGATCGCCGCCGACAACCCCGTCGCGTACTTATAGACGTAAAACGCCCGGTAGAAGTGCGGGATGCGAAAGCACTCCAGGTCGAGTTGTGGGTCGAGCGCGAACTTCGGCCCGAAGTACTTTTCGAGCAACTGGTGATACTCGGCCTTGAAGCGGTCGAGCGTGAGCGGCTCGTTGGCTTCGGCCGCCGCGTGCATGATGCGCTCGAACTCGGCGAACATCGTCTGCCGCAAGATGGTGCCGCGGATTTCGTCGATCTGCCGATTGACGAGGTAGGCTCGCTCGCGGTTGTCTTTGGCCCGCTCCATCAGGTACTTGCCGAGCAGTTGCTCGTTGAAGGTGCTGGCGACTTCGGCCACGAAGATCGTGTAGTCGTAGTATTGGTAGGGCTGATTCTTCGCCGACAGGTGGGTGTGCATCGAGTGCCCCGCCTCGTGCGCCAGCGTGAAGACGTGGTCGAGCACGTCGGGCTGATAGTTCATGAGGATGAACGGATCGGCGTCGTACGAGCCGGAGCTGAACGCCCCCGATTGTTTGCCTTGGTTCTCGTACTTGTCGCACCACCGCCCGTTGAGGCCCGCGGCCAGCACGTCGGTGTATTCGTTCCCCAACGGATTGAGCGCCGCGACCACGGTATCGACCGCCTGCTTCCAGGTATGCCGCGTGGCGAACTGCGTGAGAATCGGCACGTAGGTGTCGTAGTGATGGATGTCGTCGAGCTTCATCCGTCGGCGGCGAACTTCGTAGTAGTGGTGCAGCGCCGGCAAATGGCGATGCACGGCCGCGATCAGGTTGTCGTAGACCGAGATCGGCACGCGATCGTGAAACAGCGCATTCTCCAGCGCGCTGGGGTAGCCGCGCGCCTTGGCGTAGTAGACGTCGCGCTGAATCGAACCGCCGAGCGTGGCCGCCAGCGTGTTTTCGTGCCCGCGATATTGCTCGTAGTATTTTTCGAACGCTTCCTTGCGCACGCTGCGCTTGGGGCTGTGCAGCAACGTGCTGAACGAAGCGTGACTCAACTCGACCAGTTCGCGCCGCTCGTTCTTCACAAAGCCGAAGCGCATGTCGGCGTTGTGCAGTTGCTTGAAGATCTGCGAGGCGGCGTGCGCCATTTCCGACTGCATCGCCAGCAGCTTTTCTTCGGCCGCGCTGAGCGTGTGCGGCTTGTAACGCAACCAGCGCTCGAGCATCAGGCGGTACGGCGCCATGCTCCGCGCCGCCAGCAGCTCGTCCATCGTCGCGTCGTCGATCGCCATCAGCTCGGGCTGCAAATAGCTCGAGGCCTGCGCCGCCCGGCTGCTGGCGTTGAGATAGCGGGCCTGAAAGCCTTGATACTTGCTGTTGCCGGCGTCTTCGGCGGTCTTGAGAAACGCATAGACGCCGATCCGCTCGGCGGCTCGATCGAAGTCGAGGTGGAATTTCAGGCAGGCGACCAGCGTTTTGGCGTCGGCCAGTTTGCCCTGGAACTTGCCGTACTGCGCGATCCGCTTCTCCCAGGCGGCGAAGGCTTCCTCCCAGGCCTGGTCGCTGGCAAACAGCGATTCCAGGTTCCACATGTCGGCCGGCTTGACCTGGTCGCGGCGCGGCAGTCCCTTGATGGCGGCTTTCTTGGCGGCCGACTTCTTGGCCGCGGTCTTGGCGGCGGTCTTGGTCGTCTTCGTGGAGCTAATCATGCAGGCTCGGCTCAAATTTGCTAGCTGGTGGTACGGCTGCCGCGACTATGCCCTGCGCGGGACCTTGGGCCCGCCCGACCAACGCCCGCGGCGACGCGGCGACAGGCGCCTTCATTGTTTAGTTTTCGGCCCCGCGATCAATGTTCACCGCGGCTCGTCGGGAATCGGCATCCAGCGACGCTCGGCGTGCGATTGCAGCACGGCGTCGGCCACGGCCTGGGCGCGCAGCCCGTCGTAGAAACTCGGGACCGCCTGGCGACTTTCGACAATCGCCGAGACAAACTCCCACACCAGGTCGTAGCGGAAGACCGTCGCCGGCTGGCCTTGCCGCGGATCGCGCGGGCTTGCTGCCGGCTTGAGAAACTCGTCGGGCACCTCGATCGGTTCGAGGTCCTGCCCCGTCTTGCCAAAGAGCAGGCGGTTCGGCTCGTGCAGTTGGTAGACGGCGCTGGCCTCGGAACCGTTGACTTCGGCCCATTCGTGCCCGTAGCCCGACAGCCCGTAGCCTTTGGCCAGCGTCGTCCCTTCCCAGACGCCGGTGGCCCCGTTGGCGAATTCCCCGATCAGGGCCGACCAATCGTCGACTTCCGAGGGGGGGCACGCGGCGCCGTCGACCGTTTGATTGCGCTCAGCGAATCGCGCCACCGCTCCGCAAACCGAGTCCAGCGGACCGAGCAGGTCGATCGCGAAGTCGAGCCGATGGATCGTCATGTCGAACAGATCGCCGGCTCCCGCCTTGTCGCGGTATTGGCGCCAGCCCCAACTGGTTTCGGGCCAGTCGAGAAAACGTTGCGAGCGAAAGTGCCGCGGCTCGCCGAGCGCTCCGGAGGAGAGCAGCTTTTTCAGATACCGCATCGCGGGAGCGAAACGGTAGGTGAAGGCCGTCATGTGCACGAGCTCGGCGTCGCGAGCCGCGTGGTACATCTCGCGTACCTCCGTGGCGCTCAGCCCCAGCGGCTTTTCGCACATCACGTGCTTGCCACCTGCCAGGGCGGCCAGGGTGATCGGCCGATGCGTAAAATTCGGCGTGGCGATGATCACCGCGTCGATCTCGTCGTCGGCGCAGGCCTCGAGCGGATCGGTAAAGCCGCGGTCGAGCTGCCACTCGCGCTTGCGCTTCTCGACCAGCGCGGCATCGGTATCGCAAACCGCCACCAGTACGGCCCGCGGGTCGAGCTCCAACCCAGGAACATGGTGGTACGCGGTAACGGCGCCGGCGCCGATCGCTGCGACTCGCACCGGCCTGGAGGTGTTGGCCGTCATGCGGGCTCCTTCCAGCACAAGCGTGGCAAGTGGCTATGACCCTGCATTGTTCATCGCTGCGCTGGGGACGAACCGGCCGACCAACGGAAGGCCGGTCGCCCCGGCCAATGGCGTTCGATTCGGGTCAACTGCCGCGCAGCCATCAATAAGCGTTGGTCGACAACATAGCGGTCGGGGGCCGCCTTGCAAGGGCGTGAACTTTGGCCACCTCGTGCCCGTTTTCGTCGAGATGGCTGGTCGCGCCGCCCGCCGGGGGTGCCGACGCGCGGCCGGGTTTTCGTTAAGCTTATCGCCATGTGTCTACTGGCCCTGCAATATCGCACGATCGCCGAAGCCCCGGTGCTGGTCGCCGCCAACCGCGAAGAGTACTTCGACCGCCCCGCCTCGGTGCCGGCCGTGCAGCCCACCCGACCGCGTGTCCTTTGTGGGCTCGATTCGCGGGCTGGCGGCACCTGGCTGGGAGTCAACGAACATGGCCTGCTGGTCGGGGTCACCAATCGGCTCAAGGTCGATCTGCCCGAGCAGCCCCGTTCGCGCGGGTTGCTCTGCCGGGAGTTGCTGGCCTGCCGCGACGCCGGACAGGCCCACGAGTTCGCCCTGCGCGAACTGTCGAGCGGCCATTACGCCGGCGCGAATTTTCTGTGTGTCGACGCCCGCTCGGGCGTGGCCATCGAAGCCGGAGACGAGTTGCGCAGCGTCGTTCTATCCCCCGGCCTGCATCTGTTGACCAATGGCGATCTCAACGACCGGGAGGACCCCCGGCAGTTCTACGTGCGCGAGTTGTTCGTCAAGCGGTTCCCCAGCCGGGCCAACGACTTCATCGACAGTGCCACGAAGATCTGCGCGACCGGACGCGACGAAGATACTGGGTTGACCGTCATTCTGCGCGGCGAAGATCGCGGGACGGTTTCGTCGACCATCGTTGCCCTGGCGCGTCAGCCCGAGGCATCGGTCTATCTGCACGCGGCCGGCCCGCCCGATCGCGCGCCGTACGAAGACTACTCGGAGCAACTCCGGTCGATCCTTGTCCGTGCGTAGTATTTCGCGGCAGGCGAGTCACGCGGCCGACTTGCGCCCTTTGGATTTCGCTTTGGCCGCCGGCACGCACCACTCGTAAAGCCAGCCACGCTTGCGCCGCTCCAGGGCCGTGACCGCCCCCATGTGGCGCAGACAGTAAGCCACCTTCTGCGCGATCCACCTTGGCCGGTCGAGCGCGTGGGCCAACTGCCCGCTGTCGAACGGGCGGGGCAACCGCCGGCCCCCGCAGAACTCTTCGACGAGCGCCCGCAAATCGCCCGGCGTCGTCAGGCGATGCGCCGCGCCTACCTCCAAAAGTCGCTGATCGTCGACCTGGTACTTACTGCGATTGAACCAGCGCCGCCGCCGCGTGTGCGGGCTGCGGTCTTCTTCGACGTCGACCATCAACAGCTCGATCGCCAGCCGGGCGTGCGGAAAGATGGTCCGCAGGTAGACCAGCTCGTCGAAGATATCGAGCGGCGCGCCGCGGTTGGGGCTTTGTCGCCGCCGCACCAGCCGCCCGCCGCGGCGGTCGTAGACGCAAAGCTGTCGCCGCCCGACGATCGGCTTGACGACCAGCACGTCGTGGTCGCCGAGCAACTCCCGAAGCTTGCCCCGCAGAGACGCCAGCGACGCATGTTGAATCTCGATCAACAGCTCGGGCGTTTGCACGTCGATGCGGTACCGGCCCAGCGTGGCCTCGACCTTGGCGCCGGGCACGGCATACAGCGATTTGAGCTCGCGATGCAGCGATGTTTCCATCGGGAGCGGTTGCCTTACGCCGCCAGCTCGATGCCGTCGCCGAAGTAGTATTTGCGGGCTTCGGAGTTGTTGAGCACTTCGCGAGGCGTGCCATGGCAGAGCACGCGGCCGTCGCGAATCACGTAGCTGCGATCGGTGATCTGCAGCGTTTCGCGCACCTGGTGGTCGGTGATCAGGATCGAGATGCCGCCGGCCCGCAGGTCGCGAATGATCTCTTGAATGCTGGCGATCGTCACCGGGTCGATGCCCGTGAACGGCTCGTCAAGCAGAATGATCTGCGGATCGGAAACCAACGCCCGGGCGATTTCCAGCCGGCGCCGCTCGCCGCCGGAGAGCGACATCGCCATGTTCTTGCGGAGCCGGGTGATGTTGAACTGCTCGAGCAGTTCGTCGCAGCGGGCCTGACGGCGCGGCTTGTCGAAGCCGATCATTTCCATCACGCCCAGCAGGTTCTTCTCGACGGTGAGCTTGCGAAAGACGCTCGACTCTTGCGCGAGGTAGCCCATGCCGCCATCGCGCGCGCGGCGATACATGGGCCAGCGGGTGACGTCGAGCTCGGCGAGCGTGACGCGACCGGCGTTGGGCTCGATCATGCCGCAGGTCATGCGGAAACTGGTCGTCTTGCCGGCGCCGTTGGGGCCCAGCAGACCGACGATTTCCCCCGCCTCGACCTCGAAGTTGACACCGTCGACCACGCGACGGCGACCGTAGATTTTGACCAGTCCTTCGGCCTTCAACAGCGGCATGTTTCCGCGGCCCTCCCTAGCCTGTCGATACCCCGCGCAAACTGCCGGGTGTCGCCAGCGTTGTACCGCAATTCGCGGCCGCCGCAAACGCGGGTTTCCTACGTCCCCTCTTCCCCGCCGCGGGTGAGGGGTCAAGGGTGAGGGGGGCGCGGCGACGCCGGTCGCACGTTGGCCGCCTCGGCCGATGCTAGCGTCGTCACTAGCAGATTGTCGCGGTGAATCACTTCGTGATA
The DNA here is from genome assembly GCA_050184475.1 of Pirellulales bacterium. GTDB lineage: Bacteria > Planctomycetota > Planctomycetia > Pirellulales > JAEUIK01 > JAIESQ01. The sequence continues at coordinate 381,618 of JBFXAH010000001.1, read as the reverse complement.
AGGGCAGTAGCCCAAGGCCGCCGCGATCGCCTCGCTTTTCAGCCCCTTGATCCGCAGCAGATCGGCGGCGGCGTAGTTCGTCAGGCCGCGGGCGAATTCGAGCCCCTCATGGTCGCGCAGCGCCACCACATCTCCCTTGGCAAAATTGCCTACGACGTCGGCCACGCCGATCGGCAGCAGACTCCGCCCTTGTCGCTCGACCGCCCGGCGAGCGCCGGCGTCGAGCACCAGATGCCCCCGCGGCTGGGCCGTAAAGCCGATCCAGCGTTTGCGGGCGGCCAACGTCGCGCCTTGGGCCAGAAAGAGTGTGCCGACCGGTTCGCCGGCCAAAATGCGCGACAGCACGCCCGGTTCGCGGCCGCTGGCGACGATCACGTTCTCGCCGGCCGAAGTGCAGATGCGGGCCGCTTCGAGCTTGCTCGCCATCCCCCCCTTGGAAAGGCCCGTCGCGCGATCGCGAACCAGGGCCGCGATCGATTCGTCGAGGCGCGAAATCGTCGGGATGATCTTCGAGCCCGGGGCTAACGGGTCGCCATCGTACAACCCGGCCACGTCGGACAAGATCACCAGCAGCGGGGCCCGCAACAGATTGGTGACCATCGCGGCCAGGCGATCGTTGTCGCCAAACGTGGTCCGCAACTCGTCGACACTGACCGTGTCGTTCTCGTTGATGATCGGGACCGCCCCCAGATCGAGCAACGCCGAGAGCGTGTTGCGCACGTTCAAGTAGCGTGTGCGATCGTCGAGATCTTCGGCCGTGAGCAGCACCTGCGCCGCATGCCGGCCGTGAGCGCGCAGCGCCCGTTCGTAGGCCTGAACCAGGTAGCTCTGGCCGATGGCGGCCACGGCCTGCAAGTTCGCCAGATCGGTAGGGCGACGTTTGAGCCCTAGTTGCCCCATGCCGGCACCGACCGCGCCGGAACTGACGAGCAACACTTTTCGCCCCGCCGCGAGGATGGCGTGGAGCTCTTCGGCCAGCGACGCGACGCGGCGCTCGTCGAGCGTTCCCGACTCGTGGGTCAAGGGGCGCGTGCCGATTTTAACGACCAGGGTGTCGGCCGTGGCGGCGATTTCTTGACGCACCAGATCGGTCATGGCGGCTCGTAAACAGCGAGGGACGCAGTCGCCGGTCTTGCCCGGCGTCTGGCGTTGGCCGGCTATACGATAGTCGAACCCTGCTTCGGCGTTAATGACACGTTGTGTACGACCGCCGGTTCGCCTGCGACAAACGTGCGCGAATCCGCTCAGTTGAGTGAACGTGCGACGCCTTCTACAATACACCGTGGCGGCGTCGGTCGGATCGGTTTCTCTTTGGCAGTTGTGCTCGCGACCCTGACTCGTTTGCAGGCGTTTTGGTCTGCGAGCGCGGCGCGGTGGCGACGCACGGTTCGCGCGCCGCCAACGCCCGCCACCCCTGAGTTGCCTCCTCCCCGACGCATTGCCGAAAGGGCGCAATGAGCGAGCTGCTGCACGAATGCGGGGTCGCTGCCCTGTACCACTTGCCAGGGCGCGACCCCAGCCCTCTTTGCACGGCGGACGGTCCCGAGCAAATCTCCCGCCTGATGCCGCGCATGTTGCTCGACATTCAGAATCGCGGGCAGCTTTCGGCCGGCATGACCACCTACAACGAGCAGCGCCGGCAACTGCTGCACACCTACAAGGAACTGGGCAACGTCAGCGAAGTTTTTCGGTTAAGCCATCGCGGCAAGTACGAAAGCCTGATGCGCGAATACGCCGGCCGCGCCGCCATCGGGCACACGCGCTACGCCACCTGCGGCGACGACGACCTGAGCTACGCCCAACCCTTCGAACGGCACCACCTGCAGAAGTACAAGTGGTTCTCGTTTGCCTTCAACGGGCAATTGGCCAACTACGTTGAGCTGCGCGAGGACCTGCTGGCCGACGGCGAGAACTACCTGGCCCGCGAGAACGACACCGAAATCATCATGCACGAGATCAGCCGCGAGCTGTCGAGCGCCCAGCGGCCGACGCTGGTCGAAGCGCTCGAGCGGATCTGCGGCCGCTTCGACGGCGCCTATTGCCTGGTGGTGCTCAGCGCGCTGGGCGACATGCTCGTGGCCCGCGATCCGCTGGGCTTGCGACCGTTGTGCTTCGCCTTCGACGGTTCGCTGTTTGCCGCAGCCAGTGAGAGCGTGGCGCTGTTGAACTTGGGCTTTTCGGCCGAGCAGATCAAGTCGCTGCTCCCCGGTCAGGCGGCCACGATCGTCGACGGCCGTTTCGAGGTCGTGCGGTTTACGCCCAGCCCGCGGCGGGCCCACTGCTTCTTCGAATGGATCTACTTTGCCAACGTCGCCAGCACACTCGACGGGCGCAGCGTGTACTTGTCGCGCACGGCGTTGGGCGAAGAGCTGGCCCGGCTCGAAACCGTTCCGGTCGACGAAGACACGATCGTCGTCCCCGTGCCCGACACCAGCAAGGCGGCGGCCGACGCCATGGCCTTTCGCCTTAAAGTGCCGTCGCGCGAGGGGCTGATCCGCAATCGCTACACGGGACGCACCTTCATCGAAGGGACCGACAACCGCAAGAGCAAAGTTGAGACGAAGTACACACCGCTGCGCGAAGTATTGGAAGGCAAACGTGTCTTTCTGGTCGAAGACTCGATCGTTCGCTCGACCACGATGAAGGCGCTGTTGACGCGCGTTCGCGAACTGGGGGGGGCGCGCGAGATCCACGTCCGCGTGGCCTGCCCGCCGATCGTGGCCCCCTGCTTCTACGGCATCGACATGTCGACGATCAACGAGCTGTTTGCCCCTCGCTTCATGGACGAAGGGCCGCTGACCGAGGAGGTCCAGGCCCGCATGGCGGCCGCCCTGGGGGCCGACTCATTACGCTATCTGCCGGTCGAGTCGATCGCCCGCGCCATCAATCTCGATAGCGACCAGTTGTGCCAGGCCTGCATCACGGGCGAGTACCCCACGGCCTGCGGACAAGAGCTCTACCAAGTGGCGCTGGGCAACGCGCGGCGCAACGTGCCGCAACGCACCTACGAAGTGGCGCGGGCCCCACGGTAGCGAGCGCACTTCGCGACGTGTCGTCGGGCGGCCCAATTCGAGGGGGACGCCAGCCGCGGCACCCGATGCCGGCTACTTCTGCCCGTCGTCGCGCAACGCTTCTTGCGCCTCGCGACTCTTCAGAAACGCCACCAGGTCGATGAACTCCTGGAAGCTCAACTGCGCGACGACCCCCTCAGGCATCAGGCTCGTGCGGGTCTCGGCCAGCTCGTCGATCTCGTCTAGGGGGATCGTGATGTCCTTCCCCTGGGCGTCGCGGAGCACCACTTCGCGCTCGTTGGCCGACACCTTGAGCCCGGTGTAAACCTGGCCCCCGTCGGTCGTCGCGGTAAAGGCCGCGTAGCCCTCTTTGATTTCCTTCGAGGGATCGAGCAAGGCCTCGAGTAACTTGGCCACGCTCTGCGTCTCCCACACTTTCGTCAGATCGGGGCCGACCTGTCCGCCGGTCCCTTCGAGTTTATGGCAAGTGACGCATTGCCCCTTCTGCTTGTTAAGAAACACGAGCCGCCCGGCTTGCGGATCGCCGGTCGTGGCGACCAGCGATTCGACGCGGGCGGCATCAGCCGCTTCGGCCGAACCGAGCAAACTCCCCTTGTAGACTTGGGCCAATAGCGCGGTGAGCTGGCCCGTGCTGTCCTTCTCGGCGTGCTGCTTGAGTGCCGCGGCGACTTGCGGCAGAAACTGCCGATCGAGCCGGCCGGCGGCGAAGCGCTCCCCCAGTTTCCGGGCGTCGTCGGCATTGGCGCCCAAGGCCGTGATGGCGGCGCGCACGCAGCCGAGGTCGTCGCTATCGAGGAGCTTCTCGGCGACGGGCCGCGCGCGGTCGAAATCGACCGCGGCCAGCATCTCGACCAGGTCGGCGCGAATGTCGGCCGCCGCCGCTTCGTCGACCAGTGCGAAGAGAGGATCGAGCACCGTCTCGACTCCCGGCGGGGTCTTACCTCCCCAGGGGAGCGACTCTTGCCGCAGCTTGCCCAGCGCCGTGACGGCCGCCTGACGTTCGGCCAGCTCACGCGACGACTCGCTGAGCAGCTCGACCAAGCGGGGCGCGCCGCCAACCATGTGGTTATCGCCGATCACGCGAATGGCGGCCAACCGCATCGCCGCATCGTCGCTGGCAACCAGTCCGAGCACGACGGGCAACGTTTTCTCGGCATGCAGACCGCCGACCTTGGCCAATGTCTCCAGCGCCGCCAGCTTGACGGCTGGATCGGCGTCGGCATGGGCGACGAGCCAATCGCCGACCGGCGTGGCGTCGATCGGCGGCTCGACTTGAATCTGCCGGTAGGCGACCAACAGGCGAATCTGCTGGTCGCTGGTGAGCTGGTTCTCTTCGTCGAGCAGCTCTTCGTAAGCGAAGATGGCGGCCGGCGTGCGCAAGCTCTCGAGCCCGGCGACGCCTGCCTCGCGATCTTCGGGATCGGCCGACCGCGCCCAATCGGTCAATCGCTCGACGGCATGCCCCGGCAGCTTCTCGGCTCCGCGGAACAAGCCATCGCGCAGGTACGGATCGTTGGAATCGGCCGACCGCCAGGCGGCGAGCAAGGCATTGGCGACCGAGACCTGAATCCGCGGGTTGTCGACCAGCGTGGCCACTTGCCCCAGTGCCAGGCCGGCCGCGCGGCGCACCGCCGGGTGCGGATCGCTAATGGCGGCTTCGAGCGCTGCCAGCGTGCCGGCGGTCGCGTCGGTCTGCTCGGCATTTCTGGCGATCAGTTCGGCGGCCAGGCGTCGCAATTCGAACGAGGGATCCTTCAGCAGCGCGAGCAAGGTGTCGCGCGATTCAATGGCCGTGGTCGCCGCCGTGTTCAGGTGCCACAACTGGCAGAGCGCCGCGGCCGCCATCGCCCGAGCCGGCTCAGAGCGCTTCGTATCGAGTGCCACGGCAATAAACCGCTCGCAGCAAGCCTTGGCATCGGCCTTGCCGCGCGCCAAAAGCTCCCGCTGCACGCGCCGGCGAATCTCATAGTCGGGCGTGTCGAGTAATTTCCACAGCTCATCGTCGGTGAGTTTGGCGATACGGGCCCAAGAATCGATCGGCTGCGCCGCGATTGCCGGTGCGTCGGCCGCCCCTCCCCAGGTCAGGCGATAGATCCGCCCGTGCTGGCCATCTCCCCACAACCGACCTGCGCCGCCACTGTCGGTGCGCCAATCGGCGATGTAGATCGCGCCGTCGGGTCCTTGCACGGCATGGCAGGGCCGAAACAGCCCGTCGTCAGACTTCATCAGCTCGAACTGCTGGCTGACCGTGAAGGTGCTGCCGGCGCGCTCGACACGATACGCCCGCACCATCTTGCGGAAGACGTCGGGGTAGATCAGCAGGCCGCGGAAGAACTCGGGAAACGCGGTCCCTTGATAGATCAGCAGGCCGGCGGGCGAACCGCGCCCCGTCTTGATCATTGACGGCAGCCGCCCGGGCCGCTCGCCGAAGACCGAGCCGCGATCGAAGTCGGTGCGGCAGCAGATCGTTCCCCCCGCCAATCGCCAGCCGTAGTCCCCCCCTTCGGCGACGTGCATCAGTCGCACGCCTTGGAACTTCGACCCGTCTTCCTGATCGTTGTCGACGTGAAATACGTTCAGCAGGTGGTCGAAGGCCACGTCGCGGTACGGATTGCGAAAGCCGCGCGCCACCTCATGCAGGTCCGAGCCGTTGGGGCGACAGCGAAACACCGCGCCGGTTCGCAGCACGATGGCGCGGCTGCCATCGGCCCCTTCGCCGCGGTTGTCGTCGTCGCCCGAAGTGATATAGAGCCAGCCGTCGGGCGAGACGGTCATGCCCGACGCTTGATGATGGTGAAAGCCGCACAGTCCGCGCACCAGTTCTTGCTCTTCCCAGCCTCCCTCGTCGTTCGGTCTCCGGCGGACGATGTGCCCCAGGCTCGACAGGTAGATCCAACCGTCGTGCAACAGCAGGCTCGAGGGAATCTCCAGATCGTCCATGATCACGGTCGGCTCGTCGTAGCCGCCGTCGCCGTTCGTGTCGGCCAGCGTCTTCAGCTCGTCGCGCACGTCTTTGCGCATGCGATTGACAATGCCGGTCGTGCCGTCGCGAAACTGAACCTCGTAGGTGGCGTGCTCCGACTCGCGGGCGACCCGCCATTCGAGCACGTAGGGCGTGCCATCCTCGGCAAAGGCGATGCCGACCGGGTTCACGACAGCCGGCTCTTCGGCCACGATCTCGACGCGGACCCCCGCTGGCGTGTGGATGCCGGCCAACCGTGGATCGAGCGAGCCCTGGTCGATCATCTGGACCCAGGCGGGGGCAGGGCGCGACTCGGTTTCGTCGCGGTTGTAATCGACCGCCGCCGGCGGCGGCGTCACCGGCGTCGGCTCGGCGTCTACCGGGCAAGCCGGTTCGCCAGCCGCCGGAACAGCTATCGAGGCGAGACCCAACATCAACGCGGCGACCGTGCGAGCGGCAAACTGGTTTGCTGGCATGAACCCTCGGTGGGGGTAAGGAGTCGGGAGGGGGGCGGGCATACGCGCCGCCGCGACACAACAGAGCTTTGTCGCGTGCGGCCAAGTACTTCGGTTGATTAAAGGCTCGCCAACCCGCGCGGGTCAAGCGGTCGACCGACCTAGCCCCGATGTCGGCCGGCTGATAAAATCCGTCGTCGAAGCAGCCCAGACCCACACGTAGTTTCTGCCAGCAAAGTCAGCACCCATGGCCAAGCCGCACCGCATGTTGAAGAAAGCCAACCACGGCGCCCGTCCCGCGAATAGCAAAGCGCGAAAGCAGAAGCGCAAACACATTCGCACCTAACGCCTTGTCGCGCGACCCGGCGACACCCCACCGGGGTGGGCAAATCAGCTCGAGCGAAGTTGGCCCTGACAGGTCGTCCCCCGCGCGCGTGGCGGCCTGCGCATCGACAATCACCAGACGACAGAACGTCTACAACGGCGTGGACTTCAGGCGGAACATCCCAGGAGGTGGCTACCGTGTCGCAAAAAGACCGGATCTTCGAGTTCTCGGAACTCGATTTCGATTCGCCGATCGCCGACCAAGACGAGATTCGCCGTCACAATCCACAGCGGTACGAGGTCGAGCAGCTAACCGGCATCGTCTTCGAAAGCGACGCCCGCCAATGCTGCGTCGGCTACAAGGACGTGACCGACCACGAGTTCTGGGTCCGCGGCCATATGCCTGGGCTGCCGATCATGCCCGGTGTGATCATCCTCGAAGCGGCCGCACAGCTCTGCAGCTATTACGTCCACAAATTCCAACTGATGGGTCCGAGCGTCATCTTGGGACTGGGGGGCCTGGAAGAAGTCCGCTTTCGCGATCCGGTCCGCCCGGGCGATCGCTTGATCGTGGGAGCTGAGCTCCTCAAGATGCGGGTCGGCGCGATGTGCGTATGCCGTTTTCAGGCCTACGTCGGCGAATCCCTCGTGGCCGAAGGGAAGATCAAGGGAGTCGCGCTCCCCATCGGCCTGCTCTCCGCCGCCGCTTCTGGCACGGTCGCCTGACAACACGCCGCTGGTCGCGACCGGAAGCGAGCGGACCGCCACATGCCTTTCTTCCCGATTCGCGACGACAACCCGGCCCATCGCCTACCACTGGTCACGTTCGGCATCATCGGGCTGAACGTCATCTCGCTCATCTGGTTGTCGCGGTTGAATCCCGTCGAGCAGCAGTTGGTCGTCTTCCAGCGCGGGTTCATCCCGGCGCGGATCGGCGCGATGCTCCGCGGCGAGCCGATCGAGCTGAAGATCGGCCAGACAATGCGGCACCCCCGCTTTCGCGTGCCGCTGCAGGTCGTGCGCACGATCAAGCTGCCGTCGCCGCCGCGACAAGTGCTGACGTCGCTGGTCACCACCATGTTTTTGCACGCCGGTTGGGGGCACCTCGTCGGCAACATGTGGTTCCTGCTGATCTTCGGCAACAACGTCGAGGACCGGCTAGGGCATGTCGCGTTTCTCGTCTTCTATCTACTGGGTGGGCTGCTGGGCACGGCCGGGCATTGGGTGCAAGATCCCGCGAGTCTGACCCCCGTCGTCGGCGCCTCGGGGGCCGTGGCGGCCATCCTGGGGGCGTATGCCGTCACCTGGCCGTTGGCCCGCATCCATACGCTGATTCTGCTCGGCTGCATCCCGCTGTTCTTCGATTTTCCCTCGCTGGTCGTGTTGGGCGTGTGGTTCGTCGTGCAGTTGCTCTCGGCCCGCGCGGCGATCGGCGTCGACATGACCGGCGGCGTGGCATTCTTGGCGCACGTTTGCGGATTCGTGGCCGGGGCCGTGCTGATGCCGGTGGCCCGCCGATTCATCCCCGATCATTCGCCGCGCCCCATTCCACGCTGGGGGGTCGAGGAGGACGAAGACAAACCGCGGTTCCTCGACGAGGACGATTGGGACCGCGGACCTCTTGTCTAAGGGCATTTTCAAACCGTTGGGGAATGCCAGACGCCCATTGCCTGGCACGGTTTTGAAACTGCATCTAGAGAAATAGAATTCATCACCATGCCGCGCCGCGCTCCTCGCCGTGTCGATCCCGCGCTCGATCTGAGCCGCCACCTGTTGGGCTTCGACGACGTGCCGCGCCCCTGGGACCCCGCGCGATTGTTCGGGCGAACCGCGCCTGTGGAAATCGAAGTCGGCTCGGGCAAGGGGCTGTTTTTGTCGGGCGCCGCGGCGGCACGGCCCGACGTCGACTTTCTAGGCATCGAGATCGCCCGCAAGTTCGCCCAGGCCGTGGCGGCCCGGTTGGCCCGGGCCGCGGTAACCAACGCGCGGGTCTTGAATGCCGACGCCCAGCGACTGTTCGCCGAAGTGCTCCCCGACGCCTCGCTGGCGGCCGTGCACGTTTACTTCCCAGATCCCTGGTGGAAGAAACGGCATCACAAGCGGCGGCTGATGAACGAGCGGTTCGTGCGCGACGTCGAGCGCACGTTGTTGCCCGGCGGCCTGCTGCACTTCTGGACCGACGTCGAGGAGTATTTCACCGAGTCGTTGGAGACGCTCGCGCGGGCGACGAATTTTGGCCCGCCGCGCGAGGTGCCCGAGCGCGCGGCGGAGCACGATCTGGACTATCGCACGCACTTCGAGCGGCGAATGCGGATGCACGGCCAGCCGGTCTATCGGTCAGAATTTGCCAAACCGGCCTGAGGGGGAGAGACTTTACCCAAGGGGACGGATGTCGTTTCCGGGAACGACTTGAGCAATTGCAGAGCGCTGACCGGATACGACTCCCGTCCCCGTTCGCCAGGCAACACCAACTCGGTCGGCAACGCGCACTGTGACGTGTGCAGGGCTTCTTGGTTTCGCCGGCGTCGACTCTAGTCAGCCGCTCGGCTCAGCGCCACGCCCGGCGCGTCGTCGACGTCGGTCTCGGGCCCCGCCCCCGTATCCAGCAGCAGGTAGCCGGCCCAGAAAAACGGGTGCTCGCCGCGCAACTGCGGATCGCCAGCGGCCGCATCCAATCGCGGCTCCAGCGCCGGATCGAGCGGCGCCGAACGGGTGAGCATCACCGCCCGCTGCCACGCCTCGGAGGCCGACGTGTAGGGCAACTCTTGGCTGAACTCGCGGGCCAGGTCGAAGGCACTTTGCCCGGCCACGCGCCACCGGCTCAACAGCACCGTCCGCGCGCCGCCGGCCATCAGCGACGTGCTGGCCAGGAACAGCTCCTGGCCGTCGAGCGCGGCATCCTGATCGCGCAATGAATTCTCGGCCGCCGTGTGAAAGCCGGGCAACACCAACTGCTCGGGGCCGCGCCAGGGCAACTGGCTCCAGCTCAGCAGCGACTCACCGCGACTGCCGGCGTCGGCCGTGATTGGCGACCAATCGAGTGGGCCCCGCGGGCCCGGCGCGCGTTCGTCGAGCACCACTAGCCGGCGGAACAGGCTGCCGAAGGCATCGTCGGGCGCTTCGGGGCGTTGTTCGACCGCGATTGTGTCGGGCAGCACCCGGGCGAATTGATCGGCCACGGCGACCGCCGTATCGAGCGGGTCCCGCGGGAAGAGCTTGCCAGTGATTACGCCGGTCCGTCCGCCCGGCGCGGTAATCCGACCGCCAGCTAAGGCCAGCCCCATCGTCGGCACGTAGCGAATCCGCATTCGCTCGCCGAGCGGACGTCGCCCTTCGCCGGTGCCGCCCAACGACAACAACTCGAACGGCACGTACCACAGCGGCCCCTCGGGCACGATCACCAGTTCGTCGAGATTGAATTGCGCTGGCGCGTTCGTAGGCGAAGCGGCCAGCAGCGTGTTCAACAGCTTTTCGCCGATCTCGTGATACGAACGATCGGCCAGATCGGCGGCGCCGACGATCTTGTTCGGGCCATATTGCCGCAGCGCGTGCAACAACTCAATCACCTGAGCCCGCACGCGATAGGTGGGCCCGATCTGCCAGGTGACCAATCCTTCGCGGGTAATCGAATTGGCGTGCAGCACGCCCGAGGCTTCGAAGAACGAGAGCACCGCTTGCCGATCGGCGAGCGATTTCTGCACGTCGCCGGGGTTTGCCAGCGGCGGGAAGACCCGGCTCGACGGCTCGCGCCGCAGGGCAATTTCGCCGAGCAGGTTTTCTTGCTGGCTCGAGGCGGCGGCCAGTTCGTTCAGGCGCGCCGCCAGCGCGATCCGCGCGGCTGCGTCGTCGAGCAGCAGCGGCTGGTGATCGAGCGCGCCGCGCAGGCCGGTGGCACGTTGCGACAGCTCGGCATAGTCGGGATAGCGGGCCAGAATCGTCTGGCGCTCCAACCGTTGCTCGGGAGTGAGCTGCGCCTCGGGCGATTCGAGCAGCCAGCGCAAGCCGAGCGTGCGGCCACCAATCGGCTGCACGGTGAAATAGCGATGCCGGCGAGCATGCTCGGCGATCGCGGCGCTGGCTTCGTTGTCGTCCTGGCGGCCGCGGGCCAGGGCCGCGGCGTACCAATGTTCGTAGGCGGGCAAATGCGGAATGCACGAAACGCTCAATGCTTCGACGGGATCGCGGGCCCAATCGGCCGCGGTCGGCTCGCGGAGCAACTCTTGATAGAGCTCGAGCGTGGTGCGGGCGTGCAACTGGCCGGCCCCGGCCAGGCCGTCGGCCATCATAATGGTGAACAACCAATGCGAGCCGCGCTGCTGGAAGCTGTGGACTGATTCGAGCGACTTCGCGGCGGCGGCCGGTTGCCCCTGGCGATAGAGGAGCCAGGCACTGAGCCAGTCAAAGCGCGCCCCCAGCGGCGAGCGGCGAATATCCTTGCGCCCCATCAGGGCGTTGGCGGCATTGAGCCCGGCGGCCGCCTCGCGGTCACGCCGCAACAGAGCCTGGTTTTCGGCCAATAGCAAGGTGAGCGAAACGGCCAGTCGCCGGCACTTCTTGTGCTGCGCCCAGGCAAGCGCCGGCTCGAGCGGCTCGAAGATCGTGTCGGGGCGGTGCATCTGATGCGCGGCCAGGCCCCAGCGGAGCGCTTCTTCGACGGTGTCGAAATCGTTGTGATGGCCGGCCGCCAGCGACGCTTCGATGAACTGTCGCTCGGCGCCGACGTAATCGGCCCCCTCGTAAGCCATGCGCCCCAATTCGAGGAAGCAGAAGCCCGACAGCGAGTGCTCGATGCGGCCGTCGATCAGCGCGGCGCGTTCGAGCAAAGTCTTGGCTTGCGGATCGCGATTCATGCCGCGATAGGCCATCGCCAGCTCGATATCGCCGAACAACTGCGCCCAGTGCTGCGCCGGCACGCGATTGAACGTCGCCAGCAGGCGCTTCGAGACCGGGTCTTGCTGCGAGAGCGGACCCAGCAGCTCGCGGCGCTTGCGCAACGCCAGCACCGTACCGCGCACGATCTCTTGCACGCTGACCTGCACGTATTTCGGCGGCGTGATCACCCCACCCTGTGCGATGACCTTCTCGTTGTTGAGCGTCCCCTCGAAGAACGGCATCGAGAACGGCTCGCGGGCGACTTCCAAAGGCCGCGTGCCCGGCCCCCACGGCAACAGCAGGTCGTTGGTCTGCGTCACCAGCGGCAGTTGATCAGGAAACGTGATCCGCTCGCGCCAGTCGTGATACTGCAAGGCCAACTGGATCGCCGCGTTGTAATGATTGAGGGCTTCGGTCAGGTGCCCGAGTTGCTCGCAGACCTGGCCGGCCATCGTGTGGCCGCAGATGGCGTCGATCCAGACTTCGGGCACCTTGCGGCCGTGCTTGGCTTCGTTTCGAAAACCGTCGTAGGCGTCGGCGTGATCGCCGTCGTAATACGTGGCGAACCAGTTGTAGTACGTCAGGTGCGGATACGTCTGAGTCGAGCTCCCCATGCCGGCCGACAGAAACGGCCCGGTCATCGGTCCAAACAATTCGCCAATGTCGACCGGATTGATCTGAGCATGGGCCGTGCCCGCGAATCCGAGCAAAACCGCCAGCACCAAGGTCAGCAGCCCACCTTGGTTCGGGCGCCCGGCGCTGGGGTGATCGGCCGGGCTCTTCGTCCGCGCAGCGTGGAATGCAAACATAGCGCGTCGTCTCGTGCAGGTTAGGTGGCCGAGAATCTTGCAGTCGGGCCCCGAGCTTAGTCGCCTCAGGCCGGCCGAAAGTTCACCGCTCAGAATAACTCGCGGCGCGCGCCGGGGTAAAGGAAATCGCGGCGAAACCCGGCGGCAGACCCCCGAACGGGCGATGGCAAGCCCCGGCGGTGCGCCCCGGGCTCAGGTCGCGGCTAGAATGGCAGCTCGCGAAAACCGGCAGCCACAGATCACCTGCGGAGCAACCTCGACGATGATAGGCGAACAAACGTTACGGCACGCCGTGCCGAAGCTCTTTCCAGCAGTTCTGGCGACACTGGCGCTGCTCGTATTGTCGGCTGCTGGTTCGCCGAGCGCCTGCCGCGCGGTCGATCCGGCGCCGCGGCTCGAAGACAACCCGTTCGCCGCCCACAACGCCTATCCCTGGCGGTTTTATGCCAAAGACCGCTTCGACAAAGCGCTCGCCTCGGGGCTCAAGCATCTGGAAGTCGATGTGACCTACGACCCGGCGCGGCAGGCAGTCGTCGCCACGCACGATGCCAAACCGACCGGCAACGAGCCAGAGCTCGGCCAGTTGCTCGAACCGTTGTGGACCCGATGGGGCGCCGCGCCCGACGACGGCTACACGCTGATTATCGACTTCAAAACCTCGAGCCCCGAGATTGTCGCCGGCTTGCAGAAAGTGCTCGAACCGCATCGGGCGCTTCTCTCGACACTGACCAAGGGGTCGGACGCCAAGTTTCGCCCCGGCAAGATCACGGTCTGCCTGACTGGCAGTGGAGCCGCTCACCGGTTGTACGACGAGCAAACCTCGGCCGGCTCCGACTACCTGGCGTTCTCCGACGACACCGGCTGCCCCGGCAGTTGGCAGTCGGACGCCAGCCGCTACGTCCCCGAGCAGCCGGCCGGGTTTGTCCGCTTCGTGACGCTCGAAAAGTCGAACTTCATGGACGCCGCCGACGCCAAGGGAGACGACCACGTCTCGTTCGCCAGGCTGCAAGAGGTGGCCCGGCGGGCGCGCGACGGAGGATATCGCTTGCGGATTTACACGATCAACCCCTCGCGCAGTGGCGACCAGAGCGCCGCCGCCGAGGCCGCGCTGAGCCCTGGCTGGAACACGCACTTCTGGGACGAATGCCTGGGCGCCGGCGTGCAAATGATCGCCACCGACGCCTACGACGTGGCCGCCGCCCACTGGAAGGCCTACGTCGAAGCGGCCGCCAACAAACCCACGCCGCCGACGCCGTAAGTGTTTAGTCCGACATAGTTAGTGCACCACAGTGCCGCTCGGCCCCACGGCCGGTCGGCAAGCCCGCGCTCGGCAGAATTCCCGCTCCGGCCGGCTCATTTCGACCCATCCTTGTAAGAAGCACGCGCTGCACCGCGTATCTGTTTGCGTCGACGCGCCGGCCGCGGCGCGCTGGCCGAGAGGGCGCAAGTTCCAGGTCCGACCGACAAACCACTATCGGGCTGGGGCTTGTCGCCGACCAGCTTTCGTGGCTGAGCCGCCATAACTTGCGTATCTTTGAGGAGCGTATCCTCGACGCTGGAGGAGCACGAATCGGCTTCCGGCGCAGCAACATCGAACAACGTTTGCCCGTCGCGGGCAGCCGGCCAGCTTTGCGGTTGGTGCCGGCGCCCCGCGCCCCGTTTGTGAGACGATGAACATGCCAGTGACCAAGACAACTTCCGGCCGGCGACCGCTGACTACGTGCGCGCTACTGGCGATCGGTTGCCTCGTATCGCTGCCGATCGGTTGGGCGGCCGATGCTCCAGCGCGCCCCAAGGCCAAGAACCCCAAGGTGCCCGAAGTGGCCGACAACGACGGCGTCTCGGCGCCGGTTGCTGATCCCGACGATGCGCCGGTCGCAGATGCCGCGCCGGCGACCGACGCGCCGGCCACCGATGCGCCGGGCGAGGGGCCGATCGACAACGCCGTGACCAACGACCAGCCGGCGTTCTTCGTGCGGGCGAGCCTGAACCGAGAAGTCCGCGACTATCGCGAAGGAGACACGCTGGCCATCAAGGTCTGCTGCGAAGTCGATGCGTATCTTTACGTGCTCTACCAGCAGGCCGACGGCAAGATCTACCAGATCTTTCCGAACGAAAGCCAAAAAGAGAATCGCATCGCCGCCAAGCAAGAGATCCAGGTGCCGGGGGTCGACGACTTCTTCCGCTGGGAAATCGGCCCGCCGTTCGGCAAGGAGGTCGTCAAGGTGATCGCCTGCCGGCAGCCGGTGAAAGGACTCTCGGGCAAGGAGCTGCGGAGCGAGCGGTTTAACGTCGTCTCGAAGGGAACGGTCAAGTCGACGATCAGCGAGCTGGCGGGGGTCGACCCGTCAAACTGGGCCGAAACCGATCTCGAACTGCGCACCCACGGCGCCGAAGAAGCCCCCATCGACGAAAGTGCCCGTCGCTTCGGCGTTTTCTTCGGCATCTCGAACTACGAGTTCAACGAAGAGCACATGGCCGGCTACCAAATGTTGGTCAAGGAAGAGGATCGCACCGGCGACGGTCACTTGAACCTGACGTATTGCCACTTCGACGCCATCGACCTGGGCGCCACGCTCAAAGAGGTGGGGCGCTTGAACGAGGTCAAGGTCTGCACCGACCAGGAGGTCACCAAGAAGAACATGGAGCGGTTGATTACCAAGTGGCTCCCCTCGGTCAGCCGGCCGGGCGATACGGTCGTGATCTTCTTCTCGGCACACGGCGGGCAAATTGCCGACGACAACGGCGACGAGCGCGACAACCAGGACGAAGTCCTCATCCCGTACGACACCGTCGATTTGCTGACCTTGATGCAGTTGCTGGAGCTCAAGAAGCAGGGCCGCCTCAAGCCTGAGCTCGAGGGGCGAGTGGAAGAGCTTGTCGAAGTGGCGACGGCCGCCGGCGACAGCGGCAGCGCTCAGCACCAGGCCTTGGTGCGCCACACGGGCGTTTCCGACGATCTGTTCGGCCGCTGGTTGCAACGGCTCTCGGGGCGGCAAGTGATCGTGATCCTCGACGCCTGCCACTCGGGCGGGTTCGCCAACCAGGAGAAAGGGGTCGGCGATGCGGCCCCTCGCAAGGCGAACTTCGACTTCCTCGACGGCGAGCTGGTCCGGCTGAAGGATATCGGCCAACCCGAGCACGCCATGCTCGCGGCCTGCACGGCCGACGAATCAGCCTTGGAACTAGCCGACGGCACCAAGAACAGCGTGCTGACCGGCTTCGTCCTCAAGTGCCTGCGTGAACTGCCGGGGCCGCTCCGCGTCGAAGACGCCCAGGAATTCTGCCAGGAGCAATTTCCGCGGTACTTCGACGAGCTCAACAAGTGGCGGGCCGACCACGGCTACAAGCCGGCGACTCCGCATCACAGCTACTTGATCAGCAACTGCACGCGGCCCCTGTACCTGAAGCCGTAGTCGCGCCGCCGTCGCGCGGATGTGCCGCGATCGCTTCGATTGCCATTAGAAAGACTGCCATGCC
This sequence comes from Pirellulales bacterium, assembly GCA_050184475.1. Classification (GTDB taxonomy): domain Bacteria; phylum Planctomycetota; class Planctomycetia; order Pirellulales; family JAEUIK01; genus JAIESQ01. The sequence continues at coordinate 365,684 of JBFXAH010000001.1, read as the reverse complement.
CCTGTGTCATCGCTCGCCACCGCGGAGCTTCGCGCTAGTTGCCGCCGCACTCCTCGGGGGCACGTTGCTCGTGCTCCCTGCCGGCTTGGCCGAAGATCGCCCCGACGGCGCCGCCCCGGCAGCCGGCACCACGGCACCGGCCGGTACGCCAGCGGGCAGCGCAACTCAGCCTGGCACTGTCGCGCAGCCAGGGGCCACGGCACAGCCAGGGGCGACTGCACAGCCTGCGACGACCGTGGCGGCCAACGACAGCGCCACGATCGACAACGCCGTGACCAACCAGCAGCCCAGCTTCTTCGTGCGGGCGAGCCTCAACCGCGAAGTCCGCGACTACCGCGAGAACGACACCCTGGCGATCAAGGTCTGTTGCGAAGTCGACGCGTTTTTGTACGTGCTTTATCAGCAGGCCGATGGCAAGGTCTATCAGATCTTCCCGAACGAGAGTCAGAAGGACAATCGCATCGCGGCCAAGCAAGAAATCCAGGTGCCGGGGGCCGACGATTTCTTCCGCTGGGAGATCGGCCCCCCCTTCGGCAAGGAGGTCGTCAAGGTGATCGCCTGCCGGCAGCAACTCAAGGGGCTGTCGGCCGCCACGCTACGCAGCGCGCGGTTCAACCCGGTGTCGAAGGGCATTTTCAAATCGACGATCGGCGAGTTGACCAACGTCAACCCAACCGATTGGGCCGAAACCGATCTGGAGCTGCGCACGCACGCCGCCAGCGAAGCGCCGTTGGTGCAGGGGACGCGCCGCTTCGGCGTCTTCTTTGGTGTCTCCGCCCACAAGTTCAACGCCGAGCACATGGCCGGCTTTCGCATGCTGGTCGACGAGAAAGATCGCGAAGGGGATGGGCATCTCGATCTCTTGTACTGCGACAACGACGCCCAGGACCTGCGCCGCACCCTTGGCGAAATCGGCCAGTTGAACGACGCAGTCGTGGCCACCAACGCCGACGCCACGAAAGCCAACATGGAGCGATTGATCACTCGCTGGCTCCCCTCGGTCTCGCGCCCCGGCGACACGGTGATCATCAGCTTCGCCAGCCATGCGGGGCAGATCGCCGACGACAACGGCGACGAGCAAGACGGCAAAGACGAAGTGTTGATTCCGCACGACTCCGTCGACTTCCTGACGATCGCCCAGTTGCTGCAATTGAAAAAAGATGGGCAGTTGCCCGCCGACCTCGAGCCGCGCTTGCAGGAGCTGGTCGAAGTGGCCGCCCGCGCCGGCGATAACGCCGCGGTGCAGAACGACGCCCTGGTGCGCTACACCGGCATCACCGACGATTTGTTTGCCCGCTGGTTGCAGCGGCTCTCGGGCCGGCACGTGATCGTGATTCTCGATACGTGCCACTCGGCCGGCTTTGCCGATCAAGAGAAGGGACTCGCCCCCTCCACCCCGCGCCAGGTGAAGTTCGACTTTCTTGAGGGGGAACTGGTGCGCCTCAAAGACATCGGGCAGCCCGAGCAGGCGATGCTCGCCGCCTGCATGGTGCGCGAGTCGGCCGCGCCCCTGGCCGACGGCACCAAAAACGGCGTGCTCACCGGCTTCGTGCTCAAGTGCCTGCGCGAGACCCCCGGCCCGGTGTTGCTCGACGACGCCTACGAATTCTGCCGCGAGGGGTTCCCCTCGTACTTCGAAGCCCTCAATCGTTGGCGGTCCGAGCACGGTCACAAGCCGGTGACCCCGCAAAACTGCTTTTTGATCAATCAGTGCACGGGACCGATGTATCTGAAGCCCTAGGCCGGCGACCCTCGCGGCAAGGCGATCTAAGGCACTGCTGCTAATTGATTTACTGCCATCGACCGCCGCCGCGTGGTAACCTGTTAATTGCAGGTAAAATTGACGGTGGGCCACAGGCGGCTTCTGGGTGGTCCGGGACGATTCGGATTCCGGAGATCGCGGCACATGATTGGTTCGCGTGCACCTCGCGCGATCATGCAGGCGCTATTGGCCTTGCTGGTCTGCCTGACCGCATGCCAAGGGGCTTGGGCCGATCCGGCCGGCGACTTGCAGGCGCTCTACAAGCAGTTTGGCGAAACGGAAGACCCCCAGCAAAAGGCCCAAGTCGGCGGTCGCATGCTCACGCTGGCCGAGCGGGTCATGAGCGCCAAGCCCGACGCGCTGGGCGACCTGTACATGGAAGTCGGGTGGGCGTACTTCAACATCAAGCAATACGAGCGGACCGAGACGATCTTTCGCCGCGCGCTGGCGCTCAAGGAAAAGGCCCTCGGGCGTCTGCACCTCGACCTTGTCCGTCCGCTGCACGCGCTGGCCGACACGATCTATAACCAGGCGCTCGACAACCAGCCCGCCCGCTACGCCGAGACGTTGCCCCTCTATCAGCGGGCCGCCCAAATCCGTGAGCAGAAGCTGGGCGCGGAGCACCTCGACCTGGCTTTCAGCCTGCACGAGTATGGGCAAAGCTGCCTGAAAGTCGCCAAGTACGACGACGCGGCCCGGGCGTTTCGCCGCGCGCTGCGGATTCGTGAGCGGCAGCTCGCCGAAGACTCCGACGACGTGCTGCGCACGTTGCGGCTGCTGGCCGATGCCTATTACTACCAGAGCAATTACGCCGAAGCGCAGCCGCTCTACGAACGCGCGCTGAAGGTCTGCGAGAAGAAATACGGCGACGATTCGCTGACAACCGCCGCGACGATCTACGACCTGGCGCTGAATCTCTTTGACCAGAAGGAGTACGCCCGGGCCGAGCCCCTCTTCCAGCGCGTCGTCGCGGTGCGCACCGACCAACTCGGCACCGACGATCCCCTGACGATCTACGCGCAGCGCAAGTACGGCGACAGCATCTACTACCAGTCGAAATACGCCGAGGCCGTGCCGATCTACGAGCAGTTGCTGGCCGCCAGCGAGCGCTTCTACGGCAGCGAGCATACCGACGTAGCCCAATGCCTGTGGGACCTGGGCTACACGCTCTACATGCTCGAGAAGTACGCCGAGGCCCAGCCCCATTTCCAACGCTGCGCCGAGCTGCGCGAGCAATTGCTCGGCCTGGCCGACGCCAAGACGGGTTATGCCTTGCAGAAGCTCGGCGACGCCTTCTACTTCGATCAGCAATACCAGGAAGCCGTCGCTCCTTATTTGCGATCGATCGAATCGCTCGAGGCCGCCGGCGACGATCAAGCCGAGAACCTGGGCTACAATTGCCGCCGCCTGGGGGACACCTACTACTATCTCGACCAGCACGAAGACGCGCAGCCCTACTACGAGCGCGCTTTGCAGCTCTGCGAGCAGGTTCACGGCGACAAACATGTCGAAGTCGCCACCAGCCTGAACGACCTGGGCTGGAACCTTTGGAACCTCAACCGCTTTGTCGACGCCGAACCGATCCTCCGCCGCTGTGTCGCCATGCGCGAGGAATTGCTTGGCCCCGATGATGTCGAGCTCTCTCGCTCGCTGGTCAAATTGGCCGACGTCCTCTTTGCCCAGCGCCGACACGTCGAGGCCCAGCCGCTCTACGAGCGGGCCTGCGCGATCCGCGAACAAGCGCTCGGCGACGACCCCGACGTCGCCTTCCCGTTCATGTCGCTGGGCGACAACCTTTACCACCTGCGTCGCTACGACGAGTCGGAGAAAGCCTACGCACACAGCCTGGAGATTCGTCGCGCCAAGCTCGAGCCGGGCGATTCGCAGATCGCCATCGCCCTGCAAGGTCTGGCCGCGGTCGACATCGAGTTGCGCCGCTTCGACGCCGCCGAGGCGCGGCTCAAAGAGGCGCTCCAGATTCACGAACAGGCCTTTGGCGCCGACAACGCCAACGTCGCCGATTGCCTCGATGCGCTCACGCTGGTGCGGCTCGGCCAGGGGCGCTACGCCGAAGCCGAGGCGCTGGCCGGGCGCGTGCTGTCGATTCGCGAAGGCGCCGATCCGCTGGATGAATCCGAGTTGGCCGACGCTCAATGCCTGTTGGGGAGCGTGTTCGACTTTCAAGGGCGCTACGTCGAGGCCGAGGAGCTCTATCGCTCGGCTTTGACGATTCGCCAACGGCTCTATGTCCCCGACGATCCGCTGGTGAGCGAAAGCACCTCGCTGTTGGCCGAACTTCTGCGCGAGCAGAATCGCCACGCCGAAGCCGAGCCGCTGTTCCGCACCGCACTCGAAAACCAGTTGGTCACACCAGGACCAGACAGCCTCGACGTGGCTTACACGCGGTTCGGTTTGGCGTTGCTGCTGGCCACTTCCGAGCGCCCGGCCGAGGCCGAGCCGCTCTTCGGCCAGGCGCTGGCGTCGTTTCACAGCGCCTGGGGCGACAACCACACCGCGATCGCCGACTGCATCTCGGCCATTGCCGACATGCGGGTGGAACAAAATCGCCTCCCCGAGGCCGAGACTTTGCATCGCCAGGCGCTCGCCATGCGCGAGAAGCTGCTGGGCCCCGAGCACCCCGAAGTCGCGCTGTCGCTTTACGATTTGGGAGACGTGCTCCGCCGCACCGATCGCGCGGCCGAGGCCATGCCGCTGCTCGATCGCGCGATCGAATTGCAGAGCCGGGCCGGCGTCAGCCTCCACCACCGCTTCCTGAGCTACAACTTGCGGGCCGTCGTCGCCTGGCAGCTCAACAAGCGGGGCGACGCCCTGGCCGATCTCAAAACCGCCATGCGGCTCGCCGAGGAACTGCGCGGTTATAGCTCGGGCGCCGAACAAGAGCGGGCCCAGTTCTTCGGCGGCTTCGTCGGCGCCTTCGAGCGGATGGTCGCCTGGCAGACCGAGCTGGGGGATATCCCCGAGGCCCTGGCCGCCATCGAACGTTCGCGGGCGCGTTCGCTGCTCGACGAGATGGGCATGCAGACCGCAGATCTCGAGGCCGCCCGTCCGCTGGTCGAGCGTCAGCAACTGGCCGAGGCCGAAGAGAACCTCAACGCGCAGATCGCCGAGCTCGAAAACAACCTCAAAACGCTGTTGGCCGACAAATCGCTCGCTCAGGCCGAACGCCTCGAGCGCCGCAAGTCGCTCGAAGAGGAGCTCGCCGCGGCCCGCGACCAGTTGTACAAGCACTACCGCCAGGCCCGCGCCTCGAACGCCACGTACAAGATCGTTCTCGACAAGTACATCGCCAGCAACGAGCCGCCGCGGGTTGGCGAGCTGCAGCGCCGCCTGGTCCGCGACAACGGCTTGCTGCTCTTGTATCTCCTCGGCCATGAAGGGGGCTACGTGTTGGCGATCGATGGCCAGCACGCGCAGCTCTCGGCGCTGGCCGTCGACGAGGCCGCGGCGGCGGCGTTGGGCATCGAAGCCGGCCCGCTCACGGCCCGCCGCTTGCAGCAAGCACTGTTCAACGCCGAGCGCAACGGCGTGCTGCAACTGCTCCAAAAGCAGCAGCTCGATGCCGCCTTGCCGCCGAAGCTCGCGGCCTTGTGGAACGTCCTCGTGCCCGAGGCCCAACGCGCCGGGCTCGCCGCCGGCAAGTTGCAGCGGTTGCTCGTCGTGCCCGACGGTCCGTTGTCGTTCTTGCCTTTCGAAACGCTGGTCGTGCAACTGGGCGCGCAGCCGACGTATCTGCTCGACGTCGGACCGGCGATCAGCTACGGTCCGTCGGCCAAGGTGTTGTACTTGCTGGCCGCGCGCCCCGCGCAGCCATTGCCCGCCGGCCGCGAGCCGGTGCTGACCGTCGGCGATCCGAGCTACGAATCGCCCGACGGCGCCGTGCAAGTCGCCAGCGACCGCACCAGCGATCCTTCGCAGGCACGCTATTCGCAGGCCGGCATGCAACTGCCACGATTGCCTTTTTCGGCGACCGAGTCGCAGTGGGTCAGCGACGTATTCGCCCAGCAGCAGTTGGACGCCGTGCGGCTCGTCGGCACCGACGCGACCGAAAGCAAAGTTCGCGCGCAGATGGCCGACCGCCGCCTGCTCCATCTGGCCTGCCACGGCTTGACCGATCCGGCGCACGGCAATTTCTACGGCGCCCTGGCGCTCGCACCCGACGCGTCGGCGACGGCCGACCGCACGAACAACGGATTCCTGACCTTGGCCGAAATCTACGCGCTCAAACTGCGCAGTTGCGAGCTGACGATCCTCAGCGCTTGCCAGACGAACTTCGGCCCCCAGCAGCAAGGCGAAGGCATTTGGGCCCTCTCCCGCGGTTTCCTCGTGGCGGGCTCGCGGCGCGTCGTCGCCAGCAATTGGGTCGTCGACGACGAAGCCGCGGCCAGCCTCGTCAGCCTCTTCTGCTCGGGCATCGCCCAGGCCGAACACCAGCAGCAGACCGTCGACTACGCCGGCTCGCTGCAGGAAGCCAAACGCCGCATCCGCCGCCAGGATAAGTGGTCGAGCCCCTATTTTTGGGGAACTTTCGTCCTGGTAGGGCCGTAACGTGTCAGAACGGGCAGCTTCGCGGCGTATAGAACATTTGTTAGCCTGACACCACACACGAAGGACCAGCCGAGCCGCCGCTGGCGTCGATAGACTGCGCGCCGGCGCCGCTGGCATCAGGGAGAGTTTCGCATGACTTTGCTGCCCACCCCCCGAACCGTGGCCGCCAACCGATCGCGGGGGATTCGCCGGTTGCTGTTGCTGGCCTTGTCGATCGGCATGCTGGCGGCCGTCGGCACGCCGACCGGCGCCGCCCGCGCCGCGCTCCCCAAGAACGACATTCATCGCTACGCCCTGCTGATCGGCGCGGCCAAGTACCAAAAATGGCCCCAACTGCGCTACACGGTCAACGATTGCCAGCAACTGCAAACCACCCTGACCGAGCGGGGCGGTTATGCTCCCTGGCAAACCACGCTCGTCACCGACGACAGCCCCTACGTCAAACCGACGCGCAAAGTCGTCATGGAACAGTTGCAAAACGTGCTCGGCCGCGTCGGCCCCGACGACGAAGTGCTGGTCTTCTTCAGCGGCCACGGCTGCCAAGACGACCAAGGCCGCCTCTACCTGGCCACGCTCGATTGCGATCCCGAGAACCCCGCTGAAACCGGCGTGCCGATCCTCTGGCTGCGCGAACAGTTGGCCGCCTGCCGCGCCAAGTTCAAGCTCTTGATTCTCGACGCCTGCCATGCCGGGTCGGAAAAGGGAGAAGAAGACAAGGGGGTCGCCGCCCAGCAGCTCGGCAAACCGTTCGACGCCCCCGAGCTCAACAGCGTCGTCACGCTGGCCAGCTCGCGCGATAGCGAATCGAGCCTCGAGTGGGACGAAAAAGAGCAGTCGCTCTTCACCTACTGGCTCAATCAAGGGCTCAAAGGGCACGCCGACGAAAACGGCGACGGCGCGATCGACATCGACGAACTGAACAAGTACGTCCACCGCAACGTCACGCACACTGCCGAAAAACGCTTTCATCGCGAGCAGACCCCGGTGCGCATCGTCCGCAGCGGTCAGCCGGGCGTTCCCGTCGTGCTCCAGTTGCGGCCGCTTTCGCTCAAGCAAGTCGTGGCCGACATGGCCGAGCAACTGACCTGGGCGCTCGAGGATCGCGATCTGAAGCGCGTCGCCGTCCTCGAATTCACCACCGACACCAAACTGGGCGAGGCGCTCGGCGCCAACTTCGGCCTGTTGGGCAAGCTCTGCGCCACGGACTTGCAGCGCCAGCTCATGCAAGAAGCCCGCAACAACTTTTCGGTCATCGACCAGCGGCGCTTGCAAGGGGCGCTGCGCGACAACGCCTTCAAGATCGAAGATCTCGGTTCCGACAAGGCCATGGAACGTCTGGCCGACGCGCTCGACGGCTTGCCGGTCATCGCTCTGGGCACGCTCCGCAGCCGGCTGGGCCGGCAAGTCACGCTGCAATGCAGCCTGATCGAAACCGGCACGGGCGAAATGGCCGCGTCGGTCGGCGGCGTCGCCTATCTCAACGAATCGGAATGGGCCATGCTCGGCCGCAGCGCCGTGCTGGCCGAAGACGACACGCGCCCGCCCCCCTCGTTCGACGACGACGACACCGGCCCGCAAACCAACCTGGTGGTCTTCGATCTCGACAAGCGGTCGAAGGGCCCTAATCCGCTGGCCGACCCCAACTTTCCCTACCCCGTGCGGCTCCGCGTCAACGGCAAGATCCGCCAGGGCAAGTTCGTCGGCAACAACTACTACGTGCCGGTCCGCGCCGGCGAAGAATACGAAGTCGTCGTCGAACATCGCGGCCGCGAACCGGTCATGATGCGGCTGTTGATCGACGGCCTGAATACTCTGCCTGAGAAAGAGATCAACACCAAGGGGGTCCGCACTGAGATCATCGCCAAGCGCATGAACCTCGACGACGCCCGCGCCTGGGTGCTCGACCCCAAACAGTCGCGCAAGTTCGTCATCAAGGGTTTCGTCACCAAGACCGGCAGCCAGGGCAAGCTCCGCAAGTTCGTGGTCGTCGATGGCGAGCAGTCGCTGGCCGCCCGCCAGGAGTTCACCGATCAACTCGGGCTGATCACCGTGGCTTTCTACAAGCCGGCGTCGGAAGCCCGCGCCACGGCCGGCTCGTCCTTCGGCTCGTTGGGTAGCGCCCTGGGCACGGGGGCCGGCGAAGAGGTCGACACCGACATGACCGAGCGGAAGATGAAGGTCGGCGAATTCCTCGGCGTCGTGCATCTCCGCTACGCTGACGAAGCGACGATCCAGGCCGCCGAACAGGCTCCGCCCGACGACGAAGAAATCGCCCCCACGCCGACCGATAGCTGATAACCGCCGCGCTACGTCTCGACGGACACCAGCGAGCAGCTCTTGGCGTAACCCAGCGCCTGCTTGAACGTCGGATAAACGCGGTGCATTGCGATCGCCAGCGCCAAATCGATCAGCCCGCGGTCGCCGTAACGCTCTCGCAATCGCTCGCGAAGCGCCTCGTCGTCGACTCCCGAGGTGACCGCCGCGGCAAAATGGTAGACGTCGCGCAAGTCGTCGGGCAGCTCATCCGGCTGGCGGCGGACCACGGCGTTCAAAATGTCGCGCGAAACTCCCTGCTGCCGGGCCAGGTTGACGCCAATCTGCACGCAACTGCCGCAGTCGTCGGCCTGGGCCGAGACGATGCCCGCCACGCTGGCGGCCGCTGCTGGCAGATTGGGCGCCGGCTCGGCCACTTTGACGAACCTGGCCAGCCGCCAGACGGCGCTCAGCGAATGCGCGGCTACGTAACGCATGTAATCGAGCGGCACCCCGAGCCGCGCCTCGGACGCGGCGATCTGTCGATCGATGTACCACTGGATCATGGCTCGACTCCCGATTGGTTAGCGGCAGCGATTGGCAAACGACATCCGCGGGCCACGGTCGTGGCGCCGTGGGCGGTTTACTTAGCCGGCAACCGCCGCGCGCCATGATACCGCGCTGGCACGCTGAGCCAGTTCGACAAGACAAGTCCCCGTCATTGTAAAGTCAAGTGTAGATGGTTGCAGGACGGTTACCAGTGCGCGTGAAAGCCACCGCCGTCACGGCGCGTCGTTAAGTAGTGATGAAAGGTGACGTAGCCGAAATCAAGTATCGCTTCGATCAGTTCTTGGCCGACACTCGATACGGTGGGATTCGTCAGTGATCCGTGTTCCCAACGATCGATCGCGCTCTCGATGATCTGCGACAGGGCGGCGACCAACTCCGAGCCACTACGAGCATCGTGACTAGGCCAGGCTCGAGCATATTCGGCGGCGGGAGAGTCTACGGTTTCCAAGAGTGCTTTCTGTAGATCTTTTTCCGCAATAGAAAACGGGTCGGCCTGTGCGGAAAACAAGTAAAGCAATGAGGCGACGGTTGATTTCACTGGGAAACTAGCATCCCCACGACACCACCGATCAACCACGTCGATCAGGAGGATGTTGAACAAACGGACGCGCTGGGTCCATTGGCGGTCATCCGACATGTCCCGTGTTCGGTACTGGAGTGTCATGCTTGGGAAGACATGTTTCAACCACTGGGGGTTCGCGAGCATTTGCGGCTGCGGAGAACAGGCCTCCGCTCGCCAGCAGGCCGTGCCGAACCGGCGGTCCAGGCGCTGCGTACTCTAGCGCAACCGGGTGGCCAGGGTCGGACGTTCAACTCATTCGCACGACGACACGGCCATGGCTGACGACGGCGACCGCAATCCCTACGCCGCGCCCCCGCCCATCGAAGAAGCGCCCCGCTCGCATTTAGACCCCCGCCTGGTCGCTTGTGGGCGCTGCTGGTCGGAGGAACTGCCACGTCCTTTCATCTTCGCCAGCGGCGGCGATAACGCGGGCGACCGAAACCCCGCTGGAGACAACCGCCGAGGGGACAGTCCGACCAGTCCCCGACTTTGCCTTCTCTCAGCGGCAAATCGACGCCGCGGCTATCGGTGCAGCGGCCGGCGGGTGCAATCCGTCGGCTAGATTTGCGACAGATTCGCGCCCAACAGGCCAACCTTGATGCCGTTTTGTTGCAGGACGCTGGTCGCCTTGGCGTTGACGCGCAGCAGCGCCAACAAGCCCAGGCAGGGAATGAAGGTCAGCACGCCGAGCACGATGCCGATGCCAACTCCGTAAACCTTGATCGAAAGCAGGACGACGAACACGGCCCCGATCAGTCCCACCGCCAGAAATCCGAGCGTGAGCATGGGACGCAACTCCATGGGCAACGCGAACTGCCCGATGACCGCCAGCAAATAGAGCAGGATGCAGAGCATCACCCCCTTTTGATAGACGGCGACGCTGCGCAGGTCGTAGCGGCTGCCGCTCAACACGCCCACCGCCGGCGGCGGAGACGGCGGTAGCGCTGGCGGTGCTTCGTAGGGGTTGCCAGACATCTTTCTGCCTTCCGAACCAAGTTCCCGTGTCGCGTCGCGACAATCAACCAATGCCGAGTGCCGGCGAGGATAGTCGAAGCGAGTCGAAGTTGGCAACTTCGCGGCCCGCGTGCGCACCACAAAGCGCGCGAGCTATTCCCTGCCGGGCAAGCTCGACAAGCCAGCCGTGGCGCTCAGGCCTGGTTCTCAAGCTGCTGCGGATCGCCGTCGCGGCGCGACCTAGTTCGCCGTCGCCTAGCGAGCAAGTTCGAAGTCGCGGGGCGAACTAGTTCGCCTTCTCCGCGCGAGCTTCGATCGCCTTGATCCGCGCGCTAAGTTCCGCCAGCTTCTCGGCCCACTCGGCGTCGCCGGCCAGATTCTGGTATTCGCGCGGGTCGGCGTCGTGGTCGTACAGTTCGCGGCTGCCGTCGAACCACTCGGTGTATCGCCAACGATCGGTGCGCAAAGAACGCCCCAGCTTCTCGGGATCGAGCGGTTGGCCGGCTCCCCAATCGGCGTGGCTGACGACGGTCAGGGCGCCCCGATCGCGCGGCCGCTGCGGCTCGTTGAGCCAGGCGGCCAGGCTCGCCCCTTCAAGATCCTCGGGCGTACCGAGACCACACAGGTCGCAAAGCGTCGGATACAGGTCGATCAGCTCGACGACTCGCGGGCAAGCGGACGGCGGCCGGCCGGGGGCCGCGATCACCAGCGGCACGCGGGCACCCGCCTCGAACAAGGTCATTTTGTGCCATAAACCGCCATGTTCGCCGAGGTGATAGCCATGGTCGCTCAAGAAGACAACGACCGTGTTTTCCCATAGTTTGCGGTGGTCGATTTCGTCGAGCAGCAGGGCGAGTTGCGCATCCATAAACGTGACGCTCGCGTAATAAGCAGCGGCGGTTTCCGGGCGATCCTTGGGACTCAAGCGCTCGCCCCCCAACTCGTACGTCAGAGCGATCGGCGGGATGCGGGCCAGATGCTCCGCCGGCTCGTCGATCGCTGGGATCGCCGAGCCGGGGTACATCTCGTGGTAGCGTCGCGTCGCGATGTACGGCGTGTGTGGCCGACGGAAGCCGACCGCGAGAAAGAACGGCTGGTCATCGGCCGCCGCGTCATCGAGCAGCTCAATGGCCCGACGCGCTACGAAGCCGTCCCAGGTATCGGCGTCGTCGGCCTCGAGCACGATACCCGCGCGGCCCCGCCGGGCGATGATCTGTTCTTTGGGTGGATTCTTGGCGGTGCGATCTTCGCGGATGTCGACATCCCACGACGCGGCATCTTCGAACTTCTCGCCGGTGTGGAAGATCTTGCCCACCTTGATGGTTCGATAGCCGTGGCGGCGAAAGTGCCCTGGCAGAAAGACCACGTCCGACTGATGCGCTCGGGGTGCCGTCACGTTGTCGATGACCCCCGTGGTCGCGGGGCGCTTACCGCTCAAGAACGACACGCGCGACGGGTTGCACACCGGGTATTGGCAATAGGCGCGCTCGAAGCGGACGCCTCGGGCTGCCAGGCGATCGATGGCGGGCGACTTGACGAGCGGATGGCCATAGCACCCCAGGTCGACGTTCAGATCGTCGGCACAAATGAAGATCACGTTGGGGCGCGCGTGCGCCCGCGGCGCGGGGCAAATCAGCGCTGCGAACAACCACGAGACGACGAGCACGACGAGCAGTTTGCAGTTCATTCGAAGCCTCGATGGTCAGCGCGCGCGCGGCGCGAGAGCGATTCGCGTGCCAATTCGATTTGCGAGTCGCTGTAGCAGCAGTTGATCGGCTTGCGAAAGCGAAGGTTTTGGAGCGCGCCGGCCGGCCGGCGGAGTTCCGGTTGTGACGTCCCGTGGAGTTCGCGGGATAAGCCGGTCGGAGCGGATATTACTTGCGTAACGCACTGTAATTTAACGACTTACGCTGTTCACTTGCTTTCTGGTCGGGCCGGGTCTTAGTATGCAATGGACGGCCCCGCACGGCCAAGAACCGGTTTCGGCCACCGATCTCATCTCGGTCGAAATCGATCGCCTCGTAGCGTGCGGATTGCCGAGCACAGCGTGCTCGTTCGAGAGTTAGTCTGCGTCGATTTGGAAGATTGGTCAACATCTATGCGCCGTGAAGCCAGGCCAGCATTTCGAGGACGTTACGTCCAACCGCGTGAAGTAAACCGAATGGCGGTCGCCAAGGGTGGCAAGCCGCGTGGCGTGCCGTTGAGCAAGCGCGTGCGCGGTCGTCATCGCAACGCGCGGCTCCCGTTTACCCCGCCCGAAGATTGGCACGAGCCGACCGATGCCGAGCGGTATCGTATTGTCGTCCAGGAGCCGGGGCCCGGTTTTCGGCACGTCCTCACCGTCGACGAGGTCGAAGGTCGCCTGGCCGAGTTGCCCGCCGAGTTCGTGGCGCCGCTGGAGGTGATTCAGTTCAGCCGCATGACCCGCAAGAAGCAGAGCTTCCCCTGTTATGGCATGCAATGGGGCTCGAGCCTGTACCTGTACCCGATCGAGGAAAGCCTGATCGAGTACTACGACCGCCCGCCGAAGCCGGCCCAGATCACCGAGGCCCGCATGTACGGCGGCCGCTGGGTGCAGAACGGCGCCGCCTGGCACCTGGTCTGGACCGAGCGGGCGATCAAGGATTTTTACCTCAACAACATCCTGATCCACGAGCTGGGCCACTTGATCGACGACCGCAATACGCGCTATGGCGACCGCGAGCGGTTTGCCGAGTGGTTTGCCATGCGGTTCGGCTATCTGAAGACCCGCGAACAGCGGCAGACCGGCAAGCAGCGGGTGCGCCGCCGGCACGCGCGGCGCTAAGCTGTTGGGGTGCTGCGGAGCAGCTTTTCGACCGGCACGAGCGTGTTCAGGCTGCCGGAGCGAAAGCCCTCCAGGTCGAGGGTGATGAAGCGAAAGCCGAGCTCTCGCAAGCGGCGCACCAGCGCCTCGCGGATCGCCGGTTCGCAAAGCCGCGGCAGTTCTTCGAGCGGCACTTCGAGTCGGGCCAGGTCTCCGGCATGGTAGCGCACCCGCAACGTGCGGAGCCCTAGCCCGCGCAAATGCTGTTCGGCCTTGTCGATCATCGCCACGCGCTCGGGCGTGACCTGTTGGCCATAGGCGACGCGGCTCGACAGGCAGGGGGTCGCCGGCTTGTCCCACACCGGCAGCCCCCAATGCGCGGCCAACTGGCGGACTTCGGCCTTGGTCAGCTCGCACTCGACGAGCGGGCTGCGGACCCGTTGTTCGCTGGCCGCTAGCATGCCGGGGCGATAATCCCCCTGGTCGTCGAGGTTCGCTCCATTGACGACGATCGCGTTTTCGCCAGCCGCTAGCGGAGCCAGCTCGGTGTAGAGCTCGGTCTTGCAGTGGTAGCAACGATCGGTGTCGTTGCGGACGTAATCGGGATCGGCGAATTCGTCGGTGTGGACCACCTGGTGGCGGATGCCGATTTGTTGCGCCAGCGCGATGGCCGCATCGAGCTCGCCCTCGGCCAGGCTGGCACTGGTGGCCGTCACGGCCAGCGCGCGATCGCCCAGCGCCTGGCAAGCGGCTTGGGCCACGACGGCGCTATCGACCCCCGCCGAGAGTGCGACCAGGCAACGCTGATAGCCGCGCAGCGTCTCCAGCAGTCGGTCGCGCTTGGCGGCCAACGATGCAGGCAGCGGAGCGTTTGCGGTGGCAGCCGTCATGCAAGATGCCGAAAGCTGTGGGACACACGGAGTATGATGCGGAGTATTCAGGATACCGCGCACCAAAAAGGGTGTCGCCCTGCCCGCAGGCGTGGCCACACCCATGGTTTGGTTCTCAACCTTGCGGATGAGAAAACAACCTCCGCCGCAATGCCGTGGCGATGAGTTTTTGAGAGCCCGCAGTTAAAACGGGGGTGCAAAAGCGTCCGGGTTGTGTGATCCGGCCTCGATCCGGGTCAAGCCCGGCGAGTCGGCTGTACACGCGGCCGGGGCTAGTATGAGCGCACCCAGCGGACCTCTTATCGGCTCGCCAAAAAGGAACATCGACAACACGTGCATGGCAGAGGGTGTATTTTCATGTTTCGGGAGCCGGCAGCCGGCTCGCAGCACGGTCAATTCACCCTGCTGTCGCCCAATCGTAATCAACTAATCGCTTAGGGACAAGAATGATCTGGGTTGCCGGCGACCTAGATGATTGCTGACTAAGTGGTTGCGCCAGCAGCGCGAGCTGGCCGACAATCCGGGCCGGCCGCGCGCAGCGGTCGGCTTTCCGACACGAAGCTCAATCGGTGGAGCCGAACCGCGATCCGGATGCCGGCGATCGCCGGGCCGCGAACAACTCGTCGGCCTCTCGCTCGGCTCGACGAGCGCTTTGGGCGCGGTGCTCTGCCAGTTCGCGATCGGCAAGCTGCTCGACCAGCCGCAGATCGCGCTGGGCGACCGCCAACGCCGCGCGGCAACGGTCGAGCTGCGATTCGAGTGCCAGACGCCGGGCCATCGCAGCTTGTCGCCAGGTCCGTATGCCGGCTTCGTATTCGTGCAGGTCGCGTCGCGCCGTCAGATCGATCGTGCCAGACACGGCTGCCCGACACTCGTCGCGGGCCGCGGCAGCCACGGCGTCGAGCCGCGCCAGGTCGGCGGCCAGCAGCGCGTCGTCGCGGAGTAGCTCGGCCAACTCCAGCCGTGCGGCGTCGCGCTGCGACTGGCGCAGCCGCAGCAAGCCCTGTAAACGAAAGCGGAATGTCGACATGGGTTGGCTCGTTCGTCGATGAATTGGCTAGGGGCGGTTTCCGGAGTGATTCACGCGGCCTGGCGGGGTTTGCTCCCACGTCGGGCAGCGACCGCGCTGGACAGTGCCAACAGTTGCTGGCGGGCGTCGGCCAGGGTGCCAGGCTCGTCGACCGCTTGCCGCAGGAATCGATTGATCGCCTCGTCGGCGGCAATCGCCCGATCGAGCTGCTGGTTCACGCCTGGGCGATGAGCCCCCAGCGTGATCAAGTCTTCGTGGTCGCGGTAGAGGCTCACCAGTTCGCGAATGGCGCTGGCCGCGAGTTGATGATCGCCGTCGGCAATGTCGGGCATCAGTCGGCTCAAGCTCGCCAGCACGTCGATCGCCGGGTAGTGGCCGCGCGCGGCCAGCTTGCGCGACAACCAGGTATGGCCGTCGAGCAGCCCGCGCACCGCGTCGCCGATCGGTTCGTTGGGGTCGTCTCCCTCAACCAGCACGGAATAGAACGCCGTGATGCTGCCGGCGGCGTTGCGGCCGGCGCGCTCGACGAGCTTGGGGAGCAGGGCAAAGACCGACGGCGGATAACCACGCGACGCGGGTGGCTCGCCCGCGGCCAGGCCGATTTCGCGCTGGGCTTGGGCAAAGCGAGTCAGCGAGTCCATCAACAGCAGCACGTCCTGGCCCTGGTCGCGGAAATACTCGGCAACCGCCGTGGCGGTGAATGCCGCGCGGACCCGGTTCACCGCCGGCTCGTCGCTGGTGGCCACGACCACGACCGATTTGGCCAGTCCCGCCGGCCCCAGATCGCGCTCGAGAAAGTCGTTGACCTCGCGCCCTCGCTCGCCGACGAGCGCGACGACCACCACTGGTGCCGCCGTGTGCCGAGCGAGCATCCCCAGCAGCACGCTCTTGCCGACGCCCGAGCCCGAGAAAATCCCCATCCGCTGGCCATAACCGCAAGTGAGCAGGGCGTCGATGGCCCGGATGCCCGTCGAGAACGGGGTGTCGATCCGCGGGCGCGAGGTCGACTGCGGAGGTGCTCGGTCGAGGAGCGCACGTTGACCAAGGGCCGGCGCCGCGCGGCCGTCGATTACCTGCCCACCGGCATCGATCACTCGCCCCAGTAGCTCGCGGCCCACCGCCAGCCAGGCCACGCTGCGGGCCAAGCGCACGCGTTGACCACGCCGCACGCCGGTCAGGTTGCTCAGCGGATAGACGATGGTTTGGGCATCGCGAAAGCCGATCACCTGGGCGAGCACCGCCTGGTCGCCGGAGCGCTCGATCTCGACCAAGGCGCCAATGGGGGCGGGCAGGCCTGCCACGGCCGCCGTTTGCCCGAGCGTCTGTTCGACGCACCCGGTCAGGGCCGTGGTGAGAATGCGCGGGATTTGGTCTTCGAGTTCGAGCATGAGACGTCGCTGTTGGTTCTTCCTACTGCAATTCTTCCAACAAGCGATCGAGCTGACTTTCGATCTGCTGATCGATCTGGCCGAAGCGCGTTTCGAGCCGGCAGCCGCCGCGCGAGATCTTCTCGTCGGCGACGATCTCCACTTCCGACAGCCGCGACAGCTCTTCGCACAGAGCCGTGACCGAGGGCCCCAGCGTGCGCAGGTCGTCGGGGTGCATGAAGAGCCGCAGTTGCGGGATGTCGGCCGCGAGCTCGAGAGCTTCGCGCACTAGCTCCAGGGCAATCGCCGGCTCGGCCGCCAGCTCGCGGCGCACGATCCGCCTGGCCATGGCGGACGCCACGTCGAGCGACCGCCGCTGCCAACGTCGCAACCAGTCGTCGCGCAATTGATCGAGCGCGTCGATCGTTTGGCCCAAAGCCGGCAGCAGCGTCGTCAATTGGCGCTCGGCGTGCCGTTGAGCACGGCATTCGATCTCGGCGTCGGCCGCCGCCAAGGCATCGGCCTCGGCCTGACGGCGAATCGAATCGGCTTCGCGATGCGCGGCGGCGACGATCGCGGCCGCCTCGGCTTCGGCCTGCGCGACCTGGGCACGACCGCTGGCGGCCATGTCGTCGAGATTGAAAGCCACGGTCTGAACGGCGCGGGCTTTGTCGCTGGTCTTGATGAGCGGCATGGTCCCCTCAGAAACTCAATCGCCGGCGCTGGTCAGGCGACCAGCCGCGTGCCGGTCGTGGCCGAATCGCGCGTCGACGCCAGCAGTTCGAAGGCCAACCGGGCAATCTCGCGCTGCGCTTGTTCGATGTCGCTCATTCGCGTGGGGGCAAGCTGGTCGAGCCGGTTGCGCAGCGCCCGCGATTGGTCCGGCGCCAGCGCCCGCAAGACTCGTTCGGCCAGTTCGGGCGTGGCGCCAGCTAGCGCGATCTCGAGCAGGTCGCGATTGGCGGCCGCCGCGACGTAGCGCAGATCGGCGTCGGACAAGCGATCGAGTTCTTCGAATCCCCACGTCGATTCGTGCGGCGCGGGGCTATTGACTGCGGAACCGCCAATCGGCATCGTGGCGTTGCGATAGGCGGCGGCAGTCGCTTCGAGTTGGGTCGCCAATTCACGATCGTGCGGCGCCAGTCGGCGGGCGAGCCGAGCCGCGAAGTCGGGCCCGCCGGCAGCCAGAATCCGCTGGGCCGCAGCTTTGCCATCGCCGCGCCGTGCCGAGTTCAGCCCAACTTCGGCCAGCCGCGCGACCAGCGCCGATTCGATTTCGTGCAGTAACTCGAAGGGCGTTGCTTCGAGTTGCACGACGCGCCGCATCACGTCGGCCTGCAGGGCCGGCGGCAGAAAGTCGACCACTTCGGCGGCCCGCTCGGGAGGCAAGTGCCCGATCACCACGGCGATCGTTTGCGGTTGCTCGCCCGCGAGCAGGTCGGCGATATCGCGCCCCGACGCTTCACAGAGCAAATCGAACGGGCGAACTCCTGAGGATGCCGCGTGCTGGTGGTTCGGCGGCGCGGCGCGACCCGGCTGCCGCGAGTTCCCGGCGGCACGATGGTTTGGATCGACGCCTGGCGATTCGATCTCGTCGTCGTCGAGCGCGTAGCGATAGCCGTCGGCGGTTACCAGTTCTTCGCCGGGAGTGAAGCTGTCGTCCAAGGTGGCGTCGAACGACGTGCCACCGCTGACGGCGTGTCGCGACTGCGGCAACGAGCGCCGCGGTGCGCGCCATTTCATCCCGAGATAGCAAAGGGCAGCCAGGGGCAGCACGATCAGCCCTACGGCTACCCAATTCAATTGCAGCCAGTTGCGAACACGCACCGACCAGGGCGGGACGCCGACCGGCGCCGTGGGAATGGGCGTGAAGGCCGTGACCGACACCAGGTCGGCAGCCGACAGGCCGGCCGCATGCGGTATCTGCGCCAGCACGGTCTCTTGAATGCGAACCCGCTCCTGAACTTCGATTGGGGCTAATTCGAGAGGGGAGGGGGACCGCAGCGGCGCTTGACCCGCGACGGCATTGTGCCGGCGCCAGATGTCTTCGAAGTAAGTCGTCGGCACCACGACCGAGACCGTGACGCGTTCGGGCGTGAGCCCCACGATCTCGAACTGCTCGTTGTCGATCGTGGCCGTGCGCTGGCCGACGGCTTCGTTCGTCGGCATTGGCTCGATCGCCGCGATCGGCATGGCCCGCGGGAGCCGATCGCCGGGCGCGTCGAGGGCAGCCGGCTGGTTGGGCCGCTGGTTGTGGGTTGCTTGCAGGGAGTCGCTCGTCGGATCGCCGTCGACGAGCGTCGCGCGGGGGGCGGAACTGGGGGCCGCGCGGTTGGGTTCGATCGTCTGCCGGCTGCCGGTGCGTCGCCGCTCGGTCGATAGCTCGACATTCACGCTCACGCTGACACCCGGTACATAGGCCAGCGAAGCCAGGATCTTGGCCGCGTAGCCTTTTTCGTAGGTGAGTTTGCGGGCCAGATAGGGATCGTCGAGTCCGCCCGAGCCGACGGCGCTTTCACCCGACCAGTGTTGACCGGTGCTGTCGATCACAGTCACGTTATCGGGTGCCATGCCGGCTACGGCGCCGGCGACCAGACCACGAATTGCCCGCACCTTGTCGGCGCTCAGAGGCACCGAGCCGATCGTTTTGACGTGTACGCTGGCAGTCGAAAGCGGCTCTTGCCGGAAGCCTCGGCGCGGCTGCGTGTCGAGAAACAGCTCGGCGCTTTCGACGCCCGACATCCGGGCGATGCTCTTGGCGATCATCGACTGCACGACGGCGCGCTGCATCTGCTCTTGTTGGGCACGGCTGGCGAAGGGGCTTTGCGCCTGGACGATTTCGACCAGGCGGTCGGCGAGCGAGCTGGGGAGCACGTCGCCGTCGGCCAATGCCGCCAGGTACCGCGCCTGATGGTTGCGCGGAATGCGAATCTGTCCGCCCACGACTTCGAAGTCGCTCAGTCCTGCCTTGGCGAAGGCCGCCTGCACGGCTGGTAGTTCGCTGGTCGAAAACGCGTGTCCACCTAGCAGCAACACTTCCGACCCGGCCGATGGCGACAGCAACAGTCCGACGGCGCAGATCAAGAGGACGCCGGCCAGCGCCGCGGTCGCCAGCCGCGCCCGGGGCGTCATGGTGCGCAACAGTTCGGCGCCCTGCTGCATGGCGCGATTCAGTAGATCCATACGGCGCTCCGCCCTCTTGGCGGCTGTTTAGTTTGTCGATGCTTACTCGCGGCGAGCGACGGGATCGCTCAAGCAGCCGCTTGCTGCGGTCGATTGGGCAATCGCAAAGTGAACGCGGCTCCCCCTTCGGGGCAGTTCATGGCGGCAACATTTCCGCCGTGCGCCGTGGCGATTCGCTGGACGAGCGCCAGCCCCATGCCGGCGCTGCCCGGCTTGGTCGTGTAGCGCGGCTCGAAGGCACGCCGTCGGGCGTCGTCGCCCAATCCGGATCCGCTGTCGGCGACTTCGATCTCGTAATGACCGTGTCCCTGATAGGTGGTGACCACCACGGTGCCACCGGTGGGCATGGCTTCCGCCGCGTTCAAGACCAGTTGCGAAACCGCGCGAGACAGCAAATCGGCATCCGCCAGGATCGTCTCGTCGGCGGGCACATCGACCTCGACATGGATGCGCTGCCGGGCAAACCGCGCGACATTCGCGGCCAACAACTCGTTGACCAAGCGTTGCATTTTGATAGGCGCGAGTCGCGGCCGCCGCACCGACAACGAATTGGATTGGCCGCCGCGCAGGCTTTCGGGCTCGTCGCCGGTGTCTGCGATACGCAGGCGCGTTTCGAAAGAGTCACCCGCTGGCATGGCGCACCTGAGGTTTTCCACTGCTGGCAACCGGCGAGCGCCGAGGCGACGTGCCACGGTGCGCATGACGGCAGCTAGCAGTGCAGGAGTTGTGGCGACAAAAGGGGCGAGTATCTACCCAAACCGCAGCGGAGCTGTCAATGCGGTTCGCCAAGACCCGCTGGGCAGAGAGATAGCGCGGCCGTGCTAGCAGGCGGGCGCAAAAGTCGCCCGGGCAACCGCCTAAACGAGGTCAAGCCTGCACGGCCTGAGGGCAACCGATAACCAGGTCCATGATCCAGCGGTTCATGTCCGGCAGCATCAGCGGAGAGATTTCGTCGCCGCAGGGATAGATGCGCAGGGCGACGTTCATGCCCCCGCTGTGCAACAACCGCAGGTCGGAGCAGACGTCGGCCTGGGGATATTCGCGGCTCGTCTGACCGCATGCCAGCAGGATTGGCACGCCGCGGGCTTCGCCCAACCGGCGTAAGGGACTGCCCCCCGTGGGGAAGCGGCCCCCCAGCGAGATCACGCCGGCAAATCGCTGCGGATGCGCCATGGCCAAGCGCAGGGCGAGCGTGCCGCCGGTGGAGTAACCGGCCAGGAAGACCCGGCGCGGCGCGATGTTCAGACGCCGGCGCGTCAACTCGATTGCCCCCGTCACGCGTTGCTCGGCCGTGGAGAGCGAAGCTTCGTCGTCGGACCACGACCAGGTCGTCGCTAGCGCCGACGTGGCGCGATGTTCGAGCGGTCCGCGGGGGGCCACGCCGACAAAGTTGCGCATGCTCACCAGCGGCATGATCCGCATGAGCTGCTGTTGACTATCGCGAGGGCCGTGCAGCCAGACGAGCAGAGGATAGGCATAGTTCGGCTCGTAGTGCAGCGGAACAAATAACGCCGAGTCGTGCCCGTCGGCGAGCGGACGACAAACGGCCAAACTGACTGGCGAGTCTTCGTCGCCGGCCTCGTTAACCCAGGGGGCAAGTTCCTGCTGGACGCGATTCATGTTGTTAGGGCCTTATTCGAGAGGGGCGGCGCTGTCGGCCAAAGCGGCGTGGAAATCGTCCCAGGGAAACTCCCGCCCGGGACAGGCCGTGGCCTTGAGATCGCCGTGCCGTCGGATGTCGGTCGGCGCGATATCGTACTCGGCGGCGAGCGCGCGGGTGAGCCGCACGGCGGCGTCCAATTGACGCGGAGTGGGAGGCGCGTCGTCAAAATTGCCGATCAGGCAGATACCAATGCCCGTGGCGTTTGCGTCGGCCACGCCGGCATGCGCGCCGGGGAGTTGCTCGAGCCAGCGAAACGTTGGCTCGATTTCTGCGTCGCTCATGCCATTTCCGTTGCCGATCACGAAGTGATAACCGATACCCAGCCACGGCTGGCCGTCGGCATCGACGCGCCGCCGATGTTCGGCGTCGATCGAAGCCACGCTACCAGCGGCGCTGGCCGAATGATGTATGACAATTTGTTTCCAGGCTCGGGGCGGTTCGTCGGGGCGCCAAGCGGCGGGCAAGTTCTCGTTGGCAGGCGCCGCGCGGCGGACCGCAACCTGCTTCAGTTGAACCTGCGCGTCGGATTCGAGTGGGGCGGGCGAGACGTTGGCGGGGTCGATCGTGAGCTGCGGTGGCTGGAACAACGGGACCGGCTGCTGCTGACAACTCGTCAGCGACACGCCGACTAGCCCAATGAGCAGGGCTCGGCCGATCGCGCGGGCCCTTGGAGAGGCTCGCACGAATCGGAGCTTGGTAGTTCGAGCGGGCATCGGCCAGCGGCCCCGGTGGCGGCGAATCGTCGAACTCGCAGGAGCCGTGCGCGGTTCGCGGTGCGGCAAGCCAACCGGTCACTAGCTCCAAGTGGCGGACTGTAAATCAGACCCCCAGGAAATGTCAACCGAAAGCGACGTATGCTAGCGGTGCTAGCAAGGGTCCGGTTGCAGGGGTACGGTACGGACTGCCGACTTTCGCCCCGCCCCGGCGTAACATCGGCCCGCGCCAACGCGCTGATACCAGATAGCGGTGATTTCCCGATGATCAGGCAGTCGACCACGCGGAGGACTACGCTGGCGATTCCATCGACATGACCTGCAAATCTGCATCAGGTGAGCGTATGATGACCGTCGCCAGCGTCATGCCATCGACAACGACATCGCTTTGTGATCTCGCAGCCGGCCAACTCGCGGCCGGCATCGCCAGCGGCGAATTCTCCGCGCGCGAAGCCATCGACGCGCACATCGCGCGGATCGAAGCGGTCGACGGGCAGTTGAACGCCGTCGTTTTTCGCCGCTTCGACGAGGCGCGCCGCGAGGCGGACGCCATCGACGCGGCCCGCCGCCAGGGCGCGGACCTGGGCCCCCTGGCCGGTGTGCCGATCACGATCAAGGAATGTCTCGACGTGGCGGGCACCCCGGCGACGTTGGGAATTCGGCGCTTGGCGGCGAAGCTCGCGGCGCACGACGGCCCGTTGGTGGCGCGACTGCGCCGGGCGGGGGCCGTGGTCGTCGGCAAGACGAACGTGCCGCAATTGGCGATGTACTACGAGACCGACGGGCCGCTCTTCGGGCGCACGAACAATCCCTGGAATCTCGAACGTTCGCCGGGGGGGTCGAGCGGCGGCGAGGCGGCGATCCTGGCAGCGCGCGGCTCGGCGCTCGGCCTGGGGACCGATGCCGGCGGCAGCATCCGCCATCCGGCGCATTGCTGCGGACTGCACGGACTGAAGCCAACCTCGGGCCGGCTCTCGCAGATCGACTTGCCGATGACGACCACGCGGGCCGGCGACGTGCAGTTGCCGGCAATGCTCAGCGGCCCGCACTCGATTCTGCAACTGGGGCCGATGGCGCGGCACGTTGGCGACTTGGCGCTAGCGATGCAGGTGTTGGCCGCGCCCGGACAAAGTGAATTCGACGCAACGGTGCCGCCGATGCCCTGGTGCGATCACCAGAGTGTCGACGTCTCGCAACTGCGCGTGGGGTACTACGTCGACGACGAGGTGTTCTCGGTCGCGCCGGCGGTGCGCCGGGCAGTGCTGTCGGCGGTCGACGCGCTCGGCGAACGAGGCGCACAGGTCGAACCATTTACGCCGCCGAACGTCGCCGCGGCGGTCGCCTTGTTTCAGCGGCTGATCTTTCCCGACGGCGGAGCGGCGTTTCGTCGCATGCTCGGCGACGAACAGGCCGACCCGCGAATTAAGCGCTTCTTGCAGGCGGCCGCGATGCCCGACAGCTTGCGCCCCGTCTTGAGTTGGATTCTGACCCGCGCGGGACAGCCGCGCCTGGCCGCGGGCGCCACGAGCATTCGCAGATTGTCGGCCGACGAGTACCGGCGCGATCTCGCCGAGCGGGCGGCCCTGACTGCGCGATTCCTCGCGGCCATGAACGCGGAGCGATTCGACGCCATCGTCTGCCCGGTGCACCCGGTGCCGGCCCCGCGCCACGGCTCGAGCCCCTACCTGGGGCTGATCTCGAGCTACACGAGCCTGTACAACTTGCTGGGGATGCCGGCCGGCACGGTGGCCGCCACGCGCGTGCGGGCCGGCGAAGAGACCGCGCGGACGGCGGGGCGCGAAATCGTCGCCCGCGTCGCCCACGAGTTGGAACGCGACAGCGCCGGACTGCCCATTGGCGTACAGGTGGTTTCGCGCCATTGGCGCGAAGACATCGTGCTGGCCGTGATGCAATCGCTCGAAGAGCACTTCCGTGCCCAGAGCGACTATCCCGAACGCCCGGCGCTGTGACGCACGAGGACACAGCACGCGTCAGCAGCGCTATCGAACACGGCACTGCTGGGCAAGCCAGCAGTGGCGCTATCGAACACGGCACGGCCGGGCAAGCCAGCAGTGGCACCCATAGCCCGGCTTTCGACCGCTGCTATTGCGGCAGTCGGCCGGACT
Organism: Pirellulales bacterium; assembly: GCA_050184475.1. Lineage (GTDB taxonomy): Bacteria > Planctomycetota > Planctomycetia > Pirellulales > JAEUIK01 > JAIESQ01. The sequence continues at coordinate 341,260 of JBFXAH010000001.1, read as the reverse complement.
CGATCTTGGGAAAATCGCCGGTGCAGGCCTTCATGAACTCCACGATGTCCTGCTCTTCCTGATCGGTGAGATCGAGCTTCTTGATCTTGGGATCGAGCCACTTGTTGGGATGGCCTCCCTTGTCGTACCAGGCCATGACCTCTTCCAGAGTCTTTTGGCTGCCGTCGTGCATGTAAGGAGCCGAAGTCGCCACGTTGCGAATCGTGGGGGTCTTGAAAGCGCCACGCTCTTTCTCGTCGTTCGAGATCACGTAGCGCCCCAGGTCGGGCGTTTCGGCGTCCATGCCGACGCCGAGATTGTGGTATTTCTCATCGGTCAAATTCGGTCCGACGTGGCAGGCCGTGCACGAGGCCTTGTCGCCGAAGAACAAGTCACGGCCGCGACGCGCGCTTTCGGACATCGGATGGGCGTCGGCGTCGGCCTTGGCCTTCTCGTACAGGGCGTACAGTTCGGGATCGTCCTCCTTGAGCGCTTCGACGTCCTGTCCTTCGTAGGCGCGAAGCTGCTCGTAGTAGTCAAACGGCGCCGGCCCGCTGACGGCGCAGCGTTCGAAGCTGGCAATCGCCTGCGCGATGCCGTCGATGGTCACCGGCCCACCAAAGATCTTCTCGAACTGCAAGCGGTAGCCTTCGATGCCTTGCACGGTCTCAATGCACTTTTCGTGCGTGTTGGCCATTTCGATCGGATTCTGAATGGGGCCCTTGGCCTGTTCCTCGAGGCTGGCCGCGCGCCCATCCCAGAATTGCAGGTCGCTCAAGATGCGGTTGTAGCTGACCGGCGAATTGCGGCCCCCTTGCTGGTCGTCGACGCCGATGCCGAACTGCGTGTGCCTGGCCCAGCCTTCGGCCGGGTCATGGCAACTGGCGCAGCTAATCGTGCCGTCGGACGAGAGCCGGCCATCGAAGTACAATTGCCGGCCGAGCTCGATCTTGGCGCGGGTGAGGGGGTTCTCATCGAGACCCTTGATGGCCGCCTGCCCGGCCGCCAGACCCAGCGGCAATATCGGTTCGAGCGTTTCGTGGTTTTTGGGGTCATCGAGCCAGGCCTTGATTTGCTCGACGGTCAACGGCCCTTCGCCGGGGATGCCGGTCAGCAAGTCGCCCGAGCCGAGCAAAACCTGGTTCGAATCGGCCGGTGGCGGCGAGTCGTCGACCGTCGCGGCGGCGTCGGCGGTCGGCTCATCGGTGGTCGCCGGTTCGTCGGCGGTCGGCTCATCGGTGGTCGCCGGTTCGTCGGTGGTCGGCTCATCGGCGGTCGGCTCACTGGTCGATGGCTCCGTCGGCGCGGCATCGGTGACATCGGCCGTGGACGAAGTCGAAGTTTCGGTCGCGTCGTCGGCTGACGACGAAGGGGGGGCTTGCGACGGCGCGCAACCGCACACGAGAACTAGACCGCTCAACAACGACCAAACCGGGGCGAGGCTCCTCGCAGCGACCGGACGACCCAACGAGCTTATGCCAAACATCGATTACTCCGTAGCACTTGTACGCTTGCGTTCACGTTCGGGGATCACGTGCGGTGAGCCGCGATTGCGACCTGGTGCGAACACCAAACTCCGATTGTCAGCTCAAATCAGCGCGCCATCCTCGATCCGTGGCCCATGTTCCTTCAACTTACTCGTCATCCATGAAAAAGAGGTTATAGATGAGACCGGCCCCGATCCCCCCGGCACAGGGACCTACGACGTACATCCAGTAGTAGCCGTCCAAATGTCCGGCCGCCAAAGCGGGGCCAAAACTGCGCGCGGGGTTCATGCTCGCGCCAGTCAGATAGCCCCCCATCAGGATGTCCATCGTGAGCACCAAGCCAATCGCCAGGCCCGCGGCATTGCCGTTGCGGCCGGCGACCCCCGACGCGTACACCGCGCAAACCAGGAAGAAGGTCAGCACCGCTTCGAGCAGCAGCGTCTTGGGCGTCGATACAAACGTGAGCACGCCGATCGTCTCGCCGATGTTGTGCGTGCCCAAGTCATCAACCATTACCAGAACTAACAGGCCGGCGAGACCTGCGCCGGCAAATTGCGCGATCCAATAGCCAATCGACTTGCTAAGCGAGATGCGTCCGCCGACGAGCAGCCCGAGCGTGACCGCCGGATTGACGTGAGCTCCCGAGAACTTTCCCCAGGTGTAGATAATCACCATCAAGGCGATGCCGTGCGCCAGCGCGACGGCGACGATGCCGCCGGCACCGGTCGATGATCCGGCCAGCGCGCCGGCTCCGGCCCCGATGAAGGTCAACGTAAATGTGCCAATCAGCTCGGCAATTGCAGCTTTCATGACTCGAAGGCCCCCAAATCGGTGTGCGTGTTGCGGCAGGTTACTAGCGAGTTATATCAATAATTATTCTTGATTCAAGCGATACCCTAGTTCTCGAAAGGTTTTTGGCAAACAAACCCGGCGAAATCACGCCCCCCGCTTCACCCGACAAACGAGTTACTGCCCCAAAATGCGGGCGGTGACTAGCCAATCGAGTCTGCCTGCAGCAACGGCCGGCTCATCGGCAAAGCGGATGGCCGCGACCGCGCCCTTGGCAAAACGGATCGCCGCGCCACGGTCGCCGATCAGGCGAGCCGCGAGCTCCTCGACGTCGGGCGAATGGCCCACCCAGGCGACTTGCATCTCACGGGCATCGTCGCGGCGTTGCAGTTGCCCTTTGGTCCAGTCGAGCGCGGCTTCGAGATCGGAGCCAGGGGCCAGCGCGTCGATTTCTTCGAGCGGAACCTCGTCGTCAAGCTGGGCCGCCAGGAGATCGGCGGTTTGTCGGCAGCGCACCAGCGGACTGGTGGCAATCACGCTGGGGCGCACGCCCCGCCGCACGAGCCGGCGGACGACGCGACGAAACCGCTTGGTGCCTTCGGGCGTCAGGGGCCGCAGCCGATCATCGGGAAACTGCTCAGCATCGCGCTCGAAAGCCCAGGCGTGGCGAACGATGTACAGCAGCATGGCGGTCCTCCCGCGTGGTTATCGCGATCGCCACAGCACGCCGTCGTCGATCCCCAACTCGGCTTGCACTCCGGCAATGGCGTGCTTGAAGCGCCGGGCGTCGCCGGGATAGCCGGCCGTGGGTCGCAACTGCGGCACCCGCGCGCACCAGAACTCGTTGAACGCGCGCATCGAAAGTTCGCGCAGGTACTTGGCGAACATCGAGGCCAGCGCCGTCGGCAGCGCCCGTTCGCCGCGGACGCGGAACATTACTTCGACGCGCCGCTCGGCCGGTCCGAAGCGATACAAGCTGCGGGCGGCCCCTTCGTCGTGAATCTCGACGAGCCATTCCGGGAACTGGCTCTGCAAGATCGGACCGTAATAGTGCCGGCCGCCGTGCTTGTCTCCCAGCACGCGGACATCGGCGGCGTCGGCACAGTCGGCCAGGCATTCGGCCACGAGTGCGACCGTGGCCTGCGATAGCGCGGCCCCCTTCGAGCCTGCCGCGGCGACGCACCGATTGAACTGCTCGGCAAATAACACCGTGGCGCGAACGCCGAGAAACTGCAGCCGCGCCGCTGCGAGCCCCGCGGCCACGCGACGACCGAGCCGGGCGACGAGCTCGGCATCGGCTTCCAACGGCAGCCGGGGATTAAATCCCAGGCTCCAGGCCTCGGCGTCGCGATCCGGCACGGCCTGCGGGGCGACACCTTGCCAGAAGGCGTGAGCATCGTCCGGCAGCGCGCCGCGGGCGGCTGCCATGGCGAGGACATTCTGCTCCAGCGGCGCCAATCCGACTTGCGGGTTGTAGAGCGATTTGGAGTCGGTGATGCGCACGCGGCGCGGCGCGGGCGCTCGCCGTGGCGAAGCCGTTCCACCACCCGACTTGACGAGCGCTCGGCGTGCTCGCGGCGCTCGGCGACTGATGACGCGCGCCACCCGCGCGTCGAGCTGGCGATCGTCGGGGAGCGGGCCATCGACCCGCCATACGCTGGCGGCAATCACCAGGGGACCGAAATTGGGGCCATAGCCGGCTTCGTCGATGCCGATCAAATAGGGCACGGCCGGCACCTCGCGAGAAAGTCGTCCAAGGTTGACTGGGCAGCTTGCCCGAGCGAGCAGTCGGGCGGCAACGTGCCGGGGGACGGCAACGTCCACCAGCCCGCTGGGCGCCAGCTTAGGGGGCGCGGCAACTGGCGGCAAGCAGTTCGAGCCGCCGCGCTGGTTTGCCTTGAGCCAATGCGCGGGTGGGCCTATGATTCGACCGAGGGAGGCGCGGCGCGCCACCGGACTCGAGCACCTGTGAGCCAGAACCGATGCGCGCTTTCGATGCCACGACGCATTACTTCAATCGGGCCGCCGACCTGATCGATCTGAGTGACAACATGCGTCGCCTGCTTCTCACGCCCAACCGCGAGGTGCAGGTGCAAGTGGCCATCAAACGCGACAACGGCGAGCTGACGACCTACCTGGGCTATCGAGTACAGCACGACAACGCGCGCGGCCCGATGAAGGGTGGGCTGCGCTATCACCCCCAGGTCGACATCGACGAGGTCCGTTCGCTGGCCGCGCTGATGACCTGGAAGACCGCCGTGGTGAACCTCCCCTACGGCGGCGCCAAAGGGGGTATCGCGCTCGATCCCAAGCAACTCAGCGAAAACGAACTCGAGTTGGTCACGCGGCGGTTTGTCGACGCCATTCATGACCTGGTCGGCCCCGACGTCGACATCCCTGCCCCCGATATGGGGACCAACGCCAACGTCATGGCCTGGTTCGCCAATCAGTATTCGAAGTATCACGGCTTCAGCCCGGCCGTGGTCACCGGCAAGCCGGTCGAGTTGCACGGGCTGCCGGGGCGCGAAGAGGCGACCGGCCGCGGCGTCGGCGTTTTCGCCTACAAGCTGGTCGGTCGGCTGGGGCGCAAGCCGGCCGATACCCGCGTGGCGATTCAAGGTTTCGGCAATGTCGGCTCGCACGCGGCGAAGTTTCTGCATGAAGCCGATTTTCGCATCGTGGCCATCAGCGATCTGAGCGGCGCGTATTACCGCCCCGACGGGCTCGACGTCCCCGGCATGCTGCGCTATGTGCTGAACAACCAGGGAAGCCTCGACGGCTACGCGGGGGCCGACAGGATCGAAGCCGGCAAGATCCTTGAGTTGGACGTCGAGCTGTTAATTCCCGCCGCGTTGGGGGGAGTGATCACGGCCGCCAACGCCCAGAAGGTCAAAGCTCCGTTGATCATCGAAGGAGCCAACGGGCCGGTTGATTCGGACGCCGACGAATTGCTCGACGCCCGCGGCACCGTCATCCTGCCCGACATCCTGGCTAACGCCGGCGGAGTGACCGCCAGCTACTTCGAGTGGGTGCAGAATCAGCAGCACTACAGTTGGGGAATCAACCGCGTGCGGCAGGAGCTCGATCACATCCTGTCGGAAGCTTTCGAAAAAGTGTGGGAAGTCAAGCAGGAGCGCAAGGTGAGCTTGCGCACGGCGGCATATATTCTGGGTATCAGTCGGGTCGGTCGCGCGACGGTGTTGGGCGGAATCGTCTAGAAGCAGTTTCCTGGGTGGCGCTCCAAAGCGTGATCGCCGTGTCGTCGGAGGCTGACACCGCCATGAATGACCACTCGTCGGTCGCTGCTTGTCTGGCGCGGGCGCCCCTCTTCGAGGGTTTGACCGAAGCGGAATTGGCCGAAGTGGCCGCCATCGCCCGACCGCGCGCCTGCGCACCCGGCGAGATCATCGTGCGCGAAGGGGAAGTGACCGCCACGCTGTGGCTGGTCGTGATGGGGCGCTGCGAAGTCTACCGGCGCGTGACGGCGGCCGGCCGCACCAGCGACATCGTGCTGGCCGCACTCGAACCGTACGAAAACTTCGGCGAGATGGCGTTCTTTCATCCCGGTCCCCGCGCCGCGCACGTGCGCGCGGTCACGGACGCCGAGTTGCTGCAATTCGAACGGGCCGACTTTGATTCGCTGGTGGAGTCGCGCTCGTCGGCTGCCCAAAAGCTCGCCCAGAACACAATCGGCATTCTGGCTGAACGGCTGCGGCGGATGGACTCGTGGGTCGCCGAACTCCTGGCTCAAGACGGCCGCTCGCGCCGCACCGACGAGTGGGACGCCTTCCGCGAAAAGCTGTTCGCGACCTGGACGCTGTAGCCGGCGCCGGGCCTGCTCCTTATCGTGCCGCGCCACCTCGGCGCGCGGCGCATAGATTCTGTGCGGGCACAGAGGTTTTGTGCGCGGCACAGAGGGGGGAGTGCCTTTAACCCAACAGCAATCCCGACACGGCAATCGCCCCGCCGAAGCAGACCGCCACGTCGTGCCCCGGCATTCGCTGGCGATCTTGATAAACGCCGAAATAGCGAAACCGGTTGTCGGCCGCCACGAACTGAACCGGCAACGGATGCGGATCGATCTGGCAGAAGACCACGTCGGGCGTAGGGCTCCCCGGCTCCAGGTGGGGGAGATTCACATTCCACAGGCCGCCGCGCTCGGGGTAGCGAGCGATCAGCAGCTCGACGACGATCCGCGTCCAACTGGCGGCCAGCTCCCAATCGACCGGCAAACCGCGCCGCACGTATTGCGAAACGGCGATGCCCGAGCGCCCCAAGAGCGCGGCTTCGCGCGCGGCCGCGACCGTCCCCGAGTGATAGACGTCGGCCCCCAGATTGCCCCCCTGATTGATCCCGGAAACGACCCACTCGGCCGCGGGAGCAACATGCAACAGGCCGACCCGCGCGCAGTCGACCGGCGTGCCATCGAGGGAGTGACGGTCGCCGGGAAAGGTCGTCAAAACCAGCTCGCGATGCGTGGTCGCCTGATGGCTGCAGCCCGACAAGTGCTGGTCGGGGGCGACGGTCGTCAGGCTGCCCAGCCCCGCGAGCGCGCCGGCCAGCGCAGCCAGCCCGGGGGCTTCGATGCCGTCATCGTTGGTCAGGAGAAGATTCATGCAGGGGTGGAGAGATTCATGCAGGGGTATTGAGCCCGCCAGATTATCGGTCCAGTTCCGCGCCGCGAGGTGGCCTCGCCTCAGCGCCATACATGGGGCGCGAAAAACGACGCCGCTACGGGCGGTTCTTCCAGACTTCGCGTTTGGCTTTCAGCAATCGCGAGGTATAGCTCGGCTCGGCAGCCGCGGCCTGCTTGGCATCCGCGTCGACAGTGGCTTGCGCGGCAGCCGCCGCGTGCGCTTGCGTGGAGTCGCGCGCCGCCGCCGCGACGACGGGCTCCGTACCGGCGGCCACTGGCGGTGGCTCATCGCTGGTCTTCGCGGCTTCGAATCGCGTGGTGGCCTGGCGAGTTTCCAGATCGGTGGCGACCGCCGCCTTGGCCTGCTGCAGGCGACCCAACGATGCCAGTTCGCGCTCTTGTTGTTGGCGCGCCAGCCGGCTCTTGACGCGCTGCCAGACGATGGCCGGCTGCAGCCGCACGGCGACGCGGCGATTGAAAACATCGCCGAAGAACAACAGCGCCGCCGCGAACAGGCACAGGTGCCACACGCCGCGCCGGCTGGTTGCCCGCGGCAAGCCGCCGCGGAACTCGTCGGTTTTCAGCAGGTTGGGCAGATCGTCGAGCTGACCGTCTGCGTCGATCACGGCGCCGGCTTCTCCGCCGGCGGGGCGCAGCGCGGCCAGTTCGGCGAGCAACAAGTCGTTGCTCTCGCGATTGGTGTACTCGACCGAATACGGGACGGTGATTCCCATTCGCAAGGGGGCTTGCCCCGCTCCCGGTACGATCGACACCAGATAGGTGCCGGGCGTGGCGTTGCCGAATTGCCCGACGTAGCGCCCCGGCGCGGTTTGCACGAGCGCCAATTCGCTGCTCGACAGGTCGGGGCGCACCACGCTGCCGACCATGCCAAGAAAATTCAGGAACGCATCTTCGTTGTCCAGCGCCGTGACGACGAGCTCGACCTGATCGGCCTGCACGTTGGCAGCCATGGTGAACTGTCCGCTGTCGGCGTCGGGGCGCAGCGACCAGCGCACCAACTGCGAAAACAACTTGTCGTAATTCGGCCAGGCGGGCCAAGACTTCGCCCACCGCGCACCGACGTCGGTCGTCCAAACCGCGCTGCGCCCCAGCCCGTAGGTCCAGGTCGCCAGCAGGGCCGTGTTCGGGCCGGACGGCTTCGGGGATACTACGGGGACTTCGACGAGCGGATTGTCTTTGACGGTGGTCATCACGTAGCCGGTGATCGGCGGCAGCGGCTCGCCGACGCCGGAGACGATTTCGTGGAACGTGGTGACGCGCGGTGCGAAACCATTGGGGTCTTCGAAGATCAACGGCCGGGCGACGCGACGCGCTTCTTTCATAAAGATCTTGGGGACGCTCGACGGCTGGTTGACGTGATAGAAGCGCCCCCCGCCTGCCCGGGCGATGCTGTCGAGCAGCGCGTTGTCGGCGTCTTGCCCCAGCGCGACGCAGGAGACGGTCATCTTCATCTTCTGCATGTCATTGGCGAGTCGCTCGTAATCGCCCGGCGCGGTGTGCCCGTCGCTGAGGATGATCATGTGTTTGGCGGCGGCCGGCACCTTGCGCAGGGCGTGAAAGCCCTCGAGCATGCCCGGCCAAAGATGGGTGCCACCGCCGGGGCCGAGGTTGGCGATCTGGGCGGCCATGCGTTCGGGGCGGCGGATGACCTGCATGGGGGCCACCCATTCGGCCTCGGAATCGAACGCCACGACCCCGGCGTGATCGTTCGGCCCCAAGACCTTGATGGCCTCGATCGCGGCCCGCTTGCCGAGCTCGAGCTTGTCCCCCATCATCGAGCCCGAGCGATCGATGACGATGGCCAACGCCCCCGAGGGGATCACCTTCAAGCTCTTGATCTGAAAGTCGACCGGCATGGCCTTTTCGAGCTCGGTGTTGGCCCAGCCGCCGGCGCCCATGCTGTTCGGGCCGCCGAGCATGATCAGCCCGCAGCCCAGCTCGTGGGTGTTGCGGACCAGCATCTGAATCTGCCGGTCGGTGATTTCGGTGATATCCTCGACGGCGTCGCCGCTTGTCCGCGGCACGTTCGAGAGCACGACGCAATCGTAGCGCTGCAGCTCGCCGAGCGTGTTGATCGCGGCATTCGACGGCGCGACATCGACCGCGAGGTTTTCGCGCTCGAGCCTGGCGACCAGCGGCGCGGCTTCGCCGGGTGCGGACCAGTCTTCGATCAACAGCACGCGGCCGCGCCCCCGCACGTGCGCAGGCGTCGTAGCGCGGTTGTTCTGCGCGAAACGGTCTTGTCCCGGCTCCTCGGGAACAAATTGCGCTTCGTAGGTATAAAAGTCGGGTTCGTCGAGCTGTTCGCGGACGGTAAAGACCTGCCGGCCGCCGGCCAGCGTGACCTGCTCTTCGCTCAGCAAGGTCGTCTCGCCGCCAGCGCGGCGCAAGACGCGCAAGCGGCCCGTCGGGGGTGCGGTCCGCCCGCCGTCGCCGACTGAGTTATTCAGCACGATCCGCAGATCGAACGGCGCCCCTTCGCGAATGTCGGTCGGCACGACGAGCCGCTCGACCGAGACATCGCTGCGGGCCGTGGTTTGCACCGGCAGCACGTCGATGCCGATGCCGGCTTCCGCGGCCTGCAGCGCTTCTTCGCGCGCCGAGCCCAAGTTCTCGTTGCCGTCGCTGATGATGACGACGCGCTTGGCGCCGTCCGCCGGAAAGGCCGCCTGGGCCAGCCGCAGGGCTTTGGCCAGATCGGTGTGTTCCCCTTCGACCGGTGCCTCGAAGCGTTGCAGGGGAGGCGATTTTCCTTCCAGCGGCGGATACTCGACCGCCGCGTCGGAGCCAAAGGCGATGACGCCGGCCCGATCGCCGCGCGCCGTCTGCAGGTGCGTCGCCACCGAGGCGTTGATGTACTCGGCGATCGGCTTGGTCGCCTCGTCGGGCATGCTCAGCGAGCGATCGACCAGATAGAAGACGGTCAGCCGTTGATGCGAGCGGACCCACTGCAATTCGGCCAGCGCCAGAACGACCAACACCGCCACGGCGCTGCGCAGCAGCAAGGCCAGCGCGCCGCGCAGCCGGCCCAGCCCGCTCAGGCTGCGTCGACCAAGGAACCAGACGGCCGGCAATAGCGGCACCAGCAGCCAGAGGTAGTTCGGGCTGTCGAAGCTGAGGCCGTAATCCAAGAGAGTGCTCCCACGGCCGTCGCGCCAGGCGTCGGTGGCCGCCGCTTCGATTATAAGGGAGCCGCGGCCGGGGGCGACTCTAGAGGGGGAAAACCCGCCGAGGCAAGGGCCGCCGCGTATTCGGCAGGCGTATTGACGTTAAGCAGACTGGCCAGTTGGGGATCAACGTCGGCCACCTCGGCCGGCTCGACCGGCCGCACTCGGCAGGCAGCGAGCAAATCGAGCAAGCGATTCTGGCCGGCGGCGAGCAGTTCGTCGGCACGCCGACCAAGCGCGGTTGCATAAACGCCCGCCAACGGATGCAGTCGATCGGCTGTCCGGACGATGGCAGCGTCGTGACCATCGGCCAAGGCGGTTAGTCGGGCGATGTAGCCAGCGACGACGAACGGATAATCGCAACCGACGACAAAGGCCCTCGGCACGCGCGGCGCCAAAGCGGCCAGCCCGACGGCCAACCCCTCGAGCGGTCCGCGCCCTGGATGTCGGTCGCCGGTTAGTTCGACGTCAGCGGGGAGCGGAGGTAACTCTCCGTTCGCGCCTCGCACGACGACTACTGGCGCGGCGACGCCGCGCAACTGCCGCACCACGCGCTCCAGCAGCGACTCGTCGCCGAAGCGCAGCGACGCCTTGGCATGGCCCATCCGACGGCTCTCGCCGCCACAGAGGATTAAGGCGCCGCATGCGTCAATCATCGAGGTCTTTCGCCGGTCGGAAAATCGAAGTCCTATCCGCTATTGCTCGCTTGAGTTTATATTTCCGGCACTTGGAAGAGCAGTAGTTGAAGAAGGTGGTACCCAGACTCGATCCTATTCTCAGCGCGCTTACACATGCCCTTGACCTGGGTCGCACGCAATCTCACCGGTCTGCCGATCGAAGTTGCCGGGCTGACGCCCACGGCGTTGGCCGACAAATCGCTCGCCGAAATCGAACGCCTCCCCGTCCAGCAGGGGAATCGCCAGGTTCCCGTGGCTGAGTTTTTTGATATTTCGGGAGCTGCGAGCGAACGTGTTTGGCAGTTCGAGGGGGATCTCTCGCGCGTGCATTGGCTGGCCGCTGGCCTGGACGCCGGCCGTATTCACGTCGACGGATCGGTCGGCCGACACGCAGGCTCAGGCATGAGCGGCGGCACGCTGACCATTTCCGGCGACGCCGGCGACTGGCTCGGGGCAGAAATGTCGGGGGGGCACATCGACGTGGCCGGAAGCGCCGGCAATCTCGTCGCCGCGCCGTATCGAGGCGCGCGTCGCGGCATGACGGGAGGGACGATCCTCATCCGTGGCGACGCCGGCGACGAGCTCGGCCGCGCCATGCGCCGCGGTTTGATCGCCGTGGCAGGCAACGTCGGCACGGCGGCTGGTTACGACTTGCTGGCCGGCACGATTTTGATCGGTGGCAGCGTGGGCCCCCGGCTGGGCGCCGGCACGCGCCGCGGCACGATTGTCTTGACGCGGAAAGGTGCACTGTCGCGAGCCGCGCCACTGGAACTGCCGCCGACATTTCGCCGGGCGGCGCGCTATCAGCCGACGTTCCTAAGACTTTTGGCGCGGCACCTGGCGCAGTTCGGTTTCCCTTTTTCGCTCGACGACGCGGCGGCCGAATACGAGACGTACGTCGGCGACCTGCTCACGGTCGGCAAAGGAGAGGTTCTCGTCCGCGTGGATCGGTGACCCGGACAATTTCCCTGAGCGTCCTGCCGCCTGACCGCCAGCGGGCTAGCGCTGTTTCGTCCCCTCGTCGCGGAACGGCTTTTGGGCCGTGTAGCAATCGAGCCGCGATTGAAACGCCGCCCGCTCCTCCGTGGGGATCATGTCTTGCGCTTTGGTTTGCCAGAGAACGGCGTCCTCGAAGTTGCCCGTTTCGGCGCAGGCGGCCGCCAGCGCCATCAGGCACAGGGCCTGGCTCCAATTGGTAAGCAAACAAGCCTCGCGAGCAGCTTCGACGGCGCGGGGGCCATCGCGGTACTTGTCGATCGGGCAAGTCGCCCAGATCAGGGCCTGCTGGTAATAGGCCAGGGCATTGCGCGGTTCGAGCCGGATGATTTCGGCCAGGTCGCGCAGCGCTTTGTCGTAGCGCTCCATCTTCAAATACACGGCCGCCCGGGCCAGGTAGGCCTCGGTGTTGGCGATATCGAGCTCGAGAATGGTTGAGAAGTCGGCCAGCGCCTTGGTGTGCGCGCCATCCTGCCCGTAGGCCAGGCCGCGCAGATACAAGACGCGGGTGTTGCCGGGGCGCACCTTCAGAATTTCAGTCAAGTCGGCGATCCCTTCCTCGGTGCGCTTGGCCAACAGCCGCAACTCGGCGCGGGCGCGAAGGATCTCGAAGTTGCCGGGATTACGTTCCAACAGTGTGCTGAAGTCGGCGATGGCGCGATCGAACTCGCCGGCCAGGGCCAGCAGCTTGGCGCGCTCGAGCAAGGCGAGCAGGTCGTCGGGCTCCAGCGCGATCACCGCGCTGAGGTCGTCGATCGCGCGCTGCGCATTGCCAGTCGCCAGCCAGGCTTCGCTACGACGCCGGTAGGCGTCGGCAAACTGCGGGTTGGCCCGCAACGCCGCGGTGAAGGCGGCGATGGCTGGCTCGGCTTCGCGTTTGGCCAATAGCAGCACGCCACGCTGACAATGCAACTCCGGATCGCGCGGGGCCAGGCGCACAGCCACTTCGATGTCGACCAGCGCGCCGTCGAAGTCCCCTTGCCATTGCCGCGCCAGGCAACGGAGTTTGTGTTTCCAGGCTGTCGGCTCGACCTCGATTTCGCTGCTGAAAAACTCCACCGCGGCCTCGATCGCCACCACATCGGTCGCCAGCACGTCACTTTCGCTCTCGGGCGATTTGACGTGCAGCCAGCGCGCGTCGCTCTCCAGCACTTCGGCAGGCCAGAACAGTTCGGTGCTGGCAATTTGCTTCTTTTTGTCGCCGTCGCGAACCGTCACGCTCTCGCGACGGGGGAGCACCTTGTCGCCGATGTTGGCGGCCAGCGAGGAAGCTACCTCAGGCTCGTTCGCCGCGTCGCGCTGGGGCTCGGCGGCGACGCTCATCGCCACGAGCGCCGGCCAGAAGGCCAAGCTCAGCAGCGCCTGTCGAAGTTTGGGGCGTGCCATGCGGGGGTCCTTGATTGCAAAATGTTGGATTGGATTTGCGGGGCGATGCGGCGATTCCGAGCACGTGCCAGCGGCTATCGATCTCGCTGCGGGCGGTTGGCGTCCGAGACCGGTTCGTCGGCGGGGCGCGACAGCCAATGCGGGCGCGGCACGCTCGGATGCGTGCCATCGGCGCGACGCTGCGGACGTTGAAGTTCGCCGGTTGACGCCTCCGCGGCGCTATCGGCCAATCGCCGGGCCAACGCGGCGGCCGAAGACCAGGCCTGGCGAACGCGGGCTTCGGATTCGGCCGTGCTCGGCGCTTCGGCAACGGTGCGCAGGGCGGGGCGGCGCGCCTGCGGCGGGCGGCCGCCGGCTCCTGCCGACTTTGCCTTTTCCTCGCTCTCGGCCGGCTGGCGGTTCCAGGTCATCCAGGTGAGTAGTGCCGGCAGCATGACCATCGAAGTGAACAGGCAGCAGCTCACGCCGATCGACAGCACGCGCCCCAGGCTTTGCAGCCCTTGGTGGCTGGCGACCATCAGCGCGCCGAAGCCGACAACCGTGGTGAGCGAATCGACCATCACGGCGACTGCCGTGGAGGGGCTCATGCGGTAGCGGCCTGTCTGCTCGCGATAGTCATGAATGATGTGCACCCCGTAGTCGACGCCGATCCCCAGGATCAGCGGCAGGGCGATCAAGTTCGCCGGGTTGAGCGGGATGTCGAGCAAGCCCAGCAACCCGAACATCTGCAGCATGCCGAGCCCCAGGGGGAGCGTCGCCAGCAGGGCATAGCGGAAGCTGCGCAAGTCGAACACCAACACGACGGTGATCACGATCAAGGCGTACAGCGCCGCTTGCTGGTAGCTTTGCTTCATTTCCAGCGAGGCTTCGTGCGCTTGCAACGGGTTGCCGGTCACGCGCGCGTCGACCGTGCGCACGTCGTGAACGAAGCGGGCCAGGGCCTGCATGTCCCAGATGTTTCCCTTGCCGTAGATCTTCAGCAGATGCCGGCCGTGTTGGCCGACAAAGCGATGGACCAGGCTCGGCGGCAAGTCGGCCAGTTGCGGCGGCTCGGGATTGGCCATCGTGCGCAGGGCGTGCAGGCGGCTGAGCATGTCGCCGGCCATCTGCTGCTGAAAACCTGACAACGCCCGATAGCAGTCGGACACCGCCAGCCGACGCAGGCGGTCGCGGATCAACTCGAGGTTGCGCACCGTGCGGGCCGAGCGGCGATTGCGCACCAGCGTGTCTTGCAGCCGCGACAACACGCGACCCAGGCTCTCGGGCCGATCGACCGGAATCAACGGCGGCCGCTCGGGTAGCGCGTCCAGCTTCTTGCCCAAGCCGGCGATGATCGGCTGCTTGACCTCGTCGGCCACGGGGAGCATCGACACGATCTCTTCGGTCCGCTCGACCGAGGGCAATTCGAGAAAGCGGGCCTTGCGCTCGAGCAGTTCCTCGCGGCTGTCGGCGATCGACAAGGCGTACCAGACGCTTTGTCGAGTTTCGGCCAGCAGCTTGCGCTCGAGCTCAACGCTCTCCAGGCCGGTCGCCTGCATGTTCAGCAGGTTGTTGTCGTACCACAATCGCCCTAGGCCGAACGAAATGAGACAAGTGCCGACCGCGGTGGCCAAAAAGATCAGTCGCGGCGTTCGCATCAACGGTTCGATCCAGCGATGCACGGGGAGCGGATTGGGCATCACGTGCGCCCACGGCGTGCGATCGACGAGATACAAAGCGGCCGGCAACACGACCAACTGCGAGATGGCGCACAGCAACAGGCCGCCGCCGGCGATGATGCCCAGCTCGGCCACGCCCGTGAAGTTCGTAAACCCGGCGCAGAAGAACGCCACGGCCGTGGTCACGGCACCGGCGACAATCGCGGGGCTGATCGACCGCGAAGTTTCGACCAGGGCCGTGCCACAGTCGATGCGCTTGTTGCGCAGCTCCATGTAGCGCGAGATGTAGTGAATGCCGTAGTCGATCCCGATGCCGATCAACGTAACGGTGAACGACACGCTGAGAATGTTCAGGTGACCAACCGCCAGCGTCACGTAGCCGAACGCCCAGGCCATGCCCAGCAGCAACACGACATTCGCCAGCATTGCGTGGCGCAAGCCGCCGAAGCCAGCGACGAACAGCAGCCCGACGCCGACGAATGAGATCACGCTTGCCCAGAGCATCGACGACTGACTGGCCCGCATCTCGTCGTCTTCCATGATCGGCAAGCCGGTCAGGCCGATCTTGACTTCGGGATGTCGGGCGCCTGCCTTGGCGATCAGCGCTCGCAGGGCATCGGTCGCGTCGCTGCGGCTGGTGAAGCTGTCCGACTTTTCGGCCAGCCGGAGCAAGACGAAGCCGAGCCGACCTTCGTTGGTCAGCAGGTATTCCGACCCCAGTTCGCTGAGGGTGGCGACTGACTCTGGCATGACCGGCCAGGGCGAGACGTACGCCGCTCGGCCTTCGAGCGCGCCCAACAGGCTGGTCGTCAGCCGTTCGAGTTCGCGCTCCGCGGGGGTGGCTTCGCCCCAGGCTGGGTTCGGCTTGGCGATTTCGGCTTCGAGCCGCGCGGCCAGGCCGGCCGACATGTATCCCAGACTCAATGGAGCCCAGTTCCCCTCAAGCACGGGGCTCAGGCCGTTGAGGAACTGTTCGACACCGGCCAGCTCTTCGGCCGGCAGGTAGTGCAGGCCTTTCGAGCGGATCGCCGACAGATCGACCTCGTGCAGCACCGCGTGGAAGAGCTGATCTTCGCGCGCCAAGACGAGCGACAACTCTTGCAGCACGGGAACGACCGCTTCACGGCTGGCCCCCTCGACGACGATCACCGCGTCGTCTTCGGCGCCGAATTCCTGGATGTAGTCGATCCAGAGGCGGTTGTAGTCGCTCTTGGGGTTCAGCAGATCGAGCCGGCTGGTGCGATAGCCCAGCTTCGTCGCGGTGAGCAGCAAGGCGGCCAGTGCCAGCGCGACGCCGACCACCACGGTGGCCACCGGAAAGCGCAACACCAGTCGCGTCATCGCCGCCAATGGCCGCGCGAGATACGAGCCCTCTGCCTGCGGCATCCCTTCCGCGGACATGCAGTAACCTCAGATGTACTAGCGAGTTTGCGACCGCAGGCAGCCCTGCCGCGGGCGGGGCATTCTATCCGCAGCCGCAATCGAGCGACAAGACAAGGTCTGCAAGTGCCGAGGCGGCGCTAACATCGCTGTTCGATTGATCTTACGGTCATCGAACAGCAGGCTCGGTTGGGTTAAAGCTCGTTTTTCTGTCGAGCGGAAGTGGCAGAACCGTGCGGCAACCGAGAAGATTTCTGGCGCTGCCCGGCAAAGATCGGCCCGCCGCCAGCGAACAAGCAAGCGGTTGGTCGTTGCAGAGCGACACCCGCATGCTGAACCTGGCGACAGCCGCCGCAGGAATCGTATAGCATTAGGTGCCGCGCCTGTCGCCAACCGAGTGCGACCGGCAGTTACGCGTCGCCAGAATGGTCTTTCTCCCCATGGACCGAGGTCCTGCTGCCATGGATAAGTTCATCGACGTGTTGTCTCAGGATGCCGGCATCGCGCTGGGAGCGCTGGCCATCATGTGCGTCACGCTCGTGTTCGTCGTGGCGATCGTGGCCACGCAATGGCGCTCGTTGCGCAAGATGGAAGAACTCTCAAAGCTCAAGCACTCGCTGTTGGACCGCGGGCTGTCGCCCGAAGAGATCGCCCTGATCGTCGAGGCCGGGCAGGGGCGGGGGTTTCGCCATGCCGTGACGCGACCGCAGCGAGAGTTCGCACGCTGCTGAGGGCAACGTGCCACGGCGGCGACGGGCTAGAGCGATTCAAGAAATGCCAGCGTCAGCCGGAGCGTCGTCTCCGTGGCTTGCCAGTGCAGCAAGTGCCCCGCCTCGGCCACGCGCACGTGCGTGAGGCGCCGCAGCAATCTGTCGGCCACCGCGGCGTCGTCGTTGCTCATCATGCCGCCGAGCGCCTCGTTGCCTTGCAGCAACAACACCGGGCAGGTGACGCGCTCGGCCAATTGTTGCCACGAGAAACCGTCGAGCCAATGCCCGGCGATCAGCGGCCGCAGCACCGCCGGATCGAGATCGACCAGGCAGCGGGCCATGAACCGCAGCGAAGCGGGATCGCGCACGCGGCCGAGCTTCATCTTGGGACCGCCGGCGACGGCGGCCAACAGCACGTCGGCCAGCGCTGCCGTCAATTCGTCGACGCCCGGCGCGCCATCCTTGATCAGGTCGTAGTAGTCCGTGAACATCGCTTGATATGGTGTGGATGCGATTCCCTGGCCCAACGTGTCGAGCGGCGGATCTTCGAGCACGATCGCCCGCACGGCGGACGGCAATTCGGCCGCGACCCCCAGCGCCACCATCGCGCCGAGCGAATGCCCGTAGAGCACGGCGGGCTCTTGAATGTTTTCGCGCAGCAGCGCGACGGCGTCGGTCAGGTAGTCGACCACGCCATAACTTTCGCCGTGCGACGAGCGGCCATGTCCGCGATGGTCGATGGCCATCAACTGCCAGCGCGCGGAGAGCGCCGGCAACAGCGGAACGAAATCCTGCCAGCGGCGAGCGACACCATGAAACATCACCAGCGGCGGGCCGTTGGCGGGACCCGTCGCGTACGCCAGTTGCAACTCGCCGCGAGGGAAGAATCGTTCGGTGAACAATAGTGGCTCGTGGTTGGTGGCTAGTGGTTCGTGTCGCCGGCGCTCAACAGGTACGCGATCACGTCGGCCAGTTCGGCGGGCGTTTTCACCAGACCGGCGGGCATGGCCGACAGTTCCTCGATCTGTCGCTCGTCGATCTGCGACACGGGCACTTCGATCTTCACGGCGTCGGGCTGCAACAGCATGAGTTTGTCGGCCGTTTCGCTCACGACCAGTCCACGAAGCACGCGGCCGTCGTCGAGCGCCAAGGTGCTCGAGCGAAACTGAGGCGCCACCTGCTTGCTGGGCAACAGCACCGATTCGACCAGGTGGGCAATCGTGAACCGCTTGCCGGCCTCGGCCAGGCTCGGAGCGCCGGCGCCTTGATCGCTGGCCGTGGCCGCGTGACATTTGACGCAGCCGAGCGCGTCGGCGCCGAACAATTTGCGACCCCGCGCCGCGTCGGCGTGGGCCACCGCCACCGGCCAATCGACTTCCAAGAATTCGGCCGCCAACTGGGAGCCGGCAGCAGCGCCCGCCTCGCGCAACCGCTCGGCCAAGGTTGCCAGACCGAGACGCTCGGGGACGGTCGCGGTCACTTCGCCCAGCGCGCGATAGCTCAGCACGGCGCGCGACGGTCCGTCGGCATTCGCCACGCGGATCAAGATATCGTTGCTACCTGGTTCGAGCTTCAGCAACACGCCGTTGGGGTACATCGCGCCGCTGCGAAACACCGCGTTCTCGTAAACGTTGCGACCGTTGTGCCAGACCTGCACGCCGTCGTCGGCATTGATCGCCAGCTGCACGCGCTGGACGACGCCGCTTTGCAGCCGCATGTAGAGGTACGTGCTCGAGCGATCGCGGGCGTCGGCCAAGGCCGACAGGTCGAAGTCGCCGCCGGCAGCTTTGGCCTCGCGCCAGGCGAGCTTCGGCCCCGGCGCTGCTCCCGAATCCGCCTGGTACTCGGCCGCCAGGTCGACCGCCTGTCGCTGAAGTGGATGCGCCCGGTCCAGTCCTGACGGGCCGTCGTCGAAGGGCCCGACGAACCAAACGTGGTCGATCGGCCGGGGCTGCGCTGCGGCCAGGCGACTTTCTTCGACCTTGCCGACGACATTGGCGACCAGCGGCTCGATATCCGAATCGTTGAGCAGATACAGGAAGTGCGCCGCCTGCAGGCGCACGGCCGGTTCGGCGTCGTCCAATCGCTCGCGCAACAGATCGACGTAGGGCTGCCACCTCGAGAGCTCGTCGGGCCGGGCGCGAACCCATTGCCACCACTCGGCGATGGTATAGCTGCCGACGCGGCCGAGCTGGCGCAAGTCGACTTTGGCGTCGGCGTACTGCAACTCGAACTGCGCGTTGGGAGACGTGTAAGTCAGCGGCAGATCGTCGGGCGGCGCCTCGTCGGCCGCCGGAACGGTGAGGCGGAACCCGGCGGCCAGCACCGCGGCCAGGCGGGTTGGTTTGTCGTCGTAGGTGGCAAGTTCGGCGAGCCGCGCCGCGTCCGCATGTCGCGCCAAGGCGAAGCAGGCGGTTTGCCGCAGGTAGGTGTCGTCGCTGCGGGCGGCAGCGACCACCCCCTTCTCCTGATAGCAGTTCCAGGGCTCGAAGCAGCCGGCCAGCGCGGCCAACTGCGCCGTCGGAGAGTTCGATTGCAGCGCGGCGTAAAAGGGCTGCAAGCTCGACCGCCATGGACCTTCGAATTTTCTGGCGACGTGCAGAAATGCGGCCACGGCTTGTCGCTCGCCAAGGCGTTGGGGGCTGAGCGGGACGATCCAAGACGGTTCCGCAGGGAAGCTGGAGGTTGGAAAGCCCCCGCTAGGGTTGGCTGTATCGAGCCAGAGCGCATGTAGCGTCAACGGCTCGTCCCCCTGGAGTTGCCGCGCGCGGTCGTGGAACCGGCGGTTCGCCTCAACATACTGCGGGTCTTCGCGCGGCAAGGTTAATCGGCGCACGAGCTCCTGATGCGCGGCGGCGCGGCGCTGCCAGCCATCGGCCGAAAGTTCTTGCCACAGCTTCTCGGGCGTGGCCGCGGTTGCCTCGTAGCCGTCGAACGCATAAGGGGCCGCGTCGTCGGCCCGGGTAAGCATCACCAATTCGCTGGGGTAGGTCGGCGAACCTTCGTTGTGCGCCATGTAGGCCACGGTGAAGAAGACCCGCCCGCCGCGCCCCACCGCCACGCCGACCGGCCGGGCCAACTCGCGACCTTGCACCAGCAGTTCTTCCTCGGTGCGGAAGCTGGCGCCGCGCGGCACGAGCGGATAGCGGCCGACGGTCATCTTCCCCCACTGGGCGACCAATAACGAGTTGCGGCACTCGGCCAGCAGCGGCTCGTCGTAATATGTCTGACCGCAGGGGACGCCGCGCCCCAGTTCGGTAGTCATCGTTTCGAGCAGATCGGCGCGGTCGGGTGTTTTGTGCGGCAGCCAGCCGCGCGGCCAGGAGAAATCGGCCCCCGGCGTGACGTGCAACAGCCGCGCGGGGACGTACTGCGCCGGCAACGACTCGTGATCGTTGTCGTTGGTGAACAGGTTCCCGTCGCGGTCGAAGGCCAGACCAAAACATCCGCGCAGCCCGCGAGCGACCACTTCCAGGCCGGTGCCATCGGGACGGCAACGAAAGACGCCCCCTTGTCCGACGTACGGAACCTTGTCGTGCTGCGGCCCGCAGTACCAGGTCCAATGCCCCCAGTGGTCGGGGCGGTTGAAGTCGCCGTAGTTGAGCAATGGATCGCCGGCGGTGAAATAGAGCCAGCCCTCGGGCCCCCAGGCCAGGCTATGGCAGCTCACATGCAGGTCGACGGGTATCCCCCACACGATTCGCTCGGCGGTGACATCGTCGCGTTTCAGCCGCGCGCCTGGCAGTCGATACAAGGCCGGCGACGTCATCACATACAGATCGTCGCCGCGAATCTCGATATCGCTGAGCCAGGAGTGGGGCGGAAAGCGAAACAACTCGCGGCGCGGCTGGTAGCTGCCGTCGGCGGCGGGCTCGTAGACGAACAGCGCTTCGCGACCGCCGACAAAGATGCGGCCCGCCGTGTCGAGCCGCACCGCCAGAAACGATTCGTCGGGCGAGCGATCGAGCCGCACGAGCTTGTGCGCCGGATTGGCCGGCGCGTAGTTGAGCTCGTCGGCATGTGCGCCGCGCGGCGCCAGCGCTAAACTGAGCATCGCCGCGAGCAACAACACAAGCACCTGGTTACCGCCGATAGGCAATCGCATGGGTTCTCCGCGTCAGGTGAGCGCAATCGATCGTGCCACGGCAGCCGACGGGCAACGCTACGTCGCTGCCCCGATGGCCGCACCGACCGCAGCACCGACGCGCTCTGGTTCGTTGGCGTGCCACCAGGTGGCGGCTTCCTCGCGGCTCCAACGATCGGCGACCGACGTGGCTGCCAGGGCGGCCTCGAAACCGGCGGCGTCGGCAAAGCGCTCGTGCGGCTCTTTGGCCAGGGCCCGGAGGACGACGGCTTCGAGATCGGCCGGCACGCCGGCGACAATCTCCGATGGTGGCCGCACGGGATCGTGCGCGTGGGCGATCAAGACCTTGATCGGCCGCTCGCCGCCGAAGGGAGGTTGCCCGGTCAACAGGTAATAGGCGACCGCCCCCAGGGAGTAGATATCGCTGCGGGCGTCGGGCTCGTGGCCCCCCAGCGCTTGCTCCGGCGCCATGTAGAGCGGAGAACCGGCCAGCCGCGGACTCGGCCCCCAGGGGCGCGACTCGCCTTCGCCCATCAGCTCGACGACGCCGAAGTCCATCAGTTTGACGACGTCGAACACGCCGCCGCGCTCGGCAGCGAACAGGTTGCCTGGCTTCAGGTCGCGGTGAATCAGCCCCTGCGCGTGCGCTTCGCGCAAGGCGTCGCAGGCCTGACGCAACAGATCGACGACGCGCGCGGGGGGCAATGGCCCGTGGCGTTCGACGATCTCTTGCAACGTCAAGCCCGGCAGGTACTCCATCACGTAGTAGAACATGCCGTCGTCGGTGCGGCCGTAATCGAAGATCTCCACCGTGTTCCAATGCGAGAGCCGGGCGGTCGCCCGCACTTCGCGCTCGAAGCGCAACTGCGCCTCGCTATCGGCGGCGCGGCGGGGGTCGATCAGCTTGATCGCGCAGGGGCGCTTGAGCAGTTGATGCTCGGCCAAGTAGACGTCTCCCATGCCACCCGAGCCCAGCAGCTCGCGCAGGCGATATTGCCCGAGTTGCTGTGCTTCGAAGGCTTGCAGCCGCAGATTGTTGGTGACGTGCGTGCCGTAAGTGGCGGCGACGGCCGCGGTGATGAGCAACAAGGCCGAGGCGATCAGCAACTGTAATTGCCCGGCCGGCATCACGGGGTGCTCGAGGTATTGCCAGGTCCAGAGCAGAATCGGCGCCAGGGCTAGCGCGCCGAGCACCCGCGCGCCGCGCCGCCAGGTGTTGGGAATGAACATGCCATAAGTGAAGATCAGGCCGCACCAGGCGGCGGCGCTGATCGCCAGCGGATTGCGCACCACGGGGTTGCCGGTGTCGAGCGCCAACAGCACCAGGGCCGGCATGCCGAACACCGCGGCTTCGGCCAACCGCAGCATGCGCCAACTCGGCAACCGGGCACGCCAAAGCACGTACGTGGCCAGGCCTGTCACCAGCACCAGGGCCACGTGCAGCCACGAGGCATATCCTTCCGCGCGGCTGAGCCGCATGGCATGCGTAAGAAAGGCGAAGATCAAGAACACCGACGAGCCAAAGCAGACCAGCGGGGCTGCCACCCGCAGCCGCGAGCGCAGCAAGAGTCGGGTTTGGTCGGAGAGCCCCTTGCCGGCGCCGTCGACCACGGCCACGCGGCGACGATGCCGCGCGGTCTCCCCCTCTTCGTGCGCCGCGGTCGGCAGCGCCGGGTCGGACGGAGTCAGGTCCCCGTCCTCGAGCGAGGGCGCGATCGACTGCGGCGGGCGAGATGCGGTGCTCATCGAGCGGCCAGTGGATCTCTGGGGGGATTCCCGCGCAGGCGACCGAGCACGACTTGCCCTCCCTGCCTGGCGCGAGCCAGCCCTCTCATCATAGTTGGCCGCGTGGTCCGGCTGAAAGGGACCGCGTTAGGTCCGTTTGAACTGCCGATCGAGCTCTTCCCGCGTAAACACCAGCTCGGTCGGCCGGCCGTGGGGGCAATGATGCGTGTCGGGAAGCCGGCCGCGCATTTCCAGCAGGGCGTGCACTTCTTCGGGCGCCAGCCGGTCGCCAGCCTTGATGGCAGCCTTGCAGGAGATCATGTGGAGCAATTCATCCAACACGTCGCGTCGCTCAGGCTGACGCGATCCGGCGGCCAATTGTTCGACCAGGCCGCGCAGAATCTCGACCGGACGCAAATTGGCCAGCATCGCCGGGTAGCCGACGATCAGCACGGTGCCGCCGCCGAAGGGCTCGACTTGCACGCCGAGTTGCGCCAACAGCTCGCGATGGTCCAAGACCAGCGCCGCCTCGCTGGCACTCATGTCAACCGGCTCGGGTACCAGCAGCGATTGCGTTTCGACCGCGGCGGCCAGCACTTTCTCGCGCAGTTGCTCGTAGAGCACGCGCTCGTGCAGCGCGTGCTGATCGATGACCGCCATGCCATCGGCGGTCTCGGCGATCAAATAGCGATCGTGAAGTTGCAGCGCAGGGCGACGCGAAAGCAGAGCATGCTGTTCGGCCGCTTGATGAACCGCAGGCCCGTCGACGCGGTATCCTCCCCGCTCGAGGCCCGCGTGCTCGTGGTGCGCGGCACCGTTGACGTCGTTCGGCGTCGCGCACGGAATCGCCGGTTCGAGTTCGTCCTCTTGGGGATCGACGGGGGACCAAGCGCGCGGTAGTTCGTTGATTGCCAGCGGTGCCGGTGGTGACGCGGACGTTGGAGACGATTCTCCATCGCGGCCTGCCGGGCGGTCCCAGTGGGCGACTTCGCTTTTCGCCCAGGCGACAAGCTCGTCGCGCGCCGCCGCGGCCCCGGGCTGAAGCAAGCCGGATGCCGGCGCGCCAGCGGTCCCGGCGACAGCCGACAATCCCAAACTCGGTTGCGACCAGCCGGCCGAAACACCCCCCGCGACCGACGCCGCCGCTTGGCTGGCACCCAGGGTCGAGCCCGCGGGTTGAGCCGCGCCGCCAGCCCGCACGGCATCGAGCTGCGTCGTCAGATCAGTTGTCAGGAACTTCGTCCGCAGCGTGCTGAGCAACTGACTGTAAAGTCGGCCGCCGTCTTGAAAGCGGACTTCGAGCTTGGTGGGGTGAACATTGACGTCGACCATTTCGGGGGGCATCTCGAACCTCAGGCACGAGATTGGATAGCGCCCCGTGAGCAGCAATCCGCGATACGCTTCTTGCAGGGCGTGCCCCAACGAGCGATCGCGGATGTAGCGGCCATTGAGAAACAAGTATTGCGAGCGGGCGTTGCTGCGGCTTTGGCTCGGATGGGCGACGTAGCCCGACAGCTGGACGAGGCCGCCGCTGGAGTCGTCGCTGCTCTCGATGCCGATCCAGTGGCCGGCCAGTTCCTGCCCCAACAGCCGCTCGATGCGCTCGAGCCAGGGATCGGCCGGCGGCAAGTCGAACACTTCGCGATCGTTGTGGCGCAAGGTGAAGTGGACGTGCGGGTGGGCCAGCGCCACGCGCGTGAGCGCTTCGACCACGTGGCCGATCTCGGTCTGCGTCGAACGCAAGAATTTGCGCCGCACCGGGGTGTTAAAGAACAACTCGGCGACTTCAATCGTGGTGCCTGGCGCCGCGCCGCAAGGGGCCGGCTGGTTGATCGCCCCACCGGCCGCGGTGATTTCGGTGCCCGCCATGGCGTCGGCCGTACGGCTGCGAACCGTCAGGCGGCTGATCGACGCGATCGAGGCAAGTGCTTCACCGCGGAAGCCCAAGGTGCTGACGCGAAACAAATCGTCGGCGTCGTGCAGCTTGCTGGTGGCGTGACTCGCCAGGGCCAGCGGCAGGTCGTCGGCATCGATGCCGTGTCCGTTGTCGCAGACCCGCACCAGTTCGACGCCGCCGCGCACGACGGCGACGTCGACGCGCGTGGCGCCGGCATCGAGCGAATTCTCGACCAGTTCCTTGACGACGCTCGCCGGGCGCTCGATCACCTCGCCGGCGGCGATTTGATTGACGACGGTAGCCGAGAGTTGACGAATCCGAGCCATGGCAAATCCGTTCGCGCCCACACGCTAAAGTTCGTATTCCTTGATCTTGCGATACAAGGTCCGTTCGCCGATGCCGAGCATCCGCGCTGCTTCTTCGCGATTTCCGCCGGCACAGGAGAGCGTCTCGGCGATGAACAGCCGCTCGATCTCTTCCAGCGGTTTGCCCACCAGCGAGGCCAGCGATCCAGAAGCCGACTGCGCGATCGGCTCGCTGTCGAGCAGTTCGCTCGGCAGATCGTCGACGTCGAGCACTTCATCGTAGTCGACCACCACCATGCTCTCGATCACGTTGCGCAATTGCCGCACGTTGCCTGGCCAATCGGCCGCCAGCAGCCGACGCCGGGCCGTGGCCGACATGCTCCGGATGGTCTTGCCGTGCAACGACGAGAACTGCTTGATGAAATGCTCGATCAACAGCGGAATGTCTTGCTGCCGTTCGGACAAAGGAGGCAGCCGGATGGTGACCACCTTCAGGCGATAGTAAAGATCGCGGCGAAACGTGCCGGCGGCGATCGCTTCTTCCAGATCGCGATTCGTGGCCGACAGAATCCGCACGTTGACCTTGATCGGTTCGTTCGAGCCGACGCGCGTGATCTCGCCACTCTCGAGCACGCGCAACAGCTTGATCTGCGTAGGGGTCGGCATGTCGCCGACTTCGTCGAGAAACAGCGTGCCGCCGTGGGCGTACTCGAACTTGCCCACGCGATCGGCCGAGGCGTCGGTAAACGCGCCGCGGATATGGCCGAACAATTCGCTCTCGAGAATGTGCTCGCTCAAAGCGGCGCAGTTCAAAGCCACGAAAGGCTTGTTCTTGCGGGGGCTGTTCTGGTGGATCGCCTGCGCGACCAGCTCCTTGCCGGTCCCCGTCTCGCCCTGGATCAGCACCGTGGCGTTATTCGGAGCAATCCGCTTCAGCCGGTCGATGACGTCGTGCATCTGGGGACTGGAACCGATCACCCCTTCGAAGCCGAAGCGCTCGTCGAGCCGGCGATTGAGATCGGCGTTGGTGCGTCGCAGGCGCAGGCTTTCGCAGGCTTTGTCGACGACAGCCCGCAGTTGCTTAAGATCGAGCGGCTTTTCCAGGTAGTTGAAAGCCCCCTGATGCAAGGCGGTGACCGCCGAAGGGATCGACCCGTGGCCCGTGACGACAATCACTTCGGCGTCGGGGCGGGCTTCCTTGGTGCGGCGGAGGATTTCCAACCCGTCGAGATCGCTCATCACCAGGTCGGTGATCACGATGTCGAACGAGTCGTCTTCGATCATCCGCGCGCCGTCGGTGCCGCTGGTCGCGACGGCGCACAAATAGCCTGAGCGCTCCAGGCTTTCGGCGACGGCCTCGGCGTGCGCGGCCTCGTTATCGACGATCAAGACGCGTACGGGGGGGATCGTTTGCGCGGCGGAAAGGGGTTCGGCGGTGCGATTCTCGCCCGCGGTGCGCGGCGTGGGAGTCATGCCGGGATGATAGCGAACCGCCGGACAGGCAGCCAGCGGCGTGGGCGTGGCGCGAACCGGGGACGGGAGTCGTTCCGGCCACAGGACGTGTGGCTTCACGCGCGAGGGGCTCTTCACCCACTAGACGTCCGCGTCGTCAACAGGCGTGGCTCCCGGCGGAGGCGTGCCGCCGCCGGCGCGCACGTAGCGGGCACGAAGGCGGGCGTATTCTTCGGCCGTCGGTTCTTCGGACGGTTCCGCCGCGCGTGCCTCGGCCGGCTGCGCAGTTGCTGGTGAATGTGCAGCGGCCGCATGGTCGCGGAACAGCTTCTCGAGATACGTTCGGCACCAGCCGCAGCCAGTGCCGGCGCCGTAGCATTCGCTAAGTTGGCCGACGCGGCGCGGCCGCTCGATGCGAATGTAGTTGAGCACCTTGCGCTTGCTGACGTGAAAGCAGAGGCAGAGTTCGTCGTCGAGTTTCATGCGAGCACATCTGTGGCAACCGGCCAGCGGCCAGCGTCGACCGCTTCAAGTCGCTTCCGGCAAATCGAGCGCTCATCAGCACTCGGAATCTTGTTAACGATCAACTATTCATCCTGATTCGCTGGTTCCCGCGGCCAGGCACGCATGATCTTAAAGTTCTCGTCAAGCTGAAGCCAAAGACGAGTATTGGGAAACCGAAGTTCAAAAGGGATATCATTCACGGAGACATCCCAAGGCGATCCGCCATTCGTTAGACCCAAATCGGGATAGACAATAATTCGAAGTTCCCCACGCCGCAGACAACCGAACACAACTGCCGGCACACGATCACGCCACTCATGCGGATAGCGGCCTGCAAGCGGCATGTGTCGGATCCTATCGCCGATGGCACGAAGGGGATCTTCAATCCGAGCTGGTTATTGTAGCTGATTGGACGGTGCCTTCGCTCCAAGACGATTCCTGGATGCAGATCAAGCTGTGCACGCGAACCGCAATCGGCCAGATAGCGACCAGAGCCCGCAACGACTCAGCCACTTTGCACAAGTATGCCCACCGCTTGTCTGCTCTGAGGTTTCCCGTTAGCGTGAATAGTTTGCACCACTATGCCCGGGGCTCACTGGGGCAGACAGTGGAGTAACCCGCGACGCGCAGTTCTTCAACGGGCGACATGAGCGATCATTCCGGCACTTCGGCAGTGAGCGTGCAAGCTGGTTCGCCCGCCGCGAACCCCGATCTGATCCGCATCCGCGGCGCTCGGGTGCACAACCTGCAGAACGTCGATCTGGACATTCCCCATCGCCAACTGGTCGTGATCACGGGCTTATCCGGGTCCGGCAAAAGTTCGCTGGCGTTCGATACCATCTTTGCCGAGGGGCAGCGGCAGTACATCGACAGCCTGTCGGTCTACGCTCGGCAGTTCTTGCAGCAGCTCGAGCGCCCCGACGTCGACCTGATCGAAGGGCTGCAGCCGACGATCGCCATCGACCAGCGGCAAGGTGCCCGCAACCCGCGCAGCACCGTGGCCACGGTGACCGAGATCTACGATTATCTCCGCCTGCTTTATGCCCGGCTGGGGGAGGCGACTTGCTTTCAATGCGGGGCGCCAATACGTCAGCAATCGGTCGAACAGATTCTCGAAGAGCTCCAACAACTGCCCGAGAAGACGCGGGCGATGATCATGGCCCCCTTCGTGCGCGGCCGCAAAGGGCAGCATCGCGAGGTGTTCGAAGCCATCCGCAAAGCAGGCTTTGTGCGGGCGCGGGTCGATGGCGACGTCTACGACATCGACGTCGTCCCCGAACTGGTGCGGCAGCGCACTCACACGATCGAAGCGGTGGTCGATCGGGTGGTGATTCGGCCTGGCCTCGAAGCCCGCGTGGCCGAATCGCTCCATCTGGCACTCAAGCACGGCGAAGGGGTGGCCGTCGTCGCCTGGCTGGCGGCCGAAGAGACCGCCCAAAGCGCGGGGGACCAAAGTGCCACCTGGCAGGAAAAGCTCTACAGCACCGAAGCGGCTTGCCCCGACTGCAAGATCAGCTTCGCGGGGCTCGAGCCGAGAACCTTCAGCTTCAACAGTCCCTACGGAGCGTGTCCCACCTGCGAAGGGCTCGGCTATCGTGTCGAATTCGATCCGGAATTGGTCCTTGTCGAAACACAGAGCCTGGCTGGCGGCGCGATTCAGCCGTGGCGCAACGGCGCTGGCAAAGTCGCGCGGCAACACAAGAAGCTGGTGAACGAGTTCGCCGAGGCCCAGCAAATTCCGCTCGACGCTCCGCTGGCCGACTGGAAGATCAAGCATCGCGAGCAACTCTGGTCGGGAGAGGGCAAGTATCTCGGACTGGCGACGCTGTTGGAGCAGGAATACGTCACGGCGACCGATGCCGACGATCGCGAACGGCTGGAGCGCTATCGCGGCCAGGTGCGCTGCCTCGACTGCGGCGGTGCTCGCCTGCGCCCCGAAGCTCGCAGCGTCCGCGTCGCCGGTCAGGCGATTCACGAAGTGGCGGCGCTATCGGTCGGCGCCGCCCGCGAGTTCTTCGCTGGGCTGAGCTTTGCGGGAACGGCCGCCTTGATCGGCGATCCGTTGCTGGCGGAGATCCGCCGGCGGCTCGACTTTCTGTTCCGCGTGGGGCTCGATTACCTGACGCTCGATCGCGCGGCCGACACGCTCAGCGGCGGCGAAAGCCAGCGCATCCGTCTCACCAGCGGCCTGGGATCGGGGCTGGTCGACGTTTGTTATGTGCTCGACGAGCCCTCGATCGGCTTGCATCAGCGCGACAACCAGCGGCTGATCGCGGCGGTGCGTGAGTTGGTCGAGCAAGGCAACAGCGCCGTGGTGGTCGAGCACGACGAGGCGATGATGCGCCAGGCCGATCGCCTGATCGACTTGGGACCGGGCGCGGGGCGGCACGGCGGACGCGTCGTCGCCGAGGGAACGCCCGACGAGGTGGCCGCGCACGACGAGTCGCTCACGGGACGCTTCTTGAGCGGCCGCCAACGGATCGAGATTCCCGCCACGCGCCGCGGGATATCGGCCAAACGCGCGATCCAACTCGACGGCGTGACCACCAACAACCTGAAAAGCGTCGACGTCCGTTTTCCGCTGGGGGCGCTGGTCTGCGTCACGGGCGTGAGCGGGTCGGGCAAGAGCTCGCTGGTTAACGAGACTTTAGCTCCGGCCTTGCTGCGCCGTTTGGGGCAGGCGGCGCCCAAGCCCGGCCCACACACCAGCCTGCGCGGCGCCAGCCAGATCGATAAGTTGATTGAGATCGATCAAAGCCCGATCGGCCGCGGCCCGCGCAGCAATCTGGCAACCTACAGCGGAGCATGGGACGAGATCCGCAAAGTGTTCGCCGGCACGCGCGAAGCCAAGCTACGCGGTTACCGCGTCGGCCGCTTCAGTTTCAACGTCGCCGGAGGGCGTTGCGACGAATGCGAAGGGCAAGGGCTGAAGCGGATCGAGATGAACTTCCTGCCCGATCTGTACGTCGCTTGCCCCGTCTGCGGCGGCGATCGCTTCAATCGGCAAACACTCGAAGTGCGCTACCGCGGTTTGAACGTCGCCGACGTGCTCAAGTTGTCGGTGGCCGAAGCGATCGAGTTCTTCGCGAACTTTCCGGCGATCCATCGGCTGCTGGCATCGTTCGCCGACGTAGGGCTGGGTTACATCACGCTAGGGCAAGCCTCGACGACGCTTTCGGGGGGGGAAGCGCAGCGCATCAAGCTGGCGACCGAGTTGGCGCGCCCCAGCACCGACCGCACGCTCTACCTGTTAGACGAGCCAACGACCGGACTGCATTTCGAAGACATCAAGCGGCTGCTGGCCGTGCTGGGCCGGCTGGTTGACGCCGGCGGCACGGTCATCGTCATCGAGCACAATCTCGACGTCATCAAGTCGGCCGACTGGATCATCGATCTGGGGCCCGATGGGGGGGAGCGTGGCGGATACATCCTGGCCACTGGCACGCCGGAACAAATTGCGGCGACCTCGGAAAACGAGACCGGCCGCTTCCTTGTCCCGTTGCTAGCAGGTGGTGCTGACCTGCCCGACGCCTGACCGACGCGCCCGATGGAAACAATTTTGAGGGTTGGCTGAAGTTTGCGGGTCGTGCCGGACGATAGAAGCGTAGCCGGTCAGATTGCGCCCGCCGAGGTGGGCTCGTTGACTCCCTGCACTAGCAGCGAGCGACCGAGGGGCTGGGCCGGCCTGTTAACGCGTTGAGCTATACCTGTCAATGGGTTACGACGAGTTTAGCGCTGGCAACGAGCGATGTGCACCCATAGCCGTGCTGAACAATCGGCCTAAAGCATTTCAAATCAACAAGTAAGGATAGTTCTTGGGCGTCTCGGTCTTAGTTCGTCGCGGTGCGGCAAGGCTGGTCGGCAGGGGGAATCCTGTTGACTCTAGTTCTTGTGGCACCTACACTTGGAGCGCTAGCAGCGTTGGCGTACGGGGTCCCTTGCTCGCCCCCCCGTGCGGCATCGACGAGCCGTTCCAAGGAGACCCGAGTCGTGACCAAGAAAGAAATCGTCAAGACCATCTCAGACGAGATCGGCCTCACCCAGTTGAAGACCAAAGAGATCGTGCAGAAGACGTTCGACGCGATCGTCGAAACGTTGGTCGAGGAGCGGCGGATCGAGCTACGCAACTTCGGCGTCTTCGAGGTGAAGAAGCGGGCAGCCCGCAAAGCGCGCAACCCCCGTACTGGCACCAAGGTATTCGTTCCCGAGAAGTTCGTGGTGACGTTCAAGCCGGGCAAGGAAATGGAAGAGCGCGTGCGGCAACTCGAAGAAGCGGAGGCCGCAGCGGCAGCGCAGCGTGCCACGCAGAGCGAGGCCTCGGCAGGGGCCCCGCAACCAGCCGAGACGGCCGGCACGCCAACGTCGTAAGTCGATTATTCATAGGGGAGTTGCTCGCCGACGGCAGGTCGCGCGAGCAGCAACCAGGACCCGTCCGCGTCCGGACGAGGGTGTTCGAGTTTCGCAGTCTGAGCTAGGGGCGATACGCGCCTGCGGAGCCTCGGTTGCGACTCATGGAGGAGTGGCAAAATGCGTCGGTTGCTCTTGGCCCTCACCGCGACCCTCTGTTTGGCCGGTACGGTCGGCTGCATAATCCCGGCATACTCTGCGGTGCCGGCTCGCCGTAACCAGCAGTTGATCTATACCTCTGAAAACCTGCGCCTCTTCCTCGATGACTGGGAGCGGTTCTGGTTGCTGAACATGCCCTCGCACCAGACCCCTTACCGAACGCATGGCGGGATCATCTAGCCAGTCACCGATCGAGCTGGACGTACAACTCGGTCGACTGCGCTTGAAGAATCCGATCCTGGTCGCCTCGGGAACGTTTGGCTACGCCCGCGAAATGGCGGGGCTGGTCGATCTGTCGCGGCTGGGCGGCATCTTGCCCAAGACAATCACTTTTGCTCCGCGCGCCGGGAACGCCCCCTGGCGCACCGTCGAAACCGCCGCGGGCATGCTCAACTCGATTGGCCTCGACAACGACGGGGTCGAGGCCTTTGTCGCCGGCCATCTCCCCTATTTGGCTTCGTTGGGCACGGCCATCATCGTGAGCATGGCTGGTCGCACGTACGAGGAGTTCGTCGAGATCGCCGCGCGGCTCGACGGTCAGCCCGGCATCGCGGCCCTTGAGTTGAACATCTCGTGCCCGAACGTCTCGTGCGGTGTCGACTTTGGCATCGATCCGGCGATGTGCGGGCGCGTGGTCGCCGGTTGCCGCGCGGCGTGCGGCTTGCCGATCCTCGCCAAGTTAACCCCCAACGTGACCGATATCGCCGCGGTGGCCCGCGCCGCGGCCGATGCTGGGGCCGACGCGCTCTCGGTGATCAACACCGTGCAAGGGATGGCGGTCGATTGGCGCCGTCGACGGCCGCTGTTGGGTGGCGTGCTCGGCGGAGTGAGCGGGCCGGCCATCAAACCGATTGCGCTGCGCTGCGTGTACCAGGTGGCCCGGGCCGTCTCGGTGCCGGTGGTCGGCATCGGCGGCATCGCGACGATCGATGACGTGATGGAATTCCTCGTGACCGGGGCGTCGGCGGTGCAGCTCGGCACGGCGAACTTCTACAATCCGACGGTGTCGATGCAACTGCTCGACGCGTTGCCGGCCGCGTTGGCCCAGGCCGGGGTCAGTAGCGTTCGCGAACTAGTCGGCACGTTAAAAACAAACGCCTGAGACATGCCGCCAGTCGACCTGGCGCGCGAGAGCAATCACCATGCGAGTTCTTTCCGGCATTCAGCCGACGGGACGATTTCACTGGGGAAACTACTTTGGTGCGATCCGCCAGTATATCGATCTGCAAACGGCCGACGAATCGTACTACTTCATCGCCAACCTGCACGCCTTGACCACGTTGCGCGACCCCGAGCGGTTGCGGCAACTGACGCTCGACGCCGCGCTCGATCTGTTGGCCTTGGGACTTAACCCCGAGCATGCCGTGCTGTTTGTGCAGTCGGACGTGCCCGAGGTCAGCGAGCTCTGTTGGCTGCTGATGACCGGCGCGCCAATGGGCCTGCTCGAGCGCTGCCATGCCTATAAGGACAAGAAGGCCAAGGGGCTCGTGGCCGACGCCGGCCTGTTCACCTATCCCGTGCTGATGGCGGCCGACATCCTGGCCTACGACGCCGACACGGTGCCGGTGGGCGAAGATCAGGTGCAGCACATCGAGGTCTGCCGCGACCTGGCGGGGAGCTTCAACCACCATTTTGGCGAGACGTTCGTGCTCCCCAAGGCCAAGCTGCTCGATGGCTCGGCGAAGGTTCCCGGCTCCGACGGCGAAAAGATGTCGAAGAGCTACGACAACACGATCGAATTGTTCGACGAGCCCAAGGCGATGCGCAAAAAGATCATGCGGATCACGACCGACTCGCGGCCCATGGAAGACGCCAAGGACCCGGACAGCGATCACTTGTATCAGCTCTATTCGCTGTTCGCCGACGAGCAGCAGCGCGGCGACATGGCGGCCCTCTATCGGCGCGGGGGATTCGGCTACGGCGAAATCAAGAAAGCCCTGGCCGATGCGGCCGAGCAGTACTTTGCCGAAGCGCGCGAGCGCCGCGCGGAACTGGCCGCCAAGCCCGAGCAGGTGAGCGAGATCCTGGCCGACGGCGCCGCCAGGGCCCGGCGAAAAGCAGGGACCGTGCTGCGTCGCGCGCAGGAAGCCTGCGGCGTGAAGCCACGCGGCTAAAGCCTCGCGGTTATTCTTCGTGGTCCTGGTGCTCTTCGTGGTGCAAAACGTCCGTGGCTTTCGAGTGACAGAGTGAACGGGCGCAATTGGCAGAGCTTCGGATTCTGGTTGCCGCCGGCGCTGGGGCATGCGCTGGTGGTCGCCTGGGGGTCGTTGCGGGTCGAACCCTACTTTGCCCCCTGGCTCATCTTTCCGACTTTTGTCGGCGCGGTGCTCGGGGCGGGGCTCGCCTGGCTGGCCCGCTTCTGCAAGCTGACTGACGCTCGGTTGTTGATTGCCGGCACGCTCGCCGCGGCACTGCTGACGGTCGGCACGCAGCATTGGCTGGCCTATCGTCAGCTTGTCGAGAAGTTCCGCCAACGCGAGGCCGCGCTGTTGGCCCGGGCACCGCTGGCCGGCGCGGGTGCGCTGGCACTGGCTGGGGATCGCCCGCCCGCAAGCTTCTGGCAATTCTTGCGCGACGACGCCGACCGCGGTCGTGTCCTCGTCGCCGGCTGGCGTGCCGAGGGAGCCGCGTGTTGGCTCTCGTGGGGGCTCGACGCTATGTTGGTCGTAGCCGCCGCACAGTTGCTCGTGCTGCTGTGGCGCCCGAGACCGGGGCAGATTGCTGCCGAGTCGGCGCCATCTGGGGCCAGATCATAGCACGGCGATTTGAGCCCGCCGAGCACGCACCACGGACACGATCATGCGCACGATTGGCATCGGCACCGACATTATCGAGACATTGCGGATCGCGCAGATGATCGAGCGGCACGGCGAGTTGTTCATCAATCGCGTCTACACGCCCGACGAGATCGAATACTGCCAGAGCCGCAAGGAATCGACACAGAACTTTGCCGGCCGCTGGGCCGCGAAAGAGGCCATCCTCAAGTCGCTGGGCACCGGTTGGGTGAAAGGGATCAGTTGGCGGGACGTCGAAGTCCGCAATGCCGGCGGCGGCCAACCGATCGTCTATCTCCACGGCGGCGCGCTCGAAGCCAGCGACAAGCTGGGTATCACGCGCATGCTGGTGAGCATCTCGCACTGCCGCAGCCATGCCATCGCATTCGCCCAGGCGTTGGCCGACGAGCCCGCGTCCGACGCGTAGCGATTCCCCGGAATGTTTCGCGGCGCCGCGCGCCACATTCGCGCGACAGCGCCTCAGCGGCGCGAAAGGGCTGGGAGAGCGGGCGATCCGCCGTAACCCCCTGCATATTCTTCTCTTACGGCTAAGCTGCTGAGCCGCCGCCTTCGCATCGCTTCGCCCGGCGCGACGCGCTCGCTAGCGCTGAATTCTGGTGGGCTAGATAACCAAAGAGCCTTGGCCCGGCTAGCTGCTTATCTGGCAACGACTTACCCAGCGAAGAGGGCGGGCGCCGAAAATTCTTTCAGCGTTTGGCCCGCCACCTGCAATACCACCTATCACCAAACACAACTCAGCACACAGAACCCTCTGCATAAGGAGAGTAGTCATGAAAAAGGTTGAAGCCATCCTGCGTCACTTCAAGCTCGAAGACGTCAAGAATGCCCTGAGCACCAAGGGCGTTCACGGCATGACCGTCACCGAGGTTCGTGGGTTCGGTCGCCAGAAGGGTCACACCGAAACCTACCGCGGTGCCGAGTATGAAGTCGACTTTGTCCCTAAGATCAAGGTCGAAGTGGTCGTCGGCGATCGCGACGTGAATGCCGTGGTCGACACGATCCTGCAGACCGCCCGCACCGGGCAGGTCGGCGACGGCAAGATCTTCGTGCACGATCTGGCGAATGTCGTGCGGATTCGCACGGGCGAGACGGCCGAATCCGCAGTCTAACGCTAGTACCGTGTGACGGCGACGGAAACCGTTTGCCACGGCAACCGACTGAAGTCTGAAGTCTGAACCGGCCGCGAGACCGAGAGGGTTTTCGCGGCCGGTTTCGTTTTGCCGCGGTAGCGTTCTGGAGCGAGCGGCCGACTGGCAATCTGCGAAGCCAGTCGCGCCGTGCCAGATCAATAAAACCCGTAGCCGACGCCAAAGCCAGGGCCGTATCCTGGTCCCACGTTCAACGGAGCGTAATAGCCCGTTCGCGAGAAGTAGTACGGGCCAAAGCCGCGCGCGCCATGCAGATAACTGCGGCAACCGCTCTGGCAACTCGAACAGTTCGCGCAACCGGAGCCGTGGGCGTCAGCACGGTTCGGAGTGGCCGACCACGTCGCGGCGAGCATGGCCAAAGTGAGCGCCAGGCGTTTCATCGTTCCGTACTCCCTGAGACGAATCTATCGAAACCGGCCTTCCGTCGACGGTCGGGCGCAGCAGCCGGCAGGACGTGGCATGTCACTGGAGTTAATCGTGCCCAGCGGCCAAACGGGCTCATGAATCTAACTGGCGAGCGCAACGTCGCCACAAGCGCTGCGGCCGTCAGAAGCGGTCAACTTTGCCTAACCTGGCGAAAGGCCGAGCGCCAGCGGCGACTTGCATCGCCAGCAATCGACTTGCATCTTCGGTGCCCGCGAGCATTGCTAGCGCAACTCGCCCACGGCGACGACGGCCGGCTCGGCGATTTCATCGACCTCGTCTCCGACGTCGTACGGCTCGATCACGCGCATCGAACGCCATTTGCCCTGCAAGAATCGCAGCAGGTAGGTCGTTCCGAAAGTGCACACCCAGAGCGTGGCGATGCTCCAGCAGCCCACCAGCCCAAAGTCGAAATATGCGAGCCCTACCCAAGGCAACACGATCGGCACCAGGCACAGGCAGAGCGATGTCAGCAGGATGAAGCGGGTGTCGCCGGCCCCCTTCAGCGCGCTGACGAAAACGATATTCATCGCGTCGAACAGGCTATACGCCGCCACGAAGCGCAGCAGCAACCGTACGGCGTCGCTGATGCGCGCAAACTGCCCGGGCTCGCTGTTGGCGGCATGCGCCAGCAAGAACCAGTGCGGCGTAGCCAGGTAGAGCAGGGCGACCACCGCCACGTACAACGTCGCCAGCACGTACGCCGACCAAACGCCGCGGGCGGCGACCTGCGGCCGGTTCTCTCCCAGGTGTTGTCCGACCAAGGTCGTAACGGCGAGCCCGAAGCCGAGCATCGGCACGAACGCCAGAGCATTGATCGTGAAGGCCAGGTTGGTCGCCGCGTGCTCGTCGGGCCCGAGCCATCCGACCACCATCAAGAACCCCGTGAAGCCGGCCACCTCGAGCAGCATCTGCACGCCGGCCGGCGATCCGAAGCGGAGCAGCCGCCGCAGCAGCGCCGTGTCGATCCGGCAACCGCGCACGGTGCCGTACCGCTGGCGGTTGGCCGGCATGAGAAACAAAGCGAAGTAGATCGCCGTTCGCATCCACAAGCTGACGACCGTTGCCCAGGCAGCCCCGGCCAGACCCAATTCCGGAAAGCCCCAGTGGCCGAAGATCCAGGCATAGTCGAGCACCACATTCGTCAGCGCCCCTAGCGAGTCTACGATCATCACGGTGCGCACATGCCCGCGACCGGTGAAGAAGCTCGACAGCGCGGCCGAGACGACCAGCCCCCCGCCGCCGTAGCAGGTTACCTGGTAGTAAATGACCTCGTACTCGCGCACCGCCGGGGCATGCCCGACGAGCTCGAACAGCCAGGGGGCCAACGGAATGGTGCCGATCAGGATCGGCGCCGAAACAAAGCCCAGGGCGATTCCCTGCCAGACCGCCAGCCCGATGCGGTGCGGCCGGCCCGCACCGTGATACTGCGCGACGAACGTGTTCACATACGCCGCCACGCCCAGGAAGAAGCTCTCGATCGAGAAGCTCAGCATGCCGGCCGGCAGCGCCGCGGCCACGGCATCGGCCGAGTACCAGAACAAGAACACCCGGTCGATGAAGTGCATGATCGTCCACGACGACGTCGATATCACCAGCGGGATCGCTAGCGATAGCACTTCGCGCCCGCCGCCGGGCATTTGCCACCACTGTTTGAGCGCCGGGCGCATCGCGACTCCTTGAAAACCTGGTCAGGGCTGCGCCCGCTAGATTGAAGCAACTAAACGATGGTTTGACCATGCCGCCGGCGGGTCGGGAGCGCCGACAAGCGCGTCGCCTCGCCACGAGGGGGCAGACGGCTGCGTGCGGCCAATCCGGCAGACCACCCCGCGGCCGGCGCCCCCGGCAGGACACGACCGACGCCGACGGGGTTCGTGCAAAAAAGTGGAAGCGAATAGGGTAGAATTATCGGGAGCAGTTGGGCGCCTTGCTCGAAGCTGCACTGGATGTCTGCCGTGGGAGTACCAAAATGCCATCGCTTGCCGTGACTGTGCCGCACGCCCTCGAGCAGCAAGAGGCCGCCGAGCGGCTCCGGCGACTGGTCGAAGTCGTTAAATCGCAATACGGCAGCCACTTGCAAGAGCTGCACGAGGAGTGGGACGGCCACACCGGCAGCTTCCGCATCGCCGCCATGGGGATGAAGAGCACCGGTACCGTCGAGGTCCGCGCCAGCGAGGTGCACATCCAGGGGAGCCTGCCGTTTGCCGCGGTCATCTTTCGCGGCAAGATCGAAGAGACGATCCGTCAGCAACTCGGCAGAACGCTGAGTTAGCCCGCGGCGGCCGTTTGATTCAAACGGCGCAGCTCACGGCATCTTCACCATCACGCGGTGTTGGGTGGACTACGGATTGACGGGCGCGGGCCGCTGGGTTGATGCGTCCGGCCCGCTTTCGCCGGCCGGTTCGTTCTCGGTGGCCGACTCGGTGGCCTCTTCTGGTTCGGCTTTTGGCGCCTCAGCGGGAAGTTCTGGCTCCGTGCCCCCATCGATCTCCTCCTCGGTGGGTTGGGCGTCGCCGGGAGACGCTCCACTCGCCTGGGCTTCGGCGATCTCCTTCATCGCGGCTAGCCCTTTGTCGAAGTCGCCCCCCACCATTGTGTCCATGTTCACCACCAGGCACATCGCCTTGCCGACGAAGTTGTTCGTGCCCGACATGCGCCAGGTTACCTGGGTGCCGTCGCTGGTGGGAGCGAAGCTGAAGAGCGTGTCGGCCTGATCCTCGAACGGGCGAACGAAGCGCAGGTCGATCTTGATCTGCTCGGGGCGGCGGCTTTCGACGATCGTCATGTTCCCCTCGCCGACGTCGTTGTTGCCCGACCAGGCGAACTTGGCCCCTTCGCCCGAGTCGGGCCCCTCGAAAGTGTTCTGCGCGTCGGGATCGAGCTTGGCCCAGGGTGACCAGGCTTGCCACTTGTGGAAGTCGTTCACCTGGTCGAAGACCACGTCGGGTGGGGCCGCCATGGTCAAGGAGCGCTCGACGACGAACTCGGCCGGCTGCAGCGCCACGACAATCGCCAGCACCGCCACGATCCCCAACAGTACGCCCAAGACAATCAGAATCCACTTGACCATCGTGACCAGCTCCCATGAAAGAGTCGGCGGGGGAGTGCGCGAATGTCGGCGGGTTGGATTCGCCCCCCAGCGAGACCGGGAGGTATTCTGATATCGACATCGTGGGCGAGCAAGCGGCCAGCACAATAATCGGAGCGCAGGTCTGCGAGAGAATCGTTCGTCTGGCGAAACGATCTGCCCTGCGTCACCTGGCCGTTTCTCGACAAAGGG
Organism: Pirellulales bacterium; assembly: GCA_050184475.1. Taxonomy (GTDB): domain Bacteria; phylum Planctomycetota; class Planctomycetia; order Pirellulales; family JAEUIK01; genus JAIESQ01. The sequence continues at coordinate 302,195 of JBFXAH010000001.1, read as the reverse complement.
CAACGCCCGGCCCGATGGACGGACGAGCGCAAGAAAAACGCCGGCCCGCAAGGGACCGGCGTCGGTTTGAATTCAGTTTTGCTCCGCGCGGAACGGCCGCGAGCGGTTTTCGCCTCAGTCCAAGAAGCCCGACAGCTCCTGGGCCCGGCTCGGTTGCTGCAGCTTGCGCACCGCCTTGGCCTCGATCTGGCGGATGCGTTCGCGGGTGACCTTGAAGATGTGTCCGACTTCTTCCAGCGTGTAGCTGTACCCGTCGCCCAAACCATAGCGGAGCTTGATGATCTCGCGCTCGCGATAGCTCAAGGTCTTGAGCACCTTGTGGATGCGGCCGCGGAGCATTTCCTGGGCAGCCCCGGTGGCGGGGCTTTCGGCGGCCGAGTCGGGGAGCAGGTCGCCGAAATGGCTGTCCTCGCTGTTGCCCACCGGCCGATCGAGGCTGATCGGGTAACGGCTCATCGCCAGCACGCGGCGCGTTTCTTCGAGCGCCGTGCCGCTGGCTCGCGCCGTCTCTTCGATCGTCGGTTCGCGCCCCAGCTCTTGCAGCAGCTTGCGCGAGATGTTGCGCACCTTCGACATCGTCTCGACCATGTGCACCGGGATGCGGATGGTGCGGCTCTGGTCGGCGACGGCCCGGGTGATCGCCTGGCGAATCCACCAGGTGGCATAGGTGCAGAACTTGAACCCGCGGCGATATTCGAACTTGTCGACCGCCCGCATCAGGCCGGCGTTCCCTTCCTGAATCAGATCCAGGAAGCTCAGCCCGCGATTGCGATACTTTTTGGCGATCGAGACGACCAGTCGCAAGTTGCCTTCGGACAAGCCGCGCTTCGACTTCTGGTATTGAGCGTAAACGACCTTCAGCTCGCGGACGCGGTTGCGCAAGCTGGTGGGGGTTTCTTGACAGGCCCGCAAGATGCTGCGGAATTCCTTGAGGCGCCCCTCGCGGGTAGCGGCCTGCGTGCGGTTCCCCTTCAGCGAGTTGATCTGGGCTTTGAGCTCATCGACGCGATGGCTGAAATCTTCGAGCGTTTTGATCATGGTCTCGATGCGCTGCGTGCGGAGGCCGAGCTCTTCGACCAACTGCACGGCCCGCAACCGGCGACGCCCGAGGCGCACCCAGGCGGCGCGGCGATCGCTCATGCGATAGCGCTTGCTGGTCGCCACGCGGTAGTCGTGGCGGTTGCGCTTGAGCAGCGTATCGAGGGTGTGCAGATTATGGGGGAGCCGCCCCATGATCTGGTCTTTTTCGAGCCGGTCGGTGACCGACACCTGCACCGTGCGGTCGAAGGGGAGCTCGCCGGAGTGGACGCGTCGCAGGACCTTCACCGCGCCGCGAATGACGTAGTCGCATTCGAGCAAGCGGCGGCGGAAATGTCGGCGCGTGACCTCGATCTCCTTGGCGAGGCTGATCTCTTGCTGGCGGGTGAGCAACGGGATCTCGCCCATCTGGGTGAGATACATACGGACGGGGTCGTCGGACCACGATTCGCCGTCCGACTCCACGGCCAGCAATTCGTCGTCGCTGGGCGACTCGGTTTCGTCGGCCTGCTCATTGTCGGTATCGCTGAGCGAGTCGCCGTCTTCGAGTTCGTCCGCTTCCTCGGCTACTTTCTCCAACTCATCGGTTGGGTCCTCGGCAGCCGGCCCACGTTCTTCTTCTAGTTCATCGAGCAAATCGTACAACGCTTTCGCTCCTGGATTGGGTCAAGGCAGGATCGCCCCATGCGGCAGGTCGCCACTGGCGGGACCTGGCACCTCGCGCGGAAGTCCATCGTCGAACATCCCAGCCGAACAATCCCGGGGTCGGCTACGTGGTCGGGCCAGATCGTGCATGGTTGCCCCGAACTGGAGTGCATTGCGCGCGTGCCGCGGGGGCAAGGTGGGGTGGGTGGCCGCCCGCCTAGAAAACACGCTCCGAATGCCGGACTCCCAGACCACGCAATTATTCCCAGGCCGACGGGAAAAAGCCAACGAATTCTACACTGGATTTTCTTGAATGACGGGTACGGACCTCAAATGGTAAAAGATTCAGATCAGCAAGGCTGGGGAGGCAAATTGCCTATCTTTCCAAAGGAGCCGCACTCACTCGTTATTGGTTCGCCGCTACCGCCAATAGTTATTCTTGCGCTTCTACTCTGGACCGGGGACGCGAGTTTCGGCGCAATTCGCGGATAGGCGAATTGTTAGTCTGGGAAAGTGCTTCGGCGAGGCGACGGCCATTCTTTCACACCGCGACAGCGACGTCGGACTTGCGACAGCGACGTCGGACTTCGTGCAAAGCCTTGTAACACGCGACGTCTCAGAGCCTGCGCGTCGCCAACGTGCCGGAAGTTACAGGCTCGATTCGCGCAACAACAGCGGAAAGAACTGACCCTGCATCGGCTGGCCCGCGGCGATCGCCGGCACCCCTGCGAGCAGTGGTTCGTCGGCGGCCGAACAGACGCCGTCGCGAAAGACATTGATGACCGTGGCCCGCCGCGGCCGGTCGGTCGCGTTGGCGCCCGAGCCGTGGAGCATCAACGGATGATGAAATGCGCAGCAACCGGCCGGCAACTCGATCTCGACGGGTTGAAAGTTTGCCAACTGCTCGGGCGTAAGCGCCTGGCGCAGGGCCTCCATATCGCCGGCCAGAATCGGCTTGGGGAGTAAGCTCCAGCGGTGGCTCCCCGGCACGTACTGCAGGCAGCCGTTATCGCGCGTGGCCTCGTCCAGCCCGATCCAGCAGGTGAGATGGGCCATCGGCCGGGTCCGCGTCCAATACGAATAATCCTGGTGCCAGGCGACGACTCCGCCGTGATGCGCCGGCTTGCAGAAGAGTTGATCGTGCCAGAACCGCACCGACCCGCCCAATAGCTGTGAGGCTGGCACCGTGAAGGCCGGATTCCAGAGCAAGTCGTGAAAACCTGGCGCGATCCGCCACGCCCCCAAGGCATGAAACAACACCCGGTCGGGCTCGGCCGACTCGTTGGTGTGGAACTCGTAGAACAGCCCGTTTGCCGGATGCGCTGGATCGACGAGCGCCGTCAACTCTTCGCGCAAGGCCGCGATCTGAGCTTCTTCGAGCACGCGGACGCCGGCGAGATATCCGTGCTCGTGGAAAAACTCGACTTGATCGTTACTCAGTTTAAATCTCTCCCACTCGTCGCGCGTGCGAGGACGAGGGAACAAATCGGTGAGCGGTTCGTGTTGCTGCGAGAGATCGGTGGCCATGAGGTAACTCGGGGCTGTTGGCAGCCGCGATCGTATCGCGGCGTCGCGAGCCGTTGTTGTACCGTTGGGCTCTTAGGCGCACAAAAGGGTTGTGTTCGGCCCCCGCGGCAGGCACATTAGTCGGTTCTGAGCGAGCCCAGAAGCCGGGTACGAATCCCGGCTCGATGAGCCCGGCTACAAATTGCAGCCCCGCTTCTAGAAATCTAGGAATCCGCCGACGAGATGAACAACCTCACGCAGCCCTGGTATCGCGAGCTGACCCGCTATCACTGGTTCGTGCTGATCGTGGCCTCGCTGGGCTGGTTGTTCGATACGCTCGATCAGCAGTTGTTTACGTTCGCGCGCAAACCGGCCATCACCGACCTGGTGCGTACGAGCCCCGAAGTGCAGCCCGATCCGGCACTAGTCGATCGGTACGGCGCCAACACCACGTCGGTGTTTCTGCTTGGCTGGGCGACGGGCGGATTGGCGTTCGGCATATTGGGAGACCGCATCGGCCGGGCCAAGACGATGGTCTGGACGATTCTCGTCTATTCGGCATTCACCGGTTTGAGCGCGCTGTCGCGCAACGTGTTTGACTTTGGCGCTTATCGGTTTTTGACCGGACTGGGCGTGGGGGGAGAGTTTGCCGTCGGCGTGGCGCTGGTGGCCGAAGTAATGCCCGACCGCGCGCGCCCCCATGCGCTGGGCCTGCTGCAAGCGCTGTCGGCGGTCGGCAATATCTCGGCGGCGTTGGTCGGTGTCTTTTTCACCGAGCTGGAAGCGGCCAATGTCGTCGCCGAAGGTTGGGGCTGGCGCTGGATGTTCGTCGTCGGCACCGGGCCGGCGCTGTTGGCCCTGGTGATTCGCCGCCGCTTGAAAGAGCCCGAACGCTGGCAGGCCGCCGCGCACGAAGGGGCGGTCACCCGGCAACTCGGTTCGTTCGCCGAGTTATTCGGCGATCCGCGGTGGCGCCGCAACGCCCTGGGCGGCATGGCGCTGGCCTTTGCCGGCGTAGTCGGGTTGTGGGGGATCGGCTTCTTCAGCCCCGACCTGCAACGTTCGATCTTTCGCAAGACCTTCGAAGCCCAGGGGATGAGCCCGGCCGAAGTCAATCAACAGCTCGGCCGCTGGACCGCCTTGAGCCTGGTGCTGCAGAACATTGGCGGCTTCTTTGGCATTTATGCCTATAGCCGCGTCACGCACTACATCGGTCGGAAGCCGGCCTTTGCCATCTCGTTCGTGGCGGCGCTGGCCAGCACGGCGCTGGCTTTCTGGTTCATGGACGACTTCTACGACATCCTGTGGATGATCCCGCTGATGGGCTTTTGCCAGTTGTCGTTGTTCGGCGGCTATGCGATTTACTTTCCCGAGTTGTTCCCGACAAGGCTGCGCAGCACCGGCACGTCGTTCTGCTACAACGTGGGGCGGTTTGTGGCGGCCCTGGGGCCCTACACGCTCGGCTTCCTGACCAGCGCGGTCTTCACCGCCAAAAACGGCTTCACCGAACTGCCGATGCGCTACGCCGGCGTGACGATGTGCAGCGTTTTCTTGATCGGACTGGTGGCGCTGCCGTTTTTGCCCGAGACGCGCGGCCAGCCGTTGCCCGAGTAGCATCGGCAGACGCAACCGGCATTTAACGCACGCTCATCCTGGGGGCCTCGTGAGCTTCGCCCAGAGGTTCGTCAAGTTGGTGTTGCCCGCGCGCTGGGCCACGGCGATCGAGCGTGAATCGCGGCAGTGGATGATGCGCTGCGGGTGCGGCCACGAGACTTCGGTCTGGGACGCGGGCGGAATCCGTTACAAGTCGGCCGGCAAACCGCGACGCCTGGCCCGCTGCCCGCATTGTGGGCTCACCTGGCATCGGCTCGAGAAGCGCGCTGGCTAAGCGGCGCACGCGCGGCGAGCGGCGGGCGAATCATCGTGGGCATCGCGTTCGGTCGTCTGCTCGCCGAGCAGTTGGGCGACGCGACGCTTGCGCTCGGCGGCGAGGCGGTCGATGCGTCGCTGGATCAGCCAGAACGGCGGCAAATAGATGATGTCCGAGACGAACAACAGCGCGAAGAACACCGGCGGGAGCTTGCCCACCCAGACATAGTACGTGCCGAGTGTCGATCCCAGCGCCTTGCTCCACATCCCCAGCCGCAGCAGATTGCGGTTCTCCAAGGGATCTCGCTGAGTGAGCCAGTAGCCGACGCCGAACAGGATCACCAGCGCGCCGTTGAGTTGGATCGGCAAGTTCATCGTCGGCTTCTGCACGCCGAGGAACTTGAACGCCTCGTGGTAAAACGCGAGCATCGTCAGGCCGGCCAGCACATTGTAGACCGCCACGAACCGCAACAGATACCGCATCCAGGGCAACAGCGGAGTCATCGAAATCCCTTTCGACAAATCGTGTCCAGTCCGTATTTTCGCTAACGGGCACTTTGCGTGGCGAACTGCTCGCACCAGGCCGCCAGGTCGGCCATGCCCTTGCGATGGCAGAAATCGCCCAGCGTTTCGCCGTCGTGCCGCTCGTGCTTGAAGTACGAGAGCACCGGCGAGAGGGTCGGCACGATCTCGTCCATCGGCACCATGTCCTTGTAGATCGTGTTCAAGCGATCGCCAAGCAACCGCCCGCCGAGCAAAACGGTGTATTTGCCCTGCGCCTTGCCGACCAGTCCGATATCGGAGTTGTAAGGCCGGGCACAGCCGTTCGGGCAGCCGGTCATCCGCACGGTGAACACTTCTTGCGATAGGCCGAGCCGGGCTAACTCCTGCTCGAAGGTGTCGATTACGCCCGGCAGCACGCGCTCGCTCTCGGTGATGGCCAGTCCGCATGTCGGCCAGGCGACGCAGGCCATCGACCAGCGGCGCACGGCGCTGATCTCTTCGGACAACGGCACGCCGTGCTCGCGCAAAGTGGACTCGAGGTCATCGCGATGCTCGGGCGCCACATCGGTGAAGAGCAGGCTTTGGTGGGCGGTGAGCCGCACGTTCGGGTTGAAACGCGTGAGCACCGCGCGCAACGCGCTTTTGAGACGGAAACCCTGGCGATCGAGGATGCGGCCGTTTTCGACGTTCAGCCCATAAAACAGCCGGCCGTCCCCCTGTTCGTGCCAGCCGAGATGGTCGTCGAAGCCGTGGACGTCGTCGGGATGGGGCTCGGCCAGCGGGCGACCGAAATACTGTTCGACCTGGTTCTTGAACCAGTCGAGACCGCGGTTGGCGATCAAGTACTTGAGTCGAGCGACCTTGCGATCGCTGCGGTTGCCATAATCTCGCTGCACCTTGATGACGGCCGTCGCCACGTCGACGACTTCGTCAGGCCCAACAAAGGCCATCCGTTTGGCGACCGCCGGGAAGGTCTTGGCAGCGCTGGGCGTAACGCCGAAGCCTCCGCCGACCAGCACGTTGTAGCCGACGACGCGGTAGTTCTCGCAGATCGCCATCAGCCCCAGATCATTGGCATACAAGTCGACGCAGTTGTCGCCGGGCAGCCCGATCGCGGTCTTGAACTTGCGCGGCAAGTAGGTCGGACCGTAGATCGGTTCGACCGGGTCCTCGCCCGGGGCGTGGCCGTTGCCGGCGTGCACCGCATGAGGCGCCCCGTTCGACGTTGCCGCCGAGGCTGGGGGCCCGCCGCCGACGAGGGATTGCTCTCCCGTGTCGGGGTCGGTGAGCCAAATCTCGTGATAGGCGGGCGTTCGCGGCGCCAGATGCTCGGCCAGGCGATCGGCCAGCGACTGGAGCTCGGCATGCACCGGATCGTGGTAGTGGGGCGCCGGGCAGCACATCACGTTGCGCTCGACGTCGCCGCAGGCGGCCAGCGTCGACAACTGCACATCGTTGATCCGCCGAATCAGTTGCTTCAGATTTCCCTTGAGCACGCCGTGATACTGCAAGCCTTGCCGCGTGGTGATTCGCAAAGTGTCGTTAGCGAACTCGTCGCAAAAATCTAACTGGGCCAGGAACTGATCGCGGGTGAGTTTGCCGCCAGGAATGCGGCAGCGGACCATGAAGCTGTACTCGCGCGCCGACTTCTGCCCATCGCGCACGGTGCGGGCTTCGCGGTCGTCCTGCTGATAGGTGCCGTGGTGCTTGAGCAGCACGACGCTCCCTTTGCCGAACATCGACTGGCCATCGACCAGTTCCTGGGCGATCTCCCCCCGCAGGTAGTTGCTGGCGAGCTTTGTCGCTTCGGCGGCGCTCGGTTTGGCGGCAGGTTTGTTCTGAGTGTCCGACATGGCGGGCTCGGTTTGGGGGTAGGTTTGTCTGAGACTGCTCGGCAGGAGTAAGGAGCACCGGCCCGCCCGCCCCCGGCGAACCGTCTTCAAAGGACGCGAAATGGCGGCCGCTCCTTAATGTTAACTATCGTCAGAATGATTGTCATCATTATACGCGAATCGGCGGTAGAGTATAGCGATTATTGAGCTTAGGCAGCCATGCCGAAAACCGCGTGGTTTCCGGCCGGTTTGGGTTCGTCCGGTTGGCTGCCAGCCGCTGTGAGGGTTACGATTCGCCCATGCACAAACGCCCGACGGCGGATTCCGCGGCCCGCCGCAACCTCCTCGATCTATTGGCGGTTTGGGCCGCTACCGGGAGCTACGTCGGCCTATCGCCCGTGGCGCCAGGCACCTTTGGCGCGCTCGTGGGCTTGGGTTGGTATTGGTGCGTGCTGCAATTTCCCAGCGTGGGCCTGCAAATAGCCGCTTCCCTGGGGCTAATCTTGCTGAGCGTGCCGATTTGTACGCGGGCGTCATGGCAGTTGGAGCAAGGCAAGGACCCCGGCGCCATCGTCTTGGACGAAATCGCCACCATGCCGCTGGTGTTGCTGGGGATCGATGCGACGCGGGGGAGCGTGTGGGCGGCGGCCTTCGTGCTCCATCGCTTGTTCGACATCGCGAAGCCGCCGCCGGCTCGACAGGCCGAACACTTGCCTGCCGGCTGGGGCATCCTGGCCGACGATTGCGTGGCCGCGATCTATGCCGGTCTGGCGCTGCGGGCGTGCGTCTGGGCTGGTCTGCTGGGATGATGGCGATATCTCTGGAACATGTCGGATTGAGGTAACCAACGTGTCGAACAAACCGCGGGTGTTAGTAACCGGTGGCGCTGGCTTTCTGGGATCGCATTTGTGCGATCGGCTGCTGGCCGCCGGCCACGAAGTGATTTGCCTCGACAACTTCTTCACCGGCAGCAAGCGCAATATCGAACACCTGCGCAATCATCCGCGCTTCGAACTGTTGCGGCACGACGTGATCCAGCCGGTGCTGGTCGAAGTCGATTGGGTCTTCAACCTCGCCTGCCCCGCGTCGCCGCGACACTACCAACACAACCCCATCAAGACGATCAAGACGTCGGTGATGGGGGCCTTGAACATGTTGGGGCTGGCCAAGCGCGTCGGCGCACGGATTTTGCAGGCCAGCACCAGCGAAGTGTATGGCGATCCCGACGTCCATCCGCAGCCCGAGAGCTACTGGGGACGCGTCAATCCGATCGGCATCCGCTCGTGCTACGACGAAGGGAAGCGCTGTGCCGAGGCATTGTTTGTCGACTACCACCGTTCGAACGACGTCGACATCCGCATCGTGCGGATCTTCAACACCTACGGGCCGCGGATGGCATTTCACGATGGGCGCGTGGTGAGCAACTTCATCGTGCAAGCGCTTACCGGGCAGCCGCTGACCTTATATGGCGACGGGCAACAAACGCGCAGCTTTTGTTACGTCGACGACCTCGTCGAGGGACTGCTCGCGCTGATGCACTACGAAGGAGCGGAGTGCCACGAGCCGCACAACATCGGCAACCCATCCGAGTTCACGATGCAGGAGCTGGCCGAAGAGGTGAATCGGCTGGTCGGCGGCGACTCGAGAATCGTCCGCGAGCCGCTCCCCGCCGACGACCCCAAGCAGCGCCGCCCCGACATCACGCGGGCGAAGCGCAACCTCAAATGGGAGCCACGCGTGCCGTTGGCCGATGGCTTGCAGCGCACCATCGACGACTTCGCGCACCGGATGAACACCGAGAGCGGCCAGTAGCAAGCCAACGGTCCGGCGGCTTAATTCGCCTCGATGCTTTGATTCAGCTCATCCAGCGTGCGGATGATCGAGCTGGGGTTGATCCCCTCGGTGGCGCTGCCGGAGATCACGCTTTCGCCGCTGGTCGGGTGCAGGAACTCTTTGAGCTCGAGCATCGCCGGGCCGGTCAGAATAATCAGCGCCGCCGGCGCGAAGCAAAACAACAGCGGCAGCACGAGCTTCACCGGGGTTTTGTTCGCTCGCAACGTCGCCAACTGTTTGCGCTGAACACGCAGATGATCGGCTTGCGTCAACAGCGAACCGGCCAGCTTGGTGCCGAGCCGATCACCGCGCGTCAACAGGCTGGCCAACTGACGAACCTCGGGCAGGTCGATCCGTGCCGCCAGGTCCTCCAGCGCGATTTCCAGGCTGCTGACTTCGGCCTGACGCTTGAGAATCAGCAATTCCTGCGCGACTTCGGGAAAGGCGGTCAACTGCGACGCCACATGGTCCAGGCTCTGGCTCACGCCCAATCCGCTCCCCACGCACATGCCGAGCATGTCCAAGGTGTCGGGCAAACCGTGGCGGATCTGGCGCAGCCGGCGGCGGCGGCGAAAGAAGACGTACAACCGCGGTACGATCGACAGGGCGGCGGCCGTCGCACAGCCGATCACCAGGATGCGGATCGTGTGCTCGCGATCGGCAAACACCGCCGCGATGCCGGCCGCCAACAGCGGCAGCACCAACAGCAAAAATCGCAACGCGTAGAGCGTCACGGCCGCATGCGGGCTGTAAATGCCGGCTCCGCGCAGCAAGCGATCGAAATCGCGGCGTTCTTTCTTCGATTCGGGAATCTGCGCGGCCAGGGCCGGCGCCAGCGATCCGAGCGGCCCCGCCGCGGGGATATCGATCAACTGCTCCGAACCGATCTTGGCAATGCGCAGTTGCATCGGCGAGGGGCGTCGATTCATCCGCCGCCCGGCCAGCCAGACTAGCAATGCGGTGCCGGCGAACGACGCGACCACCAACGCCCAGCGCGAGGTGTCGTCCATCGTCAGTGCTTGGGCCTGCGCGGGAAGCGCCGCCAGGATTTCATGCAGTTGCGACATGAGCGAGTGACCTACCGAGTTAGCGAGCGACTCTAGTCTCTAAAATCTCTGGCCTCGAACCTCTGGCCTCTTACCTGCTCAGTACTCCACCTTCGTAATCCGCCACATCCATAAGAGCCCCAACAGTTGCAAGCTCGCCGCGATGACCAGCAACGGCTTGCCCCAGGGATGCGTGAGGAACATCTGCAAGTAGTCGGGCTGCAGCCACGACAAGATGCCGACCGCCGCGGCTGTGCCGACACACAGGCCGATCGCCGAGAGTTTGCTGCCGGCGGTCATCGATTTGACGTGCCCGCGAAATTGTTGCCGCTCGCGCGAGACGTCGGCCAACCGCTCGGTGAGCAGCGACAGATTGCCGCCGGTGATGCGATGCACGAGCACGGCCGTGGCGAAGATGCGAAACTCGGCCAGCGGAATCCGCCGTACCATGCGCTCGAGGACTGCGATCGGCGAGTGGCCCAATCGCATCTGCGAGGCGCAGAAAGCAAACTCTTGCGATAGCGGTCGAGCGGCCTGACGGGCGACGATCTCCGAGGCTTGTTCCAGGTTGCGGCCCGTGCGCACGCCGTCGGCCAGCATGTCGAGCGTTTCGGGGAGATTCTTGCGCATCACGGTCAAGCGGCGAGCGCGCCGCAGATTCCACCACACCAGCGGCGTGACGAAGCCCACCACGAGCCCCGCCGCGCCCCACAACAGGCTGTCGAGCAGCGCCACGGGGATCGCCAACCCGATAACCGAGGAGCCGGCCAGCAACGCCAGGGCTGTGCCCATCCCCAGCGGGCTGCCCGACTCCTCGATCAGGTTGTAGAAGTAACGATCGACCCAACCGCGCGGCGGGGGAGCCAAGGCCAGCGGCCCCAGCTCGCCAAGTTCGCGCGACAACCGGTCGATCCCCAGCCGGCGATCGATCAGGTCGTAGCGACGCGTCGACAGGTCGCGCACCGAAAGCCCCACGGCCATCAAAAGGCTGCTCGTGGCGGCGAAACAAACGATAACGACAAGGACCAGCGTCACGCGGCCACCTCCCCGGCTGGAGCAGCCGGACCAAGCCATCGCTTTTCGAACAACTCGGCCGGCATTTCGAAGCCTTGCTCGGCCAGTCGCCGCAAGCAGCGCGGCTGACGGCCCGTGGCATAGAACGACCCGCGAGCAAGTCCCTGCTCGTCGAGGCCGTTCTGTCGGAAGCCGAAAATGTCTTGCATCTGGTATTCGCCGTTGGCCAGGCCCGCGATCTCGGAAACGCGCATCACGCGCCGCACGCCACCTTTGAGACGGGCCAGGTGCACGACCAGCGTGATCGCGCTGGCGATGTAGCGTCGCACGACCAGCACCGGCAGCTCGAAGCCGGCCATGCTGACCATCACTTCGATACGTGCCAGGGCATCGGCCGTGTCGTTGGCGTGAATCGTGGTCAGCGAACCTTCGTGACCGGTGTTCATCGCCTGCAGCATGTCGAGCGCTTCGGCGCCGCGGACTTCGCCGACCAGAATACGATCGGGCCGCATGCGCAACGCGTTTTTGACCATGTCTCGCTGCGTGATCAGGCCTTGGCCCTCGGAGTTCGCCGGACGCGTCTCCAACCGCACGACGTGCTTGCGCTGCAGAATGAGCTCGGCCGAGTCTTCGATCGTCACCAGCCGCTCGCCGGCCGGGATGAACCGCGACAAGTTATTGAGGAACGTCGTCTTGCCGGCGCCGGTACCACCGCTGATCAAGATGTTCATGCGGCCTTCGACCGCCATCCGCAGAAAGTCGACGATCTCGGGACAGACCGAGCCGTAACCCAGCAGATCGGCCAGCACCAGCGGCGTGTGACCGAAACGACGAATCGACAGCGTCGGCCCATTGAGGGCCAAAGGGGGAATGATCGCGTTGACGCGCGAGCCGTCGGGCAAGCGGGCGTCGACCATCGGCGACAGCTCGTCGATCCGCCGGCCCACGCGGGCCACGATCCGCTGAATGATCTGCAGCAGGTGCTGATCGTCGGCGAACACCGTGTTGGTTTCTTGCAGCCGGCCGAAACGTTCGACGTACACTTCGCGCGGGCCGTTGACCAGGATGTCGGTGACGTCCGGGTCCTGCATGTACGGCTCCAACGGGCCAAGGCCGAACGACTCGGCCATCAACTCGTCGATCAGGCGCTCTTCGTCGACCCGCGAGAGCATCTCGGGGCGCGTGCGTAGCAGCCCCTCGGCGAGGTTGCGGATGTGCGAGCGGAGCCGCGGCTCGTCGAGCGTGCCGATCCGCGACAGATCGAGCGAATCGATCAGCTCGCGGTGCAGCCGCGTCTTGAGCCTTTGAAACTCCGCCTCGAAGCCATCCGTAGGCAGCTCGCCCGCGGCGACGCGCGGGGCGGCCTCGATCTCGCGACCGGAGCGGAACAAACCGATACTCATCGACCGAACTCCTTCGCTGCCCGTTGGCTGAGGGGGACAGGCACCTCGTGCGATGACCTCGAAGATTCGTGATGGCGAACCGGCTCGGGAGCCAGTCCCGATTCCGCTAGTTGGCTTGCACGTTGCGGGCGAAGCTCGAGAAGCTGCGCGTCAGCCGCGACAGTCGCGAAATATCCGAAACCGGCACGCCCCGGTTGACCGCGCGGTTCATCGAGCGGCCGTCTTCGGGAATCGACTGGAAGACCTTGATGCCGAGGATTTCTTCAGCCTGGGCCACGCCGAGCTGTCCCCCTTGGCCGTAGCGATTGAGCACCAGGCGGAACCGCTCGCGCGGCAGCCCCTGGCCGGCCACGGTGTCGAGCGCCCAGCGGGCGCGACGCAAGCCTGGCACGTCGGGCCGCGCCAGCAGGCCGATGAAGCTCGACAGCCGCATCGCTTCGAGCTGCGGGGGGCTCAGCGTATGATCAAGATCGAGCACGGTGACGGCGAACATGCGTCGCAACAGCGTGAGCACTTGCCGCACCGCCTCGCGTGAGAGCGAGCACTCGATCAACCCGCCGTTGGCCGGGTAGCCTACTTGCGCGAGCACCTGGACTCCCGAGCTGTGAGCGACCATCGCCCCGCCGAGCATCTGGCGGTCGAGCCGGTCCCAGTGCCGGCAAACATGTTCGAGGGTGTGTTGCGGCTCGATGTCGAGCAACAGGGCCAGGTCGCTGGGGGCCGGCTTCAGGTCGACGAGCGCCACCTTGCCGGGGAGTTGCCTGGCCAGGCGAGCGGCAAGATTGACGGCGGTGGTCGACACGCCGACACCGCCGTTGGGTGAGAAGAGCGACACGATCTGACCGCGGTGTCCCGGCGATTGTTCGTCGGCCTGAATTTTCAGCACCGCTTGCGAAAGCTCTTCGCGGACTCGCGACCCGTCGAGGAATTCGCGAGCCCCGGCGGCCAGCACCTGGCGTACGCGCTGGGCATCGCCGGCGGGTCCGACGGCCAGGATCGGCGCCGCCGTGACGTGATAGGCCGAACGCACCGCCGCCACGGCCGGCCCCAACGGCCCGTCGCAGGCGATGAAGACCAGGTCGGCGGCCGAGGCTGCCAGCCGCGCCGGCAGCGCTTCGAAGTCGACCGCATCGGCCGCGTCGCAGCTCAGGCCTTCGCCGAGCAAGACGCGTCGTAGCGACTCGATGCGCTGTGGTTTGTGGTCAGCGAGCACGATTCTCATGGTCGAGTCCTTGTTGGTTGCGAGTCCGGTCTTTGTTCGGGAGCTGTTGGCTTGGGAACGTGTTTCGTTTCGCGCGGCGTTCCGGCGAGACGTTGTTCGTTAACGGACAAGTGTCAGTCGATGGACGTATAAGTTCCGCTGGGGATTGCTCGGGTCGTCGGGACGCGCTGTAAGCACCGACGCATGAATCAAAAACGCCGGTTCGATCGTGACCGTGAGCCGATCGTCGACGACTTCGGCCCCCAGCACCCGACCGGCCACGAAGCCGACCAGCGTCGCCTGTTCGGCCGAGCCGTCGAAGTTGTCGTAAATCGGCCAGGCACGCAGCGGCATGACGCTGGCGGCCACGAACTCGAATTGCAACACCAGTTCGGCGGCCCGTGCGGCGGTGGTCTTCTGCGTGCCGGGGGCGACGAGCGGTTGGCTCGGCGTCGCGGGAGCGAATGTGCCGTTGGGTCCTAAATCCGACGGCGTCACGCCGCCAATGATCTGTTCGCCTAAGCACGCCAGGTTGAACGTGCCATTGAGCCCGACCAGCGCGCCGTTGGCAGGCAAGGCCGAGGGCTTTTGGCTCGCCAACCGCACTTCGAGCTCGTTGATGCCGTTGCTGTTTGAATCGGTCGCCCGTTCGTTCCGCCAGGCCGCCGCCGAGATCGCCAGTGGCGCCAAGGGCGCGGGGAGCGATCGCGTGGGGCGAAAGCCGACGACCAGGTTGTCGAGCGCCGCGACCGACGTGCTTTCGACATTGGCCGGACCGGCCTGCCAGAAGCCGTCGATCATGCGCGCGACCGGATTGGCGCTCGAAGCGGTTCGCTGACCCAGCACTTTCAGGCCATTGAATTGCTGCTCGCCGACGAGCAAGCCGAAGCGGGCGGTCGCGGGGCGCGTCGGGTCGGCGACGAAGCCGGGAACCAGGCGAATGTCGCCGCTCTCCAAAGCCAGAAGCTGCGAGCCGGCGCGGTTGTTCAAGCGGCGATAGCGGTGACCCAGTGCCAAGGCGTCGTCGAGATCGTCCTCTTGATCGGCCTGCGGTGCGCCACCAGCGTCGCGCAGCAGGTCTTCGTCGAGCAAGGCCGGCGTGGCAGCCAGCGCCACCAGGTCGGTCCGTTGGTGCATGTTGCGTTGCACGAGCACGAGATAAACCCAATCCAACAGCCAGGCCGCCAGCAGCACGAAGATCACCAGCAGGATGAGCATCGCCAGCGTGAGCGCGCCGCGCCGCTGGCGAGCTTGCGAGGCTCGTCGGCGGTTCGAGTTGTGTGGTGTCGCGTTCACAAGCGGTCTGCTATCGGATGATGCTCAAGCGCCACTGGCTTGCATAAGTGCAGGCATATCGCACACGGAAAGTTGACGATGAGACTTACCTCACCGCCGGATAGTCGGTCGCGCGATCGAGCACGCGGGCGTCGCGCGGCGGATACTCCGCCCGATCGTTATCGCGGGGCGCGGCATTCGCCGGTTCGGCGTCGCGGCGATTGCTGGCCGGCAGCACGCTCGGTCCGCGGAGCTCATCCGCTTCCGAGGCGCGGTGCGCTTCGCTGATGCGATCGTCGTCGAAGACCACTTCGGTCAAGGATCCGCCGCGATAGATCTGCGCCTTCTTCTGTCGGCGGGGGGGCACCGGCGACAAACCGAGCACTTCGGCCGGATTGACCATGTCGATGTCGGCATCTTCGACGTGCGCGAGTTGCTCGTCTTCGAGCGCGCCACGCAGCGTCACGCTGAGGCTGCCGAACCGCTGGGCCAGAATTAGTTTGTTGGCCTGCTCGGGGGTGACCGCCACGGTCACGCTGCGGATCCCCTGATTCAATCGCTCCTCGGTCGGGTAGCGATCGCGATTCGTGGCCAGCACCTTGACGCGCCGCAACAGCGTGAGCGTCGACATGCCGCCGACTTCCGGATGATCGCCGCGCACCGTCAACGAGATGTCGACGATTGCCTCGGGCACCAGCACACCGTCGAGCGCGTTGTTCGGGTCGACGGACACGGTCACCGCGCGATAACCCGGCGGCAACTGGTCGGCCAAGGTCGGGATCTTGCCGACCTCGTAGAGCTTGTCTTCAACGATCGGCTGCCCGGCCAGAATGGTGTCTTTCACCAGGCGGAACAAGGCCCGCGATGGATTGCCGACAACCCTTTCGGGGACCAGCCGCGTCGGGATCTGCAGCACTTCGATGTCTTGTTCGCGAATCCGCGCGTACTTGGGCAGATTGACGCGCGGCACCACCACGCCGGTCATCGGCTCGCCCCGCGGCGCGGCGGGTTCGAGATAGCGGCGCACGCTGTAGGCGGCCACCAGGCCAAGCAAAATCGACATTACGCCGACGGTCACGGTTCCGGGAGTCAGACGCTTCACGATGGTGCTCCTCTGCGAGCGAGTGAGGTTATTCCTTGCGGGCGACGTACGTGCTGCTGAGTTGTTGCCCAGCCAGCGAGACGCCGATGAATTTCAACAAGTCGGGGGCGACTTCGGTCGAACGCACCCGGACGGTGACCGACACCGGCCGGCCAGTCGGCACTTGGGCCGGCAGCGGCGGCTCGAGCACGATCGGCTCGATCTTGCCGGCGAATCGCCACGGCCGCAGGGCCCGCTGCACGGCCGCCTCGACGCGGCGGGGCGTGGCGCCGGGCATCGAAGCTTCGCGCGCCCCGATCGCCGCCGCAGCGCTGATCGCCTGGTTGCCCATCAACAAGATGCTGAACTCGATCGCGGCCAGCACGACCAACAGCAAGATCGGCAGCGCGATCACCAGCTCGAGCGTCAGCATGCCGCGACGCGCGGAGCCGCCGCGGCCCACGCCGGGCCGATTGCTCGACGAGCGTCGTGACAGCGGGTATCGAGTTGGTCGGCAGCGTGCGAGCATGGTTGGTTGAGGTCGACAATCTTCTTTGGAAACGGATTCGATAGACTCGCTACCTGCGTTTGCGGTCTCAGATGCCAGCCCTGACGACGAGCCAGCCCAGCACCAGCCACGTGCTGAGCGCGACCGGCACGGCAAACGGCACCACGCGGGCCGGTCCTCTCTGCCCCGGCTTGCGAACCGGTTGGCCGGCGTGGAGGAACTTGGCTTGTGTTTTGGAAACGCCTTGCGAGCAGGCGAAGTAAGTCAGCACGGCAGCCGCCAAGAACGCCGCCGACACGGCGCTGAGCACGAACGCCACGAGCACGAGCTTGGGACCCAGCCAAGCGCCGAGTGCCGCCAGTAGCTTGACGTCTCCCATGCCGCTGCCCCCCAGCGCGGCCGGCACGAACAACAGTGCCAAACCGACGCCCAACCCCGCCAACGACATCAGAAAGCCCAAGCCCTGCGGCGCCAGCGAGTGATAGGCCAAAGCGGCCAAGGCCGCCGGCACGGTGAGCGCGTTGGGGATGCGATGCGATCGCAAATCGGTCCAGGCCGCCGCCAGGGCGTACAGGCCAACACCCGCCATCAGCATCCAAGAGTTATTCATTGAGCGACCTTTCGAACGATGCGAGTCGTTACTACGGCGTGTCGAGCCCTGGGCCAGGTTGTGGTCCACCCTCGAAGTTGCCCCCCTTGCCGTCATCGGGTCGGCAGATGCTGACCGTCTGGCGCTCGTCGACGAACGACGTGCCAAAACCGGTGAAGCTCTGATCGATGGCCATCATCGCGCCGGCAACTTCGCCGAGCTCTTCGACGATCGCGTCGCGCACGGCGGTCAGACCACCGATGATGCCCACGGCCACGAGCGTGATCAGCACGATCCACTCGAAGGAGAGGACTCCGCGGCGTCGATGGAGTGTTCGCTTGCGCTTCGACATGACAGGTTGCTGACGACTGAAGGGGATGGATCTTGTCGATTTCGTGCGGCCACACGGCCGCGGATGCCTCAAGAGCCGACGTCGCTGACGGTTTGCGACGGCACGCTCAGTGGTTCGCCCGACCGCTGGGTGCCGACACCGGCCGCGGTGTCGTCGAAGTTCATGGCGTTGCGGCCCAGCCAGGGGTCGGCGTTGACGGTAAAGCTCTGGTCGATCGCCACGGCGGCGCCGGCCACGTCGCCCAGTTCGCTGACGATGGCGTCGCGGGCGGCCGTGAGCCCGCCGACAATGCCGATCACCAGCACCGAGATCAGCAGCACCCACTCGAAGGTGAGCACTCCGGCCTCGTCGCGAATCAGCCTGCCGAGGAGTTGGTTGATGGTCATGAAGGGAGTCTTTCGCGTCTTCGTTTCGTGACTTTGTTCGGGGCGTCGGCCTCGCGCGCTGGCGAGAGTTACGAGCCGCGCCCCGCGAGGTCAAACCGTTCCTCGCGGGGCGCGATGCTCGCGGAGGGCTTCACGAGATCGCGCGACGAATCGCCTGCTACTGGAGGTTGCAGTTGACGTCGACGACGATCTGGTTGGGGACGACAAAGTTCTGACCTTGGAAGCGGCAGCTTCCCGCGACGTTGCAAATCGTGTCGCTGAAGATCGAGAACTGGCCGCCGTCGACGAAGCTGTCGTGAGCCACGGCTTCGACCGGCGGCAGGATCAGGTAGCTCTGATCCAAGTGGACAATGGCCTGGGCCACGTCGCCCAGTTCGCTGATGATCGCGTCGCGCACGGCACTCAGGCCGCCGACGATGCCGATCGCCAGCACGGTGATCAGCAGAATCCATTCGAAGGTGAGCACACCTTCCTGCTCCTTCCACAGTCGCTTGAGGACTACTTGCACATGTGTCTCCTTGTTGGATGCACCCTGGATGCGGCCGGAACTACGTCGTTCCGGCGTGGCTCCCCCGCCCGTTTTCGATTTGCATGTGCCTGCGAACGGGGAGCACGGGCAGTGCCTTATGCAGCAGGCGTGCCAGCGACTGGGTGTGCGCTCACGTCGGGCGCGAGTTGCGAACGTTAGTGCCGAGCGATGCGCGAGTTACGCGCCGGCAGAATGTTGGCCACCGCGGATGCGTCGCGAGAGTCATCGCGAGGCGCTGTTGTGTCGGCGAAACATGGCCATGTGGACAGTTGGCCGCGTTGTTGCAGAAGCGAAACAACTCGCCGGCCGAGCTTGAGAACCGGCCGCGCGACGAGTCGCGCGCGTTGTGCGGGTTATAACGATCGCGACTCAACTCCGCGTGCCGCTCGCCTGCTGCGCCGGCGAGTGAAAAGCAAGAGCGACGACGATCGCAGTCCGCAATGGCAGCGCTCGACGAAGGCTGCCTGGCCAGACGAGGCAAGTCGTCTAAGCGAACATGTTGGCCGAGAAAACATGTTGGCCGGAGAAACGAGCCGGCGGGAGAAACGAGCCGGCCGGAGAATCCACCGCAGGTCAGTCCGCCGGGAGCGCCGCGGGAGAAGCGGTCGCCGCTGGTGCTGCCGACGTGGCCGGCAGCACCTCGAACACCATCCCTTGCTCGTCGCGATAGACTAGCCGGCAGCGCGGGCTCTCCAACGCCATCTGGCACAGCACCGGCTGACGCTGCGGGCAGAGCACCAGGTACTTGAGCTGGTAATGGTCGACGATCCGCAGCCAGGCGGGGGAGCCGGCCCCCAGTTCTTCGTAATCGCTCCACACCACTGGCGGCACGTTGTGCACGTGCGAATAGACCATCGGCTGCATCGCGCCGTGCGTTCGCCAGATGAGGTAATCGCCCCAGTCCATCCGCGTGAAGAAGCGGCCGGCCGACTTGGAATCGACCAGGTCGTCAGCCAGGTAAATCGGCGTGGCCGCGCTGGCGATCACGGCTTCAGGCCGCGGTCGCCCTACGACGAAAGCCCGCGCCGGCGGCGACCAGAGAATGGTGACGAAGATGGCGGCCAGGGCGAGCCAGGTTCGTTTGACGTTGGGGCCGGGTTCGAGCGTGAACTCCTCGCGTCGGTTGAAGCTGACGAGAGCCGCCAGGTGCGGGCCGACGATCCACGTCCAAACCAACGCCCACCAGGCGAGCATGCGGATGGCCGAGAGCGTCGCCAGACCGACCAGCAGCAACACGAGCACTTCGCCGGCCGTGAACCGCCGCGGACTGCGCCGCAAGAGCACCATCGTCAGCAACAGCGACGAATAGAACAAAACCCCGCCCAGGCTCCGCAGCGACAGCGGCTGCCATTCGATGATTCGCGCCAGGTTGGTCTGCCGCGAAAACAAGGTCGCTTGCCAAAGCAGTTCAGGGCCGATCGGATTGATGCACGTGGCCGCGACAGACAGGACTGTGAGGAGCACCAGCCGGCGAACCAGCGGATCGGCAGTGGCCCGCCGCAAGTCGCCGGTCGCACGACGCGCCTCGTAGAGTTGTCCGACGGTCCAGAGACCGAGCACGCACAACCCCATCAGGAACGAGCCGTGCAAGTTCGCCCACAGCGCCATCACCAGTGGCGTCCAAACAAGAGGAAGCCGCGAGCGCTCGATCCGCGCCATGCCAGAGAGCATTGCCGCGCATAACACGGGAGCGAAGCTCTGCGGACGCATCGTGCCGACGATCGGCAGCATCAGAAAATGACTGGCCACGCCCAAAACGATCGACCACGCGGGGGGAACGTCGCGGGCACGCAGCGCCAGCATCATCATGCCGGCGGCCGCCACGGCCAACAGCATTTGGGCCAACACGAGCCCTTCGGCGCCCGTGGCGTCGTACCAGAGATAGAGCACGACTTGGCTCAACCAACCGGGATTGAAGAACCGCTCGCCTGCTTCGTGAAATCGAAATGGCTCACTCGTGACGGTGTGCCCCGTCTCGATCATCTGGCGACCGAGCGCCATGTGTCCCCAGATGTCGGTGTGATTGAGCCGATAGAAGCTCGTGGCCAACGCCACGGAGCACAGGGCCAGCACGGCGCCCAAGCCGGCCGCCGACAGCCCCGGCAGCAGTTGCAACAAGCCGCGCTCGATGCGTTGCGTGCGGCGAGCAGCGTGCCAATCTCCGCCGAGCGGCACGCTGATTGTATCGCCAAGCGTGGAATCACCCGCCACGGCTGCCTGCGTGTGGCCCGCCAAGATCGATTCGTCTTCGTTGCAACTGTCGTGCGGCATAGTGGTCCTGCATAACCAGGCGGTTAGTTTGGGGCGCCGGCACTGAGTTCCGCAGAATCCGCCGCCGGCATCGTCATCTGCCAGGCAGCGAAAGCTTCGCTATGACGCCACAGGCTCAGTGCTCGGGCGGAGTGCGAAAAGGGGCCGTAGTCGATGTCGAGCGTGCGGTCGTCGACCTCTCGCATCGCCTGCACGAGCCACTGGGCGGCACGCACGATCGACTCGCGCGGCGGTTGCACTTCGAGTGGCGCCAGCGCGAGCCATTCGAGATGGTGCCCCGTGGCCAGAATGCGATCGGCCAGCGGAACTTTTTCTTCGGCCAGCGCCGCGGCCCCTTCGGTCCAACTCTTGGTCCAGTAGCCTTGCGGATGTTGGGCGGCCACGAGCAGATCGGCGACGTGTCGCAAATGATTTAGTATCAGCCGCCGTTCGGCCGGCTTGAGCACATGGGCTTGATCGTCGGCACGCAACAACACCACGAGGGCTTCAACGCGATGTGTGCCGGCACACACTCCCTGTCGCAATGGCCGACGAATCAATTCGTCGATCAAACCGTCGACGTCGATCTTCAGGCCGTGATCGTTACGCCAACCGCGGACGGGAAACACGTATCGGGCATAGCTGATGGCCGACCACTCGGGCTCCGCCTGCGAGTAATGAAATCGCCGCATCGCTTGGGTGAGCAGTTGCCGCACGCTCAGCGTGCCGTTGCGCGTGTCGAGCGGGGCATCGAGCGGCGTGCCGATTTCGGCCAAGGTCGCCAACAGATCGTCGACGTGCACCGATCCGGTCGCCAGGTGCGGATCACCCTGCCGCGCCGGCCGGACCGCCGCGCCATCGGGCGACGGCAGCAGCAACGGAGGCGCGTTTTCGCCGGCTCGCGCGCGATAGGCGACGTCGCTGGTGAGGTAGTCGCGCATCTGCGGGCCCGACCAAAAGTCGCCGCCGAACTCGGCCGTCGGTCCCCAGAGCCGCAAAGCGTGAATGATTTTGTTGGTGTCGGGCGTCCCGATCGGCAGTCGCACCCGGGCGAGGACCGCGTGCAGTTGCTCGTCGGTGACCACCCGCGGATCGTCGTAGAGCGGGCCGATCGTCCAGGGGCGATCGCGGACCAATTCGAGATCGGGGGGGGCGGGCCCTTGCGCGGCCCGATACATGCCGCAGGCGACGAGGAGAATTGCCGGGGCGAACAACCATCGCGCGAAGCGCAAATTCACTGGCCACCTCAATAAATCAGACTGTGAGGGAGCGCTTGAAGCGCCTGGGTGCCGATCACCAGCGCGTCATGCGTGGCGATGCGCGGCGGACGAACGCGCGACCGGCACACGGGCGCAACATTTTCCCGACGATCGTCTCAGGCCGTTTGATCAACTTCTTCGACTTCGCCGGCGCGTTCGCCGAGCAGGCCGAATTTCTTCATCTTGTGGTACAAAGTGACGCGGCTGATCCCCAACTCGCGAGCCGTGGCCCCGCGGTGAAGTTCGTTACGCGCCAGCGCCTCTTCAATGATACGTCGCTCGCACACGCCGAGTTGTACGTCGAGCGTGTGGGGGCCGTCGCCATGTTGCGAAACGGCAACGCGCGGCGCGGCAACCGGCGGCAACGATCGCAACGCGCTGGGCAGGTCGGCCACGGTGAGCACCCCTTCTCGGCAGTACAGCACGGCGCGGCGAATCACGTTTTCCAACTCGCGGACATTGCCCGGCCAATGGTAGCCGCGCAGCGCATCGAAGAACTCCGGCTGAATCTGCTCGAGCTTGATGCCGTGGGCCTGCCCATACTGCCGGGCGAAGCGACGTGCCAGATATTCGATATCCAACGGTCGCTTGCGCAACGGATGCAGGTTGATCCGCAGGATGTTCAAACGATAGTACAGGTCGGACCGAAAGCGCCCCGACTCGGCCAGTTGTTCGAGCTCGACATTCGAGGCGGCGATCAGCCGGGCCCGCGAGATCCGCGTATCGTTGCTGCCGACCGGCTCGTATTCGCCGGTTTCGATCACCCGCAGCAGCTTGGCCTGTTGATCGAGCGAGAGGACGTCGATTTCGTCGAGCAACAGCGTGCCATCGCCGGTGGCGGTGAATTTGCCTTCGCGATCGCGATCGGCGCCGGTGAAGGCTCCTTTCGTGTAGCCGAACAGTTCGCTTTCGACCAGGTCGGCCGGCAAGGCGCCGCAGGCGACGGTGCAAAACCGCTTGTCGGCGCGGGCTGAAAGCTCATGAATCAGCCGGGCCAGGTAGGTCTTGCCAGTCCCGGTTTCGCCCACCAGCAAGACGGTCACGTTGTGGGCGATGGCGACTTGCAACTCTTCGAGCGTGCCGAACATTTCCGGCGTGAAGGTGACCAGCGACCGTGCCGGGCCTTGCACCGCGCGGTACGGGAGATCGGTCTGGGCATCGTCAACCTCCCCGGCCGTGGGCAACAAGCGCGCGAGCTGAGCGGGCGCAAGCGGCAGCGACAACGCCTCATCGAGAACCGTCTCGACGACGGTGCGCCAGCGCGCAGGGCAATCGGGCTCGACCAGCGCGACGATCGGCGCGCTATCGGCGGCCTCTTGCAGCGCGCTGAAGAACGGCCCTGGTGCGCTCCCCTGGGCCAGGTCGTTGCCGACGTGGACCAGCACCGCGCGCACTTTGCCCTGTTCCGCGGCGGCGCGCAATTGGGCCGGATTGCCGCCGACCACGAGCTGGCCGCACGGCCCCACCAGCCGCGCGATCTCGCCGGCCAGGATCGAGTCGGTCGAAAGCAAGAAGATGATGTCGCTCATACGCGGTCTTAGTTGGGAGACTGCTGGTGCGAGTTGCCGCCCGACGATTCGCTCGGGAGTCGTCCACAAGCGTTATGGCGGCGCGAGAACGCGCCGATACTTGCCACGCTATTTCCGGCGCGCGGCGCGACAAGATGCACGTCCAGTTGGCGCGGGGGAATTCAGAGAAATCTCGGCGATAATGCCGACAAGAGCAGTCGCGCCGCTGGCGCCGATTTTGTAGACGCGGCGTGACGCTTGCGCCTGACGAGCGGCTTGTTGCCAAATCACCACACGTCGGCACGTGCCACGGCCTGCGCGGCCGCCAGCTCCGAGGCCAACGGATTGCACTCGAGCCCCACGTAGCCGTGGTAGCCCAATTCGTAAGCTTGCTTGAGCACGCGGTTGTAGTGGATCTCGCCGGTTCCAGGTTCGTGGCGGCCGGGGTGATCGGCCAGTTGCAGATAGCCGACCTGGTCGAAGCCCTCGCGCAACCGGCCGCAGAGGTCTCCTTCGCTGATCTGCATGTGGTACAGGTCCCAATTGATTTTGACGAAGGGGCTGTTCACTTCGCGACAGATGCGCACCGCGTCGGAACTGCCGTACAGGCAATGCCCCTTGTGATCGACGCGGATATTCATCGGTTCGAGGATCAACATCACTTCGCCGGCGGCCGCGATCGGGGCGGCGCGCTGGAGCGCGTCGATGATGTTCTGGTGCATTTCGGCCTGGGTCATTCCGGGCTGATCGTTGCCGCCGACGACCGTCATCTTTTTGCAGTTGAGCTTCTTGGCGGTCTCGACGCTGGCCTCGATCTCCTTGAGGAACTTGTCGAGGTTCTTCGGATCGTTCATCCCCGGCACGAAACCCCAGGCGGTGAACTGTGCGATTTCGACGCCCGTGTCGTCGCAAGCGCTTTTGATTTCGTCGAGCTGCTTGCCGCGCCAGGGCCAGAACTCGACCGCCGGAAAGCCGAGCGCCGCCGCCTGGCGAATTCGCTCCGGATACGAGCCCAGTTTGCGCCACCACATTTCGATATTGACGGCAAAGCGGGTGTGAGGAGTCTTGCCGGGTTGATCATCTGCCGACGGAGCAGCCGCGGCCGGAGCTTCTTCGGCCCTGGCGCGCTCCCCCAGCGAAGTGGCTGCTAGCCCCGCGGCCCCAACGATAGCCGAGCCGATCGAGACAAAATCGCGGCGGTTCAACTTGCTCATGATGCGTGGTTCCCTGCGAGCGACGATGTTCCAGCGTGGGGAGCGAGGCCCAATATAGCCTCGCCGCACGCCGGCTTGCTACCTTCGGGTCCGCGGCGCCGTTATGATCGAA
Source organism: Pirellulales bacterium (assembly GCA_050184475.1). Taxonomy (GTDB): domain Bacteria; phylum Planctomycetota; class Planctomycetia; order Pirellulales; family JAEUIK01; genus JAIESQ01. The sequence continues at coordinate 277,241 of JBFXAH010000001.1, read as the reverse complement.
TAGGCAGGAATGTAGGCAGGACTGGCGACGCCCCAGAGCCGAGACGAAAGCGAGTTTCGCAGGCTCGCGGTCCTGATATCTGGCAAAGTTCGGCAGGCAACTCATTGGTGGAGGGCCGCGGCAGCGTGAGTCGACATCTGGCAAGGCATCGCGGCGCGTCGTGGCTCGTTCTGGTTGTTGTCTGCCTGCTGGCCGCGGCGCCGCGCAGCCGGGCCGGCGGGGGCCCTCACAATGTGTTGTTGGTGGTCAACGCGCGGAGTTGGGCATCGCTCACGGTGGCCAACCATTACGCCAAGCTGCGCGACCTGCCTGCCACGCACGTTGTGTATCTCGATTGGCCGCTGTCGGTCACCGACCCGACGCCGATCGACGCCTTTCGCAAATCGATCCTCGGCCCCGTGCTCGAGGCCATCGAACGGCGCAACCTCGTCGGCCAAATCGACTACGTGACCTACGCGCCCGACTTTCCTTATCAGGTCTACGGCGGGTCGGACTTCGCCGGCCAGAAGTTTCAACAGGGGTTTCAGCCCTACGGTTCGCTCAGCAGCTTCACGTATCTTTATGCAGCGGTGATGGCCAAACGGGCCTCGCCACTCGAGGCCGAGGCGAACTTTTACTTTCGCCGGCCGACCAACGGCGCGATCCCCGATTCGCACGCCTTTCGCTATCTGTACGGCTGGACGCCCAAAGGGGAACGGCAAGATGCCGAAGGTGCGCATTTCTTCATCTCAACGCTGTTGGCGATGACGAGCGGTCGCGGCAACTCGGTCCCCGAGGCGCTCGCCGCCTTGCAGGCCGCCCGCGAGGCCGATGCCACGCGGCCGCCGGGGACGATCTACTACTTGGAGAACGCCGACATCCGCTCGCAAGTCCGCAAGCCGACATTTCCCGCGGCGGTGGCCGAACTGACCAAGCTGGGCGTGCATGCCGAAATCGTGCAAGGCATCATGCCCACCCACAAGCCCGACGTGCAGGGAGCGATGCTGGGCACTCAACTCTTCGATTGGCAAAAGTCGGGGAGCACGATCCTGCCTGGCGCGATCTGCGAAACATTGACCAGCACCAGCGGTTTCCTGAAAGTCGGCGGCAATCAGACTCCCTGCACCGATTTCATTCGCTTTGGAGCAGCCGGCACCTGCGGCTGCGTGGTCGAGCCCTTGGCGCTGCCGCAGAAGTTTCCCTCGCCGATGGTTCACGTGCACTACGCCCGTGGCTCATCGTTAGGCGAGGCCTTCTATCAATCCGTCCAGGCGCCCTATCAGTTGCTGATCGTCGGCGATCCCCTCTGCCAACCGTGGGCCGAACGGCCGGTGGTTGAGCCGGGCGACTTGCCCGCCGAAAGCGAACTCAAGGGTGAAATCACCTTTACGCCGGTCGTCAAGCCTGCCGAAGGGAGAACGATTCGCGCGGTCGAGGTGTTGCTCGACGGGCGGGTGGCGGTGCGGGGCGAGCCTGGCAAACCGTTGGTGCTCGACACCAAGGACGCGGCCGACGGCGCGCACCAGCTTGCGATCGTGGCGACCGACGATTCGCCGGTCGAGACGCAAGGCCGTTACTCGCGCGCGGTGACGGTCAACAATCATGGCCACTCGATCAGCCTGAAGCTCGTCGGCGACGGTCCGACCGTTTTCGGCCGACCGATCCGACTGGCCATCAACGCGTCTGCCGGCTCGGCCGTGCACGTCTTTCACGAGACGCGCCGCATTGGCGGGTTGCCGATCACGGCGGGCAACATCGACATCGACTCGCGCATCTTGGGCTATGGCCCGGTGCGGCTACGCGCCATGGCCACCGAAGGGGTGCGTGCCGAATCGTTGGCCGTCAGCGAGACCTTGGAACTAGTGATCGAGCCGGCCCCCTTGTTGCCCGCGCAGAAAGCGCCCGCCGGGCGATTGCACGCGGGGCTAGAGTTTCAGTTAGCAGGCGGCCGCAAGCTTGCCATCGAAGACACGGCTCCGCTCGATTGGCTGGAGAAGGCCGGCGCCAGCGGAGGAGCGAAGTACACGCTCGGCGGATTCGTTGAAGTGCCGGCCGACGACACCTACCAATTGCAGTTCACGCACGGCGGGCCGCTGACCGTTGAAGTCGACGGCGTGAAGATGTACGCCGGCAACGTGCCCGAGTCGTCGGCCTTCACCTGGCATTACCTGCCCGTCGCCCTGACCCGCGGCTGGCACCGCGTCGAGATCCAGGGGGAAACGACGGCCAAGCCGCGCTTGGAACTGAACTTTGGCGGACCCGGCGCCTGGCCGGCCGGCGCTCGTCAATTCAAACACGGCGGCTAACCTCCCCCGCGGCGCTTACGGCTCGCCATGCACGAACTCTTCATGCGAAAGGCCCTCGACGAGGCCGAGCAAGCGCTCGACGAGGCCGAGGTGCCGATTGGCGCGGTGATCGTACACGGCGACCGCATCATTGCTTCGGCCCACAACCAGCGCGAGCAGCTCAAAGACCCGACTGCCCACGCGGAAATGATCGCTATCACGCAGGCCGCCGGAGCGCTCGGCGACTGGCGGCTGGCCGATTGCACGCTCTATGTCACGCTCGAGCCCTGCCCGATGTGCGCCGGGGCGATCGTTCAAGCGCGGATTCCGCTGGTGGTCTACGGCGCGCCAGATCCCAAGGCGGGCGCGGTTCACTCGCTCTATCAGTTGTTGGCCGATCCGCGATTGAATCACCGCGCGCAGACCGTGCCAGGCGTGCTCGCCGATCAGTGCGGTAGTCTGCTGACGCGGTTCTTTCAGGAGCAGCGCAAGCTGGGAAAGAAATAGACCGCGGGTTCGCAGTCCGTCACGTCGGCTGCATCAGGGCGATTTGGCTTGGGCCGCTTCCGCCGACGCCGCGTCGGCTGGTGGTGTCTCGGCTTGGGGTGGTTCGAAAGCGACGATCAGCTTGCCGTCGGCGCCGTTCCAGACGCGCAACACGCTGTCTTGCCCGCCGGCGGCCACGTACCGGCCGTCGGGCGTGATCCGCGCGCAATATACGTAGTCGCTGGCGCCGTCGAACTTCCGCGGGCTTTTGCCATCGTTGGTCTCGTAGTACCGTACGCTCGAGTCGCCGGCGCTGGTGAGCGTCTGCGAACTGTCGGCGACGAACGAGATTGACGTCACTTCTTTGCCGAAGCCGCCGATGGTGCGTTGCTGCTCGCCCGTCTCCATGTTCCAGACCTTGACGACGCGATCGGCGCCGGCACTGGCCAGCAGCCGGCCGTCGTGCTGCCAGGCGACACCCAGCACGTGGTGCGTGTGCCCTTCGAACGAGCGCACCTGCTTGCCAGTGGCCACCTCGAAGACGCGCACGAACTTGTCGGCGCTGGCAGTCGCGACCAGCTTGCCATCGGGCGAAAACTCCAAACCGAAAATCGTGTCGGTATGGGCTTCGGGAAGGTCGAGCACGATCGTCTTTTCGGCGAGGTCCCAAATCTTCAACTCACCCGAACGAGAGGGCTCGCCGCCGCCGGTGGCCAGCAGCTTGCCATCGGGGCTGAAGGCCAACGCCAAAACGCGGTTGGCCAGCACCGACGCACCGAGATCGGCCGGCGCGTCGGCCGGCGGACCGAGCTGTCCGGCCAGCGACCAGACAGGATATACGTCCCACAGCCGCGCCGAGCGATCGCTCGATGCCGAGACGATGCCGGTCGGCAGAAAGGCCAGCGCGGCCACAGGCGCTTCGTGCGCGGTAAAGGTCTCGAACGGCGCACCGTCTTCAGCGCGATAGGCCCGCACGATGCCGTCGTCGCCGGCAAAGGCCAGCAGCTTGCCGTCGCTGGCAAACGCGATACTGCGCAGCGGCTGATCGTGGGCCTCGGCTTGTTTCTTCGCGTCGGCTTCGCGCGCCTCGAGTGGCGGCAGTTCGGCAGTAGCGACCTCCCAGGTCGTTCGCGCGATCGGGGCCGCTTCGTTGGCGAGTTGGCTGAAACGCTTGGCGTCGGCCAGCGCCTTTTCGGCGGCCTGCTGCGCGGTGCTGGCAGCGGCCGCGGCGTCGGCCATCTCTTTGGCCGTTTTCTCGGCGGCGGCCTTGGCCTCGGCGGCAGCTTTTTCGGCGGCGGCGGCTTCGGCGGCGGCGGTCTCGGCGGCCATGCGCTGCTGCTGCGCTGTCTGGAGCGCGACGGTCTTTTCGGTAACCAACTTGGCGAGCTGTTGGTGCAAAGCCTGAGTTGACTGATCGGCGGCGGTGGCTTCAGCGGCCGATTTCTCGGCGGCGGCGGCCACTTCGGCGAATGCCGCGTCGGCGGCGTTCTTCTCGGCGGCCGCCTTCGTGGCCGAAGCCATGGCGACGATTGTCGATGTCGAAGCGGCCAGTGCTTCGGTCGCGGCTTGGGCCTTGGTCGCGGCGTCGGTAGCCAAAGCGACGGCATCGGTCAGCTCTTGCGCGAGCTTGTCGGCGGCGGCCTTGGCGTCGGCCTTGGACTTGGCAAGCGCGGCGGCATCGGCCGCGGCTTTCTCTGCCGCCGCCTTGGCCTCGGCCGCCTGCTGCGACTTGGTGTTGGCCTCGCTGGCCGCGGCGACAGCCATCGTCAGCGCGCTTTCTGCGGCCTGCGCGGCGGCGAGTTTTTCGGTGGCGGCCTTTTCCGCGGCGTCGAGCACCGCCTTCGTCTCTTCGATACGCTTGCCCGCGGCGGCAACGGCGCCACTGAGTTGGGCGGCGATGCGCTGGAATTTGAAATCTCCCCGGACTTCGCTGACGAGCTTGCCGTCGGCGGCGTTCCAGAGCCTGAGCAAGTGATTGTCGCTGACGGCGGCGATCCGGCTGCCATCGGGCCGAGCAGCCACGTCCAGCACCGGGCCCCCCATTTCGAGCTTGCGAACTTCGGCCCCTTTGGCAACGTCGGTTTGGAGCACGAAGCCATCGCGACCGCCGGAGACGAGCTGCTTGCCGTCGGCGAACCAAGCCACGCAGCTCGCGCCCCCCTCGTGGCTGGCGATGCGGCGGTCGGCCGCCAGCGTGAGCTTTCGCACGCTCTTATCGCTCGACACCGCGAAGACCTGGTTTGCCGCAGCCGCGCAGACCGCCAAGCCGGTAGCGGAGCCCGTCTGATCCTGCAGCACCTGTTCAGTGGCTCCGCTGGCAGCGTCGACCGAGAGCACGCGGCCAGCGTCGCTGCTGGCCAGCAGGCGGTCCCCAGCCGGGGCATATCTCACGGCCAGCACCGGTGCCGCGAAACCCTCGATCGTCGCTGCAGGCGCAGGCGCGCCGTCGGCAGAGTTCCACTGGCGAACATGTTGATCGTGCCCGGCCGAGGCCAGGCGCTGGCCGTCGGCGCTCATCGCCAGATCGTTAACGGCCGCACCGTGTGCGACGGCATACAATCGCGAGCCATCGGCCGCCTGGTGCGCGGCAATCGTTCCGTCGCTGGCCGCGACGTAGATGCGGCCACCATCGGGGGCGTAGACGATACCCACGAGCGGTACGCCATGCACGGCGAACTGTCGCACGACCTTTAAGGGGACTTCGCCTGCGGTTGCTCCGGCGCGACTCCAGATCGTCACGCGGCCGTCGGCGCCGGCGACGGCCAACTCGTCGCCGCCGGGATGCCAGGCGATTCGCGCCACAGCCGCTGGCCCGTTGCCGACCAGGGCTGCAGGTGGTGGTTGATCGGCGGCCGCGGCAAAAAGCGCGCCGATGTCCCAAACGCGAACCTGGCTGTCGGCTCCGCCGGTCGCCAGCCATTTGCCGTCGGGCGAGATCGCCACCGAGATCGGACCCGCGCCGTGGGGCGACCAGGTTCGGCGGACTTCGTTCTTACCAGCGTCGAACAACAGCAGTTGGCCGTCGGCGCAGGCCAGCGCGACGCTGAGGGCGTCGGGCGTTGCCGCGGCAGCAAGCAGCGCCGCCGGGGCGCTGACGAGCTCGCTTGTGCTGGGTGCAACGGGTGGAAGCCACGTGCGGACCGAGCCATCGGCCGAAGCGCTCGCCAAGCGTTCGCCATCAGGAGCTAACGCCAGTCCGGCAACCGGAGCCAGCGTGATAATTGTGCCGAGTGGCTGACCGGCCACGGCATCCCAGCCGCGAATCGTGTGATCTTCAGACGACGAGAACAACCGCGCGCCGTCTGCTGAGAAAACAAGTCCCGCGACTGCCGCGGAATGTCCGTTAAGGGTATGCCGCGCTTCGCCCGTCTCGGCATTCCAAAGCTGGATTTGGCCGCTGGCCAACCCCGTGGCGATTTGTTTGCCGTCGGTCGATGTGGCCAGCGAGGTGATCGGCTGATCGGCGGCCAGTTGCAGGCGTTGCACGTCGGTGGGCCGGCGCCACAGTCGCACGGTGCGGTAATCGCCCGAGGCTAACGTGTAACCATCGGGACTGAAGGCGAGCGACTGCACGAGATCGCGCTGGGCGATGCCGGGCTTGGCGTAGAGCGTCCCGTCGACCAGCGCCGGGTCGGTCAAGCGGCACAACAGTCGACGCTCGGGAAGATCGTAAACAAAAATCTGGTTCGCCCGACCGCAGACAGCGAATTCGTCATCGGGCGAGATAGCCACGGCGTAGATCGGGTTGACCCCCGGCGGCAATGGCTGCCAGGCGACCGCGTCGGCGCGATTGCGGACTTCGCCTTTGGCTCCTTCGTCGATCCAGCGCTTCAGCAACCCCAATTGTTCCGGCGTGAGCGCTTTGGCGCCGACATTGTTGTCGGGGGGGGGCATAAATGGCTCGCTCTCGCGCGTGGCCACTTGCAGCAAGTAGCTGTCGGCGCCGTTGCCGGGTTCGACCACGTCGCCACTATCGCCGCCGGACTGGATCGTCTGCGGTGTTTCGAGGACGAGGCCCCCCTTCTTGCCGGCGTGATTGTGGCAGGCGATGCAATTCTGCCTAAGGACCGGGAGCAACTCACTCTCGAAATCAACCGGCGTATCGCGCTCGAGATTGGCGATCGCAATCGGATCCTCAGCACAGGCTGGCGCGAGCCAGGAAGCCAAGGCGATCAACAGTGTGGCGGAAGCGAGTCGAGCCAACATCATCCAGCAGCACTCCCTACTTGGCTTCGGAACCACGAATTGTTCAGCGATTGGTTGCGGTGGAACTTCGCTTCGATTTCGTTTCACTTCTGCACGACGATCGGAATGAGCTGATGCACTTCGACCGATTCCCCGCCGACGTCGACAACGGCACGCACCGCCACGTGTGGGCGCGGACCTTCGGCCGCATCGGCCGCGACCTGAATCGCCAGCTTGGCGTCGTCCTTGTCGGCGGCAACGGTCACTGGTTCGACGGAGATGCCCGCCGCGCCGTTGAGCAGCAAGTCGAGCTTGACGGGACCGGCGAAGCCGTTCCGCCGCGCGAGCTTGACCGGCACTTCGAGCGCCTTGCCGACTTGGACTTGCCCTTTATTCGGCACGTTGGCGTTGATCACCAGCGGACCGGGCACGATGGTCACCGTGACCGGTGTCGACGCATCGCTGACGTTCAGCGGTTGCTTATCGCTGCCGTCCGGTTTCTTGGTGAAGGGAACCTGGGTCGTCGAGCGCAAGTCGAACGTGTAGCGCCCCGGCGCCAAGTCGGGCTGAAAGAACAGAAAGACCGACGCCTGCTGCTGCTCGGCGGGCAAATTCACCGCCTCGCCCTGCACGCCGTTAATGGGGGTCGGATTTAGAGCCAGCGCTCCGGCAAAGTCGCCACGGCGCGTGGCCTTCAGTTCGAAGCTCGCCAGCCGGCTTTGCGGCAACGCGATCTCGGCGGGCGAAACATCGACGCGATAAGGGGCGGTGCCTACGATCGCCAGGTCGATCCCGCGCGCCAGGCGCGTCGTCGCGGGACGCGTCGCCGGCGGCCAGACTATCGCCGCCGGCCGCGCAGCATGCACCAGGTCGCGATCGCCAAGTTTTGCCTTGCCGGTGACGCGAATTGGCCCCACGAAATCGGCAGCCTGTTCGCTGGCCGAAAAGACCAGCGAGGCGGTCGACTGCCCTGGACCGATATACGCTGGCGGACAGGTTACCCCCTCGGGCAATCCTTCGACCGTGACTTCGATCTCGCCGTTGAAGCCGTCCTTGCGCAGCGCGTACAACCGCAACCAGTCGGTCCCACCTTTCGGCAAACGGTTGGTCCAGACATTGGGCGCTTGCTGCCCGTTGAGCGGAAACTCCGGCATGACGATTAAGCGAAAATCTGGCTCGTCGCCGCGCAGGACCAGGCGATAAATCAGTTCGGGACCGCCACGATTCTCGCCATAAAGATCGCGAAGCACGACGCGATAGCGACCATCGGCCTTGGCGACGAATCGCAGGACCGGGTCCGAAGTCGCCGTGTTGAAGTCCGCCGTGCCGATGCTGTTTGCAGCGTCGTCTTGCGAGGCGACTTCGGTGACCTTCTCGACACCGTTGTCATCGGTGGTAACTTGCTGCACGATCAAGAACGGATCGGTGGGCAGCCCAAGACGGTGCGAATAGACATCGATCCAGATCGCCTGATCTTTGTGCGCCTCGAATTCAAAGATGTCCTGGTCACCGACCTGGCCAAACTGGCCCACGCACTCACAGGGGATGGCCACTTGTTGCGGCGTGGCATCGTTCGACTCTTGTTCGGGCACGATTTCGTGTTCGGCAAGCACGATCGATACCGGGTTCGAGGCGCCACCTGGCCCGCCGAGCCGATACGTGGCGGCGTCGAGGAAGGCTTCGTTGGCCAAGACGGGAGACTCCCAGTTGCGCGTCAACCGCGACTCTTCGTCGCCAGGCAGTTCGATTTCGACCTGCAGGCGCTCGAGCGGCCGGCCGCCGATCGACAGACCCTCGACCGGCCCACTTCCCGGCAAATTGCTGCCGAAGACTTCGTAGACCGCCTTGCTCCCCGGCCGGCCACATGGCGGAAAGACAAAGTCGATGCGCGGTGTCGCGGCCACGCTGACACGATAAACGAACTCGCTTGAACCCTGGTACTGGAAGTCGAACACTTTCAGGATGTACTGTCCGTCGGCCGGCGCGTCAAAGACGAGCACCGGATCGTGACGTTCGACGTCGCGGCTTTGCGCCAGCAATCGACCGTCGAGATCGTACAATTCGAGCGTGGCATCCATCCGCGAATCGAGCCGCTCGGCCCAGCAGTCGAAGACCAGACGCTCGCCAGCCTTGGCCGAGAAGCGAAAACAATCGACGTCGCGAGCCGGCTCGCTGCGACCGTTGATCCAGGCACCCGCGGCAACGTCGTTGGCCTGCTCGGGCGTGTTGTTCGGCTCGGTCTCCATGAAGTCGGCCAGGTCGCCGACTACAAACGCGCGCGGGTTGGTCACGCCATAGTCACCGCCGGCCGCGCGGACTTCGTACAAGCCAGGTCGCACGTCGGCCGCGATCGTCACGTGAAACTGATTGGCGACCGGCTGTGGATCGGGCTTCCCCTCGACCGGCGCCAGCTTCTGGACCGCCGTGATGCCTGGGTCGGAAAAGCGCAACTGGCTGACCCCTTCGAGGTCCGCGCCCGAAGTCAGCGTGAGATCAAACTCGCTCCCCGCCTGGCCGCCGGCCGGATAGATCGCCAGCAAGCGCGCCGTCGGCAGTTGCGCGGCGACCTGCTCCGACACGGTCATCACGAAACCGATGGCCAGTGTAGCGCACCAAACTAATCGGCCGACCAATCGCATGATGCTGCTGGCTCCGGAAGGGATCACCGCGGACGGAATCAGGAAGGAACTAGCGGGGTTGTCGGTGGGCGCCCGCGGTCCCCAGGGGCGGCGCCAGGTAGGCATGCGCCGCCGCCATCTCCCCGTGCGGGCGGCCTTTACTATAACTCATGGCCGGCAGGCGCACAAAAAAGCCCGGGGGGCGCTCCCCCGGGCCAAAGGCGTTGGTGAATCGGGGGCCGTGGCCTATTGCGATCGACGTCGGCGCGCCGGAGCGGGAGCAGCGTCATCTTCTTCGGTCGCCGCAGTTCGTCGCGTGGCGCGTCGTTTGGCGGCTGCTTCGTCAACCTTCTTGAGTTGGTCGGGCTTAAGCACGCCGCGCATGGCATCGTCGAGCTTCTTGCGCAGCGCCGCGAGCTGTGATACCAATGCATCGATCTCCGGACCGATCTCGTCTTGCAGCTTATAAATTTCGGCGCGCTGTTCCTCGGTGACGACGTCGGCGAAATGCGGCGGCAGACGATGGCGGCGTTCGGCCTTCGGCTTGGCATCCGCCTTAGGCTTGGTCTTCGTGGCCCCATCTTGTGCCCAGGCTGGCGCGCCGACGGCCAGCAGACCCAGAACCAGTAATCCGAGCGAATGCTTTCGCGCGATCCACACTTTCGATTGCAACATGAGGTGTCCCCTGATTAATTGAGCGCCTGTACCGGTCCAGAGCGTCGGTCGCCTATGGTAGTTGGCGCCAAACCGAGGGGAAACCCGCCGCGGCAGAAATTCGCGGCGCGCGCAAAAAAAGGTCATGGTCAGGCGATCCGTCGCTTGACCATGACCTTTATCCTGATGACGGGAAAACGAGTTTTCCCGCTCTCCCTACGAGCTCGTAGGAGCAACATCGGTCGAAAGGGCCGGATCACTCAAGCCGATTCTCCGCACGGTAACGTCCGGCTACTGGTCAGGCCAAAACGGACAGGCCGGGCGGAGCATTGAAGCTGCGTTGAGTTTTCCGGTCGGTTCGGCCCTGACAGCTTTGCCGCGTATGCCGACTTACGGGATGAAGTTTGGCTGCTTCGACCTCGATCACCCGCGATTTGTCTCAGGCAGCCTGATTCAGGCGGACGATTCGCCCAATAACCCACAAGCTGCGCCCGAATTGGAGTCGGGACCGGCTTGGTGCCCTGCGCCCCCAGACCCGGCGACAGGCGCGGTGACGCTCGAACAAATGAGCGGCCCCCCGCGAGGGACAGGCTAACCGGATCGGATCACGGATGATGCAAACTCGCTATGCAAAGCGATGGTTGATCGCGCTGGTCGGCGCTGGTGCCACGACGCTGGCGCTGGCCCGGGCCGAGAGCAGCGATTCGCACCGCGCCCCGCCGCGCGCGGTTGCGTTCGAACAGCCACCGGCCGATCGTGCGCCGCAATCGCCAGCGGCGTCGAGCGATGCCCCGTTACCGCCGAGCGTCCCGTCGCATCGGCTCGCGGCGCAGCATCTGCAGTTGCCCGAAAGCAATCGTTCGCCCGCGACAACGAGCACGGCTGGCGAACCGCCGCTGCCGAAATCCCGCAAACCAGGCGTGAGCCCGGAATCGAACTCCGCCGGCACGAGTACGCGAACGCGGTCGATGCGCTCCGGCGAGCCCACGCCAGCGCGGCAGGCCACGGCCGGTATCGATCCACCTCCGTCGCTATCAGATCTGAACCTCGCGCAACCGATTCATGGGTCGGCAACATCCGCGAGCAGCGCTGCCGCGGATGCACCGCTCCCCCCACCAGCGGACGACGCCAGGCTTTCGAAGCCGGCTCCCCGGAGAGACCGGCCGGCAGCAACGTCGCGGACACCCGTGGTTGCGGCGCCATCGACCGTTGTTCCAACGAAGCCCGACGATGCGCCTCGGTCGGCCGCACCGCTGCAAGTGGTGCGCGAGTCGACGGACTCGACGTTCGGCATTCAGCCTCCGACTGTGCCATCGGCGCCTATCACGCGACGCTCGAATAGTGCCCCGTCGGTCGTCGGTGTAGCAGTCGCGCCGACGCCATCAGCGCCAGTGGAGTCGTCCCGTGTGGCGCCAGATTCGATCGCGGCGCCAACTCCCGCGCCTGCCATGGTGAGCGAAACGTCGCTCGAGCCGCCGCTGCCGGCGCCGCTAGTCGTTCGACCGCGCGTCGACGTGGCGTCGGTTCCGACGCCGGCGCCCAAGCCCGCTGCGACATCGGCCCGCCCGCCCGCGGTTGCTACTTCGCCTGAAGCGTCTAGTCCGACGACGTTGGCAGTGAAACCCCCGGCGCCGAAACCGGTCGCCAGCGAACCGCCCCTGGTTGTGCCGTCAGGCCAGATGGCGACCAAGCCGGTAGCCAGTCCGACGGTGGAATCCGAGCCTCGCCGAGAAGTCGCGCGACCCACGCCGTCAGCGGTTGTCGCCACGGTTCCGGTTCCCGTGCCCGCGAAGCCTGCTCCGACTTCGGCGACCTTCCCAGCCGACGCCGCACCGACTCCTGCGCCAACGGCAGTTGCTGCGAGGACCGCCAGGCCATTGCCGGCGGAGGCGAACAAGCCGACACCAGCGACGCGTGCAATGCCTGAGCCAGCTACGGTGGCCGCGGCCGAAAGCAAACCGGCTCCGTCTTCGAACGTTACCAATACGTCAGTACCGGCCCCGGTCGTCGTGGCGACTCCGGCCCCAACCAGGGTTGTAATCAGCGAGCCGGCTCCGAAGCCGGTGGCAGCGCCGATCGCCCCGCCGGGACCGGAAGCCGTGGCTGGGGCTTCGCGTGCGGACATTGTCGATGCCTCTCGGGCGCCAGCGCGGCCTGGCCCGCAGCCGACGCCCGTCGCGGTGGCCACGCAGGAACAACGGCCGCCATCGGTGCGCGAAGCACCAACGGCGCCGCCAGCGGCGCCACAGGTGGCGGCAGCGCCAGAGCCCCGGGTCGCGATGGCGCCACCTCGTGTGATCGCTGAACCGCAGCCGACGGCCGCGCCAGCGCCACAGCAGAAGCCAAACACTCCTGCACCGTCGGTGGCTTCCGCGCCGGCACCCCCGGTTCGGAGCGTTAGCGTTCCTCCGCCGGCCGTGGCGCCGCAACCCGCCAGCCCGCCGCAGATGGCGACCAGCCGACGCGCGATTCCGCAGCCCAATTTGGTGTCGAGAGTTCCGCTCGGGCAGCCCGCTCCGCGCGTGCAGCGCGTGACGTCAGGCGAGATGGCGGCCGTGGCTCGGCTGGCCGACGCTCACATTCGCCGTGGCTTTGAACTTGGCGGACGCGGCGCGTTCTACTCGTCGCGCAGCGAGTTTCTGCAGGCCCTGGGGATGATCGCCCAGGCGCTCGACGCCGAGGCTGGTTCGGCGATCCACGTGCCGGCGATGAGCGACGGCCTACGGGCGATCGAAGAATCGGACGAATTCATCGCGCGAACTTCGGAGCCGCAGACCGACTTCGACCCCATCAAGTTGGCAGAGCGCCACCGCACGCCGGTGCTCAAGGGGATGGAGCCGGGGAGCGTGTCGGGGGTCGAAGCTCTGCAACGCTATTACACCTACGCGCAAGAGCGCCTGGCGTTCGCCGCCGGCCACGAGCCCGTCGGCGCCATGGCCTTGCATGGGCTGGGCAAGCTTCACTCGGCGCTGGCCCACGGCCAGGCCTCACAGACCGTGGCAGCCGAGCCCAAGGCGCTGGTTTATCACCAGGCGTCGTTGCTGGTCTGCCCCTGGAATTACATGGCGGCCAACGAGCTGGGCGTGCTGCTGGTGAGCTACGGCCGCTACGAACAGGCCAAGGCGGCCTTCCACCAAAGTCTGAGCGTGTCGCGTCAGCCGACCACCTGGCGCAATCTGGCGGTCGCTCACCAGGCGGTGGGCGAAATGGAATTGGCGCAACTTGCGCTCAAAGAAGCTGAATACGCCGCTGCCGAAATGAAACAGCGCGGCGTTAAGGGGACAGGATTGCCCGATACCGGTTCGGTCGAGTTTGTCGACGTGGCCACTTTCCAGCGAACGGGCGAAGGCCCCGGAATCGTCCAACAGAATCCCCTGACCACGGCATCTTCCACAACCCGCAAGGCGAGCATGGAGACCGTAGCACCGAGCCTGCGCAAGTAAGCGCGTAACGAACAAGCAAGGAACAGCCGGTAGCGACCGATAAAGAGCTGATAGCTTGCCGGTATCTGCGCGCACGCGCACGTGCGCGTGAGTACGCGGCGACTATCGCCCACGAGAGAAACGACACAGCGATTCGAGGCAGCAAGAAACGAGCTTCCCATGGCAGTTATGTTGAGTGAGGGATTTGCGATCGGTGCGGTGCGTAGCGGCACCCGTTCGCCAGCCGCGCTGGTGGCGCTGACTTCGCTGGTGTTCATGGCTGCTGGACCTCCGAATCACTCGCGGCAGCGCCCGGCGACACCACCGCAGCCGCAACAGCAGCCGGCCCAAACGCAAGCGGCCACTCCGCCGCCACAGTTGCCGGCCCCGGGAGCGCCTCGCTATCCGACAGCGGGAGCACGCCCCATGCTGCGCCCCGTTTCGCTGCAACCGGCCGCTCAACCGTTGCCCATCGAAGCGCAGCTTCCGCCGGGAGCGCAGATCGCCCCCGGACAGCAATTGCCGCCGGGCATGGTCGCCCCGATGGGCCCCATGGTGGGCGGGCACGTTGGCGGCCTGAGCCCCGCCGCGCCCCACTGCGTGCACGGCATCGATTGCGTCGAAGGCGGCCCTTGCGCCGAACTGGGATGGGGAGCCGTGGGACCGATTCCCTGGCAGGCGTTTGCTCAGGGTGAATATGTCGGTCACGAGCGTTTGGCGCACGTTCCCGTCTATCGCTTGCGCGTCGACGACAGCTTGGAGTTCGTCTATCGCGTCACCCGCGACGAACAAAAGAACCCCTATCAGATCAACGTCGGCGACGAGCTCAAGCTCGAGTCGCTTACCGACCCGCAGCTCAATCGCGAATTGGTCGTGGTACAGCCCGATGGCTCGATCACGCTGCGGTTGCTAGGGCAGGTGGTTGCCACGGGTCGCACGTTCCCAGAACTGCAGTCCGAAGTCGAAGAGGCCTATCGGAAGTACTACAAAGACCCGTCGATCACCATCACCCCGCTGAAGATCAACACCAAGCTCGAAGACTTGCGCGTGACCATTAACGGTAAAGCCGGCTTCGGTCCGCAGATCTACGCCGCGAAAGTCACGCCCGAAGGCACAGTGCAGTTGCCGGTCGTCGGTTCGATTCCCGCGCAGGGGCTGTCGCTGATGGAGTTCAAGCGCGAGCTCGACGAACGCTATTCGATCGAGATCGAAGGCATCGAAGTCATGCCGGTCTTGCGCGAGCGGGCCGCCCGCTACGTGTTCGTCGTGGGCGAAGTTCGCACGCCGGGCCGCTTCACCTTGACTGGCCCGACGACCGCCATGCAGGCCATCTCGATGGCCGGCGGCTGGGGCGTGGGCGCCAACTTGCGTCAGGTGGTGGTCTTCCGCCGCGGCGACGATTGGCGGCTCATGGCCACGATGCTCGATCTCCGCGGTGCGTTGTACGCCAAGCAGCCTTGCCCATCGGACGAAATCTGGCTCAACGATTCGGACATCGTCGTGGTGCCGAAGAGCCCGATTCTGGTGTTGGACGACTGGATCAGCCTGGTGTTCACCCGCGGTTTGTACGGCGTAGCGCCGTTCACGGCGAGCTACAACTTCTCGCAGTTGACCAACGCCGGAGCGCCGATCATCACGCCGTAGCCGAGTCGGACGTTTGCGGCGGCCCCGGCCTTGGGGTCGTCGCCTGCGAAGGGCCCTGCTTGGGCGCCTCGCTCAAGCCAGTTGACGCCGTGCTAGTTTCTGTCGGTGTCGACATCGGCGATTCGCGACGGCGATGCCACTCGCAGCGGGCCGCTTCATAATCGCGACGCCATGAGCTGGACATCCGGGCGTTGGCATAGCCGAGGGCCCCGCACAAGAGCACCATCACACCGCTCCAGCCGGCCGCCGACGAGCGCACCATATCGAGCCCTAGCGGCAGCGGCCGATCGGCGGGGGCAACGATCGCCGTGCTCAGCGCGATGAAGTAACCGCAGCCGACGATGCCAACGGTCCAGGCGGCGCACCACAGCGTGCTCCAGTCGGGGAGCGACAGGGCACCCACCGCGCCAAGGCCTAATAGCCCGCTTGAGATCAAAACCAGCCAGCACCAGGGGGGCGACCGCGCAACGTCGAAATACGCCGCGGCCGGCGCCGCCGAGAAGACTGCCAGCGCCGCCAGCATCACGGCCAGCAGACGGGCTCGCCACGCGCGCCGAGAATCGAGCGGGTATTGGAAGTCCGCGGCTGCCAGGTTCGCCCAAGCGTCGCTCCAAGACGGACTCGCCGCGGTGACCGGTGCAGCCGCGACCGAGACGGGCGCTGCCGCGGAGTCGCCTCCATCGCCAAGTGCATGGCCGGATTCCAGGGTCGAGTCGGCCGGTGCGGTTGCAGCAGCGGCCGCTTCATCGACGCTGATCTCTTCGTCGCGCCACTCGCGCTTCCAGGGGAGCCGCTCGAGCGCCGGGCTATCTTTGTCGGGCGTCGGAATGATCAGCCGTTGTCGGCAGACCGGGCAGCGCCCGCGCTTGCCCGCTCGTTCGTCGGGCACGATCAGCGGATGACCAAACGGGCATACGAAGCGAATCGGCATACTTTCGATCGTAAAACATCGTTGGAACGACGGCCACACTTCAGGGCCGATCGCCGTTGGTTGGCCCGCCAGTTGCCGCTTCGACGGGCCCGGCTGACGGGCTCATCTGGCCCAGGCCACCTACCTCTCGCCGAGCGAAGCTTGACCGCAACGCCCTGTCCGCCGATACATAGCGTTCATGTCGGTGACCAACGAAACGCTGCTCGAACGTGTCCGCAACACGGCCGACCACGCCGCGTGGGGCGAGTTCTTCGCGATTTACGAGCCGCTGCTGCTCAACTACGTGCGCGGACGCGTTCGCGACCGCTCGCTGGGCTGGAACGATCACGACATTCAGGACGTCGTGCAGGACATCTTCATCAAGCTGTATCGCACGCTTCCCGACTTTCAGCTCGATCACGGCCGCGGGCGATTCCGCACCTGGCTGTACCGCATCACGATCAACGCCATTCTCGATCGGGTGCCGGGGCGCAAGTCGGCCGACAAACTCGCCGCGGAGCAAGCAGACTCGCCCGACGGTGCCCCCCAAGCCCGCCGCCGCCCCAAAGTTCACGACGAAGGCCAGGTCGATCTACGGCACGTCGCCGTCGATGCGGTTGAGCCCGACCTCGATTGGGCCAACGGTTATCGCCAGGCGGTGCTCGACGCGGTGTTGCCGCAGATTCAGGCCGAGGTTTCGGCCACGAATCCGAACAAATGGGAGTCGTTCGCCCGGCACGGTCTCGAGTGCCGGCCGGCCGCCGAGGTCGCGGCCGAACTGGGGATCAATGCCAATCTCGTCTATCAGAACACGGCGCGCGTGCTCGATCTGGTTCGGCGGCGCTGCCTGGAGTGTTACGACGAAGAATTGAGCGAAGTATGAACAGTTGCCCGGCCGAACACGAACTGGCAGCGCTGGCCAACGGCGAGCGCGCGTCAGACGAAGTCGAAGCCCACGTCCGTTCTTGCGCTGCTTGCCAGCAACATCTGTCCGACGTGAAGACGGCGCTCACGCACTTGCGAAATGCCGTGAGCCGCAGTCGTGCGCCGACGCCCGCCGCGCCGGGGCTGAGCATGCACGTGCGGCCGAGCTTTGTCGGCAAATACTTCATCGCCGGCACGCTGGCCGAATACCCCGACCGCGCGGTCTACCGCGGGGCTCACCATCTGATCGATCAACAAGTCGTGCTGACCCTGGCCAGCCGCCCCTGGCCGGCCGATGCGGCAACGCGGGCCACGGTCGCGGCCGAATGTCGTCGCCTGCTGGGGCTGAAGCACCCCAACGTCGCCAAGGTGCTCGACTACGACCTGGTGGACGATCGCCCCTACACGGTCGAGGAATTCGTCCGGGGCCCGGGGCTCGATCAGGTGATCGCCAGCCGCCGCGTCGCCTGGCAAGATGCCGCCGGCTGGATCGCGCAGCTTGCCGAAGGCGCGGCGGCCGCGCGGGCCGCTGAGCTCGACATGCCGCCCATCGATGCGCGTCACGCCCGGCTAAGCGACCAGAATGTACCGCAGCTCGTGGGGATCGCCGAAGCGTGGCTCGAGCGGCGCGTGCTGCTGTTGATTCCGGCGGCCGAGAACCGCACCAGCGGTGAAGTTTCGCCGCCGCCGAACGCGCCACCCAAAGCGGCCGACGACGATGTTCGTCAGCTCGCCGCGCTTTTCAAGCAACTGCTCCACATCGACGGAGCATCGACGGCCACCGCGGCGGCGAATTCGACATCGCCCTTGGCCAGCGAGGTTGAGCGCGACGCTCGCGCGCTCGAAACGGCCGGCGTGCCGCAGCGCCGCGCCATGGCCCTGGCTCGCGTGATCGCGCCGACGTCTGCTGGCGGCGCCTCGACCGCCGCGGAGCTGGCCGAGCAGTTCCGCCACATCACCGAAGGTCGAAGCTGGCTGGCGAAACTGTTCGGTTAGTTACCATCGCGCAAAACTCCGCGACCCTTCCCGATGGCGATGTGACTCGCCGCCGGAAAGGGTCGCTTGATGCACGGTCGGGATCGATACGGACGGGCCTGTTACGTCCGCTCAACTCGACGGCAACGAAGGAGCCGGCCCCGCGGAAGTGGCCGTCGTGATTTCGTTCCACTTTTCGACCGACCACAGTTTTTCGGTCGACTGGCAATCGAGGAAGAACTGATCGAGCTCGCGGCGGAACTTGACGCTGGTGACGTCGTGGTTCTCCAACGCGCGGCCGATGAACAGCTTGGCCTTCGACATGTAGAAATGGCTGGGGCCGATCGTCATGTTCGATTCGAGCAGCCGGCGGTAAGCCTCGGCCGGCACTTTGTCCAAGTCGGGCACTTCGCGCAGAAACGTGAAGAACCAGACCACTTCGTGCTTCGAGTCGAACAGCACGTTGACGCTCATGTTGAACGTGCCTCGCGAGGCGTCGATCTGCCACGTCGAGTCGCTGATCTTCTTGCACTCGTAGCCCAGGTTGGCGGCAAACGCCGGGAAGTTGTCGTAGGTGAGCACGCCGTCGGCCGCCGACGCCGGTGGGGCTGGGTTGACTGCCGGCTCAGGGTTCACGACCGGCGGGGCCGGGGCGGGAGCCGGCGCCGGGGGTGTGGCCGGCGTCGTCGACGAAGTTGGCGTCCCTGGGGGTTGATTGTTCAGCGTCGCGATCAGGTTCTGAATGACCTGAGAGGGACTGGCCGGCTCCTCGCCTCGGGTGTTCGTGACCGAGCAGAGCGACAAACCAGCGATGGCACTACAAACTACCAATCCGGTGAACAGGCGTGAGCGTAACATGGGTCAATCTCCGCGGTTACAGGCCTTGGGGGGCGGTCTTGCCCGACGCTTGCGGGGGGCGTCGTTGGCTTCCCAGCCATCAAGTGTTTCCACTGTCTGATACGAGGCGCCGAGCCGCGTATTGACAGCGGAGGTCAAAAAATCCTCAAAAATTTCAAATTCGCCGGAAGTAAATTCTACACGCGCCGGGGGAGTCGTGTCGGTTCGCCGGGCAAACCACTTCAGGCGATGATTTCCCGGATCGGTTCCCCGCGGTCGATCTCCAGCCGTTTGCGACCGGGAACCTCGAGCCGGTGGGGATCGAGCCCCAACTGGTGCAAGATCGTCGCGTGGATGTCGGTGATGTAGTGCCGATGCTCGACGGCGTGGAAACCCAACTCGTCGGTCGCGCCATGGACGACCCCCTGCTTCAGCCCGCCACCAGCCATCCAGACGGTGAAGCCGTATGGGTGATGGTCGCGCCCGTCGCTCTTTTCGGCCCCCGGCGTGCGGCCGAACTCCGAGCCCCAGACGACGATCGTCTCGTCCAGCAGGCCGCGCTGTTTCAGATCGGCCAGCAACCCGGCGATGGGTTGATCGACCTGTGGGCAGAGCTTGCTGTGATTCTCGCGCAGCTTGGTGTGGGCGTCCCACAGGCTGTTTAGCCCGTCGCCGTGATAGACCTGCACGAAGCGCACGCCGCGCTCGACCAAACGCCGCGCCGCCAGGCAGCGCTGACCAAACGACGCGGTCGGTTCTACGTCGAGCCCGTAAAGCCGCCGCGTGGCGGCCGTTTCGTCGGCAAAGCCCAAGGCCTCGGGGACCGACGTCTGCATCCGGAAAGCCAACTCGTACGATTTGATGCGCGCGGCCAGCACCGGATCGTCGATGCCAGCGGTGGCGCGTTGCTCGTGCAGCTCGCGCAGCAGATCGAATTTGGCGCGCTGCTCGGCCGACGAGACATCGCCGCCTGGCGAGGCAAACGGCAGCGGATTGGCCGGATCGATCGAGAGCCCAACGGCGTTGTGCTCGGGCCCCAGGTAGCTGGCCCCTTGCGCGCCGAGCCCGCCGCAGCAAGTTCCTGGCGGTTCACCGAGCGCGATGAACGACGGCAGGTTGTCGTTCAGCGAGCCAAGTCCGTATTTGATCCAGGCGCCGACCGACGGGTGCGAGCCATCGAACAAATGGTGCCCGGTGTGGAATTCGTACTGCGCGGCGTGATCGTTGTCGGTCACCCACACCGAGCGGACGACCGCCAGCTCGTCGACCAGCGATCCGACGTGCGGCCACCAATCGCTGACCTCGATGCCGCTTTGCCCGCGCGGGGCAAAGCCGACCTGCAGCGGATAGATCGTGTTGTAAATCTGCCGGTTGGCGACGAACTCGCGGACGTTGCCGCGCACCAGCGGATTGCTGAGCACGTCGCGATGGGGCGTTTCGTCGATTGTCTTGCCGGCAAACTGGTTCAGCGCCGGCTTGGGATCAAAACCTTCGACGTGACTCACCCCGCCGAGCATGAACAGCCAGATGACGTTCTTGGCGCGGGGCGCGAAGTGCGGGCGGCCATCGGGTGGGGACCAGGCAGGTTCGGCCGCTGTTCCGGTGTTGGCGCTGTCGGCAGCGCGGACCACCCCTTCGCGCTGGAGCATGGCCGCCATCGCCAGCCCGGCGAACCCCATGCCGCAATCGGCCAAAAACGCGCGCCGCGAGACGGGCGAGATTTTGCGACGCGGTTGGACTGGCTGTTTGCGGGGCATGCTGGGACCTCTGCTCGATTCGCCTCTTACCGCACCGTCACAAAGTCGTGATGATTCAAGAGCACGTGGACGAGCGACTCGCGGGCGCGCAGCAGCGGATCGGCCGCCGGAGGCGTTTCCAGCGGCGGCCGCGGTTGTTCCTTGGGGGCGGGTTCCGCGGGCTTAACACTCTCGGCCGGCGCGGTGGCCGGCGCTAGCTCGCGCTGCGACTCTTCCGCTAAGAATTCGGCACACCGTTGCCGCTCTTCGTCCGTGGGGGCCCGCGCCAGCAAATGCTCGAACGCCGCCGTAATGAAAGCTTGGTCTGTCGCCGCGTCGGGCGCCGCTGCTGGCTTATCGAGCAGCTCGACGTTTGCCGCCGCGCTATCTGCCGCCGCAATTGTTTCAGTTAGCTTGCGCGCGATCCGCCGCGACTGCTGCAAACAGAGCGGTCCGTTGACCAGCACCAGCGCCTGCTGCGGCATCACGCTTTCGCCCCGGCGGAAGCACTCCGCCGGATTAGCGGCGTCGAACAGTTCCAGCAGCGCCGGCTTGTCGTCGGGCGTGTGGCGGAAATAGAGGCTGCGGCGCGGCAACGTGTCGGCGTCGGCGGGATCGAGATCCGCTCCGCCCGTCGTGAAATCGAGATCCCCCGCCAGATGCAGCAGCGAATCGCGCACGACTTCGGCTTCGGCACGGCGCGTGTTCGCGCGCCAGAGATAATCGTTCGCCGGGTCGATCGTCGACCTCGCATCGTCAAGCGGCGGATTGTCGGACCCTTGCCGGTACGTCCGGCTGGTGACGATCAACCGATGCAGGTGCTGCATGTCCCAACCGCATTCGATGAGTTCGACCGCCAGCCAATCGAGTAACTCCGGGTGCGTGGGGGGCGCAGCCCGCGATCCGAAGTCGGCAACTGTGGCCACCAGCGGGCTGCCGAAATGCCGCAGCCAGATATGATTGACGGCCACCCGGGCCGTGAGCGGATTCGCGGGAGCGGTGATCCACCGCGCCAGCGCAAGCCGGCGACCGCTGCTGGTGCGCGGATACACCGGCCCGAGCGGCGAGTACTTGTCGTCGGCAGTCGCAGCGGATTGCCGGGCCTGCTCCATAGCGTTGCGGCTGGCGGCAAGCTTTTGCTCGGCCGCCGCGACCGCTTCAGTCGTCTTGGGATCGTCGGGTTTAACGGCGGCGCGGGCGTCGGCGAAAGCTTGTTCGGCGACGCATAGATCGCGTTGGGCCACGGCGACGTTGGCGGCTTGCTCGGCCTCCGCGGCCGCTGTGGCGAGCGTGTCGGCTGCGGGCGACGGCGGTTCGGCATAGCGCGCCGTCTCGGCGGCGACTCGCACGTCGAGCGACGCAAGTTGCGCTCGGGCGGCCGTAGCCTGAAATTCGGCCAGGCGGACCGCAGCGGTTTGTTGTGGTGTCGCACTGGCCGAGTCGGCCGTGTTCGCGCCTGCGGGGACCTGGGCCAGCGCGGTTGTGAGGTCGTCGCGCGCCTTCGCCAGCTCGGCTTCGCTGTTGGTGAGCAGTTGCTCGATCGGCGCACGCGTCTCGGCGACGACAAACGCCCGCAGATCGGGATAAAAACGCTCGACCGGCAGCGGCACGGGCGCAGCGGCAAGCGGAAATGGCGTCGAGTCGTCGGCATTGGCCGCATCGTCGTCTTCGATCGCCGCATGCAGGATGCGTGGCACACCCGGCACGATGGGCCGATCGGTGCGCGGCCGCTTCTCGTTGCCACGTTCGAGGAGATAGGTGACCGCGTCTGGTTCGGCATCGAACACGCGGTCGAAGCCCTCGACCAGCACTTGCTCAGTTCCGGTGCCGGGCGGATTGGTGACGCTGATGGTTGCGGGAAGTCCTGGCAAGCGATCGGTGCGCACGTCGTGCGGCTCGAAGACAGCTCGCAGCGCGTAATAGTCTTCTTGCGAGATCGGATCGTATTTGTGGTCGTGGCAGCGGCAGCATTTGAATGTCAGACCGAGCATCGCCGCGCCGGTGAATTCGACCGTGTCTTGCAGCCAGACGTGCCGGTTGTAGACGTAGAAGTTGCGCCCCAGGTAGCCGGTCGCGCGCTGCACGGCTTCGTCGCCGGGGGCCAACTCGTCGCCGGCCAACATCTCCTGTAGCAAGCGATCGTATGACTTGTTGACAGCCAGCGATTCGACGATCCAGTCGCGCCACCGCCAGATGAATCGCCGGCTGTTGCGATGCTGGCCAATGTTCCGTTTGCCGTACCAATCGCTGTAGCGCCACACATCCATCCAATGGCGCGCCCAACGCTCGGCATGCCGAGGGCTGGCCAACAGGCGTTCGACGGCGCGGTCGTACGCGTCAGGCGACGTGTCCGCGGCGAATTCGCGCAGCTCGTCGTGCGTCGGCGGCAAGCCAACCAAATCGATCGACAGCCGCCGCAACAACGTGAAGCGGTCGGCCGCAGGCGACGGCGCCAGTCCGCGGCGTTCGTGCTCGGCCGCGACAAACGCGTCGATCGGATTGACCTGCCAGGCCGCGTCGGCAACCTGCGGAATCGGCGGCCGTACGGGCCGCTGGAATGCCCAGTGGGTGCGCGGATCTCGCTGCGGTTGTTCGTCGGTCGGTGCTATCGCGCCCGCGTCGATCCATTGCCGCAACAGCGCGATCTGATCGGTGGTCAGCGGCTCGCCTTCCCCCTCGGGGGGCATGTGCAGATCATCCGTGCCCGCGACCGCCGCGATCAGCAGACTCTGTCCACCGCTGCCTGGTTCGATGGCCGGGCCGCGATCGCCCCCGGCGCGGATTGCCGCGGCCGTGTCGAGCCGCAATCCCGATTGTTGTCGCAACGCACCATGGCAGGCGTAGCAACGCGCGGCCAACAGCGGCTTGACGTCGGCCAGGTAATCGACCGACTCCGCGGCGCGGCTGGGCAATGCACCGCAAATCGGCACGACCAAGAGAGTGGGCAGCACCGCCTTCTTGATCGATCGCAGCAGAGTTCGCCGTAGGTAGCCGATCATCGTTCGCGCCGATCCTCGCGTGCGTGCCAAACACCAAGCCATGGCGTGCGTCGCCCGACACCTTACCGCGCGACGCCGGCTGCCGGCAATCAGATGGTCTGCGGCACTCTGCGGCGCAATTACGGTCGCACGGGAAAGATCTGCACCGGCCAATCGGCGAATTCCGGCACGGCGGGGGCGAGCACTCCCTCGGCCACCAATCGCTCGAAGACCTCCGGCTGCACAAAGTCGCTGAAGCCGTAGTTGCCCGGCGAACGATAGCGGGCGATCTCGCTCCAATTCACGTAGACAAACGCTACATCGCGCAAGCGCTCGCGAATTGCGGCTGCGGGTCGCAGCGCCCCGCGCTCGTCGCGCACGATGGTTTCAAAGATCGATGGATCGAACACGGTGTTGTAAAGCACCGGCACTTCCAGATCGAAGACTTGCGCATCGCCGACTGAGAGGACCTGCTGGTCCGCTGGTGTGTGCTCGTTCAAGTAAGCATGCCAGGGGGCCAGGCGTCCTTCGTCGTGCTTGAGCCGATCGAGCGATTCGAGATAGCGGTTGTCGCCACCACCGATACCAGACGTAACCACCAGCAGGTTCCACAGCGCCGCCAGGGAGACGAACGTCAGAAGTGCGGTGCGTCGCGAACCGCCGCTTGCCCAACTCGCTGCCCCACCGGCCAACAATGCCACGATCGGCAATACCGGGACCCAGAAGCGGTCAATGCGGTGAGTCAGTAGCCACCAGAGCAGAAAGAAGATCGCGACGTACCCGAGCCAGACCTTGCCGAGTGACCATCGCCACAAGACTACGAGCCCGAGTGCCGCCAACGGCCAGACCAAGGGGCTGAGCCATTCGCTCGTCAAAACAAATCCGGCGACGCGGCGGCCAATATCGGCCAGCTCAAAGTTCGGTGGCCGGTGCGCTTGCTGCCACTGGGCGTTGAGTTCGGCGGTACGGGTGGCGCCGTCGAACCAGTTGTAGGCCAACGGATAGACAGGGTTGCCGGTCAGCGCCCAGTTCTTCGCCAGCCACAATCCGCCCCCCGCGGCGACCGCCAGACCATAGAGTGCCAGTGCGACGACAACGGCTCGGGCCTTGCCTGGCGAAGCTTGGCGCCGTCGTTCGACCTGATCCGCATCGCGCCAAACAGTCCAAGCAACCAAGCTCGCGACCGGCAGCACGACGAACACCGCGGCCGGATACTTCGTCGCCAGTGCTCCGCCTGCCAGAAAACCGGTCAAGAGTATCCAGCCCGCGCGATCCTCTCGAGCTTGGTCCGCGGTGCGTGAAAAGAGTCGGCTCGCCGCCAGCACGGTTGCCAGCAGGTAGCAACCCGTGCCTGCTTCGACGAGTCCCAGCGTGGCGACTTGCACGACCCAAGGAATCGATAAATAGACGAGCGCCGCCAGCGCGCCGGCGGCCGACGAACCCCAGCGTCGCCCACCCGCCCACAATCCGAGCGCCGTCAACAATGCCAGCGCGCTGGAGATGAGCTTTCCGACCAGGGCCCCGCGCCACCAGTCGCGCGAGATGCACATCGCCGCCAAGGCGTGCATCTCGATCCCCAGCGGCATGTTGGCATAAACGTTATGCGGCAGAAACTCGACGCGGCCACGTTGATAGAACTCCTTGGGAGCCTCGAGGTGATACTCGCGCACGTCAAACTCGACCGGCGGGAGCATGCCGCCGAGCAGAATCACCGCGGCGAACGGCGCTGCGAGCGCAAGAAGAAACCTAATCGTCGAGCGGTCGCTTGAATCGTCGGCCGTTGACGGTTGAGGTTCCGCGCTGGTTGTCGCGGCGGCAGTTGTCGGCGCGGCACGACTCGGCGCATCACGGTTCGTCGCGCTGGTTCGCCGCCGCGCATCGATCGCCGCGCACGACAGCCAGGCGACGATGACCCCCAAGCCAGGTACGAACCACCAGCCGCGCCCGTCGAGATGGCCGGCGAGACCGACCGCCAGCGTCCAAAGCGATACAAGATTCAGCCCCGCCGTGGCCGCGAAAAAAACTCGCTCGCCGCGAGCCATCGACCGAGCGACGCGCAGCAAACGCAGCAAGAGATCGCCGGCCGCGCTTGCTACCAACACGATGGTCGCAGCCAACGCCAAAACAGGCAGCCGGTCGGCGATGCTCCAGGCCCCCGATCCGCCAGTCCAGGCGGCGAGCAATTCGTCGGGCTGGAGGGGCACGAGCACCAGTTCCCAGCGCCGCCAGACTTGGCCTGTCAGGCCTTCGATACTCGGCAGCCGCGCGGCCAGAAACAACCCGATATAGACCGCCGTGACACTCAGCCACACGAGCAACGGCCTGTCACTCGGCGGATCCGGGATTTGCGGCGAATTCGCCCGTCGGCGAGCTGATTTGCTTCCGCGGTCGGGCATGCTTTCTCGCGTCTGTTGCCGAGCTATGCTATGGGAGCGGCCGATGCTTCTCGGCCATCGTCCGCGCTCAGCCTTCGATTGTACGCTCCGCCCCCT
Source organism: Pirellulales bacterium (assembly GCA_050184475.1). Taxonomy (GTDB): domain Bacteria; phylum Planctomycetota; class Planctomycetia; order Pirellulales; family JAEUIK01; genus JAIESQ01. The sequence continues at coordinate 251,116 of JBFXAH010000001.1, read as the reverse complement.
CCCCGCCCGAAAGCCCCTGGTCATGCCCACCGCTCGACTCGCCGGCATTTTCACGCCGAACCTCGTGCCGCTCGATTCCCGCGGCCGCATTCACGAAGCCGAATTGCGCCGCTACACCGACTGGTTGATCGAGCGCGGCGTGCACGGGCTCTACCCGAACGGGTCGACTGGCGAGTTTCTGCGGTTCAATGCCGAGGAGCGCCGCGAGATTATCGCCATCATGGCCGATCAAACGCGCGGCCGCGTCCCCATTTTGGCGGGCGCTGCCGAAGCGAACACCCGCGAGACGATCGCGGCCTGCGAGTATTACCATTCGCTCGGCGTCAGGGCCGTGGCGATCGTGTCGCCGTTTTACTACAAGCTGAGCCCGCCGGCGGTCTACGCCTACTTCAAGGAGATCGCCGACCATTCGCCGGTCGATATCACGCTGTACAACATCCCGATGTTCGCCTCGCCGCTCGATGTGCCAACCGTGCGGCGGCTGGCCGAAGAATGCCCTCGCGTGGTGGCGATCAAAGACAGCTCGGGCGATCTGCCGCACATGATCCGCATGATCCAGGCCGTGCGGCCGCGGCGCCCCGAGTTCAGCTTTCTGACCGGTTGGGACGCGGCACTGATGCCGATGCTGTTGATCGGCTGCGATGGCGGCACGAACGCCACGAGCGGGATCGTCCCCGAGCTGACGCGGAAGCTCTACGACTTGACGCTCGCTCGCCGGCTCGACGAGGCGCTTTCGTTGCAATACAAGCTGATCACGCTCTTCGACACGATGATTTATTCGTGCGACTTTCCCGAGGGCTTTCGCGCTGCAATGCGGCTGCGCGGCTTCGCGACTGGCGTCGGGCGACAGCCGCTGGCGGCCGAGCAACAGATCGATCTAGAGTCGATCAGTCGCACACTGCAGTGCTTGTTGGCCGAGGAAGGCTTCGCCGATCAGCCGGTCGAGGGGTGCCCGCCGCGTGAGCGCTCCGACGCCGCTTTGCATGCGCGCGGTGCCGAGGCCTTGTCGACGGCGCCGGCGGCCAATGTCGAGCGGATCGTCGAAACGGTGGTGGCAGAGCTAGCGCGTCGCGGTTTGAGTTAAACGGCCGAAAGCCTGGAACCAAAACCCGGCGCCTAGAACGGCAGCACGGGGCCGTCGTCGCCCGCGGGGGGCGCATCCGACGGAGCCTCGTCAGCGGATGGCGAGGCCGACTCGTCGGATGCTTGCGGACCAGCTGCCGCGGAATCTTCCTCTGGCTCTTCGGACGTTGGCCGCTCGCTCTCCGTCGGTTCGTTCGTCGGCGCGACTTCCTCGGGCCAGGCCGCGGCGTCATCGCTTGGTTGCTCGGCCTCGGGCGCGGGCTTCATGAGCTCAGCGGGAACCTCTTCGAATTCAACGGCCGGCGGAGCGGCCTCGACCGGCTCCGGTTGCCCGTGCGACTCGACGACCTGCTCCTCGTCGAACGGCCCGAGCGACTCGCCCGGCAGTTCGTGAGCGTAGGGCAAGCGACCATAGGTGCCTTGCCAACCTTGCATCGGGCCGATCAACGACTCGGCGTTGTCGATCGTGGCCGAATAGTCGGTCAGGCCGCCGTGCGGAATCACCGGCGTGCTGCCGGCCGAGTCGCCAGCGGGCCAGGCGAATTGCCAGGGGATCGGCTTGCGGGCCCCGTAGCCGTTGTTCAATTCCCAAGGCGCGTTGATCGCCAGCCCCATGATCGTGTTGCGGGCCGACTCGAAGTAGAAGTCGTGCGCCGGGCCTGGCTCGGTGAAAATCGGCGTGTTCAGCGGCGCGAGCTTGAATCGCGGCTTCCATTTCGGGCGGCCGCGCATCTTCGGCACGGGCGTGACCACCACGTCGCCGCCACGACCAATCGTGATGTCCTGACCCGGCTTCAACTCGATCTGCTCGCCATATTCGACGGGGCCGGGGCCCTCGGCACTCCCCAAGTCGGTTGGCGGGGCGGTCACGACCTCAGGCTCGGGCTCGGCCTGGGCGCGGGCTCGGCTGCGCGCCATTGCCGCGCGATCCGCGTAGCTCGACGTCGTGCGCGGCGCGGCCGCTGGCCTCCAGCGGACCCCTTGCCGGGCCGAGGCTTCGCAAGCCACACTCACAAGCGCAACAGCACTCAAGAAACCAACGGCGTACCGAACCGGCAACATGACTTTGCTCGCGAATGATCGCAGGTCAGCAACTCGCGGGCTCGGCGGCGTCCTCGACCCAACGCGGAAACATCATCCACATGCTCACGGCCCAGGGCGCGTGGCGGGTGTACTCGGAGGACGCGGCCGAGTGGCCGCTCGGTTAACGCTGCCACTCGCGAGGCCATAAAGCAAACGCGATCGATGCCTTTTTCCCACATGTTGCCTTTTGACAGCGCGAGCTTGCCGATCGTAGCGACGGCAACGCACCCGGGTGGGTTCTTGGCGAGCTATTACGTTACGAGTCCGCAGGTCGTAGCGACGCTGCTGGCGGCGATCGTCGCACTGATCTTGTTGCTTGTGGCGCGCCCACGATTGATGGGAACGACGTTGGTCGCCCCCTGGTGGTGGAGTATTTCGATCTTGGGGATCGTGACCGGCTTGGAAGTCGTGGCCGCGGCCGCCCGAGAAATGGCTGCCGGCGCGACGCCGGCCTGGACGACGCACCTCGAGCTGGTCGCCGGGGCGTTGACCTTCTGCCCCACGATGGCGTTGCTCGGCGCCAAACGCCCGCAAGATCGGGCCTGGCAGTTTGTCGTGCTCTCGCTGGCCGTCGTGCTCGTGCTGCCGGCGGCCGAAGGGGCGTTGTTTCGTCCCGCTACGCCGCTGGTGCTGCACGCCGCGCGGCGCTGGTTTCTGTTGATTCTGTTGGCGGTCACGCTGGCCACCGGCTTGCCGACGCGCCGCTGGCTGGCGACCGCGCTCTTGGTGGCCGGGCAAATCTTGCTATTGGGAGATCATTTGCCGGGCGGGGGCAACCTGGTCGCGACGCTTGACTCTTGGCGAGTGCCGGCCGGCATGTCGCTTTTGGCGGTGGCTCTTTTCGCGGCCGCGCATCCTTATCCCCGGCAGTCCGCCGCACTTGCCCCGTGGGATCGCGCGTGGCTCGATTTTCGCGATGCGTTCGGCACGCTCTGGGGGTTGCGCGTCGCCGAGCGATTCAACGACACGGCGCGGCGCAGCAGTTGGCCCGTGCGGCTGAAATGGAGCGGCTTTGAATTCGACTTGCCCGACAACAGAGTGCCGGGGACGGACGCATCTGCTCCCCTCTCCCCTCGTGGGAGCGGGGCTGGGGGTGAGGGGGCAAGGATCGAAGGCCAGCAGCACGAACTAATGACAGCCATGCGCGTCGCCATGGCGTCGCTGTTGTGGCGGTTTGTCTCCGACGACTGGCTCCTGCGCCGCTGGCCAGTGGAAGCCCCCACGCCTGACTTGCGGGCAATGAGCGACCGCGCATGAAAAAAGGGCCCGGGTGGCCTCGCGGGGATGGCCAACCGGGCCCTTTCGGCCGTGAAAAACTGGACTGGCCCGTAGCGGGCTCGTTGTCGCCTGATAGCGAGGCGAAGCGCTCCTAAGATCCACGGTCCTGCAAGTTCCCCAGTCGAAGGCATCCCGGTAACAGGGCCCGCCGTCCGGCGGCCCCGTCCCCGCGACTGCTGGGTCAAGCAAGGGAACGGTTGACTTACAAGGCAGCCGGCGTGCCAAACCCGGCTCGCAAGCGCTCGTCGCACCAAATCGAACACACAACACACCGCGAAACCAGTATTTACAACCTCGGGGCACGGTTGCTATCGTCGGCACCCCGCTCGTGCAATCGAAGTCGAGCGTGTAACTTTTACAGAGCCTATTCACCCGACGCGCGGTTGCAGGCCGCCGACTTCTGGCTTCGTGCTAGCAAAGGATGTCATGCCCATCGAGTTGAAGGTGCCTTCGGCCGGCGAGTCGATCACCGAAGTGCAAATCGGCCAGTGGCTCAAGCCCGAAGGGCAATTTGCCCAGGCGGACGAGTCGCTCGTCGAGATCGAGACCGATAAGGCGACGATGGAATTGCCCGCCCCCGCCTCGGGCGTGGTGACCAAGATCGTCAAACAGCAAGGCCAGCGGGCCGCCGTGGGCGAGGTGATCGGCTACTTCGAAGAACGTGCCGCTGCCGAGTCGGCGCCGCCGGACGAATCCCCCCAGGCTCCCGAGCGGAAAAAGGAGCCCGAGCAAACTCCGGCGCGCTCTAGTCAAAAGAGCGACGCGGCACCCAAGCAGGCCGAGGACCGCGCGCCCCAAAAAGCCGCCGCGCCACGGCAACAGACACGAGTGATGCCTGCCGCGGCCCGCGCGCTCGACGAGCACGGCCTGGCAGTTGAGCAGGTCGAAGCGACCGGTCCCGGCGGACGATTGCTTAAAGAGGATGTCGAGCGGCATGCCACGCGGAGCGACAAGTCGGCTCCGGCCAGCCAACGCCCGACGGCGTCCGATCGCGGCGCGGCGGCTCCGGCCCCCCCCGCGCGGCGAGAGGAGGATGAACGGACAAAGGATCGGCGAAGCAAAGTGGCCTCGCCCGCAACTCAGCCGCCTGCCGCGCCGGCGCCGGCTCATGTCGTTCCCGGCAGCCGCAACGAACGCGTGCGGCCGATGTCGCTGATCCGTGAGCGGATCGCCGAACGCCTGGTCGCGGCCCAGCAGAACGCGGCGCTCCTGACCACCTTCAACGAAATCGACATGTCGGCCGTGATCGCCTTGCGGAAGGAACATGGCGAGGCCTTCCGCGAGCGCTACGGCGTCAAGCTCGGCTTCATGTCGTTCTTTATCAAGTCCTCGGTGGAAGCACTGGCCCAGTTCCCCGAAGTGAACGCCGAGATCCGCGGTCGAGACATCGTTTATCACGATTACTTTGACATCGGGGTGGCGGTCGGCGGCGGTCGCGGCCTTGTGGTGCCGGTGCTGCGCAACGCCGAGTTGATGAAGTTCTCTGACATCGAATTAACGATTGCCGACTTCGCCCGCCGTGCGGCCGAAAACAAACTCGAACTCTCCGAACTGCAAGGGGGCACGTTCACGATCTCCAATGGCGGGGTTTACGGATCGTTGCTGTCGACCCCCATCGTCAATCCACCGCAGAGTGGCATTCTCGGACTGCACGGCATTCAAGATCGCCCGATCGCCCACCAGGGGCAGGTGGTCATTCGCCCGATGATGTACGTAGCGCTCACCTACGATCACCGATTGGTCGACGGCCGCGAAGCGGTGACCTTCCTGCGGCGCATCAAGGCCTTGATCGAGGATCCCGCCCGGCTGCTGCTCGACGTGTGAGCGTCTACTTCCTCCCTCTCCCCTTGCGGGAGAGGGGCCGGGGGTGAGGGGTTGATTACTGCCATTCGCCGATGCAAAGGCCAGGAATGCCGGAAGTTTCTCACGATCTGATCGTCATCGGCGGCGGCCCCGGCGGCTATGTGGCGGCGATTCGCGCCGCGCAGCTAGGGCTCAACACCGCCTGCGTCGAACGCGAACCGCAACTCGGCGGCACCTGCCTGCGCGTCGGCTGCATCCCCAGCAAGGCGCTGCTCGAAGCCAGCGCGAACTTCATGCACGCGCGCGATCAGTTGGGTGCGTTCGGAGTGCGCGTCGGCTCGGTCGAAGCCGACCTGGCCGCCATGCAGAAGCGCAAGATCGACATCGTCGCCGGCCTGGCTCAAGGGGTCGACGGGCTGTTGCGCAAGAACAAGGTCACGCGCTATGCCGGCCATGGCCGACTGACGGGCGCTGGCAAGCTTGTGGTCGAGCAACAAGGCCAGGAAACACAACTCAAGGCCGAGCACATCGTAATCGCCACCGGTAGCGTGCCGGCCTGGTTGCCCGGTGTCGAGCGTGGCTCGCCGCTGATCGGCGGCAGCACCGCGGCTCTCGACTACGATCGCGTCCCCGAAACGATGATCGTCATCGGCGGCGGCTACATCGGGCTGGAGCTCGGCTCGGTCTGGAATCGGCTCGGCTCCAAGGTCACGGTGCTCGAATACCTCGATCGCCTGCTGCCGGGCATGGATCATGAACTAGCGGCCGAGGCGCAGCGCACGTTCAGCCGGCAAGGGCTCGACTTTCGGCTCTCGTGCCGGGTGACAGCCGCCCGCGTGGAAAATGATCAGTGTGTCGTCGAAGTAGCCGATCAAGAACCTTTGCGCGCCGACCGTGTGTTGGTTGCCGTCGGGCGCGTCCCCTACACCAAAGACCTGGGGCTCGAGACGGTCGGCATCAAGCCCGACGCCAAGGGACGGATCGAAGTCGACGAACACTGGGCCACCTCGGCCGCCGGCGTGTATGCCATCGGCGACGTGATCGGCGGCGTAATGCTGGCCCACAAAGCCGAAGAGGAAGGGGTAGCCTGCGTCGAGCGGATCGTCACTGGCTACGGGCACGTGAACTACAACGCCATTCCGGCCGTGGTCTTCACCGAGCCGGAGATCGCCACCGTTGGCCGCACCGAAGACGAGCTCAAAGCCCAAGGGGTCGAGTACCGCGTCGGCAAGTTCCCGTTCAAAGCCAATGCCCGGGCGCGCACGCTGGGTCACACCGAGGGCTTCGTCAAAGTGCTGGCCGACGCGGGAACCGATCGCGTGCTGGGGGTACACATCATCGGTCCGCGGGCAGGCGAATTGATCGCCGAAGCAACTGCGGCGATCGAGTTCGGCGCTTCGAGCGAGGATATCGCGCGCACCTGCCACGCGCACCCCACCTTGCCCGAAGCGCTCAAAGAAGCGGCGCTGGCGGTCTCGCGCCGCACGATCCACATCTGAAGCTATCTCGCGCTTGGGCGCGAGGCGCTCTACATTTTGCCGACGCGCGACAACAGATCGACCGTGCGGCTGCTGTAGCCGAACTCGTTGTCGTACCAGCTCACCACCTTGACCAGATTGCCGTCCATGACGTCAGTCCAGTCGGCGGCGAAAATCGAACTGTGCGGGTCGCCGATGATGTCGCTGGAGACGAGCGGGTCCTCGGTGTAGTAGAGGATGCCCTTCATGGGGCCCTCGGCCGCCTTTTTGACCGCCGCGTTGATTTCTTCCTTGGTGACTTGCTTTTTGAGCACCGCGGTCAGGTCGACGACGCTGCCGGTCGGCGTCGGCACGCGCAGCGAGATGCCGGTCAGCTTTCCTTTCAGTTCGGGAATCACCAGCCCGACGGCCTTGGCGGCGCCGGTCGTGGTGGGAATGATGTTGAGCGCCGCGGCCCTGGCCCGGTAAAGGTCCTTATGCGGCAGATCGAGCACGCGCTGGTCGTTGGTGTACGAGTGCACGGTGGTCATCAGCCCTTTCTCGATGCCGAACGAGTCGTTGAGCACCTTGGCCAGCGGCGCCAGGCAGTTGGTCGTGCAACTGGCATTCGAGATGCACTTCATGTCGGCCGTCAGTTTGTCGTCGTTGACCCCCAGCACGCAGGTCAGGTCGGGCGGATCGGAGGCTGGCGCGCTGAGCACCACTTTGCGAGCCCCGGCGGCCAGGTGGCTGTCGTACCCGGCCTTTCCCTCTTTGGCACGGTTGGTGAAGATGCCCGTGCTCTCCAAGGCCACGTCGATCTTCAGATCCTTCCAGGGCAACTTGCTGGGGTCGCGCTCGGCCAGCACGCGGATGCGGCGGCCATCGACCGTGATGCTCTCGGCGTCGTAGGTCACGCTGCCGGCGAAGCGGCGATGCGTGCTGTCGTACTTCAGCAATGTCGCCAGCGTCTTGGTGTCGGTGATGTCGTTGATCGCAGGCACCTCGAACTCTTCGGGGCGCGAGGCCAGAATGCGGAACACAATGCGACCGATACGTCCAAATCCGTTGATGCCGACGCGAATCGCCACGATAGAGTCTCCTTGCAGGCTGAAACCGGCGCGAAACTGCCGGCGGTGAATTTAGGCTACGATGGTCCGTTCGGCGGACCGGGCGCCGCGATGCCGTCGCGGAGCAATGCCCGACGTTCGCTGGTGGTGTGGCGGTCGGAGGCGGGCGGAGCCAGCGTTCCTAAGCGGCTCTGGCGAGCATGCCAGGTGGCACGCCCTCGGTCTGCGGCAGTATATCGCTCGTCCGCAGGCCCGACAATTGGCCGAATCCCGGTACAAAAGCGCCATCACGCGGTGCATTACGCTGGCAACAAGCCACGCCGGCACGGATTGCTTTGCGCCGTGCGCGCGACGATCTAAACTGAGGGTTGTCTGCAAGTGGTTGCTTTTCCCGCCGTCGCCCGTCCCTCCGCTCCGCACGCCCCCGCCCTGAAAAACTCCATGCCGCTGCATACACTGCTAACTAGAAGCAGTTTCAAAACCTGGTTTGGGTGCCACTGCTGGCTTGCCCAGCAGTGCCCAGCTCGATACAGCACTGCTAGACGAGCTAGCAGTGGCACCCGACGTCGGTTTATCGCCGGTTTTGAAACTGCCTCTAGCCTGGCCATCGGTTGCGCCCTGGCGCTTGCCGGCCGCGGTCAGATTCTCCTGGCTGGCGACGCGCCGGCAACACCGGTCGCGGGAGCGGTTCAGTTCGCCCGCGACATCCGTCCGATCCTCGCCAACCATTGCTTCGAGTGCCACGGCCCCGACGAGCAAGCTCGCGAAGCCGACCTGCGGCTCGACACTCGCGAAGGGCTGCTGGGAAATGGTGATGCGGCTGCGTCGATCGTTGTCGCCGGCCGCGCGGATGACAGCGAACTGTATCGCCGCATCGCCAGCGAAGACGCCGACGAACGGATGCCGCCGGCCGACAGCCATCGCCCACTGAACGCGGCACAGATCGCCAAACTCAAACAGTGGATCGACGAAGGAGCCGTGTGGCGCGATCACTGGGCATACATTCCACCCACGCGCCCCGAGTTGCCAGGTGCGGTTCAGGCGAGTGCGGCGCGAAATCCCGTCGATCGCTTCTTGCTGGCGCGTCTCGAGCACGAAGGCCTCGCCCCGGCCGAGCGGGCCGACGCGGTCACGCTCGCCCGGCGGTTGGCCTTCGACCTCACGGGGCTGCCGCCAACGCCGCAAGACGTGGCGCTCCTATCGGCCGATCCGAGCGACTATGCCTACCAGTCGTATGTCGAGCGATCGTTAGCTTCGCCCCACTTTGGCGAGCGGATGGCCGTCTATTGGCTCGATCTGGTGCGTTACGCCGACTCGTGCGGCTATCACAGCGACATCGCCGTGCCGATTTCACCGTATCGCGACTATGTGATCGCCGCCTTCAACGACAATATGCCCTTCGATCGCTTCACTCGCGAGCAACTGGCCGGCGATTTGCTCCCCGATGCCACGCTCGCGCAGAAGATCGCCACAGGCTTCAACCGCTTGAACAAGACGACCGAGGAAGGGGGCGCGCAAGACGGCGAGTACCTGGCCAAGTCGGCGGCCGACCGCGTGCGGACCACGGCTGGCGTCTGGTTGGCTGCCACGTTGGGCTGCGCGGAATGCCACGATCACAAGTACGACCCCTTCACCACCCGCGACTTCTACAGCTTCGCGGCGATCTTCGCCGACGTCAAAGAGCGCGGGGTTTATAAGGCCGCCAATCGCGAGCCGACTATCGCCGTGCCCACGCCCGCACAGCAGGCGCGGCTCGACGAACACGTCACGCACATTGCGGAACTCGAATCGCAACTGGCAACTCTCGACGACAGCAAGACGGCCGAGCGCGATTCGGCAACCGCCGAGTTAAAGAAACTCCGCGACGAACAGCAGCAGCTCGAGCGTTCGCTCGTCCGCTCGATGATCACCGTGGCGACCCAGCCGCGCGAGATGCGGATTTTGCCGCGCGGCAACTGGCTCGACTCTTCGGGCGACGTGGTCTCGGCCGCCTGGCCGGCGTTCTTCGACAATTTATCGACCGTTTCCACGGCTGACCCGCCTAGCAGTGCTGCCACGAACGACTCATCGTCGAGTGGCACGGCCGTGGACGCCGACGGCGGCCAGCCTCGCGTTACCCGACTCGACCTGGCCAACTGGCTGACCAGCGCCGACAACCCGCTCACCGCCCGCGTGGCCGTCAATCGCTTGTGGAAAATGTTCTTCGGGGTCGGGTTGTCCAAGTCTCTCGACGATTTCGGCGCGCAGGGCGAACCGCCTTCGCATCCGGAACTCCTCGACTGGCTGGCAGTCGAATTCCGCGAAAGCGGCTGGGACGTCAAGCACATGATTCGACTGCTGGTGACCAGCGACGCGTATCGCCGTTCGTCGGTGCCGACGGCCGAGCAGCTGGCGCGCGATCCGGCTAATCGCCTATTGGCCCGGCAAGGCCGCTGGCGGCTCGAAGCCGAGTTCATTCGTGACACGGCGCTGCTGGTGGGCGGGCTATGGAACGACGAAATCGGCGGCCCGAGCGTGTTCCCCTATCAGCCCGAGGGGTATTGGGAGTTTCTGAATTTTCCGAAGCGCACCTGGAAAGCCGACGGCGGTAGCGAGCAGTATCGACGCGGGCTCTACACGCACTGGCAGCGGACTTTCTTGCATCCGAGCTTGATGGCCTTCGACGCCCCCAGCCGCGAAGAGTGCACCGCCGAGCGCGCGGTGAGCAACACGCCGCAGGCGGCGCTGGCACTGTTGAACGACCCGACTTTCGTCGAATGCGCCCGGTCGTTGGCCGTGCGTATCGTGCGCGAAGGGGGAGCGAGTGACGCCGAACGCCTCGCCTGGGTCTGGCACCAGGCGACTTCGCGCCGGCCCAACGATCGAGAGATCGAAGTCTTGGCCGAGCTGCTGGCGGCCGATCGCCGGCATTTTGACGCAGAACCCGCCGCGGCCGCGCGGCTGGCGACCGCAGGCGCGTTCGCCTGGCCCGACGACGTTTCGGCCACGGAACTGGCCGCCTGGACCGGCGTGGCCCGCGCGGTGCTGAACTTGCACGAGACCGTCACGAGGAACTGATGAGCTTCCCCCACTTACCGCTGCACGACAATGCGCTGAACCAGCTTACGCGCCGCGCGTTTCTTGGCCGCACGTCGCTGGGGCTGGGAGCCGCGTCGCTGGCCGGATTGCTGAACAACAACCTGGCACGCGGCGGCGAAACTGCGATCGACTCGTCTGCCGTGTTGCCACCGGGAACCAACGGGGCGCCGCACGGCATCGCCCCTGGGTTTGTGGGCTTGCCTCATTGGCCGGCCCGCGCCAAGCGGGTGATTTTCTTGTGCATGGCCGGCGGGCCGTCGCACTTTGAGACGTTCGATCCCAAACCCAAGCTGGCCGAGATGCATGGCCAGCCGATCCCCGAATCGTTCACGGCCGGCCAGCCGATTGCCCAATTGCAAGGGCAAAAGCTCGTCTGCCAGGCTCCGCTCTTCAAGTTCAAACGGTACGGACAAGCGGGGCTCGAAATCAGCGAAGAGCTGCCCCACATCGGCAGCGTGGCCGACGAGTTGTGCATCGTCCGTTCGCTGCACACCGATCAGATCAATCACGACCCCGCCCATACCGTGATGAACACCGGCACGTCGATTTCCGGGCGGCCGAGCATGGGCTCTTGGGCGGTCTATGGACTAGGAAGCGAAGCGGCCGACTATCCCGGCTTCGTTGTGCTGACGAGCATCAGCAAGGATGGCCGCAACCCGCAGCCGATCGCCGCCCGCCAGTGGCACAGCGGCTTTCTGCCGAGCCGATACCAGGGGGTAGCGTTCTCGTCGCACGGCGACCCCGTGCATTATCTGGCTAGCCCGCCGGGCGTGCCACACGACGAGCAAGGCCGCTTGATCGGCGCGGTGAATCGACTCGACGCCTTGCGGAACGAGGTGCTGGCCGATCCGGAAATCCACACCCGCATCGCGCAGTACGAGATGGCCTTCCGCATGCAGACGAGCGTGCCCGAGTTAATGGACATCGCCGACGAGCCGCAGCACGTCCTCGATCTTTATGGCGCGCGGGGGGCCGACGGTTCGTTCGCCTATAACTGCCTGTTAGCGCGGCGGATGGCCGAGCGCGGCGTGCGGTTCATTCAGCTCTATCACCGCGACTGGGATCACCACAACGACCTGGTGAAGTTCTTCCGTATTTGCGCCCGCGATTGCGATCGCGCGACGGCCGCCCTGATCACCGACCTCCGGCAACGCGGCATGCTCGACGACACGCTGATCGTCTGGGGGGGTGAGTTCGGCCGCACGCCGATGGCCCAAACCAACAAGGGAGGCGTCGGCCGCGACCATCACATGCGAGCCTTCAGCATTCTGCTTGCCGGCGGCGGCATTCGCGGCGGCATGACCCACGGCGAAACCGACGACCTCGGCTATCACGCGGCCATCGATCGGGTGCACGTACACGACCTGCACGCCACGATGCTGCATTTGCTGGGCATCGACCACACGCGGTTGGTTTATCGCTACCAGGGTCGCGATTTCCGCCTGACCGATGTCGAAGGGGAAGTCGTCCGGCCGATTCTGGCATAACCCCCGCGCAGGCGCTTTCAACCCGCGCTCGCCGTTGTGCCACGCAACCGCGACAGGCCGCTGCGCGCCAGCTTGAACAGCTCCAGCAGCGTCACCGGCACCAGCGACAGCAGGCCGATCAGCAGCCAGTCGGTTGGCCCAAATACCGGGATTTTGAAAATGTCCTGGGTGAACGGCAGTAGCATCACGACAAGCTGCAACGCGCCCGAGGCGGCGACGGCGACGAGCAAGGCCCGGTTCGAGAACAGCCCCCGCGCGAACACCGTCAACGAGGGGCTGCGCGCCGCGAACGATCGCAACAGCTCGGCGTAAACCAACACCGAGAAGGTGATCGCCCGGGCGTAATCGGCGCTGTTCCCCTGGCCGTCGTGGAGGAACATCGCGATGGTGAAGGCCAATAGGCTGGCGACAGCCACGGTCAGCCCCTGAACGACGATCACCAACCCCAACTGCGGCGGCAAGATCGATTCGCTCGACGCCCGCGGCCTGCGACGCATGATGTCGGGCTCGGCTGGTTCGACCGAGAGAGCCAAGGCCGGCAGCCCGTCGGTCACCAGGTTGATCCACAACAATTGGATCGGCAGCAGCGGAGCCGGCCAACCCAACAGGCTGGCCACGAACACCAGCACGATCTCGCCAAAGTTGCACGACAACAAGAACTGCAACACCTTCTGGATATTGTCGAAGATCACGCGCCCTTCTTCGACCGCGCCGACAATCGACACGAAGTTGTCGTCGACCAGCACAATGTCCGCGGCCTCTTTGGTCACGTCGGTCCCGGTAATCCCCATGGCGATCCCCACGTCGGCGGTCTTTACCGCCGGGGCGTCGTTCACGCCGTCGCCGGTCATGGCCACGACCTGACCGCGGGAGCGCCACGCCCGCACGATTCGCAGCTTGTGTTCGGCCGAGGTGCGGGCGTAGACGGCGATATCGGGGACTTGCTCGGCGAGTTGCTCGTCGTTCAAGCGGTCGACCTCTTCGCCCAACAGCGCGCGGTCGTCGTGGTCGGCCAGTCCCAATTCGCGACCGATCGCCAACGCCGTGGCGCGATGATCGCCGGTGATCATCACCGCCCGCACGCCCGCCGTACGGCAGGTGGCGACTGCCTCGCGGGCTTCCTGGCGCGGCGGGTCCATCATGCCGATGAGGCCGAGAAAGACGAGTTCGCGCTCCAGATCGGCGGCGCCGGTGTCAGACGTGGTTTCGGGAGGTTGAGGGCGATAGGCCACGGCCAACACGCGTAGCGCGCGCTCGGCCATTTCGAGCGCCTGGTCCAAGATTGCTTGACGCCGCGTCTCGTCGAGCGATTCGGCGCCGTCGTGCCGCTCGATCGCCACACAAGCGTGCAGCAGCACTTCCGGGGCCCCTTTGGCATAGAGCACGCGGCCGTGCTCAGCCTCGTTGACCACGACCGACATCATCTTGCGCGTGGAGTCAAACGGATTCTCGTGGAGCAGGGCCTCGTCGCGCGGCAGCTCGGCGATGCCTGCCTTGCGCGCCACGACCAACAGCGCCGCTTCGGTCGGGTCGCCGAGCACGGTCCATTCGTTGCGCTCGCCGCCCGGCGCGACGAGTTGCGCGTTGTTGCACCAGGCGCCGGCCAACAACGCCCGGCGCAGCACTCGATCGACGTTTGCCTCGTGCGCGCCGCCCTCGGGCGGCGCGGCGTGGTCGTGTTGCTCCGGCGCGGTTGGCTCGTCGGCCGAGGCGCGGCGGAACTCGCCGGTCGGTTCGTAACCGGCGCCGCCGACCTGGTAGCGCACGTCGTCGACGACCACCTCGCGCACGGTCATTTCGTTGCGCGTCAGGGTGCCGGTCTTGTCCGAGCAAATGACGGTCACCGAACCGAGCGTCTCCACGCTCGGCAGCTTGCGCACCAGGGCATTGCGCCGCGCCATCCGCCGCAACCCCAGCGCCAAGGCAATCGTCACCACGGCGGGCAGCCCTTCGGGGACGGCGGCCACGGCCAGGCTGACCGACAGCATAAAGGCGTCGACGAAATTGCCGTGCCGCCACCACTGCATGGCGAAGACCACGGCCACGATCGCCAGGCAGACGACGATCAGGATCCGCCCCAGGGCGTCGAGCCGGCGCTCCAGGGGCGTGGGCTCGTGCTCCTGCTGTTCGAGCAGTTGGGCGATGTGTCCGAGCTGCGTGGCCATGCCGGTGGCCACCACGATCGCCCGCCCTTTGCCGGCGGTGATCGTTGTCCCCAGGTAGACCATATTGGCGCGATCGCCGATCGGTAATTCCTGCTGGAGGCCGTCGCTGGCCCCTTTATCGACCGGCACGCTTTCGCCGGTAAGCGCCGCCTCTTGCGCTGCCAGCGAAAAGGTGCGCACGAGCCGGGCGTCGGCCGGCACGCGGTCGCCGGCTTCGAGTTCGAGCGTGTCGCCAGGGACGATTTCGTCGGCCGGAATGCTGACCACCTGACCGTCGCGAACGACTCGCGCCAGCGGCGCCGACATCTCCATCAGGGCCGCGATCGCCCGCTCGGCGCTCCGCTTCTGAAAAAAGCCGATCAGGCCGTTGATGAGCACGATCGCCACGATCGCGACGCTATCGATCCACTCCCCCAACAGGCCGGAGATGATTGCCGCGACGATCAGAATCCAGACCACGAGGTCCTTGAATTCGTCGAGCAGTTTGCGCCACAGCGGGATCGGCGGTGCTTCGGCCAGTCGATTGGGGCCGTACAGATCGAGCCGCGACGCCACCTCGGCGGCGGTCAACCCCCGTTCGACTTTGGCCGCCAGCGCGGCGACGACCTCGGCCAACGGCCGGCAGTGCGCACTATCGAGAATTTCGTCGGCGGGGCGGGTGGCTGTGGGGCGATCCGGCGTCTGGGCGCGGTCAAGCGATGGTGTCATCCTGACATTCTAGCGAACAGCGTCAGCAGCCTAGGGCCTTGGCTGGGTCCTGGCGGCCGGCGAGCCACAGGGGCTCCTATCCTAGGGATGCGCGCCGTAGTGCATCACCAGGAGCGAACAAGGGGCGTGCGTGAGCAACTTTTCGGTCGTCGAGCCAATGAAGAACCGCTCGGCGATGCTCAAGCCCCGCGTACCCAAAATGATCAGATCGAGGTCGTCCGACGCGGCGAGATCCAGCAGCTTTTTGGCCGGCAGGCCCTCGACAACCAGCGGCGGCAGCGCGGCCAGCGCGCCGGGCAGCGTCTTGGCATAGCGCTGCATTTCGGCTTCCTTGGCGTGCTTCTCCCGCTCGTAGCCCTCGATCCAGGCGTGCGTCAGCTCGTCGTCGCGGGCGCTGCGCACTTTTTCTTCTAGCCAGGGGGGAATTTCGGCGCCGAACATCGGCTCCATCACGTGCACCACCCGGCCGTGGGTCCGCTCGGGAAACGAGATCTGCCCGAGCAGGTTCGTCGCGGCCGACAGCGCCGGCACCTCTCCGACAGCCATAATCACGCGAAATGCGTTATCGCTCTTTGGCCCCGGCTTGGCCCGGGCAATGAGCACCGGCCGTACCGTATCGTAAATCAGTGATCGCGCCACGCTCCCCAGCAATGTCTGGCCGAGCGTGCTGGCGCCGTGCGCGCCGACCACGATCAGATCGGCCTGCCATTGATCGGCGGCGATGCGCAGCCCACGACGCGGATTCTGCTCGCCGACGATTTCTTCGACCCCTTCCCGCAGAGCCGCGGGCAGCAGCTCCCTGGCGTGGGCGAAGACCGAATGCACCAGCGCCTGCCGGCTCTCTTCGAGCGCGTCGTGTGGCAGCGGGCGATCGCTGCGAACGGCCACGCGCGGCGGCGAATAGTACAGCGCTACCCGATCGCGCGAAGCCGACAGCAACCGGCCCGCTTGCCGAACGGCCTCGATGCTTCCTTCCGATCCGTCGACACCAATCATGACTCGCATGGCAGCACCACAATCCAAAGGCGTAACGAGCGACGCGGCTGGCACCCGAGAAACGTGGGCCAAGCCTCTTCATTTTGGGCCGCCCCCTCGGGCGTCCCTCGGAAGCGTACCCCACAGTTGGAGATGCATCCAGTGCGACGAATTGTCGCCCCGTGCATTCCGAACCATCGGCGCAAAAACGCTCGCCAACGGGGGTCAATCGTGCTGCCGCGAAATTCCTGCTGTGGCTGTCGGAACCGCCGGCAGCAACCAGCAGTTCGCCGGACCGGCACAGCTCGCAATCCGCCTTGGCGGCGTGGGCGATCTGTGCTTCGTGCGCTCGAGAGTGGGCGCTTGATTGAGCGCCTGCGCGGAGCCGTGGCCGAGCGCGTCAGGATGTGGTCGCCGAGCGCCGGCTCGCAATGCACCATCGTTAGGCCAGAGGCGCGGCGTTGCACTGACCGCAGCGACACCGATCTGGCACCTCCTGCGCCAAGAACTGGCCACTCCGAGGCCTGTTCTTGCGGCTCCCCGTGATCCACGCTGCGTGCAATGTAACAAGCCGTCGGCGACTTTTCCTGTTGCGACGATGACGCGGTAGATCGACGAATCGCTGCTGCGAGAACTACTCTTTGGCCGATAACGCGCTACGATTCCTGATGGCACCGACTTTGCTGCCTGCAATGTCGGCCGGGGCGCGTGCCCTCTGCCATCGAGTCGAGAACTTGGAGTCGTACGGTCGAGAAGAGGCTTTTCGTAGAACAGCAACTCTTGTCGAAGAGCGATCGGCGTTGACGCGGTCACTGCTTTTCGATTAAAGACAGCATGCGGAATGCCCAGGGATCGGACATCTCCGGGTGAACCGACCGATTACACCTTGCCAACCCACCGCTGAATGGTCGGCGGGCCTGCCAAACGCGGCCCCTTCACCACCAGCCCATGGATGTAGTCGTGTCAGGGACAACGCAAGTTCGTCCTCGTAGCCCATCCAGCGCGCGGCGCGGCCACGCCTGCCTGGCAGGTTTGGCGATCGTGCAAGCTGCGATGGGCGTCGCTTGGCTCGTCGAGCGAGCCCAAGCCAGCGCGCCTGGCCGTTTTCAGGCCACGGCCGCGACGCTGGTTCTCATCCTTGCCATCGCGCAGTTGTTACGCGTTGCCCGCGCGTGGCGTGCCCGCACCACGTTCGATCCACAGCGCGTGCTCGTGCAGGGCGGTTTTTGGGGCCTGCAATTGCTCGGCGTCGTCTTGGCGCTGGGCGTGGCTTTTGCCTTCGGCCCGGCCAACGACGTCGCTTACCTGTTTGCCGCGCTCGTCGCGATTCAATACACCTTCGCGGCCTTCTGGATACTCGTCTCGCCGACGGCCGCCGTGCGGTTGGCGCCGGCGTTGGCCACGCGGCGCTTGCGAACGTCGAGCGCCGTGGTTGCCGCGGCGGTCGCCGGATTGCTGGCCCTGGAATGCTCGCTCTGGGTCCGCGAACAATGGATGATGCGGGCAATCGGTTCCACCAACGGAGTGATCGCCACGTCGACGGCCACGGAGTCGGACTTCGGCCCGACGGCCCGCGGCCTGGACACGCGCCCCGCGGCCTTGGTGGCGCCACCGCGGCGCGGATTGCCAATCGGCAATCCCCACATCACGCTTATCGACGCGACCGATGACTCCCAAACGGACACTTTGTTGACGTTGCTCGAAGGCCAGGTGCCAGACGCCAAACTGCAAGTCGCGCCATCCGGCGACGGTTCGGCCGAGCAACTCGCCGCGGCCTGCTTCGACGTGGCCTGGCGTCAGCCAGATCTCGTGTTGCTGTTTGTCACGGTCGATCATCGGCTGACGAGCCGCGCCGCGCCGGCCGGCTGGTTCGACTGGCGCGCTTGGCGCGTGGCGACCATGTTCGTGGCCGGCGCTTGCGACACTCCGTCGCAGGCGCAAGTCCGCCACGATCACGACGCCGAAACTCCCGAACAGCAACACGAGCGATACCTGCGTGAATCGCTCCGCTCATTCCGGCTGTGTCGGGTTGAATCGGACGACGCAGCGAACGAGACCTGGGGCGAACTGCGAAGTCGCCTGGTCGGGCTCAACCGGCGCTGTGCCGGCCGTGGTGTCGAGTTGGCGCTGATCGTCGTGCCGGCGGAATTTCAAGTCCGGACAGAACTATCGAACGTGCTGCGACGGCGGGGCGGTTTTCAGCCCGCGGAAATCGACATCGAGTTGCCGCAGCGTCGCCTGGCGGCGTTGGCACACGAACAAGGGCTGCCGATTATTGATCTCTTGCCGCATCTTCGCGCGGTCCGCGCGCCGGTCTTCGAGCGCCATGCGCAGCGTTTGAACGAAGCGGGCAACCGAGTGGCGGCCGACACCTTGGCCCGCTGGTTGAACGTGCACTACGGCGAAACGGAAACGCCAGTCGCCCAGGCCGGCGGTCGTTAGCCTGCCCTGCGTGCGTGACCGGCGATCCTCGCTTGCGCATCGACGTAGCGCGTCGACTCAAGGCTGCTGGCGGCCACCAATCTCGAACCGGCGGCCGATCCGAGGACTTTGTGTCCGACGGTGCTTCCCGTCGCAGCCCGCCTTGATCGCGATCCATCGGGAAAACCCTAGCGTGCGGGGCCGCATTCGTTCCCGCCGCCGCGGTTTTTACTGGACCGCGTCCCCCGTTTGCCAGCATCTCGAAATGCCCGCATAATACGGGACTATACCTGGACGCCTGCTCCGCCGCGGAAGGCTCGCGGCGCGTGCAACGGACTGATTCATCGCGGGCAAATCGGAGCGCGCACCATGTCAGACAAGATCATTGGACCAGCGATCACCTTCGACGACGTGCTCCTTTCGCCGCGCTATAGCGACGTCGTGCCGGCTCATGTCGAAGTCCGCACGCACCTCACCCGGCGGATCGCCCTGAACATTCCACTGATCAGCTCGCCGATGGACACGGTGACCGAGAGCGAAATGGCGATCGCCCTGGCTCAAGAGGGGGGGCTGGGTGTCATTCACAAGAACATGTCGATCGAAACGCAGACCGAAGAGGTCGACAAGGTCAAGCGAACGGCCAACGGCATCATCTTCGACCCGGTGAGCTTGCGCCCCGACGCCACCGTCGGGCGGGCTCGCGAACTGATGGATCAGCACCACGTGTCGGGCATTCCGATCGTGGCGGCCGACAACCGCTTGCAAGGCATTCTCACCCGCCGCGACCTGCGCTTTCTCGAGGCCGACGACCGCCGGGTTGCCGAAGTCATGACCCGCGAGCCGTTGGTAACGGCCACGGGCAATGTGACGCTCGAGGAAGCTGAGAAGGTTTTGATGGCAAATAAGGTCGAGAAACTTTTACTGGTGGACGAAGATAAAAGACTAACCGGGCTCATCACGATCAAAGACATCGACAACATGCGCCGGTTCCCCCAAGCCTGTAAAGATAGGCAAGGCAGGCTAAGGGTGGGGGCGGCGGTCGGAGTGCACGACTACGAGCGGGCTGCCAGCCTGATCGCCAAGGACGTTGATGTTCTGGTGGTCGACAGCGCCCACGGCCATTCGTCGAACGTGATCGAGACCGTCAAGGAGATCAAGAAGCGTTGGGATATCGACGTCGTGGCCGGAAACGTGGCCACGAGCGAGGGAGCAAGGGATCTGGTCCGAGCCGGCGCCGACGCCGTGAAGGTCGGCATCGGCCCGGGTTCGATCTGCACGACACGGGTGATCTCGGGAGTTGGAGTTCCCCAGATCACCGCGATCATGCAGGCCGCCGAGGCGGTGCGAGAGTCGGGCACGCCCGTGATTGCCGACGGTGGGATCCGCTATTCAGGCGATCTCACCAAAGCAATCGCGGCGGGCGCGCATCTCGCGATGATCGGCGGACTGTTTGCCGGCCTGGCCGAAAGCCCAGGGCAGCAAATCCTGTATCAGGGTCGGACCTTCAAGGTGTACCGCGGCATGGGCTCGCTGGGGGCCATGGTTCAAGGCTCCAGCGAACGCTATCGCCAAGGGAGTGGAGAGCGACGAGCCCAAAAGCTCGTACCGGAAGGAGTCGAAGGGCGCGTGCCGTTTCGGGGTCCACTTGGTCCGTTCGTCTACCAACTGGTAGGCGGCCTGCGGGCTGGCATGGGCTATTGCGGCGCGCATAACATCGAGGAACTGCGGACCCAGTCGCGGTTCATCCAGGTGTCAGCCGCGAGCGTGCGGGAGAGCCACCCACATGACATTGCCATTACGCAGGAAGCACCCAATTACACCACTGAATTCGCTTCGGGCGACGGCGCGTAAGCTCGCGCCGCGCCGCGCGATGGCCGCCGGCCTGCTGGCGAGCCTCGCACTTGTTGGCGGGCCGGCACTCTTGCCCGCCCGCGACATCGAGCCCTCGGCCTCGATCAAGACAACCCCCAACGCCGTGCTCAAGTGGGCGCCGCGGCGCGACGGCACAACCAAGCCGGCGTCGTCCAAGGCGAACCGTTCGTCGAGTACAGCCGCCGGCGAAACGCAGTCCGCCGCCGCCACCAGGCCGGCCGACTCGAGCAATCTGCGCTGGAAGCCGTATCGCGAAGTGCGTCGCCACCCGGCCACCAGGCCACAGCAAACGGCTGGCCGAAGTGACTCTTCGACCGCCGGCGCTTTGGACGCGACCGACGATCGCGCTGCCGCCCATCGCCGGCACGAATCGCAACACGTCGTACAAACCAGCGGCACCAGGCCGCGCGACAACGCATTCGACGATCCGTTCTTCAGCGAAGAGGCCGCCCAGACCATCACCAAGCCGGAGCCGATTGTGCTCCCCGCCTTGGGACCGACTCCGGCCGATCCGTTCCGCGAGCCGCAGCGCGTCGCGCAGCGGCAACCGACGCAGCGCGACACCGATCTGCGGCCCGGCGTAGACCCCTTGGATCTCGCCCCGCAAGACGAAGCAGTCGACCGTGCCGCCGAGGAAATGCCCGAGCCCGAAACACCGCTCGAGCAGCCGGAGTCGGAGCTAGGCCCGACCGAGACACCCTACGATTCGACGCTCCCCGAAGAGGGGCTCGACGACGAGCCGACGCTCGACGAACCGCGCCAACCCTATCGCACTCCGCCGAGCACGTTCGATGAGCCGGACAGCGGTTCGATCGAGGACTCCTTCCGCACGCCGCCGTCGGAGCCCGAGCCGGGCGAGTCGACCTGGGAACAAGACCTGGCGCAACTGCGCGAGGGGCAAGAACCGCAGCCCTGCAAAAGGCCCGAGGAAATCCTCAAGCGCATCCGCGACATCACTTCCGATATTTCGGCCGACGCCGGTGATTTTCCGCCCGAGTGCCCCTTGGGGGATGCTCCCTTCGAGCCGCGGATGTGGGCCATGACGTCGTTCCATTGGAAGGCGTCGGGGTTGTGCCACAAGCCGTTGTACTTCGAGCAGGTGGGTGTCGAACGTTACGGCCACTCGCTTGGCCCGATCCTGCAGCCGATCTGGTCCGGTGTCGACTTTTACGGTCGCATCTTCCTGTTGCCGTACGAAATGGGAATCGAGCCGCCGTGGGAATGCGTGTACGCCTTGGGCTACTATCGCCCTGGCAGTTGCGCTCCCAAGATGATCTTCCCCTTCCCGGTCAGCATCCGGGGTGGGTTGCTCGAAGCCGGCGCGGTGCTCGGAGCGGTCTACCTGCTGCCGTAAACGTCTGGCAGGCGAACGGCGACAACAGCCATCACGCGGTCTACCAAGATCGTGGCGGGTCGAGAGGGACTCGCCACGATCTCTTTTTTTGCGCCCCCACGGCCTGCTTTGGTAGCCATCGGGAGACTAGGACTGAATTGACGCGGAGTGTCATTGACCAGTCGTATTTGGCAGCGAGCTCTGGCAGGTTCTGAAGAGCTTTGCAGGCCAACGCGACGCGGCGAAGTCGGCGATCGATTCGCTCCAAGGTCTAGTTGCTGCCCACGCGCCGCGTGCCGGTTGTTGCACGCCCGCCGGCTGACATCGATAATCGCCGCCAGTCTGGCCGCGCCGTTGTAGCGCCAAGCACTCTCATCTGGGGGGAAGCCCGCATGCGCACGATCTTGTTTGCCTTCGCCTGGGCCCTGTTCTGTCTCGCGCCGCTCAGAGCGATTGCCGAGCCACTGCCGTCGGCCGCCCCCGACGAAGTCGGCCTGGATTCCGCGACACTGGCCGAGATCGACGAGCGCATGCAATCGTACGTCAGCGACGGCAAGCTGGCGGGCATCGTGCTGCTCATCGCCCGCGAAGGCCGCGTGGCGCACGCCGGCGTCTACGGAAAGATGGCTCTCGAAACGGGCCAGCCAATGCAGCGTGATACCCTATTCCGCATTTACTCGATGACCAAGCCAATCACCGGCGTGGCGCTAATGACCCTCTACGACGAGGGGCGGTTCGCGCTCGACGATCCGGTGAGCAAGTATCTGAGCGGTTTCGACCAACTCAAGGTCTATGCCGGCAAAGATGGCGACATCGTCAAGGTCGAAGATCTCCAACGGCCCATCACTATCCGCGACTTGATGACGCACACGGCCGGCCTGGCGTATGGCCTGTTTCCTTTGAATCCGGTCGACGCCATGTACAGCGAGGCGAAACTCCTCGATCGCACCAAGAATCTCGACAACCTGCTCGAGCGGCTCGTCAAACTGCCGCTGGCGGCGCAGCCCGGCAAGAAGTGGATGTACAGCATCGCCGTCGACGTGCAGGGGAAGCTGATCGAGACGCTGTCGGGCAAACCGCTCGACGAGTATTTCGCCGAGCGGATCCTCAAGCCGCTGGCGATGGACGATACTGCCTTCTATGTTCCTTCGCCGAAACTCGATCGCCTGACGGTCAACTACGGCAAGAAGGATGGCCGGCTCTCGCCCGTCGATGGTTCGACCACCAGCCAGTTCGCCAGCAAGCCGGTGTTGTTGTCTGGCGGGGGCGGGCTCATCTCGACCGCCGACGACTATTTGCGATTCGCCCAGATGATGCTCAACCGTGGCGAGCTCGACGGCGCGCGGATTCTCCGCCCCGAGACGGTCGATCTGATGACGCGCAATCATCTACCCGACAAGCTGGTGCCGATCGTGCTGGGGCCGTTGCCGCTGGCGAACATGGGCTTTGGCCTCGACTTTGCCGTCCGCGTGAAGACGGCCAAAGGCGAACCGGCCGGCTCGCTCGGCGAATACGGCTGGGGCGGAGCCGCCAGCACGCAGTTCTTCGTCGCTCCGCGCGAGGAGTTGATCTGCGTGGGCATGACCCAGTTCATGCCTTCGACGCCGGTTTACTTTCAAGACGCGCACAAACTGCTCTACGCCGGACTGCGCGAACCAGCGGCCGCCGAGTAACTCGCCTCGGTGCCACTGGCAGCGTGACGAGATTTGCTGCCCAGGTGTCGAACAGCGTATGGTCTGGCAAGAATGCTGCCTCGTTGACGGCGAGCAATCGCACGTTCAGCGACTGGCACCGCCGAGCCTGGCCGCTACAATAGGGACGGCCCAAGCGACCACACGCGACAGCGTAGCCATCTTGTGGCGCAGCTAGATCGCGATCGTCGGCCGCGTAAGCCATTTGGCAACTTGACGGAACACCCACCGGCCTGGCCTGCATTGCGGCCCCAGCCGCGGCAGCTTCACTCCCTGTGCTCCCCCCCGAGCGCCGCCGCGACGGATCGAAGCCCACCGTGATTGCGACACTTGCCCGCACGCCCTTGTTCGACTGGCACCAGGCCCATGGTGGCCGGCTAGTCGATTTCGCCGGCTGGGAGATGCCCGTCAGCTATTCTTCGATCGTGGCCGAACACACGGCCACGCGCACGGCCGTAGGGCTGTTCGACATCTCGCACATGGGCCGGCTGCAGTTTTCCGGTGCCGACGCCGAAGCCGCGCTCGAACGCATCGTCACGCGCCGCCTCGCCGGCTTAGCCACCGGGCAAGTCGTCTACTCTCTGGTGACGGGCGAGGCCGGCGGCATTCTCGACGACGTGCTCGTCTACAAGTTGGCCGACGAAGCCGGCGCGCCGTACTTCGTCGTCGTCGTCAACGCCGGCAATCGCGAGAAGATCGTCGCCTGGTTCGAATGCCAATTGGCCGCGCAGCGTCAGGCCAATCCCGCGCTCGACGTGCAGATGGAGGATCGCACGTTCGATTGGGGGATGATCGCCGTTCAAGGCCCACAGGCGCTCGAGCTGGTGCGCCCCTTCGTGTCGATCAACCCGGCGGCGCTGCGCTACTATCACGCGGCCGAAGCTCGCATCGGTGGTCCGCTCGGCGTGGTCAGCCGCACCGGGTACACGGGCGAAGATGGCGTCGAGCTGATTGTCGGCGCGTCGAGTTTGTACGCCCTGTGGGAAACGCTCCTCGTGCAAGGTCGCGCGGCCGGCGCCGTTGCCGCCGGGCTGGGCTGCCGCGATACCTTGCGGCTCGAAGCGGCCATGCCGCTCTACGGGCATGAGCTCAACGAACAGATCGATCCGTTTCAAGCGGGGCTGGGCTTTGCCGTCGATCTCGAAAAGACGTTCCCCGGTCGCGACGCGCTCGCGGGCGCGAAGGCCGACAAGTCGCGCCCGGTGCGCGCCGGCTTGCTGCTCGCAGGCAAACGCGTCCCCCGCGAGGGCTTTGATATTTTGGAAGGTGCGGCCGCCGGCAAGGCAGCCACGGTTGGCCACGTCACCAGCGGCACCTTCTCGCCAACCCTCGAACGACCGATCGCCATGGGTTACGTCGATCGCGCCGCCGCCACCGTGGGGCGAACGTTGGCGATCGATATTCGTGGCCGCGCCGAGCCGGCCACGGTCGTCAAGCTCCCCTTCTACCGCCGAACCGAAAGGACTGCCACGTGACACCTGCTTCGTTCGCGCCGCAAGACTTGCGCTTCGCTCCCACGCACGAATGGGTTCACGTGTCGGACGAAGGGGGGGCCAAGGTGGCCACCGTCGGCGTCTCGGCCTTTGCCGTGGCTGCGCTGACCGATCTGGTTTACATCGAGCTGCCGGGGGTCGGGCGCACGCTGAAGGCCGGAGAGTCGTTCGGCGAGATCGAGTCGGTCAAGGCGGTCAGCGATTTATACAGCCCGGTCTCGGGCGAAATCGTGGCGGTGAACGACGACGTCGCCAATCACCTGGAACGCTTGAGCGAAGACGCCTTCGGCGCCGGCTGGCTCGTCAAGATTCGCCTCAGCGACGAGAGCGAACTGTCGGCGCTCTTGGATCACGCCGCGTATGAGAAACAGTGCGCCGAAGAGGCGCACTAGCCCCTGCCGCGTACCCCCTGCCCACTAATCACTCCACCGATCCCTGACCACTACGCATGCCTTACCTGCCCAACACCCCGGAAGACCAGCAAGCGATGCTCTCGGCGATCGGCGCCGGCTCGCTCGACGAATTGTTCGCGCAAGTGCCCGCCGAGCTGCGCTTGCAGCGTCCGCTCGATCTGCCGCCGGCGCTCACCGAGTTGGAGCTGACGCAGCATCTCGGCGAGTTGGCTGCCCGCACGGCATCGACCGCTGACAAGGTCTGCTTCTTGGGAGCGGGGAGCTACGATCATTTCATCCCGGCGGTGGTCGACGCGATCGCCTCGCGCGGCGAATTCTACACGTCGTATACCCCCTATCAGCCCGAGGCCAGCCAGGGCAATCTGCAGGCTTTCTTCGAATACCAGACGCTGATCACGCAGTTGACCGGCCTGGACGTGTCGAACGCCAGTCTCTACGACGGCGCCAGCGCCGCGGCCGAAGCCATGTTGATGACGCTCGCCGCCACGCGCCGGCACGGGCGGCTGGTCGTCGCCCGCAGCGTCCATCCCGAGTATCGCCAGGTGCTCGATACTTATCTGGAGCATTTGGGCATCGAACTGGTCACCGTTGGCGCCTCGGACGGCGCCTTGTCGCCCGACGATCTGGCGGCCGCGCTCAACGATCAAACCGCCGGCGTGCTGGTGCAGCAGCCCAACTTTTTCGGCTGCCTCGAAGAAATGGCCGAACTGGCCGAGGTGACGCATCGCGCCGGCGCGCTCTTCGTGGCGGCGGTCGATCCCGTGAGCCTCGGCATTCTCAAGCGGCCTGGCGACTACGGCGCCGACATCGTCGTGGCCGAAGGCCAAGCGCTCGGCAGCCCGATGTCGTTCGGCGGGCCGTACCTGGGCATCATGGCTTGTCGCGAGGAGTTCGTGCGCCGCATGCCGGGGCGCATTACCGGTCAAACGGTCGATCGCCAGGGGCGCCGCTGCTGGGTGCTCACCTTGCAAACGCGCGAGCAGCACATTCGCCGCGAGAAAGCGACCAGCAACATCTGCACCAACCAGGGGCTGTTCGCGCTGCGGGCCTGCGTCTATCTGTCGGTGCTCGGCCCGCACGGCTTGCGCGAAGTGGCCGAGCTGTCGTTGCGCAAATCGCATTATGCGGCCGAACGGCTGGCCGCCATCGACGGACTGTCGCTCGAGTTCTCGCGGCCGTTCTTCAAGGAATTCGCGGTCCGCGCGCCGCAGGGTCTCGTCGAGCCGCTGTTGGAGCACGCCTATCGCGACGACGGCCTGTTGGCCGGCGTGCCGCTGGGGCGCTGGTATCCCGAACTGGCCGATTGCTTCCTGGTGACCGTGACCGAGAAGCGGGTGCGCAGCGAGATCGACCGCCTGGCCGCCTCGTTGAGCGAAGTATCCTCACTCCTGGCAAGTAATCATGCGTAATACTCGCAGCACGCAGTTGTTATTCGAGCTGTCGAAGCCGGGCCGGCGCGGAGTGCAATTCCCCGCCCCCGACGTGCCGAGCGTGCCGGTCGATCGGCTGGTGCCGCGCAGCGCGCTGGCCGACA
Organism: Pirellulales bacterium; assembly: GCA_050184475.1. Classification (GTDB taxonomy): domain Bacteria; phylum Planctomycetota; class Planctomycetia; order Pirellulales; family JAEUIK01; genus JAIESQ01. The sequence goes on along the minus strand of JBFXAH010000001.1, from coordinate 224,172 downwards.
CGCCGCCGCCGCTCCCCGAACTGTCCGAGCCCGAGATCGTGCGGCACTTCACCAACCTGTCGACCTTGAACATGTCGGTCGACACCCATTTCTATCCGCTGGGGAGTTGCACGATGAAGTACAACCCCAAGCGGAACGAGCGGTTGGCGTCGCTCCCCGGCATGGCGCACGTCCATCCCTATCAGCCCGACGAGTCGTTGCAGGGGTTGCTGGCGCTGTTGTTCGGTTTGCAGCAGTATCTGGCGGAGATCTCGGGTCTCGATGCGGTATCGCTGCAGCCGGCCGCCGGCGCGCAGGGGGAACTTACGGCCCTGCTGGTCGCGGCGGCCCACTTTCAACATCAGGGGCAACAGCGGCGTAACGTGCTCGTGCCCGATAGCGCGCACGGCACCAACCCGGCCAGCGCGGCGATGGCGGGCTTCGATGCGATCACCGTCCGCAGCACGCCGTCGGGGCTGGTCGATCTCGCAGATTTGCGCGCCAAGCTCGACGACCAGACCGCTGTGTTCATGATCACCAACCCCAACACGCTGGGGATGTTCGACGCCCAAATGCGCACGATCGCCCAGGCGGTGCACGCCGTTGGCGGATTGATCTATCTTGACGGCGCGAATATGAACGCCATCCTCGGCATCGCCCGGCCGGGAGATTTCGGCGCCGACATGATGCACTTCAATCCGCACAAAACCTTCAGTGGCCCGCACGGCGGTGGTGGGCCAGGCGCCGGGCCGATTGCCGTTCGCACGCAGCTTGCGCCCTACTTGCCCGCGCCGGTGGTCGTCGAGCGCGACGGTCGCTTCGAGCTCGACTACGACCGGCCGCTGTCGATCGGCCGCGTGCGAAGCTTCTTCGGCAACACGGGCGTGCTCGTGAGGGCTTACGCCTACATCCGCACCCACGGCTCCGAGGGGCTCAAGCGCGTGGCCGAGAACGCCGTGCTCAATGCCAACTATCTGCTCAGCCAGGTCAAGCCGCTGTTGCCGGTGCCGCAAGGCGACCGCTGCATGCATGAGTTCGTGGCCACGGCCGCGCGGCTCAAGCAAGACCAGGGGGTCTCGGCGATGGACCTCGCCAAGCGGCTGTTGGATTACGGATTTCACGCCCCCACGGTTTATTTTCCATTGACCGTGCGCGAGTCGCTGATGATCGAACCGACCGAGACCGAGAGCAAGGAAACGCTCGACGCCTTCGCGGCGGCACTCAAGGAGATCCTCAGCGAGCCGGCCGAAGTGCTGCACGACGCCCCGAGCACGACGCCGATCAGCCGCCCCGACGAAGTGCGTGCCGCCCGTCAGCCGGTGCTGCGCTGGCAGCCCGAGTGAGCTCGAGCCAAGCCGGCAACCCAGCAGATGCTGGCAGCGGTTTGATACCTCGCATTTGGGTGCCAACACTGGCTTGTCCAGCCTTGCCAAGCGGTCCGCGCCCACGTCGATTCGTTGCTTGCTGCGAAGTTGCCTCGGGCAGGCGGCGTTGCGGAGAACGCTGAGATCGGCGAGTGATCATTCCCCGATCACTTTGACGAGCACCCGCTTCGCCCGGCGGCCGTCGAACTCGCCGTAAAAAATCTGCTCCCAGGGGCCGAAGTCCAACTTGCCCGCGGTGATCGCCACCACGACTTCGCGCCCCATGACTTGCCGCTTGAGATGGGCGTCGGCGTTGTCCTCGCCTGTGCGGTTGTGATGGTACCGCTGCGGCGAGGCGTCGAAGGGGGCCAGCGCTTCGAGCCACTTTTTGTAGTCGTGATGCAACCCCGGCTCGTCGTCGTTGATGAAGACGCTGGCCGTGATGTGCATGGCGTTCACTAAACAAATCGTGTAACTGCGCTCCCTTGCCGTTCATTCTGACCGGCACGACGAGGTAGCGCCATGTTATTCGCCAATCACCTTCACCAGCACGCGCTTGGGTCGGCGGCCGTCGAACTCGCCGTAGAAAATCTGCTCCCAAGGGCCGAAGTCGAGCTTGCCGGCGGTGATCGCCACGACGACTTCGCGACCCATGATCTGGCGCTTGAGATGGGCGTCGGCGTTGTCTTCGCCGGTGCGGTTGTGGTGGTACCGCTGCGGCGAGGCGTCGAAGGGGGCCAGCGCTTCGAGCCACTTCTTATAGTCGTGATGCAGCCCCGGCTCGTCGTCGTTGATGAAGACGCTGGCCGTGATGTGCATCGCGTTGACCAGGCAGAGCCCTTCTTGCACGCCGCTGGCGGCGACCACGCGCTCGACTTCGCGGGTGATGTTCACAAAGCTCATCCGCTCAGGGAGCTTGAACGTGAGGTACTCGGTCTGGGATTTCATGCCTGGAGCGATTTACCCCCGATACGCCGAGCTGACCGCTTGCGTCGCTGCCGGCCCCGTCTTCGCCCCGCTGGCCATTTCCCCCGCCACGCGCCGCAAGATCTCGATGGCGGCCGTAACGTCGTCGCGCGAAACGTCCAGATGCGCCAGCGCCCGCACTTGCTGCGCGGCGATCGGCAACATCAGCACGCCGGCCTCTTTGAGACGCGCACAGAATTCGGCGGCCGTCCCCAACTGCGGCGTCACTACGAAGATCACGATGTTGGTGTCGACTTCCGGCGGATCGAGCGCGAGGCCCTCGATCGTCGCCACGGCCTGGGCCAGTTGGCGGGCGTTGGCGTGATCTTCGGCCAGCCGCTCGATGTGATGGTTCAATCCGTAGAGCGCTCCGGCGGCGATGATGCCGGCCTGACGCATGCCGCCCCCCAGCAGCTTGCGGGCCCGCCGCGCTTTGCGGATTAGATCCTTCGGCCCCGCCAGCGCCGAGCCGACCGGCGCGCCGAGCCCCTTGCTGAAGCAGACGCTAACCGTGTCGAAGTGGCTGGCCCACTCGTGCGCCGCGATGCCCGTGGCCACCACGGCGTTGAACAGCCGGGCTCCGTCGAGATGCGTGGCCAACCCCGCGGCGTGGGCCCACTGGCAGATGGCCGAAACCTTGTCGATCGGCAGAATGCGGCCGCCGCCGCGGTTGTGCGTGTTCTCGAGACAGACGACGCGCGAACGCGGATAGTGATCGTCGTCGGGGCGGATCAAGCCGGTGAGCTGTTCGACGTCGAGCACGCCGTAGCGACCGGCAACCGGTCGCGCCGCCACGGCGCTCAGTTGCGCGTAGCCGGCCTGCTCGTAGTTGAGGATATGGCAACTCGCCTCGCAGATCATTTCATCGCCGGGCTGGCAGTGGACGCGCACGCCAAGCTGGTTCGACATCGTCCCCGAGGGGGCGTAGAGCGCCGCTTCCTTGCCCAGCAGTTCGGCGGTGCGGGCTTCGAGGGCCAGCACCGTGGGATCTTCGCCGAAGACGTCGTCGCCGACTTCGGCGCCGGCCATCGCCTGCCGCATGCCGGGAGTGGGGCGGGTGATCGTATCGCTGCGGAAATCCAACCAGCGCGGCATGCGCGTCCTTTCGAGCAAAGGGCTCTCTGGCGAGGGACGTCGCCCCAGTGCGGTGGGCCAACGACCAGGCGGCCGGCTGCGTCGGCTCGACCGGCAGGCTATTGCTGCATGATAGGCATTTGCGCGGCGCCGTCGTAGTGCGCGGCCACCTCGGGATCGCCGAGAAACACCAGCTCGACGATGCCCAATGCGAGATTCGTCACGTCGAAGTTGGCGATCAAGCAAATCTGCAAGATCGGAATCGCCTTGGGGGGTCGCTCACGGTCGGCCTTCAACCCGGCCACCAGCCCCCAAATGCCAGTGGTCAGCGCCACGTAGGTCCCGGGCCAGAGCAGGCCGAAACAACTGATCATCAGCCCGAAGGTGAACATCAGCGCCAGCGCCGCGCCGACGATCATCATCACCTTGATCGCCACGACCTTGCCGGGCGCAGGCCGCGGCGCGGCGTAGCCTGCCACTGCAGTGCCCGGGGCGTACGGATTGCCCGCCTGCCCAACCGCCGCGGCGCCCCCCGCCGAGCTCATGGTCGGAGGTCGGCTGGCCAACAAACCAGGCACTTGGGCGATCGGTTGCCAGTCGGGCATCCCTTCGCGCCACACCAGGTCTTGCGGGCGAACCTGACCGCTGCCGATGAGTTGCTTGAGCATCGACTCGGCAACCGGGCCCGCCTGGCGACCATCGACGGCGTAAAACCACTCGTTCGGCATGGAATCTGATTAGGGCTATGGGTACGGCTATGTGGGCGAGTAATTGGCAATAACTTAATGGTTTTCCGGCAGCGGTGCTACGACGAAATGAGCGACGCGGCGTTCCCAGAGCGATCCGGATTGGCTCTCGGTGTTGTCGGCCTGTTGGCTGTCGCCTTCGCGGCGCGGCGGAACATGAGGGCGCGGACGCCACCTCCTGCGCACCCTGCTCGCACCCCGCCGGGTACGGCCAACTAGTCGCTTGAAGAAATCCCAGCGAGCATGGCGTCCACCGACCAGAGAAACACCTCGCCCCGGCCTTGGTCGGAAATGCCGGCGCTGGCAAGAAGTTGTCCGTTGTGGGAAAAGACCACTTCGTAGACGCGCCCGGTGTGCAGGTCGAACTCGGCGATCAGCTTGCCCGTCGAGGGCACGCGCAGATGAATCACGCCCTTGGTGTTGCCTGTCGCCAGTAGATCGGCAGTGGGGGAGAACGCCAGCGCCCCAGGGACATCGACCTCGTCCTCATCGCGCAGGCAGTAGATTTCGCGCCCCTCGGCAACATCCCAAACACGCAGCGCGCAGCTATCTTCGCTAAGCGTCGCCAGCAAGCTTCCGTCAGTGGAAAACGCGCCACGGTGGACACGGGAACTGTGACCTTGGAATCGACGGAGCACCTCGCGCGAATGGACGCTACGAAGTTCGACATCGTCAGAATCTTCCTCGACCGTCGCCATCAACTCGCCGTCGCGTGACATGGCCAGCAGCCGACCGGGCCAGGTGGCTACCTGTTGACCGTCGGCGAGCGACCACATGTAGGAGTTTCCGTCGGGATTCGCAGCCAGGACAAAGCGCCCGTCGGGCGTGCACGGCGTCGAAGACCAGCCGCCATGCCGCGCGCGAACGAGCTCGCTCAACTGATAGCGAAGCTTCCCGGTCCGTAGATCCCAAAGACAAACCCCGCCCTTGGCGCCTGTGACGATCGTCTCGCCGTCGGGCGACACGGAGACGGCGTCGACGTGATCTCGTAGATCTCCCTCCGCAGTACGATTGCTGACCATGCGACCGCTAGCGACATCCCACAAGTAGAGTCGCCCCCGTGCGGAACAGGTGACGAGCAGGCGGTCATCGGGCGTAAACGCGGCGACCCGCGCGCTGCTGGGCTGCAGTCGCAAGGCCCGCCAGGCCGGCAAAGCCGTATCCGCGGAAGCCGCATCGGGTGTGGGGACCTTGGCATCCGAGGAGGACGAGGCGGCCAGCAGCATCGGCACTTGCGCGCCGACGACAGGCGGCCGTGGCACGACTGTCGTCCGCAGCCGGGTCGACCATAGAATCGACGAGTCGGTGAAACTCAACTGGCTCGCAGCGAGACATTGGCCATCGGGCGAATAAGCGACCGACATGAAATCATGGCCTGTGAACGAAAGGAGCTCCTGATGTGTTTGCATGTCGAAGACGCTCGCGCCGCCGCGCCTCGCACACAGCGCCAACTCTTTCGTGTCCGGCGAAAAGCAGACTTTCATCACTGGTTCGCTGCGGGCTGGCAGAGTCGCCAGGCATGCGCCACGATCAAAGTCCCAGATTCTGGCGGTACGATCTGTGCTGGCCGTGGCCAGTAGTTTGCCGTCGTCGGAAAACGCCAAGCCGTTGATCTGTTGAGTGTGTTTGTCGAAGGAAGCGAGCTCGCGCCAGGTACCTACGTGCCAGCGGCGGAGCCTCGAACCGTCCGCCGCAACGAGCCAACGCGCGTCGGGCGAGAAGCGCACCCCCCCCGTGCCGACGAGCAGCTCCTGTTCGTGGCTGGGAGTCCACGAGTGGGAGTTCCACACGACCAGGCGATGGTCGTTACCCACGCTGGCGAGATAACGCCCGTCGGGCGAGAAGTCGATATTGACTACGGCGTCGGTGTGCAGCTGCAACTGGCGTATCCGCGAACGCGTGGCGACGTCCCAGACGACGATCGTCTGATCGTTGCTGGCCGAGGCGAGCCAGCGACTGTCAGAAGAAAAGTCGATCGCATACACGATGTCGCGGTGGCCACCAAGCTGGGCGAGCGTCTGTAGCGTTCCCGAGTCGACCAGCGATATGCAACAATCTGCGCCGGCGTGGGCCAGTAGCCGGCCATCAGGCGAGAAGACCACGTCGTGCGCGCCGCCAAAGTGCGCCGACGTTACCCGCTCCAAGCCGAGGGCGCTCGCGCCGAAGACGCGGGCGGTCGCGTCGGCGCCTGTGGTGACCAGTTGCATGTCGCCGGGCGACAGGGCGACACTCCAGACGCGCCCTTCGTGGCCGATGAGTTTCGCGCAGGATTCGGCCTGCACATTCCAGACACGCACGATGCCGTCATCCGACGCCGACACGAGATGCGAATTGTCCGCGGACCAGGCGATTGCGTTCACGCACCCCGCATTGTCAGACAGCATTACGGGTTCTTCCTCGGAACCAACCGCCCACACGCGCAACTGCCCACCGCTATCGCCCGAGGCCAGGCTCTGCCCATCGTTCGAGAATGCTACCGCCGTGACACGCCAAATCTCCAAATCGAGGTTGGTTTGTTGGTGGCGCTCCTCGAGATTCCAAAGCCTGATCGTACCGTCGTTGCCGCCAGAGGCGAGCAGCTTCGCATCCGGTGCAAACGACAGGCTCTGCACGTAGTCGGTGTGCCCTTTCAGTTCGTAGGTTAGCGCCGCCGCGCCGACATCCCACATGCGGATGATGCCGTCCCGTCCGCCGGTGGCTAGCCGCGAACTGTCGGGTGAGAATGTGAGGTTCAAGGCGCTTTGTGGATGCGATAAAGTGGCCGTCGGCGCAAAGTCGCGCTGCACGTCCCAAAGCCGTACGGTTGCGTCGTCGCCGCAGGAGGCGAGCCACCGACCGTCGGGCGAGAATGCCAAAAAGTTGATTTCGCCGTCGTGTTCTGTCAGCACCGAGCAAGTCGCAAGCGAGGTGGCATCCCAGACGCGAATCGCGCCGTCCTTGCCAGCCGTGGCAAACATCTTGCCGTCGGGTGCGAAGTCCACTGCGTAGACGTCCCCCTCGTGTCCTCCCAACACGGCTTGTTCGGTGTGGCAGAGCGCCCAAAGCAAGTGCCACGAAAAGCCGCGCTGGTCCTGCTCACCAGGCTGGGGGAGCTGCCGTGCGAGATATTCCCGCATCCGAACGGCGTCGTCGGCCTGCCAGGCCTGAAAGGCCAACTTCACGTCCGATGCGTAGAGGCGGCGTTGCGTTTCCGCTTCGCTTGCTTCGGCCCGCTGGCGATGTTGCTCGGAGGTCTCTAGTGCTCTCCGAAGCCGTACAGACGACCACCAACCACCGACCGCGAGGCCCACGAACAGCAGCACTGTCACCGTGGTCAGTGCTGCCATGGCAGGCCAACGGCGCGCCCATTTCGCTGCGCGTTGCCACGCCGCGACAGGTCGCGCTGTCGTCGGTTCGCCCCGGAGAAACCTCCGCAAGTCGTCCCCCAGGTCGCGTGCGGAAAGATAACGCGAGGTCGGACGCTTTTCGAGGCACCGCAAGCAGATGGCCTCCAAGTCGCGCGGCACGTCGCGCCGCACGCGCCGCGGCGACCTAGGCTCGTCGCTGACGATCTGCCGCAACGTATCGGCCTCGCCGGCACCGCGAAACGGCGGCCGACCGACCAGTAGTTCGTAGAGCAGCGCCCCCAAGGCATAGACGTCTGTCTGTGGCCCGATCTCGCTCACCTGCCCTTGCGCCTGCTCGGGGGACATATAAGCGGGCGTGCCAACCAGTGCGCCCGTCCGCGTGACATCCCCGTCGGCTTCGAGCAATTTGGCCAGTCCGAAGTCGGACAATTTGGGCAGCAAACCCAGACCGCTGGTCCGGTGATTCCCGTTCGTCTCGTGCCGCCCAACCAGCAGCACGTTGCTTGGTTTGATGTCACGGTGCAACACGCCCCCGGCATGCGCGTAAGCCACTGCGTCGGAGAGTTCGGCCACCAGTTCGGCCGCCTGGCGGGGAGCGACCGCACCTTCGCGGTCGGCCAGCCATTGCGCGAGGGTCGGACCATCGCAGTAGGTCGATGCGATGTAGCAGACAGTGCCATCGTCGCCCACCTCATGGACGGTCACGAGATTCGGGTGCTCGAGCCGCGCGGCGACTTGCGCTTCGCGCAGAAAACGCCGTCGCATCTCCTCCGAGACCAGCGCCTCGGGGCGCGGTACCTTGAGCGCGACCAGGCGTTCCAGCTTGGGATCGTGAGCCAGGAAGACAATCCCGCAACCCCCGCGACCCAATTCGCGGCGGATCTCGAACCGCGCGATACGATCGCACCTCCGTGTGTGTGGCGTTTGGTCGTTAGCGTCCGCGCGGGTCTCGGCATCCCTTACGTCGCGACGTGCGACGCGGACCCTCCGCGCGATTTCCAGTTGATCGACGCAGTCGCGAAGCTGGGCGAACTGTTGCTGCTCTGCTGCCGAGGCGAGCGAAACCGTGTTATCGTCGCCGCGCCGCGAATCTCGCGATAGCTGCTCATCGTAGGCCAGCAGCGATCGCTCGACCGCGTCGAAAACCTGCTCGGAATTGGCGTCAGCCGGAGTCATCGTCGGTCATCAACTCACGCTGCAACTGTGCGATCGCCCTCAGCCAAAGTTTGCGGGCCGCGTCGGCCGAACGGTTGCCTAATTTCCGCCCTACTGCGGCGAAATCCAATCGCTCGATGCTACGCAAGCGAATTACCTCAGCGTATTCTCGCGGTACCCGCGCCAGCGCACACTCGACATGCGACGATTGCTCCCGGGCAATCGCCAGCGCGCGTGGCGAGTGATCCGGCGCGGCTAGCTCGGGCGGCTGATGACGGCCGTCCCCCTCCAGGGGAACTTCCTGGCGGGCGTCTCGCATCTCAGCCAGCAAAAAACGCCGCGTCAGATCGGTCGTTTTGTTTTCGAGAATCCGCAACAGCCAGGCGACGAGCTCTTCCTCCGACTGACCACGAAAGTCGGCAAAGTGCCGTTGCGCTTGGAGGAACGTCTCCTGTACCAGGTCCGAAGCAGCTTGCTTGCGTCGCAACTCGCCGTCGAGCGACCCATTGGCTACCAGCAGCAGATAGCGTCGCGTGCGCTCCAGCAACTCCCCCAGCTTGGAGGCCGATCCCGCACGGGCCTCGTCGATTAGCTCGGCGATGCGCGCGGCGCGATCTACGGGACGATTCTGCCCAAGGGACACGACAAAGCCCCTCACTACATAGAGACGTAGCGGCGCCACAGAACGGACGCCGAAAATCGCTCTAATTCTGCTCTGCGATGAGCCGCCGTGCAAATCTCTCGATGTGAGAATTCAGTGAAGCACCCGATTCCAACCACGTGTTTCTGGGGGCCTGAGACTCAAATCACCTGTCCGCATCGGGTTGCGATTCTCCGGTTTCGGCCGCGAATTACCCCCCATCGCCGCCGTTGATCGTCGCTGTAGTCCGACGTCGGCATGGCAAGGTGTGGTCAACGCTCACACATCATGCACGAAATCGATCTTGCCACGACAGATCCGCGTGATGCGAGTATGAGCAGATCTCATCAGAGGTGAGCAGGGGATCAGGTGAACAGGTGACCGCAGGCGAGACGACCAAACGGCCATACGAGCCGGTTTGATCGTTTCACCTGCTCCCCTGTTCCACTGCTCTCCTACTCTATTTTTTCGGCCTGGCGGCCGAAAAAATCGGGGCGACATGATTTGAACATGCGACCTCTGCGTCCCGAACGCATGCGGCTGCTTACGGCAGAAAGTCAGAAACTATTTTGTCACAAGAACTTTCGTTAATCAAGAGAGCAGTCGGATTTATCATAAGTCGAACAATTGAAACGGACGCAATGCTTCAGGAGTATCCGAGGAGTAATGCTCGCAATTCGACCTGCGGTCGACTCTGACCGGAATCCAATTGAGCGCCGTTGATCTGGGATCTGCCCTCAATGCTCATGGGTTGATTTCCCGGTACAAGCGGCTCCCTTATTCTAAATGCGAGCCAAAACGCGCAAGCCATTGCACACGATGGAGATGATCGGTGGCCAAAGATCCAATTTGCGGAATGACGGTGGACGAATCGGCGCCGCTGCGCGCGGAACGTAACGGACAGACGTTTTACTTTTGCAGCGAGAACTGTCAAAGGAAATTCGTCGGCCAAATTCCACTCGTCGAGTCCACCCAGCCACCGGCCGCCGGCGAGGGCAGCAGTTCAAAGAACACCGCACAGCGCTCCCATTCCCATCACGATCGCGGAGTTGTGTCGGTAAAACCCTCCGTCGCTGCGAAATACTTCTGCCCAATGTGTCCAGGCGTGGAGTCGGATAGGCCCGGCGACTGTCCTAAATGCGGTATGGCATTAGTGCGGAATCCAGCTTGGGCCGCGCCAGCGTCGGACAAAACGATTTACACCTGTCCGATGCATCCTCAAGTGCGGCAGGATCATCCCGGCGATTGCCCCATCTGCGGGATGCGGCTTGAGCCGATGGTAGCCACGGCGGTCAATGATGACGAGGAGAACGCCGAACTGCGCGACATGACCAAGCGATTCTGGATCGGTGCCGCACTGACGCTGCCGGTATTTGTCCTGGCAATGGCTCACCTGGTCCCGGCCCTCGCAGCCCAGTCCTGGACGGATAGTCACGAAGCGCGCTGGTTTCAGTTCGCGCTCACTACACCCGTGATTGCGTGGGCTGGCTGGCCGTTCTTCCGCCGCGGCTGGCGCTCCATCGTGACGCGCCAACTGAATATGTTCACGCTAATTGCCATCGGCGTGGGCGCAGCATACGTCTTTAGTGCCGTGGCGATGCTCATGCCCGACCTGTTTCCACAAACCATGCAGCACGGCGGCAAGATCGCGATCTATTTTGAGGCCGCGGCTGTGATCGTTGTCCTGGTGCTGCTTGGCCAGGTGCTTGAACTCCGTGCCCGCAGTCGCACTGGCAGCGCCATCAAAGCGTTGCTCGATCTCGCACCGCCCACCGCGCGGAAAGTCGCACCGGACGGCGATCAAGAAATCCCACTCGACCAGGTGAAAGTTGGTGACCTGTTGCGTGTGGTCCCAGGCGACAAAGTGCCCGTGGACGGGGTGGTCATCGAAGGCCGCTCCAACGTCGAGGAATCCATGATCACCGGCGAACCGTTGCCGGTGGAAAAGACCGAGGGGGACAAAGTGACGGGCGGCACCGTCAATGGCACCGGAAGTTTTATCCTGCGCGCCGAGCGAGTCGGCCACGACACGTTGCTCGGGCAGATCGTGAACATGGTCGCCGAGGCCCAGCGCAGCCGTGCACCCATTCAAGGGCTCGCCGATCAGGTCGCGAGCGTCTTCGTGCCAACCGTCCTTGTTGTTTCGTTGCTCACATTTGTCCTCTGGATGTGGCTGGGCCCGGAGCCAAAACTTGCATATGCCATTGTCAACGCCGTCGCCGTGCTCATCATCGCGTGTCCGTGCGCCCTCGGTCTTGCCACGCCCATGTCCGTTATGGTCAGCGTGGGTCGCGGTGCGCAGGCAGGCGTGCTCGTGAAGAACGCCGAAGCGCTCGAACGTCTGGAGAAAGTCCGCACGCTCGTCGTGGATAAAACCGGCACGCTCACGGAAGGCAAACCCAAGCTGATGGATGTCCTGCCCACAGGCGGTTTCGATGCCAAGGAGTTTCTACGCCTGGTGGCTTCGCTAGAGCAGAGCAGCGAACACCCGCTCGCCGCCGCGATTGTGCAAGGTGCCAAAGACCAGGGCGTCGCAATTGAGACCATAAAAGACTTCCGCTCGGTGACGGCTGGCGGTGTGGTGGGCACCGTTGCAGATCGCGTAGTGATGATCGGCAAGCCGACGTTTCTGCGCAATGAAAAGATCACGGGCTTGGAGCCACTTGAAGCGTCGGCAGCAAAACTCCAGGAGGAAGGCAAGACGGCGATGTTTGTCGCCATTGATGGCACACCTGCCGGCATCCTCGCGGTCGCCGATCCGATCAAATCGACCACTGCCGAAGCCATCGACCAATTACACGCACTCGGATTGAGCGTCGCCATGCTTACGGGCGACAACCGGCGCACCGCCGCGGCGGTGGCAAAAACACTCGGAATCGATGCGGTGCAAGCGGAAATTGAACCCGCTGGAAAGGTTGCCTATGTCAAGAATCTGCATGTCCAAGGGCATCACGTGGCGATGGCGGGCGACGGCATTAATGATGCACCTGCCCTCAGCGAAGCCGACGTGGGAATTGCGATGGGGACCGGCACCGACGTGGCCATGCAAAGCGCGGGTATCACGCTGGTGAAGGGTGACCTCCGCGGCATTGCAAAGGCGATTCGCCTCAGTCGCGCGACCATGTGGAACATCCGCCAGAATCTGTTCTTCGCCTTTGTTTACAACGCGCTGGGCATCCCTGTGGCAGCGGGGCTGCTTTATCCCGTATTCGGTGTGCTCCTTAGCCCGATGATCGCCGGCGCCGCAATGAGCCTGAGTTCTGTCTCTGTTATCGCAAACGCCTTGCGGTTGCGCAACGTGAAGCTGTGAGGCCGGGAAACAAAGCCTTCAAAGGACCAGCCCTCCTGTGAAAAACTGCGAAATCATTCGCTGAACGCTGCCACAGCGCGCTGTGGAGACTCCGCTCGTTGTGCTCTCGCAATCGACGCTGGGCTCACTATTCAAGCTCAACCTCGCGTTTGCGGCACCGTGGAACTAGAGATTCGCCAAAAGAGTTTCTTTACATCTGGAATGGCCTACGAGACAACTATGCCCGTCAGAGTTCACGTTCACGAGAGTTGAAAGGCTGTGTGGCGGAACCTAGTGGATTAGACTCAGATGAGTTTGCTGGCGCGAAACGTAGCCAGGGTTCCGAAAATAGTCGTATAACTCGCTGTCTGCTCCCAGTCGTCGAATCCGGCCGATCTCGCCAAGACTGGTAACATGCCTCTGACGTTGTCCGACGTGGTTTTGAAGCCATCGAGGAGCTGCACTCCCAAGAACGCAATGCGCATGATCGCGTTGCTCGGCTGGCTCCAATCCGCCAGATGGAGCTTTCCGCCAGGCATCAAGACACGCCAAATCTCTTGAAATGCTTTTGCTTTGCTCGTTCGATCGAGATGGTGGAAGAGCAGGCTAGTGAAAACGTGATCAAATGAGCAGCCCTCGTAGGGCAACTCGGTCGCAGAACCTTGGTCGAATTCGATAGGCGTGCAATTTGCGCGTGCGGTTTTCGACCTCGCCAAAGCAAGCGCGTCCCGGTCGGCATCCAAGCCAACGATCTCGGCTTGAGGAGCGAGGGTTTTCAACATTAACGTCAAAGTTCCCGTACCGCAGCCTAGATCGAGCGCGCGTTGACTGGGCTGGAGCTGACTCTGCTGGATTAAACTGCTCTTGAAGGCCCTCTCTCGCATGGTCGCCTGAACAAACGGGTCGTAAAGTTTGGTCAGAAACGAGTACCTTAGTGGCGGAATGTAGGACGAATCGGTCATGGTCATGGGTTATCGCTTGGCAGCGTTTGGCCTGCCGCTTGAACTTCGGAAGTCTCTTCGCATACCGCTTTATTTGGCGATGGAGTTGCCAGTTTGCCAGTCTGCGCTCTATGGGCTGCAGTGCTTGCTTCGGGTGCGATCATCTAACCCGGACACGATTCTAGACGGCGTGGCTGCTTCATCACGTAATAGGTGTGCTCCTTAGCCCAGTGATCGCTGGCGCCGCAATGATCTTGAGCTCTGTTTCTGTTATCGCGAACGCCTTGCGGTTGCGCAATGTAAAGCTGTGAACCGGGTGTCAGCAATGCTGTTAGCGAAGCCTGGACTCTCGTTAATCGTGAATTAGCAGCGACGTGTCAGGAACTCTTCCAGGCATCAGCTACCCGCGGCCTCAACCGTCAAAGTTGCACTATTGCGGCGGAATTGCCGGCGAAATTGAAGTTCCTTTACCCAGCAGTAGCAGCACGGGATTACAAAGACTGTGATGAGGGCGACCGACATGCCGCCGACGCTGGGGATGGCCATTGGTTGCATTACGTCCGAGCCGCGGCCGGGATGTAGAAAGATCGGAGCCAGGCCGAGGATTGTCGTGACGGACGTCATCAGACAGGGGCGGATGCGTTTCAGACCGGCTTCGACGACGAGATTGCGAACGTCATCGACGGTTTGCGGTGGTTTCTCGCGGAAGAGGTCTTCCAGATAGGTCAGCATGACGACGCTGTCGTCGTCCGAGACGCCGATCAGGGCGATGAAGCCCACCCACACGGCGACGCTCAGGTTCGCACCGTAGAACAAGAGGCCGATGAAGCCACCCGAGGCCGAGATGGCGATGTCGAGAAACACCAAGACGACTAGCCACCACTTGCCGAAGCTGAAGTACAGTGAGAAGACCATCGACAGTAGCACCAGCGGCACGAGCAGCGAAAGCCGTTCCATCGCGCGGCGCTGGTTCTCGAATTGGCCAGACCAAGTCCAGTAATAACCGGGTGGTACGATTAGCGAAGCTTCGGCGTGACGGCCGGTGGCGACGAGTTCGTCACTCCGTTTACGTTCGGATTGCAGCAGGCGTTCGGCGTCTTCGACGACGCTGATTTCGTCGCGGTCGCGGGTGTTGAGCGTCACATAGCCGACGAGCAAGCCGTTTTCGCTCTTGATTTCTTGCGGCCCGACACTGAAGGTCAGCTTGGCGACTTGAGCGATCGGCACATGTGAACCGGTTGAAGTTGGGACGAGGATGTGCTCCAGGTCATCGAAGCGCTCGCGCAGTTCGCGCGGGTAACGGACTCGGATCGGATAGCGTTCGCGGCCCTCGACCGTCGTTGTCAGCCGCTCGCCACCGATCGCGATTTCAATGACGTCTTGAATGTCGCGGATGCCGACTCCGTACCGCGCGGCAGCTTCACGGTCGATTTCGTATTCCAGGTACGGCTTCCCGACCAGGCGGTCGGCGACGACGTCCACGGCGCCAGGAACCTTTTTGAGAAGTTGTTCCATTTGCAGGGCGATTTGTCCAATCTCTTTCAGGTCCGATCCGAAAACCTTGACTCCCATCATCGCGCGGAAGCCGGTTTGCAGCATGACCAGCCGCGTCTGGATCGGTTGTAACCACGTCGGCAGCACGCCGGGGATCGCGGCTTTCTGGTTCAACTCTTCGAGGATTTCGGCCTTGGTGATGCGACGCGCTTCCGGCCAGAAGTAGCGCAATGCGGGACGACTCCAATTGAGCCACGCTTGCTCGCTGTGCCAGCGCGGTTGCGAAAGCGTGCGCCAATCGTATTCCGGTTTCAGCGTGACGATGGTCTCGATCATGCCGATGGGGGCGGGATCGAGTGACGATTCGGCGCGGCCGACCTTGCCGACGACATCTTTAACTTCCGGGACCGTGCGGATGGCGAGGTCTTGCTGCTTGATAACCTCTTCCGCAATGGTCAGCGAGGCTGACGGCAAGATCGACGGCATGTAAAGGAGCGAGCCTTCGTCCAGCGGCGGCATGAACTCGCGGCCGAGTCCGGGGAAGGTCTGCTCGAGACGCTGCCAACCGCTGGTCTTCGTGATGTCGAATCCGACAACTCGGCAGGTCGTCGAGATCGGGATGCCGACGACGTTAAAGCCCAGCCACACAGTGAACCCCAACGCAATCAAGCACGCTGGAATCGACAGAAACGATGCTTTGTGGGCCAGCACCCAACGCAGGGTCGGACGATAGACCTTGAAGATGGCTTGCGAAACCGGATTTTCTTCCAGTGGGATGAGCCGTTCGCGCCCCATGCGGTAGACCAACGCGGCGACGAGGAAGCCGACTCCCAGAACCGTGGGCCAGCCGCTCCATGTTGCGCCGAGGTCGAGACCCCACACCAGCGCCAACCGCAGCGCAATCATCGCGGCCCCGCCAGCCACGCCGCCGATCAACAGCGAACGGCGACGCGACCATGTCACCGGTTTGAGCAGGTAATAGCACAGCACGGGCACGACGGTGATGGCGAGGATGACGGACGCGGCGATCGCAAACGTCTTCGTGTACGCCAAAGGCCGGAACATTTTTCCTTCTGGGCCAGTCAACGCGAACACGGGAATGAACGACACGACCGTGTTGACGACCGCCGTGACGATGGCTCCACCGACCTCCGTCGAGGCGTCGTAAACAACATCGAAATACGGACGGTCGCGGTCGGTCGTCAGCCGCCGATAGATGTTCTCCGTCATGATGATGCCCATGTCGCTGACGTCGCCGATGGCAATCGCCAATCCGGCCAGCGACATGATGTTGCTGTCCACGCCCATCCAGTACATCACGCCGAAGCTCATCGCCAGCGACAAGGGTAACGTGGGTAGAATCGTGAGTGAGCTCCGCAGGTGCAGCAGAAACAGCACGACGATCAGGCCCACGACGATCGACTCTTCGATGAGGTTGTCGCGGAGCGTGGCCATCGTCTCGTAGATGATGTCCGTGCGGTCGTAATACGGGACGATCTGCACCGGCACCGCCTTGCCCGATGGCAGCACGACCCGCAGCCCTGGCTCGATCTCGGCGATCTTCTGCTTGACACGGTTGATGACGGCCAGCGGGTTTTCGCCGTAGCGCATCAGGACTACGGCTCCGGTGGCTTCGCGACCGGAGTTGTCGAGCGTGCCACGGCGAAACTCCGGGCCAAGCTGCACCGTCGCGACGTTTTTCACGTAGATCGGCGTGCCCGCTTCTTGGCGGATAACGACGTTCTCGATGTCCTGCACGCTACGGACGAAGCCTTTGCCCCGGATGAAAAACTCAAAGCGATTGCTCTCGACGACCTTGGCCCCCACATCGATGTTGCTGCGGCGGACCGCCTCGTAAACGTCGGGCAAGGTGACGCGGTGTGCTCGCAGCTTTTCGGGGATGACGTCGATCTGGTATTCGCGCACATAGCCGCCAAGCGTCGCGACCTCGGTGACTCCCTCGACCGATTGAAGCTGATAGCGGATGTACCAGTCTTGCAGCGACCGGAGTTGGGAAAGGTCGGCCCCCTCCGCATCCAGCGTGTAGTAGAAAACCTGCCCCAGCGCCGTCGCGTCCGAACCCAGCCCCGGCACGACGCCTGGCGGGAGCCGCGACAGCGACACATTCATCCGTTCCAGCACGCGCGATCGTGCCCAATAGTAGTCGACCTCGTCTTTGAAGATGATGAATACCATCGAGAAGCCGAACCCAGAGAACGACCGAATCGTCTTCACGCCGGGCGTGCCCGACAGGGTGGTCGTGAGCGGGTATGTCACCTGATCTTCGACATCTTGCGGCGAGCGCCCCGGCCAATCGGCCAGCACGATGACCTGCTTCTCGCCGATGTCGGGAATGGCGTCGATCGGGATGTTGACCACCGCGTAATAGCCGAGGCCGAGCAACAACAACATCGCCAGGATCACGGCGAAGCGGTTGTTGAGGCACCAGCGAATGATGAGATTGACCATGATGTGGTTCGTTACGCGATGAGATTCGGGATGGATCACCCAGGCTACGTCGTAGCGAGCGAGGGGAGGATGACTCGCGGCGGCTTCGGGTTAGTGTTTATGGCCGCTGGGCGTTTCTTTCGTGTTCGGCGAAGGCGTCGCCCCACCGCCATTGCCCATGCCGCCGTGGCCGGAGTGCAGCGCCGTGCCGGTTTGCCCTGTGGGATACAGCAGACTCGGCATGCCTTCAATTTGGCGTTGGCTGTCGAGCAGAAACCCGCCTTGCGAGACAACTAGATCTCCCTCTTTGACGCCGTCAAGCACGACGAAAAACTCCCGCCGCTTGCCGGATTCGTCAAGGGCATGAGCGCGTGGGCCGACTTTCAGATCAACCAACTCATAGGCGCCGTTGGTCAAGCGGTACGTGATTCGCCGTCGGCCGGTGTCGAGCACAGCCGAGACGGGAATCGCCAGCACGCCTTTGCTGGACGTGCTCTTATTCCGGACAGATTCTGGTTCGGCCGGCGTTTCCTCCGGGACGATCGCATTCTCGGTGCTGCCCGCGCCCCTCACCCGTTGCTCCGGCACTTTCTCCAAAGGCATCTCGCAGATCGAGCACTTGCCCGGATCGCGCTGCTTGACTTCGGGGTGCATCGGACAGACGAACATGCCTTCGAGACCGGTCGGTTCGGGCGAGCCGTCCGGCCGCAGCTTCACGTTGATCGTCGCCGTCGCGTACATTTGTGACTTGAGGAGCCGATCCGGATTCTTGATGTTCACACGGACGCGAATCGTGCGCGTCGCGTCGTCGAGGAATGGGTCGATGAACATGATCGAGCCATTGAACTTCTCGCCCGGAAACGCTTCAAACTGGACATCAACCGTCTGTCCAAGGCGGACCCACGAGACGTCGAATTCGTAGATGTTGAGATACAGCCAAATCGGGTCGAGGTCCGCAATGCGATAGACTTCGTCGCCGGTGTTGAGGTACTGGCCGACGCGGACGTTTTTCTCAATAACCGTACCGCCGAGCGGCGCGTAAATTACCAAGTGATCCTCGGGCGCGCCAGTTCGCAATAACTCGTCGATCTGCTGCGGCGTGATGCCCCAGAGCTCCAGGCGACGTCGGGCGGCGGTCGACAAACCGCTCGCTCCTACCCCCCCTGGCCGCACGCGGGAATCCTGCTCGCTGCGAACGGCGTTCAGAAATTCCGACTGCGTAGCCAGCAGGTCGGGACTGTAGATACTGACGAGATGATCCCCCTTCTTGACCTCGACGCCGGTGAAATCCACGAACAGCCGATCGACACGGCCATCGACGCGCGACGTGATGTACGCCACCTGCCGCTCGCTGTAGTCGAGCTTGCCGACCGTGCGAATTTCCTTGAACAGCTCGCGCCGCTGAACGGGTTCGGATTCCAGGCCGGCTCGCGTTTCCAAGTCGTCGCGCGCGCTTGGTAGCTTCGAGACGGGAATCAATTGCATGCCGCAAATCGGACAGCGACCCGGATGATCCATGCGCACCTGGGGGTGCATCGAACATGTCCAGACCTCGGCACCACTCGAATCGCTTGCCGATCCTGCAGGTCTGAGCAAAAGGCTCGCGAGCCCGCCGAGAACTATCAAGGCGACGATCGTGACCAGGAGTATTCTCCGGATGAAACCCCGTCGAGAATTCAGCATGTTCGGCTCCCACTAATCGGCTGCAACCTGGAAGACGCTTTGTGCTGAGCTCTGGCTCCGATGCGCCGCATGGCGCTGGCGTCTCCACCACCAAAGCTTCATCACTTCGAGCACCGTCACCGGTGTCAGGGAAAGCCCCACAATTATGGCCCATTCGATCGGCATGTGCGCCGACACGACGAACACATCCTCTGTGAATGGAAACACCGCGATACTCAACTGCAGCAGTCCCGAGACAACGATTGCGACGATCAATGCCGGATTCGTAAACAGGCCCAGTTCAAAGAGCGTCCGGGTATAGCTCCGCGCAGCCAGCGAACGGAACAGTTCGGCATAGACGACCACGCAAAAGGTCATTGCCCGCGCACGATCGACATGGCCGTCGTGACCAAGATACCCGATTGCGAACGCCGCGAGGCCGACGGCGCCGACGAGCAGCCCCTGCACCATGACGACCAGCCCGAGCCGCGCTGAGAGAATCGACTCGTCGGAACGGCGCGGCTTGCGTTGCATGATGTCTGGTTCGGGCCGTTCCTGTGACAACGCGAGGGCCGGCAAGCCGTCAGTGACGAGGTTGATCCAAAGCAACTGCACGGGTAGCAGCGGCGCTGGCCAGCCGAGCAGGCTGGCGACAAACATCAGGAGAATCTCGCCGAAATTGCACGATAGCAAGAACTGCAACACCTTCTGAATGTTATCGAAGATGCCGCGTCCCTCTTCGACCGCACTGACGATCGAGGCAAAATTATCGTCAGTCAGCACCATGTCCGACGCTTCTTTGGTAACGTCGGTGCCGGTGATGCCCATGGCGATCCCGATATCCGCAGCCTGGATCGCCGGCGCGTCGTTCACACCGTCGCCAGTCATCGCCACAACTTGTCCACGCGACTTCCAGGCGCGAACGATCCGCAGTTTGTGCTCCGCAGTAGCACGGGCGTAGACGGCGATCTGTTCGACCTCGCCCGCCAATTGCGCATCGGAAAGGCGATCCAATTCCGTACCGGGTAACACGCGATCGTGCGGACCCATCAAGCCCATTTCCCGCGCCACGGCCACCGCGGTAGCAGGGTGATCGCCAGTAATCATGACCGGACGAATCCCCGCCTGGCGACAGGTAGCCACGGCGAGTTTCGCCTCTTCGCGAGGCGGGTCCATCATGCCCACCAGACCCGCGAAGACCAATTCGGATTCCAGGGTGGCGGTTGGCGTTAGATCGGGCGGATCGCGGCGATATGCCACCCCCAATACTCGCAAGGCCCGTTGCGCCATCTCCGCGTTCGCTCTCAGAATCTCATCGCGTCGCTCTTCGTTCAGCGGCACGATGGCGCCGTCGCGCTGTTCAGCGATGCTTTTTGCCAGCACAACCTCCGGCGCTCCTTTGGTGTAGAGCACTCGCGTGTCATTCTTCTGGCGTACCAGAACAGACATGGCCTTCCGAGAGGAATCGAACGGAAGTTCAAATTCGACAGCCGCGTCGCGACCGGTGGCCTCGATCCCTGCTTTGCGCGCCGCCACCAACAGGGCTCCTTCTGTGGGGTCGCCAATGATCCGCCAGGCCGACTCACCATCGCCCCGTAACACGAGTTGGGCGTTATTGCACCAGCTTCCAACGGCAAGGGCCTGCACGAGGTCCGGTTCACTCGACGGATCGATCTTCAGGTCCGTGCGGTCCACGGCCCCACCGCCAATGCCCGCCGGCTGAATGAGAAAATCGCCGCGAGGCGTGTAGCCAGTGCCGGTTAGCTGAAATTGCTGTCCGCCTGCAAATAGCTCGCGGACGGTCATTTCATTTCGGGTCAATGTGCCCGTTTTGTCGGAGCAGATTACGGTCACCGAACCCAGCGTCTCCACGCTCGGCAGTTTGCGGACGAGCGCGTTGCGACGAACCATTCGCTGCAGACCCAACGCCAAGGTAATGGTGACGACGGCAGGTAATCCCTCGGGCACGGCCGCCACGGCCAGGCTCACTGAGATCAAGAAAGCCTGAACGAAATCGCCATCGCGCAACCACTGCAGCGCAAAGACCACGGCGACAACGACTAAACAGATTGCGATCAACACGCGGCCCAGGCTCGCCAGTCGGCGTTCGAGCGGCGTCGGCTCTGGTTCGTGGCGCTCCAAGAGTGTGGCAATGCGACCCAGCTCTGTCGCCGCGGAGGTGGCCGCGACAAGCGCACGCCCTTTCCCTGCGGCGACGATGGTGCCCAGATAGACCATGTTTCTCCGGTCACCTAATGGCGTATCTTCGCCCAAAGTCGCGGCGGAGGATTTTTCGACTGGCAGCGATTCGCCAGTCAGAGCCGACTCTTGCACGGTCAGTCCAAACGCTCGGATCAGCCGGGCATCGGCGGGCACGCTGTCGCCGGCTTCGAGCTCGATCACATCCCCCAGTACCAACTCGCGCGCCGCGATTGAGGTCAATAAGCCGTCTCGCACGGCGCGCGCGGTTGGCGCCGACAGTCGCTGCAAGGCAGCCAGTGCTTGTTCGGCGCGCGCCTCCTGCCAGAAACCGATGACGCCGTTCAGCAGGATGATCGCCAGAATGGCCAGAGCATCGACCCACTCTCCCAATGCGCCGGAGACCAAAGCGGCGGCGATCAGAATCCAAATCACCAAGTCCTGAAACTGGGCAACTAGCTTTCGCCACACCGGCTCCGGCGGCGCTTCGGCGAGTTGGTTGGCGCCGTACCGTTCGAGCCGCAGCGCCGCCTCGTGAGCCGTTAGTCCACGCTCCTGATCGACCTCGAGCAATGTCAAGAGATCGTCGAGCGATTGGGCATGGGCGTTTTCCGGCAGAGCATCGTTAGCGATTGTGATTGCCAAGTTCATGGTCGCATGCTCTGACCGATATCACGAGAATCCGAATCAAATCTTTTCAGACGACTACCTTTGAGCGGACACGACAATCAAGTTGACAACACGAATTACACCCGCGACGCGGCGAGCGCACTCGGTTGCAACTTGTTTCTCGTAAAACGTTGGCACCTGCCCTCTCAACTCGATCGCATCGCCATTGGTATCGACCTGAAGGCGGCGCAGTGCAGGCATGCTGTTTGCGGAGAGAAACAGCCGGACGCGCTCCAGGGTGTCGCTAGTCGTCGTCGCCCCAGTCACGGCAAACTGGTCTGGCGGTCGAGTACGGTCGACTACGTTGTGACGCTCGCAATTCATTCGTGGCAGTTCATGAGGGCTTGGCCGGAGGCCAGCTCGCGCAGATTTCAGATCCATTGACGATTTCCCACTTAACCTAGTAGTCGGTCGTGACCACGACGTACCGCAGTGGCTCTTTGCCAAATCTGTCTCGACAGTTTGTGCCGCAGAAGAAATAAGGGTGTCCCAGATATTCAGAATGGGGGGTCGTTGTGGATTTGGGGACTCGCATCCCGCACACCGGATCGGCAACCAGCACTTCCTCGCCCTTGATACCACCCTGGCGCACAGCAAGGCTGGCTCGCACGAACCTCAACAGGCAGCTTTCGACCCACACGGCCACCCCATCGTCTCCATCTAAGTCGAGCGGCACAACCAATCGATCAAACCTGTCGTACTTGATGAAGGCCGGAACAATGTGCGATTCGTAGGAGAATACGAGCGACGTTACGTCGTCATCATGGAAGACGTTGAACTCGATGCGAGCATTGGCCGGAAAGTGCTCCATGTAACCCAGCCATAGCTCGCAGCGAAGATCCTTTTTGCGTCGGCCCAGGCTGGCATTGGGATAGTAGCTCGCGACTTTCTCGACGCGAGGTCGGACAACACCGTCGATGAAATGGTGAGCTCGCTGCTCATAGCATGCGAGACGCGCTTCGAACTTGGCCATCTGCTCTGCCGCATATGCAGGCGGGTTCGTTCGCTCTGCCTCGGCAAACTCGGCCCCGATCCGTCGTGAGAATTCTCGGAGATCACTCATGGCATACCTCTGGCTAGCTCCAGGCGGAAGACATCGAAGGCGATTACTTGCTGTCGACGCCAAACACAAGCGTTTGCGGTGGACTGTTCTCGCCGTTGCTCCGCTCGTTCGAGGCGCTCTTGCTGCGGAAGGCGCCTCGCAGCGCTATTGAGTTTCCGGCCGCTGGAACCCGGCGATTAGTGAAGCCACCTGCTCCACGTTGCGAGCCCCAACGACCGTCAAGTATCGATCCTGATGTTTCCACGTGGCCGCGAGGTGGTTGTCGACCTGAACGATGCTCGTGGGTTTGCCGCTGCAATGGGCGCGAATCGTCGGTCGGTTTGAGAACCAGCCGGGGTCCTCATCGTGGTGCTCGAAGACGGCCAACATTTCGCCGTTTGCATTCTTATAAATCGTTTCCACGCAGATGCAGCAAGGCATTCGCAGCACGTACATCTTCTCCAACCGCAAAGCGTCTCCGCTTGTCGGCAGCGCTGGCCGGTAGCGGAGCTTTCTGGTCGCTTCGTCCAAAGTCACTGCCTGCCCGTCGTACCTCGTAACTATGGCGCGCTGAGCTGCTATTGGGTCGCGCGGGAACTGGTCGAGGAAGTGACCAAAAATCACCCCCATCTGTCGCTGTTCGCTCGACTGATACCGCCAAATGCCCAGTGCTGCCGAGATTGCCAGCAGCACGAGCGCGGCGGTCGCCAAACGACGACGCATCAACGTACTTGAGGAGGTCCGCGGGCGAGACAGTTCGCCCTGCCGTGCCTGGCGTTGAAGCTTCGACTGAAGCTCCTCCCACATGCCAGTAGGGGCAGTGGGGTCATTCAAGTCGGCTGCGACCCGCGAGATCTCACGAAATGCCGCCAGCCTGGCGGAGCAGTCGTGACAAATGTGCAGGTGCTCCTCGACGGCGGCGCGCAGTTCTGGCGACAGCTCGTTGTCGTGATAGGCCGACAGGTTGTGCTGGACCGCCGAGCAGTTCATCTAGAGCTCCCAGCCGAGTTCGCGGAGCAGCCGCTGCAGTTCAGTCCGAGCGCGATTCAGTCGAGACGCCACCGTTCCCTCGGGGATCCCCAAGGCTTCTGCCAACTCACGGTACGAGAGCCCCTCGGTCTCGCGCAACAGGAACACGCTCCGCAGATCGGGATCGACGTGCGCGAGCGCCCGCTCGAGCAGCTCCCGATGCTGGAGATGATCCACCTTGTCGGGCGATCGATCTTCTGGCTCGTGCGTCAATCTCTCGCACGGCTCACGCCGCGCCCGCCGCAGGAATTGTAGACACTCATTTACCGCTATCCGATAAAGCCAGGTTTCAAACTGCGATCGTCCCGAAAACCGCCGCAGCGAGCGAAAGGTCTGAAGAAACGTGTTCTGGGCTACATCAGGCGCGGCCTCCACTCCAACCATCCGTACCACGAGGCGGTAGACCGACTGTTGGCAGCGCTCGTACAGCTCGCGCTGAGCCTCCGCGTCTCCCTGCTGACTTGCCAGGACGATTGGCTCCAACGAGTCGCACTCGCTGGCGCACTCGGCCGCACCGCGATCTACCACCTTAGATGCGGTGACGAGCGAGTTTCTTCCCGGTCCCAGTGCCATGAGAAATTCTTTCGAACGGTTGCGACCGGTTTTGAGTCGCGACTCCAATTGCAAACAGTAGTAACGCGTCTTGATCTGAGCAACAACTATGCCGCGCCAAGTGTAAGGGGCGCCTAGGCTTTCGGCTACAACTACGAGCGAATTCGCACTCGTCGGCGTGTGCAAAGCGGCTCGAAAGTGTGCGTTAACGCACACCAAGTGTTACAACTCCGGAGGGGGCCGACTACGGGCTCGGTTCTGACCTAAGCTCGTATGGCATAACACTGTCCGGGGATATGTGCGCTGGCGGCCGCAGGCCACGCGACATACGGTCTCACATTGGCATCGAGGTTGCGAAGGAACCAGGACGGCCGGCATCTAACACATTGGACGGCCGGTACCGACGTGCGGTGCCGGCGCCGCTGGGCCAGTCAATTTCGCCGCCCGCATGCCTCAACACTTGTTTTGAAAGGTCATCCGATGAAGGTCGTTACCAGATTTAGCTTGGTCCTTGCCGTCGTAGTGCTCGCAGTGCACGCCAGCACTGCGAATGCGCAGGCAATTCGTGACGCGGGGTCGAAAATCCGCGGCAGTTCCGGTTATAGCCACCGCGGTGGTTACCGCTCGCTATGGCATGCCCGCGACTACGCGGGCGACTATCGTTCCTATTCGACCGAGGCGCGCCGTGAGAACCGCCGCGTAGCGCCCGCGGAGGCTCAGGACACGGCCGAGGGATTGGGACACAATATCAATAAGGCAAAAAAGCATTTCGCTGAAGCGCGCAAGCATGCCGGTACGGACAAAGAGACCATCGCGGCGCTCGACAAGATCGACGCGCTCTTGGCTGCGGCGCTGAAATCGCACGCCGAAATGGCCGAAATGTGCAAACACGAAGAGATCGACGCCGAAGGCACGATGAAGTGCTGCACCGACGCCGAAGCCGCGCTAGAGAAGGCGATCGCCGAGCATGAGAAGCTCATCAAGCGGTTGTCAGCCAAGCCGGCGAAGTAGCGAACGCCGAGAAATAATCGTCGAGTGGGGACGTACTCTCGGTATGAGGACGTGCCTAACGTGTGCTCGGCGAGTATTTGTCCGACGACCGACGGGAGGGCCCGTGCGCTTAGCTTGCTCTGCGCGCGGCGCCCTCCCTGTATGTCGTGAGTTTGGTACGCCTGATGCCCGCGCTTTCGCCGAATCGCGCGACAGTTCTGTTAGCGCGGAGTGGGAGCTGGCGGTCCGCCCGGAGGCATTGACGCCGGCAATGGACCGCCGATCACGCGTTCCAATTCGGCGAGACCAACGTAGTAGGCAGCCACGGCCGCAGCCTGCTCGTTCAAGAGGTCGATCCGCTCGCGCTGCGCCTGAACGAGGCGGAGGAAGTCGACCTTGCCCGTAATGTACGCAGCCTGGGCGGCATTGACGTTGGAGTTCGCGGCAGGAATGATCCGCTGGTCGAACACTTGCACTTCGCGGAATGCCTGGCGGACACGCTCGTAAGCGACCTGCACTTCATACTGGATCTGCGCCGACAAGAGCTCGACTTCGGCACGCTGCTGGCTGGCGCCCGCCGAGGCTTCGCGCACGGCGGCGCGGCGGCGTTCCCTTTGCACCGGCACGTTCATGTTCAGCCCCACCTGTCCTTGTAACGGACGATCGGTGCCCTGCCAGAAGGTGTCGTAGCGGCCGACCAGTTCGAGGTCGGGCCTGAATTCGCGCTGTGCTAGCGACACGCCAGCCTGCTCCGCGCGAAGCTTGCTCACGGCTGCTGCAAGGTCGGGGCGGCTCGCCTGTGCGATCCCCAATAGATCGTCAGCGACGGGCGGGCCGACTGGCGATGATAAACGAGCAGGCGGTGGTGGCAATGGCGTCGCAGGATAGCGCAACAGCAGCGTATTGATCCGTGCGGCGGCCACCCGTTCGAGACGTTCAAATTCGATCTGTGCCCGCTCGAGGTCGGCCAGCTCAACATCGGCTTGCAGCACGTCTTGTTGGGGAACGAGATTCGCCTCGTAGCGATCCAGGGCATTGGCGCGAAATGTGCCAAGCGCCAACCGATTGGCGCGATTCAATTCGAGCTGCCGATGGGCAAGAAAGTATTCGTAGTACGCTTGTTTTGTGATCTGCACCAATTGCAGACGAGCATCGCCGACCTGTTGCATCGCGGCGCGGGCTTCATGCTGAACGACGTTGCCACGCAGTTGTCGCTTGCCGTACCACGGAATCGTCTGCCGGCCCTGCACGACCCAGGCGAAGTCGACGTTTGGTGATCCCAGGGAGCCAGGCGCCATCATCGTGTCGAGCATCGGATCGGCGAACGATACGGCTTGTGGATACCGGGCCGCGGCCGCGCGCCAGGCCGCGATCGCTGACGCCACCGAGGGGTGTTGTGCCAAGACCACGTTTACGAGCATTGGCAGAGGCAGCTCGCGATATCCCGCAAACACGTCCTCGCAGAAAGCTTCGACCACGACAGGCAGGTGCTCAGGAGACTCGCCCGCGCGCGATGGCGCTGAGGGAACCGGCGTCGGCAACGGTTCAGCCGGCACAACACGCCCAGGTTGCACCATCGAAGTTGTCTGCGTTTGGATGGCGCGCAGGCCGGCCGACAACTCGTGCGGCGTTGGCGGCTGGGCATGGACCGGCCGTGCGAAGCGGTTGCCCAAGACCAGCAGTGCGCAAATCAATGCCCGGCGGATTGGCGACATAACGCCTCCGTGCGTTGTCTTCCGTCACGTGCGCGGGCTGGCGGGTTAGCGATTGGGGCGACGGCTGTGCGACTTCCGTCGTCCGTACCGATGGCATCGGTCGCGCGTGCAGCCGAGACACAGGAATCTCGTTACTGGCCACAAATCCGCCCCGACCTCTCACGTCGGCTGGTCGTTCCTGATTACTCGCGGCGCCATGCAGCGGGAACTTGATTCGTTTTCAGTAGATCGGGCGCCAATATCGCTCAAATACGGGATCGTCAGCCAAATCACTCATTCACCGGGTCTGGGTACGCCGAAGCAAATTAACGGTCAGAGCCTCTATTGACTCAGGCTATGTTAATGCGGATAGTCTGGGTAGCTTCTAAGTTGGCCACTTGTATGTGGATCAGTTGATGCGATCGCTGCTGCACACCCATCTGAAGAGTGGAATCGTCTGGGCGATGCTGCCTCTGGCGGTGCTCAGCGGGGTGCCTACTCCGCGGTGTCAATGCAGTGCAAGCGAGCGGCCAATTTCCTGCGAGTGCCCTTGTTGTAGGGGGAAGTCAGTTTCCGGCGGAATCGCAAGCTCCGGTCAATGCTGCTGTTGCGGTCGGTATTGTGCGGGCAGTAATCAGGCTGGGCAGAACGGTGCTGCGCGAATTCAAAACGCGGTACCCAAAGCCGCTCAGGCTGCGTGCTGCGGGTCGCCTGGCGTGCAGCCCCAGCACGGCACGTCGTGCTGCGTTCCCGTGGCGGTCGATCCGAGCGTAATCGCCGCTTCGGTCGAAGCGCCGGTGATAAGCAACGTGTTCTGCGGGGTCATGTGTACCGCGGCCGCCGAGCCATTGACGCGCCATTTGTCTTCCGTCGTTGACACGGGACATTTGCATTGCGGCCCCGACGCCGATCTCGTCGTGGTGTTTCGCTGTCTATTGATCTGATTCTCTCGACTCGCGCTGCTCGTTCCGAGCGGCATTCTGTTGGCGAGTTGATTGCACCCCGGCGCTAAGTGACTCGTTTTGCTGCGCTGGGCATTGTGCGAACTGAAGCACGACTAGTCGTCGCGGACATCCGCGATTCAAAGCCTTGTTTCGATCCGTGAGCTTTCGTGTATCAGCCCGCGCGGGCGGCGAAGGACGCGGTCTTGGGGGATGACGATCCGTGCAAGCCTTGATCTTGCATGAATCGGATTCGAAGAGGAGAAGTGCCATGTTGAAGTTATTAGCAATTGCAGTCGTGACCACATCACTCGGATTGTTCGACTACCAATCGGCGCAAGCCTGCGGTGGCGGTTGCCGTACGACATGTGTCGTCACGTCGGAGTCATGCGACTCTGGCCATGCAGTGCAAGGGGCGACGGATTCGCCGCCAGTGGCGACGAAGCCAGGGCCGCAGGTGCCGGCCACTGCGGCCGCTCCCACGCGGAGGTCGTACCGCAGCTACTCGTACGAACCCTCGATGCGCTCGTACGGCTCGTCGTCGATGATGCGGCGTTCCCGCGGTTTCTCGCAATTTGACGCGGGACGCAAGATCCGTGGTTTCTAGTTAGATGATGAGTCAATCGAAATAGTAACCGAGCGCTGACCGACCCGGTTCGGGCCGTTCTCCATCGCGGCCTGGATCGGGCGGCGGCGTAATTTTCAAAGGAGATTCTGTTGCGAACGAGATTTGTACTTGCAGTTGCCATGCTTTTGCTCGTCGGCGGCGCACGGGCCTGGGCCGAGGAGCCGGAGACCGTTTCCACCACCGCAGTTTATTCGCTCGACGGGCTGCACTGTCCGCCCTGTGCTTCCACCGTCGAACGGTCGCTAAAGCGCGCGGCGGGCGTGCGTTCGGCGCGCGTGGACTATCGCACTAAGTCGGCGCAAATCGAATTCGATGAGTCAAAGCTATCGGCGCAGAAGTTAGCCAAATTGATTGCCGCGACCCCACACATGATGGGTGGCGATATGCACTACAGCGGATTGCTCACGCTGCACGTTGCGGGCCTCGCCGACGAGACAAACGCCAAGAGGGCGACCGACGCCTTGCAGGGCGTGCCCGGCATCGCCAAGGTGCAAGTCCGCACCAAACAAAAGACCGTCGCGGTGCGATTCACGCCAAAAGGTGATGCAACCACTCAGCAGGTGTTGGCAGCGCTGGCTTCCGCCGGACTGCAAGCGACGCTCAAGCCATAGTGAGTCGCGGGCACATTCATGGACCGAGCGTGCCTGCGACGGGGTAGCCGCGCCACGGCTGGCGGGTTAGCGCCAAAAAGCTGGCTTTGCGCCGCGGCTGCCCCGTCCTGGGCACGACAAGTCGAGCGTGACCTTGAATCGGGTCTTTATGTTATCGCTGTGATCTTTACGTCGTTCCATTGGACAGCAATCTCGGCCGTCGCAGACACCCGAACCTCAATTGGCAACCTACTTGAAAAAGGAACTTCAATGCTACGCCAAGGCCTAACACCAAGTGGGGAGCCCGATGAGTTTCAACGGTTGCCCGACGACGAGGGTGGCCTCAGGGCTCCGCCGCACCTCCACGGGTGGCGAAAATTCTGGTGGTGGTTCGACTTTCTGATCCTCGTCAAACTCGCCCGCCTGCGGTTTGTGGCCGTTCTCATCGCGATTGGGGTCGTCATTACGCAATGGGATCGACTCGTCCAGTATTACGATCGCTGGACTCGTCCAACCGGCGCGGCCAGCGCTGCCGGCAGTGACACGGAGTATTTTTGTCCGATGCACCCGACGGTGATTCGCGACAACCCGAAGGAGAAGTGCCCGATCTGCTTTATGCCCCTCTCTAAACGCAAGAAGGGAGACCAGACCGTCGAGGCGTTACCGGCGGGAATTGTCAATCGCGTCCAGCTATCGCCCTATCGCGTGGTGCTAGCGGGCGTTCATACGTCACGGGTCGAGTACCTGCCCCTGACAAAAGAGATCCAGGCGGTTGGCTATATCGAATTCAATGAGCGTGGACAGCGAATCGTTGCAGCTCGTGTGGATGGCCGCATCGACCAGTTGTTCGTAAGTGAGACGGGTCAAATGGTCAATGCCGGCGACAAGCTGGCATCGATTTATAGCCCGGAGCTCCTAAGCACGGTGCAAAATCTGTTGAGTTCGCGGGGCGATCGCAACACCAGCTTGCTTGAGAGCACCCGCACCAAGTTGGAACTATTGGGTGTCGACGCTAAGCAGATTGATGAACTGCTGGCCAGCGGCAAGGCCGCTACCGATATCGCGATTTACTCACCGATTAGCGGGCATGTCATCAAGAAGAATGTGCGCGAAGGACAATACGTCGACGAAGGCGAGATCCTCTACGACATCGCCGACCTCTCTACAGTTTGGATACTTGCTCAGATCTACGAGGATGATCTGGCGTTTTTGCCGCTCGAACAGTTGCATAAGCAATTGAGTACGGGAGGCGATAAGAGTATTTCGGTCGTTGCCATCACGAGGGCCTTACCCGGAGAGGAGTTCGAGGGCAAGTTGACCTTCATCTATCCCCACGTGGACCAGGATACTCGCACGGTTGCAGTGCGATTCGAGGTCGCAAATCCCGGTCATAAGCTGCGGCCAGGCATGACGGCAACCATCACCTTGAGAGTACCGCCAAGAGACGTCAGTGCCCTGAATAGGACGAGTGTTGGTGCATCTGATGCAGCGCCCGTGCTGAAGAACGACCACGTCCTTGCTGTACCTGAAACGGCGGTCATCGATACGGGGAATCAGACAATCGTTTATCGTCAGGCGAGCCAGGGCGTATTCGAAGGCGTCAGGGTGGCCTTGGGACCAAAGATGAATGGCCCCGAAGATGTTGTCTTTTATCCCGTCTTCAAGGGCCTCCTGCCCGGCGAAGAAATCGTGACCTCCGGGTCGTTCTTGGTCGACGCCGAAACGAGACTCAATCCGGCGGCTGGCTCCATCTACTTTGGCGGGAGCGGCGGTTCCAAGGTCGCAACTGGCGCGACAACCGTGAGGCCCTCCACGCCAGACGATCCCGACGCCAAAGCGAAGGCGGAGTTGGCAAAGCTGCGGGATGCCGATCGAAAATTGGCCGAGTCGCAGCGATATTGCCCTGTGCTCACGAACAACCTGCTGGGTTCGATGGGGGTACCGGTGAAGGTGGAGATCGATGGCCAGCCCGTTTTTCTGTGCTGCGCGGGTTGTAAGGCGCAGGCCTTAGAGAATCCACAGGAGACGCTGGCGCGGGCAGCCCATGAAGAATCCTCTCCAGCAGAGCTAGAGGCCTCACCGACGGACGGCGAGAGCAAGGAAGAAGCAGAGATTGCCAAGGCACTCGCCGAACTCTCCCCCGAGGATCGGCTAGCGGCGAAGCGGCAACAGTTCTGCGTGGTGATCACCGACAGTCGTCTCGGTTCGATGGGGGCGCCTGTCAAGCTCTCGGTCCAAGGACAGACGGTTTTCGTTTGTTGCGAAGGATGTACAAAGCGCGCCTTGGACGATCCGAAAAAGACACTCCAGGCCATTGAGCGGCTCGAAGGATCGAGTTCAGCGCCAGCGGAGAAAACGCCATGATCGACGTCGAACTTTCGACACCAGCGCTCCCCAAGAACAAGCCGACCGCTGGCCCCAATGGCCTGATCGAGCGAATTATCGAGTTCTCGATTCGCAATCGCTTTCTAGTCCTGATCCTGGCAGCGGCTCTGACAGTGGCCGGTATTTACGCAGTGCTCAATACGCCCGTCGATGCCACGCCGGATCTGAGCGAAAACCAGGTCATCGTCTTCACCGACTGGATGGGACGCAGCCCTCGCGAGATTGAGGATCAGGTCACTTACCCCTTGTCGAGAAAGCTGCAAGGACTCGCCGGTGTGAAGGCCGTGCGTTCGTCGTCGGAATTCAACTTTTCGATGATCACGATCATCTTCAATGATGACATCGACTTCTACTTCGCTCGACAACGTGTTACTGAGAAGCTTGCCCAGGCTAACACGTTCTTGCCGGCGGGCGTATTGCCCTATTTGGCACCGGATGCGACGGCCCTCGGGCAGATTTTCTGGTACACGGTCGAAACCAGCCCAGCCGTACCGATGGAGCTATCGCGGCTCTGGGCGCTGAATAAGTTCTACATTGCTCCGCAAATCAATGCCGCGCCAGGTGTCGCCGACGTCGCGATTGTCGGGGGGATGCCGCTCGAGTATCAGGTTGACGTCCGCCCCGAAGATCTCCGCGCGTATGGCTTGACGCTTGGCGAACTCTATTCGGCCGTTGGCAAGAGCAACATGCCCGCCGGCGGCGGTGTGATTCAGAAGAACCATGCGGAGTACATCGTTCGTGGCGTCGGCTGGATCAAGGACAAGTCCGACATCGAAAAAACTGTGATCAAGGAAGTTAACGGCACGCCCATCTACGTAAAGAATGTCGCCACGGTGCAACTTGGCGTTCAGTTCCGCCGTAGCGTCTACGAAAAGGATGGCAACGAGGTCGTTGGCGGTGCCGTGCTCATGCGGCATGGTCAGAACCCTCTGACGGTTACTGAAGCCATCAAGCAGAAGATTCAGGAACTGCAGCCCGGGCTGCCCAACGGCGTGCATATCGTCGCCGCGTATGACCGCACGCGGTTGATCCACGGGGCAATTCACACGCTGACCGAGGTGATGTGGCATGAAATGCTGATCGCCTCAATTGCCATTCTCCTGATTCTGTTCCACTTCCGTAGCGTGTTTGTGATCTGCGTGACGTTGCCGTTGTCGGTGCTGTTTTCATTCCTCTTGATGTGGGTGCTGCGCGAAACTGGCATCATCGACATTCAAGCGAACATCATGTCGCTGGCCGGCATCACGATTTCAATCGGCATCTTGGTCGATCAAGCGATTGTGATGACCGAGAACGCCACGCACGAATTGAAATCGCACTTTGGCGACCGAAAAGTAACCGGTGACATCCGCGACCTGGTGGTCACCCCCTGCCGCACGGTTGGCCGGCCAATCTTCTTCTCGGTCATGATCATGCTGCTATCGTTTATTCCGGTGTTCATGCTTAGCGGCCGCGAGGGCAAGTATTTTCATCCGCTGGCCTTCACGAAGAGCTTCGCCATGATCGGCGTGGCATTGATCTCGATCACCGTTGTGCCTGCGCTGATTCCCACTTTTATTCGAGGTCATTTGCGGAGCGAGGAAGAGAACCCCATCGTTCGCAGTTTCATCAATATCTACAAACCGCTTTTGACCTGGGCATTGCCGAGACGCAATCTGGTGGTGTGGAGTTTCGCGACGCTGCTCGTCTTGGCAGTCGGCATGTTTCCACTGCAGGCGTTATTCGGTCTCGGAGCCAGCGAGACCGCTTGGAAGACGTGTTTTCTTATCGTATTCGCGGTCGTCACGTCGCTGACCGTCATCTTTACCAAAGGCAAGCACGCCGACGGGTTCTGGTCGTTTCTAGTCGGCATCCTCCTGTTCGTCGTCACGTGTCTTTTGCTGGCGGCAACGATCGCGCTGGCCGGGGTCGGATTATGGCTTGGCGGTCTGTTTCAGTCATTGATCGATTGGCCGTGGACGGGCTGGATTGTCAAGTGGTGCATCTTCATCGCTTTGGTCACGGTGCCCCTCGTGGCGCTGTTCGTCATCGGCTTTCGGAGCCAGCGGGTCATCGTCTGGCGCACGATCACGCTGGCTAGCCTCGTCTTGATCGGCTTGTGGGCTTATCGATTCAACAAGATCGGCGTCGCCTTTATGCCAGCCCTGGACGAGGGCACGACGCTCGACATGCCGGTTACGGTGCCCCGGGCAAGCGTCACACAATCGGCCGACGACCTGAAAGCCCGCGATGCCTTGCTGCGAGGATTTCCCGAAGTTGAATCGGTCGTAGGCAAAGCTGGTCGCGCAGACACACCCACGGACCCCGCGCCCTTGGACATGGTTGAGACGTTCGTCAACTTCCGGCCGAGAGAACTCTGGCCCAAACGAGTGCTCAAGTACACCGATGCGGCGCGCCAAACCGAGAAGGTACTGGCCGCAATGCAACGGCGGGGGTACATCGCCCTGGCAGTCAACGAAGCCGATCGGCAGACACTGGTCAACGATATCACCCAAAAGGCGCTAGAGCGGTTCGACGAAATGATGCGCGACCTGGCGCTCGTGCGTTTTCATGAAGTCGAGAACAAGCTTCGGAATGTTCTGACGCGATATGTGGTCGCAGAGACGGTCGGCAATGCCGCCGCCGGGCAGGCCCTGAAATTGCCAGCCAAGCTGACAGAGGCTGCACTTGTGGATCAGCTGACTCAAAAGCTCTCGCCAGAATATGGCTATTGGCTGTCGCGCAGCCCGGCCCTGGAGGACGTCACGGAGCTGACGCAGGCCGTGGTACGTTCGCTCAAGGATCAGGGAATTATCGACAATGAGGTCGAGGCTCTAGAACTACACCAATCGGTCGCTCGTGCGCTGTTTGCCGCCATCAAGGAATCGCTGCAGGATGAGCGAGACACCCTCGCCAGCCAACTGCTTACGAAACTGGAGGCTTATCGCGAAGAACAATGGCGCGAAGCGGTCCACCACATCAACTGGGAACTCTTCGACCGCGGGGTCGAGGCATATACCTGGTACGCACTTCAAGAAGCGGCCAAGGCGGCTCAGGCACAGCAATTGACGCAGAAGGCCAAGTTGGGAAAGGAAACTACGCAGTTCGCCGAGGCCGCCGTTAGGGATCAACGCGATGAATCGCCGAAGACGCAGGCGTTTCAGCCGTTTACGGCGCTGCGAGAAGAACTGGAGCAGCCCTTCAAGGAGAGCGTTTTCTTTTGGCCGCGGCAGACGGGCCCCAAGGGTGACCTTGTCGATGACGAGATGGGTCGCGTGTTGCAAGTGCCCGGCTGGAGCAATATCTTCACGCAACCGATTATCAATCGCATTGAAATGCTGTCGACCGGCGTGCGCACCGACATCGGCGTTAAGGTATTCGGACCAGACCTCGACACGATCGATCGCGTCTGTAAGCAGGTCGAGGCGATTCTGAAGCCTATCCCGGGTGCCCGCGACGCCATTGCCTCGCCGATTATGGGCAAGGGCTATTTGCAAATCGACGTCGATCGCGAGCGCGCTGCTCGATACGGCATCTCGGTCGAAGATATCCAGAATGAGATCGAAGTTGCGCTCGGAGGTCGGGCAGTCACGTTCACCGTGGAGAAGCGAGATCGCATTCCCGTGCGGATTCGCTATACGCGCGCCCAACGTGAAGATGAAGACAACATTCGCCGGCTGTTGGTCAGCGCCAACGGAGGCATGGCGTCGAGCGCGATGGGTGGAAGTGGAATGCCGAGTGTTCCCGGTTCCTCGAACGCAGCGATGCAGGACAATGGCGAACTTGATGACTCCGGTCATATCGCCCGACCACTGCACGCCGGCAAAGGCGCGGCCCAGATCCCGCTCAGTGCGGTAGCTGACATCAAGATCGTTGAGGGTCCGGCCATGATCAAGAGCGAAAATGGCCGCTTGCTGAATTACGTGACTCTCAATGTCCGTGGTAGGGATATTGTCGGCTTTGTTGATGAGGCGCAGCGAGCTGTGGCTCAAGGCGTGAGTTTGCCCGAAGGTGTGCATCTCCAATGGAGCGGCGAATTCGAGCACCAGGTGCGCGCGGCGAAAACCTTGCGCCTGGTCTTTCCGGCGGTCATGATTCTGATCTTCATCATTCTCTATCTCACCTACAACGACCTATGGGATGCCCTCCTTATGATGATGGCTGTGCCGGAGGCATTGGCCGGAGGCATTTTCTTCATGAGCCTGTTTCCCAAGATCATGGCGTGGGACTGGAGCGCGCCGCCGCTGGACTTTAGCGTCGCAGTCTGGGTCGGCTTCATTGCTTGTTTTGGCATGGCCACCGAAACGGGGATCATCATGCTGGTCTATCTGCGCGAGGCGATCGAAAAGCGTGGCGGCCTGGAAAACATCAAGTCGCTCGACGAGCTGCGCCAAGCCGTGATCGAAGGCGCCGTGCACCGTCTACGCCCCAAGCTCTTGACCGAAGGCGTGGCGATCATCGCCATTTTTCCAATGGTGTTTGCCAAGGGTGTCGGCGGAGAGATTCTCGCGCCGATGGCCCTGCCGGTGCTGGGCGGATTGCTGATCTCGGACGAAGTGGTCGACCTCTTCCTACCCGTCCGTTTCTACTGGGTCCGACGCGCACGCTGGCTGAAATTGCAGCAGCAGAAGGCGGCAATGACCGCTCCGTCAAACGGGGCGCACGTCTCTGAGGCAGCCCGGCTCGTCGCGCTGCCAACAGGAAATCCAGCTTGAATTGTGGTGTCGATTGGAAGGTTGGCGTTGTTGCATTAGATCGAGTGTAAGTTCCCAAGCCGTCATACCGGCAGATAGTCGGTATCGCAATTGTATACTCGGCAGACCAGCGGCCGCGTCTCGTAGATCGTGCATAGCTTTGTCCGGCGATCCAAAAAAATGCAAGCCGCGTCCTTGCCGTTGAGAATGTAACCGATCAATTGGCGGTCGCCCGAAAGACCTTCATAGACCGGACCTTCTTCCTTCGCTATCCGAGGCTCGCGCTCGGCGTCACGCAAACTGACCTCGATCAGAAGCCGGCCGCTACAGCAGTCGCCGCATCGACACGAGCATTTGACCATGCAGTTGCGTTCGATGCAAACCTCGCACTCGTCTTCGTTGTGGTCGCCTACTTCGTCGAGTTGGTGTTCATCGAGAGTCATGGTTGACCAAGTAAGTCACGCCACAGTCTAGCTCGGCGGCCATCGCGCGCAAGCTTAGCTCGACCGATAGCGCGTGCCGATGATACCATGCGCGCGTGACCATCTCTTCTGTCCGCCCGGCCCCGGTCATCACGGTTATCAACCTCAAGGGGGGAGTGGCCAAGACGTTCACGGCCTGGACGATCGCTGGCGTCTACAATGAGCGCGGGAAACGCGTGCTGGTCATTGACTGCGATGCGCAGGGCAACCTGACGGGCTCTTTTATCAGCGAGCTTGGTGACCAGCCGGGCATCGAGGCCCTGTTTGATCCGGCCGCGGAGCCCGATGCCGCCGCGCTGGTGAGGCGGACAACATTTGCCCACATCGACCTGATTCCGGCCACTGTGCGGTTGGCGCGCTTCGACTTGCCAGACCGTTCCGCCTGGGAAAAATCCGATCTCCAGCGGGCCTTAGCCGATCCTCTCGCGAACTTGCGAACACAGTACGACCTGGTGCTGATCGATTGCCCACCGCGGTTGTCGGTCGTGAGTTATGCGGCACTCTGCGCGAGCGACTTTGCGCTCGTGCCAATGGAAGCCGCCGACTATGGTGCGCAGGGGATCGCGCAGGTCAATGCGGCGATTGCCGATGTGCGCCGGCGCTACAATCCCGACCTCAAACTTCTGGGCTATCTCGTCAGCCGCTTTAAGCGCGCCCGTGCGTACCAACAGACATATTTGGAGCGATTGCAAAAACACTTCGGCAAAGATGTGTTTCCCGAACCGGTGCCCGATCTGGCATACTACGAGCAATCCGTCTGTGACCGCCTCCCGATCGTCCTCCACCGGCCTCGCTCCAAGGCGGCCGAAATTGCCCGCCGGCTCGTCGATGAAATCGACCGGCGGATCGAAAGGTTCGCGGGCGTCCGCCGGCAGCGCCGCCGACAAAGCGTTCCTCAGAGACGCCGCGTCACCGTATGAAGCGACGGCCTCGACCGGCCCCGAGTTGGGTCGGAGCCGCCTCAAGGGCGCCTTCCTCATTCCAATCGACCGCATTCGCCCTGATCCAGCGCAGGTGCGCAAGTCGTTCAATCCCCAGTCTCTAGAAGAGTTCGCGCAGTCGATCCGCGAGGTCGGAATTCTGCAACCGATTGCCGTACGCTACGACGAAAAGAGCGAAACATACGTCATCATTTCGGGCGAGCGTCGATATCGCGCGGCACTGCTGGCAAAGCTTTCTGAAATCCCCTGCCTCGTGCGCGAGCCCGGCCAAGACCGCGTGCTGCTTCACCAAATCTCAGAAAACTGGCAGCGCGAAAATGTCGACCCGATCGAACTCGGACGAGCTCTCGCGGGTCTGCAGGAGGCGTACCAGTACACGCTCGAGGACCTTGTGCGGCTGACTGGCAAGGGAAAAGGGGAGATCAGCAAACACCTGGCCATCGCGGGCCGCGTCGATCCTGTCGTCCAGGCAGCAGCGCAGCTAGCGCCGAAGTCGCTCACCAAGCGGCACCTATACAGCCTCTCGCAATTAAAACCGGAAGATCAACGTGAGGTAGCCGCAGAAGTCAAAAGACGCCGACTCACGGCCCAGCAAACCGAGGAACTTGCCGAGAGCAAGCGGCTCAAGAGCGTCGGCGTTACCAGGC
Organism: Pirellulales bacterium; assembly: GCA_050184475.1. Lineage (GTDB taxonomy): Bacteria > Planctomycetota > Planctomycetia > Pirellulales > JAEUIK01 > JAIESQ01. The sequence goes on along the minus strand of JBFXAH010000001.1, from coordinate 185,605 downwards.
ACCAGCCCCCAGCTCTCACTCGCCGCTTCAACACGCATCATGGCATGGTGCTGGTGAAGACCAAACGTGGTCAGTCCAGCGACGATCATGTCATCGCAGCCCTGAAGGAAGCCAAAAGACAGGTACTTGACACCCGTAAGGAATAGCTTCGTGACAACTCGTTTCTCCGAGAAACGAATGATGGGGCAACGATAGGGGAGCATCGTCAAGTCGCGGTAACGCGTTGCCGATCGGAGCTCATCGAGCCCTAGAGGATGCCATTTCGTCGACACCAGGATGACGGGTTGTGTTCGCGCGAGGGGAGCGATACCTGTAATCATGCACAATACAAGTTGTGCAACATTGACCCTCATTTCATGGCTTGCAGAAGCCAAATCGACCTCCGTGCCCAATGACTGCTCGGCGAGGCCGATGCCCGGCATTGCAGTCGACCACCAATCAACGAATACACACTGCCTACGAGGTTCAATTGCGGGCGGATTGCCTCAAAAGAGCCCCGTCTTCGAGACGGGGCCAGGCCGAAGTTTTCGCGCCGCTCATTGGTCAACGAAGTAGCCTGGGTCTTCCGCGCTTTCGCCTACGTGTTGATCCAGATACTCACGTGCCGAGGAGATCATCTCCCTTGCTTTCCGATGCGGGCAGTCGACCGTGCCATCCGTTTCACCGCAGAAGCACGCTACCCAGCCAAAGGCGCTGGCCAGTCCCGGCATGTCCCAATCCACTTGAACGAGTAAGTTCGCACCATTGTCAGCCTGTACCACGTAGCTGCTGACCGGGCCGCGCTCGACGACGATTCTCATGGCGATCCCCTTCTTCGATAGAAAGAACTTCGGACCGCGATGATGGTGTCCGAGACGGGCGCAAAGCGCAATTCCATTCGCGAATCCTCCTGCAACCGGTGCACGACGCGATTTCCAGGACTGTCAAGCCCGATCGCGCGGCGCGATCGAAGAGCTTTGCTATGCTGGCCGGCAATGTTCCGCTCCCCTCCTCTGTCGTCGGCGCGCGATGAACGTGCGACCGGCCGTGCGATCACGCGACGGCGGGCAAACGGTCTTGCGCAGCTCTCCCTCGTCGAGCATGCCCTGTGTCCTTTGGACGAACGGATTGCGCTCAAGAATCCCCTCGTATATGACACCGGCTACTTCCGCTCGGATCAAAACCGCCACGCCAAATGGATCTCCGTGCGGATCGTCGCACAGCAGGGACTTTCGGCAGCCGATGAGTTCTACCTGTGGGGCCTATTGGCACTCACATTCGACCAACCGCAAGCGAGTATCGAGTTCTGGGCCACGCCCCACTGGTGCTTAAAACACTTGGGTTGCCTCAACGGCCCCAAGGGGGGGCGAAACTACGCGCGCTTTCGCCAAGTGCTCAGGCGGCTTGCGGGCACGACGTACTTTTGCGAGCGGTTTTACGATCCCATCAAGCAAGAAGAACGCGACCGGGCCTTTGGGCTTTTGAAGTACGATCTGCCGACCCGAGACAACTCATCACGGGCGTGGAGAATTGTCTGGGATCCCCTATTCTTCGAATACTGCCAGGCCAAAGGGGGAAAGCTGTCGTTCGATCTAGCGACGTATCGCGCGCTCGACCCGGCCGCGCGCCGGCTCTTCTTATTGCTCGCGAAGATCTTCTGGCGAAGGCCCATTTCGCCACGCTTCGACGTCTGGCACCTTGCCGTCCACGGGCTCGGATTCTCGCCGCAGGTCAGCGTGCGCGACCTCAAAGTTAAGCTCGCGCGAGCGATCGAGAGGCTGGTGCAGCGCGGCGTCGTGGCGTTGCCGATTGAGGTAACGAAGGTCACAGAGCTTTTCGAGAAGAAGGGCACCGGCTCGTACGCCGTCCAACTTCAGCGTGGATCGTACTTCGATCGTCCCGCCAGCTCTTCTCAACCGACCCGCATTGCCGAATCCCCGCTCGCGGAGCCGCTCCGCCAGATCGGTTTCAACGAGCGGATGGTCCGCTGGATTCTGAAAACGTATCGCAAGAACCTGATTCAAGTCTGGACGGACATCACGCTCGCCGCGATGGAAAGCAAGGGTGATCGGTTTTTTACCGGTTCACCGCAGGCATACCTGGTCGACAACTTGAAGCATGCGTCCCACGGCCGCCGAACGCCCCCCGACTGGTGGCATGACTTCCGTCGCCGCCGCGACCGCCTGACGGCGGACGAAGCCTTCGCTGGCGAGGCCGACGCGCTCGACGAACAGCGCCGCGCCTGGGAGCAGGCCCATCGGCAAGCGTTCCGCGACTACATCGAGACGAAGGTCGGCAAGCAGGAGTACGACGCGCGGGTGATGCAGTTCCATGAAATCTATGCCGCCATGATGCCGGCACAAGAAGCCCTCGAAGCGGCGATCGAAGAGGCCGAACAACACCTGCGCGCGGGCTTTGCGTTTCCGGACTTAGCGACCTGGACCAAGGGACGCTCAGCGGACAATGGTAATAGCGCCGCTTAACTGCAACCTGTTTCGCGGAACGATGGTGGAATTGGCGTCGCGTTTCTTCCGACCATTCAGGTGGACTTGGCGTCGCAAACAGGTGGAATTGGCGTCGCGCTTTCGGCCGGTTCCCCGGGCTTCACGATGCCGAACAATGGCTTGGTTCAGGCCAGTCCTCGCAAACCACGTCGCGACCAAACCTTGTGCGCCAAATACATAGTCAAAGTCATCTATTGTAAACAAATAGCCAGCGCGGCTTGCGCCGCGACTGCTTGAAAGAACGTTGATGACCTTGCTCGACGCGCGGCCTACCCGCCAACCGACGAGACCGAACCTCAATTCGTAGGTCAAAGGGTTCCGCCACGCGGGCCGCCGCAGCGCCGCCGCCATCGGCGGGCCACACGGCGGGAGCGCCGGCGGCCGGAGGCCGACCGGGCGATGGCTCCACGAAGCGCAGAAACTCCTCTGAGAGGCACTGCGGTCGGGGAGCGGCAAGCGCCCCCGACCCCCCATCACTCGACACGCCGCCCGTCACCGGGACATTGGCGGCTCGCGCTGGGGGGTCGGGGGCTCCGATTCGATCAGGTGACTTCGGCACAATCGAGCGAAGAGAATAGGTGGCGTGTCGAGCCGCGCCAGGGCCCCCCGACCTGGTGCACACTGCCCCGCCTCCCCACGGCAGGCGGCGCGCCGACGCGAAACGACTCCGCCGCAAACTGACAGCGGACGGCTCCCAATGGATCACGGCACGGTAGCGCGGGCGCAGAACAATCGACTGTCCGTCGCAGCTTTTTGCGTGGTATACTTATGCTATGAGCATCGACTTCGGTGACGGCCCGCCACTCAAGGAAACAAGTCCTTGGCTTCGCGACGAGCGCGAGCGACATCTGCGGATTCTCGATGCCGCGGAACGAAACAGCGTGATCGAGGGACTTCCGCGCTTTACGCAGGAGATGCGCTCACGGCTACTTAGGCGGTTGGCGGAGCTTGCCGTCCCCGCTCAAGCGCTTCCGCAATCAGACGCGCCAACGGATCGTAGTTCCGCTTGAAGGCCGCTTTCGCCGCCTCAATGTAGGCCGCCTGCCCGGCGTCGCTTTCTTCATAGCGCAAGATGGGTCGATCTGTCTGCGCCGCCAGTAGGTCGCAGGCCAGCTTAATCGTGCGGGCGTTCCCCTCCCGGAACGGGTGAATCACCAGAAACTCGCCTTGGATTTCCGCCAGTGCTTGCACAAAGCCTTTCTCATCTGCGACTGAGGATGCGGGGTACGCGGTAAGAACTTGGGCTTCGTACTCCGTCATCGCCTGATCCAGAAAATCGGGTGGCGGCCAGGTCACGCCGGGCTTCTGGATCCAGACGGTGCGCCAGCGCCCGGCCCAGCCGTAGAGATTGTCAAAGATCGTCGCGTGAATGTGGCGCAAAAGATCGCAGGTGAGCGGAGTTTTCTTGGTCACTTCGCCGAACAGAATTTCGTAGGCAGCGACGAGCGCTTCCTCTTCACGGGCTTGAAGTGCAGCCAACTCGGTGATGCCGAGCTTGTTGACGAGCACCGTCTCGTCGGCATCGACGTATTCGGCCTCGACGTTGCCTGAGACAACGTAACGGTCGCGGCGGCTAGACTTCGGGTCTTCCATACCCGCCATGCTAGGCCAGATGTGCGGCGGCGTCCAAGCTCGGCTGTCCCAGCGACGACAGGACGTCGGCCCATTCTTCGTGTGATAGCGATTCGGGCTGCCGATCCGCGAAGCGGCCGTCGTGGCTGGTGCGCGACCATAGAAGACGTACATCGAGGCGCTGTGCTAACAGCGGAAACGACTGCAATACTCCTTGCGCACCGGCATCATCGGCATCAAGCATGAGCCCAACCCGAGTCTGCCCACAATCGGCGGCCAGTGCGACGATGCGCTCGACTTGGTACGGCGTGATCGTATTCGAGCAGAGGGCAACGGTGGGCGCCCCGAGCATGAGCATCCGCACTGCGTCATTTGCTCCTTCGACGACCACCAGCCCACAGGGAAGCGGCTTTGCGCTGGCAAAGCGCTTGCGGACGATGTTTTCGCCCCACAGTTCGAGCCCTCGATGGAAGTTCTTAGGCATGACGTACTTCGTGGGTTCTAGACCTTCGCGTCCACCCGCGATCCAGCGGCGAAGCCGCTCTTCAAACCGCGGATCGCGTGCAAAGAAACATAATACCTCGTCTGCGGCGGAATGAAACGGATAGACGATTTTTCCGCGCAGAAGCGACTTACTCGATTGCGGCAGATAGCCGATCGAGAATTCGCGGCAGACATCGGGCGAGAAAAACGGCCGCGCTCGAAAATACGCTGCCGCCTCTGGAGTCATCTGGGCCGGATCGACGACGAATTCTTTCGGCAAATCAACGAGCGCTCTGATGCGCTCTTGTTCCGAATCGATCAGCGGAGAGTTTACCGGCGGCCGAGATTCCCGCTTCGGGGCTAGCGGCACCGACGCCGATTCAGCGTCCGGTAACACGCCTAGCACCATCGCTTCCAAATCGCGTGCGATCTCCTTGAAGCGCTCGCCACGCGGGCGGCCACCGGCATTCTCGCCCGGCTTCACGAGATCGCACAGGCCGACCAAGTTGCCCCCTTTGCCACACCCATACTGAAAACACTTCCAGACCTTCGTTGCGGTTTCCGCCTGAATCGCCAAGGCTCGTTCGCCAGTTACTTCGCTACGACCGCAGTTCAAAAAACAACGCAGCCGCGTTTCCTCACCGATCCGCTTCAGTTCCGGCAGCGTGACGCCGTAGAACGCCGCCGCTTGTTCCAGCGAGACTTGCGGCATCAGGGCCTGGATGTCGATGTAGGCACTCTTTCGCTCGGTCATGCAAGCGGGATTAACGGCGAAGAAATCGCTCGGACGCTACCATGCGGCCGGTCCTTATGCCAACTAAACTGTCCCACCTGCTCACGCGCCGCGACCATGATCTGCTGGAGGCGCTTGATTGGTCCCCGTTCACGGCACGACAACTCTTGAAGCTCAGCGCCGCGTGGGATCAGAAGTTTGGTTCACTTCGCAGTGTTCGGGAGCGGGCCCAAGTTCTTACGGCCCTCAAGCTAATTCGCACGTTCCGTTATGCCGCACTCTACCCCGGCCAACCCGAGAATTACTACGTCCACTCGCGCTCGGGGTTTCAACTGCTCTACGGCGCTGACGCTTCGCTCTCCGGCACAGGGCAGTTCGAAGAGATTGCGATTTCGCGGCATGCGCACACGCGGGCATTGGCTGAGTTTCTGGTCCATACGCGTGTTGCAGCGCATGCTAGCGGTATTAACATGACCGGATTCCATCGCGAAAACACGCTGCGTCTGGAACATGACGGCCAATCGCTCTACCCCGACGCCACCTTCTTGCTCGTCGCTTCCGATGCGAATGCCTATCGCTTCTTTGTCGAGATCGACTGCGGGAGCGAACGGCTGCGCTCTGACGTTGCAGCACGCAGTTGGCAGCGGAAAGCTCGCATTTATTGCGGCGTCCAAGACAAGTTCGCCAACGATCGGTTTCGAGTTTTGGTCATTGCGGCACAGGGAAGTAAAGAGCGGTTGTCGAACATCTTGGCTACGTGCGCCGAGAAGCAGCGCGTCGAGGAGCGCACGCTATTCTGCGGCACGACGCTACATGGATACCTTGCAAGTTTTCCCAGTGTCAGGACGCCGGTGTTCATCGATCATCGTGGACGCAGCCAAGCGCTCGTGCCTGCCGCGACGGATCGATCGGGGAGCGTTGACAGCCGCGCGAATTTGCACAAAGCGAAAATTGCGTGATACGCTGTCGGGCCTGTCGGACGCAGAGCGACGGCGTTCGAGGGCGGTGATCGAGCTGCACTCCCCTCTCCGTTCGTCGAGGCGGCGTGGAATTGTGCCTGGCAGGGGTCCGACGAGCCCCTCCTTGCGGCGCGCCACGCGCCGATTCGGATTGGGACGATGCGACTGTTGCCACAAGCAAGTACGCGCCGGCAGACCCGCCCTTGGCCTCCGACGCGGGCCGGGGCGGGTGTTCAAGTTGCTATACTCGTCGGTTGCCCGCGACCGCCGACGGACTACTTCGTGGTCGAGCTTCCAAAATAAGATGGAGCAATTGGTGTGACTGGCAAGGAACCGACAGTCAGCGAAATCCAAAGGATTCTAAGAAAAGTGGACCGGGAATGTGCCGACGGCCGCACGCTATCCGCGGTATGTGCAGATCGAGGACTCGACACAGGCTTGGTGCGTCAGTGGCTCGACCGTTACTGTGCTGCCCCAAACATGGGAGAGACGCTATCAGAATCACCGCTGCTCAAGGCTGTCTTTCCCATATTCTTGGCACCAGATGACGATGATCCGAGTCAACAGATCGGGTCGGGCGTGTTGTTGGCGATCGGCGAGGAAGTCTTTGCCCTAACGGCGGCGCACGTTACCGACGCATCAAACAAGGGGACGCTTCTTATGCCAGCGTCCGACGCCATCACAGCAATCATCGGGCACTTCTCTCACAACCCATCGTTTGCCAATTCAATGCGTGCCGCCGACAAAATCGACATGGCATACTTCCGATTGGATAGAGAGCTAAGCAGTCGTCTGCATCCATCGTTTCGACCAGCGACGGTCGATAACCTTCAATTGACGGACAATCTTGAGACTGGTGATTTCTTCACGTTCGCAGGTTTTCCTTGGCGAAAAACGAAGGCTTCGCCGAACACACAGGAATCGGATTTGACTACCTTCACTGGACACACGCTTTCGGCCGACGACTACGCAAAGCTCGGCTACGATCGTTCTCTGCACGTCGTGGTCAGAGTCCGTCGGAAGAAGACCTTCAGCCATCGATACCAATCCCGCCAAACCGCGCCTCATCCGGCGGGTGTCAGCGGAGGTGGCGTATTCTCGTGGCCGAGGACACTGCGTGAACGCAGCAATTCGCCAGCGCTCAAACTTGCTGCCATCGCACACTCGTTTCATCCCAATAATCACTGTCTGGCTGCAACTCGAGTAGTTCTGTACGTCGAGGCGATTCTTCGTAACAATCCCCATTTGCAAGAACACTTTGCTCACTGTATGCCGTGATGCGGAACGGCAGCCTCCGACCTGATTGCCGACCAACTCCTTCTGCTATCCTTCGCCGTGTGCTACTCCGACTCCGCACTCCGGCGAGCAATGACCGAAGCCCACAGTACGCGGAGCAAGCTTTTGCCGCTGTGCACCAAGCGAATTCCTCGCGACTCGCGCTTCGCTTGATCTATGGGAACGACGCCGACAATGTCGGGCTTTTTGCCGCGGGGCCCGCTGAGCTCCAGTCGGTCGTCGTGGGGCAGTTCTACGCCAACTATCCCGACTCCCTGATCGACTGCCTCCCCGCAGATGCGTTGCAACCAGAGCCAGACTCAGAAACGATTACCGCAAACTTGGCGCTCGTGCCCGATCTATTTCCCTGCCGTCGCTACGCGCAATTTGAGGACACCCTGAATCGTGTGACAGCCGACCCCTTAATGGGCATCCTGTCCACACTGTCGCAGCTCGACCGCGCAGGGTTTCATGGCCGCATTGAGCTTACGGTGCGTCCGGCGGGTCACCGGCGGCCGGCACGAGCTCGACGCTGTTTGCATCGCTTGAATCATCCATTTTTTCGTTCGAAGCCACGACTCGCGCACTTTTACGCCCGAGCTGCGATGTCGCCCCAGTGGTGGCGACGGGCGGTCGCGTCGATCATTTCCTGGCCGGCGCGACGACCTAGCGACGAGGTGCGTCACGACCCGCTCACCGTGTCCGCCTCGCGGCTGCACGATCGCGAGGAGGATTTACAGGCCGCGGCCGACAAGCTCGGCCGGCACTTGTTCGAAGCGCGGCTGACCGTCTCAATTTCCTTTCCTACGGCTCGGGAAAAGGAAGCGGCACGGCGACTACCCGAATTGGTGGGTTCGCTCGGGCACTTCAATTCGCCCCGCACGGCGTGTTTCGTGGCTGGCCGGCCGACGAAGCATAAGCGTCTCGGGCCGCTGTTTCTGCTGTCGACCGAAGAATTGGCGACCTTGTTTCACCCGCCAACTCAGACGGTGCAGGGATCGTCGGTAGCGCGCGTGGAGACCCGCGAGTTAGAACCGCCGAAGGCATTGCGGCGGCGCGGTACAACGCCGGATAGTGTGCAACTAGGACGGGCGCAATACCGCGACGAGCGCCATGACGTAACGCTGGCGATTGACGATCGCCGCAGGCACCTGGCCATCTTCGGTAAGACCGGCACCGGCAAATCCACGCTCCTACAAAACTTGATCGTGGCCGACATCCGGGCTGGCCGCGGCGTAGCCTTGGTCGATCCGCACGGCGACCTGGCCGCGTCGCTGGTGGAATTGATTCCTCGCAACCGTACCAACGACATCGTGCTGTTTGATTTGGCAGACACCGAGTATCCGCTGTCGTTCAATCCGCTCGATTGCACCAATCCGGCACTGCGTCCTTTGGTGGCCTCCGCGGTCCTCTCGGCCTTCAAAAAACTCTATGCTTCGATGTGGGGGCCGCGGCTGGAACACATCTTGCGCAACGCGCTGTTGGCGCTGCTGGAAGTACGCGGCGCGTCGCTCGTTCAGGTGCTGCCGCTCTTGACCGATGAGCGCTACCGAAACTCCGTGGTGCGACAGATTCGTGATCCGGCCGTGAAGCGCTTTTGGGAACAAGAGTTCGCCGCGATGCCGGCCCGGTTGCGCGGCGAAGCGATCTCACCCGTGCTCAACAAGATCGGCCATTTTGTCAGTAGCCCGCTGCTCCGCCATGTCGTTGGCCAGAGTCGCAGTACGCTCGATCTGCGGCAGGTCATGGACGATGGCCGGATTCTGATCGTCAACCTTGCCAAGGGCAGGATCGGCGAGGATGCCAGCGCGCTGTTGGGCGCGCTCGTCGTCACGGCCCTGCAGTTGGCGGCCATCAGCCGAGCCGACGTGTTGGAAGCCGACCGGCCAGATTTCTTCGCGTACATCGACGAGTTCAGCAATTTTGCCACCGGATCGTTCGCCACGATTTTTTCGGAGGCTCGCAAGTATCGTCTGGCGCTCACCGTCGCCACGCAGTTCATCGAGCAACTCGATGAATTGACGCAGGCTGCCGTGTTTGGCAATGTCGGCACGACCGTCGTGTTCCAAAGCAGCCAGCGTGACGCAGAGGTGTTGGCGGCGCACCTCGGCGGCGACCTGCAGCCCCCCGACCTCCTCACGCTGCCCAAGTACCAGGCCTTCACGAAACTCCTCATCGAGGGCGTGCCGACTCTGCCCTTCTCGATGCGCACGCTGCCTCCCCTGGCGCGTGGCGGTGACGAACAGGCGCCGGAGATCATTCGCCGCACGTCCCGCCATCGCTACGCGCGCCCACTAAAGCGCGTCGAACGTGAGCTCGCCGGCGCGTTGGCATGACCAGGCCGATGGCTCTCCGGTATTGCCGAAGCAAGTTCACTTGAGGCAAGCTGCCATTCGTGGAAAAGCAACAGCGCGACGACCAACTGCTGGCAGCCCTGGGAGAAATCCGCGCGTTCGTCGAGGAACAACTGGCCGGGCTCAGCGACGAAATCGAGCATGCAACCGAAGTCATGCGCGAGAACAGCGAAGAAATCGGCACCCTGCGCGACTCAATTGACGAAATCCGCGAACTGTTTCAATGGGCGCTCAATAACGGCCGCCAGGAAGCGCCCACTCCGTTCCAGCTCACCAGCATGCCCCTTGATCCGGCGGCTGCCGACTGGTCGGCGCGAGTCAACGGAGTTAAGCGCAGCATCTTCGAGGCGTATGGGTCCTGCGCGAGAGAACAAGCCGCGGCGATTCCCCAGGTAGCTGAACCGAATGAAGAGCCGTTCGAACTTCAACTCGACTCGGGCGATTCGAAGCAACAGCAACGCCTCTGGTAATGGAAGTGCTCCCTTGGCTGACGCGAAGCTACTTGAGCCGTGCCAACCCGCCCGACGAATGACGTCATTTACAACCCCCACGCGGATCGTCAACGAAGCGCCGGCAAGGCCACGACGTAGCCTACGCCGGCCAACATACTCAGTGCCGCGAAACCAATCAGCAACAACCAGAACTTCCGGCGGTCGTGGCCGCAATAGCGGCAATCGACCGCTTCGCGCTGGATGGCTTCGCCGCAGAAAGGGCAGTTCTTGAGTACCAGCAACGCCGGCAGCCTAGAACAATTGTTGTCCCTCGCGCAACGGGTTTGCCCTGGCAAACAGGCGAACACGAGCGCAGCGGCCTTGTCCTGATTCGACTTTTCACTGGATCGGCGTACAATCCGGCCCACATCCCTCTTTATACTGGCCCGCAAGGTCCTTACTTATCTTTGTCTGGCATGCTCGACGTTCTACGCCCTGGAAACGGCGATCGTCGACCAACACCTTTCCCGCGTGCCGCCGCTGGTGCTGACGTTCTGGTCGGGACTGGGCATCACGCTGCTGTCGGGCCTCATGCTCTTGGCTGGCCAACGGGGAGCAGTCTATGTCCCCTCAGCACAAGAGTGGTTGCTGATTGGACTGGTAACGCTCGTATTCTTCGCGGCCGACTACACCCACTTTTACGTGCTGCACGTGCGGGCAGGCGCGGTGCTGTTGTCGACGACCTACCTGCTGATTCCGATCATGACGTCGATGTTGGAGTTCCGCGTGCCGACGATACCATTGGTGCTCTCCTGGCTGCTGGGGTTTTTGGCGATGCTCTTGCTATTCAGCCGATGACTTGCCCTGCTTCTCTCGCCTAGCGCATGTCGACGGTGAGCCAGCAGCGGCTGCGAGCGGAGTTCTTGCGGCTCAAGAAGCAGGCGCTTCGAGTCAAGCTGTATCAGCATCCCGAGTTGTACGATCTGGCCTACCCCGGCCCTGTTGGCGATGTGGCGTTCTACCGCCGCCATGCCAGGCCAGGCGCCGTACTCTATCTGGGCGTAGGCACCGGTCGCGTGTTCGCCGAGATTGCCACCAGGAATCCGCGGCTCATGGGTCTCGACTACAGCCGGCCGATGCTCGCCGCAATCAAGACACGGCATCCCGGGTTGCGGACACGCCTCCGCGAGGGGAGCGTCTTGGATCGAGGGCTCTACGAAGTCGCCAGCTTCGATCGCATTCTGGCGCCGCACTCGTTCTTTACACAGTTTGCTGAGAGCGCACTAACCCAGGCCCTCGGCAACTGCCGCCGCTGGCTCAAACCGACCGGGCAACTGGTGACCGACAACTTTTCACCGTTCTGGAATCCGCCGCCCTCTAAGCCGTTGGAATTGTATCGCCGGAGGCACGGCCAGAACTTCGCGGTCGCAACGTACATCGAGTACGACCCGCTGGGCCAGGAGAGCCGGGAATGGAATTTCTTTCGACGACGCGCTCATAGGCAACTGCTTGTCGCGCCGATCACGCTGCGCTATTACTACCCGGCCGAATTCGCCAGAATCTTGCGAGCAGCGGGATTCGAGCAGGTGAAGCTCCAGGGAGGCTTCGCCGGCGCGCCACTGTCGCTCCAGTCGAGAGAACTGATTTACATCGCCCGCGCGTAGACCTATCATTCCTCGCCAGATGGAGCGCCCGCCGGCCACACCATCGCGCGATCTGCCGCTATCGAGCCTGGCGCTGTTGGGCTTGGCGCTCGTGGTCACGACGGCGCTCACGCTCGCGCTCTACGTCAACACCAGAAACTTCTTCGATCGCTCGATCCGCGAACACCTGATCTCGATCGTTCGCGGGGCGGCACAGCAATTCGATCCGCGACAACTGGATCAGCTCACCTCGCACGCCGACACGAGCCAGCCCGTTTATGGACAGGTAGTCGGCCGGCTGCTAAAGATCAAAGCCACCAATCCCAATATCCGCTTCGTTTACCTCCAGCGGCGTACTGACGATCCCCGCACGCTCGTGTTCGTGGCCGATGCCGACGCCATCGATCCCGACCACCCGGTGGACTACAACCACGACGGCCGGATCGAGGAGGATGAGACCTTGAGCCTGCCGGGGGACGCCTATGATGTCTCCGCGTATCCCCGCTTCATGCAGGTGGCGTTCCGCGAAACGTACGTCGATGACGAGCTGTCGGTCGACCAGTGGGGCACGCACTTGTCGGCCACCAGCCCGATCAACGCCAACTACCTTGTCGGCATCGATGTCGATGTCTCGAACTACGTCCGCGAGACGACAATCACCCTGCGGGAGTTTGTCGGGTTCGTGGTCGCGCTGCTGGCGATCTTGATCGGACTGACTGTCTTTCTCATTCGCATCTGGAGCAGCAAGCTGACGGTCTTGCGCGAGATCGACCGCCAGAAGGACGAGCTGATTAGCATCGTCAGCCATCAGCTGGCCAGTCCGATTGCCTCGGTCCGCTGGAGCCTCGACGACATGCGGCAGGGGGAGTTTGGCGAACTGTCCGAGGAGGAGCGCACGCATGTGGCCGACATGCTCACCACGATGGAGAATCTGGCAGGGTTGACCCAGTTGCTTTTGGACGTGTCGCGAATCGAGTTGGGGCGGATGAAGATGAAGCCGGAGGCGATCGACCTCGACACATTCTTCGATGAGCTGATCGCCAACGCCCAGGAACTGGCCCAGCACAAAGGGGTCCGCTTCGTCGACGGCGTGGCGCCCAAGTTGCCGACCGCCGTTCTCGACGCACGGCTCCTGCGAATGACCATCGAGAATCTACTGTCCAACGCGATCAAGTACACCCCTGCGGAGGGGCGGGTAAATCTGGACGCCGAGATTCGCGACGGCAAGCTGTTGGTCGAAGTGGCGGATACCGGGCTCGGCATCCCCACAGCCGATCAGCCGCACATCTTTGAGAAACTCTACCGGGCATCCAACGTCCAGCAGCTCGACGGCAACGGGTTTGGACTCTATGTCGCCAAGGGCGCCATTGAGCAACAGGGAGGCCGGCTAGGGTTCACCAGCCAGGAAGGCAAGGGGACGACGTTCTTTGTCGAGCTGCCGCTGGCGCTTGCCGTGTCGGCATAAACACTGCTACGCTCCCGTCGACTTCTCCATGCCAACCGCTACTACCTCACCGGCCAAGAAACGGGTTCTAGTGATCGAGGACGATCGCAACCTCAACCCGTCGCTGGTCCGCAAGTTCACGCGCCTTGGATTCGAGGCCGTGGGCTGCTTTGACGGCCAGGCAGGGATTGAGCGCCTTTCGCGCGAGCCGTTCGATTGCGTGCTGTTGGACTTGATGATGCCGATCAAGAACGGCTTTGAGGTGCTGGAGCAGAAACCGCAGACGCCCAACGCGCAGACGCCGGCCTATGTGCTGACCGCGCTGGGCCAGGAAGAAAAGATCGCCCGTGCCCGGGCGCTGGGCGCGCGAGACGTGTTCAGCAAATCCGAAATGTCGCCGGCCCAGGTGGTGGAGACGATTCACCAGGCCATCTCTCCGGTCGGTTGACCAGCTGCGCGGATCGGTTGTGCTTGCGCTAGGCACGCTCGTCTGCCACGATCGCTCTCCCTGCGACGCTAATAGCCGTAGGGAATTGTCCGAGAGTCGTTCATTCCCATTGTCGCTTTGTTGAAAGGAGGCCAGCTATGGCCAAGCAAACTCCACGGTCGAAAACGAAGCATCGACCCGAAAAAAAGATCGGTCCCTTCGCGGGAGGCATCGGCGTGGCGATCTGGTTGAATTCCGTGACCACAGACGACGGTCCGCGGGAGATTCGTTCCCTTACGATCACTCCCCGCCGCTATCTCGACAAAGAGAGCGGTGAATGGCGCGATGCGGGTTCCTTTCGCCCCGGCGATTTGCCCGCCTTGATCTTCGCGCTGCAAAAAGCCCAGGAGTACGTCTACACGACGCCGCTGCCCAAGGATGGCAGCGAGCAAGCCGACGACGAGGGCGATGGCCGTGACATTTCGTTCTGAGGACGGATGGCGACTCGGAACCAGAACCCCATATCGCTAGGTATGGGGTTTCTTTCAGGTCTACTGCGCTGGCCGCGCGTCTCGTTGCTGGCACGCCCGTCAAGAACCTCATCGCACAGCCGCCTTGTGAATTGTAAAATAGACTTTCGAAGCAAAAACCGCTGACCGATCTGAGTCGTTCCGTCGACGAGACACTGCGTTGACCTGCGCCGAACAGCGCTGCTCAATTGCTTCCTGTCCAGCATCGGAAACCAGACACTCGCCAACAGTCTCGACCTAGTGCGATCAATCGCCCTGAGGCGGGAGCGGACATGTCAATTGTCCTGATAAACCGCCGAATGGAGATCAGTGTTCATGGGACAGCGATTGCTGAGTTTGCGAGTTCGACCCGCCCGAGTCGCCATTCTGCTCAATAGCACGTCATCGCCCGCCGAGTTCCTGCTGGCCGTTCGCTTCCTCAGCCAGGTTTGGGGGGGCCGCTTTAACCCGATCTTGCCAGTGTCCGCAGATCGGACCGACCCACTTACGGAGTATCGGCTGCAGAACAATCGTCCCGACTTTGTCTTCGGATTGAACCTCGATGACTCTGTCTGGAAACCATTCGTCCACAAGGCATGCCAGTCAAGGCAATACGTCCGCTTAGATCGCCGAATCGCAGAAAACGCGAGAGAGGCCGACCACCTCGACCTAATCCATGCGGATCGGGCCATCATCGCTAACGTGGAGCGGAGAACAAAACCATCGGCGATCACCCGTCGCGTCAAAATGGTCTCTGTGGATCCTTCGTCGGAACTGCTGCCGTACTATGCGGCCGTGTTCGGTCTCCATCCTAACAACTTGAAGGAAACGTACCGGGACGAGCAACAGGGCCGTGAGATCCCAAGCGCAGTCGATCTAGTTAACGACCATAAGGATTTTGTCGAGGGGTGGAAGCAGTCGTGGCTTGATGTGGGCAGCTTCGGCTTGGCGTCGCATCACGTGTTGTCTCCGCCACTGGCGCCAACCATCGTGGTCGTCAAAGACTTGATTGCGGATCTTAGCTTATTCTGGAATCTCCGCCTGGCATCCGATACGTCAGTCCCAGCCTGGATCATCCCCGTCCCCGAACCCACGGCTTTGTCAGACGAGCTGCAAAGCGCATTAGCTGCTTGGCTGCTCGCCTTCATACAAGAAGATGGCAACGAACCAAACTACTGTGTGATGACGTCCGTATCCGTCGCGCGCGAGTCGATTGAGCCAATTCGCCGACGTCTGCAGGCGACGCTGCGAGAGTCAAGCATCCAATACGTCGACTACGTGCCACCACGAAACCGTCTTCCCCAGGTGCTAGCGTATGATCATGCGACGACCTGGCCTGTTGAGCTCCGGGGAGCGCGGCTTACGATCGTACCGCCGAGCCCACAGACATTCTCCCTAGCCGGCAGCTCGGAGAGCTGGTTTGTCGACCTCTTGAAAGACAACAAGACGGGAAGGGCCATTCGTGACATGCAGCTTCCCGAGTCGGTTGTCATACCTGAGCTGTTGAATGCGCCGTGCCCACCATCCATTGACCACAGCATTGTTCCCCGTTTTGGAGATGGAGTTGATGCGGTCAGTATCCGCTGTACTTCAAATCGAGAAGTTATCCACTTCCAAGTGCCTACGTCAGCCGAAGTGCTGGAGGAGATACTTCGCGACCGTGGGTACGACATGCTGCCTGACGAGAAGCGAAGTAGCTATCTGCCTACGATCAAACGATTTGGCGGCTTGCAATTGGCCGCGACCGCAATGTCAGGTCAGGCAGGAACCGTGCTTGAGATTCTCCGCTCGGGGCGATTACGCTCAAGCGTCGAACGTTCCCGCCTGGATGACGTCCAACACCAATCAATCCTGCTGGCACAGGGGCACGCGCTTACACCGAAACAGATCAAGAGCATCGGCAAGCTCGGAAACGGCAAACTCGGTGACGCTCACTTTCTCGACAGAATCGAGAAGTTGCTTGCGAAGGAGTCTGATCGACTCAAACGAGTTGGAATGAAGCGGTTTCGGCGCTACGCGCACCGGCAAGTTCCCGATGAGATGACGCTTCAGGCACTTCTCGAGCACTGGGCAGACAAGTCTGTGCTGAGGCGAAAATGGGAGCTAGGGCCCTGTCCACGATGCGGAAGGTCGTCGCTTATGGATCGGATTGAACTCCGCAACCCACAACGTTGCCTTCACTGCGGAAACCACCTCCGGATGAAGGAGTTCACCAACGTCGGTTACTCTCTCGAGCCGTCGGTCAGGCACTCACTCAATGAAGGGCTTGGTACCGTCGTCTTGACCGGCCGGTTCCTGCGAAATATGACCGACAAGGGTTTCTTCTGGCTGCCCGGTGTTAAATTCAACCGGGCTGATCGCAAGGGAGATATTGACCTCTTGGCGTGCTGCGATGGTCAGCTTGTCTTTGGAGAATGCAAGAAGCTGACGAGTACACCCGACGACGCAACGTCTTGGGACACCGTTACGGGCCAGTTCCTAAAGCTGGCCTCAATCGCTATTGAGTGTGGCGGAGCTATCGTCGTGCTCGCCGCGCTTGTCGATGTGTATCCAGACACAGTGCAGCAGCGAATTGAGACCGAGTTGTCAGGGAAGATTCCGTTTCTTCTTCTGAATAAAGCGGATCTCGAAAAGGGTCGCAGGCCTGCTCAAACCGACAAGGAGTGGCCATCACTCATTCTGGAAGATCTTCTACCCGAGAGATTTCCTGAGGTGCGAATCGAACGCGAGCCAGGCCCGCGGCAAATCAAGCTTGGTTGGGCAGTCTACAAGAGCGAATCAGTCGACCCAGCTAACGACGATGCCAGCGCGTCGCCGAAATGATAGGCCATCGAGGCGATACGCGGATTGCGAGTTCAGCCCGTGGCGATGCCACCTCGTATCGAGCGGGCGGCCTGATGAAGTGGATTATCCTCGCACACTGCGCTTCGCCGACTCGATCAGAGAATACTTGCTCGTAGGGGCGGCCAGCCAGCGGCGAATCGCTTCCTTAGGTGTGTCATCGATGCCCAACTCTTCGAGCGGCAGCACATGGGCTTCTTCAGCAGCCCGATCCATCAGCACCGCAATCCCACGGCGGTTCACGACGGTCAGCACCGGGACTTCGGATCGCTCGAAGAAAATCCGATACGCCTCCTGAAGCAGCGCCTCCAAGTGTTCTTTCGGCAAGCTCCCGAGCAACGAGTGACGCACCTTCAATTGGACCTGTTGGTCGGCCGCGCGGGCGGGCGCATCGAGCCAGACATGAATCGCTAGCAGTTCGCCATGGTGCATCACCAGCAGCGTACCGGTTATGGTGCGACCTGGGTGTGCGCCGAGCCAATCGGTCAGGGACCGGTTCAGCCAAAATGCCCGCTTCTCCACGGGCGGCTTAGATCCTTGGAACACGATCAAGAGCCAATCGCTTTCGAGCTCGTAGACTTGGAGTTTGATTCGCATGACCGCTCTTCATAACACGCTGGCCAGCCGGCAATCCCAATCGAACGATGGGTGGAAACATCACCCTTCCGCGCCGAGCTTTCGCCTGCGACGCCCAAGGTGACGGTCCGAGCAGCTGCGGTCGAATTCCGCTTGCGGCGGTTCAGCCGGCTCCCGGTTGCGCTTCCGGCCGGCTGCGCCTAGCGTGTGGCAGCGCTGGCAAGGCACGTCGCCTTGCCCAGTGCTCGCTATTTCACACCATGGGAGCATGACATGACCAGTGGCAAACTAATGTTGCATCGCGGCGCGCGACTCGTAGAACGCGAGGAACTCGATCGGGTTGCGGCGCCCCCGCCAACCGACACGTGGTTCCCTCTCAAACACAGCGCGGTCTTGGCCGCCGTGAGCGAGACGCTCGCAGGCGCCGGCTTCGGCATCGAACGCACCGAACTGGCGTTGAGCCGCGGCGATACGCGCTTCTTCGGGACGCTGACCTTGGGGAATCGGGTCACCGACGACTGCTCGTTGACGGTCGGCATTCGCAATTCGATCGACAAGTCGTTCCCGATTGGCTTTGCGGTCGGAGAACGCGTGTTCGTCTGCGACAATCTGGCGTTCTCCTCGGAGATCGTGATTGCGCGCAAACACACGCGGTTCGGCGAGAGCCGTTTCCAAGAGGCGGTTGCGCAGGCTGTTTTGGCGCTGCCCGATTATCAGGCGCAAGCGGCAGACCGCATACAACGGCTGCAATCGTGGGAGCTATCCGACGACCAGGCCGACGCGCTCTTGCTCCGCTGCTTCGAACGCGGGCTCGTGTCGGTGCGGCTGCTGCCGCAGTGCATTCGCGCCTGGCGACAGCCGGAATATGGAGCGTTCGTTCCACGGACAGGCTGGTCGCTACTGAACAGCGTCACCGGCGTGCTCAAGGAGCGACAGCAGAGCAATCCCCAGGCCGCCGCGGCACAAACGATCGCGCTCCAGCGCTTGATTGCGCCGACCGTCGCGGCCGAACCTGCGATTGTCGCCGGCGATCAAGCGGCCTACGGCGATGCAGCCGCAATGTCGCTCGCCTAAGACGTGCTTCCGAGGAATCGAAATGGCCCTTTGCCCTCAGTCAATTGATTGAGGGCTTTTTTGAGTGCGCGTCCACCGTGATTGCAATCGGTTCGTCGTGACGCCGTCGTTGGCGACCGGTATCTTGCGGCCATGCCGATGGACGAAGACCAATTCTTAATACGGGCCGATGGCTATCCGCGGTACTACGCTCGACGCGGCAGCAATGAGCTCGTCCAATACCGCGCTTCCCGATCCGCGGTGGCCGATTCCGGCTCTCGGAAAGGACACACAATCATCGCGGACGCCGAGTAGCGTTCCCCAACCGAGCGTTCCACCCCAAGCTGGAACCGGGACACGTGGAGCGGCGGCGAGAGAGCCGAGGTCGTGGGTCGAAGTCAATCGCTCTGCGATCATTCGCGAGAACGTTACCAGCGAAAGTTTAGTTCGAACAATCCTGTATGCGCTGCGCGACGCCGCCCGCGTTGGACACTTGGTTTCGTGCAGCGCGGTCGATTGGTAGCTTGGGGTAACTGCGACGAATGCGTTGACGACGGCCGCGCGGCGACCGGAACCACAGATACCCCACGACGATTGACTCGGGAACCACAGGACGCACAGGATTTCTAAAGACGTTACACGATAACACAGGACACTACACGATAGACCAGACTGTCCAGCACGAAATTTTTGCTTTTTTGCGTGCGCTCCGAATACTTCCACCAATCGGAGGAAGCAATGCCGCAAACACAATCAATCCGCTTGTTGGTGCAGCCGCTCGAGATCGTGGCTAGTTACGTCGCGTACTCAGTCGACGACCTCGCGGACGTTCTTCTCATGGACAGCGACGTCCAGGTCGCCAACAAGAAATTGGCTGACTCCGAAGAGCGCCAAGAGTTCTTGATGGGATGCGACGCGCTGAACCTATGGCGACTGCAATGGCGGTTGCGCGAAGAACCGCAGTTTGTCGACGATTTAGTCAGCACAGCAAGTTCGTTGCGGGAAATCATTTGTGAACGCCGCGGTTACGACGCGGGCGAGTTTAGTTTGGCCGAGGAAGCGACGGAGCAGCGCGCCCGGTTTCCTTTTGGCCTCGACCCGTTGCGCTACGCCAGTTTACTGGCGAATAAGCGACCAATCCGGGCTCTGAACTCAGAAATCCAAGACCCGCTTTGCCAGCGGATTCTCGGGATCGCCGTACACCTACAACGACTCAACGGTCCAAAGCCGGTGCTTTTGCCAATTGAGCAACTTCGCACGGTCCTAAAAGCTCGGAAGCTTGTGGTCGGCGGCGCCGTCAAGCGCCTGCAGAAGCACAACCTGCTGTTCGAGGTTGGCGAGAAGGCTCATACCGGCCGCGCCCGTGAATTCCGCGTCGGGGCAATGGAAGGCATCGACTACGAATATGAAAAAAGCGACCCGCACTGAGCCAAATCCCCCGTTGTAAGGGGGGTCAACTCAGTGCGGGGTAGGCGGCCAGGTCCAGGGTCCATTTGTGTCGGACGTTGGGCCTGGTCGGTTTTTTATTGTATCCGAAATGACTGGCTGACAAGACGCTTGGGAAATCAGCAATGATTCTAGCCAAAGACGGAAATGACATCGTTCAGGTAAGAGAAGCCCTTCTCAAAAGGAGGGACGGTACAAAAATCAGGTACTACAGCACCTCCGAAAATGTGATTGAATACCTTCAGGAGCAACCGGATGTCGACTTCTTGCTGGAAGCGAAACAACTTGGAGAAGTTCTGACCGGTACGAACGCCCCTAACTATGGGCCAGCCCGCGGAGACATTTTCACCGGACAGATAAAATACGATTCCGCGACGAAGAAGATCATTCAGTCGTGATTTCGCGGCTAGCAGCAATTTCTAAACTGCTTTTTTGATCTGCCTTTCCTGCGAACGCCAGCGATGAGAACTGCGGCAACGGCAACCGCCATAGGAATCATCGTGCTCGGCTCCGGCACCAGCGGCCGCGTGTCGGGCTCGCCGGCATAATTCGGCGGGACGGGAAGCACAGCGGTCGCTACGATCTGTCCGGTCAGTTCCGTGACTGCGATCCTTCCTGATACATCTGATCCCATCTGTTGGTGCAGCGGAAGGGTGATCGTATACAGGTTGTTCGGCCCGAAAGGTTCGACTGTGATAGACGCTTTGAACGGCACATCCACGGGCGTTCCACCGAACATGCTGTATGGGTACTGAGTGACAGATTCGTCTTCGATGTACGTAAACTCAGGCCAGACCTTGCTGTCCTGAAGGACCATCTGGGAATTGTCGAACACGCCTCCGAAATAGATATTCGTCGGAACCAGGGAGTAGCCCGTAGAAACGAATCCGAGCGTAACGGCCACAAGGTGGCTGAACTTCGTGTCGCTCGGCGATTCGAAAAGTTGCACGCCACCGAGCGCAATACTCTGGCTCGATATGTCGCTCGGGTTGATCTCGATTCCGATCGGATAGATCGAACTCAGATTGAGCGTCGCATTCAGTGTTCCAGAAAGCGAAGCGGGAAACCCATTCCCTATGGGTTGCTTGTAAATCCCATCCGCCGTCGTCGACAGTTTGACGAAGCTCTGACTCGTATCGACCGTGAACGGCACGAGGATCGGAGCAGCGGAAGCGGTCCGCAAGAACAGCGCGAACACGCACGCAAGAAAAGCACGCACTGGAACCTCCCCGTTGACAGAAAAAGGAGCGCCGAAACCGCGAGCTGCTCCCACTACCCCCGCCAAGGGGCATGCAGAACAGCACCCAGCCCGACGCTCCCGTACGGGGAGCGCGGTCCAAGCACTGCTTCTGCAAAACTCAAGGGCCTTGCGGCCCAGGTTGGCGGTTTTAGTGGGAAGCAGTTACCGAACGCTTACGCGTCGTATCAAATTGTCAGTGAGCCCTATTCGGGCAATGCACCTTCGTTTCTTCGGTGTTCAGAAGATCAAACCGATCGACCAATCAGTCTAGTTTTGGGCTGCGGGACTAGCAACCATCCATGTTTTGTAACAGCGCGCTTCTTCTACCAGTAAAACGTCAGCTCAGAGATCCACAGCAAGGCCTGGGGTCGCTGAGATGTGACGTCACTCCGAGATCCGTGCTTCTACGCGATTACTTCGCCGCTCTATTCGTCGCGAAACTGACTCGATTCCACGGCAGCTTGTTTGGGAAGCGAGCGCAGGCCCGCAGGCCGCTCAATCAGAAGTGTTGAATCCGATGCCTGCGAATGCACTTCTGCATATACGGAATAGCGGCCGGCGGGAACCGGGGCAGGCCGCAGCGAAGCCGGGGCCCCAAAGAAGCTGCCGACTGCGGCACATAGCTTGTCCGGCAGGGTGTCCGGTTGCCTGTCCGCCGGGCGGACAGGACTGTTTTTGTGAGTTGTGTGTTGTAGGTTGTTTCCCCACCGCGACTTCGGGGTGCAGGGGGCTCTCACTCGCCCTGCTCGTTCGACCCCCTGCTATCTATCCAGGGGTGGTTCCCACTCACATTCGTTCGTGACCACAACTCACCAACGCTGCTGGTCGGTTCCAGGATAGATAGCAGGGGCTCCGCCCCCTGCACCCCCGGCGTCGCCGAGCTGGGCCTGCGGCGGACGATTCGGCTCCGCCGACGGCCGCTTGGCAGCGGCCGCGAAGTCGCACCCACCCCTGTTGGTGTTTGTGTGTGTTGTTTTGTTTGCCCACCCGTCGCAGCTACGCTTCACCAGATCGTAACACGGCCGACCCTTCGGCAAGGTCGTACCTGGCGGTCTCCACCTTGCCTGCGGGTCTGCGGCCGTGTTGTGCGGGAAGCGTTTATCCGCTTCCCCAACTTGCCATGCTCTACAACGTCCGCATGAACAGCTATTTCATTGAGGCCGCCTCGAAAGACGAAGCCTATGCGAAGGCGGTTCGCCGCCTCCGCGAGTCGCCGGAAACGGCGATCGGCTTTATCACTCCGGCGAATCAGCCTAAAGATCGGTCCCTCTTGGGACGCTTGCTCTCGGGCAAGTGATTCGGGCACCGTTTCTCGCCGCCCCTGATCGGTCCTCCGACAGAGGCGGCATTTTTTTGTGCTCCGCTTGAAAAGGATTTTTGACTGGCTGCTCGCAGACGGCGTGATCTTAGCCCGCCGGTCTCCTGTCGCCGTCAAGGTCGCTCGCGGGGCGACCGCGCAAGAGGTTCGCGGCGTGCTACGCACTTGCGAACCTGCGGGATCGCCACGCCCTGGCGGGCTTCCGCTTGCTCGCTTGACTGCGGAGCTGCGGCGGGCTGAGTGCGCCGTGCTGGAACAGCCACACGGCTTAACTGGCAGTTTTACTTCCTACCCCTTTCCCCTATGGCGAACACCGCCACAGACAAGGCCCCGCGTCCGGCCAAACAGGACGCAGCCCAGGAAGGCTCCCCGGTGCGGGAAACCTTCCAGATCGGCTCGGTACGAGCAACCGTCTTCACGGACGGCAACGTATCGCTCCGTCGGTCGTACCGTACACCCGCTGGCGAGTGGAAGTCCACTGGCACATTGCGGCCGGGCGACCTCGCGCAGGCGATCGAGGCCCTGCAAAGGTGCCTCAGCGGCGTCTCTCCGGAGGCGACCGCCTCATCACCGGCTTAGCGGCAGGCTGCCGCAACTCGCCCGTGGACTTCGGTTCGCGGGCGAGCTTTTTACTCGCTTACTTTTTTCGCTTATGCCTACCAAAGCTTCTACACCAACGGCTAGTGCGTCATGGCACTTGTTCAAAGATCCTTCAGACAACTGCCTCTACGTTGCCGACGCAAACGGCGTCAGGGTCGCATTCCCGTACGGTCCTGTAGCGATTGCTCGGCTCATCGTGGCAGCACCTGATCTACTCAAGGTCGCGAAAATGGCTCGGGCTACCCACGGAGAGCGCCTGTCGCTTTTGCAGGAAGAACGCGAGTGGCGGCCCGACGACGAGACCGACGATTTGATCGGTCACTACACGTCGCTGCTTAGCGCCACGAAAACCGCGATCGCAAAAGTCGACGCGAGCTAGCTCGCTAACCGCCCGAGAGCTTCGGTTCGCGGGCGAACTTCTTTCATTCCTAGTTTTTATCCATTGCTCTGCCCTCGCATGTCCAAGGACGACACAGCACCGGCCACCAAAGAAGACGTCCGTTTGTTGATGGAAATGCTCGGCACGAGCGAAGAGCGAATGACCGGCACTTCAACCAAGAGATCCCCAAGAAAATCCGCGCGAGTGAGGCACGCGTTAAGCGTCATTTTGACGTGGCGGTCGAGACCATCCGCCATGACCTTGTTGGTGCTAACGCCGACGAGATCGCTTCACTCAAAACACGTGTTAATCGCGTCGAGCAGCAAGTCGAACTCGCACCCCGCTAGCGTTTGTCGCCACGAGCTTCCGAGGTTTCGGTGCCACCGGTTTGAGGCCGGTTTGAACGACACGCCTTGCAGCGAGCTGGCGGTTTCAACCCTTTACTTTGATAGAACTCCTGCTCGCCGGTCGAGAAGATGAATGGCTGATGACACTGGGAACAGGTGAGGGCCTGATCGGCCATCGGACGCATCCTTTGCTTGAACGGGTAATGGGGTGGTGAAGAAAGCTACTACGGTTGCGAATGTGCTGATAGACCGCGATCATGCGGCCAGCATAATGTCCAGCGCGGCGAGACGGCCTTCGAGCGGCAGGGACCAGGTTGCCAAGCCTTGCCGAACCCCGGCCAGGGTCGCTGCGCCCCCGAATAGTTCTCGCAGCGTGGCCAGCTGCTCGTCGAGCGAGGGCGCGGCGATCGCGCCCTGAATCGCTTGCTCGACCCGCGCCAAATTATGTCGCGCCGCCTTGGCGGCTGGGTGAGTGCTGCTCCAGACACGGTTAAACAGGTTTAGGGCTTGCGAGAGTGTCTGGCGGGCGGCGTCGAGATCGCCCGATAAGAATTCGACGAGGCCCAGATCGTTCAAACAAAACGCCGCTTCCAAACTCTGCTGCCGGTGGTTAGCCTCCAAGATCCGTAGCGCTCGCTGCAAGCAGGCGGCGGCGGCGCTGAGGTTCCGCAGCGCGAGCTGCGTCGAGCCCAAGTTGGCAAGTGCCCAGGCGGTATCCGTGTGCCACTCACCTTGCTGCGTTTCTAAAATGGCCAGCGAGTGTTCGTGCTGCTCGCGGGCCGCCTCGAAATCGCCCAAGGCGACGAATGTCGAGGCAAGATTACCTAGCGCGATCGCGACATTCACCGAATCATCGCCATCGAATTCACGATTGATGGCCAATGCCCGGTCGTAATAGCCGCGCGCTTCGTTGGCTTGTCCAGTCGCTTGTAGCGCACAGCCCAGATCAGTCAGGCTGACACCGGTATCAGGATGGTCGGGCCCGAACTCGGCCACGCAGATCGCGAGCGCACGGCGATGGCACTCAATGGCCTGGGTATAGTCACCCAGCGCTTCATAGACGCGTCCCAGACCAGCCAGCGTAATTGCTGTGTCGCTATGTGCATCGCCCATCACGCGGCTGCGCAAGTTGAGCGCCTGCTGGTAGTCCGTGAGCGCTGCCGCGAAATTGCCCGCTCGGTAGTGAAGCCGAGCTACGCCATTCAAGTAGGTTAACGTGTCGCGGTGCTCGGGTCCGAGCAAACGCGCGGCCAATTCGTACGCGTGTCGCTGCGATTCGAGCGCGGCCGCGA
Source organism: Pirellulales bacterium (assembly GCA_050184475.1). Taxonomy (GTDB): domain Bacteria; phylum Planctomycetota; class Planctomycetia; order Pirellulales; family JAEUIK01; genus JAIESQ01. The sequence continues at coordinate 160,200 of JBFXAH010000001.1, read as the reverse complement.
AGTCATTGACACGGGCAGACTCCACGGCCTGGGCGATCAGTTGAGGCAGCCAATGCCGGCGATCGGCATGGCCCAAGCCGGGCACTGCATCGTCGATCAGACGCTCCCACGCGATGTCGAAGGGATGCGCGCCTGCCAATTCGAGCCGCCTGAACCAACGTTGCACAAAACTGCCTTCGACGTTCATTTCGGCCGCGATCCGCTGCCGAAGATGGGAATCCGCTCGTCCACCGATGAAGGCGAACAAGTGTTCTGCGGTCAAGGGCTCGTCATTCATGTCGGCAACTCCAGTCGATCCGTCCAGCGATTGGGAATCGCGACGAGGGAGCGCGCGACGGCCTCGCCCCAGCGTTGATGGAGGTGTTGAAATTGTTCCACGGTTTGGGGGACGCTGGTGTCGTCGTCGGCTTTGCCGAGCCGGCGGACGACGCGCGGGCGAATCTCGGCGATGACTTGCCGCCAGGCATCCGGGGTGAGTTGGTCCTGGAAACTGAGCAACTGAAAGCGGCGATAACTGACCAAGGATGCCACCGTGATGAACGCGGTCAAGTTGATGCGCGGCCCCCGTTCGGCCGTCGATTTGCGAGGAAGGACGGACGCCACCGCTTCCGCATAACCGGCCAGACAGCGCTCGTCGTAGCTCGGCAAGGCCGGCAGGTCGGCATATTGCCAGTCGAGGCAGGTGAGCACGATCAGCAGGTTTTCCAGACTCAGCGCGCCGCTATTGAGCCCCTTGGTGACATCCGGGCGCTGGAGTGCGAATTCCTTGGCGATGGCGTCATGGATTGTCGTCTGGACCGTCTGGCGAATGAACTTCCAAAACTCCTTAGCGCAGAGCCTGCGAAGGCCAAGCTTAAATTTGTTGCGCAGCGCCTGTTCCCGCCGTTCAGGCTGTTCATCGCTACCGGGGTTGTTCGCAGCCATTTTCCCCGCCCCTCGTTCGGGTCGGTCACGTGTCGCGACGCGCCCGGTGAGCTCGTTCGTCCAGTTCGTGCAATGCCGGCCAATCGACTGCGAACGGTTGCTCGGCAGCGGCCTCCATTTGGGCGAGCCAACGCGACACGTTGCTTTGTGAATCTTCGAGAGCAGCCGCGATCCGCTGTTTTACTTCAGGATCAGCCCGGCCCCCCACGCCGGCGAAGAATTCCTCCTTGGTGACCTCCATGCGCTCCCGATGGTAGCGCGGCTTAGCAGTCCTTGTCAATTTGTGCTTTCAAAGCACCGACAGGCGGAGGCGAAACGCCGACACTGGCACCTGGGCGTCAGGCATTGTGCCAGGAGTAACCATCGTGTCGCCAGGCACCTATGACAAGTTGGAACTCAATCGTTGGGAGGCCGAAGGTGGCGCTCTAGCGCCCGATCAGGAGGCGGCGCTTTCCAGTTTAAACCCGAAAAAGCCGCTCTTCGGACGATCGATCTATCGGGTGCTCGCCAATCATCAAACGCACGAAGAATGGGACTGCCGGCCGCTGGTTCAAGAGCTACAAGTCTGGGCGGAACGGATGAATGAGCAATTCCGCCTGCGAATCCCGGAAGTTTCTTTGAGCGTCGATTGGTTGCGGTGCCGCCGGCTTGGGCATTTTCGGCCGGGTCACAACGGTTTCGGCCTCAAGGGCGAGATCGCGATCAACCGCCGACATCTCGAGGATCGCGATTTCTGGCAAGTTCTGGGAACACTGCTGCACGAGTTGCTGCACGCCTGGCAACAGGAGCATGGCAAAGCCGGCAAACACAACTACCACAACAAGGAGTTCCGCGAGAAAGCTCGCGAATTCGGGCTCAGCGTTGATCGCCGCGGCTATACCGACTACGAGCCGCACAGTCCGCTTATGGAACTCTTGTCGCAATACGGCGTGAACGCGCCGGAGTTCCCACCCCGAGGCTTGGTGCGACTGGCAGCCCAAGGCAGCTCCAAGCTCAAGCCGTGGGTGTGCGCATGCATGCGGATTTGGGTTGCTGTTGCCGACTGCCAATCCGTGTGTTTGAAGTGCGGTCAACTATACGAGCGAGCACGCTAGGGCCGACAGCACACTTACCACAACCTCCGTCCGAGACCGACCGACGCCACTTCCGAATGAGGATTCTCCCATGCGAATCGTGATCACAGATTTCGTCACCGAAGGCACCTGCGAATACAGCGGCAAGAAAGGAGAGTGCCTTCGGGTCGCGCTCGATGCAAACAGCCCACCCGCGACCGTTTCGACGACCCACTTCGTCAATCTCGTCCGCTTTCAATCGCAGCAAGAAGCCAAGCGCGCGACCCAGGCCGCCGCCAAGGAACGCGGGCAGGCCAGTCCATGAAGACATGCCTATTCAAGAAGCGACGGCGTGCGAGCAAACCTCGCGAATGTGCGCCACTGAGAAACCGGCCGAGCCGCGATGCCGACGAGCGGCAGCAAGCCGAGTTCTGGATGCAACTCAATTGTCGGCGACTGTTCTTGTGAAAGGAGAGTGACGCGATGGCCAGCGGCAATCGCCCTATGCGCACCTATCGGCTGGGATTGGTCTCAGCGTCGGTGTTCGCCAATGCGCGTGAAGCCCAGGGCGAACAGGAAGGACGCACCGTGCATACCGTTCAGTTGCAGCGCCGGTTCCGCGACGGCACCGGGAACTGGAAAACCAGCACCAACTTTGATCTATCGACTCTGCCAGCCGCGATCGAAGCGCTGCGGCTGGCGCTGGCTTACTTGGTCGAGCGCGAGCTGACGACCGCACCTCCGACCGAACCGAGCACGGCCGCCGACATCCCCTACTAGAGCGTGCGATTTACGGAATCCCGTTTGACCTTCAAGGAGCGATCCCAATGTCTACGATCACGAAGAATTATCGACAACAGCCTTACGGCGATCAGTACACAATTGCCTACCGCCCGCAGCCCAACGGCACGTACAAAATCTACAGTCTGGAACACCCGTACAACCCGCATAGCGGGGACGTGACGGCGTGTCACTTGTACTCGTCGGGCGAGATTTGCGTGGCGGCCGGCAAGGAGCCGCGGACGCTCGATCGGGCCAAGGCCATCGCCATGTTCTGGATCGACGGCTACTCGCGATACATCCGTAGCGGCGTGTTTGCCAACGGCCCTGCCAGGGTCAACGTGTGAGCCGTTCCAATCGGCCCACGAGCTCCCGAGCCGCACGCCGTCGGTGCCGGGCCTTCCCGCCGCGCGTGGGGCTGACCACCTGTAAGCGCCCACCACCAGGAGAACGAGCCATGAACGCAATGATCGTTCGCAATGGCGTGGAAGAGATTTCCGACGGAACTCTCCACGCCTAGCGGCAAAGCGGTCCGGCAGCCGCGCGTCGGGGGGCCGCCGGCTGCCGGCCATTTTTGTTCACACCAACTATCAGTAGCGCAAGGGAGATCGGCGATGACCAGGCGCAGACACAAAAATCAGCGGTCAATCGGCAACGGCTTTGCCCAACCGAGCAGAGCGGCTCGTTCTGGGGAGAAGAACGATCATCCAAGCGGCGCGCAACCGCTGCCACTGATGAAGATGTCGCAAGGCGTTTATCTGAAAGTCCTCGCCGAATTGGGATCGCGACCACCGGAGGCGGCCGGCGTGCTGATGGGCCCGGCGTACGACGAGCCGTTGGCGACTCACTTTGTCCTGGACGCCGCCGGCCAGGGAACGAGCGTGAGCTTCACGCTGGCCGCCGAGTTCCTCAATCCGGTCTTGAGGCAATACCGGCTGTGTGACCTGGTATGTGTCGGGCTGGCCCACAGCCACCCCACCGGTATTGACCAGCCCAGCCAGGGCGACCTCGAGTACTTGCAGACATTGTTCCGCCGTCCGGCCAACCACGCCGCCGGGATTCTTCTGTTCCCGATTTTTTCCGGCGGAAAACTCTACCCCTATATCGTGCGTCCCACGGCCGATCTGCCGGAAGTGATGCCGGCCGTGCTGGTGCTGGTGTAAGGCGTCGGCCGACCAGCACGGTGATAGTGCTTCGACTCATATCAAAGGAACGAAATCATGGAACACTCGAGAATCTTGGCAGCGGTCGCTGCCGAATCCCTGCCATCGAAGCGTATCGCCGTCATCGGCGTCGGCGCAGCCGTCGATCTGGCGTGCGACCTGGCTCGCTGTGGCGCTACACACTTCGAGCTCTATGACCCCGACCGGGTCGAGCCCGTTAATCTCGCGCGTCAGGGGTTCGTGCTGGCAGATGTCGGCAGGTTGAAGGTCGACGCAGCGGCGCGGATGCTCGCGGCGATCGACCCGGAGATCGCTGTCACCACGTCGACGGCCGACATCATTCAGATGTCGGACGCCGAGATCGGGGAGCGGTTTGCGGGTCTCGATCTGTTGATTCTGGCCACTGATCGTTTCGCCGCCCAAGCCAAGGGCAATCAGATTGCGCTGAAGCACGGCATTGCCGCCATTTGGATCGGCCTCTATCCGGGGGGCGTAGCCGGCGAAATCATCTTCTGGCATCCGGGGATCGACGCCTGCTACCGCTGCCTGTGCCCCAAGCGCTACGCGGCCCACGAGCGCGCCAGGGCAACGGGCGACAAGCTGGACCCGCCAAGCGACGGCGCCACGATCCTCGACGTGCGGCTGACCGACGCGATTGCGGCGCAACTCGCGATCGGTCTGTTGACGCGCGGCAGCGATACCCGCTATGGCCGCCTGATCGACGCGCTCGGCGATCGCAACTTCATTCAGATCAAAATCGATCCCGATTTCGTGCTGGGCGGCCGCGATGTCGTGCGCGACCTCTTGGAAGTACCGACCGACAGCGACACGTTTTTCGCCTGGAACACGATCGTCCGGCGCGACCCGGATGGCGGCCGCTTGCCCTGTCCGGATTGTGAGCAATTTCGGGGGCACCGCTTTGAGGAAGTCCCTTACGGGATCAAGCTGCGCTTCAAATAGGTCGTCATTCGCGGGAGGCGGGTAATGGAACTCTTGGTGTTGGCCATGCTGGGGTACGGACTCTATGCGGCCGGAGCGCACGTGCGGCGTCGCTACCAGGACCACCGGGCGACAATCGAACATCGCGAGCGGGCGGCCGCTGACGCCAATCTGCAGGCAGATTTGCGGCGGGCCAAAGCGTATGCCGCACAACGACGGCTGCGCAGGCTCAACCACTTGATGCAAACCGCGCTCTTGCAATTGGAGCAAGCGCCCGATTTTCGCCGGGCCGCCTCGTTCGCGATTCTGGCCAAAGACGTGCCGATTGCCTTCCGGCAGCGCCAATTCCGGCGCTTTCGCGGGCGGTTTTTGGCACACCTGCTCGCACGATTGCGGGCTGGCGGCAACGCGGCCGACCTGCGTCAGTCGCTGGAAGACCTCGTGACCGCTTTGGGCCTGGCGAGCTTTGAGGCGAATTATCTGTGGCAGGAGGCGGAACAACAGCTCGAACGACGGCGGCCGTCTGAATCGCCTAGCTTTGCGTCGTCTGTGGCAACTCTGGAACAAGATCACCAACAACGAGTGCAGGTGCTGCAAGAGACCCCCGGCGTGGAAGCTGAGCTGCGCGAGCAGCTTTTAGAAGCCGAAGAACATCGCTTCCGCGAAGCCCTGTTGGCACTCAATGAACAAGCGTCTGCACCTTCCTAGGCGAAACCGCAACATGGGCGTCAAACGACAAAAACGACAACACGACGCGCTAGACGCTCGGCAGCTCTTTTCGGAGAGCGCGGCCGGCATCCAGATCTCCGGCGATTCCGGGACCGGCAAGACAGAACTGTTGAAACGGATCATGGAAACCATTGCTAGGGCCGGCTTCGGCTACCTGTACATCGATCCCGATGGGGACGGGACGTCTGACGCCACCGAGCTGATTACCGCCATGCCCAACCGCATCCGCCGCCGGCTATTGGAGGTAAAGCCAAGCGATACCCGCCGCACGGTGGCCGTGAATCCGCTGGCCGTTCCTTGGACACGCAGCGACGAACACGGATTTCGCGCCCGACGGTCCGCGAAAGTCAGCCACTTCCGAAGCATCTTGTTTGCCGCCTGGGGAGAGTCGGAACAGGGAATCAACGGGCGGCCGCAGCTCGCCAAAATCTCCGACGTGTACCTAAACACGCTGGCCGAGTGCGGCCTGACGGTACCCGACGTGGAATGTTTTTTCGACGTGACTTCAGACGTGTACCGGGCCATCGTCGCTGGCGCGCCGGGCCTGATGGAGCGATTGGAGCTGGCGGCCTTAGCCGACATGAAGCCGCGGGAGCGCGAGGAGGCCATTGCCAGTACCAAGAACCGCTTCATCGGCTTTCTGCAGAATCCGATCGTGCGGGCCATGTTGGGCAATGTCGACGGCGACCGACCGTTGGATTTCAGCCGCTTGCGCCGCGAGCAGGCGATCGTACACGTGAATCTCGATCGAGCTGGCTTGCTGCGCGACGAAGATGTTCACGTGCTGGCGAACTTGTTCCTGCACGAGCTGCTGTTCGCCGCCTACAACACGCCGCGCGACGAGCGCGCGCCCTACTTCGTGATCCTCGACGAGCTCCCCGACTTTCAATCGTGCGCCGGGCTCTTGATCCGGGCGCTGCGCCACGTACGCAAGTACCAACTCCGCTTCATTTGCGCCCACCAAGGTACCCACTTCTTTCAGGATCGCACGGACGACCGGTTGCTGCGGGCACTGGTTGGGCAGTGTCGCATCCACTATTTCTTCCGCCACGCCGATCCCGTCGATGCGAAGTTTTTCGGTGACGTGACGACGCTACCTGATCTCGACCCCAAGGTAGTGAAGCACGTCCAAACGCAGGAGCAGCAGTTTCAGGTGGGCCACGACTTAGTGCTCTTGGAGGACGAAAGCGAGAACTGGCAGGAATCGGACACGACTGGCTCGTCCAATGCCACAGCCAATAGCGATACCACCACCGACACGGCCGGCCACAGCGAAGCGATCCGCCAAGTGGCCGAAGCGATCGGAGCCGCTCGGCAGGAGGTGACCGCCAATACCGACAGCCGCTCTCGGGGCACCGGCACCACGCTCACGGCGACCAGCAACAGCTCTCAAACGCGGGGCTGCGGTGGCAGCCGCACCAAGCGCCAGACCTTGGTGCCGCGACTCGTCACGAAGACCGTCGTAACGGGCATCCAGTTCTATTCCCTGGACGAACTGCGCGCCAAAGGGGCGGTGCAGTCCAGCCGCCTGGGCATTGGTCAGGCCGTCGAATTCATCAACGGCCGCGGTGCCCGAGTCGTGCAATTCACGCTCGCGAAGAACCCGTTTCGCTGGACGCCGCAGTATGGTCGCAAAAAGCGCGACGAACTTGAGGAAATGCTGGCCGGTCGGACTGAATACTCGACGCCGCAGCAAGTGTTGGCCGATCGTCGGCAATTTCTGGTCCGACTTGCCGATCACCTACGGACGCGAACCGCCGATCGTCGGCCGGCACCTTTGCAACTGCCAGCCCATGAGCCCGACGCCGAGAGCCCGTTTGCAATCTAGGATCTATGTCACTCAAACAACTGTCATTGACGACGCGCGACCTGCAGCTGCTGGCCGAACTCGGCGAGTTGGGCGTGATGAGCGCGCCGATGCTTTTGGTGAGGCATTTTGGCGGATTCACAAACGACGAGAGCGCCCAGCGGTCGTTCCGGCGACGCATGAAGCGGTTCGTAGCACATGGGCTCGTATTGCAGGAACGCCTGCCCGCCGCGGGAAAACTCGTGACCGTGCTGAGGCTCACCGAAGCAGGCGCTGATTGGCTCGCCGAGCTGACTGGCAGCCGGCCGGTGCGGCCGGCCGGCCCGCAAGCCCTCAATCCCGTCACCCTGCCGCACCGCCTGGGCGTCGTCGCCACGCGGCTTGCGTTTGACGACGCCTGCCGGCAAGCCGGAATCGACTTGCCCGAGTGGCGCTTCGAGCACGATCCACTTCCCGATGCCGAGCCCACAGCGGGCAACAATGAAAAGTTCCTATTATACGAGTCATTCCAGGACGCAGGGAGCAGGCTTGTCTGCTGGGCAGATGCGGCGTTCCGGTTACGCATAGCAGGACCGAACGCACATGAGTTTCTGGCGTATATCGAGTACGACCGCTCGACGGAGAACAAGCGCCGGCTCGCCGCGAAAAGCGCTCCCTTCCAGCGGCTGGTGCGAGAGCGGCGGTACGCAATGCATTGGCCCGGTTTGGCAATTCAGCACACGGTTCGTGTGTTGTTCGTCGTTCGTTCCGAACAGCGACTATCACACGCGATCGACGCGATTCGTGATACGCCGGGCGCCCCACTGTTTCGCTTCGCGACCTATGCGGATGTAACGCCCGAGCGAGTGTTAAGCGCGCCGATCTGGCGGACCATCGACTGGCAGCGACTAGCAATTCTCAAGTCCACACCGAGTTGAACAGCTAGCGATACGATGAGAATTGACATGGCCCGCCCGCGAACCCCGCAAGCATTCACGATCGGTCAACTCGCACGACGCTGGTCGGTCAGCCCAACCAGAGTTCGCCGTTTGATCGAAAGCGGTGCCGTCCCCGGCGCTTTTCGCATTCCTTCGGTTGGTCGATTCGGTGAAACCATCAAGGTACCTCAGACTTCGGTGCTGGAAATTGAAGCGCAATGGGCTCTCGTGCCGACCAATGCTGCTGCAATTTCCAAATCAGTGCATCGCAATTCTCCGGGTCGCCCACCACTTACGCATTTTCCTGAACTGGCCCAGGACGTTCCGCCCGCCGCTGAATATCCCGCAGCCGCGCCGCGTTGAGGTGAATGTATCTCCGTGTTGTTGCGGTAGTCGTATGCCCCATCAGCTCAGCCAATTCGATATCCGATACTTTGCCAGTCGCTTCGGTGCCATACGAATGACGAGTGCTATAGAGAACGATTCTTTCATCAGCTTTGATTGCGATGCCGGCCCGGTCTCGCACCCTGTCCATGATCTTGACCAGGCGGTCTTTCGAGTAGGGCCGCTGTATGGCATTCAGGAATACGTGATGGCATCGTTCATCGCGCCGGGCCGCCAGCCACCGGCACAATTTCAGGACGCAGGGTGGCAAGGGGATGATTCTGGGACGCGGATGCTTTTGCGTGGTGATCGTCTTGTGCTTAGGCAGGATCCACAATCCTTGCTCCAGATCGACCATCGACCACGTAAGGGTCCGCAATTCCTTGGGTCGACATCCGGTCCGACGCAGTGCAATAAGAAATCGACGAAAGGCCGGATTGCGCGCCGTCGCCCTGAGGAGCGATTGAAATTCGTCGCGCGTGATGATTCGGTTACGACTACGAGCAGCCGGCTTGGCGTAGCCCCGCAGCGGATTCGAATCGAGCACATCAATCCGAACCGCCCACTCGAATGCACATTGCAAGGTCGCGATCGTGTCCCGGATTGTCGTCGGCGAGCATTTGTTGACCAGCGACTGTTCGATCTTCGCCAGATGGAATCGACGAATCTCGCCAACCCGAAGCGCAGGCGGCATTGCTCTCAGCGCCCGCAGCAGGCGATAGCGATAGCCGTCATAGGTCGTCGGGGCTCGTCGTGCCTTGATGTCGTCAAGGAATTCGTCGCAGAGTTCAGCGACCGACCGGTCGAGCCAAGTATTCGCCCGGGCTTGAACGCGTTGCCGCTCACGCAGCAGCGCCGCCAGCTTACGTTTGGCAACTTGGTAGTCGTGGTCGAGGTAGCGAAGTTGCCCGGCAATTTTCTTGCACCAGAAGCCACTCGCCTGATGCAACCAGGGCTCAGAAATCGAAATCTTGCGCATCGGTTACTCCTTCACGTGTGTCACGGAAGCAACCAATGCGGTGGGTCGGCCGGCACTCCAGGGAGTAAACAAGGAGTATGCCGGCCGGCCCGTCGTTTTCGAGAAACTCTAAGTCCTTACCAGGACTAGTCGGGGCGACATGATTTGAACATGCGACCTCTGCGTCCCGAACGCAGCGCTCTAGCCAGGCTGAGCTACGCCCCGTCGGCTGGTTCGCGGGCCAGCGACGAACTCCGGCATTTTATCGACCCCCCGCCCGCCGGCAAAGCCCGGCGATCGGCCGCTAGTAGGGCCGTTTGCCCGATTTCGGGTGCCACTGGCTCCGCCAGTGCCCGTTGGACGCGCGACGTGGCGACCCCAGTTGCGTACGCGAGATTCGTCGCCAACCGCAGTTAGTCAGCGACCGAGCGACGGAGCCAGGTCCGGCGCCTGCCGCTCGATCTGAAACTGCTCGACCACTCGCCCCAAGCCGGGGGCTGGCGGGGCCAGCCGCACGTTCCACGACTCACCGTTGTCGACACCGGCGATCCGCAGGTGGTTCGCATCTTGCTGGTGCCGCTCGAGCCGGGCCAGGCAGCCCAGGCTGACCAGCGTGACGAAGCGCTGCGGCAATTCGGCGTTGGTCGAAACGTAAACGGTCGGCGCCGGCAACCGCTCGCCGTAGTGCACCGAGTGCCAGCCCCGCGCCGGCGGACCGGCCTGGCCGCGGACCACTTCGAACGAAGCCTCGGGCGAGGCGAGCACCTCGCAACCGATCGGCCCTTGCTCGCTATCGAGCACCAGGCGCCGCTCGTTGACTTCAAACGGCGCGTCGAGCAACTGCCAGCAGAGCCGCACCTGTTCGCGCCCCTGTCCGAAGACATCGTCGACCACGAGCCAATACTGTTCCCCCAATCGCAACACGGCCCGGCGATGCACGGCCCGGCTCGGCAGCCGCTGGTAACCGTAGTGCTCTCCCTGCACGTAGTCGACGTTCGGCCCCACGCCTGGCGTATATTCGTGCAGGCTCGAGCGCGTGAGGTAAGTCCAACTGAAGCGTTGCGGGCGGATCATCTGGCTTTCGCCGCCGATCTCGATCGCGTTGTGCGACGACGTGGCGACAAAGTAGTGCCGCCACGGCTCGGGCGCGTTGTACGAAAACGAGCCGGCGTCGCGCAGCACGTTCAAGCCGCGCCACCAGACGTCGAGATGCAGCATGTCGGCCTGGTGCGGATGGTGAATGATCGTGTGGATGCGGATCATTCCCCAGGTGTCGTGGCCGCGCAACGTGTAATAGCCGCCGATGTCGTATCGCGTGCTGACGCGGGCCGGCTCGTCGCGCGGCGCGTGGGCCGCTTCGCCGCCAAACATCCAGTAGAGGTCTTCCTCCCACGGTCCGCGCGCGTACAGCCGGCGGCGATGCAACTGGTAATGCACCCCCTCGGCGACGGGGCGATAGTCGAGGTACGGGCAGCCGTTGATCGGCATGATCAGCGAGCCGTCGTTCTGGCCGTAGTTCGGCACGCGGCCATTCTCTTCGTTCTGCAGTTGATAGACGTATTGCCCGTGCCGGTCGACGATTTCGCGGGTCAGCGGCTCGAACCGATCGTCGTTCAGCTCCGCCAGCCGCAACGACCAGCGATAGTCGTCGAGCATCAGCCGGTGGTAGTTCAGCGAATGCTGGATGTACGAGCCGTCGCGATAGCTGTGCATCCGCGCTTCGAGATCGATGATGTGGCGGCCATGCTGACGCCAGTTGTCGGCTTTCTTGAATTCGGGAAACAGCGTGCCGATCGTGTAGAGCCCCACCGCTTCGCTCAGCGCGTGGTTGCCCATCTGCACCTGGGCGAAGCGGATGTTGGTTTGAATTCGCTGCGCGTGCACGGCCAGCAGAGCCGCCAGCCAGGCGACGCGCTCGGGGGTGCTGGCCGGCGAGCGCCAGAAGCCGTACAGGCCAAAGCAGATCGCCATCGCGCGGAAGGCGCACTCCTGACCGCACTGCCAGTTGGGCCCCATGTTCGGCGGATTGGCCTGCCGCCACGAATCGACGAGTTCCCAGAACCCCTCGGCGTAGCGCTCGTCGCGCGAATGGGCATACGCCCGCACCAGCGTATAGACCCAGGCGAACCGCGAGGCTTCCCAGATGAACTTGATGTCCCCTTGATCGGCTTCGAACTCGTTGCGATCGCACCAGTGGCGCCGCGCGTCGGCCCGGCTGCCGTTCATCGGATTCAAGAACCAGTCGAACGGAAAGCCCAGGTCGTAGGCGATCGCCGAGAAGAACTGAAAGCGGCCGCGGAGAATGTCGTCGGCCCGCGGCACGGCCTCGGCGGTCCACTCGCTGGGCACGTCGGGGAGTTCGCCAGTCGGAAAGAAGAACCGCCGCGTCGCCTGTTCGCGAAACGCCTTGTAGGCGGCCGGCTCGGTCGGCACCTCGGCCCGGCAATACTTCGACAACGGCTCGGCGTCCCAGCCATCGGCCGGAAAGAATCGCTTCAACACGCCCGTGCGCCGCGCCGCCACGTGCAGCACGCGGTAACTGAAGTTGAACGTGCCGTATTGCTTGCGCAGATCGTAGGCAAGCCGCAGTTTTCCGACTTTGGTGGGCATATCAGGCAGTTTACTTCACAAACGCCAGGGCAACAGGGGGCGAGCGGCGGCGGCTCGGCAGGCCCCGGCGACGGTGCCTTCACGACGATCTCCTCATGATCGTGCAGCGCTGCGTGCCGCTGATTCTAGAAGCGGTTTCAAATCCCTCATTGAATTGACGTCGCGGGCGCCGCTGCAAGAAGCGCCTATCGGTGCTGCGTCGAGCTTCTCACTGCTGGACAAGCCAGCAGTGGCACCCGAATCTAGTTTTGAAACTGTCTCTACAGATCCTTCTCGAACCAGCACCCCTTCGACGAGCGGAACGTCAGCTCGAAACCCATGCCGGTGAAGAAGCCGATCGCCCGCTCGTTGTCCGCCAGGATCGAGCAGCCGTAGCGCTTGTGCCCTGCGGCGCGGACGATCTCTTCGAATCGTTGCGTCGTTTCGATCGAGGCTTTGGTCGCGCGCCATTCGGGGTCGATCCCCATCGACAAGAATCGCACGGGGCATTGATTCGGCGGGTCCTTGTCCGAAACGGCGGCCGTCGACGCCGGCGGGCGCATCCCCGGGATCAGCATCCGCAGCGCGTGCATCGCGTGGGAGGTGCGCTGGAGCACCGCGCGGCGGGCCGCGGAGCTCACCACCGACTTTGTCGCCAGGCACATCGCCAAGTAAGGGGCATGGCTGCGGTAGAAGTGCTTGAAGTGCGCCGGCACGTTGGCGCTCCCCGTAGCGACCGCCACCAGCTTGCCGGTGCGCGTCGACCGCGCTACGCAGCCGTAGCTGAACGGGTGCAAGCAGAATTCGGCGTAAAAGCGCTGCAAGAATCCCGGCCCCATCAACGTCAAGAAGTAGCCGGGGAAGGCCTTGATGTGCAGTTCGGGCATTTCGGCCGCGTGCCAGGGGCGCAAATCTTCGACCACGAAGTCGAAGCGCCCTGGCTCGGCTGGTTTCGCCGCGCCGCGCGAAGCGGCCTGCGAGATACCAACTTCGGCGGCGGGTTGCGCTGCCGGATGGCCGAGGGCCGCGCCATTGGTCGTCGATGCGCTCGATGCCGCTGCGCCGTTGGTGATCGCGGGGCTGTGCGTCGTCGCGGCGCCGGCGGATGCCGTGGCGCCGTCGGATACCGGGCCAGCAGTCGCTTCGGCCAGGTGGTCCGCCAGCTCCTCCAAAGTTGGATGATCGAACACCAGCGTAGCCGGCAGCGCGCGCCCCGTCGCCTTGCGCAGCGCGCCCACCAGCTCGATCGCCAACAAGCTGTCGAGACCCTGCTCGGTGAGGGGCTGATCGGGCGCAAGCGCCTGCGGACCGTCGACGCCGAGCACCTTGCCCGCCTCGGCGGCGATCTGCAATTGCCAGGCGGCGCGGTCGACAGGCCGTGGAACGGTGGCCGTAGCCGTAGGACGTTCGGCGACAGCCGTTGCCGCCGCGCTCGAGGCAAAGCTTTCGGCCGATCCCACGGCGCTGGTCGCCACGCTGGTTTGCGGCGCCGCGGTGGGCATGCCGATCGACGGCGCGGCCGCGCCAGCTTGTGCGGCGAGCTGAGTTAACCGTTCCGCCAAGGCATCGATCGTCGGGTAGTCGAAGACCAAGGTCGCCGGCAACCCGCGGCCCGTGGTGGAGCGCAGCGCCCCGACCAGTTCGATCGCCAGCAGAGAGTCGAGCCCCATGTCGACCAGCGGTCGCGTGGCGTCGAGCGATGCCGCGTCGATGCCCAACACCTTCGACGTTTCGCGCGCCACCAGGGCGCGCATCTCGGCGGGGGAGATCGCGCCGCCAGGCGCGGTTGCCGTCGCGGTTGCCGCCGCGATCGTCGTGCCCAGCGTTGTCTGTGGCCCAGTCGGCGTGGCAGTCGCCGCTGCTTGCCCGGCCGGCGACGAAGCCGCGCCAGGATCGCTGGCCGCCAAGAACTCAGCCAGGGCGTCGATCGTCGGATAGTCGAAGACCAGCGCGGCAGGCAAGCTGCGTCCTGAAAGTTTGCGCAGCGCGCCGACCAGTTCGATCGCCAATAGCGAGTCGAGCCCTTGTTCGGTCAGCGGCGCGTCGCTGGCGAGTTGCTTGTTCGCTTCCGTTCCCAAGACGCGCGTGGCCGCGGCCATGATCTCGGCGCGCCAGGTCTCGCGGCCCTTCGTCATCGCAGGAGAAGCTGCCGCCGCCGAGGCTCGCGCCGCTGCCGGGTCCGGCGACTCGGCTGCCAGGCCGCGCTCGCGGCGTGCTGCGCCTGCCCGGCTCAAGGCGGCTCGGCTCGCGGCCGCCAGTTCGCGCAGCATCGGCGGTTCGGCCCCCGCACTGGAGGCAAGATACTTGGCCCAGTCGACCGGCAGCACCGCCACGTCGGGCTCCGACTGCTCGAGCAATTTGCCGAGCGCTTCCAATCCCGCGGCCGGCGAAATCAGCTCGATGCCCGCCGCGGCGAAGCGTCGCCGTCCGGCTTCGCCCAACCCGGCGGCCATGCCGACTTCGGCCCACGGTCCCCAGGCGATGCTAGTGGCGGCAAGCCCTCGGGCGCGGCGATCGGCGGCCAGCGTGTCGAGCAACGAGTTGGCCGCCGCGTAGTTGCCTTGTCCGGCCGAACCCAACCACGAGGCCAGCGACGAGAACAACACGAAGGAGTCGAGAGGCGCGTCGAGCGTCGCCCGGTGCAGGTTCCAGGCGCCGGCCACCTTCGGTTCGAACACCCGCGCGAAGCGCTCGGGGGTTTGGCCGACCAGCACGCCGTCGTCCAAAACGCCGGCAGCATGCACGACGCCAGCCAGCGGCGCCGAGCCACGATTGATTTCGCCGACAAGCACGGCGACGTCGTCGAATTTCGCCGCGTCGACTTGGCGCGCTTCGACCTCGGCGCCGCGCGACTGAAGGGCGGCGATGCGCTGCGCGGCCGATTCGCTGGGCGCGCGGCGCCCGACGAGCACGAGATGCCGAGCCCCGCGCTCGACGAGCCAATCGGCGATCAGCAAACCCAGCCCCCCCAAACCGCCGGTGATCAAATACGTGGCGTCCGCTCGCACGGCGCCGCTGCGCGCGGCCACCTGAGGCGCGGCGGCGGCGGGCGTGTCGCACTCGGCGATGGCCGGCAACGTGAGGACCACCTTGCCGATGTGCCGGGCCTGGGCCATGTAGCGGAAACCGGCCACGGCATCGTCGAGCGGGAACTCGCGCCGCGGTGGCGGCTGCAAGCGGCCGGCGGCCAGCAATTCCATTAACTCGCGCGTCAGTCGGCCGACGAGCTCCGGCTCGTCGTCGAACATCCGATCGAGCGCGATCGTGGCGTACTGCACGCCGGGGCGAAACTCGGCGACTTGCTCGGTGGTCCAGATGCCGGTCTTGCCGATCTCGATGAAGTGCCCGCCGGGGCGCACCAACTCCAGGCTCTTGGGTATATAGTCGCCGGCCAGCGAATTGAGAACCACGTCGACCCCGGCGCCGTCGGTCAGTCGCCGCACCTCGTCGGCGAACTCGAGCGTCCGCGACGGCAGCACATGCGCGACGCCAAGCGACCGGAGATAGTCGCGTTTTTCTTCGCTGCCGGCCGTGGCGAAAATCTCCGCCCCCGCGGCCAGCGCCATCTGCACGGCTGCCACGCCGACCCCGCCGGCCGCCGCCGGGATCAGCACGCGCTGGCCCGCCGACAAACCGGCCAGGTGCTTCAAGCCGTACAGCGCGGTCAGAAACGTCACCGGCACCGACGCCGCGTCGGCGAAGCTGAGCGCCGCCGGTTTGCGCACGGCCAGCGCCGCGCGGGTGATCGCATACGTGCTGAACAGGCCGAAGCCGGTGGCCACGACTTCGTCGCCGACGGCTGGCTCGGTCACACCTGGGCCCACGGCCGTCACCACGCCGGCGCATTCCAAACCGGGATCGCCCGGATCGCCGGGATAGCGGCCGAGGGCATTCAGCACGTCACGGAAGTTGAGCCCCGCGGCGCGGACCGCGATTTCGACTTCTCCGGCGGCCGGCGCGCGGCGCGGTCGCGGCAAGAGCTGCAAATTGCCGAGCGTACCCCGCTCGCGAATGGTCAGTTGCACCGGCTCGGCGGGCGTTGTTGACGTCGCCGAGCTCGCGCCCGTCGCGCGATCGCGGGCGCCGCCACTCGCTCGCAGTGGCGTCAAGCGTTCGACGTATCGTTTACCATCGCGGTAGACGATTTGGTCTTCGCGATCCGCGGCCGACAGCTCGGCGGCCAGTCGTTTCGCCTCGCCTGTTTTCGCTTCGTCTCCTGTCGCGTCGTCGCCGGCCGCCAGATCGATCCGCACGCAGGCGAGCTCAGGATGTTCCGCGGCAATCACGCGCCCCAGTCCCCACAAGCTCGACGCCGCCAGGTTGTCAACGCGGTCGCCCGAGCCGATGCTCTGCGCGCCGCGCGAGATTAGCCAGAGCGGCGTCGCCGTCGCGCCCGCCGCACGCGCCAGCGATTGCACCAGCCGCGTGGCCAGGGCACAGCAGCCGACACTCGCTTGCGCCAGCGCCGCGCCGTCAATCGCGCCGTCGCGCGATGCGTCGATCGCCGCGACTGGTCGAGCACCAGCGAACATGGCAATCACGCCGAGCCGTGTCCCCGCTTCGCGCGCTTGTTCGACCGCCATTTGCACGCGCCGGGCTAGCTCGTCGAGACGCTCGGGTGTAATCGCCGCCGCGGCAGCGTCGCGGTTGCCCGCTTGATGGGCGCATGTGCTCCAGCGGGCTTGAATGCACGAGTGGCCACACGACACGAGCTCGCCCGCCAGGCCCGATGCCGTCTGGGCATCGTCGGCCAGCAACAGCCAGGTCGTTCGGGCTGCCGGGGTTGACGCCGTCGCCATCGCCGGGGGCAGCGCGGCCTCGCGCCAAGCGATCGTATACAGCCAGCGATCGACTCCCCCAGTCGCGGGAGCCGCCTGCAACAAGGCATCGCGGGCCGCCTGTTTGAGCCGCAGCCCGCGCATTTCGACGATCGGTCGCCCGGCGTCGTCATACAACCAAAGATCGGCCGCCAGCACCGGCTGACCGGGCCGCCCCTGCTCACGAAATCGCGCCTGGCAAAACACCGGCACGCCCCAGGCCGGGCTGACGCGCAGCGTCTCGACACTGAACGGCACATAGGTCGTGCCGAGCTTGGCGATCAGAATCTGGAAGCAGGCGTCGATCAGCCCCGGGTGCAACAAGAAGCCCTCCTGATCGGCGGCCGGCAAGCGAATGCGGCTGACGACGTCGAGCTCGCCGAACGAAGTCTGCTCGTTCCAATGAAAGCGCGGCCCAAGATGAATCTCGCGCTCGGCCATGCGTCGATAGAACGCTTCGAGCGAAAGCCGCTCGCCGGCGGCTGCTTCGACGGCCGCGAATGCCTCGCGATTCAACGTCGCCGAGGGAGGTGCCGCACCGCCGACGGCAACCTCTCCTTGAGCGTGTGCGCGCCACGCCCCGCGACCGTCGTCGGCCGCGCGATCGAAGCTCACGACCTTGAACGCGTGCCCGCCGTTTTGCGGTTCGAGCAACAACTGAATCGGGCGCACTTCGTCGGGCGCGAGGACCACCGCCTGCGGAAAGAGGACGTCGGAGAGAGTGATCGTGCCGGGACCGAACTGCGCCCGCGCCGTGGCGATCAACCGCGACAAGTGACACGCGCCGGGGATCACCACCTTGTCGTAGACCCAGTGATCCCCCAACAACGGCAGCGTGGCGACCCCCAACTCGGCTTCGAACTGCAATGTCGCCAAAGGGGACCGCACGCGGCGGCCCATAAGCGTCGTTTGCGGGCTCGCGTCGGTCGAAGATGCGTCAGCAGCGACCGCCGCGGGGGCGACTTCGGCGGCCAGCGCCGGTGCCGGTGAAGCCGCGGCCAAGGCTTTGGCTTTTCGCGCGGCGGACGAGTCGGCCGGCAGGTCGAGCCAGTAGCGCTCGTGCTGAAAGGGATAGGTCGGCAGCGAAATGCGCTTTCGCGTGCGGTCGCGATAGTAACCGCGCCAGTCGACCGGCACGCCGAACGTCCAGAGCTGCGCCATGGCGGCGGCCAGCGCTCGTGGACCGTCGTCGTTTGCCGTCCGCGGCGGCGCGATGGCGACCCAGCGCAGCGCCGAACTGTTGTCGGCCCCAGCGCCCGGCGCTTCGCCGCACACCAGCGCGATGTTGATTCCTAGCTTGGCGAGCGGTTCCGCGGCGCGGGCCAGTTCGGCCGGCGTTCGCAGTCGCGCGAGCCAATCATCGCCGTCAAGCGGCGCTTCTTTGGGGCCCGGCCGTCCACTGACGGCCGAGAGCCACAGCGGTTGCGATTTGCCGAGCGCCAGAGGTTCGCCAGCCGGCGCGGCAGCCGCGCGAAACGCGTCGTCCCCCGCGTCGAGTGCGGCGGCCAACTGCAGACTCGTCCGCAGATCGAGCGCGCCGGCCAGGCAAGCTGCCGCCAACTCGCCACGCCCCGCGCCGACGATGGCGGCCGGCTGCACGCCCCACGAGCGCCACAACTGAGCCAGGGCGTACGTCGCCAGTAGTTGGGCAGCAGTCGACGCCGCATCGGCCGGCAACGGCGCCCGCCCGGAGAGCCAGTCGCTCAAGGGGCGGCTGACTCCGGCTTCGAGCAGCAACAGTCCGCGGTCGGCGGCCGTGCGAAACGCCGGCTCGGTCTCGAACAACCGGGGCGCGATCGATAGCAGGGTCGAGGAGTGATCGGGAATCAGCCAGGCCAGCTTCGGCTGCGCGGCGCGCGTCACCTGTCCGCGGATTACGTCGGACAGTTCGACTGCTGCTTCGGAATCGGCCGAGCGTGCCAGTTCCCGCACTCGCGTCCGCAGTTCGTCGATCGACGTGACGATCAGCGCCGCGCGTTGCCCGAGCGGCGCGCGGCCGGTGTTGGCCGTAAAAGCCAGGTCGGCCAGCGAGGCATCGGGATGGGCATCGAGATAATCGGAATAGCGCGCGGCCAACTGCCCCAAGGCCGGCGCCGTCCGGGCCGAGAGACAAACGACCTGCTCTTGGCGCGGCGCAAGCTTCGACATCGGTCCCGTCGCCGCCGGCGCTTGCTCCAAGACCACGAAGGCGTTGGTGCCGCCGATCCCCAACGAGTTCACCCCGGCCCGCCGCGGCTGCAGGCGCTGGGGCCAGTCGGCCAGAGCGACGTTGGCGTAGAAGGGCGTCGTCGGAAAATCGATCCGCGGATTCGACTTCTCGAAGTGCAACGTCGGCGGCAACTTGCCGTGGTGGACCGAAAGCGCCGCTTTGATCAAGCCGGCCACGCCGGCGGCCGCTTCGAGATGCCCGATGTTCGACTTCACCGAGCCCAGGGCGCAGAAGCCCGTCTCCGACGTGCCGCCGCGGAAAGCCTTGCTCATGGCCGAGACTTCGACCGGATCCCCCATGGCGGTCGCCGTGCCGTGCGCTTCGACCAGGCCGATCGTCGCCGGGTCGCAATCGGCCACGGCCAGCGCTTCGGCCATGGCGCCGAGTTGGCCCGCCTCGCTGGTCGAGGTGAAGCTCAGCTTCGCGCCGCCGTCGTTGTTCACGGCCGAAGCGCGAATCACCGCGTAGATGTGATCGCCGGCCGCCACCGCGTCGCTCAAGCGCTTCAGCGCCACCACGCCGGCGCCGCTGCCGAAAAGCGTGCCGCGCGCCCCCGCGTCGAAGGCGCGGCAATGCCCGTCGGGCGAAACGATCCCCCCTTCGTCGAAGAAGTAGCCCACC
The DNA here is from genome assembly GCA_050184475.1 of Pirellulales bacterium. GTDB lineage: Bacteria > Planctomycetota > Planctomycetia > Pirellulales > JAEUIK01 > JAIESQ01. Next base: position 140,311 of record JBFXAH010000001.1, on the reverse strand, counting down.
TGGTGCGGCACGCGGACCGTCGAACCGCCGGCCAGCGCCACGTCGCACTCGTGCGCGAGCAAACTCTGGCAGGCAACGTGCACGGCCACCAGCGAAGTCGAGCACGCCGACTGCACGGTCATGCTCGGCCCGCGCAAGTTGAGCTTGAAGCTGACGCGCGTCGCCAGGTAGTCCTTGTCGTTGGCGATATGTTGCAAGCTGCCGGTAGCGCCGTGGACCTCGTCGAGACAGCGGGCCAGCGCGAATCCGTAGCTGCTCACCAGCCCGCCGGCGCCGCCATAAACGCCGACCGGCACGTCGGTGTGCAGCGGGTCGTAGCCGGCGTCTTCGAGCGCCTCCCAGGCCGCTTCGAGAAACAACCGATGCTGCGGGTCCATCAAGCGCGCTTCGCGCGGGGTGTAGTCGAACAGCGCGGCGTCGAAGCCTTCGACGTCATCGAGCACGGGGCTCGCCTTGACGTAGGTCGGATCGGCGAGCGTGGCTTCGTCCACGCCAGCGGCGCGCAGTTCGTCGTCGCTGAAGCGGCGGACCGACTCGACGCCATGACAGAGGTTATCCCAGAACTCGGCGATCGAGCGCGCGCCGGGGAACCGCCCGGCCATGCCGACAATCGCCACGCCCTGCAAGTTCGTCGCGCCGGCCGACGGTTCGCCCGTGGCCGCTGAAGTTGGGCCGCTGGTCTGCATGCCAGGCTAGCCCTCGCTCTGGGCGTCCTGCGTGGCGGGCGCTCCGCGGCGGGCGGCCGCGCGTTGTCGGCTGGCATCGAGGGCCGGTTCGGCCTCGGCCGGAGTTTCGCCGGCCAGGGCGCGGCGGTAGGCGTCGCACAAATCGCCGACGGTGCGCACGTCGGTGATCGCCACGAGCTGCGCGAACGGATCGACTTCGAGCTCGACTTCGAGCACCGCCACGACCTTGGCGACATCGAGCGATTCGAGCCCCAGATCGGCCGTCAAACGCTGGTGGTTTTCGATCGTCGGGGCGGTCTCCCCCTTTTGTTCGATGATCCGCCGCACCACAAACTGCACGAGTTGCTCAGGGTTCTGCATTACGAACTTCCCTCATTTTGCCAGCCGTACTTCGCCTGGGTGCGCTGGCCAGCGCTAAAAAGTTGCCGATTTCGTTACGCCCCGAGCCTCTTCGCTAACAAGTGATTCCGCCGTCGACCACGATCGTCTGGCCCGTGATAAACCGCGACTGCCGGCTCATCATGAAGGCCACGACGTCGACGATGTCGTCGATCGCGGCCAACCGCCCCAGCGGCGTGCGCCGCTTGATGCGAGCTTTTTGTTCCTCGGTCAGCTCGCCGACCATGTCGCTTTCGAAGTAACCAGGCGCCACGGTGTTGACGCGGATGCCGCTGGGGCCGAGCTCTTTGGCCAGGCTGCGCGTCAGGCCGTCGAGGGCCGCCTTGGTCGCGCTGTATACCGCCACCCCTTTGTGGCCGCGCACCGCGTTGACCGACGAAATGCTGATGATGTTGCCTTGCCCCTGCGAGAGCATCAGCTTCGAGCAGGTCTGGATGAGGTAGATCGCCGCCGACAAATTAACCGACAAGGCACGCTGGATGTCGTCGGTGCGCATCAGGGCCAGCAGGCCGTCGAGCCCCACGCCGGCGTTGTTGACCAGCACGTCAACCGAACCGAACCGCTTGGCGGTCGCCAGGGCGAACTTTTTGAGCGCCGCCGGATCGCCGCCGTCGACCGCTTCCCACCAGAACTGCTTTCCCTCGGGATCGTTGGCCCGCAGGTCTTCGATGGCGGGCGACGCACTGCGGCTGAACGTGGCGACCGCCAGCCCATCGGCTAGCGCGCGGCGCACGATCCCTAGCCCCAGCCCGCGGCTGCCGCCGCTCACGAGCACCACCTGGCGAGATTCACTTGCGGTCACCGGGCGCCTCCCGAACGCGTCTTGGCCATGGAGCGGATTTTCTTGAAGCGGGCGTTGTGGTGCTCGCCGTCGTCGACTTCGATCATCATCGGCACTTTATATGGCTCGAGCTTGTCGCGGCAGTAAGCCAGCACGCGATCCATCATCGTGAAGCGATCTTCCGGGTCGATCAAGCTCACCGTCGCTACGACGACGTGCCCCATCACGGCGTTCGGTTTGCCCCACACCGTGGCTTCGCGGATGTTGTCCACCCGCAACAACACACTCTCGACTTCGGCGGGGTGAACCTTCTCGCCGCCGACGTTGATGATTTCCGAGAGCCGGCCGCGGATGCGCAACCACTCGCCGTCGACGTCGACGGCGTCGCCGGTGTTGAACCAGCCCTCGTCGTCGAACGGCGACGGGGCGTTCAGGTAGCCGAGCATCGCGGCCCGGGCGCGAATCCAGAGAATGCCGTCGACGATTTTGGTTTCGTACCCTTCGCCGCCGACCTTCACCCACAGGCTGCTTGAGTCGCGCGACTGCGTCTGCAGGATTCCCAGTTCCGACAGCCCATACGTCTGCTTCAATTTCACGCCCGGGAAGGTGCGATGCAGGCTCTTGAGCGTGCTCTCGGGCATCGGCTCGGTGCCATAGCTGATCAGCTCCAGCGACGACAGATCATATTCCTTATAGATGCCCGAGATGAGCAACATGTTAAGAAAGGTGGGCGTTGTCGGCAGCAATTGCACGCCGTGCGCGGCGATCGCTTCGCAGACGGCACGTGGCGTGCGATCGGCGATCGAGACCAGCGCGCCGCCATCGCACAAGATGTGGAACAAGGTGTTGATGCCGCCGATGTGATCGAGCTTCATGAAGATCAGCGTGCGGAACGCCTTGCGGCGCTTCTCGAAACGCTCGAGCAAGCGGGCGAAGCTCAACAGCGCGGCCTTGCTCTCGCCGGTCGAGCCCGAGGTGAAGAGAATCAGCCCCGGCTCTGCGGCGGCGCGCAGCCGCTCGATCAACTCGTGTCGATCGGCCGGCGCGCGGCGCTCGCAGGTGTAGCTGCCATCCTCGGCCACCCGCAGCACGACATCGACGCGGGCGATCTCGAACGAGCGCTCGTGGCGGGCCGCCGAGTCGTTCGACAATGGCACCAGCACGTTGCGATTGAGAATCAGTGCCACGACCAGGCTGGCCGTGCAGGGAGAGTATTCGCCGACCAGCGCCACGCATTCGCCCGGCGCAATGCGCTCGGCGGCGATCTCGGCTTGCCAGCGCTCGATTTCGGCCACCAGCGCGCGATAGGTGCTCGACCCGCCGTGCCCAATCATGGCCGGCTGATCGCCAAACTCGCGCAAACGATCGAGGAGCCAAGAGGCCATACGGGCAACGCTGGCAGCAGCCAATCAGGACTAAGGTGCGTGCGAGCGCGCTATCGCCCCGAGCCTGTTGCCAGGCTGCGGCGGTCCCACGAAAAGCCCCGACCGCGGAAGTGAATCGATACCGCGAGCGCCGATAGAGGACTGGCCCCCACCCTCTATCTACTCAGGAAGTGAGCCTCTGGATTTTAGCGATGAAAAATGTCTAACAAAACAGAATTCGCCCCAAATTCTTCTTCGTTAGTCGTCTAACAGCGGCATCTTGGAACGATAGCGCCCCTAACCGGTTCAGCCCCTCGATTGGTGCTAATTTGGTAAGCCGCGAAAGCTACGTCGGCCCGGGGGTGGCCAGTCGCGCGTGCGGCCAAAAACGTGTCTTGACCCTTGTTACGCGGCTGGCTATCGTCCGCCCCGCAACTTTTCTTCCCCGCGGATTTCCCGTCTCGTTTAGCAATTGTGCGCCGCCCGGAGGGCGGCCTGGTCGGCCAAAGCATGGCCGGCGACTACCGTCTGGCAAGAAAGCCTCCTGAAGTCGCATGGAACGCCGTTTCGCACTGCTGATCGTGGCCACCCTGCTGAGCGGGGGGTGCGGCGCCATGTCGCTCAGGTCGCAAAGTCCTGAAGACGACGAGCTCTTGGTGGCTGCCGTCGAAACCGAATTGGTCGGCGATCTGGCCGTAGCCGACGGCATGCTGCCGGTCGCCGTCGAAGCCATCGCCCTGGTCACCGGGCTGCCGGCCTCGGGCAGCGACCCACCCCCCTCGGCCGAACGCAGCGAATTGCTGGACGAGATGCAGAAGCGCGGCGTACTGCAACCGAACCAGATCCTGGCCTCCCCCAACACGTCATTGGTGCTGGTGCGGGGGTTCTTGCGTCCTGGCATTCAAAAGGGAGATCGCTTCGACCTCGAGGTGCGCATCCCATCACAAAGCGAAACCACGAGCCTGCGCGACGGTTTCCTGATGCAGACGCGCCTCCGCGAAATGATGGCGATCTCCTCGCAGCTCCATGCGGGGCACCTCTTGGCCCTCGGCGAAGGGCCGGTGCTGGTCGACCCGATCGAAGGCGAGAAATCGTCCGAAGATCACACGCGGCAGACGCGCGGCCGCGTGCTGGGGGGCGGAATTTGCTTGAAAGACCGCCCCTTGCGGCTCGTGCTCCGCCCCGAGCATCGCTCGATCCGCAACAGCACCGTCGTCGGCCAGGCGATCAACAAGCGGTTCCACACGTTCGTACAGGGAGTCAAGCAGGGCGTGGCGACCCCCAAGACCGACGAGTTCGTCGACCTGATCGTCCATCCACGTTACAAGGACAATATCGCTCGCTACGTGCAAGTGCTGCGTTCGGTGGCGCTGTACGAGACGGCGCCGAAACGGATGGCGCGGCTGAAACTGCTCGAGCGGCAACTCCTCGATCCGGTCTCGGCCGACGCGGCTGCCCTGCGGCTCGAAGCCATCGGCAAGGAGGGGATCGAAACGCTGCTCGTCGGGCTCGAGGCCGAAGACTCGCTCGTCCGTTTCTATTCGGCCGAAGCCCTGGCCTATCTCGACGACGAGCGCGCCGTGCCCGCGATGGCCGCGGCCGCCCGCGACGAGCCCGCCTTCCGGGTGTATGCCCTGGCAGCCCTGGCCGCCATGGATAACCTCTCGGCGCGCGACGCCCTGGTCGAGATGCTCGACCTGCCCAGCGCCGAGACGCGTTACGGCGCGTTCCGCGCGTTGTGGGCCATGAATTCGCGCGATCCGCTCGTGCAGAGCGATCCGCTCAGCGACGACTTCAGCTACCACGTGCTGGCGGTCGACGGTCCGCCGATGATTCACGTCACCCGCAGCCATCGCCCCGAACTGGTGATGTTCGGCAAGGGGCAACGGCTCAAGACCCCGGTCGTCCTCGAAGCCAGCAACCGCATTTTGATCAACGCCCACAGCGACGACGAAGTGACGATCAGCCGCTTCGCGGCGCACGAACCCGACCAGCAGCGCGTCGTCAGCGCGAATCTCGACGAGGTCATCCGCACGATCGTCGAGTTGGGGGGGACCTACCCCGACATCGTGCAGGCCCTGCAGCAGGCCCGCGCCCACAAGGCCCTCACCGGCCGGCTCGAAGTCGATGCCGTGCCGCAGCCCGGCCGGGCCTACGACGTGACACCAATCGGGGCCGAAGGCGAAGCCGAGGACGAGGAAGCAGCGACGAGCTACCCCGTGGTCTCGAACCCGACCCCCGAGTTGTTCTCGACCAAACTCTCGAAGTCCGACGTGCCCGAGCGTGCCGACGAGATCGATGCCCCGAGCAACGGTGCGTCGGAATCGACCCAACCGGCCACCAAGCCGCGTGATAGCAAAACCGGTGCGAAAACGACGGGCGCCAAGCGCAAAACGGCCCGGGGGGCCAAGCCAGCCAGCCGCTCGGCGAGTAGAATAAAACGACGCTGAGCTGTCGCCCTGTGAGCCCGGCCGGATTGCCGTCGACCGGCGGCCCGCTGGTCCCTCGGGGCGGCACGCGTGGGTAGAGAGATCGTTTGCCGAGTTCGAGGTGCCCCTGGCTGCGCCAGTGCTGGCTAGCCCCGCGAATTGGCCGCCGTTTCGTGGTCGGGACATTTTGACCTGGGCCACAAACGGTATCTCTTCCCGCGCGTGAGCAAGCGCGGCGCTGAAGACTCGCTCGCGCTGGCGCGCCAGCAGATTTCCCACCCGGCGTGCCGCGACGCGCCCGACTCGTGCCAACCCTTCGCTTCCTGCCACGGCTGCCATGCTCAAAGCGCTCGAACTCGTCGGCTTCAAGAGCTTCGCCGACAAGACTCGGTTCGAGTTTCCCTCCGGCATCACGGCCATCGTTGGCCCCAACGGCTCGGGCAAGTCGAACGTCGTCGATGCCATCAAGTGGGTGCTCGGCGAGCAGAGCGTCAAGACCCTTCGCGGCAAGGAGATGGTCGACGTCATCTTCAACGGCTCGGGCTCGCGGCCGCCGTTGAACTCGGCCGAAACGACCCTCGTCTTCGACAACTCCGACGGTCTGCTCCCCATCGACACTCCCGAGGTGCACATTGGCCGCCGCGTCTACCGCAGCGGCGAAGGGGAATACCTCATCAATCGCCAGCCTTGCCGGCTGAAAGACGTCCGCGAGCTGTTCTCGGGCACGGGGGCCGCCACCGAGGCGTACAGCGTCATCGAGCAGGGCAAGGTCGACATTCTGTTGCAGTCGTCGCCGCGCGACCGCCGCGTCATCTTCGAAGAAGCGGCCGGCATCAGCCGCTTCAAAGCCAAGAAGCTCGAATCGCTGCGGCGGCTCGAACGCGTCGAACAGAATCTGCTGCGCCTGGCCGATATCGTCGAGGAGGTCGAAAACCAGTTGCGGCACGTCCGCAAGCAAGCCGCCAAGGCACATCGCTACCGGCAATACAGCGAGCGGCTGCAATCGCTGCGCACACACGTCGGCTTGACCGACTGGCGCCAGCTCGGCGCACGGCTCGCCGCGCTCGATGCCGAACAGGGCGAGCTGCGCGGACGCATGTCGCAATTGCGCGACGAGGCCACGGCCGGCGAAGAGCGCTCGCGCGCGATCGACGCCGAGTTGGCCGCCACGGCGACCGCCACGCGCCAGTGCGAGGCCCGCGTGGCCGACAATCGCGAGCGCACCGCCGCGCACGAAACCACGGTCGAACACGAGCACGCCCGCCTGCGCGACCTGGAGCAGGAACAGGCCCGGCACCGCGAGCAGTTCACGAGCCTGTCGGCGCGGGCCGGCGATTTGCGCCATCACTGGCACGAAACGGCAACCGAGGCCGCCACGGCCGAAACCGAGCACGCCAATTGCCAGCGGCAATGGCTCGACACGCAATCGGCCCTGCGCGAGTTGTCCGCACGGCTCGACCAGGTGCGCCGCGATAACGAGCGCCGCCGCCAATCGCACATGGATCTGCTCAAGCAGGCCGCTGCCACGGGGCAGGCGATCAGCGCGCGCCAGGAGCAGCTCGCGCAGGCCGCGGCCCATCTCCAGCGCAGCCGCGAAGAACGCACGGCGCTCGACGAACAATGCCAGACCCTGGCCGACGAACGGCTCACCGCGCAGCGCGAGCTCGAGCGGCTCGTCCGCGAAGAAGAACAATCGCAGCGCCGCCGACAGGCGACCGAGCGGCAGTTGGCCGACGTCCGCGATCGCCACGCCACGGCCGGCGAAGCGCTGGCCGAGACGCGCGGGCACCAGCGCGCCATGGCCGAACGGGCGGCGCTGCTCGACGAACTGATCGAACGCTTCGAGGGGGTCGGCATCGCCGCTCAACACTTGCTGATGCGTGCCCGCGAGGAGACGTCGGGGCCGCTCAAGCAAATCCACGGGCTCGTCGCCGATCTGGTGCGAGTCAACATCGAGACGGCCCCCTTGGTCGACCTGGCGCTCGGTCCGCTCGCGCAGCATCTCGTCGTCGGTTCGCTCCGGCCGCTATTGAGTTGGCTCGAACCCGAGCGCGCGCAGTTGGGCGGGCGGTTGGACCTGCTGCCGTTGGATATCGAACGGCCGCCGCTTTTGGTCGACGAGCTCGATTTGGCCGATCAGCCGGGAGTGCTGGGCCGGGCCGATCGCTTTGTGCAGAGTGCGCCCGAACACGCGGCCCTGGTTCGCCGATTGCTCGATCGCACCTGGTTTGTCGACACGCTCGAGACCGCGCTGGCGCTGGCCACTTCGATCGGCCGCGGACTGCAATTCGTCACGGCCGCCGGCGACGTGATCACGGCCGATGGCGCTATTTCCGTCGGCCCGCGCGTCGCCGCCTCGGGGCTGGTCTCGCGGCGCAGCGAGCTGCGCGCCCTGCGCGAGGAGCTGACCGCGCTCGACGCCACGATCGCCGCCGACGAAGAAAAGCTGGCGCTGCTCGAAGCCGAAGTTCGCGAGCACCAGCAACAGCTCGCCGCGCAGGCCGCCGAGCTAGCCGCGGCCCACGACAGGCAAGCGTCGCAGCAGAGCATCGTTGCCCAGTTGGATGCCCGCCGCGCCGAAATCGTGGCCCAGCAAGAAGTCAGCGCCCGCCGGGAGTCCGCCGCGCTGGCGCAACAAACCGCCGCCGGGGCGGCCCTGACCGCCGAGCGCGACTCGCTGCGCCGCATCGAAGAACACCTGGCCGATCGCGAGGCTCAGATCGCCGCGGCCAGCCGCGAGATCGACGACCTCGACGCCCGCCGCCAAACGCTCCTCGAGCAGACCACCACCGTGCAGGTGCAACTGGCCAAGAGCGAAGAGCGCCTGGCTAACCTGCGACGCCAGCTCGATCAGTTGCGCTCCGATCAAGAAGAGCGGACCCGCGCGCTGGCCGATCGCCACGAGCAACTGGCCCGCTCGCTGGCTCGCGCGCGCCAGTCCGAGGCCAACATTCTCCGCTGCGAGAGCTTGTTGGCGCAACTGTATCTCGATCGCGAGGCGCTGGGCGCCCAGCAGCAGGAGCTGGCCGCGCGCAGTCGCCGGCTGGCCAACGAGCGCGCGGCAGTCGCCGAGCAGATACAAACCTTGCGCACGCAACTGGCCGAGCTCGACGAAGAGTTCCATCGCCATGAATTGGCCGCCAGCGAAGTGCGGCTCGAACGCGCCACCCTGGCCAGCCGCCTGCGCGAAGACTACGGCATCGAACTGGCCGAACTGCACGACCTGCCCGAGATCGACGCCCAGCGCGATGCCATCGAAGAAGAAATCGCCGACCTGCGCCGCAAGCTCGGGCAACTCGGCGGCGTCAATCTCGAAGCCCTCGACGAGCTGGCCGAGCTCGATCGCCGGCACCAGGCCCTGGCCGGGCAGCATGAGGATCTCTCGAAGGCCAAGGCCTCGCTCGAACAGATCATCGGCCGCATCAACACCGACAGCCGCCGCCTGCTGGCCGAAACGCTGGAAACGGTCCGCGGCCATTTCCAGGGACTGTTCCGCAAGCTCTTCGGCGGTGGTCAGGCCGACATCGTGCTCGAGCCGGGAGCCGACATCCTCGAAAGCGGCATCGAGATCATCGCCCGCCCGCCAGGCAAAGAGCCGCGCAACATTTCGCTGTTGAGCGGCGGCGAAAAAACGCTCACCTGCGTGGCCCTGCTGCTGGCCATCTTCCGCAGCCGACCGAGCCCCTTCTGCGTGCTCGACGAAGTCGACGCCGCGCTCGACGAAGCCAACATCGAGCGCTTCACCGGCGTCTTGCGCGAGTTCCTCAACTGGACGCAGTTTATCATCGTCACCCACTCGAAGAAGACGATGACCTGCGCCCGCACGCTCTACGGCGTGACGATGCAGGAGTCGGGCGTGTCGAAGCGCGTGGCCGTGCGGTTCGACGACGTGAGCGAGACGGGCGAAATCCTCAGCCCGCCGAATCGCGGCGAAGCTGCGGCCGACGAGCGCGGCAGCGACCGGGAGCTCGACGACACGGACGCCGGCGACACGCAAGCGGCGTAGTCGCGGCGGGAAGGGGACGGGAGTCGTTTCTGGTTATCGGCCAATCGCAGTTCGCGGTCGTCGGCCAGAAACGACTCCCGTCCCGAATGGCATCAAGTTAGTCGCAGATCGTTTCGGGCCTGCGGTTAAGCGGTGCTGTCGCGGCACTGCTAGCGAGCGGCCAGTGGTGCGCGCAAACGCGAGCCTCCGGTAGAACGGGTGAGTGTGACCATCACGCTTTCCCCCGGAGGCTCGACGATGTTTACGAGTATGGCGCGAATCATTCAGCAGTTCAAGGAGACTTGGTGCCGCGAGCTGGAAGACGCCGCGATCGAGCGCGCGATGCGCGAAACGGGTCACGTCTGGCGTGATCGAAAATTGAACCCCGTGACGACCGTTCGCTTGTTTATGCTGCAAATTCTGTTCGGAAATGTCGCCTGCAATCACGTGCCGCATCTGGCCGGCAAGAACGTGACAGGTTCGGCCTATTGCGAAGCGCGCGGCCGGCTGCCGTTAGCAGCTCTGGAAAAGTTGCTCGCGCGTAGCACCGAAAATACGATCTGATGAACAAGCCTCGCGCCGCCCTGCGGCAACTATTGGAATCACAATCGCTTAAGAACTAACTTGATGCCATTCACTCCCGTCCCCGTTGGCGCGTCGCTCGCTACCACTCGCCGCTACGCCATCCCCTGCTTCATGAACTTCAGGGCGTCGGCGGCCAGTTGCTCTTCGGTGTCGTACATCCGCCGCCAGATCTTCGTGGCCGCGGCGATCGCCGGCAGTGCCAGCCCGAACGCTTCGACCGTCAGCCAGCCGTCGTACTTCACTTCCTTGAGCGTGGCAAAGGTCGCCGACCAGTCGACGAGCCCCTTGCCCGGCGTGCTGCGATCGTTTTCCGAAATGTGGACGTGCGCCAACTGCGGCGCGGCGGTGCGGATCGCCGCCGGCACGTTTTTCTCTTCGATGTTGGCGTGAAACGTGTCGTACATCATCCGGCAACTGGGGTGATTCACGTCGCGGACGAACCGCGCCGTGTCGGCCGCCGAATTAAGCAGGTAGCACTCGAAGCGATTGAGATACTCGCAGGCCAGCGTCACGTGGCACCGCGCGGCGTGCTCGGCCACTTCGCGCATGCTGTCGACGGCGGCCTGCCATTCGTCGGCCGTGGGGCCGGCGCCGCTGAAGTGCCCTAAAGCCGAGTGAAACGGCCCGACCAGCACGCTGATGCCTGCCGCCTGGCAGCAATCGATGGCTTGCTTGTTGGCGGCCACGCCCGCCGCGCGGACCGAGGCGTCGAGACTGGCCGGGTTGTTCTCGGCGGCGCGAATCGTCACGGCGGTCCGCTCCAGCCCCAACTCGTCGAGCCGTTTGCCCCATTGGCGGCAATCGTCGACGTCGTAGGCGAACAGCGGCAACTCGACGCCGTCGTAGCCCATCCGCTTCAGGCTTTCGAGCGTGGGCAAATGCGACTCGCTGAGCGAATCGGTCCACAGCAGCAAGTTCATACCATATTTCATTGCAGTCTCTCCGCATGCACTTCTCGCGGCCGCGCCAGCAGTTCGGCCCGCCGCTCGTAAACCAACGGCCGGGCCGCGCCGATCGCGCCGGCGAATTCATCGGGCAATTTCGCCAACCCCACGCGCGCGAGCACCTGATTCAACCGCCAGCACAGTTTGGCATCGTCCGCGTAGTCGAACAAGAACCGCTCGCGGAGAAACAGCGGAACGAGTCGGGCCAGCCGTGCGGTCGGCCGCGTCGCCATCCGATTGACGGTCGCCTCGACGAGTTGCGCGTCGATGCTGGCGAGCCCCGCATAGTAGCGATCGAGCAAACCCGGCTCGTCGGCGGCCAGCGCCGCGTCGAGCAACAGCTCGACCAGCACGTGCCCGAGGAATCGCGGTCGAAAACCAGCGTCGGCCGGCAAGGCGTCGCGCACCAGGGCGGTCAACCGCCATTCGAGCTCGACGAACGCGTCCGAAGCGTGAAACCAACCGTCGTCGGCATGATGCTGCACCACGCCGCGGGCCAGGGCCGCCACGCGCGGATCGGCGTCGGCCACGTGCGGCTCGGCATGCCGGCTGCGAACCCGCACCCGCCGATCGACAGCCCCCAGCCAGTCGGGCAGGGCCGTGCCAGCCACGAAGTACGGCTCGTCGAGAAAACGCCAGGCATGAGCCAGATAGTTCATGACTGTGTAATGTAGCTGTTCGACAGCCGCCCTCCGATCGCCGGGTCGCGCGGCAGTCGGCCAAACGGGCATTTGCTTGCCACGGCACTCGGTTTGGGGCACACTGCCCACAAGCAACCTGCCCGCCAAGTGCCCGCGTTTACCGCATGCCGAAGACTGCCCACCCCCACAGCTTTCCGGTGACACCGTGATCCAGCGAACTCGTGCGATCTGTCGGCCGTTGGCCGTGGCCCTGGCCGCTGCGCTCGCGGTCTTGCTCATCCCCCGTCATCTGCCGGCGCAAGAGTGGACGCGCTTTCGCGGCCCCAACGGCACGGGGCTCAGCCAGGCTGCCAACATCCCAACCACTTGGACCGACGAGGACTTCAACTGGAAGGTCGAGTTGCCTGGGATCGGTCATTCGTGCCCGGTCGTCTGGAAGGATCAGGTTTATCTGACCAGCGCCGACAACGAGACGGCCCTGCGGCACGTGCTGGCGATCAGCACCGTCGACGGCCGCACCGTCTGGGAGCGCAAGTACACCTCGACCACGCACAACAAGCATCAACTAAACAGCTTCGCCAGCCCCACGCCAACGGTCGACGAAGAGCGGGCGTACTTCGTCTGGTCGAGCCCCGAAGATTACAGCGTCCACGCGCTGGCGCACGACGGCCAGGAGCTCTGGCACCGCTCGCTGGGGCCCTTCGTCAGTCAACATAGTTGCGGCACTTCGCCGATCGTCGTCGGCGACTTGCTGATCCTCAACAACGATCAAGATGGCGCCAGCTTTCTCGTCGCGCTCAATCGCCGCACCGGCGAGCCGGTGTGGCAAGCGCCGCGCAATAGCCGCGAAGTCGCCTATTCGACTCCCTGCCTGTACGAACCGCCGGGCGCCCCGCCCGAGCTGATCTTCAACTCCGGCGCGCACGGCATCACCAGCATCGATCCGGCGACCGGGCAGAAGAACTGGGAGATCGACGTCTTCGACAAGCGGTCGGTCAGTTCGCCGGTGATTGCCGCCGGCTTGATCTTCGGCACCTGCGGTTCGGGCGGGGGCGGCAACTACGTCGTCGCGGTGCGCCCGGGCAAGGCCGACGGCAGCGTGCCACCACAGGTCGCTTACAAGATCACCAAGTCGGCGCCGTACGTACCGACGCCGATCGCCAAGGACTCGCTTGTTTTCCTGTGGAGCGACCAGGGCGTGGCCACCTGCATCGTGGCCGCGACCGGTGAAGTCGTCTGGCAAAACCGTGTCGGCGGCAAATTCTATGGCTCGCCGATTTGTATCGAGGACCGGTTGTACTGCATTTCGACCGACGGCGAAGTTGTCGTCCTTTCGGCCGGCCCCGAATACGTCGAGCTGGCGCGCAACAATCTCGGCGAAGGGAGCCACAGCACGCCGGCCGTGGCCGACGGCGTCCTTTACCTGCGCACTTTCTCCCACCTTTTCTCGCTGGGTAAGAAATCGAGTTAACCCCCGCGCCCGCGGCGCTCCACCAGGTATGTCGACCAAGTCCAACCACAAGCGCCGCCGCCGCCCGCACTTCAATCGTCGCACGCCTCCCGGCGCGGCGCCCGGCACGCTCGACCCCGATCCGCAGGCCACGCCGACCACGATACAGGTGATTGCTTTCGGGCCCGACGATTTCGTCGAGAAGCAACTCGACAACGTCGAACAGGTGCACGACTACGTCAATCGTTACCCAGTCGTCTGGCTCAACGTCGATGGCCTGGCCGACGCCAAGGTCGTGGCCGCCGCCGGCAAGATCTTCGGCCTCCACTCGCTAGCGCTCGAAGACGTGCTGCACGTGCACCAGCGCTCGAAGGTCGAGCCCTACGGCGATCACCTGTTCATCGTCGCCCGCATGTTGCACGGGCCGGCCGGCACCGAGACCGAGCAGCTTAGCCTGTTTCTGGGAGCCAACTTCGTCATCACCTTCCAGGAGTTGCCGGGCGATTGCCTCGATCCAGTCCGCCAGCGGCTGCGCAAGGCCAGCGGCCGTATCCGCTCACTGGGCCCCGACTATCTGGCGTACGCCATTCTCGACGCGGTGATCGACGCCTTCTTTCCGCTATTGGAAAGCTACGGCGAACAGCTCGACGCCCTGGAAGAACGCGTCGTCGTCAATCCCGACAACCGCCTGATCGCGCAGATCCACCAGATCAAGCGCGAGCTGGTCCTGCTGCGCCGCGCCATCTGGCCGCAGCGCGAGGCGATCAACACCCTGATTCGCGACCCAATCGCCCTGGTCAAAGACGACACGCGCCTGTACCTGCGCGACTGCTACGACCACACCGTGCAGATCATCGACCTCGTCGAGGTCTATCGCGACATCGCCTCGGGGCTCACCGACCTGTACATGTCGGGCGTGAGCAATCGCATGAACGAAGTGATGAAGGTGCTGACGATCATCGCCACGATCTTCATCCCGCTGTCGTTCGTGGCGGGCGTCTACGGCATGAACTTCGATCCGGCGGTCTCGCCGCTGAATATGCCCGAGCTCGAATGGTACTTCGGTTACCCGTTCGCGCTGGTGGTCATGGCCGGCATGACGGCGGCGATGCTGCTCTTCTTCTGGCGCAAAGGATGGTTGCGGTCGCTGATGCCCGACTCTCGGGGGCAGGATCGCCGCCGCGTCGACAAGTAACGGTAGGCGCAACCACTGGTCGCCGGCCAGTGGTGGGCCGTCGGTTCTTCAGGGTGCCAGCCGCGGCGTTTTGTCGCGGCGCCAGGTTTTCGATTGACGAGCCGCAGCCGTCTGGATAAAAGACGCATAAGCCGTACAGCTTTTACCTGTTTGACTGTCCGGGTGCCACTCGTCGGCGAAAGCAGTTTTCGTGGCAACTCAATCGCGCATCGCTCATTCGTCCCCACAACCAAAACCCGCGAATCTCCCATGCAGCTCAACACGCAGACCGACTACGCGCTGCGCACCTTGATGTACCTGGCCGCCCGCGGCGGCCGCGCCACCGTCGCCCAGATCGCCGGGCTGTACGGCATCTCGAGCCATCATGTGGCCAAGGTCGTCAATCAACTGGGGCGCGCTGGCTATGTGCGCAACATTCGCGGCATCGGCGGCGGCATCGAGCTGGCCCGCCAGCCAGCCGAGATCCGCATCGGCCAGGTGGTCGAGCACTTCGAAGGCAGCCTGCACCTGTTGGCCTGCGTCGACACGCCGAACGTCTGCTCGATCGAATCGTTCTGCAAACTGAAACGCGTGTTGGCCGAGGCCGAGCGAGTGCAACTGGACTACCTCAACAGCGTCACGCTGGCCGACGTCGCGCCGGGGTCGCGACAACTGGCCCGCGTCGGCTCTTGACCGATTCGCCTGGCCCAACCAAGCCGGCGATTGGTCACCCGCCTGAAGAACCTCCGTCTCCGCACACACCCGGTTTCGCCCGCCACCCCTTTTTTCATCGAAAGGAAACCGCCATGCCGCGCACCTATCGCTCGCTGGGCATCGTCGCCCTGCTCGCTTCGCTGACAGCCTGGGCCGCCATCGTTCAATCCGACGAACAGCCGACCGACAAACCGACGACTGCCGAAGCGGCCGCCGACTCGACCGCCGCCAACCGCGGCGCCAGGGCCAAGGCCAAGGCCGACGATCCGGCCCTGGCCCGGGCCCGCC
The DNA here is from genome assembly GCA_050184475.1 of Pirellulales bacterium. Taxonomy (GTDB): domain Bacteria; phylum Planctomycetota; class Planctomycetia; order Pirellulales; family JAEUIK01; genus JAIESQ01. Next base: position 124,871 of record JBFXAH010000001.1, on the reverse strand, counting down.
AGACGGTGCAGATGCTCGACGACATCTACAAAAGCGCCGTGGTATTGATCACCGACAAGTACGTGCACGACGAGGAAGATTTTCCGGCCGGCAGCGCCGCCGTGGCGTTGTTCGAGGCCATCTCCAACAAGGGCTGGCACCAGGTGCGGTTGATCGATGCCACGGGCCAGCCGTACGAGGAAAAGAACGTCGCCCGCGACGACTTCGAAAAGACCGGCATCGAGCGGCTCAAGGCGGGCGACGCGCTCTACGAACGCGTTGTCGAAACCGACGCCGGTCGCCAGTATCGCTCGCTGACGCCGATCCCCGTCGTCATGCAAAAGTGCGTGATGTGCCACGCCCACTACGCCGATGCCAAAGAGAACGAGCCGATCGGCGCGATCAGCTACACGCTCGACGTCGAGTGACGGACGACGGTCTGGCCGAGTATGGGTCGTATTAGCCGGCGCGTCGCGGACGAACGCGCGTCTCCGAGAGAGGATGCCATGCAGCGTTTGTGGTTGCTGTTCGCCTTGGTCATGGTGTTGTCGTTCGCAGTCCTCGGTTGGATCGGCACGAGAATCTATCAGGAAAAGCCGCCGCTGCCCGCCGACGTGGTCGACACCAACGGCACGGTGGTGATCACCGGCGCCGACATCGTGGCCGGCCAGAATGTCTGGCAATCGATGGGTGGCATGGAAGTCGGTTCAATTTGGGGGCACGGCAGCTACGTGGCGCCCGATTGGACAGCCGACTGGCTGCATCGCGAGGCCCTGTTCATCCTCGATCGCTGGGCAACCGACGAGTTCCGGCGCCCTTTCTCGGGACTCTCCCTCGAACGACAGGCCCAACTCCAGGGCCGGCTGACCGAGTCGCTGCGGCGCAACACGTACGATCCCGCCACCGGAAACATCACGATCGACCCCGTGCGCGCCGACGCCTTTGCGGCCAATCGTTACCACTATGCCGAAGTCTTCGTTCATGGAATGCCCGAATACGCGATACCGGCCGGCGCCGTAACCGACCCGCTGCGGTTGCACCAGTTGGCGTCGTTTTTCTTCTGGACCGCCTGGTCGGCCACGACCAATCGGCCGCACGACGATATCTCGTACACGCACAACTGGCCCCACGAACCGCTCGTCGGCAACCGCCCCTCGGGCGAGGCCGTGGTCTGGACCGGCGTGAGCATCATCATGCTGCTGGCCGGTATCTCCGGTATGGTGTGGTGGTACGCCGCGCGTCGTGGCGATGAACCCGCGCCGGCGGCGCCCCAGTCCGACCCGCTCGGTTCCTGGCAGTCGACCCCTTCGCAGCGCGCCACGACCAAGTTCTTCTGGATCGTGGCGGCGCTCATCCTGGTGCAGATGCTGCTGGGTGTGATCACGGCCCACTACGGTGTCGAAGGAGATGGCTTCTACGGCATCCCGCTGTCGCGGTGGTTGCCCTACAGCGTCGCCCGTACCTGGCACGTGCAGATCGGCCTGTTCTGGATCGCCACGGCCTGGCTGGGCGCAGGGTTGTTCATTGGCCCACTGGTCAGCAACGTCGAGCCCAAAGGGCAGGCCCTGGGCGTCAACCTGTTGTTTCTGGCGCTGCTGGTCGTGGTGGTCGGTTCGCTGACCGGCGAGCTGTTGAGCGTCCACAATCAGTTGTCCGACACGGTCGCGTTCTATCTCGGTCATCAGGGTTACGAATACGTCGATCTGGGGCGCATCTGGCAGATCGCGCTATTTGTCGGCCTGCTGTTCTGGCTCGGGCTTATGCTCCGCGTCATCTGGCCGGCCACCCGGGCGCAGGGCAACGAACGTCAACTCGTCACGCTGCTGCTGGTCGCGACCGCCGCGATCGCGCTGTTCTACGGGGCAGGCCTGACTTGGGGGCAGCACACCCACCTGTCGATGGTCGAATACTGGCGATGGTGGGTCGTGCATCTGTGGGTCGAAGGTTTCTTCGAAGTCTTCGCCACCACGGTGATCGCCTTTTTCTTCATGCGATTGGGCCTGGTGCGGCCAGGTGTCGCGGCGGCCTCGGCGCTGTTGTCGGCGACGATCTTTCTCTCCGGCGGCATCATCGGCACTTGCCATCACCTGTATTTCGCAGGCACGCCCACCGTGGCCCTGGCCTGGGGGTCGGTGTTCAGCGCGCTCGAAGTGGTGCCGCTCGCCTTGGTCGGCTTCGACGCCATGGAAGAACTGCGCCGCACGGGGGTCACCCCCTGGGTGCGACACTATAAGTGGCCGATCTATTTCTTCGTGGCGGTCGCCTTCTGGAACATGGTGGGGGCCGGCCTGTTCGGGTTCATGATCAATCCGCCGATTGCCCTGTACTACATGCAAGGGCTGAACACGACTCCCGTACACGGTCACGCCGCGCTCTTCGGCGTTTACGGCCTGCTCGGCATCGGACTGATGCTGGTCTGCCTGCGGGCGCTCATCCCCGGTCGAGAATGGAAAGACGGGCTGCTGCGCTTCTCGTTCTGGTCGATGAACGTCGGGCTGTTTGCCATGTGCGTGCTGAGCCTGTTGCCGGTCGGGCTGATGCAAACCTGGGCCTCGGTCGACCAGGGTTACTGGTACGCGCGCAGCAGCGAATTGATGCAGTTGCCCGTCATGCAGACGCTCCGCTGGCTGCGAATTCCCGGGGACACGATCTTCTTTCTCGGCGCGGTGGCGCTGGTGGTGTTTGTCGCCGGCCTGAAGACCGGGCACTCGTATCGGAGGACCGACTGATGGCGATCCCTCATGCCCAAGCCGGACAAGTGATCGACGTGCGCCCCTTGGGCGCGCAACTCGTCGACGCCAAGACGCAGACGATTGTGAAGACCCAGTCGCTCGAGGTCATTCGCGTCGTTATGAGCGCCGGCAAGCAGATTCCCCCGCATGCCGTTGCGGGCGAGATCACGGTCCAATGCCTCGAAGGCCAGGTCGAGTTCGGAGTGGGCTCGGTGCAGCATCTGCTGACGAGCGGCTCGTTCCTCTACCTCGCAGGGGGCAGCGAGCATTCGCTGCATGCTTTGGAGAGCTCGTCGTTGCTGGTCACGATCGTGCTTTCGCGCCGACAATCGGACGCCCAATAGCCGTCCCCAAGGTGCGCGCAAGCGGGCGATAAAAACGCGCTTGACTCTCATGCACGATGCATTACAATCTCAGGCAACTTGCATGACAGACACCGGCCTGCGAGTCGACCGTGTCGTGGAATGCCTCGACCAAGAGCTGTGGAAACGGGACGAAACGTGAAACCTCGCGAAGACATTACCGCGGCCGAGCGATCGGTCATGGAGGTGTTGTGGGACCGCCAGGATGGCGCCACGGTTCGCCAGATCGTGCTGGCCATGTACGGCCGGCACGAACACTCGTTGCACGGCGGGGTGAAGAGCTTTCTCGATCGTTTGATCGAAAAGCAGTACATCAAGGTCGACAAGTCCGGCTTTGCTCACCAGTTCTTTGCCGTCGTGTCTCGCGAGGAATTCGTGGGCTTTCAACTCCAAGGGATCGCGGCCAGCCACTTCAACGGCTCGTTCGTCCCCATGCTGATGTCGCTTGTGAGTCAGGCGAAATTGAGCAAGGCGGACCGTGCCGCGATTGAAAAACTGATCGCCAACATTCGCCAGTAAGGGATCACATGTCAAACGCCATGACGCTCGTCGGGTGGAGCCTTGCCGTTGCCGTGGTGCTGTACCTGGCGGTCGGGTTGCTCGATCGCACGAACTGGCTAAGGCAGCGGCCCGCTTTGGGCCATTTGCTGTGGCTGCTCGTGCTCGCGAAGCTCGTCGTGCCGTCGTTCGTTTCCGTGGCGGTACTGCCGGCGCCAGCGGCGCCGGGTCCCAGCGATGCCATGGTCGCGCCCGCGGCCGCCGCGCTCGCCAACCCGGCGGATTACCCGGCGCTGGCGGTCGATGATGCACCGATCGCCGCCGGAGTAGCGCCCCCAGCGCCGGACGACCAGCAGGGAGCCTCGCCAACGCTTGCCGGGCCGCCGACGGTTGCGGCCCCGACGGGTAACGTCTGGCTGTGGGGTTCGATCGCCTTGAGCCTGGGCGTGTCGGGGCTGCTCGGGCTCGTCGCGCTGCTGCGGTGTCGCGACGTTTATCGGCAGGTGCGGCGCTGCGCGCCCGACGCGGATCGCGCTGCCAGCTTGTTGAAACAGGCTGCCGACTCCCTAGGAGTCAAGAATCCTCCGGCCGTGATCGTGGTCGACGCGAACGTGACGCCGATGTTGTGGGGCGCGCCGCGCCAAGCGGTGATCATCCTGCCGGGGCCACTGGTCGAAGTGCTCGACGACGACGAAGTGCGCAGCATTCTGGCCCACGAATTAGCCCACTTCGCGCGTCGCGATCATTGGTCCAACACGTTTGCATTCTGTGTCACGATGCTCGTGTGGTGGAATCCGCTGGCCTGGCTGGCGCGGCGTCGATTGACGGCCGCCGCCGAACTGAGTTGCGACGCGCTGGTCGTCGAACGGCTCTCGGGATTGCGCAAACAATACGCGCAAACCTTGCTGCGCGTCGTCGATTTCGTGGCCGACCACAAGCCCCGCCGACTCGCCGTGGCCGTGACCTTCGATGAGTCGCGGTCGCTCCGGCGGCGCTTCGAAATGCTCGCCGACCCGCGCAGCACGTCGCGGGTCTCCCACTGGTGCTGGGTTTTGTTGTTGCTGGGCGCCGCCACGTCGGTGCTGGTGCCGGCACGAGCCGAACCACCGGCCAGCGAGCCGACGTTGCCCGCCCCTCCGGCGGCCAGCACCCCGGTCGAGGTCGAAGCGAGTGACGAAGCCCCCCGGCCGAGCGACGCCGCCCCCGAACCCGGCGAGGCCAAGCAGGACGCAGCCAGGCAGATCAAGGGCTTTGGAACCGTGGTCGACCCCGACGGCGATTGCCAGTTCAAGGAGCACGCCGATGGCGTGACGATCACGGTCCCCAACACCTGGCATGACCTGACCTATACGGAAAGCTACAGCAAGCGAAACGCTCCCCGGATTCTCCAAGACGTAACGGGCAGCTTCTCCCTGGAGGGCCAGGTCGACGTGTTTGCGTTGCCGACCGGCAAGCGGAGCTCGGGGGGCGCCTACAGCTATGTGAGCGCCGGCCTGTTGCTCTGGCAGGACGACAAGAACTTCATTCGCCTGGAACGAGCCGCCTACGACAAATCGCTGTTCATCTGGGTAGAGCGGTTCGCGGATGGGAAGTCCACGCCGTTTGCCCACCACGATATCTCCAACCGGGCCGTCCATCTGCGAGTGACGCGAACGGAAAACCTCTTCACGTTCGAGGCCAGCGAGGATGGCGAGAATTGGGAGCGGATTCATCGCGAAGAATTGAATCTGGCCGAAACCTTGAAAGTGGGCGTGCTGGCCATCAATACCACCGCCGAGGAATTTGCCGCGAAATTCGAGCACCTGAAACTTACGGCTCCATTCGCCGCCCCCCTGCCGAACGAGACCTCGGGCAAGGCGTCGGGGCAGGCCGGCGAAACAGGCATTTACGTCATGAAAGCCGACGGGACCGAGGCGCGAAAAGTCGTTTCGGTCGACGGTTACGCGTTTCACGGCTCGCCACGCTGGTCGCACGACGGCCAGCGACTGGTTTTCGACGCGGTGACGCCCGATGAGCGAAAGCGCCGCTTCTTCGTCGTCAATGTCGACGGCAGCGGACTTCAGGAGTTGGGCGCCGAAGCCATGCCCGACTGGTCGCCCGACGACGAGCAGTTGATCTTTCAGGATCAAGGCAGCATCTGGCTTCAGGACGGCGCGGGACGCAAGCGGCTCACCGCGGGGGGTTGCGCACGTTGGTCGCCCGACGGCACGAGATTCGTGTTTACCGACCGTCGGACGATCAAGATCTTCAAGCTGGCTGACAGTACGGAACAGGAGCTCGTGGACCTGTCGTTCGACGAATTCCCGCACGGCTTCGATTGGTCGCGCGATGGCAATCACATCGCTTTCACTGCCCGGCGCAGCGGGGCACAGGTGCGTGAACTGTTCATCGTCGACATGAATCAGGTGCCTGCCACAGCGAGGGTCCGCTACGCGCACGACAGCGGCCTCGCGAAGCACATCAACTGGTCGCCCGATGGAACGCAATTGGCAATCACCATCGATGGCTTGATCTATCTGCTCGACGTGGAAGGAACGTCGCCTCCCCAGTTGCTCCCCGGGGGGAACGTGAACTGCCGCGAGCCGACGTGGTCTCCCGACGGTAAGTGGTTCGTCTTCTCTCGGCGGCCGCGCTAGGCGTTGTCGACGCGGCGGGTGCCGCCGCCGCGGCGCTGCGGCGAGGAGCAACGACTCGGTACCGTGCGTCGCGTCACTTGTCGGGCGTTGCCAGCGGCGGCGGAGAGACCTTCGCCGGCTCGGGCGCGTGCTTCCAGGCGCCGTCGTGCGTGAAATGGCGCCACCCCCGCGCCAGCCACTTCAAGAGCGCGGCGGTCAGCCAGAGCGCCCAGGCCAGCATGGCGTAGCGATAGAACCACACCGAAATCGAAACCACGTACGGTTGGGGGAGCGACTCCCCCGACCGCGGCTGAAACCACTGCAAATTCGTCCGCGTCGAATAGTTGCCGACGATGAACATCTCCGGCTGACCGAGCAGGCCTTTGCTGGCCACGACGACGAAGATCACCAGCGAGGCCACGGTCAACAGCACCAACGCCATTTGCAGCAGGTTGAAGCCCACCGTCGGCAGATCGTCGGGGCTCCGGCTGCCGCGCCATGCCAGCAAAAACAGCCAGACGACCACGACGATCGCCGCCGCCACGTTCACCTGCGTCAAGCCGATGGCCAGCAAGACCCACTCGATGCGCCCCAAGGGGGACAAGCTCACGCTCCCCAAAACCAGCGCCGCCAGCAAGGCCACGGCCAGCACCACCCAAAAGCGAACCGCCGGGCCGCGCTGCGGTCCCTCGGCCCATAGCACCCAGCGGTTCTCCGGCACATAGATCGTGGTGTTGATGTTGGCGCCGTCGACCGGCAGTTCGATCGCGTCGGCCTGGGCGACCGTGTCGAGCACGTCGGCTTCGCGCCAGGCGGCTTCCACCACTTGTTTCCCCGGATGGACCGAAACGATCAAATGCTCGCCGTCGCGCCGCACCGGCAGTTCACGGCCGTCGAGTTTCAGCGACGTGATCTCGGCCTTGGGGTTAAGCGCGATGGCGAAGTCGCTCCCCAGGCTGCACTCCAGGCTCAGTTGCAGGCGCCCCGTGCGTTGTCGGTCTCCCAGCGACGTTTCGTGGTAGACGTTCTGCACGGTCACGGTTTCGCCGGCGACGGCCAACGGCTGCTTGAACGCCAGCGTCACCTCTTCGCCCGGCCAGGGCTGCCACGTCGGAATCAACAACGGCTGCTCGGCATCGAACACCGGCGGCAAGCCTGCCAGGGCGACGTCCCACACCGGCGAGGCGATCAATTGCCAGCGCTCGACCCACTGCTCGTTGTTTTGCGCGACGAGCCGAATCTGCGCCGCGGCCGACAACTCGCTATCCCACTCGAAGCTCGTTTCGCCGGCGGCCAACCGCACTTCGATCTGCCCGGCTTGCTCGTCGAGGTTCGCCGTCAGCACGCTCTCTCCTTCGAGGAGCGGCAGCTTCAACGAGATCGCCTTGCCCGGCGACGATAGCCGCGTCACGGTGTTGTGCACGCGCCACACCAACCCCACTTCGAGTTGCCGCTCGACCGCCACGACGGCGTGAAAATCTTTGCGGTCGTAAGCGGCCTGGCTGTCGTCGGCCTGCTGTTTGCGCGCGAAGAAGACTTGCTTCTCGGGAACGCCGTTGTTCCCCACGCCGGTGACGTTCCAATCCGGAGCGTCGATCGTCACGTGGCGCGGCTGCAGCAAGAAGGTCCACTCCCACTCGCTGCTCTCGGCCAGCAATCCTTCGACGACCACGCGATGCACGCCCGAGGGGACGATGGCCCACAGGTAGCCATCGCGGCGGCAGACTGCCACGTTGTTCGTTTCGCCGTCGAGCTGCACCGACACGGGCGACCAGGTCGGCAATCGCCCCGGCAGCGGCACCGCGACTTCGACCGCGGCGTGAACTTCCGACTCGATGGTGATCCGCCCCTCGCGAACCTGCAGCTTGGTCGTCGCGATTTCGGCGGCGTGCGGAAACGCGTCGGATGTCGCTTGCAGCCGCTGGCGCAAGGTGTCGAGCAGTTGGGCGTCGGGGATCGGCGCTACCGGCGGGGTGGCCTCTTGCGCGCGGCATGTCGCCGGCACCAGCAAACAGATCGCGACCAGCGCGCCGGCGGCAGTAGCGGAACCGCGCCGGGAAAACCAGCCGATCCAGCCTCGCGATCCGCCTGGCTTGCTGCCATCGCCGCGCCCGCCACGCAACAGCGTCGCCACCAGCGCCAACAGCAACACCACGCGGGCCACGGTCAGCACGCGATGCCAGAACAACGAAATCAAGATCGGCCGAATCTGTTGATCGGCCCCCACCGGGCCATTCCACCGGCAGGAAACCTGGTTCCAGGTCCAATCTGGTTCGGCCGGCCCCGTTTGAATCTTGGCGGTCGCGTCGTACTTCAGGTTCTCCTTAACGGCGGCAACCCGCCCGCGCTCATTGGCGGCCGGTGCTTCTTGACCGCCCATGGAGCTGGCAAGAAAGTCTTCCGTCGCCCCACCGACCTGCGAGAGTTCGGTGCGCACGTCCGCATGCAGCGCGGGAAATACAAACCAGCGGCTGTATGGCGTCCCCGGGCGCTCCAGTTGCGGATAGATCGCCGTCTGCACCTGCTGGGCCAAAAACGGCACCAACAGCAGCGCCAACAGCAACAGCGCCGCGTACTTCCAGGCGGCGACAATCCGCCGGCCAACCCCCGCGGGCATCACTCGCAACAGCGCCACGGGTAGCAGCAGAAACAGCCATGTATAGCGCGGCGCACCCGGTTCGTGATACGCCAGCCCCAGCGCCAACAGCGCCAACAGCCCGGCGGACCAGCCCAGCAGGCGCACCAGCGCCATCGAAAAGATCAACAGCACGAACAGGTCGAGCAGTGTCCAGGCGGTGAGCCAGTCGCCGTCGACCTGGTCGGCCCCCAACACCGCCAGTACGCGCCAGCCCGGCGGCAGATTCATCGTCAACTGCAGCGAATCGGCGGGTGTGTTCCAGCCCGTGGCCAACCATTGCTGCGTTTGGCCGATGCGGCCGATGGCGTCCATTTGCAGATTGCGATTGCGAATCTCGACGCCGTGCGCGCCGGTCTGCGGATTGATCGTCACCAACTGCCCTTGACCGTCGATGCGCACCGCGCCCAGCTCGACGCCGTCGGCGACATCCAATCGCCAGATCTGCTGCATCGGTCCGCTCAGCGAATCGCGATAAGTCAGCCCATCGCCATCGTCGTCGAGCCAGAAGCGTCGCTCGATGGTCAAGCCCGGTGGGTGCAGGTCCCCCATGCCGCGCAACTTTTCGACGAGCTTGAATGAGGTGTCGGTCGGCCATTCGTAAACCGGCAGCGCGCGCCAATCGTCGGGAAAGGTCGTTTGCGTCACGTCGACGGCCTGAATGCCGGTCAACTCGGCCGAACGCAACTTGGGCCGGGCTCGCCAGCCGATCAGTTCCACCGGCGCGATCGGCTCGGCGTCGGGCGGATAGCGAAACTCCTCCAGGTCGGTCGTGCGAAAGGCGTCGATCGCGATCGTCCACTTGCCAGCGCGGACTTGCGCTTTGACGCGCCCTTGCTGATCGACCGCCACGGGAATCGGGCTTTCGACATACGACAGTTCCCACCCCTCGGGCAGAATCCAGCCGAGCGATTCTTCGCGACTCTTGCCCGACACCGCCAGCTCGATCCGCGTCCGCAGCCAGATCGGCACGCCATCTTCGATGACCCGATAGACGCGGGCTGCCAGCAAGTCTTTCTGCTCGGCCTCGGCGCGCTGCCGTTTCAGCCACACGTCGCCGCTGGCGTCCCAGTTAGGCTGCTCGATCGCCTGGCCGTCGACGGTCAGCGACAAGATGCCGACCTGCTGGGGGATCGCGATGCGCTGCGGCATTTCGTTCCACTGAAACTCGCCGGCCAACTGTTGCTTGCCGGCCGGCAGCCGCACAAACGGCTTGCCGTCGCGCGGCAGCACCGCGATCGGTTGGCCATCGACGCGCACGTTTTGCGGCCAGGTCTCCGCGCTCCCCGGCAGCGGCACCCACGTGTCGTCGAAGACGTTGACGTCGATCGTCCAGTTCGCTTTCCCCTGCTCGACCACGAGCGACAACTGCGACGGCCAGAAACAAATCCGCTGATCGGCCGCGTTGAACGGCCGCGGGCAGGGCACCTCATGGTCGGGCCAGGTGACCCACGCTTTCCACGGTTGCAGCACCGCGGGGATGTCGTCGTCGGCGATCGGTTGATCGTCGGCCCGCGCCACGCCCAGCAGCGACAACCACAGGCAGCACAACAGGCTGGCGGTTCGTGCCGTGCGCAGCCGCGGTTGCAAATCTGAACTCGAGACGACGCTTGGTGCCGCGGTAAGCACGTCGAGCAGTGCTGGTTCGCACTTCTTACTGCTGGGCAAGCCAGCAGTGGCACCAAATCCAGAACCGGAAGCTGCCTCGAAGCCATGTTCTTGGTGGAGCATCACCATGACCCCATTTCTGATCCTGGATCGTTCGCCGAGCCGCGACGGCCCCCAGCGCAGTCGCTGTGGCGCGGCATCAGGCCGCCCGCCACCCCGCCATGGTTAAAGGTTATTCGTCGTCGCGGCCGCAAATTGAGCTTATTCGTGGCTGCACCGAGCAGGAACCGGCCGACCGGCCCAGGGCCGGACACCCAGCTCAAACGCGTTCGACTCGGGACCATCGCCGCGTAGCTAACAATAATTCGACGCCGGGGTGTCGAAAATGGTTTCCCCGGACCAGCCTCTGCGAGGCCGGTCCGGGGTCGCAGACGTCGCAGACCCCGGCCACAAATTTTGCCGGCGTGCGGATACCCTCACCCCTGTGGGAGGGTGCCAGCGACGAGGCAATCGTCGCTGGCGGGTGAGGGGGCTAGTGGCCAGGTTTCTCTTGATCAGCACGCATCTCCCCTGGGGGCTTCGCGATCGGAGCGCGATCGTTTGTCAGAGCCGGTGGGAGAGGGACGGGAAAGGTGCGCGCCGCGCACGAAGCCAATCCACCGTTTGATGTTGAACCGCGGAGGCCGCCGACGGACGCGGAGGACGGAGAACAGAACTCTCTGCGATCCGCTGAGACCTCAGTCTGCCTGAGGACGCAAGACGGTTCGTTAGGACGCAAACAGTCGATTTTGCGTATATGAGTTCCGCGTTCTTGATCCGTGTCATCCGTGCTATCCGTGGTTAACGAATTCATGGCGAAAGCCACCCGGGCCCCCGGACCTGACCCCTGGCCCCGCACCCTTAGCCATTGACCTTCGAATTCGCGTAAGTCTCGAAATTCCTTGACACACCGGCCAGCAGCGGTAGACTGCGGGAACGTCTCGAGCGTTGCCGCGCGCCCCCCTGGCATGGCGCGTCGGTCAAAGCTTGATCAGGCGACGGGTTCTCCGTCGTCCGGCTCGCGGAGGTGGGTCCACGCGGGCAAGTTCTCGGGTGTCGTTCCGGAAAGAGGCGCCGAAGAGGCTCGGGCCTTACGACTGAAAAGCTCTCGATAAGGCTCGAAGGAGGTTTCGATGCACGCTCGTCTGCTAGGTTTTCGCGCACGGTCCCGATCGTCGCAGGTGTCCCGAGGCAGGGGTGGCTTTACGCTCGTGGAGCTGCTGGTGGTGATTGCCATCATCGGCGTGTTGATCGCCCTCTTGCTGCCGGCGATCCAAAAGGCACGCGAGGCAGGGAACAAGGTGAAGTGCAAGAACAACCTTTCCAACATCGGAAAGGCCATGCACAACTACAACTCGAACCTCGGTTGCTTTCCGGCCGGCGTCTGCTTCGGCCAATACTGGGATCCGCCGAGCTTCACCAATCTGACCTTGGGTGGCGTCGGCGTCTACAACACGGCCTTCACCTCGATTCTCCCCTACATGGAAGCCAGCGCCATCACCAACGTGATGCTCAAGGGACAATCGTGGCAGACGCAGCCGCCGGCCTTCATGCGGGCCACGCTCGAAGCTTTCATCTGCCCGTCGAACGGTAACAAAACCAATCCGGTCGAGGAGCCGTTCATCAAGGACTTCGTCGCCGCGGTGGTCAGCGAGTTCGGCGGCAGTGCCGGTGTCGATCCGACTTTGATCAACGACCCCAAATTCGGCCTGATCGACTACATCCTCTGCAAGGGGGTGTCGGATGCCTGGTGCGGTTTCCCCTACCGCATCGAGACGCCGCAGAACCTGGCCGCCAATGCGGTCGCCAACCTGGGCGTCTTTTCGACTTGGGAGCGCGGCATGTTCGACGTCTCGCTCCCCAAGGAGTTTGACGTCCCCGGCGGTTCGTTCGCCTGCACCATCGCCATGATCGGCGATGGGACCAGCAACACCTTCATGGCCGGCGAAGGGGCACAAGGCCCCGATTTCCCCATTACCCAGAACTCGGCTCCTTGGAATCCGCCCACGCCTCCCCAGGCCGAGTTGCACCCCAACGATCCGACGTTGCTGTTCCCGACCTATCAGTCGTGGCACGCGCCGCCGAGCATTACCCAGTTGGCCGCCAAGAAGATTTACCTGGGGAGTGTCTTCGGCTGCACGCTCGAAAAGCTCAACAAGGTTCCGGTTACGCAAACCTTGGTCGCTGTCGACGCCACGAACCTGACGACGTGCCGCCCCAGCCAGCCGTGGGACAGTGATTCGACCGCCCCTTACCCGACGGCGAATTTGCCCTTCACGCCCGGCACGCACACCAGCGGCACCGCGGCCCGCACTAGCAACTTTCGTAGCGCTCACGATGGCGGCGGACACTTCGTGTATGGCGATGCCTCGGTCCACTATGTGGCCGACAACATCGACGGCCCTATCTACCGAGCCATGTCGACGATCCAGGGCGAGGAGCCGTTCGGGGCGACTTCGCAGCAGTAAACATTAAACCGCATCGTCGTCGGCCGACGATCGACGTTGCCTGAAGCAACCCGCCCGAGCGACGCCTGTTCTCTGGGCTTCGCTCGGGCTATTTTATTGGTTCAAGGTCCTGGTCCCAGCGCCAGCCGGTGGCGGCTGGCTGCAAGTTCGTATTTGGAATCGATGATGAAAGCACCCCGATTGAAATTCATGATCCTGTTGGCCGTCTGCGCGCTCCCGTGGCTGGCCGGCTGCGGAAAGAGCTACGAAAGGGTCCCCGAGGGGCCCAATCCCATGAACGACAAGGCCGCGTTGATCGCGGACCTCAGCAGCAAGGACCAGGGTGCGCGCGGTATCGCCGCCGGCCGGCTCGGTCAGATGGGGGCCGAAGCGCAAGACGCGCTGCCGGCGCTCGAAGCGGCGGTCAAGAAAGAGAAGAAGCCGGCCGTCAAAACCATGATGGAGTCGGCCATCAAGCAGATCAAAGGGGGCTAAAGGCGTCGCCGGCGTGACGGTCGCTGGGCAGCTCGAAGAGTTCTCGGTTTGTCGTTGGGGGGACGGTTTACATGCGGTTGTACGAATACTTGCTCACAGCGGCGCAGGAGCAACCCGAGGCGATCGCCCTGGAGTTCATGGGCAACAAGGTTCCGTACGCGGCGCTGGCCCACCAGGCGCGCCAAGCAGCGGCGGGCCTGCGGTCCGAAGGCATTCGCCCCGGCGACTCGGTCGGCGTGATGCTGCCGAACATTCCGCAGTTCGCCAGCGCCTATTTCGGCACGCTGCTGGCCGGCGGAGTCATGGTCCCCTTCAACGTCATGCTGCAGGCCGACGAGATCGAGTATCTCGTGACCGACAGCAACATCCGCTTGATCGTCACCTACGAAATGTTCGCCGAGCAGGTGGTCCGCGGCACGCAGCATTTGCCGAACCCCCCCCAGATCTTCGTCGTCGGGCAGAACACCGCCGGCCAGCGCTCGTTCCAGGAATTGCTCAAGGACGATCCGAGTTTCCAGCCCGCCGAGGTCGATCCCGGGCTGCCGATTCTTACGCTCTACACTTCGGGCACGACGGGCCGGCCCAAGGGGGCTCAGATCACCGACGCCAATGTGATCGCCAATCTCGACATGTTCGAGTCGATCGTGCCGACGCAACCTGGCGACAAGTGGCTGTGCGTGCTCCCCTTGTTCCATGTCTTCGCGCTCAACGGCATTTTGAACTCGTCGATTCGCAGCCGCACCACCGTGGTGCTGCAGCCCAAGTTCGAGCTGGAAGCCTGCTTCAACAGCCTGGCCGTCGACGGCATCACGTCGTTCGCCGGCGTGCCGACGATGTACTTCTACCTGCTCAAGCATCCCAAGATCGGCGAGACCAAGTTCGCGGCCCTGCGGTATTGCATTTCGGGCGGGGCCGCCATGCCGGTCGAGGTGCTCGGGCAATTCGAGAAAGTCACCGGCGTGCCGATCTACGAAGGGTTCGGCCTCACCGAAACGACTGTCAGCGTTTCGATCAATCGCCCCGAGCGACGCAAGATCGGTTCGATCGGCCAGCCGTTCGCGGGGGTCGAGATGAAAATCTTCGACGAAAACGACCGCGAGCTCCCCAATGGCGAGGTGGGCGAGGTCGTCATCAAGGCCCCCAACGTCATGCTCGGGTACCTCAACAAGCCCGAGGAAACCGCCGAGGCGATGCGCAGCGGCTGGTTCCACACCGGCGATCTGGGCTATCGCGACGACGAAGACTTCTTCTATATCGTCGATCGCAAGAAAGACATGATCATCAAGGGGGGCTTCAACATCTATCCCCGCGAGATCGAAGAAGCCCTGTTCCAGTTGCCGCAAGTGGCCGAGGCGGCGGTGATCGGCGCGTTCGACGAAGCTAAGGGGGAGAACGTCGTCGCCATCGTGGCCTGCAAGCCGAATCAACACTTGTCGGCGGCCGAGGTAATGGCGCATCTCGAGCGACATTTGGCCAAATACAAATTGCCGCAAGAGGTCGTCTTCCGCCCTGAGTTGCCCAAGGGACCAACTGGCAAGATCCTGAAGCGCGAACTACGCGATCAATGGAGCCAATGGAACCGCGATCGCGCGCCCGCGGGCCGCACCAAGGAAGCGGCGACCGGAAGTTAGCGGCGCGCCGCGACTGGCCGGCCAGTGTTTACTCCGCCTGGCGGTGCGCGGTATCAGCGAGCCAGCGATCGAACCAGGCGTACGCTCGCTCGCGTTCGGCGGGCGGAAAATCGTGCTTGCCGTCGGGATAGCTGGCGACCAAATGTTCACCCGCGCCGTACAGCTCATACACTGGCCGCGCGGCCGCGATGCATTCACGCACCCCCTCCACGGCGAAGTTGGCATCGTCGAGCGGCGCGATGGCCAGGCAGGCCCGCGGAGCCAGCGCCGCGAGCAGTTCGGTAAAATCGAACGGCATCTTGGCCGGATCGAGCTCGTAGACCTCGCGAATCCGCGGCATGTACCCGTTGTGGCTCCAGCCGGCCAGGTTCCCCTCGTAGTAGCGCGGAAAGCTGCAGAACCCACAACTCGATACCACGGCCTTGATCCGCTCGTCGAAGACCGCGACGAACAGGCTATTGTGACCCCCCAACGAATGGCCGATTGCGCCAACCCGCTGGGGGTCGACTTCATCCAGCGCACACAGCAGATCGATCGCGCGGATGTGGTTCCAAATTCCCTTCATCGTGGCGCTGGCGTAGCCGTGCGCATACGGATCGAAGCGATACTCGCCAAAGTTTGGATAATCGACTGCCAACGTCACGTAGCCGCGGCGCGCCAGCTCCAGCGCGTACTGCTTATTGGGGTTGTCCCCCAGGCCGGCCGGTTCTCCTTTTCCCAGCGGATGCGTCTGGTGCAAACACAAGATCGCCGGCCGTCGCCGCGGTTCGCCCGACGGCAGCAACAGATACGCCGGCACGCGATCGCCGGGCTCGGCGGCAAACGTGAGTTTGCGCCGCCGGAGGCCGTCGGCCTGGACCTCTTCAATTACCTGCACGTCGAGCGGACAGCGGCGCTCGGGACCGGGAAGTGGTCCCATGACCTGTTGCATGCTGGCCAAGATATGAGCACGCCGCTGGGCCCACTCTTCGACCGTGCGAATGGGCTGCTCGCGCAACTGCTCGTCGAGCAACACGAGCAGCCGCGACTTGTCGGCGTAGAACGGCGCTTCAACGGGGTCGGGCGGCGCTGGTTCGTCGGCTCGCAAGGTGCTGCCTGTCGCTCGGCAGGGCAACACTTCCGGCGCGTATTGCAATACGCAGAGCGCACTTGTCAACCAAAGCGCCGAATGAACAGCTCGAAGCGCGATAATCCGATAGCCAAGCGTCATGACGATCTCCTGCAGGGCGACAAGCCAATCCGCAGGATACGATCGTCGCAGGCTGCCAAGCAACTAGGCGACTAAGTCACTGGGCTCGTTCAGGGACGTTGCGCAGTCCAAACGCCAACATCACCCAGACCCAGCCATGGAACAACAGATCGACTCCGATCAGCGTGCCGATGACCCACAGGCTCGAGCCAGGCCAGTCGCCGAGCACCAATAGGCCCAATAGCGCCGTGACCGCACCGTTGAGCAGCAGCCAGCCCCAGTGATGTACGCGTAGAGCCATCGCGGCGATGATGCGGAACAAACCTCCGACGAGAAAGAAGGCGCCGATCAACAGCGCCAAGGCTTCACCCGCAGCCACGGGGCGAGCGATGAGCATTGCCCCCACAACCAGGTGCAAGATGGCAGCCAACACGGAGAGCAAGAATCCGCTCCAATTGCCCGCCCAGAATGCAGCCACGAGTTGGGCTCCGCCCGCCATCACCAACAGCACCCCGATGAAGGCCACGGCCATGACGGTCGCCAGCACTGAGTAGGTGATGGCCGTCGTGCCCACGACAATCAGCAGAATGCCCAACAGCAAGAACCACCACCAGCCGGCGCGCAGCGCCTCGAGCTCGTGACGCAAGGCCTCGACCGGCCCAGAACGAAAATCGCTGGACATGACGCACACTCCCGCGGCCGTGGCCGCCGTCTCGGCAACGAATTTGAATCTCCACCAAACTAGTAGGTGGCGGCGACATCGCTGTCAAATTGGCCAACTCGTGCCCCCGCAGAGCCGTGCTAACCACTAATAACCGAACGACTAGGTCCGGGCGGTGGCAGGATCTACCGCCGGCGGCGCTTTCGCCCCGGCAGCGAGCCGAGAATCCCGCGCACGATCTGGCGACCGAGCTGAGTTCCGAACGAACGGGCCGTGCTGGTGAGCATTGCCTCCAACGGCGACTGCCGGCGCGAGCGACTGCTCGGCGACTTGATGGGGTCTTGATCGTCCGACTCGGCGGCGCGCTCCTCGGCCTCGGCGCGGGCCTTCAACAGTTCGTAGGCCGATTCGCGGTCGATCGAGCGAGCATACCGCGCGGTCAGCGGCGAAATGTCGACTATCGCGCGGCGCTCCGCCGGCGAGATCGTACCCAAGCGGCTGGCGGGTGGAACGATTCGCGCGCGTTCGACGGGTTGGGGCACTCCTTGTTCGTCCAGCAGCGAGACCAGTGCTTCGCCGACCGCCAGCTCGCCGATTGCCTGCTCGACGTCGAACGAACCGTCGCTGCGAAAGGTCTCGGCGGCCGCCCGCACCCGTTTGCGATCCTTGGGCGTGAAAGCCCGCAGGGCGTGCTGCACGCGATTGCCGAGTTGCCCGAGCACGTCGTCGGGCACGTCGAGCGGATTCTGCGTGACGAAGAAGACGCCGACCCCTTTGGAGCGAATCAGGCGCACGACTTGCTCGATCTTGTCGAGCACCACCTTGGGTGCTTCGTCAAACAACAGATGTGCCTCGTCGAAGAAGAAGACCAGCCGGGGCTGATCCGGATCGCCGACTTCGGGAAGTTGCTCGAACAACTCGGCCAACAGCCACAGGAGAAACGTCGCGTAGAGCTTGGGCGTCGTCATCAAGCGGTCGGCAGCCAGGATGTTGACCACGCCCTGGCCCGCGGCATCGACGCGCAGGAAATCGTCGATGTCGAGAGCCGGCTCGCCGAGAAAACCATCGAGCCCCTGTTGTTCGAGCGACAAGAGTGCGCGCTGGATCGCGGCGACGCTGGCTCCCGAGACGTTGCCGTAGCTGGTCGAGTACTCCCGCGAGTTTTCGCCAACGTGCTTGAGAACCGCCTGCAGGTCCTTCAGATCCAACAGCAGCAGACCTTGATCGTCGGCAGCTCGGAAGGCCACGTTCAACACCCCGGTCTGCGTGTCGTTCAGATTCAGCAGCCGAGACAGCAGCAGTGGACCGATATCCGATACCGTCGCCCGCACGGGATGCCCTTGCTGGCCGAACAGATCCCAATACTCGACCGGCACGGCGCGGGGCTCGTAGTCGGGCACACCAAGCTCCAGGGCTCGCGTAGCGAACTTCTCGTTCGCTTCGCCCGGCAGCGACATGCCAGCCAGGTCTCCCTTGACGTCGGCCAGAAAGACCGGCACTCCGATTCTGCTCAGTCCCTCGGCCAGGATGCGCAAGGTGACGGTCTTGCCGGTCCCCGTGGCGCCGGCCACCAGTCCGTGGCGATTACACATGGGTGCCAGCAGATGACACGATTGGGCCCCTTTGCCCACGAGGATCGACTGTGCCACTTGGCATCCCCCCAGATTTGAACACGAACCCTCGTCACACCCCTGGCAATTTCGACCTAAGCCGCGGCCGGCAAAGACAATGCGACAGCTCGGCTGGCGAAAGAACCCGTCTTGCTTCCAGGTCGAAACACCGTAATGATACTGTGAGAAGGGCTTGGCATGCATGCGTTCGTATCCAGTTTGATCTCGGCGACCCTGCTGCTGCACGCGGTATTGGGGTGCTGTTGGCACCACGAACACGTGCCGGCTGTCGGCTGTCAATCGGCTAACAACGTGGTTGGCTCGCACCGGCATCCTGCTGACGCCGACCATGGCTGCGGCTGCAATCATCAATCTGGTGGCCAGCACGAATCCGAGGAACCGTGCCCCGGCGACTCGCATTGCCAGGGGGTTTGCACTTATTTGCCCCCCCAGAAGACCTCGTTCGAGATTCCGCTGACGGTCACTCCGTTGGCGATCGTTGCCTCGATCGACCCCTTGGCGGATTGCAGCAGCGCCGCGGTGCCATCCTGGCTCGACGCCCTCTTCTGTACCGCCGCACCGCCGCCTGTGCGGCTCCATCTAGCCCAGCAGGTTCTGCTGATTTGACGGCTAGCCAGATCGCGCGTAGGTAGCACCTGTTGCGCGGTCCATTCTCGTGTTGGCACACGCGTGCTTTTGCGCGCCTGCCGCTACGCCTGCTTGTTCTCGCTGTCGTTCAATACTCCGAAGTTCCTGGCTAGGAATACTCGCGATGTCCGCTATCTCGCATCCGAACTACTCGACCGAGTTACCCGCCGGCACCGCCCCGTCCGCCGCTCGGCAGGATCGCCGTCGTGGTGCTGGTCGCAAGTTGTTATCCGCAGTCCCCACGCTCGCCGTGATTTGCGCGCTGGCCGGGATTGGCCTGTGGGGGCATTACACGCATTGGACGGTACCGAAGTTCTCGGCCTTATTCGGCAGCGGGACCGCCGCCGCCGCGCCGGCCTGGTGCAACGAACACAATGTTCCCGATGCCGAGTGCATCGAATGCAACCCGCAACTCGTACCGCGTGGCCCCGACTACGGCTGGTGCAAACTGCATGGCGTTGCGCAATGTCCGTTCGAGCACCCCGACGTCGCCGAGCTGCCCGAAACGCCGACGGTAACGCCGGCGATGCTCGCCCAGGCACAGCGCGCGCTCGATCTGAAGCCGCGTCCGGAAAACGACAGCCGCTGCACGTTGCACACGCACCGCATCCAGTTTGCCTCGACCGAAGCGCTCGACAAGGCGGGGGTGGATATCGACGTCGTGCGCGAGCGACCGCTCGTCGAGGCGGTCACCGCCAACGGCGAAGTGATCTACGACGAAACGCGGATGGCGCACCTTTCGGCGCGCGTGCCCGGCACGGTCTGGCGCGTCGATCGTCAGGTAGGCGATCGGGTCAAGGCCGGCGACATCCTGGCGTTGATCGATGCCGCCGACGTCGGGCGGCTGAAGAGCGAGTTCTTGCAAGCGATCGCCCAGTTCCGGCTGCGACAGACGAATTACGAACGGCTCGCCGCGCTCTTGGCCGATGGTTCGATTCCCGAACGCCAGGCCCGCGAAGCCGAGTCTGCGTTCCAAGAGGCTCAAATCCGCCGGCTGGGCGCGCAGCAGGGTTTGGTGAATCTTGGGCTGGCCGTCGAGTATCAGGCCTTGGCCGAGCTGCCGACCGATGAAATCGCGCGGCGCATTCAATTTCTGGGATTACCCGCGGAGATGCAGAGCGAATTCGCTACTCGCTCGATTACCTCGAACCTGTTGCCGATGCGGGCGCCGCTCGACGGCATCGTCGTACAGCGCGACCTGGTGCCGGGCGAAGTCGTCGCGACCACGAACGTGCTGTTCACCGTGGCGGACATCAGCCGCTTGTGGTTGATGCTCAACGTCCGGCAAGAAGATGCGCCGCACGTGGCATTGGGCCAGGCGGTGAGTTTCCAGCCTGACGATCGAGATGACCGCAGCACACTCGAGGGCACCGTGGCCTGGATCAGCACGGCGGCCGACGATGAAACGCGCACCGTGAAGGTGCGCGTCGATCTGCCCAACGCCGATCGCTTATTGCGAGCCAACACGTTTGGGACCGGGCGCATCATCTTGCGCGACGAAGCGGCACCGATGCTTGTGCCGACCGAGGCCGTGCATCGCGACGGGGCTTGCTCCGTGGTATTCGTGCGCGACCGCAACTATCTCCAGCCCGGCGCCCCCAAGTTCTTTCACGTGCGCACCGTGCGTGTCGGCGTGCAAGATGGCGATGATACGGAGATCATCGCCGGGTTGCTTCCCGGCGAGGTCATCGCCAGCAAGAACAGCGTGGTGCTCGAAGCCCAGCTTCTCAAAAGCAACTTGGGGGCTGGGTGCGGATGCACGCACGGCCAGTAATCGAACGTTCTGGGGCCTGAACACTTCACCAGATACAAGCGCTGCGACGTGCTCAACTGGATCATCAACTTCTCGCTGCATCACCGCGCCGCGGTGATTCTGGCAACGGTGGTGTTGGCCATCGTGGGTGGCCTCTCGTTGCGCTACCTGGATATCGACGCCTTCCCCGACACAACGCCGGTGCAGGTGCAGATCAACACGATTGCCCCCGCCTTAGGGCCCGAGGAGGTCGAGCGGCAGATTACCTATCCGATCGAGCAATCGATCGGCGGACTCCCCGGTCTCGAAGCCATGCGCTCGGTCTCGAAATTCGGCTTCTCGCAGGTGGTCGTCACATTCGCCGACGGCACCGATATCTACTTCGCCCGCCAACTGATCAACGAACGCTTGGCCACGGTCGAACTGTCCGAGGGGATCGGCCGCCCCAAGATGGGGCCCGTCGCCACGGGGCTCGGCGAAGTCTTCCATTACGTCGTCACGGGCACTGGCGACGACGTTACCGAATTGCGCACGATCCACGACTGGTTCATTCGGCCCAAAATGCGCACGGTGCCCGGCACGGCCGAGATCAATAGCTGGGGGGGGTACGAAAAGCAGTACCAGGTGCGAATCGATCCCGATCAGCTCATCAAGTTCCACCTCACTTTCGACCAGGTGGTCCAGGCCGTGCGCGACAACAATCGCAACGTCGGCGCCGGAACGATCCGCCAGGGAACGCAGGCGGTGCTAGTGCAAGGGGTCGGCCGCACGACCAACTCCGAGCAGATCGAGAACATCGTGATCACTGCCCGCGACGGCGTGCCGGTCCGCGTAGCCGACGTAGCCGAGGTCACGATCGGCTCCGAGATTCGCCGCGGAGCCGTCACCGCCGACGGCCAGGGTGAAGTCGTCCTGGGCTTGGGCTTCATGCTCATGGGAGAGAACACCCACGAGGTTACCTGGGCGATGAAGCGGCGGCTCGACGAGATTCGGCCGACCTTGCCGCCGAACGTCGAGGTCGCACCGCTCTACGATCGCACCGAACTGGTCAATCATGTCATCGACACGGTGAAGAACAACCTGTTCGAAGGCGGACTGCTTGTCATCGCGGTGCTCTTCGCCTTTCTGGGCAATTTGCGCGCGGCCCTGATCGTGGCCCTGGCTATTCCGCTGTCGATGCTGTTCGCATTCGCCGGCATGCTGCGATTCGGCATCTCGGCCAGTCTGCTCAGTTTGGGAGCCATCGACTTCGGCATGATTGTCGACAGCTCGGTGGTCATGGTCGAGAACTGCGTCCGGCACATTGCCCACGGCGATCATCGGCGGCGTTCGATGGTCGATATGGTTCGCGACGCCGCCGTCGAAGTTCGCAAACCGACGATGTTCGGCGAGCTGATCATCATGATCGTTTATCTGCCGATCTTGACGCTGGAAGGAACCGAGGGCAAGCTCTTCCGGCCGATGGCGCTCACGGTCATTTTCGCCCTGCTCGGTTCGATGGCCCTCTCGCTGACCTTGATGCCGGTGTTGGCGAGCATCTTGTTGCCGCGCAATGTCCAGGAGCGCGAGCCGCTGTTGATGCGCCTGGCACATCGCATTCACGCGCCGATTCTACGGTTCTCGATGAACCACAAGGTGTTGGTCATCGGGTTCGCCTTGATCGTCATGTTCGTGGCTTTCGCACTGATCGCCCCGAACCTGGGATCGGAGTTCGTGCCGCGGCTCTCCGAGGGGGCGATCGCCGTCAGCGTCGTCCGGCTGACCGGCACCGATCTCGAAGATTCGATTAAGTACAACACGCAGATGGAAAAGGTCGTGCTGGCCAAGTTTCCCGACGAAGTCAAACACGTCTGGAGCCGGATTGGCACCGCCGAGATCGCCACCGACCCGATGGGTATCGAGCTGACCGACATGTTCATGTCGCTCACGCCGCGCAGCCAGTGGAAGCGCGCAGGCACGCAGGAAGAGCTCACCTCGCTCATCGAGGCCCAATTGCGCGACATGCCCGGGCAGCGGCTTGTCTTCTTGCAGCCGATCGAAATGCGGATGAACGAAATGGTCAGTGGCGTTCGCGCCGACGTCGCCGTGCAGCTCTATGGCGACGACCTCGACGTGCTGGCGGCCACGGGGCGAGAAATCGAAGCGATCCTCAGTCGAGTACCCGGCAGTGCCGACGTCAATGTCGAACAGATCACCGGTCAACCCGTCCTGCAGATCAAACTCGATCAGGAACAACTCGCCCGCTACGGAGTACCCGCCAAGGTGGTAACCGACGTGATCGAGTCGGTCGGCAGTTTGCCGCTGGGCGAAGTGATCGAAGGACAGTTGCGGTTTCCATTGGTGGCGAGGTTACCCGAACCGCTGCGCGCTGGCACGGCCGGCATCGGCTCGATTTTGATTCCGACCGCTGCCGGCGAGCGGCTCCCCCTCTCGCGACTGGCCGATATCCGCGTGATCGAGGGCCCAGCGACCATCACCCGCGAATGGGGGCAGCGGCGCCTCACCATTTCGTGCAACGTGCGTGGACGAGACATGGGGAGTTTCGTCGCCGAGGCGCAGCGGCGCCTGAAGACCGAGTTGGCGCTTCCCCCCGGTCGCTATTTCTACGAGTTCGGTGGGCAGTTCGAGCACCTCCAGCGCGCCCGGGCCCGGCTGCTCGTTGTCGTCCCCGTGGCCGGGGCCCTGATCTTCGGGCTGCTGTACTTCACCTACAACAACATCGTCGACGCGCTGCGCGTGTTCACGGGAGTGCCGTTCGGTCTGGTCGGCGGGATCTTCGCGTTGTGGCTGCGCGACATGCCCTTCTCGATTTCGGCGGCGATCGGCTTCATCGCGCTCTCGGGCGTCGCCGTGCTGGATGACATGATTTTGGTTTCTTACGTGCGGCAACTGCGGCAGAA
Organism: Pirellulales bacterium; assembly: GCA_050184475.1. Taxonomy (GTDB): domain Bacteria; phylum Planctomycetota; class Planctomycetia; order Pirellulales; family JAEUIK01; genus JAIESQ01. Next base: position 101,069 of record JBFXAH010000001.1, on the reverse strand, counting down.
GGGGATGCCGCTCGACGATGCGGTCGTGCAGGCGGCGGTCACGCGCCTCCGGCCCGTGCTGATGACGACGCTCGTCGCCAGTTTGGGCTTCTTGCCCATGGCCTTCAGCACCGGCATGGGAGCCGAAGTGCAGCGGCCTTTGGCCACCGTGGTCATCGGCGGCGTGATCGGGTCGATGATCATGTCGCTCCTGGTGCTGCGCGTGTTGTATCTGGTCTTCAGCTCGCCGTTTGAAAAGCGTGGGCCAGATCAAGCGCGCCCCGAACAGCGCGAGTTGCTGACGGCGAGTTCTACTTAAGGATCTGCGGATATTCACAAAGGAAAGGAATTGCTCATGTTGTTGCGACGCTCGATTTGGTTGGCGAGTGGATTAGGTGCGCTCGTGGCGATCGCCGGCTGCAGTCAGGGGGCCGGCGAAACGGCGACCGACGCTAGCCCCGCTAGTTCGGCGAAGACCGGCCACACGCATGGCGCCTGGTGGTGCGACGAGCATGGCGTGCCCGAAGAAGTGTGTGGGCTGTGCGACCGCAAAGTCGCCGCGGAGATGAAAGCCCAGGGAGACTGGTGCGGCGAACACGATCGCCCCGACTCGCAGTGCTTTGTCTGCCATCCGGAATACGAAGCGCAATTCGCCGCGCAGTACGAGGCCAAATACGGCAAGAAGCCGCCCAAACCGACGACCGACGGCTAAGTCGTCGAAGTTTCAGCGTGGCGCGGCGCGATCGCTCTCTCGCGAAAGCGTGTGGAGCGCCATGCGCTTATAAAGAAGGTTTATGCCGAGTCATCGCCGGCATACCGCCCGCCGATCCAGTCGATCACGAAGTAGAAAACCGGCGTCAAGAAGATGCCGAACAGCGTCACGCCGAGCATGCCGCCGAAGACCGCGGTCCCCAGGGTGCGTCGCATCTCGGCTCCGGCTCCCGCCGACAAAACCAGCGGCACGACCCCCAGAATAAACGCCAGCGACGTCATCACGATCGGCCGCAAGCGCAACTGGCAAGCCGCCAGCGTGGCGTCGCGGCGCGACGCTCCCGCTTCGCGCTGGGCCTTGGCGAATTCGACGATCAAGATCGCGTTTTTGCAAGCCAGGCCGATCAATACCACGAAACCGACCTGAGTGAAGATGTTCACATCCAATCGCCCGACAAGCACCGCCGCGACTGAGCAGAGCAAGCACATCGGCACCACAAGAATTACGGCCAACGGCAGCGACCAGCTCTCGTACTGCGCGGCCAGCACCAGAAACACCAGCACCACGGCCAACACGAAGACGAGCATCGCCGTGTTGCCGGTTTGCAACTGCAAAAGCGCCAACTCGGTCCATTCGACGCGCATCGCCCGCGGCAGATCCTGGCGCGCGATACGCTCCATCTTGGCCAGCGCCTCGCCCGAGCTGACGCCCGGCTCGACGCTCAAGTTGATGGGAGCGGCGCGATACAAGTTGTAGCGCGTGATCATCGTCGGTCCCTCGACGTCGCGCACTTCGCTGAAAGCCGCCAGCGGAACCATCAGCCCATCGTGATTGCGAATCTTGAGCTGCTTGAGATCGTCGACCTGATTGCGGAAATCGGCCCCGGCCTGCAGATTGACTTGCCACGTGCGGCCGAAGCGGTTGAAGTCGTTGACGTACAGCGAGCCCAGATAGACCTGCAGGGTATTGAACACGTCGGCCATGTTCAGGCCCATTCGCTTGGCCGCCACGCGGTCGATATCGAGATATAGCCAAGGGCTGTTGGCCCGAAAGCTCGAGAACAGTTCGCGCAGCTCGCCGGCTTCGTTGCCGTCGTGGACGATCTTCTCGGAGACCGCTTGCAAAGCGTCGGTTCCCAAATCGCCACGGTCTTCGACGACGAGCTTGAAGCCGCCGGCGGTCCCCAATCCATCGACTGGCGGAGCACCAAAGACGTGTATGACTCCTTCGCCGACTCTGCCATCGAGCACTCGCTGTAGTCGCAAGGCGATCGCTTCGCTCGTGAGGCCCCGCTCGACACGGGCGTCGAATTCGTCGAGCATCACGTACAGGGCGCCAAAATTCGGCGCGGCCGCGTTCAGCAGGATCGAGTGACCGGCAATCGCCACGGTATGATGCACGCCCTCGATCCCAGCCGCGGCTTGTTCGATCTCGCGCACCGTGCCTTGCGTGCGGGCGAGGGACGCCGAATCGGGCAGTTGCACGTTGACGAGCAAGTAGCCCTTGTCTTGCGATGGGATGAAGCCCTTGGGCGCGATTATGAAACTCTGATAGGCGAGCGCCAACAGTCCGCCGTAGACGACCAGCACCAGCACGCTCACGCGCAGCAAGCCGCCGACAGCGCGCGTGTAGACTCCGGTGGCGCGGTCGAAGCCTCGGTTGAACGCGCGGAATGCGCCTCCCAGCAGAGCGTTAACGCGATGGCTGGCCAGCCACCCCAAGAGCGCCATCGCGACCGCTGCGAGAGCCGGCAGAAACCAGTCGTTGTCGTGCAGCCAGTTGCCGAATGTTTCGCCGAGCCGGCCCTGAGTCGCCGCCGCGAGCCAGGGGCCCGTGAAGGCCCAGCCGATCCAGCCGGCCGCCAGCGGCACCACCCAGCGCGGCAACGGCGGGGCGGCTCCCTTCTCGCGCGGCCGCAACAGCAGAGCCGTAAGCGCCGGGCTGAGCGTCAGGCTGTTGAACGCCGAAATCACGGTCGAGACTGCGATCGTCAGCGCGAACTGCCGAAAGAACTGCCCCGTGATGCCGGTGATGAACGCGCACGGTACGAACACCGCGCTGAGGACGAGCCCCACGGCGATCACCGGCCCCGAGACTTGCTGCATCGCTTTGAGCGTGGCGTCGCGCGGCGACAGCCCTCGTTCAATATGATGCTCGACCGCCTCGACGACCACGATGGCGTCGTCGACGACGATGCCGATGGCCAACACCAGGCCGAACAACGTCAGGTTATTCAGGCTGAAGCCGATCAGGGCCATCGCCGCGAACGTGCCGACGATCGCCACGGGCACGGCGACCAGCGGAATAATGGCCGAACGCCAATTCTGCAAAAAGACGAGCACGACCAGCGCCACCAATATCACGGCGTCGCGCAGCGTGTGAAAAACTTCTTGGATCGATTCCTCGATGAACGGCGTCGTGTCGTAGACGATCGAATAGTCGATCCCCCTGGGGAAGCGGCCGCGCAACTCGGCCATTTTGGCGCGAACGTCGCGGGCCACTTCGAGCGCGTTGGAGCCGGGCAACTGGTAAACCGACAGCGCGACCGACGGTTTGCCATCGAGCGTGCACAACTGGTTGTAGACCAGCGCCCCCAGTTCAAGATTGCCAACGTCCTTGAGGCGAACGAAGCGCCCCTCGGCGTCGGCCTTGAGAATGATCTCGCCGAACTGCTCGACGTCGAGCAAGCGCCCCATCGTGCTCATGGTGAACTGAAAGACCTGGCCATCGGCGATCGGCGGCTGGCCGATTTGCCCGGCCGCCACCTGGGTGTTCTGTTGCTCGATGGCCTCGACGACGTCGGTGGTGCTCAGTCCGCGATAGGCCATCTTCTCGGGATCGAGCCAGAGGCGCATGCTGTAGTCGCGCTGACCGATATAGGTGATGTCGCCGACCCCGTCGATGCGCGATAGTTCGTCCTTGAGCTGGATGGTCGCGTAGTTGCTCAAGTACAGATCGTCGCGCGTCCCTTCGGGAGAAAACAGGTTGACGATCAACAGCACGCTGGGCGACTTCTTCTTGACCGAGATGCCGCGCCGCTGCACGAGCGGCGGCAAGGTCGGTTGCGCCAGCGACACGCGGTTTTGCACGAGCACTTGCGCCATGTTCAGATCGACGCCGTGCTGGAAAGTCACGGTCAACGTATAGGTGCCGTCGTTGGTGCATTGCGACGACATGTAGAGCATCTTTTCGACGCCATTGACGTACTGCTCGATCGGCGCCGCGACCGTGTCGGCCAGCACCTGGGCGTTGGCTCCGGGATAGACGGCCGAGACCTCAACCGTCGGCGGAGTGATTTCGGGATACTGGGCGATCGGCAGCGTCAGCAACGACACTCCGCCGGCCAGCGTCACCATGATCGACAACACCGAGGCAAAGATCGGTCGGTTGATGAAGAACTGCGAGAACACGGCAGATCCTTACCTCGGCTGACGATCGCGTGGCGGACGATGCGGAAGCGGCAGGCCGCCATTGCCTGCGAAGTTGTTCGGCTGATCCGTGGCCGACGCTACGGAAGCGTCTTCAGCCCCTCGATCGACGGCCGGCCGACGCATGCGGCGCGCCATGTCGACGGTCGCCCGGCGCAATGGGCGCAAGCTCAGCACGGCCAACACCAGGTCGCCGATGTGCCGCAGCCATCCCGCCGACAGCAGTTTTGCTTCTCCGGCCCGGTCGATCGTGTAGAAGAAGACCGGGGTCAGCGCCAGGCCGAACATCGTCACGCCCAACATGCCGCTGAACACGGCGACCCCCAGCGCGCGGCGCATTTCGGCCCCGGCGCCATGCGAAGCGATCAGCGGCACGACCCCCAGAATGAACGCCAGCGAGGTCATCACGATCGGCCGCAGGCGCAGGCCGCAAGCGGCCAGCGTCGCCTCGCGCCGCGGCACGCCGGCCGCCCGCTGCTGCTTGGCGAACTCCACGATCAAGATGGCGTTCTTGCTCGCCAGCCCGACCAGCACCACGAAACCGATGCGGGTGAAGATGTTCACGTCTTTGCCGGCGATGCTGACGCCCACCAGCGCACTGAGCAGGCACATCGGCACCACGAGAATTACCGCCAACGGCAGCGACCAGCTCTCGTACTGAGCGGCCAGCACCAGAAAGACCATTACGACCGCGAATCCGAAAATGACCGTGGCGGTATTGCCCGCCAGCAATTCGAGATATGACATGTCGGTCCACTCGAAGCCCAAGTTTCGCGGCAGATTCTGCCTGGCCAGGTGCTCCATGATCTCGATGGCTCGATGCGAGCTGGTGCCAGGGGCCGCCATGCCATTGAGCGAGGCGGCGGGGCGCATGTTGTACCGCGTGAGGACCAGCGGGCCGTTCACTTCCTGCACGCTGGCGATCGAACCGAGCGGCACCATCAGGCCCTCGGCGTTGCGGACCTTGAGCCGCGAAATGTACTCGGGGCGATCGCGAAACTCGGGCTCGGCCTGAATAATGACCTGCCAGGTGCGGCCGAACTTGTTGAAGTCGTTGACATAGAGCGAGCCCTGATACATCCGCAACGTGTTGGCATAGTCTTGTGAGGTCACCTTGCGCAGCACACTCTGCCGGCCGTTATGACGCACGTACAATTGCGGCACGTTCGCCCGAAACGACGACGACAACATGGACAGCCCGGGCGTTTCGTTGCCCTCGGCCACGAGCCGCTCCGTCTCTTCTTGCAAGACCTGAGGCCCTACGTCTCCCCGGTCTTCGATCATGATCATGAAGCCGCCGGCGCGCCCTACGCCACGGATCGGCGGCGGCGGAAACACTTGCACGCTGGCTTCCTTGATCTCGCGGCCAAAGGCCGCCCGCAAGTCGTTGGCCACCGTGTCGCTCGCCAGGTCGGCGCTACGCCGCAGATGGTACTCCTTGAGATTCACAAACAGCGAACCGAAGTTCGATCCGTAGGCATTGAGCACGAACGACTGACCGGTAATGCCCGAGCAGTGCTTGACGGCCGGATGCGCGACCGCGATCTGCACGATGCGATCGATCACCGCCTGCGTGCGTTCGAGCGATGCGGAATCGGGAAGTTGCACGCTGACCATCAGGTAGCCCATATCCTGCGACGGTATGAACCCCTTGGGCGTGACCATGAACCGCCAGTAGGTGAGGCCCAGCAAACCGCCGTAAACGACCAGCGTGAGCACGCTCACGCGCACCAGCCCGCCGACCACGCGTGTGTAGGCACCTGTCAGCCGCGCAAAGCCGCGATTGAACCATCCAAACAGCGCGCCCAAGGCCATGTTCAGCCACTTACCGAGCAATCCGCCGGCGATCGCCCCTAGCATGGTCGCCAGCACCGGCGCACCCCAGGGACCGAATACCGCCAACCCGTCGAGCGCCGGCGCCAACCGCTCGGCCGCCAGCAACCAGCCGAGCCACCCACCCAATAGCGGAAACGCCAACCAAGGCAAGGGGGGCGCCATCGTCTTATCGTGCTTGCGCAGCAACAGCGCGGTGAGCGCCGGGCTCAACGTCAGACTGTTGAATGCCGAAATGATCGTCGACACGGCAATCGTCATCGCGAATTGACGAAAAAACTGCCCGGTCAAGCCGCTGATGAAGGCACACGGTACGAAGACCGCGCTGAGCACCAGGCCCACCGCGATCACCGCCCCCGACACTTGCTGCATGGCGCGGATCGTGGCCTCGCGCGGCGCCAATCCGCTTTCGATATGGTGCTCGACTGCTTCGACGACCACGATCGCGTCGTCGACCACGATGCCGATCGCCAGCACTAGCCCGAACAGCGTCAGATTGTTGAGGCTGAAACCGAACAGCGCCATGGCCGCGAACGTGCCGACGATCGCCACGGGCACGGCCACCAGCGGAATCATGGCCGAACGCCAGTTCTGCAGGAACAACAGCACGACGATGGCCACCAGCACGATGGCATCGCGCAGCGTCTTGAAGACTTCCTTGATCGATTCGCGCGTGTAAGGGATTGTCGTGAAGCCGACGTCAAAGGTCAGTCCTTCGGGGAAGCTCTCCGACAATTCGGCCATCTTGGCCAGCACCCGGTCGTGCGTTTCAAGGGCATTGGCGTCGGGCAATTGAAAGATCGCCAGGAACACCGTTGGCTGCCCGTCCAAACTGTTGTTGACGTCCATGCTCTTGGCGCCCAACTCGATCCGGGCCACGTCACCCAGCCGGATGATGCGACCCTCGGGCGTGGCCTTGAGCACGATCTGCTCGAACTGTTCGACATCTTCCAGCCGGCCCAGCGTGTCCAAGGTGATCTGGATCGGCTGCGTGTCGAGTGTGGGCGATTGCCCGATGCCGCCGCTGGCCACTGGCGCGTTCTGTTCGCGAATGGCGTTGGCGACGTCGGCCGGGGTCAAATTGCGGGCGGCCAGCATCTGCGGATCGATCCAAATCCGCATGCTGTAGTCGCGTTGGCCGAAGACATGCACGTCGCCCACGCCTTCGACGCGGGCCAGTTCGTCCTTGACCTGCAACACGCCGAAATTGCTCAGATAAAGCTGGTCGTAGCGACGATCGGGCGATATCAAGGCGACGCCCATCAGGATGTCGGGCGAACGCTTGCGGGTGGTCACGCCGGTTTGCTTGATCACGTCTGGGAGCGAGGGAACCGCCAGGCTGACGCGGTTCTGCACGAGGACCTGCGCCATGTCGACGTCGACGCCGTGCTGGAAGGTCACCGAGAGGTTGTACTGACCGTCGTTGGTGCACGACGACGACATGTACATCATGCCTTCGACGCCGTTGACCTTCTCCTCGATCGGCGCGGCAACCGCCTGGGCGACATCCTTGGCACTGGCCCCCGGATAGCTGCAAGAAACCGTCACGTTCGGTGGCGATACTTGCGGAAACTGCGCGATCGGCAGCGTAAAGCCGGCAATGCCGCCGGCGAGGGTGATGACGATCGACAGCACGGCCGCGAAGATCGGTCGATCGATAAAGAACTTCGAGATCACAGCGAACCCGTCGAGGACGAGGCCACGTTGGTTATCTCGGTCAGCTTGGCTTCAACTTTCCCGCCGGGCACCACGCGCTGCAGCCCGGTGACAACGACGCGTTCGCCGGGCTCGAGCCCCGACGTAATCACGCGCAACCCTTCGTGCAGCTTGCCGACGGTCACTCGCCTGTACGAGACCTCATCTTGGTCGTCGACGACGTAGACGAACCTCTGCCCCTGATCGGTCCCGAGCGCCGCCTCGGGCACGAGCAAGGCGCGATACGGGTCGCCGATCGGAATGCGGATTCGCACGAATAGTCCGGGCGACAGCAATCGATCGGCATTGGAAAACACGGCGCGCACGCGCAGCGTGCCGGTGCTGGGATCGACCCGGTTATCTTCGAAATCGAGCGTACCGCGGCGCGAATAATCTTGTTCGTCCGCCAGCCCCATCAAGACTCCGGCTGGTCGATCTTGTGAAGACAGCGCTAGCGACGGGGTCGCGTCGACGCTTTCAACATCTTCGGAAGTCGGATCGCTTGGGCGCGGCGCCTGGTCGTCCGCGCGATCGCCGTCGGCGGATGGTGAAGTTGGCGGCGAACCGGGGGGCTCGTCCCGCTCGCCGTCGAACACGGCCGGCGCCTCGGCATGGGCCGTCGTAATCACGTTGCGGCTGTCGGCGTCCAATTCGTGATCCTGCACGTCGAGCCGCCGCAAGCGCAGCATCGTCCGCTCATCGAGATCGAAGTACACCCACATCGGATCTTGGGCGACGATGCGCGTCAGGATCGTGTCGTCGGCCTTGACCAGGTTGCCTGGATCGATGAACGGACGACTAACGCGCCCCGAGACGGGTGCTTTGACCTTGGTGTAGCCCATATTGACCTGGGCGATCTTGAGCAAGGCGCGAGCTGCTTTGAGGGTCCCTTCGGCCTCGGTGACGTCGCTGGTGGCCATGTCGAACTGGGCGTCGGTAATTACGTTCTGCTTGTGCAGGGTGACGGTCCGCTCGTAGTCGGCGCGCAGTCGATTCAATCGCGACTCGGCCTGGGCGACTCCCCCTTCGGCCCGCGCCAGCTCGGCCTCGTAGTAGGGAGGATCAATTTCGAACAGGATGTCACCTTCTTCGACCTCCGCGCCGTGCGCGAAGTGAACCGCGCTCAAGTAACCGGTCACTCGCGCGCGAATTTCGATGCTGGCCACGGCCTCGGTCTGGCCGGAGAAATCCTCATAGTCGCGGATTTCCTGATGTACGGGCAGGCAGACCTCAACTTGCGGTGGTCCGGCCGGGGGAAGAGTTGGCGGCGCATGCCCACAACCGGCCGCAACCATCAATAACGCAACCCCAACCATGGTTGCAGGCCGCCCCACGCTATGTATCTGTGACTTCCGCACTGCAATGCGATCCCTGTCGATTGGTCAGTTCGCTGAGTGGCTTCTTGGTCGGCGGCGGAGTAATCACTCCGTAAGCGTGACCGATTACGAGGCCCTAGCGAGGCGGATTACGCTGCCGCCCCTTGTCGCTCAAAATGCCGTGAAACACGACATCGATGATGTCCCGCGCTTGCGATTCGACCGACACCTGCCGCTGCGAAAAATGGTTGGTGAACATCGTGCCATACATCAAGTCGCCGAGCACATCGAGGATGCGATCGACCGGCATATCACGGATCTGCCCCTCGACGATGTACCCTCGATAGAGCAGGCGCAACCGCTCGCGGTTCGCTTCGCGATGCTCGAAATACGTTGGTTTCTTGCGATCCTTGAACAACGCCCGCTCGCTTATCAGCAACTCGCATAGCTCGGGATGGTTCGCGAAGAAGTTCAGGTACGAACGGACCACTTGCGCGATTCGAGCGGGCGGGTCCTCGATGTCGGCAATACTGGCGTCGATCGTTTCGACCAGCATCCGCATGCCGCGATCGGTGGCCGCCAGGAACAACTCGCGCTTGCTGGGAAAATATCGATAGAGCGTCCCTTTGCCGACCCCCAGTTCGTCGGCCAGGCGCTGGGTATCGGTGTCGGCGAAGCCGCGCTCGGCAAACAGCTTCGTAGCGGCGACGAGAATCTGTTCGCGGCGGTCGCACGCGGCGGTGCCCGCTGCCGTGTCGGCTGCTTCGGTCTCAGGACTACGGCGCGCGGGCGTCTTGCTCAGCGGTGACGTTGCCAAGGCAATGCGCTTTCGTTTGAAGGTGGATTTTCGGTCGACGGGGAGTCGCCGGTTGAGCGAACGAGGTAGGCAGGAATGTAGCGGACGGACCAGTCAGTCCGCTTGGCGTATGCTAAATCGACGCCAGCAGCCTGTCAACAGCCGCCACCTCTGAACATCAATCTATAAAAAGCTTTACGCGCTAACGATCGGCCGTCATTAATCCCAACGGCAATGCTGCGTGCCTGTTTTCGCGGAAGTCGACGTTTCCCCGCGGACGGTCGCGCGCCGGCAACAACGGCAGATCGCGAACTACGTTTCAGGCGGAGCTTGGCGTCCCTCGCCGCGATTCACCGGCGCCGGGGCGCTTCTTCGTTGCGGCGGTAGCCATCGCGACGCCGCTTTACTCGTCTTGTCGATCGCCGTGATTTGCCGCAATCCATGCGGCGGTCGTCGTGAAGCCCGTCGGGCACCAGGCCAATTCGCGCACCGTCTGAGGGAAACGTCATGACCACCAGCACCGATTCGGGAGTGACGATCGCACCCGACGAGCCTCAAGCAATTAACGAAACACCGGGAGACACGGTCGATATCGGCCAGGCCGAGCCCGAAAGCTCGCGGCTCACGAACAACCGGCTCGCCGCCGCTGAAGTCGAGACGACGACGCGCACCGCGGAGTTCACTTTTCTTTCGCCCGCCCAGCGCCCCGACGAATTGGGACGGCTCGAAGAGTATCGCGTCCTGCGCGTGCTCGGCGAAGGGGGGATGGGCATTGTCTTCGAGGCCGAGGACACCGTGCTCGCGCGGCGCGTGGCAATCAAAGTTCTGCGCCCCGACGAAGCCGACGCCACGCTGCAAAAGCGGTTTCGACAGGAAGCCCGTCTGGCCGCGGCGCTGGCGACCGAGCGCGTCGTACAGATCTATCGAGTTGGGCAGTGCGGCGACGTCCTCTACATCGTCATGGAGCTCTTGCCAGGAGAGTCGCTCGAAAATCGACTCGAGCGCGACCGCACGCTGCCCCTGAGCGAAGCACTGCGGATCGCCCGCGAGATCGCCGAAGGACTCGCGGCCGCGCACGAGCAGCAATTGATTCATCGCGACATCAAGCCGGCGAACGTCTGGCTCAAGAGCGGCACGCGGGGGGACGCGTGCCGTCACGTCACGCTCCTCGATTTCGGTATCGCGCGTCCGCTGATTGTCGAAGATCACTTTACCGTTGTCGGCCGTGTTGTCGGCACCCCCATGTTCATGGCTCCCGAGCAAGCCTGCGCACTGCCAGTCGATCAGCGCGCCGACTTGTTCTCGCTGGGTTGCGTGCTCTACGCCATGTTGGCCGGCGATTCGCCATTTGCGCGGGCCTCGGCCGTGGCCTCGTTGCACGCGGTCGTCAACGTCGAACCCGAGAGCATTGGAGGTTGCGTGCCCGGGCTGCCGCCGGCGCTAGTACGGTTGGTCGATCGACTGCTGGCCAAACGTCCCGACGAGCGGCCCGCCACCGCGGGCGAAGTTGTCAACGCCCTCCGCGACATCGAACGGGGAACGGAGCTTTACGAGTCGCCAGCCGCCGGCAGCGACGCCAGCTCCAAGGCCCCCGAGGAGAGCGGACTTTCGCGGCGCGCCAAATTGACCTGGAGCGCGGCGATCGGCGCCGCCGCGATCGTCGCGGCCGCGCTTTCCTGCCTGTGGCGCGGAAGCGAGCAAATCGTCGACAAGGCCCGCGACGCATCGCATCACGCCCGCATCGCTTCCCCGGCAACCACTGCCAGTGTGCTCGGTAGCGGCAGTGAAGCTGCGTTGCCGCCGGCGAACACGGGAATCGTTGGGCCCCCCTCGGCGGCCCCGGTTAACCCGGCCCAAGTCGCCCCCGACAGCAGCGCCGCGGCGGCCACACCCGCGACCACTCCAATCAAAGTCGGCATCATCCATTCGCTGTCGGGCCCGATGGCCACGAGCGAGCGTTGTATCGTCGATGCCGTTCAACTGGCGATCGACGAGTTGAACGAAGCCGGCGGCCTGCTGGGGGGCCGACGCATCGAGCCGGTCATCCGCGACGGCCGCTCAAACGAGTACGAGTTCGCCCGCGAGGCCGAGGACCTGATCGTCGAGCAGCAGGTGGTCACGCTCTTCGGCGGCTGGCGGTCTCCCTGCCGCAAAATGATGGAGCAAGTCTGTCATCGGCACGATCACTTGCTCCTGTATCCGACAGCCTACGAAGGGCTCGAACAGTCTCCCTACGTGATCTATCTGGGAGGAGTGCCGAATCAACAGGTGCTCCCGGCGGTGAAATGGGCATTCGCCTTCCTGAATAAGCGCAAGTTCTTCTTGATCGGGACCGATGGCGTCTATTCGCGTGGCGTTCATGAGATCGTCAAGGACGAGCTGCGGTCGCTGGGGGGGCAGGTTGTCGGAGACGAGTACCGCTTTCTGGGCGACTCCGACTTCGCCGAGATTGTCGACAAGGTCCGCCAGTCGGGAGCCGACCTGGTGATCAACACCGCCTGCGGCATCGGCAACAGCGGCTTGTTTCGCTGCCTGCGCGAAGCAGGGGTCGACGCGGCGAAAGTCCCGACCATCTCGTTTCACGTGACCGAGGAAGAACTGCGAACCTTCGCCGTGCAGGCGGAGGACATCGCCGGAGATTACGCCGCGCTGAGTTACTTTCAGAGCCTGGCGACGCCCGCCAACCAGGCGTTCGTCGGGCGTTTTCGCCAGCGGTTCGGCGCCAGTCGGGTGGTGAATGACCCGATGGTGGCCGCCTACACCGGCGTCCACTTGTGGGCGGCGGCCGTCGAAGCGGCCGGCACCACCGACGTCCGCGCGATTCGCGAAGCGATCGTCGATCAGCAGTTCGATGGACCCGAAGGGCTGGTGCGAATCGACCCCGCCACGCGTCACGCCGTGCGCGGAGCACGAATCGGCCGCGTGACCCCGGACCTGGAGTACGAGACCGTCTGGATGTCGCCCGAGCCGATCCTTCCCAGGCCGTTCCCCGATTCCCGCGGCGAGCGCGAATGGGACGAGTTCGAAAGCGAGTTGTTCACCGGCTGGAAGAATCACTGGCGCCCGAACGCTCCCGCAAAGCTGACGCCCTAATGCAACCTAGTCGTTGTTCGGCCTGTTCCGCTTGGTGTTGCGCGCTGGAAGTTGCTTGAACCAGCGGCACCTTTCGCATAGCCTGATATGGGGGTTTCGAGCGGGACAATCACAGTTTTTTCCGGCAATTGAGGGGCGGCGCCTCTCGAAATTGCCCGTGGTCCGAGCGCGCGCAAGATGTGCGGTTCGTAGGGCACGTCATGCATCGCATCAGAATCTTATGCGCTTCGCTGTGGGTGCTCGCCTGGCCCGCAGCCATGTTCGCCGGCGAGCCCTCGCACGCTGCGCGCGACTTCTTCGAGACGCGCATTCGCCCCATCCTGGTCGAGCGCTGCTTCGAGTGCCATGCTCGGGGAGACGATAGCGAGGGCAATCTGCAGCTCGTTTCGCGAGAGGCACTGCTGCGCGGTGGAGACCGGGGACCGGCCATTCTGCCCGGCAAGCCCGCCGAGAGCTTATTGATCGCGGCTGTCCGCCAGGACCCGGACAGCGAGTTGCAGATGCCCCCCGACGGTTCGTTGACTCAGGACGAGGTGGCCGACCTGGCTCGCTGGATCGCCGAAGGAGCCGTCTGGCCGGCCGGCGCGCTCGACGCCGAGGCCGCGGCCGTGGCCGCCCAGCGCACCGCCGCAGGACTATGGTCGTTGCAGCCGTTGGCCGATCCTGCCGTACCTGCGGTTAAAGACGCGTCGTGGCCCGCCGCCCAGATCGATCAGTTCATTTTAGCGCGGCTCGAACAGGCGGGGTTGACCCCTTCGCCGCCGGCCGAAAAGCACGCCTTGCTGCGCCGTCTGTATTTCCACCTGATTGGCTTGCCTCCGACGATCGAAGAAATCGAAGCGTTCGTGGCCGACGACAGCCCGGATGCCGTGGCGCGCGTGGTCGAAACGCTGCTGGCCAGCCCACACTACGGCGAACGCTGGGGGCGTCACTGGCTCGACCTGGTGCGTTTCGCGGAGTCCAACGGCAGTGATGAGAATATGCCAAAGGACAACGCCTATCGCTACCGCGACTACGTGATCGAGGCGTTCAACGCCGACGTGCCGTACGATCAATTCGTTCGCGAGCAGATCGCCGGCGACCTGCTCGAGTCGCCGCGGTTGACGGCCGACGGCGAACGCTTGGCTTCGCCGCTAGGTACCGGGCAATTGTTTTTTCAGGAGATTACCGAGTTCGTCGTCGACTGGCCCAAGGCCCATGCCGAGGAGCTCGAGAATCAACTCGACGTTCTGGGCAAGAGCCTGCTCGGGATGACGCTGGCCTGCGCCCGATGTCATGACCACAAGTTCGATCCCATTTCGACGGAAGACTACTATTCGTTGGCCGGGGTGCTCGAGAGCACGACCGATGTCCAACGCTGGATCGACTCGCCCGAGCAGAAGGCGCGTATCGAGCGGCAAGTCGATCTGTTGGTCGAGAATCAACGCCAGATCGACGCGCTGCTGGCCAAAGCCGAGCAAAGCGCGGAATTCATTCGACTGCAACGTGCCGAAGCGGGACGGATCGCCGCGTACCTGCTGGCCGCTCGCGAGTGGCTGGCGGCCGGCCCCGCTGCTGCTGACGTCAACCTGGAATCGATCGCCGCGCGGCATGGCTTGCGGCCCGAGCGGCTCCAGCGATGGTGCGACGAATTGGCCGAGTCGATTTCGCGGCGCGATCGGTTTCTGCGCGGCTGGGCGCGGCTGGCCCGCGCCAGCGACGCCGTTTTTGGCTATCGGCGCCAAGCGGTAGCCAGCCAGCTTCACGAGACCACGCGACGCGCGGCCGAGCGAGAATCGGGTGCGCAATTGTTCGCCGACTTCGAGGCGGACGACTACGGCGACTGGATCGTCGAGGGCCCGGCGTTTCGCGGCGGCCCCGCAAAACCTGCCGCGCAGATTGTCAGCGGCTTTCGGGGCCAACGATTCGCCAGTAGCCGCAATGGCGGCGACTCCCAGACGGGCCGGCTGTTGAGCCCGCCGTTCCGCGTCAGCGGGCCGCATTTCGCTGTCGGCTTTTTCATCGCCGGTAACGGCACGCCGCGCAAGTGCTGCGTCAACTTCGTCACGCACAGCCAGGTCGAGCCGCTGGCGAACGTTATGGTCGAGCCGGGGCCTGCATCCGATCGCTTCGAGTTTCGCATCGTGCAGTTGGCCCCGCCCTGGAAAGACCGGGATGTGCGAATCGAACTCATGGATGAGTCGACCGAACCGGGTGGGTATATCGCCGCGGACCATTTCATGTTGTTGGAGGAAAGCGTTCCCGATCCAGCGTATTTCGCCGACAACCGCGACTTCGGCACCAATCGCTTGATCCTCGATATCTTGGCCGCTCCGCAGGCCAGCACTCCGCAAGCCCTGGCCGAGGGCTTTCAGGCTTCGCTGACCGAGCAACTAGAGGCCTGGTGGAAACAACTCGAAGCGTATCGAAGCGGCCCGCCATCTGCGGAGCCCGCACCGCCGATCCTCGCCGAGTTGCATGCGGCGATCGATGACCAAGAGCGTCGCGAGCTACTCGGTTGGTTGCTCAACGACGAGTCGTTGCTGGCCGACCAACGCGACGCCGAACAATGCCTGGCCGAGGAGGATTGCCAGGCCTTGGCGCGCCTCCGCGCTGAGCGCGTCGAGTTGGAGCGGCAATGCCCGCGCGCCAGTTTGGGTCTGGTGGCGATGGATTTCGAACCCCACGACACCTGCGTGCAAAAACGAGGGAATCCGCATACGCCAGGCAAGAAAGTACCGCGGGGGTACCTTCGGGCGATTGTCGGGGACGACGCGCCGCGGATCACGGCCGGGAGCGGCCGTCGCGAACTGGCCGAGTGGATCGTGTCGGCGGACAATCCGCTGACGTCGCGCGTCATGGTGAACCGCATCTGGCAACACACGTTCGGCAAGGGGTTGGTGGCCACGCCCGACGATTTCGGCACGCGTGGCGAGCTGCCCTCGCATCCCGAGCTCCTGGACTATCTAGCGCGACGATTCATCGCCAGTGGCTGGTCGATCAAAGCCCTGCATCGTTTGTTGCTCCTGACGAGCACCTATCAGCAATCGAGTATCAATCGGCCAGAAGCCAATGAGGTCGATGCCGATAATCGTTTGCTGCATCGTATGAACGCCCAGCGCATCGAGGCCGAATGCATTCGCGATTGCTTGCTGAGCTTGGCCGGCAACTTGGATACGACCACGCTGGGTCCCAGCGTGCCAGCTCCGGTGAAGGAGTTCCGCACCGAGTCGGGGTTGCCCAGCGAAGTCGTGGTCGCAGGACCGCAGCGGCGGACGATTTATCTCGAAGTCCGCCGCGGTGCGATCTCGCGCTTCCTCACATTGTTCGACTTCCCACAGCCCGAAACGTGTGTCGGGTGTCGCAATACGGCGGCCCTGCCGTTGCAGGCGTTGAATATGCTGAACGACCCTTTCGTCGTGCTGCAAGCGCGCGGTTGGGCAGAACGGGTAATGCGGAACTCAGCACCCGATGCCAGGCAGATTCAGCGGCTGTATTTGTCCGCCCTGGGGCGGCCCCCCTCGGCCGCGGAGACCGCCGGCGCGCTGGCGTTCCTCGATTCTCAGACCGAGCATCACCGGGCACTCGACGAGCAGCCGGCCAATGCCCGCCACCAGGCCTGGGTTGATCTGTGCCATTTGATTATCAATCTGGACGAGTTCATCTACACGCGCTGAATTGTCCCGAATTCTGCCGACCTCGGCCGATTCAACCGTGCGATAGTGTTGCCAAACCGGCGCGTGGGTGGGAAGCTGGAGGGAGTGTCGCGGGGCCACGCACCAGCCCAAGTCATCGTCACTCGTCCTAGCCGCCATGCCGATCGCCAACCCGACTCTCGATCGCCGCCAGCTCCTGTATCGCTGGGCCAACGGCTTTGGTGGCCTGGCGCTGCTGGGCTTGGCTTCGTGCTCGGCCAAACGGGAGCAGCCCGACGCCCTGGCAGCCCCTGCGGCCGGGCCGCGAAACCCCGCCAAGAGTGTCATCTTTCTCTACATGGATGGCGGCCCCTCGCAAATCGATTTGTTCGATCCCAAGCCGCGTCTGGCGCGCGAGCATGGACAGCAGATCAAGATTCCCATCGTCCATCGCATGTCGAGCGACACGGTCTTCAAGTCGCCGTTCAAGTTCGCGCGTTATGGCGAGTCGGGGGCCGACGTCAGCGAGCTGCTGCCTAATCTAGCTTCGTGCGTGGACGACCTGTGCATCATCCGCTCGATGGTCAGCGACAGCATGGAACACGCTACCTCGAATCTGATCATGCATACCGGCTCCCCGCTGGGGGGCCGCCCCAGTATGGGCTCGTGGATCTCCTATGGACTGGGCAATATCTGCGAAGATCTGCCGGGCTACGTCGTCATGCATGGCGGCAAGCTGCCGCACGGCGGCGTGCAAGTGTTTGATAGCGCCTTCCTCCCACCTGAGTTCCGCAGTTCGATTTTCTCGACGGTCGAGTCGAAGCCGTTTGGATCGATCGAAAGGTGGGAGCCGACCCCCGAGCTCCAAGTGTCGAAGTTGGCGGCTCGCGACCAGCTCAATCGCTTGGCGCAACAGGCACGCGGCGAGCTGACTGAATTAGATGCGTTGGCGGGCAACTACGAGTTGGCCTTCCGCATGCAAACCTCGCTCCCCATGCTGCTGGATTGCAGCGATGAGACCGCCGAGACGCACCGACTATACGGGCTCGACGACCCGGCGACCGAGACCTATGGTCGACAGTGCCTGATCGCGCGCAAGCTTGTGGAGAAGCAAGTGCGGTTCGTTGTTCTCGTGCCGCCGGTGGTCGATGCCGACCGCTGGGATCAGCATTCGAATCTCGAAGACGGCCATCGCCGCAATACTCTGGCCACCGACAAGCCGATTGCCGGCCTGCTCAGCGACCTCAAGCGCCGTGGTTTGTTGTCGCAGACCATTGTGTTGTGGGGGGGAGAATTCGGGCGCACGCCCACGGCGGAGTTCCAGGACGGCCAGGCTCCAGGACGCGAGCACAACCCATACGGGTTTACGATGTGGATGGCCGGCGGCGGAGTCCGAGGTGGAATTCGTTATGGCACTACCGACGAATACGGCTACCATGCGGTCGAAAACCCGGTGCACGTGCACGATCTGCATGCCACGTTGCTCCACTTGCTGGGGATCGACCATACGCAGCTTACCTTCCAGTACAGCGGCCGCGATTTCCGGTTGACCGATGTCTATGGGCGAGTCGTGCACGACCTATTGGCCTGATCGCGGGATGGCGCGGTGACAAGCGTGGCTGCCCGGGTCGATCTCCCGTCTCGAGTCCTGGCGTCGCGCATCGCTGGTTGGCGCTGGGTCATCGGCTGGTGGGGGGCCTCGCTCCTGCCGGCGATCGTAACGGTCGATTGGCTGCTGGCTCGCGCCCGCGGCTGGTCCGGCGCCGGAGAAGGTCCCTGGGGAAAGCTCGCCTGGCCGGCCGTGGCGATGCTGGCCCTGCTGCAGTTGCTGGCCGCCAGCGGCGTGGTTCGGCGCTGGTTGGCACGACGTGCCGCGCAGCTCTGGCTGATGTCGATGGCGGCCCTCGTGGGGCTTGTCATCGCCGAGGTCGCCTTGCGCTGGTCGCGCGACTGGGCGCCATTTCATGGCCGTCCTCCCGGAGCGCGCTACGAGTTCGCCCCCGACTTCGTCCTGCTACCGGGCGTGCAGGGCACCGCTTCCGAGTCGATCAATTCTTGGGGCCTGCGCGGCAGCGAGCCCCCCCCGAGATCGGCCGCCTATCGCATCGTCTGCCTCGGCGGAGGCACGACTGAAGGCTGTTATCTCGACGACGGCGAAACCTGGCCCGCACAACTCGCACAGTGTTGGCCAGACGCGCAGCGCCCGGTTTGGATCGCGTCGGCCGCGGTCTGCGATTTCGATAGCGGCCATCACTTGCGCTGGCTGGAGAGCTCGCCGCTGGTGAGCGAGGTCGATTGCGTCGTCGTCCTGGTCGGCGCAAACGACCTCGTCCGCGACGTATTAGGTATCGACAACGGTTGGCCGCCACCACCGAAATTGCTGCAGCTGAACTCCTGCGAGCTCCTCAAGCAAATCTGGAACGTAAGACTCGGCCGGGGCTTGGTAATCGATCGCGAGGGGCGACGTCTCGTGCAAAGCCGCCGCGGCCGCGAGATCCCAGCGCCAGCGAGCCCCTGGCAGCCCGACAAGCTACTCGACGCCTACGGCCAGCGGCTGGCGCGACTGTGCGCCGCCGCCAAACGCCGCGGCGTGCGGCTCGTGTGCGTGACCGAACCGACTCTGTGGGATGATTACCTCAGTGGCGAGGCCGACAAACGGATGTGGATCGCCCGGACCGATCCCGAGCCCCGGCCCTGGGAACTATTGCGGCGCGGCCCCATGCGCGAACTGATGGACTTGTACAACCTCAAACTCCTGGAAGTGTGCCACGAGAACGATGTCGAGGTCGTCGATGCGGCCGCCGCGATGAGCGGTACCGAGCCCTTTTTTTACGACGACTATCATCCAAACGAGCAGGGCGCGGCAGTGCTGGCCAAAATCTTGGCGGACCACTTCGCCGCGCCCCCGCCGGCCCCAACAGCCGTGCCGTAGCGTCGAGCGAAGTGTCAACGTTTCACACCAACTCGCGAGTCTTCCCATGCAAAATGCTCGCCTGCTTTCCTCCCCGGCACGCACCACTGGGCGAGCGATCATGCTACGCGCTGCGCTGCTGGAAGCAGTTTCAATACCTGCATTGAACCGACGTTGGGTGCCACTGCTAGCTCGTCTAGCAGTGCTGTGGCGAGCGATCATGCTGCGCGCTGTGCTGCTAGTCGCGGCCTCGCTCTGGCTTGTTCCCCTGCTGCACGCGGGCGACCAGTCGCCTGATCGGCCGAACATCCTCCTTGTCTACGCCGACGACCAGCGGTTCGACACCATCGCCGCGCTGGGCAACCCCGAAATCCACACGCCGCACCTCGACCGGCTGGTCGAGCGCGGCTTCCACTTCACCAACGCTTACTGCATGGGCTCGATGGTTCCGGCGGTCTGCACCCCGAGCCGCACCATGTTGCTGACCGGCCGCTCGCTCTGGCGCATCCCGGAGAATCCCCGCGCCCGCACCGCTCCCAGCGGCGTCGATCTGCTGCCGACCGTGATCGGCCGCGCCGGCTACGCCACCTGGCATTGCGGCAAGCGGGGCAACTCCTGCACGTTCGCCCACGCCGCCTTCGAGACGAACATCGAAAACGACGGCCGCACCGCCGCCTCGGCCACCGAGCACGCCGATCGCGCCGTCGAGTTCCTCAAGCGACACGACGGCCAGCGCCCCTTCTTCATGTATCTGGCCCCTCCTGTGCCGCACGATCCCCGCATCGCTCCGCCGGAGTTCATGGAGCTTTACGACCCCGAGCGCGTCACGCTTTCCAAGAACTTTCTCCCCGAGCACCCCTTCGACAACGGCGAACTGGCCGTCCGCGACGAGAAGCTCGCCGCGCACCCGCGCACGCCGGCCGAGATGCGACAACACCTGGCCGACTACTACGCCACGATTTCGCACCTCGATCACGAAATCGGCCGCGTGCTGGCGGCCATCGACGACCGCGGCTGGACCGACAACACCGTCGTCATCTTCTCCAGCGATCAGGGGCTGGCGGTCGGCGGCCGCCACGGGCTGATGGGCAAGCAGAACTTGTACGAGCACTTCAAGTCGCCGCTGGTCTTCGCCGGGCCCGGCATCCCGCACGGTCAGTCGGCGGCCCTCGTCTATTTGTTCGACTTGTACCCCACGATCTGCGAGCTGGCCGGTGCGCCTCTTCCGGCGACGACCGAAGGCGCGAGCCTGATGCCGATCATCTCCGGTCAACAGACCAAGATCCGCGACTGGCTCCTCTGCGGCTATCGCGGTTGCCAGCGGATGATCCGCGACGAGCACTGGAAGCTGATCGAATACCGCGCCGCTGACGGACGGCACACGCAACTCTTCGATCTGGCCCACGATCCCGACGAGGTCCAGAACCTGGCCGACGATCCCAAGCTGGCCGAAGAGCGCGCACGTCTCGAGAAGCTGCTGCGCGAAGCGCGCCGCGAGTACGCCGACCCGGTCGACTTCGACGCGGCCGTGGCCAAGTAGCCGGAGAGGGGGTTAACTAGCCCTATCCGCTGTAGCCCCAAGGGGACGGGAGTCGTTTCCGGGCAGCGACCAAGAATGATTCAACAACGAAGGCCGGAAACAACTCCCGTCCCCGTCGCTCTTGCCTGCGCGGCCACCAATGGGCCGCAACGCGGCCCCAGTCAATAGCCAGGGGCGGCAGCCCCTGGAGATCGGCGCGCCACGAGCCCTGACCTTCGAGCGCGTGTTAGCCCCACCGGGGCGACAGTCTGCCAGGCAGACCACGAAGAAAACCTGCCGCCCCTTCAGGGCTCGTGGGCGTTGAGGAATAAACACCGGGCGCGAACTCGCGTTCCAGGGGTTAGCACCCCTGGCTATTGACGATCGCCCCGTCGGGGCAAGTGTTGCGACGTCGCCGTGCGACCACAACCCACGCGGCTTTCCAGTTGAGGAAGACGGCCAGGGCAATCGCGGGCCAAATTACTCGTCGTGGCCCAATGACGAGCGAAAAAAAATGGACTGGAGCTGCCGACGCGAAGCTTGCGCTTAATGCGAAGCCAATGTTTGTTTGACGGCGTCGGGAACGGACGTTCGGAAGACACGTTCGGGATGTCCCAGCGGACTTCGAAATGGATAGTCTTGGTCAGCGCCGGTATCGACAGTGCGTCGTGCTTGTATTGTCCCCACGGCCGGCACGCCATCCCCCAGGCCGCGATCGCCGTCAGAATCAAGACCGTCGACAGCTTGAAGCGGAACCAGCGGCGTGGGGGCTGCTCGTGCATTGCTATCTACTCTGCCGCGCGGGCCTCGCAGCGTCGAATAAGCCCGCGCACGTCTGGCTCCCCACCTGACTCCGATGCGACTACAAATCGATAGACCGCATTGTTAAGAACTCGAACATAACTCGAGATGTTGTGGCGAGCACTGCAAGATTGGCGATTTGTACTGTAGACCGCCTGTCGCTGGTCGGTTCGCTAGCCGTTGCGAACAGCAGCAATGTCGACCAGACGAACAGGATCAATTCCAGGCTGACGAACGCTATCAACCATTCCAGCCGCGCGATGCGAACAACACGAGTATAAACGACGAGCGCTGCATACGCGGAGAATTGGACCAGCATCAGACCGGTTGACATCGACGCGAGACCCGTTTCAATCTTGGGATTCGCGCTCATGTTTTCGCAGGCGATTACCGCCACCGTGATGGCGGCGAACAGCAATGTCGTCGTTAGGAAATAGTGCGGGAGTGGAGTCATCGCGCAGGCTACGATCGCCACCAGCACGAACCACGTGCTCAGCCGGAATTGGAACCAGCGGCGCTTGGGCTGCTCGGCCATGCCATTCATTCTGCCGCGCGAGCGTCGCGGCGCCGAACCTTGCGTCTCTGCGACGCCAGATGGCGTCAGTCAGAGTGTACCACTTCTTCGCAGAAGCAGTGCCGAGGGGGACTGTACCCTTCGCTCTTGGGTGCGCGGTCACCCGTGGGCCGCAACGCGGCCCCAGTCAATAGCCAGGGGCGGCAGCCCCTGGAGATCGGCGCGCCACGAGCGATGACCTTCGAGCGCGAGATAGCCCCACGGGGGCGACAGTCCGCCCATCAGGCCACGAAGAAAACCTATCGCCCCTTCAGGGCTCATGGGAGTCGAGCAACCTTTGGCGCGAACTCGCGTTCCAGGGGCTTGCGCCGCCTGGCTATTGACTTCCGCCCCGTCGGGGCGAGTTCTCCGTCGACGTGCGATCGCGGCCCAGGCGGCTTTCCAGGCGAGGAAGGCGACAAGAGCAAGCGCTGGCTGAATCATACGCGCGCCAATCACGAGACGACGTTCAATTGAGGGCTGCCAGCCGGGAAACTGCTGTCGCATCCTCTCGACTCCCTTCGAATCGCCGAAATGGTCAATCTCAACATAGTCTGCGGTCGTCGGAGAGGTGAGAACAAGTACTGGCAAACGCACGAGCATAGTCATCGCCCACGCCGCAATCGCGGTCAAAATCAGGACCGTCGAGAGCTTGAACCGGAACCAGTGCATAAGGCCATTCTAGCCGAGGGACGCTTTCAACTCCCTGCGCGCCCAAGCGCCGGGTAGTGTCGAAGCGGTGTGTCGCTCAGCGATATCGGGACCACAGCGTAGCACCGACAATCGTGCTGATGATTGCCACTACTCCGAGGTCCGTTATGACCTCATTGGCCAGCCTGTTGGCTGGAGACAGGTAAACTCCAGTTGGTATAGAAAACTCAGATAAGGCAATCGCGCCGGCGACTGTGGCGCTGATCACGCATATACGCCGCCAGAATCGCGATGTTCGTAGAATGCCCGCTGACGGACTCCGCTCCAGGACTCCAGCCGGCGCACGATATGGGTTCTCGCTCTCGTCCATGCCGTCCAGGATAACAGCGTGGCCGGGCAACTAAACGAAGTGCGTCGCTCGGTTCGCTACTCGTCGGTCAAATCGACCAACGGCACGACGAGGAACCCAATCGGGCGCATCGCTATTCGCAACCAAATTGCTCCTCACCTCTCTGGGCGCGTTCAAGAGAGGGTGACTGGTAGCGCGCCGTTGATAGTTTGGAGACCTTTCTTTGGATCGACGCCTTGAGCGGGCAGTCGCTCTTTCCTGGCTGGGTCCGTTGCAAAGGTTTGCCGCTCCGACTCCAAAACACCCGGACGCAAACCGGGCACCCGGACGCAAACCGGACGGTCACCCGGACGCAAAACCGCGCCGGTGTTACACGCCCCAAACTGTGCCGTCTAATCGATTTACGGTGCAATAGTAACACACCCGGACGCACCCGGACGCAAAATTACGGAACACTTTAGTCCGTGGGGGGTGTATATACCGGGTCCCGAATCTTTGTCCGCTGATCCCTAATCCCTGACCTCTGCCCCCTAGTCCCTGCCCCCTGATCTCTAACCCCTGCCCCCTGCCCCCTACCCGAGGTGACCAGACGCGATGCGGCTACATCGACTTCTACCTTCGATCACGTTGCTGGCGGTGTTGAGCGCTTCGTGCCTGGTGGCTGCCGCCGACGAGCCCGCCGACGAGCCAACCGACGAACCGGTCGGCCGCGGCGACGACCACTCGCTGGTCACGCCGGTCAATCAGCGCGTCACGCCACTGGGCAGACAAGTCGAGCTGCCCGGCATGCGCCCGCAGGCGCTGGCGCTCAGTCCCGACGGCAAGCTGCTTGTGACCGCGGGATTGACGAACGAACTGGTCGTCGTCGATCCGGCGTCTGGCGAGATTCGCCAGCGCGTGAAGCTTCCGGCCGACACGCTGACGGCCGCGGCGCCGGCCAAGCCGGGCGAAGCGTCGGCGATCGACGAGAAGGGGCAGCTCAGCTACACGGGTTTGATCTTCTCGCCGCGCGGCGACCGCATCTATCTGTCGAACGTCCGCGGCGACGTGAAGGTGTTTCGCGTCGACGACGCGCGGGTTTCGCCCGCGTTCTCGATCCCACTTGCGGCGGCCAACGCGCCCCGCCGCAAGGAGGAGATTCCGGCAGGCCTGGCGCTGTCGGCCGATGGCGCCCGGCTGTACGTCTGCTTGAATCTGTCGAACCGGCTGGCCGAGCTCGACGCCGCCAGCGGCAAGCTGCTGCGCGCCTGGGACGTGGGTGTCGCTCCTTATGGTGTGGCGCTGGCCGGCGACAAGGCGTTCGTCAGCAACTGGGGAGGCGATCGCCCGGCCGCCGACTCGACCGTCGGTCCGGCCGGCGTGGGGACGGTCGTGCGGGTCGACCCTGTGCGGCACATCGCCAATCACGGTTCGGTGTCGGTGATCGACCTGGCCGCGAATCAGGTCGTGGCGTCAATCCGTGCCGGATTGCACCCGTCGGGCTTGGCGTTGTCGCCCGACGGCCAATACCTGGCCGTGGCCAACGCCGGCTCGGACACGGTCAGCGTGATCGAGACGCGGACCAACAATATCGCGCGCACCATCTGTACCAAGGAGAGCCCCGCGCTGCCTTTCGGCGCCGGCCCCAACGCCCTGACGTTCGACGACTCCGGGCGCTGGCTCTATGTCTGCAATGGCTCGATGAACTGCGTGGCGGCGATCGAATTCGATCCGGCGGAACTGGAACTCGAAGGGCTGTTGCCCGTCGGCTGGTATCCCGGCGCCATCGTGTTCGACGCGGCGCGGCGCTCGCTCTATGCGGCCAACATCAAGGGGCTCAGCCCGGGGCGCGCCAGCGAGAAGACCGGCCGGACCGAGTTCAACACGCATCAATACTACGGCTCGCTGTCGCTCTTCGAGGTGCCGGCCGCCGACGAGCTGCCTGAAACGACTAAGACCGTGATGCGCAATTGCCGATTTGCGGCGATCGTCGCGGCGCTCGAGCCGCCGCGGCCGAACCAGCCGGCGCGCCCCGTGCCCCAGCGGCATGGCGAGCCGAGCGTCTTTGAGCACGTGATCTACATCATCAAGGAAAATCGCACCTACGACCAGGTACTCGGCGACATGCCCGAGGGGAACGGCGATCCAGACTTGTGCGTGTTCGGCGAGCGGGTCACGCCCAACCAGCATCGCTTGGCGCGGCAGTTCGTGCTGCTGGACAACACCTATTGCTCGGGCATCCTCAGCGCCGACGGCCACCAGTGGAGCGACAGCGCGATCACGACCGATTACATGGAGAAATCGTTCGCCGGCTTTCCGCGCAGCTATCCCGACGGCATGTCCGACGAGGACATCGACGCGTTGGCCTATTCGCCGGCCGGCTTCATCTGGGACAACGCCATCGCCCATAAGAAGTCGCTGCGCGTCTACGGCGAGTTTGCCATCACCGAGGCCGCTTGGAAGGACAAAAGCCGCACGGCGGCGCCCAGTTTTCTCGACTACTATCGCGACTTCATTGATCAGACCGGACTGATCGAAATCCGCAGCCGGCCGGCGATCGAGTCGTTGCGCCCCTACTTGTGCACGACCACGGTCGGCTGGGACATGGATATTCCCGACGTCTTTCGCGCGGCGCAATTCGTCAAAGAGCTCGCGCAGTTCGAGCGCGAGGGGAAGTTGCCGAACCTGGTGATGATCTGCCTGCCGAACGATCATACCTCGGGCACCAAGGCCGGCGCGCCGACGCCGGCGGCCCAAGTCGCCGACAACGATCTGGCGCTCGGGCAAATTGTCGAGGCGGTCAGCCACTCGAGGTTCTGGAAGAAGACTTGCATTTTGGTGATCGAGGACGATCCGCAGGCAGGCTGGGATCACGTCAGCGGCTACCGCACGACTGCCTACGTGATCAGTCCGTACACGAAGCGCGGAGCGGTCATCCACACGCAGTACAACCAAACCAGCCTGATGAAGACGATCGAGCTGATGCTGGGCTTGCCGCCGATGAACATCATGGACGCCAGCGCCACGTCGCTCGGCGACTGCTTTACGGCCCGGCCCGACTTCGCCCCCTACGACGTCGTGCCGAACCAGGTGCCGCTCGACGAGATGAACCCCGATCCGCAGGCGATTCGCGAGCCCCTGCTGCGCGAGCTCGCCGAAGCGTCGGCCGAGCTGCCGCTGGAGGAGATCGACCGCTGCCCCGAGGAGCTGTTGAACCGGATCTTGTGGCATGCCCAGCGCGGGGCCGACGCACCCTTTCCGTCCTGGGCGATCGGCAAAGACGATGACGATTGAGGGGCGGCCGTGGCGCCCATGTCGGGCTGCGGCCGCCACGGAGGGCCCGGACCAAACTCTCTCTTGGGTCGGGGCGATTTGCACGGCTTCTTGACGCCGCTTGATTTCAGCGAGGGTGCGACGGACGGCCGCCAGATGCCAGGGGCCTGGATAGTTTGCCTATCCTTTGCAATCCTCATTCCTTGACTGGCACGTAGCCCCCTATTAGGCTCGCACGCGGACAGGTCGTACGCGCTGCCAATACGCGCGGCCAAGTCGTTCCGCCGGGGGAGTTACGCGCCGCACTCCTCCCCCTGGCGCGGCAATCTGAATTACTCCGTGCTGCTCCTGCTTTGCCAGACTGGGGTCTCGCCGTGAACTTTTCATCGCCGTGGCATCTTGGACGAACTGCATTGAGCCGACGCGGTTCGAGGGCTAATCCGAGCACGCGTCGTCGAAGCACCGGGCTGCGTTGCGAGCGGCTCGAAGACCGTCGCCTGCTGGTCGTCGGCGCTTTCGAGGTTGCGCCGATCGTCAATCCGGGCGGCGGTTTCGACGGTGTCGTGGCGTTGGATTTTTCCAGTGTTTCAACGAACACGACTTTACATGCCGACTTCACCGGCGCGCTACTTTCGACCGGCCGGCATATCCTCACCACGGCACAAGCCTTTGATCAGGACGCCAACGGCGAAGTCGACGACGACCTGCCCAACTTCCAGGTCGTCTTCGAGATGAACAAGCAACACTATGTGGTTTCGATTGTCGCCGCGGACGCCAACATCGTGCTGGCTCCGGATTGGGACGGCGATCCTTTTGAAGGCGCCGACCTGGCGATCATCGAGCTCCCGTTCATCGCGCCGTTTCCGGCCGAGCGCTACGACATCTTCCGCGTCCCCGACGACGAAGACCCGTTGGAAATCAATAGTCTGTTCACACTGGTGGGGTACGGCGAAACGGGGACGGGTGACCTTGGCGAGCAGCTGCACAGCGAAGGGATCAAACGCATCGGCTACAACTTTTTCGACGATATCGAAGATGTGGACAACGGGGAACTTCTCGAAGCCCTCTTCGACGATGGTCCGGGCAGTTTAGGCGCCAGTGAGGCCGGGGCCGGCACCTTCGTCGACCGTGGGGCACCAGCCTTTATCAGCAATGGCAGCGGACCGGTGATCGCGGGTGTTTACTCGATCGAGATCAGAGACATCTTTGATGATTTCAGTGAGTTCGGAACATTCGATTACTACACGCGTGTCTCGCAGTTCGCCACCTTCATCGACGACACGCTGGCCCTTACCTCGGACATTGTGCTGGACATGAACTTCCAGCCGCTGGGGAACGACGGCACCCCCGACGAGATCATCGCGCAGCGCGATCCCAACGACAGCACGCGATTGCAACTGCTGGTCAACGGCGAAGAGGTCTGGTCCGACTCGCTCTCGCACGTCACGTCGCTGACGATCAACGGTTCGGGAGACGACGACAACATCATCATCGTCGGTGATTTCGACAAGAACATCACGCTCAACGGCCGGACCGGCTTCGACAGCTTCGAGTACATCGGCGACACTGAGGACGCCGCGACGTACACGCCCGACGCCACGTTCCCGGGAGCCGGCACGCTGTTGGTCGGCATCGACCTGATCACCTTCTCGAACTTCGAGCCGATGACCGTCAGCGCGCTCGCCAGTTTCACGCTGACCACGCCGGCCGGCGTCGACAACGTGCTGGTCGAAACCGGACCGTCGCCAGGCCGGATGACTGTCTCGGGCACGAACGATGGCCTGGCCTTCGAGTCGGTGACGTTCTTCGACATCCCGACCTTTACGATCGACACCGGCGCGAACGACCCCGGCCCGGTCGACGATATCATCACGCTCAACGCGCCGGTGCCGGCCCAGGGCCTGAACACGTTCGTCATCCATGCCGGCGCCGGGGGCGTCGACCGTGTCGTCTACAATGGCACCGACAATAACGACACTTTCGGGCTCGATGCCAACGCCACCATCCGGCTCTTCAACCCGTCGCATACCTTCGTCACCATCAGTTCGACAAGCACCGGGATCGAAGAAGTTGTGCTCGACGGCCACGACGGCGACGATTTATTCCTCATCGCAGATAACAACCCATTCACCGGCGGCCTGTTCCTCGACGGCGGCAACCCCTCCAACAGCGACGTGGTGAGTTTGTTTGCCCCGGCGACGTTTGCCCAAACGGTGACCATCGCACCCCTGGACGGCAACCAGACGAAGCAACTGATCTCTGGATTCCGAGACGTCGCGGCGGCTTCCAACCCGATCGAGACTTCGGGCGTTGAACTGATCAGCTACATCGGCAGCGACGACCCGATTAACGACCGGCTCATCGTCGACCTCGGCAGCAGCGACTCCACGGCTCGCGTGCAGCGCGGCACCGATGACATGGATGAGGTGACCTCGAGCAGTCTGCCCAAGATCACGTTCACCACGATCGATACGTTCGAAATCCAGTCAAATAATGGCGGCTCCGACGTCGTCACGTTCAAGACCGGAAGTCTGGCCGGCGCCATCGCAACGAACTACCTGTACACCAGCGGCACCCAGGATACGCTCGTTATCGAAGGCGCCGACGGCCTGGGCCCCGGGATCGCCGACGATTCCTACACGATCACGAACCCGGCAGGTGCCCCGCTCGTGGCAGTGCGGGATGATATCTCAACTGTCGTCGTCACCGCGGGCACTTCGCTCAAATTGCTGCAACTCAACACGCTGGGCAACGACGACCAAGTGACGGTTGATGTCGACGCCGCCACGAGCGACCTGATCACCGTGCCGATTCTCTACGACGGCGGAACTGGCTTCGATCTGCTCACCGTGCAGGGTACCCCGCCGGCGAACAACACGGTCAACACCGTGACCTACACCCCTGGTCCGGTCGTGCATCAAGGTCGGCTCGCCTACGACGGTGCGTTGACCGACATGACGATCGACTTCTTGAACCTCGAGCCGGTGGTCGACCTGGTCGTGGCCGCCGACCTGATCGTCAACGGCACGAACTCGCCGAATACGATCAACTACGAGGAGGGGAGCGCCGCCACGCGCGGCATCGTGCGCGTCGACGAATTCGAGACGATCGAGTTCGCAAACAAGACCAACTTGTTCATCAACGGCCTTGGTGGCGAAGACACCTTTGTGCTCGACAACGCCAACGTGCCGACCGGCCTGACGAGGATCATCGCCGACGGCGGAGCCGGCAACGACAATATCACCGCACTTAACCTGCCGGGCGGTGGGGCCTTTATCACAAACCTGATCGGTGGCACCGGCGACGACACGCTCGACGCCGGCGCCGTCATGCAGTCTTCTCCCATCGTGTTGCAGGGTAACGACGGCGACGACACGCTGACAGGTGGCGCGGGTCTCGACACGCTCGAAGGGGGCGCCGGCGACGACGTGCTCGTTTCGAGCCGCACCAACGACACCTTTGACGGTGGCACCGGCTTCGACCAGTTGGTCATCCGCGGCACCAAGGGCAACGACAATTTCGACGTCCTGCAAAATGCCCCTAGCGCCGTGGCCGGCGACGACTACACCATCTCGAGCACGCTCGCCACATTCGCCAATGGCTTGGTCCAGACGACGATTTCGACCTTCTCGATCGTGCCGATCAATGGCACCGCGCCGAGCGACACCAGCAATCGCCCGACAGTCGAGGAGTTGCTGATCGAAGCCGGCGACGGCAACGACACCATCCGAGTGGCCTACGCCGACGAGTACACCGACACCGCGCTGACGGCGCCGCACGACGAAATCCTGACCAATGGATTTCACCAGCAGATGTTGCGGTTCACCGTCGATGGCGGCGCGCCCGATGCCAGCGACCGGCTCATCGTGCGCGACATCGGCACCGGCGACCTGGTGCTGGTACGCGAATCGTCCACACCCGGCAGCGGTCGTGTCACGATGGCTCCAGCGATCAACACCGGTATCGCTGCGTTGGGGGACGTCGTTTACACGCACATCGAGCGTCTGGATGTTACCCCGGTCAACCCGATCACCGGCGGCAGCGGCGACGACGGCGGCGGCCGCGTCGTGGTCTTCCAGGCCGATCCGTTCGAGCTCAACGACAATCGCCTGATCCCCACCGAGTTCAGCGATCTGGCCACGACGAATCTCAACCCGACCATTGATCCAGGCGAATCAACGGCCTTTGGTCTGCCCGCCATTCCCGGAGACGAGGACTGGTACGTTTTCCAGCCGACCAAGACCTCGGTTTACCGCCTCGACTTGATCTTCAACCAGATCGCCCAAGTCAATAGCGGCCGTGCGGGGCTGCCCGGCGACGGCAACCTCGATATCTCGGTCTACGACATCAACGGCAAACTCATCATCACGGGGACCGATGTTTCGGGGCAAGGCCTGGTCGACCTGGGAGAACAAGCCATCGGCGAGCAGCTCTCGTTCGGCGCCCAGGCAGGCAATCATTACTACATTCGCGTGCAGGGGCATCCGCGACTCGTCGGTGGCGGTGAGGGCGAGGTTGAAGTCAACGACGCCATCAACACCTATCAAATCAAGTTGACCGACGTCGACGTCATCGGCCCGCAGGTGACGGCCCTCTACATCACCGACAACCCCAATACCGGCGCCGACGAGTCGCAGTTCGACTTGTTGGCCACCAAGTCGTTCCCCGGAGCCACCCCGGGCCCGACGCCGCTGGTGAACGGGCTGACCCTCGATATCCAGGATCTGCCGGCCCGGGCGCTCGACTTCACCTATCCGGCCCTGATCGGCGGCACCGTGGCCGAAGTCGAGCAGAACAACTCGATCGCCGACGGGCAGAACATCGATCAGTACTTCAATCTGAACGAAAACGCCGCGATCGCCGACGATCTGACGATCCCGCACGCTTCGATCGTCGGCACCGGCGACGGCACGTTCGACTACTACACGTTCACGATCGGCAGTGCCACGCCTGCCTCGCCGATTCTCGGCAATTTCGATATCGACTTCGCCAATTTCACTGCCTCGCTGCAACTGTATAACGAAGCGGGCACGCTGCTGGCCTCGGGCATTAGCTTCTTGTCGTTCAATTTCACGGTGCCTGGCAAGTACGCCATTCGCGTCGGCCGCGACATGGGTGGCACTCCCGCGCCGGTGCTGGCCGGCCAGAACTACACGCTGCACGTCTCGATCGAAGACCACTTGATTGAGCTCAACCCCGGCCTGGTCCAGGTGCGCGGCGATGCCAACGGCTTGATTCCGATCAAGGAAGTACGGTTCATTCCCGATCCCAACCCGGCCACGGTCGGTCTGGCGGCGACGGGCCGGCTCGAGATCGACTTCTTCACGCCTTTGCCCGACGATCGCTACACGCTGATCTTCTCCGATCACGTGACCGATCCGGCCGACAACCCGCTCGACGGCGAAAGTAACGCCGCCGAGCCGCAGCCCGCCGGACCCCCTGGACCGTTCCCCAGCGGCAACGGCACGCCTGGCGGCGATTTCGTGGCCCGCTTCACGGTCGACAGCCGCCCCGAAATCGCCACTTACGCCGGACTGAATGTGGCGACCGACTTGAACGGCAACTTCCACTTTGACCCCACGAACGTCGACTTCACCAATCGCGACGCGATCTTCCAGTTCGGCACCGTGAACGATCAGCGTTTCGCCGGCAAGTTTGGCGACGCCTCGACGATGGGGCTGCGGTTCGACATGCTCGCCGCCTACGGGCGTGACCCAGTGAGCGGTCAGTTCCGCTTCTTGATCGACTGGAACTTCAACGGCGCCGTTGATCCGGGCGACTACGTCGCCAGTCCGCTGCAGATCGACGGCCTGGCCGTGGCGGGCAACTTCGTCGGCGGCGCCGGCAGCCGCGACGAAATCGGGATCTTCGACGGCACCACCTGGTATCTCGACGTGCTCGGAGCGCCCGTTACCGTCAACAACGGACAACGCGGCTATCCGATCGTCGGCGACTTCGACGGCGACGGCCTCGACGATCTGGCCACCTATCAGAACGACACCTTCTTCATCGACTTCGCCGCAGGTGGCTTCAACGGCACCGATCAGACGATCGCCTTTGGCGCGCCGGGCGTGCTCGACCGACCGATCGCCGCCGACATGGACGGCGACGGCATCGACGACCTGGGGATCTGGATCCCGCAAAGCGGCGCCGTAACAGGCGACGCCGAATGGCGCTTCTTGATTTCCGACGACCTGGCGATGACCAAGCGCGTCGTGGGCTCGGCCGTCACCCTGGCCCATCCCTATTCGCCGACTCCCTTGGGGCACGATATCCAGGCCCAGTTCGGCAACCTGCCGGCGCTGCCGTTGGTGGGCAATTTCGATCCACCCGTGGTTTCCAGCTCCGGTTCAGGCGGAAGTTCGAGCACCAAGCCCGACGAGCCCTCGCCCGCCGCGGCCGCTGCCCTGTCGGCCAACTCGGTCTTCGTTTCCGCGGTTTACAACTCCGAATTGGGGCGCGACGCCGACAGCGCCGGCCTGGCCTACTGGACCAAGCAACTCGACAGTGGCGTCGGGCGGCAGCAGGTGATTCTGAGCATTCAGCAAAGCACCGAGTATCGCTCGCGCACGATCGACCACGTCTACGAGACATATCTGGGCCGTGCGGCCGACGCTGGCGGACGACAATGGTGGCTCAGCCAGTTTGCCCGCGGCGGCACCGAACGGCAGTTGATTGCCTCGATCCTCGGATCGGACGAGTACTTCAAGAAGGCCGGCGGCAGCAACGCCGACTTCTTGCAGGACTTGTACCACGATGTGCTCGGGCGCGAGATCGACGGCGCGGGCTCCACCTGGTGGACCGCGCAGTTGGCACGCGGCTCGCAGCGCAGCAGCGTGGCCACGGCCGTGTTGGGTAGCGACGAAGCTCTGAAGAACGAAGCAGACGAGCTCTATCAAGACGTGCTCGGTCGTTCGGCCGATGCCGGTGGGCTGGCTTACTGGATCGCCAACATGCGCGGCGATGGCAAGGAAGAAGCCGCGCGGGCAGCGTTCCTCTCGTGCGATGAGCTTTACAAGCTGATCGCCACGCACGTGGCCGCCAATGGCGCCACCGACGCCAACCTGGCCGCCAAGAGTTTCATCCAGACATCGGGCAAGCTGGCTAGCGCCAAGACCGACCCTTAGCAGCACCGCGCTCTCCTGAGGGCCGGCGACAACGTGCCGCAATCTTCCACGCGCGCCGCGCTGCCGGCCGCCAGCGCTTTGCGAGAGCGGGCTCGCTACAATCGGGGGCATGTTGAACGAAGATCTTGCGCCGAGTGCCACCGTCGCGCCGAGTTGCAATCGGACGGACGCAGGCACCGCCGGCAGCGCAACAACCGTCTCCGACACGTCGATCTACCGCGTCGTGCTGGCCAGCCTGGTGGGCACGACCATCGAGTGGTACGACTTTTTTCTGTACGGCACCGCGGCGGCGCTGGTCTTCGACAAGCTTTTCTTTCCCGAGCTCGATCCGACTGCCGGCCGGATCGCCGCCTTCGCGACCTATGCCGTCGGCTTCTTCGCCCGCCCAGTCGGCGGCGTGGTGTTCGGCCACTTCGGCGATCGGCTCGGGCGCAAGTCGATGCTCGTCACCACGCTGATGTTGATGGGACTGGCGACTTTCTCGATCGGCCTGCTGCCGACCTATTCGCAGATTGGCATCGCCGCGCCACTATTGCTGATCGCCCTGCGCTTTGTGCAAGGTTTCGGTGTCGGCGGCGAGTGGGGTGGCGCCGTGCTCATGGTCGTCGAGCACGGCCATCGCGGACGCCGTGGCCTGTACGCCAGTTGGGTGCAAGCGGGCGTGCCGGCCGGCATGTTGCTGGCTACGGCCGTCTTCACGCTCTTCAGTCAACTGCCAGAAGCAGCCTTCATGAGTTGGGGCTGGCGCATCCCGTTTCTGGTGGGGATCGCCCTACTGGCGGTCGGCATGTTCATCCGCTTACAGGTGCTCGAAAGTCCGCTGTTCGAGAAGGTGCGCGTGCAGAAACAGCAGTCCGGCATCCCGTTTTTGGCCGCCATCCGCCGGCACCCGGGCAACATCTTGCTGGCCATGGGCGCCCGCGTCGCCGAAAACGGTTGCTATTACATCTTCACGGTCTTCGTGCTCAGCTACGCGACCGACCAGCTTGGCGTGAGCCGCAATGCGATCCTCAACGGCATGCTGCTGGCCTCGGGCATCGAGTTCTTCGTGATTCCGGCCTTTGGCCTGTTGTCCGACCGCGTCGGCCGCAGACCTGTCTTTTTCGCGGGGGCGATCGCCCTGGCGGCATACGCCTTTCCCTTCTTTTGGTTGTTCGATACGACAAACCTCGCCTTGATGGTCGTGGCGATCGTGATCGGGTTGTTGATCCATGCGGCGATGTACGCGCCGTTGGCCGCGTTTCTCTCGGAACTGTTCGGCACCGAGGTGCGCTACACCGGCGCGTCGATCGGCTACCAGTTGGCCTCGCCGCTGGCGGGCGGGCTGGCCCCGCTGGTGTGCGTCAAGCTGCTCGATTGGTCCGATGGGCGACCCTGGCCCGTTTCGCTCTACCTGATAGGTTTCGCCGCGGTGACGCTCGTCTCGGTCTGGCTGGCAGCCGAAACACATCGAGTGCACCTGGGCGAACAGACCGACCATCCGTGAACAACATGGGGAGCACCCGCCATGGTTTGCCGTCGCCCCTTGCTGTTTCTACTAATGCTTTGGGCACCGCTCGTGGTGTCGGCCGACGAGCCGTCGACGAACAAGCCGACCACGATCGTGGCGCTGGGCGATTCGATCACTCGCGGCACGCGCCCGGGGGTCACCGCCGAGCAGACCTTTGCGCATCTGCTCGAGAAGAAGCTGATCGATTCGGGGCGCGATGTCCGCGTCGTTAACCAGGGCGTTGGCGGCGAAACCACGGCCGGCGCGCTGGCGCGGCTCGATCGCGACGTGCTGCCCGTGCATCCCCAAATCGTCGTCATCATGTATGGCACGAACGACTGCTGGGTCGATGCCGGGAAGCAGGCCAGCCGACTTTCGGTCGAAGACTACGAACGGAACCTGACGGAGCTCGTGCGGCGCGTCCGCGCGGCTGGCGCCGAGCCGATCCTGATGACCGAACCATGCTACGCCGCGAAGTCGCCAGCCAACGGACTCGGCGAGCACGGCAACGTGCGGCTGGAGTTGTTTATGGCGTACTGCCTCGGCGTCGCCGCGCGGCACGATGTCGACTTCGTCGACAATTACTTCGATTGGTTTCGCGCCATGCAAGCGGGGCAATCGATCGAAGCCTGGACAACCGACGGATATCACCCCAACCCGACGGGACACGCCCGGATTGCGGCCGAAATGTTCGACTCGGTCGCGGACGCGGTCGATCGCGCGAAAGGTCCCTCGATTGATTTCGAAGTGCGCCTTGAAGAACTACTTTCGCACGACGACGGCGAGTTCTTGTGGTATCACCCTCGGGCCACGGTGTTTCCAGATCCGAAAACCCCGCGGGCCTGCGTGCAGCTAATCACCCTGCAAAAACACCTGATGGTCTCCGACCACTACGATGGGTTGGGCACGATGACTCGGACCGACGCCGGATGGTCGCCGCCATCGCCCGTGGCTTCGCTGGCCTGGCGCAAGGACGACTCCGGCGCGACGATTGCCGTTTGCGACGTCACGCCCGGCTATCATGCCCCGTCGGGCAAGGTGTTGGCCATCGGCGCCAAGATTCTCTACGACGACGCCGGCAAGCAACTCACCAGCGCACCGTATGCGCATCAGATCGCGTACGCCGTCTACTCGCCCAAGCAGCAGGGCGAATGGTCCGAATGGCGAATCCTTGATTTGCCCGACGAGCCGGAGAAGTTCCATCTGGCGACCCCCGGCTGCGCGCAGTGGATCGTCGACGATACCGACGGCCACATCCTGCTGCCGATCTACCACAAAGGCCCTGCCGGTGAGGCCTATTCGGCAAGCGTGCTGCGCTGTGCGTTCGACGGTCAGAAGCTGACCTTGATCGAACCCGGGGCGACGCTCGAATTATCGGAAGTTCGCGGGCTCTGCGAGCCGTCGCTGGCCCGCTATCGCGGCCGTTATTACCTCACCTTGCGCAACGACTTGCGGGGCTATGTGACCACCAGTGACGACGGGCTGAATTACGCGCCGATCACCCCCTGGCTGTTCGACGACGGCGGCGAGCTTGGCAGCTACAACACGCAGCAGCACTGGCTCGTGCATAGCGATGGGCTGTTCCTCGTCTACACGCGGCGCGGAGCGAACAACGACCACATCGTCCGGCATCGCGCACCGTTGTTCTTGGCCCGAGTCGATACAGCGACCTTGCGCGCGATCCGCGGCTCGGAGAAGGTGGTGATTCCCGAGCGCGGCGGCGAGTTGGGCAACTTCGGCGCCAATGCCGTGTCGCCCGAGGAAAGTTGGGTGACCGTCGGCGAAGGGGTCTGGAACGAAGATGCTCGCCGACGCGGCGCCAAAGGGAGCGTCTTTATCGCGCACATCGAGTGGTCGCGGCCCAATCGCTTGCGCGACGGCTCCGGGCCGGGCCGATTTGTGGAACTGCTCGACACGCCCGCCGCTCCGTCGCCTGACGAGCGCTAATCAGTGTTCGCTCTGCATGCCCGGCAGCGGCAACTTGCCATCGGCGCGGTTGCCGAGCTGCTCGAAGGCACGATGGTCGATCGAATCGCTCAGAAACCGCACCGAGCCGTCGCCAAACACGAAGTTGGCTCCGCCGCTGTGCGGGCTGCCGAAGCCCCCCACGTAGAGCGGGTCTTCGAGCAAGGCCCAGATCGCTTCGGCGGCGGCAATTTGCTCGGGCGTGCGCAAGGGCGCCTCGCGATTCTCGGCCGGCGACGACCAGTCGAGCAAATCTTCGTCCGCCGGCTCGTCGGCTTCTTCCAATGCGGCGTCGGCGGCGTCGCCTACGTCACTCGCTTCGTCACTCGCTTCGTCGCTCGCTTCGTCGCTCGCACCGGTGTCGGTGTCGGCGGGCGTCTCGGCCCCCGCGGTCGAGGCATCCCCCTCGGTCGTGGCATCGGCCTCGTCGGTCACGCTGTCGTCGGCCTCTGGCGCGATCGAGACGTCGCCAGAACCTTCGTCATCGGTCGCCGGCTCGTCGAGCTCGTCGCCGGGCGAGTCGTTTGATTCTGCCGGAGCGTCGGCGGGCGCCTCGTCTTTGCTCGTGCCTGGCAGCGGCGGAGGGGGCGGCAGAATCAGCTCGACGCCCGCTGCCGCGGGCCCCCTGGCCGGCGTGGCATTGATCACGGTGCCCGTGTTGCGCAGCGTGGCGCGAGTGCCGGAAAGCCAACCCAGATCGTTGGGCTCGTTGCGCTTTTCGCCGACGAACAGCGTGTACGACGCGCCGTCGAGAAGATCCTGATCGCGCACGTGGCTATTCAGAAACATCACGCCGTTGTTCGTCACGTCGATGGGGGCTTCGACGTCGTTGTGGCAGCCGGCGTACGACGATAGCGCCCGCCCTTCGTCGGACCAAGACAACATCTCCGAAGGGCAGTTCAACGTCGAAATCACTAGTTTGGCCGCCGGCAGATTCTCGGGCGCGTAGGCGCCTGCCTTCAGATTGACGTGCCGGGCGACCGCCTGTTGACCAAGCTGCGGCAGGATCTGGGCGATCCAGCTGATGTGATTTCCCCGAGGTTCGTTCTTGATCGGCCCCGTCGGATTGATGGTTCCCGGCGGCAGCACGTCGACATTCGAGCTGTAGTGCTGCAAGGCAATGGAGATTTGCATCAGGTTATTGCGGCACACCACGCGGCGGCCTGCCTCGCGGGCGGCGTTGACTGCCGGCAAGGTCAGCGCGATGAGCACCCCGATAATGGCGATCACCACCAGCAATTCGACGAGCGTAAAGCCACCGTTGGCCGTCGCCCACCGCGGGCGCCACGGGTTTTCTTGTTGATCGCCGCAAGCCGCGGAGACGCGATTGGAGCAGAGGCCGCTACTCATGGGTGATTCCCTTCGGGCTGTTGTTTTAAGGATAGTCTCCGAGTCTGTCGCACGGCCCCGGCCCCCACTGGATAGTCGGCCACGGCCACGACCTCGCGGCGGCCGGATTCTTCGCCCACGGCATGCACTTGCACAGTCACCAGGGCGTCGCTCGCGCCACCGAGCTCCGTCGCCGAGATGTGCCAGGTTTCGCTGGTGTAGCTCGGCTCGACTTGCAGCCGGGCTAACGCTCGTTCCAATCCCGCTTCGGCCAGCCACCACGCCTGATCGCGATACTGCTCGTGACGAGCGAGCCGCTGCCGCAGCGCAATCGCTTGAAAGGTCGCCGCGCAGACCACCCCCAAAACGGCCAGCGAGACGACCAGAAAGATCGTCGTCGCGCCGCGGCGACGCAATGTTTGCCGGGACCCCTTCATCGCGATTCCTCCGTGGCCGCTTGATCGGCAGGCGAACTGGGCTCGCGCGCCGGGTCGCGCGCCAAAACTGGGTGTCCCTCGCCCCGGCGATCGCGGCCCAGCCAGGCCTCGAAGCGAACGCTCGCCAGGCTCTTCGCCACGGCGCTCGACAGGGCAACTCGATCGGCGGGAACATCAGCAACACCCTGGGGGGCCGGCGCCGCGAAGTGCATCTGCAGCAGTTGGCCAGACCCCAACGGCACGGTGTCGATCAACACGGCCATTTCGGCCCCGATCCGATAGGTTTCGCGCTGCCGCGGCTGGTCGTCGACGTATTCGACACGCTCGAGCGAATCCGCGCGGCGCTGGTACTCGATGCGCCGCTCTCCGTCGGTCAACGTTACCAGCAGCGGCTCGGTTCCCGGCGCCGCATCGACGGCAGCATGCACGTCGCGACGAAACTGGCGACCGAGCCGAGAGACTTCGACTTGCCGGGCCAGTTGCTCGTGCGCGGCGTCGCTGTTCTTGATGGCCACGACCAGCGCGGTCACCGCCAGGCTGGCGATGATCGCCCCCATTCCCGCGGCTACGATCACTTCGACGAGCGACATGCCCCGGCGGCGGCCGAGGCCAGTGCGGCAGCTTCTTCCTAGATGTAGCTTCATGGCATCTCCTCGCTGTCCGTGGCGGCCCGACGCCACGAGACTAGTCGCACGGGCCCACTCCGATCCCCTGAGCGAAGTTGCCAGTCGATTTCGATCGACACCCGCTGCAGCCCGTAGTCGCCGGGAGAAATATCGACGCGCAGCCGGGCATCGGGGAGCATCTGGCGGGCGACGTCGGAAAGCTGCACCTCGCCGGCGCGATCAGCGTCCGACGGCGGCTCGCCCGCGGTGCTCTCGGCCGCCTCAGTTGCCGCGACGGCGCCGCCCGGCAATTGGGCCGTTAATCGCTCCATGAGATTGACCGCTTCCTGGCGGGCAACCTGGCGCTCGTCGGCGTGCCGCTGCGCCGCCAACCGCATGCGCACCGCGCTGGTGACCACCAGCAAGAGCGTGGTCAGCAACACGGCCGACGTGGCCACCTCGAGCAGCAGATAGCCGCTGCGGGCCCGAGCGTGGCGGAAATGTCGCGAGAGACGCGTACGCGTCGCGTTCATAAACAGCTCTCCACGAGCTTCACTAACGGGAGAAACTGGGCCATGGCGACGATGAATACGAAGAGTCCGACGGCGATGGTCGCGATCGGCAAACAGACTTGGGCCACGGCGTTCCAGCGATAGGCCAGCCGCCGCTCGCTGCTCTCGGCGACGGTGCGCAGCCCCCAAGCGAGATTGCCTGCCTGCTCGGCCGCCGCCACGAGCGCGGCGTTCGTGCGACTGAGCAATCGCGACTTGCGCAGGGCGACGCCCAGCGGCAGTCCGGCATCCATGCGCTGCGCCGCGGCAATCAGCCGCCGGCGCATCCAAAGGCTGGAGTGCTCGTGCCCCAGCAGATCGAGCGCGGTCACCATCGACTGACCCGACTCGGCAAACAGCGCCAGGTTGCGCAGCAGCGGACCGGTCTCCCAATTGCGCCGCAGCGGACCGAGCGGAATGATATTCGGCATGCCGATATACACGGCCAGGCCATACAGCAGAGCCAGCAAGAGCAGCGGTACCACCGGCAGCAGCACCGCGGCCGACTCCCCCACCCACAGGCAAAACTCGACCAGGGCGGGCAAACTGATTTCGAAGTCCTCGAAAAGAAGCTCGATCTTGGGCACAACAAACCTGGCCCACAGCACGCTGATCGTCATCCCCACCACGACGGTCCCGACCAGCACGGCCAATCGACCGATAATCGGGCCGAAGATTTCCCCCCGTCGCGTCCGCTGGTCGGCGGCATCGTGCAGCGCCTGCCCCAAGCGCCCCGTGACCTGCCCGCACCGGGCCGCCAGCACGGCATAGTTGGGAACCAGGCCGGGCACGCGCCACAAGGCGTCGGGCAAGGGGACTCCCGACTTTAAGAGCGCGGTCAGGCGCTCGGTTCGTCGGCCCAGTCCCGACTGTGGATCGCAGGCCAGCGCGCCGAGCATCGACTCGAGCGGCAATCCGCGCGCGACGGTCGACGCCATCAGCCCCAGCAAGGCGTCGTTCCGCAGCCGCCAGCGGCGAAAGAAGATCAACAACCCCACGAAGATCACGGCAAAAAAGAGGAAAAACGCCACGGGGGGCGCGGTGGCCGCCAACCCAAAGGCGAGCACCACCAGCCCGGCGGCGGCCGTGACCATCAAGCCGATCACGCTCAAGGCATCGCGGGCCGCACTATTGGCAGGCCGCCGCGAGCGGCGCACGCCGCCGACGATCAGCAGCAAGATGCCAAACAGCACGATCGCCAGAGCTGAGATGAGCCTTACGTACAGCATGCGATTGAGCGTCGAGTCGCTTTGAGTCCGTACTTTTATATGAGGTTGTTGAACAGCATCCTGAGCGGACCGAACGCCGCCGAATACAAAAACGACGCACACCAGACGACGACGAGAAAGGCGATCGCCGGCATCGCAATACCGATCAGGTTGATCTGTCTGCGCGCGCGAACCGCGAACGAATCGCCCGCGGCCAACAACACGGTAGTCAACTGATGCTGATTGGAGCTCCAGTTGAGCATCGGCCCCAGCGACCGCGGAAAGGCGGTCGACATGCCAAGCGCCTGCGCTAGCGGCTGGCCTTGTGCGAGCGATTGCGCTGCCTGGCGCGAGGCCGCCGCCAGGTCGGCATCGCCCGTCGATTCGCCCGCGAGCGAGATCGCCTGCGGCAGCGGCACCTCGGCGTCGAGCAGTTGTGCGACCATCCGCGACCAGCGAGCCAGGGCCGAAAAGCGCCACAGGGGCCCCACAAATGGCACCAGCTTTAGCGCCGCATGGCTCAGCGGACGCGGCAAGACAAACCGCACCAACAGCCAGCCGCCG
This sequence comes from Pirellulales bacterium, assembly GCA_050184475.1. Taxonomy (GTDB): domain Bacteria; phylum Planctomycetota; class Planctomycetia; order Pirellulales; family JAEUIK01; genus JAIESQ01. Next base: position 59,292 of record JBFXAH010000001.1, on the reverse strand, counting down.
GCCACCGTGCCCAACACGCTGACGGCCACGGCGGTGCTATTCTCCTGCAGGTTGACGAGCAACTGCGTCGGCCAGGGTAGCTCGAGGCCGAATTCGTACATGATCGAGGTGACCGGGCGGGCCAACATCAGGACGAGAAACGAGAACACCACGATCGAGCAGGCCACGATCAGCCCGGGATAGAGCGCAGCGGTCCGCGCTTCGAATCGCAGTTGCTTGGCCCGGCGCTCCTCCTCGAGCTGCGCCGAGAGCAGCGCCCCCAGGCGGTGCTGTGCCGCCGGCGAAGCCAACAACGCGCTCAGGTAGCCCGGCAACCGACGCCCCAGGTGCGCCAGCGCTTCGGCCAGCGGCTCGCCACGCTCCAGCCGCGCGGCCAGCGACAGCAGACCCCGACGCAACTTGCGGGTCGGAGCTTCGTCGGCCAGGGCGCGCAAACCCTCTGGCAAAGGGAGGCCCGCCGCGGCCAGGCGCGTAAGCTCGTCTCCCAACTGTGCGGCCTCGGCGGGGGACAACCGCGGTGGCGCTGGGGGCGAATTCGGATTCTGCTGCCACGAAGAAGTCACTGCGACACTACGACTCCGAATTTGCTCTCGCATCGATGTAGCGTGAGCTAGCCGATGTACTCGGCCAGCTCGTGCAACAACGTGGTCCAGGGATAGAACAACAACAACACGCTGGCCAGCGTCGCCGTGCCTGCGATCGCAGCCACGAACAGCGCGGGGATGATCGTCCTCAATAGCACGGCCTGTGCGGCGACCCGTTGGCGATAGAGCTCGGCGTGCCGTGCCAGGGCCGAAGCCAGTTGCCCCTGCGTGCCGGCGATCGCGACCGACCAGCGAACGCTCGCCGGCAGACTCGCTAGCGCGTCGACGACCCTCGATAGCGGCGCGCCGCTTTGAGCCAGTTGGGCGGCGCGGAGCGACTGGCTGGCGAGCGGACGATTTTCGGTGGCGTCGGCCAACAATCGCAACGCGTCGGCAGTCGGCACGTCTTGCTCGGCCAACACGCGCCACAGGCCGGTGAAGTTGGCCACCTGGGCGTCGGCCAACAGCTTGCCGAAAATCGGGATGCGCCGTCCGCGCGGCCCCATGCGCCGCCAGATGAAGCCCGGCAACAGGACCAGCAATCCGCAACAGAGCAGAATCACGACGGCCACGACCAGGATCATCCAACCAGGCGAGACCCAATCGGCGCTCGACCACCGCACGATCTGCGGCGACGCCCCGGACAACGGCAACCGCAGCGATTCGAACCCGCGCCCTACCACGCCGACTACCGCGGTGACGAGCAGCATCACGCAGCAGGCCAACAACAGCACGACGAGCGGGTAAATCAGCGCGCTGCTCACCAGGCGGCGCAGCTCGAGCCGCCAGCGCACGGCTTCGACGAATTGCTCGACCACGGCAGGCAGGCGGCGGGCCCGCATGCCTGAGGCGATCACGGCGCGCAGCACCGGCGTCAGACGATGCCCGGCCGCTTCGATCGCTTCGGGAAGCGCGGCCCCCGCTTCCAGACGATCGGCGAGCCGCCCCAGCGCCGCGCGCAGTCGGCGCGGCACGTCTCCCGAGACGGTTCGCAGGCCGCCTTCCAGCGGGAGCCCGGCGCGAGCCAGCGCAGCCGTTTCGGTCGCGATCGCCAGCAGCTCGCTGGTCGATACCTTGGCGGCAGGGCTGGGCGATTTGTTCTGTTCCGTTGGCATCTCAACGCCCCGCACCGGCAGCCCGCGCCCAGTGCGGCCACCGGTTATTCATTGCTGCACTGAGAGTGAACCGGCCGACCAGCGGAAGGCCGCACGCTTCGGTTTGAAGCGTCGATTCGGGTCAATTACAGCGCAACTACCAATAAGTGGCCATTTTAGTCGCCGCCGAGCGGCGATGCTGCCATGCCGGCCGAAAAACCGAACACGCGTCGCACCTCGGCCGGGCTGGTGATCCCCTCGGCGACGGCGGCGACCGCCCGCGCGTAGCTCGTCGTCATGCCCGCCGCAACGGCCAGGGCTTCGAGCCGGGGAGCGTCGGCCCGCTCCAAAATGGCCCGCCCGAGCTCGGGATCGTCGAGCCGCAGCAGCTCGGCCATTGGCAGGCGACCGTCGTAACCGGTGCCGTGACAGGTGGCACAGCCGCGCGGCACCATCACGCGCTCGAGGGGCAGCCCCAATCGCTCTTCGTCGCCGGCGGCTGGCCCGGCGCAGCGGCACAACCGTCGCACCAGCCGTTGCGACACGATGGCGCGTATCCCGCTGCGGAGCAAATAGGGCTCGATCGCCATATCGAGCAGCCGATGGATGGCCGTCGCCGCACTGCCGGCGTGAAACGTGCTCAGCACCAGGTGCCCGGTGAGCGACGCCTGCAGCAGCGTTTCGGCGGTTGCCCGGTCGCGGACTTCGCCGACCAGCAACACCTCGGGGTCTTGCCGTAACAGGCTGCGCAAGCCGGTCGTCATGTCGAAGCCTGCCGCCGGGTTGACTTGCGATTGCGCCACGGCCGGCAGTTCGCTTTCGATCGGATCCTCGAGCGAGGCCAGGCTGCGCGTTCCACCTTGAGCGGCCAGGCAGCGCAGGCAGGCATAGGCCGTGGTGGTCTTACCGCTGCCGGCCGGCCCAGTGATCAACACGGCGCCGGAAGTTTCGGTCAACAGCTCGCGCAGCGCCGCCGTGATCTGAGCGGGCAGGTGCAAGTCGTCGAGTTGTTTGAGATGTTGCGCGGCGGCGAACAACCGCACGACCGCTTTTTCGCCATGCAAGGTCGGAAAAGTGCTCAACCGCATCTCGACCTCCGCGGCGGGGGCGTCGTCGCCGGTTGGGTGCGAATCGTTGCGACCTTCCGGCTGGGCGAGCGGCCGCAAGCGCCCTTCCTGGGGCAAGTCGGTGCGATAGGTCAAGAGCTCGGCCAGCACCTTCAGCCGCGCGACGATGTTCGACGACGACGCGGCAGGCAACGTCGTCACGTGTTGCAACACGCCGTCGATGCGCCACTGCCATTCGAGCCCGGCGCTGGTCGGCCGCAGATGCACGTCGCTGGCGCGATGTTGGCAGGCGGCCGCGAGAATCAGCTCGACCACGCGCGGCGCATAATCGCCATCGCGGGGATCGAATGCGGCAACGCGGCTGGCCAGCTCGGCGAACATCAACGACCAGCATAGTTGGCCGCGTGGTTCGACGAAATTGGCGCGCGACGGCTACCGGTAGCCCAGCTCGCGCATCAGGCTGCCGGCCACGGAGTTGAACATCCACCGCTGCAAGCGTGTCAGCTCGCGATAATCGCGCTTGACTTCGGCCATGATCGGCTCGCGCGTGGCCCCAAAAGTGTTGTTCTGCGGCTGATCGAACGCCAGCATCTGCGGCTCGAACGGTTCCCCCAAAAAATCGCACAGTTGCCGCAACAGCCCCTCGGGTTTTGCGACCAGCTCGTCATAGCGCAACTCGTGGTACAAGCCCGCGGGCAGGGCGCGGGCCGCCTGCCGCCCGGCGCGGACGTAGTTGACCCAGGTGCTGGCGTTGCCGCGCACGTAGTGCGGCGCCCAGGTCATGTTCTGCAGCGAGCGCACCACCTCGTAGCCGTTGCGGATGATGTGCACGAACTGCGCTTGCGGATAGACGCGATGGATCAACTCGATGTGCAGCACGTGCGCCGGAGTCTTCTCGGCCCAGCGCGGCTTGCCGAACGAACCGGTGACGCGGGCCATCAGGTCGTCGACCACCTGGCGGGTCCATTGCCAGATCGAGCCTTCGTCTTCGAGAAAATGGTGCTTGGCTTGCGTCCGCTCGTAGCGCTCGATCAGGTCGGCCAGCGCCACGAAGATGCCGGTCTCCCAAGGGGGACAGACGATCGACGGGTGCGCGTCGAGAATCGAGCGCATCAGCGTGGTGCCGGAGCGCGGCGAGCCCACGACAAAGATCGGTCGAATGTCGGCGGTCATCGGCGGTGTGTAGTTTTTATGGCGAGTCGGCGGCCACGCGGCCGACGGTCATGGGTTTCGTGAAGCGTAGCACTATTCGGCAGTCGTCGCGGCCGTCGTCGCGCGGATGTAGCGATCGAGCTCGACAGGCACGCTCCAGGAAGGCGAACGCTGGTTGGGCGCGTAATCCTCAGGGTGATCGGGATCGGCCGCGAACGCCTTGACCCAGAGGGATTCCCAATCTTCGGGTAGGCCGACTTCCGAAGGCTTTTCGCCCAGGAAGGTCTCTTCGAAGATCTTCAGGTAGCGGTCGCGGTGCTGGCGATAATCGGGGTTCTCTCCGACGATGTCGCGCCCCGGCACCGCGTCGCGCTTGAAGCTCAGGTAGATCCGCTCGAAGAGCTTGGGATCGACGCCACGCTTTTTGACCTTGTCCTCGATCTGCATCCCCAGGGCGATCAACTGCACGAAATGCTCGACCGAAGTGCGGTAGCGGTCCTTGGTCGGCGAATAGGTGCTCGCCGTCAGGGTACCCTGCTCGGGATCGATTTCGTAGATGCGCAAGTAGCCTTCGCCGCCGTTGGGCAGAATCTGGTAGTCGGTTAGGGCCTCGATCACCGGCAAGCCGGCGCCGTTCGTGGCGCTGGTGCGATACCAGTCGAGACCGCTGTGCCCGCATTGCACCATCAGAATGTTCGGGTGCTGGCTGACGAACGATTCGTAGAACTGCTGCGACGACATGCCGCCGGCAACCCGCTCGCTGCGATTGAGCTTCTGCCGCCCCGACAAGCCGGGCAGGCCGACGTTCTCGCCGTAGCGGCCGGCCGTCAGGGCCGTGTCCCACAGGTAGGCGTGCGTCGACACGATCGCGATCTTGTCGCGATGCTCTGCGAGCACCTGGTGCGCCCACTGCACGTCGGCCTCGGGTGTGGCGTAGCTAAGATTCAAGAACAAGAACTGGTAACTTTCGTGCGGGATCACCAGGTAGGTGCTCGTCTTCTGCGGCGACGCTCCGCCGAACCAGGGCTTCCCCTCGTATCGCTGCGGGCCATAGTAGGCCAGGAAAGTGTCGTACACGTGCTCGCGGTCTTTGCCCAGATCGTGGTTGCCGATGCACATGCCGTAGGGAATGCCGGCATCGTGAATCACGTCCATCGCCGCCTTGGCCCGCTCCCACTGCGGAATGTCGGTCGAGGTTTGCACCACGTCCCCGAGGTGAATGACGCAGCGGATGTCGCGGTCCTCGGCATGATCGGCGATCCAGCGCGTCTGGTCGACGAAGTAGCGATAAGTGCCGGCCGGATCGAGGGCCAGCGGATCGGGCGCGCGGAGATCTTCGGCGTAGCGCTGCGTGTCGGGGAGCGAGACAAACACGAACGGCTTGCCCCGGGCCGCCGAGGCGCTCAGCAACAGAAACAAACACGTAGCGCGAATCAGCATCTCGCGACCTCTCGGGCTAGCAAATGACAAGGGGGCACCGGATCCACTCAACGCGACTTGGCAGCCTTGCGCTTTGCCGAGCCCCGTGGTTTCGGCGCTGGTTGCGCCTTGATTTGTTCGAGGGCCTCGGGCTGTTTGGCCAACAGCGCTCGCAGCTCGGCAACGACGCTGGGCTCGCGCACCGCCAGGTTTTCGGTCTCCAGCGGATCGTTTTCGTAGTCGTACAGCTCCAGCTCAGCGGTTTGCGAGTCAGCGCCAAATGCCTTCCACTCGACCAGCCGGTAACGAGGCGTGCGCACCGACCGGCCCAGCAACCGCTGCTCATTGGGGCCATTGCGCGGATAGACGTGCGTGGCATAGGTGCGCGCCGGCACCGAAGCATCGTCGAGCGTGGGGGCGAAGCTCGTGCCGTCGAGCCCCGCGGGCGTCGGCAGTGCCGCCAGCTCGCACAGGGTCGGATAGATATCGACCGTTTCGACCATCGATTTCGACTGTTGGCCGGCGACCTTGCCGGGCGCGGCGACCAGCAACGGAATGCGCGTGGCCTGCTCGTAATTCGTGTGCTTGCACCAGATGCCATGATCGCCGAGATGCCAACCGTGATCGCCCCACAGCACAACGATCGTGTTGTCGGCCAGCCCCGATTGCTCGAGCTCATCGAGCACCCGGCCGACCTGGGCATCCATATAACTCACCGCGGCGTAGTAACCGTGGATCAACGTGCGTTGCAGCTCGTCGTCCAAGGGGCCCGCCTCGGGAATGCCTTTGTATTGGCGCAGCTCGCCGCCGAATTGCGGCGCGTAGCTCGGAGCTCCCTGTGGCGGATTGCGCACAGCGGCCAACTCGAAGGCGTCCCGATCGTACAGCTTCCAGTACTTCTCCGGAGCAACGAACGGCAGGTGCGGCTTCACGAACCCGACCGCCAAGAAAAACGGCTCATCGGGCGATTGCCCCGCGGCCTGCAACCGCTTGACGGCTTCGTCGGCCAAGGCGCCGTCGGGGTACGCGTTGTCGGGGACGTCGGCGCGCTCGTAGGGGGCCCCCTTAGGTAGCTTGCGCGGCGAGCGGTTGGCGAACAGCGCTTCTTCACGCGTCAGCCCCTGCGGCGCGCGGCTTTCGGGCAGGGCGTAGGCCACGACGTCGGCTTTCCAATGCGGCACGCTCCACGAGGCCGGATCTTCGTGATTGCCATGGCCGACGTGAAAGATCTTGCCGAGCCCCGCGGTGCGATAGCCGTGCTGCTTGAAATGTTGCGGCAACGTCACGGCGTTGGGGCGAGAGTCGCGAAAGTTCGTCCCCAGGTCGTAAATCCCCAGCGTCTGTGGCCGCAGGCCGACCAGCAGCGAATTGCGCGACGGCGAGCAGACCGCCTGGTTGCAATAGGCCCCCTCGAACAGCACCGACCGCCGCGCCAGCCGATCGATGTTCGGCGACTTCACGAGCTTGTCGCCGTAGCAGCCCAGCACCGGCTTGAGATCGTCGACGCAGATCAACAGCACGTTGGGCCGCTCGGCAGCCGACAGCGCCGCGGCCGACATCGCCAACAGCATCGCACCCCAACCGAGCAGCAACGAACATCTCATGCTTGGATATCCTCGTGACAGTGGGCGATGAGGGACTCGAACCCCCGACATCCACGGTGTAAACGTGGCGCTCTAACCAACTGAGCTAATCGCCCCCCGGACAACACTCACGACGGCGCCCGATGGGACCCGCGAGTCCGCGACCTCGCGGCCGTCGTGGTCAGCATTTTAACCACTGGCTCGGCAGTTCGCACGGTCGCTGGCAATGGCCGCCAACCATCGTCGTGGACAGTTTCCGTCGATTGGCCCGCCCGGTTCCGGCCCCTTATAATCCGGCCCAAACGCCCGCCGGAACGCCGCCGTAATGATCCTCTCCCTATTTGAAGTTCTCCTGCTGACGGCCCATCTGTTGGCGGTCGGCGTCGCCACGGCAGCGCCGTTCGTGTGCGTGATTTGCGAATGGCGCTGCACGCGCCGCGGCGATACAGCGCTGGGCCGAGTCGGCCGCCGGTTGGCAGCGGATTGCTTGTGGTTGTTTCTGGTCGGCATTGTCCTCGGTCTGGCACAGCTCGCCTGGCTGTTCTGGCGCGGCGCGCCGGCCGACGTCGAAGCCTTGCGGGCCATGCCCGTGTCGCGCTGGTGGTTCGGCGGTGTCGAGCTGCTGATTTACCTCGCCTGCATGCTGGCCTACTGGTATGGCTACGATCGCTGGCGGCGTCGCGGCTGGAGTCGATTGCTGGCGATCGTGGCGGGGACAAACCTCGGCTATCATTTCCCCGCGCTGTTCACGATCGTGGGGGTCATCGGCGAGCGCCCCGAACTGTGGGGGCAGACCATCGAGTTTCGCCAACTGCTGACCGATCGCGAGACGATCGCCCGCGTGCTGCATTTCTGGCTGGCGTCGTTTGCGGTGACGGGCGTGTTGGCGATGCGATCCTGGGGCCAGGTGACCCGCTCATCGGTCACCGCAGAGGCCGCAGAGCTCCGCGGGGCGACCTTCGGTGCCTGGATCGCACTGGTGGCCACGGTATTGCAGATGCCGCTGGGGCTCTGGCTGGTGACCACCCTCCGGCCGGCCTCGCAAAACCTGCTGCTGGGGCGCAGCCTGTTGGCCACCGGGCTGTTGATCGCGGCCGTGGTCGCCAGTCTGGCGCTGTTGCATATGCTGGCGAGCATCACGCTCGGGCAGGTCGAACGTCCGCTGGTGCGCCGCTCGGCGCTGCTGGTGGTCGGCGTCGTCGCGCTGATGGTCGGCACGCGTGTGACCGTTCGCGACGAATTGCGCCGAGCCGAACGCGCTCCGCGGACCCACTTGCCTGGGATTCGCCAACCTGTCACGCTGCAAGCCGACTGGCGACGGTGGGATCAACCCTGGCCAGATGGCCAAAGTCGATAAACTCCAGTCTCGACCATTCCGGACAAACGATCGACCGATTCTGTCCGTCGGTCGCCCCATCACTCCGCCGCAAGAGAGCCCGCGCATGGCCGTCGAAGAAATCGTGTTGAAAGACGAGCGAGTTGGCAGCCAGGCCCGCGTGCTGGCTGGCTACGGCTTCAATTGCTACAGCTTTCAGGTGCAGCACGCCGGGGAGCCGACCGAGTTGCTCTGGGCGCAGCCGAACTTTGCCTCGGGAAAGCAACGGGCGTCCGCCAGTGGCATCCCGTTGTTGTTTCCGTTCGCCGGCCGCATCGGCAAAGGGGCGTACGTATTCGAAGGCCGCAAGTACGAGCTCGAAGTGGGGGATGGCATCGGCAACGCTATTCACGGCTTTGTGCTCGGCGTGCCCTGGCGCGTCATCGAGCAGTCGGGCCAGAAAGTCGTCGGCGAATACCACGCCGGTCGCGACAATCCGGCCGTGCTCCAGCGCTGGCCCGCCGACTTTCGCATCCGTGTCAGCTACGAGCTGCAAGGAAACACTCTGCTTTCGCAGATCGCCATCGACAATCCCGGCGATGGCCCGTTGCCGTTCTGGTTTGGCACCCATCCGTATTTTCGCGTGCCGCCCTTGGGGGGTGACAACGCGGGTGGCTGCATCGTGCGAGTGCCGGCCGGCAACCGCTGGCTGCTGGAGAACATGCTCCCCACCGGTAAGACGGAAAATGGAGGCGTGGCCGCGCAACTCGCCGCCGGCATGCGCTTCGCCGACACCAAGCTCGACGACGTTTTCGGCAAGCTCAAATACACCGCCGGCAAGTGCCGCACGGCCATCGACGATCCGGCCACGCATCGCGCGATCGAGATGACATTCGGGCCCGAGTTCTCGGCTTGCGTGGTCTACAATCCGCCCCACCGCGAGGCGATCTGCATCGAGCCCTACACGGCGGTGCCCGACGCCTTCGCGCTCGAATCGCGGGGCATCGCGGCCGGGTTGAAGGTCCTCGCCCCGGGCGAAGCGTTTGCTAGTCGTATTGACATCGCCGTGGTGCCGGTGAAGTAGCCGCTCGGTTAGAATTCAGATTGGTATCGACGCCAGGCAAATGTACTCATCACCCAGCAAAAGGAATTCCAAGTGCCGAAGTTGACTGTCGACGGGGTTGGCGAGTTCGAAGTTCCCCCCGGCAAGCGGATGGTGTTGGCGCTCAGCGACGAGGCCGGCATCGACCAGTTGCACGCTTGCGGTGGCAACGCCCGCTGCACCACGTGCCGCGTCGAGTTCGTCGCGGGCGAACCAGAGAAAATGACGGTTGCCGAAAAGAACGTTTTGGCCGCCCGCGGCCTCTCCGGCATTCGCTTGAGTTGCCAGATCCTTTGCGATCACGACATGGAAGTGCGGGCCACCAGCCGGCTCGAGGGGAGCGGCCGCGCCGACGCCGGCAAACGTCCGACTGACGAGCTCGCCCCGCAGCCGGTCGAATGGACGGAGAAGTCGTAGCGCGCGGCCTGTAGACAGTAGACGGTAGGGAACATCGGGTGCCACTGGCTCCGCCAGTGCAGAGATTGCTCAGCCAACGCCATGAAATCATTAGCCGGCAAACGCGTGCTCATCACCGGCGCCGCGCAAGGCATTGGCCGGGCAACGGCCCACGCGCTCGCTCGCCGCGGCTGCGAGCTGGTCGTCACCGACTTGCGCGAGGATCTGCTCGAGGCGACGGCCGCCGAACTTCGCACGCCGGCCACCCAGGCAACCTCGGGGCGCGCGCCGAAGGTCAGCGCCTATCCGCTCGATGTCACCGACGAAGCGGCCATCGTCGCCTTGCGCGACGAGATCCATCATTCGCTGGGTCCGATCGATGTGCTGGTGAACAACGCCGGCCTGGTCTTCGGTGGTTCGTTCCTCGAGGTTCCCCTGGCCCGTCATCGCCTGACGTACGAAGTCAACACCCTGGGGCTGGTGGCGATGACCCACGCGTTTCTCCCCGACCTGATCGCTCGACCAAGCGGGCATCTGGTCAATATCGCCAGCGCCAGCGCTTTCATCGGGCTGCCGTACGGCACGACCTACGCATCGAGCAAGTGGGCGGTGCTCGGCTTCTCCGACGGCATTCGGCTCGAACTCGAGGAACTGGGGTATCCGCACGTGAAGGTCACCGCGGTCTGCCCGAGCTTCGTGAGCACCGGGCTGTTTGCCGGCGCCACGCCGGTTAAGCAGACGACGTTTCTCGAGGCCGACGCCCTGGCCGAAAAAATCGTCCGGGCCGTCGAACGCGATAAGATCTATCTGCTGGCGCCACCGATGGCGAACTTAACGCCGATCCTGCGCGGGATTCTGCCGACGCGGCTGTTCGATGCCGTGGGCCGCTGGTTCGGCGTGACGTCGTCGATGCGGCACTGGAAGGGGCGCGGAGAATCGGTTGCCGAGTCTTCCGCCGCCGATCGCACGCTGGCCACGACGTCAAAATAGCGACGGTCGCTCCAACGCCCCGATTTGGCCGAATGCCGGGCCTGCAACTCCGTTAGTAACGCCTTGGTGTGCCGGCAGTTAGAATTGGGGAACGCCCCGCTCGGTCAGGAGCTTCTGTGTCGCGACGAGTGGCGCCGTGACCGCCGGCAGTTCTATTCGCGCGACGGGCCAGCAAGATTCCTCGTTACTCGGCAACTATTCATACAGTCATGGCGACCCCGAGTCCCGCGGAAGAACCTGGCCCGCGCCAGGTGGCCGAGGACGTGGCCGCGATCGACTGGCCGGCCGAACTGGCTTGCCACGAGCGCTGGCTGCGGACCGTCGTGGCTGCGCGGCTGGGGCACCGCTCGGCCGTCGACGAGGTGATGCAAGAGGTGTCGCTGGCCGTGCTTCGCCAGCAAGCTCCGCTGCGCGACGCGACCAAGGTGTCTCCCTGGCTGTATCGCACCGCGGTGCTGCAGGCGCTGTTGCACCGTCGCAAGGCGGGCCGGCGGAAACGGCTGGCCGATCGGTTCGGCGAGCGTCGTCGGCCGCTGGAAAGCGACTGTCGCGAGAGCGACCCGCTCGATTGGTTGATCGCCGACGAACGTTCCAGGCTGGTCCGCGAGGGGCTGGGCCGCCTGGCGCCGCGCGACGCCGAAATCTTACTACTTAAATACACCGAGAATTGGAGCTACCACGAGTTGGCCGCCCATCTGGGGATCAGCCATAGCGCGGTCGAAGCGCGGCTGCATCGCGCCCGGCAGCGGCTGCGGCAAGCCTTGGCAGCCGTGGCCCCGGCCGAGCTGGCCCACTGAGTGTGAATTGAAGCCGCGCCTGAACCGTTTGTAGGCACTGCCATGACCGAATCGCGAAACATGTCGGACGAACAACAACAGCTCGATCGCCTCGTCGACGGCGAGCTCACGCCCGCGGCACGGCGCGAACTGCTCGAACATCTGGAGCAAGAGTCGGGCGGATGGCGGCGTTGTGCCATGGCGTTTCTCGAGGCCCAAAGCTGGGGCCAGGATTTTAGCGTTTGGCTGAGCGCGCCAGTTGAACCAGGCGGCAACGCTGGCGATCTGCCGGTCGCGGCTGCCCAAAGCGCTGCGTCGCCCAACCTCTGGACGCCGCAGCGGCGCTGGCTCGATCGCGCAGGGACGCTGCTGGCCATCGCCGCGAGCTTTGTGATTGCCTTCGGTTTGGGAGTCGCGTCGCGGCGAATGCCCAATTCGACGCGACCAGATCGGTTGCTGGCCAACGGCGTGCCGGCGGTCCAAGAATCCACGACCCAACAATCCACGACGAGCACCGCTGCGCCGACGAAAGTGGTACCCGGCCCCGTGGCGCCGACCGAGCTGGCCGCGGCAATCGAGGGGGCTCTCGACGCAGCCCAGGCTGGCCCCACGGAAGAGAGAGCCGACGGCGCGAGCCCGATCTGGCTCCCCAGCGGTCTGCCCGGCGACGAGAGCCTGCTGGGAGGTGAGCGTAGCCCGGCCTTGCCTGCTTACGTGCAGCGGGCGTTCGAGCGATCGGGGCACGCGATCGAGGAGCAGCACGAGTTGTGGCCCGTGCAATTGGAGAACGGCGCCCATGCCTTGGTGCCGATCGAGCGGGTCAAGGTGCGGTACGTCGGCAGCGATTTCAAGTAAGCGTCCGCGCAGGGGGGACGAGAACCAACCATTCGGCAAGGAGATCGACGTATGTTGTGGAACCGGTGCAAGAACACGATGACCTGGCTGGCGATTGTCGCCGGCATTCTCGGGTCGGGAGCCTGGGCCCAGGCCCAAAGCGATACGCCCGCTCATCGTCGCGTCGTGCGACTGTTGCGGCTGCCGTTTAATGCCGGCGTGCTCAAGGTCGTGCTGGCCGCGGACGAAGAGGGCGCCGATACGGCCGCGGTACCGCGACAGGTCATCGTCGATGATGTCCTGATCGATGATACCGAGCGACCCGCCGCAGGCCGCCACTGGATCGGGCTGTCGTGCTATCCGGCCGACGAAACGCTCCGCAATCAGTTGAAGCTCGGCGAGAACGAAGGGCTCGTCGTCGAGGCGGTCGTGCCCGAAGGTCCCGCCGCCCAGGCCGGCATCGAAGCCGGCGACGTGCTGCTCAAGGCGGGGGACAAGCCGCTAGGAGACGTGCCCGATCTGGTCAAGGCGATCGTCGACGCCGGCGACAAGCCCCTCTCGCTGTCGGTGCTGCAGGCCGGCGAAAGTAAGACCATCGAGGTAACACCGGCCCTCCGCGACGTCGAAGTGGGCTTGCCCGCACTGCCGCTGGAGCCGGGCGAAGTCCGCCATTGGCTCGAACGGATGGGGGCCGCCGCGCCGCAACTCGCACGGCGGCTGGGTCGCGATATTCTGTTTCTGCGGGCTGGCGCACCGCTGCCGGTCGAGTTCCCCGACGATCTCAGCGTGACGATCAGCAAGTCGGGCAACGAGCCAGGCAAGATCGTCGTCAAGAAGGGGGACCAGAGCTGGGAGGTCGCCGAAAACGAGCTAGGCAAGCTCCCCGACGACGTTCGCGGCTACATCGAAATGTACCTGGGCAAGCCTCCCACGCCCCCGCTCCCCAAAGAGCTGGAAGAGAAGCTGGGCGCGGCGAAGCCCTTTACGATTCCCCTGCCGCCACCCGGCGCCGCGGCGACCCGAGTTGAACCGTACCTCGACCAGTTGCGGCGGCAGGCCGAAGAGGGGGCCGAGCGCGTCGAACGGCGTTTGTACCGCGAAGTAGCTCCGCACGCCGACGAGCTGCAGGAGCGACTCGAAAAGCTCGAAGAGCGGCTGCAGGATCGTCTGCAGCAGATCGACAAGCTGCTCGACGGGCTGAAAGAGAAGGCCGAAGCGGCCGAAAAGGCCGAGCAAGCCGAAGAAACCGAAGGGGTGTGAGCCGCCGCCAGCCGGCCGTCCGCCGCCTGCGGCGCGTAGCCGGCCAGGCTCCCCGCTCGGGATTTCCGATCGCTGTCCATAGTTCACTGGCCTACCCGCGATGCCCCCGCAACGGGCGCTCGCCGGGTAGGCTTTTCTTTTGCACTGTTGTCGCGGAGGGACATCACGTCCCTTTGCCTCCAGGGCCGGCGCGGGGGGAGAAATCGGGCTAGAGTTTGGTGCTGGTTCGGCCCGGACATCGAGAGCCAACAGGCTTGGCCCTTGAACCTCTCGCCGACCGCTCTAAGCTTGAGCTGTCATGAGTTCGAATCACCGCGCTAGCTCGGCCTCGCACCGGAAAGCCTCGACGAAAGCACGCCGCCCCTGGTGGGCCCGTCTGTCGGACGAAGAATTGCTGAAAGTGCGGCTCTGCGATCTCGACTTGCAGATCGACGGAACCGCCCTGGCGGAGCGGATCGAGCGGCTGGGAGAAGAGCTCGATCAGCGGGGCATTCGCTTTCGGCCCCATTGCTGGCTCTCGACCGAGTGGTTTTCGCCCGACGGCGTGCCGGGCATCGCCATTCCGTTTTATCTGGCCCATCCGCGGCTGGCCCGGCTCGAGCGCAAGCAGATGCTCGAGGTCGAAGGGGGGACCGAGGACTGGTGTTTGCGCATCTTGCGTCACGAGGCAGGGCACACGGTCGACACGGCCTATCGGCTCCACCGCCGCAAGCAGTACATCAAGCTGTTTGGCAAATACGGCGCGCCGTATCCCGAGAACTACTATCCCAAGCCGTACAGCCGCAACTACGTCTTGAATCTCGAGCCGTCGTATGCTCAAGCCCACCCGGCCGAGGACTTCGCCGAAACGTTCGCCGTCTGGCTCAAACCTCGTTCAAATTGGCGGACCACCTACGAAGACTGGCCGGCCATCAAGAAGCTCGAATACGTTTCAGAACTGATGGACGAAATCGGCGACCAGAAACCGCTGGTTCGCTCGCGCGAACAGGTCGAGTCATTGCGAACCCAGCGCATCACCTTGGGCGAACATTATGCGCGCAAACGCGAGTTGTACGGCGTCAATCTGCCGAACTTGTACGACCAGCATTTGCGGCGGCTGTTCTCCGAGGCACCGCAAGACTCCACGCACCCCACGGCGGCCACCTTCTTGCGACGCAACCGCGCCGAGCTGCGCCGCACCATCGCGCACTGGACCGGCGAATACCAGTACACGATCGACCAGGTGCTCGAAGAAATGATCGCGCGCTGCGAAGAGTTGAACCTGTATATGGATCGCCCCCCAGACCAGGCTAAACTCGACGCCATGGTGCTGGTAACCGTGCAAACAATGAACTATCTGCACGGCGGACATCATCGAGTAGCCCTGTGACGAAGTCCAAACGCAGCAAACGCCGCGACTTCAAGAAACTCCGCGTGCTCGTTCTGGTGCACGAGGACCTGATTCCGCCCGACTCGCTCGACGGCCTCACCGACGAAGAGATTCAGAACTGGAAGGCCGAGTTCGACGTCATCAGCTCGCTCAAGGAGATGGATCACGACGTCCGCGTGCTAGGCGTCTGGGACGATCTCGGCAAGATCCGCAAGGAGATCGACGACTGGAGTCCGCACATCGCCTTCAACCTGCTCGAGGAGTTTCACGGTATCGCCGTGTACGACCAGCACGTCGTCAGCTACCTCGAGCTGCTGCGGCAACCTTATACCGGCTGCAACCCCCGCGGGCTGATGCTGTCGCACGACAAGGCGCTGTGCAAGCAGATTCTGTCGTATCACCGGATTCCCACGCCGCGGTTCGTCGTCTATCCGATGCGCCGCAAAGCGCGGCCGACCAAGCGGCTCAACTACCCGCTGCTGGTCAAAAGCGCCGTCGAAGAAGCGTCGCTGGGCATCTCGCAGGCCTCGATCGTCACCAGCGACGAAAAGCTGATCGATCGCGTCCAGTTCGTGCAAGAGAATCTCAAGAGCGACGCCCTCGTCGAGGAGTACATCGACGGTCGCGAGCTGTATGTCAGCATCCTGGGCAACGAGCGTTTGAAAGTCTTCCCAGTCTGGGAACTCGAGTTCACCAAAGGGGGCGACAAGGTGCCGCTGATCGCCACGGCCAAGGTCAAGTGGGACTACAACTACCAGAAGAAGCTGGGCGTGGTCACGCACGCCGCCACCGACCTGGGCGACGGTGTCGAGGCCGCGATCATCAAGCAATGCGTGCGGGCGTACCGCGCGCTGTTTTTGAGCGGCTACGCCCGCATCGATCTGCGCCTGGACGAGCAGGGTCGAGCCTACGTGCTCGAAGCTAATCCGAACCCAAACCTTTCTTATGGAGAAGACTTCGCCGAGAGCGGCGAGGCGGCCGGGCTTTCTTACGAAGTGCTCCTGCACCGGATTCTCACGCTGGGGCGCAGCTATCGCGCCGCCTGGCGCGAGTAAGCTTCCGGCACCGTGGGTTTATGCCGGCAGCCGGGATCGCAACTCCTCGCGACCAGCAGTTGCAGATGGGGGCGCCCGATGCCTATATTTGAACGATTAGCCACTCGGTCGCCCGGCTCACCTACAGCCCCGGCGACCCGGCGCCCAACCCGCCTGCAACCTGTTCTTCCGGCTTCGCTTCGAGGAGGTCCGCGTGTCCAACGGCAAGTATTTGTTCACCAGCGAATCGGTCTCGATGGGGCACCCAGACAAGCTGGCCGACCAGATTTCGGATGCGATCCTGGATTCGTTGCTGGCCGTCGATCCGCAGAGCCGCGTCGCCTGCGAAACCATGGTCACCACCGGCCTGGCCGTGCTGGCGGGTGAAATCACCACCCAGGCCAAAGTCGACTACCGCGAAGTCGCCCGCGACGCCATCACGGCGGCTGGTTACACCGACGACCGCATGGGCATCTGCGGCGAGACCTGCGGCGTGCTGCTGTCGCTAGGGACGCAAAGCCCCGACATCGCGATGGGCGTCAACGAGAACAGTTCGGCCGGCAAGGACATCGGGGCCGGCGATCAGGGCCTGATGTTCGGCTTCGCCTGCAACGACACCCCCGAGCTGATGCCGCTCCCCATCGCGCTGGCACACCGGGTGCTCAATCGGCTGACGATCGCGCGGCAAAAGGCCGAAGTCGACTGGCTGCGTCCCGACGCCAAAAGCCAGGTCACGGTCGAATACGACGGGGACAAGCCGGTGCGCATCGACACCGTGGTGGTGTCGACGCAGCATTGCCCCGAAGTGTCGCAAAAGGAAATTCGCGACTACGTCATCAGCGAGATCATCGAGCCCTCGTTGCCCGCCGAGTTGATGCGCGGCAAGGTGACGTATCACGTCAATCCGACCGGCAGATTTGTCGTCGGTGGTCCGCACGGCGATTGTGGGCTGACCGGGCGCAAGATCATCGTCGACACCTACGGCGGCTGGGGACGGCACGGCGGTGGCGCCTTCAGCGGCAAGGACCCCACCAAGGTCGATCGCAGCGCCGCCTACATGGCCCGGCATGTCGCCAAGAACATCGTGGCCGCCGGCCTGGCCGAGCGCTGCGAACTGCAGTTGGCCTACGCCATCGGCGTCTCCGATCCGGTCAGCGTACACATCGACACGTTCGGCACGGGGCGGCTCGACGACAGCCGGATCTGCGAACTGGTGCGCGAGACGTTCCCGCTCACGCCCAGCGGCATCATCAAGTATCTCGACTTGCGGCGACCGATCTACCGCAAGACGGCGGCCGGGGGGCACTTTGGCCGCGACGATCGTGATTTCACCTGGGAAAACACCGACGCTGCCGCCCGGCTGACCGAAGCGGCCGAGGCCGCCGCGGCCGCTGGCTGAACTGCCAATGCGGTCCGCTAGCGGGCCATCGCGCGACTGTCACCAAGAAACGACGATCGCATCGTGAAAGCCGAGCCGTTCGTTCGCGCGCCGCTGATTGCCCAGGGTGTCGTACGGACTGCTCGCGGCTTGCTGTTGGCCGGCTCCCTGTCGATCGTCGTGTTTCTGACTACGATCGCGCTGTTGGTCGAGCGCCGCTTGGCGGGCGTGCTCAGCGAGCCGCTGCCGGCGCGCGCGTTTCTGGCGATTGGTTTGCTGCTGATGTTTCTGGCCGGGGCCTCGGCCGTCACCTTTGCCGAGCTTTTCGGGTCGAGCACCCGACTGCGCCGCTCGATCAAGCCCTTGTTGATCGGCCTGGCATTCGCGGGGTTGTTGGCGATTGCCATTCCCGGAACGGGCGCTCTGGCGCTGGCGGTCGGCGGCGCCGGTTGGCTGGCCACGGCGGCCGTAGTGCTCGCCGGGGAACAGTTTGCCCGTTGGTTCGTCGATCGGAGTCGTTGGAATCTACCGCGGCGGATAAAGTTGACTTCGGGGTCCGTCGCAGCGGCTCGCCCGCGCCGTGCCAAAGCCGGCGAGGCAAAGAAAGAGACCGAGATTGTGCAGCATCTCGTGCGCCGCCAACTCGGGCACGACGGCCGCCAGCAAGTCGACGGCTGGCTGCGCTGTGATTTCGAACCTGGCCAGCGCACGGCGGTCGCGCACGTGGCGTTTTGCCCACCGCTGCCGACGCTGCCGAATGTCGAAGCGCGACTCGTCACGCCATCGGCCGCGGACGGCGCCTGCAAAGTGGCGGAGCTTTACGCGCACGGCGCGCGATTCGAAGTGCGGCTTTCGACACCCCCCCGCGCGGCAACCACAGCGCGTGTCGAGTTTACGGCGATCGCCGAACCGCCGCCGACCGACGATTCCGATCGGACCGACGCAGATACATCGGCGGAAACCACCAACCGTTGACGCCCCGCTGCCCTGTAGATCTACGAGCCGAAACATGGCCCGCTGGCCGCGACACACCTGGACAACGCTGGTGACCTACGCGTTGATCTTCGTGCTGTTCCCGGCGCTTTGTGTGCTGTCGTACCTGTGGGTGAGTGGGCGGCTGTAAGGCGCCCTCGATCCGCCATCGCGCTATTCGAAGGGGGAGGTCACCAGCAGCAGGCAACCGCTAGGGCTAGATTGGTCTGGTTGCGGAAAACCGGGCGCCGTTCGTTGGAAATCACCTGCTCGTAGCGTCACGTCCCCCACGCGTAGTTCTCCGTCGAGCACCAGGCACTCTTCCGATCCCTCGTGAGCGTGCCCCGGGATCGACGCGCCGGGCTGGATGCGCATCAGGCAGGTAACGGCACGGCGCCGTGGATCGACGAACAGCATCCGCATGAAGACTCCGCCAGCGCCGACCGAAACCCAGTCCTCTTCCGAGCCGCGCGCAATGAACCAGCCGGGCTCGCGCCGCACGGCGCCGCGGGAGGCGCCGTCCTCGCTCGTGGCCGGGCCGTTGGCCGCGGCAGCAGATTCGGCGGCCGCGACCGCCTGCTGAAGGGCCATTTGGCGCTTCATGGCTGCTTCGATGGCCGCCAGGTCGAGTTCCTGCTGGCCGTCGGCGGCAATCCGGGCGAGCAGCGCTTCGCGAACCCGCGGCGGGGGTTCCTCGCGCGGCGCTAGCGCGGCCAGGGCCGCGTGCGGTTTTTCCAGAGCGGCGAGCTCCGCCTGGCAGCGCGCGCAGCCCTCGGCCAAGTGCTCTTCAAACTCGATGAATTCGTCGCCATTCATCGCGCCTACGACATACAACGTCGCAAGCTCAGCGGGATCGCCGATCGGGTGGTGGTTTGACATTACAGCATGACCTGTTTCTCCGCGTGCAAGAGCGCACGCAGTCGCTTCATACCGAGCAGGATCCGCGTCTTGGCCGTGCCCAAGGGCACCGCTTGTTGGCGGGCGACCTGTTCGTGGGTTTGTCCATCGAGGAACGCCAGGCAAATCGCGTCGCGCTGTTCGCGCGGCAGTTGCCCCAGCGCGGTTTGCACCTGCGCCGTGGCTTCGTCGAAGGTCAACCGTGCCAGCGGATCGACAGCTTCTGCTTCTGTGGGCGTGGTCGGGCATACGGTGCGGCGGCGCCGACGCAACAAATCGAGACTGCGCGAACGGGCCAAGAGCACCAGCCAGGCTTCGGGAGCGGCGCGGTTCGGATCGTATTGTTTTGCGCAGCGCCACACTTGCCAAAAGATCTCTTGCAACGTGTCTTCAGCATCGTCGCGCACGCGCAGCCAGCGCATGAGTAGACCGAAGACGCGAGGCGCATGCCGGTCGTAGAAAGCGGCAAACGCCTGCTGGTCGCCATGGGCGATGCGATCGAGCATTTGCGTATCAGTCATAGTGGCCGCCTCTTGCCAGGCGCAAGCCGTTGCCGGCACCGCCGAACAATCGCCTGGCTGCTGCTGTCCGTAGCTGAGAATAGCCCGCTTGCTTCACAGTCGCAACAACAGTCACGACAGTGATTTCGTTACTGAAGATTGCCAAAAACTTTTTTGGCAAATCATGAATCTGCCGGTTGGTAGCCAGCGTAATAGTTAGCGCCCGGCAACTCGGCTCTCGGGCCAGACAACCGTCAAAGCCACGAAGCGACATGCCGCGAAAGACTGCCGAATCGCTCCCACCGAATCTTACCCCGCTCCCGGACTCAGTATCGCCAGGCGAGGGACGAGCAGACGTGTATCTAACCAATGACATCAGCGGGTTTCGTTCGCCGTTGCTCCCCAAGCTGATGCGCGAATTCTCGCCATTGGCGACCGTCGTCCGCCGGCCGGCGTCCGGTACCGTGGCTTGCAGCGCGCTCGACATGTCCGAACTCCGCGCCGAGGAATTGGCCGAGCAGGCCAAAGCCCGCAGCATGCACCTGGTTGTTCTTTTCGAGCAGGTTTCCGGGATCTAACCTACTCGGGCGGCGAGCCGTTTGCCGTTGGCAGGCAAGCCGAGCAGGCTGCGAGTAAACTGCACGCTCGCGCTGCCGTTTTCTGCGCACATCGGTTGTGCCATGCTCGGCGGGTTGCAGGTTGGGGGGAGTCCTTGAGATGTTGCTGCGTAGATCGTGTGCTACCGCGACAAAACCAACTCGACGCACCATGGCTCTCTGGCTCGCGTCTTGTGGAATGTTCGCCATTGCCTTCCTGGGTTATGTCGTCGGAGCCGCTGCGGATGAAATCGACGGCGCCGCGCCGGATGACACTGCCATTGATGCCGCGGCATTGGCCGCTTGCGACGAATTCATGGACGCCTTCAACCAAAGCGACATGACCGCCTGGCGGCGCACGCTCAACTACCCGCACGTACGACATGCCGAGGGAACCGTGGCAATCTCGAACACGCCCGAGGAGTACCAGCGCGAGTGGGACTTCGCCGACTTCGCGCGCCGCACCGGGTGGCACCATAGCCGGTACGACCACAAGCGGGTCGTGCAGCGCGGCCCGGATAAGGCGCACGTGGCGGTGCGCTTCACGCGCTATCGCGCCGACGGCAGCAAGATCGCCACGTACGACGCCTTGTATGTCGTCACGAAAGTCGACGGCCACTGGGGCGTACAGATGCGTTCGAGCTTTGCCCCGCGTAAGTAACTGCTCGGTCGCTCGCCGGCAGGCGACTCCCCCTGGCAGCGGTTTTCCGTTACGCTCCGGCATGCTTCGACCAACCGAACCGGCCGACGATGCGGAGCTCGTAGCATTGGCCCGCGCGACGGGTGTCTTTCGCCCGCTGGAGATCACCGCGCTGGAAGAAGTGCTCCACGACTACCACGCGTACAACCGCGCGCTAGGGCACCAGTGCACGACTTGTATCGATGCGGGGCACATCGTCGGCTTTGTCTACTTTGCGCCAGCCGCGATGACCGACCGCACCTGGTATCTCTACTGGATTGCCGTCAGCAAGGATCGGCAAGCCCGCGGCACGGGCAGCCGCTTGTTGAAGCACTGCGAGGAGTCGATTCGCGCCGCCGGTGGCCGGTTGTTGTTGATCGAGACGTCGTCGCTGCCGCACTACGAGCTGACGCGCCGCTTCTACCTCAAGCACGAGTACGGCACGGCCGCGGTCTTGCGCGATTACTATGCCGATGGCGACGACATGGTCGTATTCGGCAAGCGGATGACTTAGCAGCGCCCAACGGCTAGGGGCAGTTGCCAATCCCGATTGGGTGCCACTGCGGCTGGCATGCTCAATAGTGAATCGCTCGACACAGCACGGCTAGACCAGCTAGCAGTGGCATCCGATGTCGATTCGACGCTGGTTTTTGAAACTGCTGCTACAGGTTTCTCCGCAGCAACCTGGCAGGCAGCCGCAATTGATCGAGCTCGCGAATCCGCGCGGGGTCGGTCGTCGGGTACGGTTCGCTGGCCCCCCTCGGCACGCCGTCGGTCTCGATGTAGTCGGCTCCGCGCAGCAATCCGGCAATCGACGTCAACAGCGCGGTCGCCAGCCGAGGATCGGCCGCCACCACGGCCACCTCGGTATTGAGCTTCTCGCTGCGCGAGTCGAAGTTGTGCGACGTTACCATCACGACCCGCTCGTCGAACACGGCACT
The DNA here is from genome assembly GCA_050184475.1 of Pirellulales bacterium. Taxonomy (GTDB): domain Bacteria; phylum Planctomycetota; class Planctomycetia; order Pirellulales; family JAEUIK01; genus JAIESQ01. The sequence continues at coordinate 37,354 of JBFXAH010000001.1, read as the reverse complement.
TTTGTTATGGAAATGCTCGGGCCCCGCGTATTCGTAGATCTCGATTCCTTGGGCCAGCAACCGAGGACGATCGTTGGTGTAGCCCGCGTGCGCGAACATCACGTTGGTACTGGCCAGCGAATTGGTTAAGAGCCGCACGACCACGCCGCGCTGGCGGGCCCGCACGAGCGCCGCTTCCAGCGACTCGGGCGGCACGAAGTACGGGCTTTCCAACCAGATCGAGCGCTGCGCGCGATCGATCTGCCGGATCAGTTCGGTCGTGATCGGGTCGGGCTGCTGCTTGACGCCGTCGGCGTCGAAGAAGAACCGTGCGTCGGCCGCCTCGACCAGTCCGGCCCCCCAGTCGCGGCGCGTGTCGAGATGCCACAACTCGCCGCGCGCCAGCACGGCGCGCCCTCGATCGAGCACGTCGGTTGCCCAGCGCACGCCGGCCGCACGATCGTCCGCGGCAATCGTTCCCTTCGCAGGTGCCGGCGGCGCGAGCCAGTTGCGCCCCGGCGAGACTGCGGGCGACTCGGCCGCGTAGTTCGCAGGCTCGATGCGCACCGCCTCTTGACTGGCCCACAACTGATCGAAGTAGCCTTGCACGGCGTTGGCCGTGGCGCCGCGCACGTATACGTCGCGATCGACGAAGCTGTTGGCCGACAACCCGTAGTGCGGATCGTTCAGATTGCGGCTGCCGACGATTGCTTCACGGCGATCGACCACCAGCAGTTTGTCGTGCAGCCGGCGATTGACTCCCGTCAGCCGCGTCCAGGTAAGGGGATGATAGACGCGGATTTCGACACCGTTGTCGGCCAGGTGAGCGACCAGGGGATCGGGTAGATGACTGCGATACGCGTCCATCACCACCCGCACGCGAACGCCACGTCGCGCCGCATCGCGCAGCAGCGCGAGCATGGCGACGCCGTAGTTGTCTTGCTTGATCGTGTAGTAGGCCAGCGAAATCTCTTGCCGGGCCTGCTGCACCAGGTCGATGCGGGCTTGTCCGGCCTCGACGTGCGTGGACAACAGCCGCAACGCATCGGCCCGCGCCGATAAAGCCCCGCCAAAAAGCACCAATGCCAGCATTACCGCGCAGCGCCACCTACGAGGGCGCGCGGTATTGCCCCCCTTAGGGCTTCGCACAGGGCAAATTGGTGCTAGCCGCGACTCGGGCACGAAGGCCTCTGGGGTTGCCGGTCATCGCTGGTAGGGCGTCGGGGCGGGCCGACGAACTCGGTGGGCAAAAAGCCGTGTATCCTCGTAGTTCATCGACCGAGACAAGCGCGAAAATTCGCCGTTTTTGCCCGTGCTAGCGACGGTTCATAGCGTCTTCTCGCAACCCGATCTGGCGACGGCAAGTCATTTCCGCGAAGCCACTTAAGCCAGCACTTCCAGGCGGCGACGCGATCCACTACCAGCCAGGGAAACACGGCCATGGGGCGCCCATCGTGGTCCCCCATCCGCACCACCTCGACAACAAATCCGCTGGGGGGCGAACGTTTCCGGCTCCTGATGGCTGCGACAAACTGCCATGTTTGACTCGCGCCAGCGGTCGCATTAACATCAGCAAGCGATGAGGATCGAGCCCTTGGCTCGCGGCCAACGGCTTTCGATGAGTTTGAAGAAGCGAATTCACTTCCGGCTCCCCAGCTTGCGGCACTCGATTGCTGTCGTCGCGCTGGGTTCGTATCTCGCCGTAGCGGGCGGGGTCCCTCTGCCCGAGCCGCGCATCAGCCGTGACTCTCGCCCTTTCCCCTGCCAGCATCATCAGTGCGGTTGTCGCACGGCCGATCAATGCTGGCAGCGCTGCTGCTGCTACACGCCGGCCGAGCGCCGTGCTTGGGCCCGCGCTCATGGCGTCGAAGCCGAAGCGATCGCGGCCGAAGATCGCGCCGACGAAGATTCGAACCAGGTAACCGCAAGCGCGGCTGGCGATCAGACCGACCGTTGTTGCATCACGCCCGGTCGCGCAAAAACCGTAGCGCACGGCCAACCCGCCTGCCACCAGTCCGCCTGCCACGATGGTTGCGCCCATCACGCCGGACAACACAAGCCAGACGAGAGTAACCCCCCACAAGGCAAACGGCACAAGTCCCCCAGTGGGCTGGCCGGCTTCCACGCCCTGGGTTGCCAGGGAATCGCCACGCTGTGGGTAACGTGCGGAGCCGTGGCGCCACTTCCGCCACCAGTTTCCGGGGCTGAGCGACCCGAGGTTTCAGGAACAGTTTCGCTGCGGTTCATCGCACCTCGATCGGCGGAAATCACGCCGCCTGATCCCCCTCCCAGGCTAGCGGCCAACGTCTGAAATTGGCTCGCTGGCACTTTTGCGGGCGCGGCCTGCCGCACATCGCAGGCGCCCCCGTCACTCGTTCTTGGGAGGAAAGCTCGTGTATGCGCTTGGCAGCATGGCACCCTGTGCGCTCACGTTTGGCCCAACGGCTCGATCCTCATCACATCTGGCGGTGGGGCATTCGTGAGCGCTCGGGGTGATCATTCTGCCGCACGGCGCATGCGCGGCGGAACATCATGCCTCGTCGAGTTGCATTTACGCTGGTCGAACTGCTCGTGGTCGTCGCCATCATCGGCGTGCTGATCGCGCTGTTGTTGCCGGCCGTGCAATTCGCCCGCGAGGCAGGGCGCCGCACCAGTTGCCTGAACAATCTCCGGCAAATTGGCGTCGGCGTGCAGTTGTTCTCCCAGAGCAATGGCGGCCGCTTCCCGCAAACCGTGCATGCCGGCGCGGGCAAATCGTGGATCTACACCCTCGATCCTTATATCGAAGGGGTGGACCGCATTCGCATTTGCCCCAACGACCCGCTGGGTGACGATCGCTTGATGGACGGCGCGCAAGGGACCAGCTACGTCATCAACGAGTACGTCGCCAATCCAGATGTGGAAGGATCGCTAGTCTACTTGACCAAGCTGACCGACGCCTCGCGGCTGATCGTCGTCTTCGAAGGCGCCGACAAACGCAACGTCAACCAAGAGCACGTCCACTGCTCGACCTGGTACACGCAGTACAAGATCGACAACAAGCTGGTCTGGCCCTACATGCTCTTGGAGATTCAGCCCGACCGTCATTACGGAACTAGTAATTACCTGTTTGCCGACGCCCACGTAGAGACGATTCCCGTCGAAACGATCCAGCGTTGGGTTGATGAGGATGCCGCTAATGCCACGAACTTTGCCATGCCCGAGCAATAACGCTCGAGCGTTCTTCCAAACTTTCAACCAAACCTTGAGGATTTTGCGTCATGAGTTATCGCATTCTCGCGCTGTGCGCGCTTGCCGTATTGACAGTTCTTGAGCCTGCCCGTGTGTGGGGGCACGGTTTTACGCTTTCGCTCTCCGGCAACAGCCTGACGGCCATCAGTGGTGAGCCGCCGAGCGACAACAACCAGTTGGTGTTCATTACGAAACTTGAGGACGTGTTGGGTGAGTTGCAAGCCGGTCACGGGGGCGCCGGCGGCGGAGCGGCGTTCATCACCGATCGGCACTTCAGCTTTGAACTCGGCGGTCCGCTACTGTATTCCAACGGCGGGGCGGCCGTGCCCGCGGCCGCTGGCGTCAAGATGACGATCATCGGGCAGCAGCCCGGCTTCGCCGGCCAGATCGACCTGGATGGCGACGACGGCCCCGCGAGCGGCTATGCGATTTCTGGTCGCACGAGCCATGAGTTCATCTTCAAGCTCTCTTCCACCGGAGATTTGCCCGACGGCGTGTATGGGGTGCTCTACCGAGTCCTTGGCGGTCCCGGTACCGCGGCCAGCCCCACGGGCGCTCCGTTTGAACCAACGCCTTGGCTGCTGTCGGTGTACACCACTCCCGACTTCGATCCCGATCCGCTGAACCCCAACCCCGCCGTCGATCTGGCGGCGCGGGAACTGTGGGCCGCCGCCGTGCCTGAACCGGCCAGCGTCGCCATGCTCGGTGGTGGATTGGCAGTGGTCATCGGGGCGGCGCTACGCGGGCGGCGAAGAAAGAGAGTCGCGCGATAGCTCGCGCGGCACTGTCATGGATAGAATACTCGCCCGTCGCGGGGGACCTCAGTCGAGCAAGATCACCTCGACCGTCTCCCCCGCGGCGTAGCGATGTTCGCCCGCCGCAAAGTGTGCCAGCGCGTTGGCCGCCGCCGCCGTGCGCAGATCCGCCGAGCCTTTCCAGCGCAACGGCTCTACCGACCAACCGCCAGGCGCTGCGCGCACCACCGACGGATGAAACGTCGGGCGATCCCCTTTGTGAACGAAATCCGCGGTCAACCGCGCGCGGGCGCCGCGCCGCTCAGTCGCGGTCCGCCCCGCCAGGCGGTCGATCGCCGGCCGCACGAACAGCTCAAAGCCGACCAACGAGCTGACCGGGTTGCCCGGCAATCCAAACACCAGTCGATCGCCGCGCGGGGCGTCGGCATCGTCAGCGGCGAGCTTCGCCGCGCTGCGGCAATCGGCAACGCGCGCGGCCGGCAGCACGCCGAACCACAGGGGTTTGCCAGGCTTCAGCCGCAGTTTATGGAACACCTGCTCGACGCCGAGCTCGGCGAGCACCTGCGGCACCAGGTCGACGGCGCCGGCCGACACACCCCCTGAGAGGACCAACACGTCGGCCGCCGCGAGCCCCGCCGCCATGTGCCGGCGCAAGTCGTCGCGATCGTCGCGGGCCACGCCCAACGAAAGGGGCTCGCCCCCCGAACGCGTCACCAGCGCTTCGAGCATGGGACCGTTGGAATTGCGGATCTGTCCGGGAGCCGGCCGCACGTTGGCCGGCACCAGTTCGTCGCCGGTCGAGAGCACGGCCACGCGCGGTCGCGCGATCGCGACCAACTCGCCACGCCCTGCTTCCGCGGCCAGACCAAGATCGACGGGGCGCAGCACGCGCCCTGCCGAGAGCACCAGATCGCCGGCGTGCATCGACGCGCCACGCCGCAGAATGTTCTGTCCGGCCGTCACACCAGCGCGATCGATCCACACCTCGTCGCTGGTCCCACGGTCGCCCCACGCACGGCCGGTCGCGTCGACGGGCGCGGCTGCCGACGCGACGGGCCGGGTCTGCTCGACCATCACCACGGCATCGCAACCATCGGGAATCGGCGCGCCGGTCATGATCCGCGTCGCTTTGCCCGCGGCCAGCGATCGATTCGGCACGCCGCCGGCGAGCACTTCGTCGACGACGCGCAGCCTGGCTGGCACGGTCGCCACGTCGGCCGCGCGCACGGCGTAACCATCGACGATCGACTTGTCCCAGGGAGGCGAATCAAGATCAGTCGCCACATCCTCGGCCAGCAGCAGCCCCAACGCGGCGGTCAGCGGCACGCGCCCTGGCGGCCGCGCTACCCCCCGCGCCAACACCAGCTCGAGCGCTTCATCGACGGTGAGCACATCGCACTCCTGCGCCAGGGTGCTTATTCGCGCGCCACGCGCTCGAGGTCGGCGTCGACCATCATCCGCACCAGCTCGGCGAAGCTCACGCGCGGTTCCCAGCCCAAGGTGGCGCGAGCCTTGCTCGCGTCGCCGCAGAGCGTGTTGACTTCGGCCGGACGCAAGAGCGCGGCGTCGGTTTCGACGTGCCGGGCCGGATCGAGCCCCACGTGCGCGAATGCCAGCTCGACGAGCTGGCGAACCGAGTGTTTCACGCCGGTGGCCACGACATAGTCGTCGGGCTGGTCGTGGGCGAGCATTAACCACATCGCCCGCACGTAATCGCCGGCGAAGCCCCAGTCGCGCTGGGCGTCGAGATTGCCTAGCCGTAGCGATGTTTCGCGCCCCAGCTTGATACGAGCGGTCGTGTCGGTCACCTTGCGGGTGACGAACTCCAGCCCTCGCCGCGGCGATTCGTGATTGAACAGAATCCCCGAGCAGACGAACAAGTCGTAGCTCTCGCGATAATTGACCGCGATCCAATGGCCATAGGCCTTGGCAGCGCCATAAGGGCTGCGCGGCCAGAACCCAGTCTCCTCGTTCTGCGGCTCTTGCCGCACGCGGCCGAACATCTCGCTGCTGCTGGCCTGGTAGCAGCGAATTCGCGGATTGACGCGGCGCACCGCTTCGAGCAGCCGGGCCACGCCCAAGGCGTTGATCTCGCCGGTCAGCAGCGGCTGATTCCAGCTCGTCGGTACGAAGCTCTGCGCCGCCAGATTATAAAGCTCGTCGGGCTGCGCCACTTCGAGCAAACGCAGCAGCGACCATTCGTCGAGCAAGTCCGCGAAGTGCAAGTGCAGGCGGTCTTGGATATGCGCGATCCGCTGAAAACCTTCGCCCAGCGGGCGGCGAACGACGCCATGCACTTCGTACTGCTTTTCGAGCAGCAATTCGGCCAGGTACGAGCCGTCCTGCCCTGTGATGCCGGTAATCAGTGCGCGCCGCGACATAACGGCTATTGTCGCAAGCCGAAAGGCCCGCTCCAAGTGCCCAGGGGGTGACGGCCCTATTCTTCCACAGGAGGCGTCGCGGGGCCTTGGTCCTCAGCCGTATCCGCGGCCGCGGCTTCGCTGCCGGCCTCGCTAGCCGCCAAGGGCGCCACGGGCGCGGGCCCTTCCTCGTCGTCCCCCGCCTCGCGCGGCACGGGAACCACGGCGGCCAAGGCGTCTCCCTCGTCGAGGCTCATAATCCGCACCCCCTGCGTGTTGCGGCCGATGATGCTGATTTCGCGGGCGGCCATCCGCTGGATTTTGCCGCGCGCCGTGATCATCAGCAGTTCGTCCTCGTCGGTGACCGACGCCACGCCGACCACCGGGCCGTTGCGGGGTTGCGTCTTAATGTCGCGCAGGCCGCGCCCGCCACGGCGCTGGGCCCGGTAGCGCTGGCTCGACGAGCCTTCGCCCGACTCGTCCCCTTCGGCGGAGTCGTCGGCTTCGTCGACCCGCGCGACGACGTCGTCGGCTGCGTCGTCGGCCTCGCCGTTGGTTGGGGCGTCGGCCTCGCCGTTGGTATCGGTGTCCGCCTCGGCGTCGGCGCTATTGGGTCCGAAGAACGTGCGTTTGCCGTAGCCGTTTTCGCAGGCCGTGAGCAGCGTGGCGTCGGGATCGGCGACGACCATGCCGACTACTTTGTCTCCCTTCGAGAGGGTGATTCCCTTGACCCCCGTGGTGTTGCGCCCCATCGGCCGAGCTTGTGCTTCGCTGAAGCGAATGGCCATGCCACCGGCCGTGGCCAGCACGACTTCGTCTCCGGGGCGCGTGATCGCCACGTCGACCAGCTCGTCACCCTCGCGGAGTTTGATGGCGATAATGCCCCCCTTGAGCGGCCGGCTGTACTGCTCGAGCGGCGTCTTTTTGACGATGCCGCCGCTGGTGGCCATCATCAACGAGCAGCCGGGCTCGCTGAAATCGCGCACGGCGCGGCATTCGGCCACGCGTTCGTCGGGGGCAAACCGCAGCAAATTCACCACGGCTCGGCCCCGGCTCTCGCGGCTCATCTGCGGCAGGTCGTAGACCTTCTGCCAGTAGCACTTGCCCAGGTTGGTGAAGAACAACAGGTAGTCGTGCGTGCTGGCCACGAACAGGTGCCGGATGGGGTCTTCCTCGTCGGTGCGGGCCCCCATCAGCCCCTTGCCGCCGCGGCGCTGGGCGCGGTAGACGCTCGCCGGCGTGCGCTTGATGTAGCCCTGCTGACTGATCGTGACGACCATCGTCTCTTCGGCGATCAAGTCCTCGAGGTCGATGCTGCCGAGCTCTTCGCCGCTGATTTCGGTGCGGCGCTCGTCGCCAAAGCGGCGTTTGATTTCCAAGAGGTCGGCCCGCACGATCGCCAGCACGTTTTGTTCGTCAGAAAGGATCCGCAGATACTCGGCGATCTCGTCGAGCAGCTCGCGGTATTCGCCGCCGAGTTTCTCTTGTTCGAGATTGACCAACTGGCCGAGCGTCATGCGGAGGATGGCGTCGGCCTGCACGGCGGTCAGGGTATAGACCGGGAGCTCGCCGCGCTCCGACTGGAAGTCGGCGAAGCCCGTCGCCCCCAGCGCGCGCTCCATCATCGCCGCAGGCACTTCGATTCCCATCAAGCGAGCTTTGGCCTCGGCCTGCGTCTTCGACGTGCGAATCGTCTGAATCACCTCGTCGATGTCGGCGAACGCCAGCAGCAAGCCCTCGACCGTGTGCTTGCGCTGCCGCGCCTTGTTGAGCAGAAACTGCGTGCGGCGGCGAATGACGGTCGTGCGATGCCGCACGAACTCGACGAGCATTTCCTTGATGTTCAACAATCGCGGCCGGCCGTCGACCAGGGCCAGCAGGATGATCGAGAACGTGTCTTGCAGCGGCGAGAATTGATAGAGCTGGTTGAGCACGACCTCGGGGTCGGCGTCTTTTTTCAGCTCGAGCACCAGCCGCACCGGCTCCTTCAGGTCGCTCTCGTTACGCTGATTCGAAATGCCCTTGATCTTGTCGTCGTTGATCAGCTCGGCAATCCGCAGCTCGACCGTGTCGCGGGCTTGCTGGAAGGGGATTTCGTGCACCACGATGCGGTGCCGCCCCCGCCCATGCTCTTCGATCGTCGCCCGGGCTCGCAGCGTGACGTTGCCGCGCCCCGTGTAGTAACCGCGGCGAATGCCCACACGGCCGCAGATGATCCCCCCCGTGGGGAAATCGGGCCCCGGGATGATCTCCATGATCTCGTCGATCGACACTTCGGGCTCGTCGATCACCTTGATCAGCCCGTCGCAGATTTCGCTGAGGTTATGCGGCGGAATCGACGTGGCCATGCCCACGGCGATGCCGTTGGCGCCATTGACCAGCAAATTGGGAAACCGCGCCGGTAGCACCGACGGCTCGGAGCGCTCCTCGTCGTAAGTCGGCACGAAATCGACGGTGTCGAGCTTCAGGTCTTCCAGCAGCAGCGAGGCGAAGTTCGCCATCCGCGCTTCGGTATATCGCATGGCGGCCGGCGGCAGCCCCGCGATCGAGCCAAAGTTCCCCTGCTTGTCGACTAGCACGTAGCGCATGTTCCACTCTTGGGCCATGCGCACCAGCGTGGGATAGATCACCTCCTGGCCGTGCGGGTGGTAGTTGCCCATCGTGTCGCCGCAGATCTTGGCGCACTTGACCCGCGCCGAGCCGGGGCCCAGGTTGAGGTCGTTCATGGCCACGAGAATGCGCCGCTGCGAGGGCTTCAATCCGTCGCGCACGTCGGGCAAGGCGCGGCTGACGATCACGCTCATGGCGTACGTCAGGTAGCTGTCCTTCAGCTCGTCTTCGATCGACATCGCGATGATTCTGCCGGCGTTCGTGTCGCTGTTGGCCCCCTGGCCAGCGGGCACGCTCTCGGCCGATTCGTCGGCGTCGTCGGGTTGGGTGTCATCCGGGTCGGTGGGGTCGTTCGACAAGCGGCACTCCTTTGGCGGCAGGCCCGCGAATCAGGCAGTTTGCGGGCGAAAAAATGGCTCGTTTCCGACCGTTGTAAGATAGCGTTTTGGGGGGCGATTCGCAATGGGCCCGGCCGGCCGCAAGTGCTTGATTTGCAGTTACTTGCAAAGCGGCTCGCGGGCCAAATCGCGGCCGCCGATCCAACCCGAAAAACTGGGTGCTCTCGACGTCCGAATCGCGCGTGCGCGGGTGGCCGTCGACCCGCCCAAAGAATTTTGCGAGAGGCGTGGAAGTTCTCAGCGTTCGACGGGCCGCAGAATTCCCAACTCTGCCAACCGCTCGACGACCAAGCGCGCCACGGGCGAGGCCGCGACGCTCCCTTCGCCAGCATGTTCGAGAGCGACCACGATCACCACGCGCGGCGCTTCGGCCGGTGCATAGCCGGCGAACCAGGCATGGTCGGCCAGCCCGGCTCCCACTTGCGCTGTCCCCACGATGCCGGCGATCGACGTCGGCGCATCGGCCAGCGCATGACCCGCCGAGCCGTCGGCATCGTCGACCACGCGCCGCAATGCCTCGCGCACGACTTGCAAATGCCGCTCGTCGAGTCCGGCGATCTTTTGCGGTGCACGGACGAGCAGTTCGGCAAACTCGTCGTCCGCGATGTCGCCGTCGCGACCGCGGTTGTCGCTCTCCGCTCCCGCGCGGCTCGGGGCCGACTCGGCAACTCCCAGGGTGCTGACGACGTAGGGTGTCACAAGCTGGCCGCCATTGGCGATCGCGGCCATCGCTCTCGCGACCTGGAGTGGAGTCGCCGCCAACTTTCCTTGTCCGATCGCCAACAACTGCGCCGCGGTCTGTGTATCGGCTGACTGAGAAACCTCCGCCGCCGAAACGCTCGCCGGAATTTGGCCGGCCGCTTCGTCTGGCAAGTCGACTCCGGTCTGCTGACCGAATCCGAAGCGGGCCCCCCAGTCGATCAACGGATCCAGGCCGCAGCTCGCCGCGTGCTCAAAGAAGTAGACGTTGCAGCCGCAGGCCAGAGCATCGGCGAGGTCGACTTCACCATGTCCGCGACCGTGCCGTCGATAAACAGCGCAGCGCAGTTCGTCGGGCTGGCGCCAGAATCCCTGACAAGCAAGCACCGTGTGCGGGCGAATCTGGCCGGAGTCCAGCAGAGCCAGCGTAGAAAGCACCTTGAACACGCTCCCCGGCGGCAGCGCCATTCGGCACGTGCGGTCGACGAGCGGCCGCGCGGGATCGCCGAGCGCTTGTTCGACCGACGTGCGGTCGCCGTGCGTGAAGCCCTCGGGGGAAAAACGTGGGCCCGACGCGGCGGCCAGCAGCGCGCCGCTATGCGCCTCGAGCACTACGATCGCTCCGCCGCCGGGTGCGAAGGGCGCGCCGGCGGTCGTCGGTCGCCGCGCCAGCGCGCGCTCGATCAATTGCTCGCAACTGGCTTGCAGTTGTGCATTTATCGAGAGGACCACGTCGCGTCCTCGCTGCGGCTCGGCGCGGCGGTAGCTGGCCAACACCGCTCCGGCACGATCGAGAAGCTCGACTTCTTCGCCAGGCACGCCGCGCAAGCTCGCTTCGAGCTGACGTTCGATCCCCATCACGCCGACGCGCGCCGAGACCAGCGACGATGCGGCGCCGTCGACTTCCGATGTCGCGCTTCGTGCCGCTCCCAAGTGGCCCACCAGGTGGGCGGCCAGCGTCGCCTGCGGATAGTGTCGATGAGGCAATTGCACGACGCGGGCCCCGGGATAGGCATCGGGACGCGACTGGATCGCAGCCGCGCCCGCCAGCGAAAGCCCCTCGAAGACAACGTGATGATCGAGCTCTTCGGCGACGGCGATTTCCGGCGGCGGTTGGCGATCGTCGGGCGGAAAGAGCAGCCGCCGCCAGCGATCGCCCAGCGAAGAGCCTGGTGACGTCGCGTCCGCTGAAGCGTCGGCCGCGCCCCATTGGGCTTCGTGCGCGCGACGCCGCGCCGCATTCACGGCCCGGTGGGTCGCTTCGACGCGCGCCTGCACTTCGGCGACGGCCTCGCGCCATTGGTCGCCCGACATTCCACAAAGCGCCGCCAGGTCGGCGTGCAGTCGGTTGCGTTCGTCGCACAGCCGCTGAACTTCGTGGGCGACGCGACCGGCGTCGCGCCGCTCGGTCGAGTCGAGGCGCGAACGAGCCTGGCTGCGCAGCCACTGGGCTTGCGGCGGCTCCTCGAGCCACCGATAGGCGACGGCCAACGCCAAGCGCTGTTCGTCTTCGGCCAGCACCGTTCCGTCGCGCGTCAGAATGCGGCCGCGCGGCGCCGGCAAGATCTCCACCCGCTCGATCGGCCGCGCTGCCAGCTCGCGATACGCCGGGCCATCGCGCTGCTCGAGCCAGGCCATCCGCAGCCAAACCACGACCAACGCCAGGGCAACCACGATGGGCCACCAACTCAAACGCGCGCGCGAATCGATCACGGCCGCGTCGTCGTCCGCAGCCGGCAGCACGCGATGCCAGTCGAAATGTCGATCGGGTCGCGGCATCGTCGATCGCTAGTCCAGTTTCAGGTGGCCCTGGTTAAAACGCGGTCGCACGACGATCGTTGTCGAAGCTCAAATCTCCCTGCCGGCTGCCGAGCGCCGCGCCGCACCAACGCATGGCCACAGTTATGGCCAGCGACAGCGCCAGGCTATACGCCCCCACCGCCGCGGCCCGCGCGCCCAGGACGCTCCACTGGAACTCGGCATGTCCGCTCAACTTCAGCGTGATCCCCAGCGTGAGCGGAATCGCCAAGGCGATCGCAGTTAGCAGCGACGGCCGCCCGAACCGGCTCGCGGGTCGCAGAGTGTCGAACCATGCGCACAACGCGCCTGCCGCTACGAACACCGTCGTCACCGCGCCGAGCCGGCTGGCAGCCGACATGTCGCACGCCAGGCCGATGGCCATGGCGCCGGCCATTGCCCACGCTCCGCGCTGCGTGCTCAGCCAGACGAGTGCGGCCACGAGAAATGCGTCGGGCATGACGCTGCCGATCGCCAATCGCGCGGTCACGGTGCCGTCGACCAGGGTGGCGACCGTGAGCATTAGAATCAGGGAGAGGATTCGCATCGCAGCCAAGGGGGACGGGAGTCGTTTCTGGCGATCGCCGACAACTTCGCCGAGGCCAATCCTCAGAAACGACTCCCGTCCCCTTACGTGGGTTACGCTGTTACTCTTCCCGACGCGCCAGCCGCGCCGGATTGAACTCGATGCACAGCACGGACACCTTACTCGGCACATCGCTGACGGTGATGGCCGGCTTCATCCAGACATCCCAATGGCTGGCCCCGCTCGGGCACTCTGCCCGCACGACCTCGCCGTAAACGAGTGGACCGTCGTAAACGCCCTCGGCCGACGCCGAGAGGACAACATCGCCAACCGAGACCGGCTCGTCGGCCGCGATCAAAAAGACGCGGCAGAGCGGACCGCCGTCCCCTTCGATAATGCCGCGCGGCGCGGCGACGTGGGCGGTGGCGCTGGTCGGTGAGCGCAGCGTTACCAGGTCGCGATAGCCTTCGTCGGTGACGCGGCGGACCTCGCTCGTATGCTCGCCCGACCGCTGCACGCGACCGAAGACGTGGCCGCCAGCCAGCACGAAATGATCGGCCGCCAATCCCGCGTCTCGACCGCGATCCAACAGCGCCGGTCCATCGGCCAGCACCAGCGCGCCATCGTGCACACCGGCGCGTCGCCCACGATCGAGCTGCCGGCGTTCGACCAGCCACGACTGGGCCAAGGGGCCCAAGAGCCGCGCTTCGACGGTCAAGGCGTGCAGCAGGGCCCCTTCCGTCTTTATCGAATCGGCATTGGATCGCGGCGTCCCCATTTCCGCGACGCGGTTCTGTGCTACGAGCTCGGCCACGTGCGCCTGCAGGCGCTCGACTTCCAATCGCAAACGCGCTGCCTCGCGCGTATCGCTCCACGTGGTACCCCAGGCGCGAGCATAGTCGGCGGATTGATCACAGATCTGCGATACAACGCTTCGCGGCGGCCCAATCAGGCGCTGCCACGACCAGCGGACGGTGTTCGCCGCACGGTCGGGGAGCAGCAACAGCGCGGCCGCGCTCAGCAGCCACAGCAACATCCAGGGGCGCAACGCCGAGCGGCGCCGATCAAACGTCGTCATCGCTCGATTCCAGGTTCCCGCGCCACAGCGACAGTTCTTCGAGACACCGAAGCGTGCCGCGGGCGACCGCTTGCAGGGCGTCGGGCGAGACCCGCGTCGGCACGCCGAGCCGCTCGCTGAAGAACCGATCCAGGCCGCGCAACAAGGCCCCGCCGCCGGCCAGCACCAGTCCGTTGTCGACCAGATCGGCGGCCAGTTCCGGCGGGCATTCGTCGAGCACGGCGTGCATCGCTTCGAGAATCGACTCGAGCGGATCGGCCAGGGCCTCGCGGATTTCCTCGCTGGTCACCGTGCTTTTGCGCGGCAGCCCGGTCACGGTATCGACGCCGCGCACCTCGGCCGCCAGCTCGCGGTCGAGTGGCCAGGCGCTACCGATTTCGATCCGCAATTCCTCGGCGGCCGAAGGACCGATTCGCAGACTGTAGCGGCGGCGCAAGGTGTCGGCGATTGCCGAGTCGAACGTGTCGCCGCCAATGCGAATCGAACGGCTCGCCACGACGTCCGACATGCTGATCACGGCCAGCTCGGTGGTGCCGCCGCCGATGTCGCAGATCATGCTGGCGACCGGTTCGGCGATCGGCAGCCCGACGCCGAGCGCCGCGGCTTTCGCCTCGGGCAGCAGAAAGACTTGCCCCGCGCCGGCCCGCTGCGTGCTGGCCAACAGGGCCCGCTTTTCGACCGGCGTGATGCAGCCGGGCACGGCGACCAAAGCCCGCGGCCGCGCGAAGCCGGTTTGCCGCTGCGCCTTCTGAAAGAAGTAGCGGAGCATCGCTTCGCAAAGTTGAAAGTCGGTGATCACCCCCGCCGACAGCGGACGCACCACCGAGATCGAGCCGGGCGTGCGGCCGATCATCTGCCGCGCCAAATGACCCACCGCGCAACCGCCGGAGAGAATGTTGCGGGTTCCTTGCTCGACCGCGACGACCGAAGGCTCGTTCAAGACGAGACCTTCGCCGACCACGCTAATTAGCGTGTTGGCGGTTCCCAAGTCGATGGCCAACTCGGGGCGAAATCGAGATACCAGGTGGCGGAGCATCCGTGCTCGTCTGGAATCGGGCGAAGGAAATGGACTGTCAAATTCCGACTCGGCCACGCGTCCGTGCGTGCCGGCTCACACGATCAAGCCCACGGCGTATGCGGGCCCACGATATCATTGGCCACGATGGCCCGTTGGCTCGCCGGCGCCAGCGCAGGCGGCTGGCTCGCGCGCACCTGCGCGCCGGTCCCCTTGATATCCCAGTTGTACGAGCGCACTTCCAGGATCAGGCACACAGTGCCGATCACCAGCGCCAAGAACGACAGCACGAGCATCATGAAGTAGATGTCGGGCTTGGCCTTCGCGCTGGGGCCGGCCGGCCGATCAATTGATTCGGGTGGCGACACGGTCTTCTTTCTGAATGTAGCTTTTGCGATACTCGGGCAGAATCTTGCCGACCGCCTTATCGGGGCGGGTAGTGATCACTTCGATGCGGCCGATGTACTTGTTGGTGCTCGCGCCGCGGCGGAAGACTTCGAGCGTGTGCCCGCGGCGGATGCCGTCGTCGGAGCCGAGCGAAATCTCGACCAGGCCCTCGCTGTTGACGGCCAGCACACGGCCGTCGACTTTGGGGGCCACGCCGTCGACCGGCTCCCACTCGTCAAGATCGTGAGCTTTGATCACGGCCAGCACGCGGGCCAGGTCGTCCCCCAACTGTCGGTTGCGTTTCTCGAGCAGCCGGATCATTCCCTCGGTGCGGTGCAGCTCGTCGGTCAGCTTGACGGCGCGGGCGAAGTTCTCCTCTTTCTCTGCTTGCACCTGGGCGATACTGGCGCGGAGCTGTTCGAGCTCCTTCAACTGGGCCGTGGCGTTGTTTTGCGTCGCTTCGATCTCGGCGGTCAGGCGGCGATTCTCGGCGACGAGCGTTTCGTGCTCTTTGCGCTGTTCGTTGAATTGTCGTTCGAGGTTGTCCTTTTCGGTCTGCAGTTTGGCGACTTCCTGCACCCGGCTTTCGGTGAGCTTCTGAATGTCTTGCTCGAGACCTTGCACCTGGGCGCGAAGCTGGGCCTCGCGATTGCGGGCGTCTTGCACCTGGATGCGCAAACCGACCTGCTGGCCGGGACCGGCTTGTGCGCGTTCGACCTCCTCGCGCCAGTTCTTATGCGTGGTGTACACGACCATGGCCCAGGCCATGAACACAACGCTCAAGATGAGGTTGAGGATGATGAGAATCTTGCCGAACAGGTTCATGGCGCCTAATTCCCGCTAGAGCGCGGCCCGACCGTTGAACCTCCTTGTCGCCGGCAGCCACGTGTGGTTGCTGCGAAGCCTCGAACACTAAACGTACGCGAATGCGAAATCTCAGCGGCGACGGTTCCGGTGCGTCGCCAGCGGTCTGGCTCCCGCGCGTCCTGCCGGGGGCCTTGGATCAAGTCGCGAGGAATGGTCCCCTCAAGTCGATTCAAGCATGCCGGTTGCCCGACCGCCAGAGCAGGCAACGACGAGGGTTGCCCGCTGCACGCCCGCCCGGTGAATCAGCCTCTCAGGTTGTCAGTTGAACCCAAAAGGTTGCACAGACGAGAGATAAGTGGTCTAGGCTAACCCGTCAAGTATAACTTGGGGGTTCGCGGGGTGTCAATCTTAGCCTGCAGCGTAAAAGCACGACTCGTCCGCGACAAATGGCGATTTGCCGGCTATTCGACCCGGCCCCGGCGGGTGAACAGGCTGAGCACGGCGACGAAAATCGCCGCTCCGACAATCGACCAGATGATCGGAAACGGCTCGTCCCCCACTTGCACCGTGAACATCTCGGGGAGCCCCATCAGCCGCGAGAGCCAAAGCCCCAGCATCGCGCCGATGAAGCCCAACACGATCGAAACGAGGCAGCCCCCCATGCTGCGGCCGGCGATCGCCTGACCAATGCTGCCGCAGATGCCGGCAATCAAAAGAAGTAGCAGGATTTCCCAGATCGTCATGGCGGTGTTCCCCCCAGCGGCCGAGCGGCCTGCTGTCATTGTCACGCAAGCGACTCGTGCGGGCAACAAGCGACTTGCGCGAGTTTTCTACCGCCCCTGGCGCACTTCGCTGCTGCGTTGCGGCCGAATCGATTGTGCCGCCGGGGGATCGGCGCGCCGGGTGATGTCGGTCGCTACGGTGCTGATACTGCCGCCGCCAAGCAACGGCATTAAGCGATCGACTGTCGCCCGGGTGGCTCCCTGCTGCGACAACACAAGCTGCTGTGCGCGGCGGCCGAGCTCGTCGGCCACGGCCGGTTCGGCCAGGCAGCGGCGCACAAAGTTCGTCAGCTCCGCGCGATCGGCGACGACCACGGCCCCTTCGCAATCCATGAGGGCCGAGACGATGTCGCGAAAGTTGCGGGTGTTTGGTCCGAACGAGACCGCCGCGCCGTAGGCCGCCGGTTCGATCATGTTTTGACCGCCGCGCGTCCCGAGGCTGCCGCCGACAAAAGCGATCCGCGCCGTCCCCCACCAGGCCCCCAACTCGCCGATGGTGTCGACGAGCAACACCGGCGGAAAGCCGCTTTGCGCCGCTCCCTCGTCGGACGGTGTGGATGGCGATTCGGCCGGGTCCGGCGCGAGCAAAGGAAAGGAAGCAGACGCGTGCTGCTTGCGCAACGGAAGTCCGTCTTGATTCGCGGACGGAATGTCGTTGTTCTCCAGCCGGCTGCGACGCACGAACGGCACGCCCCGGGCGCGCAATAGCGCCGCCACGGCGTCGAAACGTTCGACATGTCGCGGAACGAGGATCAACCGCAACTTCGGCCAATGCGCGACCAGCGAGCGCCAGACCTCGACGGCGATCTCCTCCTCGGGCTCTTGCGTGCTGCCGGCCAGAAAGACCACGTCGTCGGCCGCGATGCCGGCCAAGGCGGCCAGCCGCTGCGTCGCCGGCTGCGCGCGGTTCGTCTCCACGCCGTCGAACTTCATCGAGCCGGTGATCTCGACGGCCGCGGGCCGGGCGCCCAGCGCCAGGAAGCGCTCGGCGTACGTCTGGTTCTGCGCCGCCACCAGGTCGATCTGTCGCAACAGGTGGGCCATTAAGGGTCGAATGCGGCAGTAGCCGCGAAAGCTCTGCTCGCTCAAGCGGCCGTTGACCACCGCCACGCGCACGCCGGCACGCCGCGCCAGCCGCACCAGGTTGGGCCACAGCTCGAGCTCAACCAGCACGAGCAAGTCGGGCCGCAAGCGCGCGATCGCGCGACCGACTGCCCAACTGAAATCCAAGGGGAGATAAAACACGGTGCGCTGGGGATGCCGTTTGCGGGCCAAATCGTAGCCCGTCACGGTCGTGGTCGAGATGACGAAGTCGCAGTCGATGTCGCGGCGTTCGAACTCGCGGATGAGCGCGCCCAGTAGATTCACTTCGCCGACGCTGACGGCGTGCAGCCACACACAGGGGCGCAGCGAATGCCGCCGGGGCACGAGCCCGAACAAGCGCGTCGACCAGCCCGAGCGGTTCTTGCCTTGAAAGACCGCGCGCCAGATGAGCCAGGGCACGCTGGCCACGAAGGCCACGAGATAGAGAGCATTGAGCAGATAAGTCATGCGGGCATCCCTTCCCCGCGGTTGGCGTCCTCAACCCCTGCGTGAGCGCGCCGGCCGAATTCACTCCCTCGAATCAAACTGCGCCCGGCCACGGCAAGCGTGGCCATGGCACCCCAACTTCGTTTGAACCGATCATCTGCTTACACCACGCCGGTCTTCCGCATGCAGCAGTTCTTGAACTTCTTGCCGCTGTTGCAAGGGCACGGGTCGTTGCGGCCGACGCGCTGACCGCGGTGGCGAATCGGTTCGATCTTGGCCTGACCCCCTTGCTCCGACGAGTCGACCGCTTCGCGCTGCTGGTTGGCGATTTCGGTGGCGGTCGAGCCGGCTTCATCGTGGCGGGCCTCGGCGCCGGTCCACAGCGAGCCGACCCAGCCTTCGTCCAATTGCTCCATGCGATAGACCAGTTCGGTGACGCGCTCGCCGACCGAATCCCACATGTTTTCGAAGGCCCGCATCCCTTCGCGCTTGTACTCGACCTTGGGATCGACCTGGGCGTAGCCGCGCAAGCCGACGCTGCTGCGCAAGTGGTCCATCGCCAGCAGATGATCTTTCCAGGCGGCGTCGAGCAGTTGCAGCACCAGCGACCGTTCCATGCGGCGCATTTCAGGACGGTAGCGATCGTCGAGCGCCTCGTTGACCTCGCGCTCGAACTCGGCACGCGTCAGCTTGGCGAGCCGTTCGGGCGACACGTCGTGCTTCAATTCACCGCGGAACCAGTCGGCCAGCGAGTCGAGCTCGCCGTTGACCACGGCTCCCACGGTCTCTTGCGCTGCCTGATCCGGGAACAACTGCGCGACCCGGTTGTGCGCGGCCTGTGTGGCCGCCTCGGCCCGCTCGTGCCAGGCCCGGCTGTGCCGGAGCAACAGCTCTTGAATCTCGTCGCGCTGGCGATTCTTGAAGTCTTCGCTGTCGAGATCGACGTCGAAGCGCTCGCGGGCCCAGGCGATGAGCTGCTCGCGATCGTAGCGCTTCTGCCCCTGGGCGTCGCGGGTGGTGAAGCGATACATGCCGGCCAGCACCGGAAATTCGATTTCGCGCTCGGAGTAGGCTTGCTTGGCCCGCTCGCGCACCAGCTCTTTGAGGGCCGTCGGGTCGAGCGTGCGCACGGCGTCGATATCGAGCGCCAGTCCGAACTTGTAGTGCACCCAGCCCAAGGCGGTTCGCAGGCCGAAGTCCTCCTGCAGAAAGCGCGCCCCCTCGGTCAGTTCGACGCGGCCAATCGCTTCGCGGGCCCGCTCCATCAGCATTTCGGTGATGCCGTCGCGGCCGACGCGCTTGAGGTCGCGGTCGCGCAGGTTGAGCCCCCAACGCGTGTTCGCCAGCTTGGCCAGGGCCTCCCAATTCCATTGATCGGGCTCTTCGTCTTCGGGCAGGTTCTCTTCGATGGCCTCGAAGATCTGACCTTCGGCCCGGCGGATCGCTTCGTCGCGAGCCAGCGCCACGGCGCTTTCGAAATCCTGCCCGCGGAAATCGTTCGCCTCGAGCTGCGCGCCGAGCAACTCGCCAGCCCAGGTGGCGAACGACGCCGTGCCATAGTCCTTGACCAGAAACTGATCGAGGTAGCGATCGATCTGCCGATCGAGCATCTCGAAGACCAGTTCCCGGCCGCTGCGCCCTTCGAGAATCTGCTGGCGGTAGCGATAGACGCGTTTGCGCTGTTCGTCCATCACTTCGTCGTATTCGAGCAGGTTCTTGCGAATCTCGAAGTTGCGCTCTTCGACCTTTTTCTGGGCCCCTTCGATGCGGCGGCTGACCATGCGGCTTTCGATCGCTTCCCCTTCTTGCATGCCCAGGCGCGTAAGGATGTTCTTCACCCACTCGCCGGCGAAGATCCGCATCAAGTCGTCTTCCAACGACAGATAGAAGCGACTGCTGCCGGGGTCCCCTTGCCGGCCGCAACGGCCCCGCAACTGCAAGTCGATGCGGCGGGCTTCGTGCCGCTCGGTGCCGATCACGTGCAGCCCGCCCAACGAGGCCACTTCGCGCCCTTCGGGCTTCATCTGCTCGCGTTCTTCGATCTCGCGCACCAAGGTGTTCCATTCCTCGGGCGGAACGTCGAGACGCGTGGGATATTTGTGTTGCAGTTGGGCCCAGGCCATGGTTTCGGGATTGCCGCCGAGCACGATGTCGGTGCCGCGGCCCGCCATGTTCGTGGCGATGGTCACGGCCGCCTTGCGCCCAGCCTGCGAGATGATTTCGGCCTCGCGCTCGTGATGCTTGGCGTTGAGCACCTGGTGCTCGATCCCCACGCGCTCGAGCATGGCCGAAATCCGCTCGCTCTTCTCGATCGACACGGTGCCGACCAAAATCGGCCGGCCGCGGCGGCTGATCTCGACGACCTGGTCGCGGGAGACCTTCTCGCGCTGCGTGCGCCGCTTGCCGCCGCTGAGGTCGCTGGTCTCGACTTCAATCTCGTGCTCGTTCTCGCCGACGATCTTGCCGAGGAGCTCCTTGCCCCCCTTGAGCTCGACCACGTCCCATTTGTGCATCCGCTCGATATCGTCGACGATCGCCTTGTACTTCTCGCTTTCGCTGCGATAGATCACATCGGGATGGTTGATGCGCGACATGCTGCGGTTGGTGGGGATCGCGATCACGTCGAGCTTGTAGATCTTCCAGAACTCGCCGGCCTCGGTCATGGCCGTACCGGTCATGCCGGAGATCTTCTTGTAGAGCTTGAAGAAGTTCTGCAGCGTGATCGTGGCCAGCGTCTGGTTCTCTTCCTTGACGCGGACCCCTTCCTTGGCTTCGACCGCCTGGTGCAGACCGTCGCTCCAGTTGCGTCCCGGCATCAAGCGCCCCGTGAACTCGTCGACGATGATCACCTCGCCGTTTTGCACCACGTAGTTGACGTCGAGCTTGTAAAGGTGATGCGCCTTGAGCGAGTTGTCGATCAGGTGGGGCCATTCCATGTTGCCGGCCGTGTAAAAACTCTCCACGCCCGCCAGCTTTTCGGCCGCGCGCACCCCTTCGTCGGTGAGGTGAACGGTGTGCTCTTTCTCCTTGATCTCGAAGTGCAAGTCGCGCGTCAGTTGCCTGGCGATGCGATCGGCCTTCGAATACTTGCTGACGTCGTCGTGCGCCGGGCCCGAGATAATCAGCGGCGTGCGGGCTTCGTCGACAAGGATGTTGTCGACTTCGTCCACGATCGCGTAGTTCAGCGGCCCCTGGCACTGCTGATACTGCGACGGATACTTGCGATCGCCGCGGGCCGCCGGCTTCATGTTGTCGCGCAAATAATCGAAGCCGAACTCGTTGTTCGTGCCGTAGGTGATGTCACAGGCGTAGGCCCGCTGCCGTTCGCCGCCATCCATGCCCGATTGGATCGCCCCGACCGTCAGCCCCAACCCCATGTAGAGGGGGCCCATCCATTCCATGTCGCGGCGGGCCAGGTAGTCGTTGACCGTGACGACGTGCACGCCGCGCCCTTCGAGGGCATTCAAGTAAGCCGGCAGCGTGGCGACCAGCGTTTTCCCTTCACCGGTCACCATTTCGGCGATCGCGCCGGAGTGCAGGACCATGCCGCCCAACAGTTGGACGTCGTAATGCCGCATTCCCAGGAACCGGCGACCCCCTTCGCGGCAAATGGCGAATGCCTCGACCAGGATGTCGTCGAGCGTTTCTCCTTCGGCCAGCCGGCGGCGGAGTTCCGCGGTTTGCTCGCGCAACTGGTCGTCGCTCATCGCCTGGTACGTCGGCTCCAACGCGTTGATGGCGTCGACTTTAGGCTGCAAACGCTTGATGTAGCGGGCGTTCGACGAACCAAAGAGCGACGTCAGGCCGCGCTCGATCGCTCGGGCGAAACCACTCATGATTTCGCCGAGGATTTCCCAAATACGTTCTAGTACTTCCATGGCGCGGCTGCCTAAAGAACCGATGGCGGGGGAGAGAGGGCGCTGCGGCGCAAGTTACTGGCAGGGTAGGAGTTCTGTGCGCGCAGTCCGTGCGTGTCGCGTAATCTACGCCGTTTATTACGGAGGGTCAATAACGATTGTTCGCCCTCGGTGGCCACGCTGATGCGCCTAAGGTCTTGGATAAGCAAGTCGTTGTGGCGGCCGCGTGCCACGAGTACAGGCGCGGCACGCCTCGCGACCAGCGGTGCGCCGCGCGGACAGTTGCCGCAACATCGGGCTCTTGGTCGCGCCACCCGGCCAGCATGGTCGTCGCCTGCGAACCCTCGCGATCCCTCTCTGCCGATGGCTTGTCGCCGGCGAACGAATCTGCGACCCTCAGCCCCAAGACCGCCGGCGGCTCGCTCCCATCTGCGCCCCGGTCCTTTGGCCCGGCCGTGCGTCGCGGCGGCACGCAACCGTTCCCACTTGATACTCCCGATTCAGGCAGCCTCCGCGCCGTGTCTCGCATTCCCCGCACTACCGACGTCCGCGGCCAGTTGTTGCTGCTGGGAACCGGCACCTCGATGGGGGTGCCGGTGATCGGTTGCGATTGCCCGACCTGCTCGAGCGACGATCCGCGCAACCGCCGCACGCGCACCAGCGTGGTGCTCGGCTTGCCGGAAGGGAACCTGCTGATCGACACCCCGCCCGACTTGCACGCGCAATTGCTCCGCGAGCGGTTGGGGATCATCCATGCGGCGGCCTTCACGCACGCCCACGCCGATCACCTCTTCGGCTTCGACGACCTGCGATTGTTTCCCTATTACCTGGGGCGTCCGCTGCCGATCTACTGCGAGCCGAAAGTCGAGGAGCGCATCCGCCTGTCGTTCGATTACGCCTTCGACCCGGCGCTCGCCTCGATCGCGGCCGGCGGCGTCCCCCAGGTCGAGTTCCACACGATCGGGCTCGAGCCGTTCGACGTGCTCGGCGCGCGGATCACGCCGATCCGGCTGGGGCACGGCCGGCTCGATATCCTCGGCTTTCGCGTGGGGGACATCGCTTACTGCACCGACACCAATCGCATTCCCGAAGAAAGCTGGCCGCGATTGTCCGGCCTGAAGGTGCTCATTCTCGACGCCTTGCGTCACCGCTCGCATCCCACGCATTTCAATCTCGAAGAGTCGCTCGCGGCGGCCCAGCGGATCGGCGCCGAACGGACCTTCTTCACGCACATGTCGCACGACCTGGAGCACGTGGCCACTAGCGACGCGCTCCCCTCTGGAATTGAGCTGGCCTACGACGGGCTGCGGCTGCCGCTGATGTAGAGTTACAGGGCCGCCCCGCGCGCCATAATCGGGCGGTTGATCTCACGGGCGGACCGATCACGAGGAACCATCAGGATCAGTTTCAAAACCTGCACTGAACCGACGTCGGGTGCCACTGCTAGCTTGTCTAGCAGTGCTGAGTCGAGCGATTCACTGCTGGCCAAGCCGGCAGCGGCAACCAAACCGGGTTTGAAACTGCTCCCAGTCATCACCAACCACTATCGGGGCACGCCATCGTGTCCAGTCAGCAAACCAGCGGCGACCAACCCGATCGAAACGAACTTGCCCGGCGATTGCGCGCGCACGGGCAAGAACACCTGCTCGTTGGCTGGGAGCGACTTTCGCCCGCAGAGCGGCGCCGTTTGGCCGAGCAGATCGATTCGATCGATTTCGCATTGCTCTCCCGACTCGCTCACGAGCAAGACCAGGCGATCGACTGGCAGACCCGACTCGCGCGCGCCGCGCCGCCGCCGGCGATTCGCTTGCACGGCGAGAACCGCTATGCGGCCAGCGCGGCGCGAGCTGCCGGCGAAGACTCGCTGCGCGCCGGTCGCGTGGCCGCACTGCTGGTCGCCGGTGGGCAAGGAACCCGTCTGGGTTTCGAGCACGCCAAAGGGCTGTATCCGATCGGGCCGGTGTCGGGCGCGTCGCTCTTTCAGATCTTGTTCGAGAAACTGTTGGCGGTGCGGCGTCGTTACGGCGCCGCGATTCCGCTGTTTCTGATGACCAGCCCGGCCACGCACTCCGAGACGGTCGAGTATCTCGATCGCGTCGGGCGGTTTGGCTTGCCGGCCGAAGACCTGTTCGTCTTCTGCCAGGGGACGATGCCGGCCATCGATGCGGCGACGGCGCGCGTGCTGTTGGCCGCGCCCGGCGCGATCGCGCTCTCGCCCGACGGTCACGGTGGCATGCTGGCGGCGCTTGAGCGTGGCGGAGGGCTGACCGAGCTGGCTGGCCGCGGCATCGAGCAACTCTTTTACCTGCAGGTCGACAACCCGCTGGTCTCGGTCTGCGATGCCGAGTTCCTGGGGTATCAGCGGCTGGCCGGCGCCGAAGTCGTAACGCAGGCGGTCTGCAAGCACGCGCCGCGTGAGAAGGTCGGCAACATCGTCTCGATCGACGACCGACTCGAGATCTGCGAGTACAGCGAATTCAACACGCTGGGCGACGACGTGATCGCCCGCCGCGCGGCCGACGGCTCGTTGAAGTTCTGGGCCGGCAGCACTGCGGTGCACGTCTTTGACGTGGCGTTTCTGCGCCGCATGGCGGCCGAGTCCGAGCGACTGCCATTCCATCGGGCTCTCAAGAAAGTGCCGTTTGTCGACGACGCCGGCCGGCTCGTCGAACCCGCGGAGCCCAACGCCTTGAAGTTCGAGCGGTTCATCTTCGACCTGTTGCCCTCCGCCAATTCGGCCCTGGTGGTCGAAGTCGATGAGCAAACCGGCTTCGCCCCGTTGAAAAACGCCGCGGGCGAGCCGCGCGACACGCCCGCCAGCGTGCAGGCCCAGATGTCAGTCCTGTACGCCGGCTGGCTGCATCAGGCAGGATTCGACCTGCCGCCCGACACGCCGGTCGAAATCAGCCCGCTGTTCGCGCTCGACGCAGCGGAATTGCGGACCAAAGCCGCCGAGGTGCGACAGGCGCTCGGGCCCGCGGCGCATCGCGCGGAATCGCTCTATCTTCGCTGACCGGCGGAATCGCCGCGCCAGCCCGGGGATTGCAGCGTTTTTCGGCGCGCGACTCCGGGCCAGGGACTGGTATATTCTCGGCGTGCGATTACGCCAAAGTCGAATGGCGCCGGCCGAAATCATATACCTTTCCCCGTCGGCCCCATCGAGAGTTGGCGCCAGCGCGTGAACCCGCGAACCGTGGCCGGCGTCAAATTGTCTCGCCCTCGGCCCGCCGATTAGAATGATCTCTCGCTGGGTCACGCTCGGGGCAGCGCGTGGTGGCAGCGTCTTTTCCATCTACACAAGGTTCAGCGGGCATGAGCGTCGTCGAACAAGTCGTCGTCCAGATCGGAGAGCGCGGCGCGATCGTCGAAACGCACGTCGTGCAAGGGGTGCTCGACTTCTGCAGCCACCTCGACGCGCAAGGTGTCGTCGAGCATTTTCGCCGCGTGCGCGATCCGCGCCGCTACTTAAGCGATTTCTCCGCGCGGCAGATCGCCGACCACGTTTCGAGCCTCGCGCAATTGGACGACTCCCGGCTGGTGCGCGCCGAGGTGCGCCGCTCGCCCGACGACGCCGAGTTCGACATTCTCGTGGCCGGCGTCGACCTGGTCGGCGTGAGCGCGTGCATCACGATCGCGCTGGCGTCGCTCGGTTTGATGATCCGCCAGATGGACGTCGTCACCTACGAGGCCGACGGCGAGCCGATCAACAAGGTCGGCGGCCCGCCGCAATTCGCCGTCGACAACAAGTACGTGATGGTCTTCCGGGCGACGGGGGGCGATCGGCGCAGCTCGCCGGCCAAGCTGGGCGACGATCTCAATACCCGCTTGCGGGCGGCCTACTTTCACCTGGTGCGCGGCGACCTGCCGAAGGCCCAGCAACAGGCGCTCGGTCAGGACGACATGTCGGGCCAGTTGCTCGATGGCCGCTTCGAGCTGCTGCGCCCGTTGGCCGAAGGGGGGATGGGCGTCGTCTATCTGGGGCGACAGGTCGATCTCGATCGGCTCGTCGCCGTCAAACTGCTGCGCGAGGATTGCGCCACGCGCGACGGCTTCGTCGACAGCTTCCAACGCGAAGCCCGTTTGCTGGCTCAAGCGCATCACGTCACGCAACTGGTGCAGGTCTATGCGTCGGGCGTGACGAACGATCGCTGCTGGATCGCGCTGGAGTATCTCCCCGGCGGCGATCTCTCGAACTGGGTCGAAGTCTACGGCACCCCTTCGTTGGCCCAGGCCTGCCGCTGGCTTTACGACGCGCTCGAGGCGCTGCGCCGCATTCACGACGAGCTGGGCATGATTCATTGCGACATTAAGCCGCACAATCTGCTGCTCAACGCCCGGCAGAATCTCAAGGTCGGCGACCTGGGGCTGGGCCAGTTGTACCGGCTCTCGCACGTCTTGGGGCCCGACGGCCGCGTCCGCGGCACCCCCATGTACATGGCCCCCGAGCAGGCGCGCGGCGAACTGCTCGACGCCCGCAGCGATCTGTTCAGCCTGGGGGCGTCGTTCTTTTATCTGCTCTCGGGCGAGGTTCCTTACGAGGCGTCGAGCCCCGCCGAGTTGATGGCCAAGGTTGCCCACGGGCACGCGCGGCAACTGGCCGACCGCGCGCCCGATGTGCAACCGCCGCTGGGGACGATTGTCGAGCGGCTGATGCAGCCCGACCCGCGGGCCCGCTACCAAAGCGCGGCCGTGGCGTTGGCCGATCTGGAGAGCTATCGCCACGCCTGGGAGTCCGCGGCGCTATCGCCGGCGGCCCTTTCCCCGGCAACACGGTCGGCGTGGCGCCAGGCGCGAGCGGGGGGCGATTCGCTCCCCCAAGACGCGGCGCCGCACGAGGTCGCCCGCGGCGTGAGGACCGACGCCCGCCACGGCTCGACGGCCATGCGGTAAGAGGTGCCGTGCCCCCGGGCTTCCAACTCATGGGGTACATGGCCAAGTTGGCCATGCTTCGACGCGCGAGCTCGTTTCTAGGCACCTAGCCAGGCAGCAATCGTGACCGATGAGCCCGATGCCGATTTGCCTCCGCCGAACAGCAGGGACGTGGAATCCCTAACTCCGCCTCCTGCAACGGCCGCCGCGAAGCCAGTGCAGTTTCGGATTTCGGCTCTGTTGATCGCCACGGCGATTTGCGCGGCGCTATTCGCCGTGCCGGGGGGGATCTGCGCCGCGCCGTTTCTGTTGGCTACGTTGGCTGTCTACGCCTATGAGATTCGACGAGGAGGGGCAAAGCCAGCCACGACACGGTTGAAGCTGGGGCTGGAGAGCGCGTTGGTTGTGGTGGTGATCGCCAATTTGGCGGGCTGGCTGGCCTTGCGAAACGATCCCTATCGCGCGGATTGGAACATGTTCTATACGGATCGTGAATTGCGCTCTCTCCGCGAACAGCTTGAGGGTTTCAAACAACGAACCGGCAGCTATCCGCATGCGCTGGCTGAACTGAAATCAGGCGACTTCTACCCCAGAGTCGATACCCAGGGTCGCTGCGTCGATTACTGGCAGAATCCGATCGTCTATCATTTAACGCCGACGGGCTACGCGCTGCTCAGCCATGGCCGCGACGGACTGCCAGGTGGTGTGGGATTCGATGCGGACTTGGACGGCGTCTCGCGGCTGACGCCCCCGACCGCTAAACAGTACTTGTGGGAGACCGATGCCGGAATTGCCGTGCCGGCGACGTCGATGGTTGCCGGCGCGCTTTGCCTTCTGGTGTTCTTCGTGGGAACTTCGCGAGTGCACCGAGAGGGCCCGGTTCACGCGCAATTGAGCTACGCGCTGAGCATGCTGGTGATTGTCACCCTCAGTATCGTATTCGCGGTCGCCATGGGCATTCTGCATAGCACTCCCTCGGGGCACTGAGATGGGTGAGCACCATACGAGCAATTCGCCGAGCGCGCAACCCGCTCCGCCGCCCGTGCAGTTCGGGATTGCCACGCTCCTGGTGGCCACGGCGGTGTGCGCGGTGATGTTTGCGTTGCCGTTTGGAATCTACGCGGCCCCCTTCATCTTGGCGACGTTGGCCGTGTATGTCTACGGCGTGCATACCCGCAAGATAGAGCCATCCTCTCTGCGTATACTGCTGGCCGGGACGACGAGCGTGCTGGTCGTTGCCATTGTACATTGGGTCTGTTGGCAAGAAGTCGCCCTCAACGCGATGCTGTTTGATTACCAGGTGCATATCGCAGATCGAGAACTACGCCATGCCAGAGAAGAACTCGCGGAATACCATCGTGAGCACGGCGAGTACCCTGCCTCGTTAAACCCCCTGCGCAACCAAATGTTCGCCCGCGACGCGAACAACGTATGCCTCGACCCCTGGCAGAACCCTGTGCATTATCGACGCACAACTGCCGGATACGAATTGTCCAGCTACGGACGCGATGGAAAACCAGGGGGCATTGGCATCGAATCAGACCTCGACGGCGTCTCGCCAATCCAGCCGCCGACGCTGAATCAGTATCTCTACGAATTGGACTCAGGACGAAAGGTCTCGCTTGCTGCCACGCTGTCGGGCGGGGCAGCTTTCGCGCTGTACTATTGGGGCTCGGCCCGGCCGCATGGCACGGTGCATAGTCGACCACGCTTGTTCTTGAACCTGTTGGCAACGGTCGCCATCGCCTCGGTAATCGCCGTGGTCCTGGCCATTCTCCACGCCATGCCTGCCGGGCACTAGCCATGCCATTTCGTTACCTCGCCGATCCGTTGTTTCTGGTTTGCTTCGCGCTCTACTGGTTGCATCGCGGGCTGCGCGGTTGGGGGCTCAGTCCCGAGATCGCCCAGGCGCACTTCAACGACTTATTGTGCGCGGCGTTCTGGGTGCCGATCCTGCTGTGGATGCTCAAACGTTTGCGGATGCGGGCTCACGACGGCCCACCCGAGGCACACGAAGTCGCAATTCCGCTGTTGATCTGGGCGTTCACGTTCGAGGTGCTGTTGCCATCGCGACCCGAGTGGGGTGTCCCGGCGGTGGCCGATCCACTCGACGTGCTGGCGTATTTCGCCGGCGGCTGCGGCGCGATGCTCGTCTGGCGCTGGTGCTACGCTAACCGGCAGTCGGCGGCGGAGATGCGTGCGAAAACTCGCGGCCATTGAGAGTCTGAGGGCGCGTTCCGACGATGAATGACAATCCCTACTCCCCGCCGCATGTCGGCGTGACTCGAGAAGCGCACGACGATCCACAGGTGGTGCACGATGCCAAGCTGCCTGATGGCGGCAAGCATCGCGTTGAGTTCGAGTTGTCCATCGACGACCTGATCGAGTTTGAACTCCATCGCCGCGGTCGCAACCGAAGCCGGAAATCTTCGCGCCAAGACGCATTTTGGCAACTTGTGAAGGCAGTTTTGATCCTGCTTTTTGCCTATGTTTTGTACAAGAAGAACGAGCCAAATCGATTCGTTTGGATCGGTGCGTGGCTGTCCTTCTGGCTCGCTATCTTTGCTCTGAGCTACTGGTTCCGAAACCATGCTCACATTCGTGCGCTGCGCAAGCAACTGCGGCGACCTGAATTCGCCGAGGTATTCCAGCGGCAGATCGTGACGATTGATGGCGTTGGCGTGGAGCAACGCTCAGGGCATTCAACGTCGACAACGAGTTGGGGGGGAATCACTCGAATGGATTCGACGGAGCGGACCGTGCTGATCTACCTTTCGGACGAGGTAGCGGTTGTCATCCCTAAGCTCGCCTTTGCCAATCCGACGGAACTGGAAGCGTTCGTGGCGACGGCCAACCACTACCTCGAAGCGACTCGGGCGGCGAGCCAGCGGTAGCGAGGACCTATCGACGCACGCGGCGAGCCCTTCGGCTCTTGGTCGGCCGCGACGTCTAGCACGGTCTGCCTCAAATGCACTGTCTGCCGCGGGCAGAGCCCCCGCCGCCGCTGGCCATTTCTGGCTCTTGAAAAATGTACTGAATTGTGTTCATATTATAGCGTTCACAGACTTGGTGCAGAGAGGAAGTGCGGCATCACGGTTGCCATACGCACGCTTGTCGTGGGAATGATTTGAGATCCGCAGATTTCAGTCGAGCAGGAGAGGGACAGCACGTTGCTGTCCCTCTCCCTTCTTCAAACCGGACGTGCGGATTTCCCGCATCCGGCTTACCCAAAGACACTCATTGTTGGACATGCACGAATGCTGACAACATCCGCTTGGACCAACAACCAGTGGGCCGCTCGTGGACTCGTCCGCTTTCCTAATCTGCGTAAATCAGCGGAATCTGCGGACCACGAAGCCGCATTGCTTGGCGCTTGGCTGCGATCGCTCCTCTTTGGACGCAAAACGGAGCTTTGGACGCAAGTTGGACGCAAACCGCTTCGATTTGCGTCCAAAAATAAGTGGATGCGCCGAAACGACTTAACTGCCGGTAACACGGCTTTGGACGGTTTGGACGCAAAATTACGGACATGGAGCGAGAGAAAGGGGGAAGCACGAGAGAATGTCGGCGGCTTCGCTGGGTCGATCGCATTTCTGACCACTAACCCCTGACCACTAGCCCCACCACTAGCCCCTGCTCCCCCACCCCCCGCGTCGCCCCCGATCGGCGGCGAGCGTAGAATCGGTATGCCGTCGCACCGCCGCCCGGCAGATCACCCCGACACTCGCACCCATGCCCACGCCCACCTCACCCCTGTTCGCCCGGCACGAGCGCTCGTTCGAGCACAACCGGTTCGTCTATCCGGTCGTCAGCCGGCGCTCGCACGGCGTGTCGATCGGCGTCAATCTCAACCCCGACAAGATCTGCAACTTCGATTGCATTTATTGCCAGGTCAATCGCGTGCAGGCGAGCGAAACCCGCTTCGTCGAGCTCGACGCCGTGCTGGCCGAGCTCGACGAGATGCTCCGGCTAGTCGCCAGCGGCGAGTTGTTCCGCACCGAGAAGTTCGCCAGCACGCCCGAGCCGCTACGGCGGCTGAACGATATCGCCTTCTCGGGCGACGGCGAACCGACCACCTATCGCAACTTCGACGAGATCGTCGCGCGGGTGGCCGAACTCAAACGCCGCCACGGCCTCGACGACGTCAAACTCGTGCTGATCACCAACGCCAGCATGTTCCACCGGCCACAGGTCGAGCGCGGGCTGGCCACGCTCGACGCCAACAACGGTGAGATCTGGGCCAAGCTCGAAGCGGGCACCGACGCCTACTATCAGCTCGTCGAGCGCACGAGCATTCCGTTCCGCCAAGTGTTGGACAACATCACGGCCGCGGCCCGCGTGCGGCCCATCGTGATTCAATCGCTGTTCATGCGGATCGCAGGCGAAGCGCCGTCGCCGGCCGAGCTCGTCGCGTTTTGCGAGCGACTGAACGAGATCGTCGCCGCCGGCGGACAGATTCGCCTGGTGCAGGTTTACACCGTGGCGCGGCCGCCAGCCGAAGCAACGGTAGCGCCACTAGCGAACGCCGAAGTCGATGCGATTGTCGAACTGGTTCGCCGCGAAACTCATTTGCCCGCCGAAGCGTTCTATGGATCGACGAGTGGGCCCGCCGCGGATCGGGCCACGGCGTAGCCGCCAGAAACACAGGTAGCCGCCAGAATTCCAGGCGTCGCCGTCAGAATCCCAAGCGTAGAACGTCAAGAATCTCAAACGTCGCCGCTAGAATCACGAGCGCAGTCGCTAGAATAGCGCCCGCCCATTGTTCCGTGCCGCGATCCGCCAGGAGTAGCCAGCTATGTCAGCCATCTTCGTGTTGCGCCGCGCGTTCGTGCGCTGTTTGTCGCTGAGCCCCGCGATTCGAACATGTCTGTTCGCTGCGTTGCTACTGGTTCCGTTGTCGGCCGGACGTGCCGTCGATCCAGACGACTCCACGGCGTCGCGCGAATCGACGGCAGCGGATGATTCCGCCGTCACGATTCTCACCGCCGAGCGCGAAACAAAGATCGCCGCGCCGCTTGTCGATGGCGACGAGTTGTGGATCCCCCAGAGCGATGTCGACCAAGCGCTCGGTTTCGACATCAAGCCCGAAGGCGCCTGCCGCGGCGGGCTCTGCATTCCGCTCGACCGTTCGCCCGCGGCCGGCTTCTTCCGCCAGCACGACGACAGCGACTACTTCAATGTGTCGCGGCTGGCCGGGCGGCTGAAGCAACCGGTTGTGGTCGACCGCGAACATGGCGTCTGGAGTTTCGGCCCCGTCCCCGACGTGCAAAGTGCGGCGATCGACTCGGCGGTCGCGCCCGACTTCGCCCTGCCCGATCGCGAGGGCAAGCTCGTGCGGTTGTCCGATTTCCGCGGCCGCAAGGTGCTGCTGTTGACCTGGGCCTCGTGGTGCGGGTGTAGTCTCGATCTGCCCGGCTGGCAGAAATTCTACGAAGAGATGTCGGGCCGGAACTTTCAGATCGTGGCCGTCGCCCAGGACACCGGCGGCGAAAAGGTCGCCCGCAAGTTCTACGACAAGGCCCAGGCCACGTTCACATCGCTCGTCGATCCTCATCACACGGTGAGCGGGCTGTATCAAATGGTCAACGTGCCCAGCGGGGTGTGGATCGACGAAGAGGGGCGCATGGTGCGTCCCCCCGAGGTCGCCTACTCGCACACCATGCAAGTGCTCACCGTCAAGCTTCCCGGCGACGAGTATGTAGCGGCCCTGCGCGATTGGATCGAGAAAGGGGCCGAGAGCAAATACGCGCTGTCGCCTGAGCAACTGCGCAAGCGGCTCGCTCCGGCCGACGGGCAGGCAGGCCTGGCCGAGGCGAACTTCAAGCTCGGCGTCTTCCTCCACGAGCAGGGGGACGACGACGACGCCAAGCGCTATTGGGGCGAAGCGCAGCGATTGGCCCCCGACAACTGGAACTACCATCGCCAGGCGTGGTCCTTCACGCCCAAAGACGCCACGCGGCTCTGGTTCCAGAAGGTGCGCGCGCTCGATGGCAAGCCCTACTACGCGCCGTTGGAATTCGAGCGCGATTTCGCCAAGTCGCCCCAGTGACGCTGGCGCAGTTATAATCGGCGCCTCTGCTCCGGAGGGCCAATTTATGGAAAAAACCTATCGCGTCGCCGTCATCGGCAGCACCGGACGCGGCGACTACGGGCATGGGCTCGACGTCATGTGGCGCGACGTGCCGCGCACCGAAGTGGTCGCCGTGGCCGACGACAACGCCGCTGGGCTCACGGCGGCGGCCAAGCGGATCGGCGTCGAACGCGCGTTCGCCGACTATCGCCAGTTGCTCGACGAGGTCAAGCCCGACATCGCCACCATCGCCATGCGCTGGATCGACCGCCACGCGGAGATCGCCACGGCCTGCGCCGAGCGCGGCATCCACGTTTACATGGAAAAGCCGTTTTGCCGCACGCTCGCCGAAGCCGACGCGGTGATTCGCGCCTGCGAAATGACGCATACGCGTCTGGCCCTGGCACACACAACTCGCTACAGCCCACTGTTCGATCGCATCGGCAAACTGCTGGGCGACGGCGCGATCGGCCAGGTGCTCGAGTATCGCGGCCGCGGCAAGGAGGACCGTCGCGGCGGCGGCGAAGATCTGTGGGTGCTCGGCTCGCACATCATGAACCTGATGGCCGAATATGGCGGAGCGCCGCAGTGGTGCTTCGCCCGCGTCCGGCAAGAGGGGCGGCCGATTCGCCGCAGCGATGTCGTCGACGGCAACGAAGGGCTCGGCCCGCTGGCCGGCGACGATGTCCGCGCGACGTACGGATTGGCCAGCGGCGCGACCGCCACGTTTCAATCGCTGCGCGGTGCGGCGGGCAACCCCTCGCGGTTCGCCCTGCAAATCTACGGCAGCCGTGGAATCATCGAGATTGCCACCGGCTATCTGCCGACGGTCAAACTGCTGGAAGACCCCGGCTGGTCGCCGGGGCGCAGCGGCGCTGCCTGGCAAGACGTTTCCAGCGCGGGAGTCGGGCGGGCCGAGCCGCTTGCCAAGGCCCCGGCCAGCGCCGGCAATGTGGCAGCGGCGAAGGATCTGATCGCCGCCATCGAAGGACAGCGCGAACCGCTCTGCAATGGCGTCGCCGGCCGCACGGCGATCGAGATGATTCTGGCGGTCTTCGAGTCGCAGCGCGCTGGCGGCGCGGTGACGTTTCCGCTGCCGCGCGGCGAGCATCCGCTGCTCGGGCTTAGCTGATCGTGGTTGATGGTCCCGCTCCCTTGCGCAGGGCAAGGCCCTGTTACCACTCGATCCGTACTGGAAAGCTTATTTGATAGCGGCGCGGCAAATGAACCGACTTGATAGCTTGCGGCCAGGGCGCCCGGCCTTCCGCTGGTCGGCCGGGGATCCTTCTCTGCGCAGCGGTGAATAGGAATGTCGCAGGAGCCCTCCTGGAACCACGCCGAGGTGTTTCCGATCCTGGCCCGCCTCGTCGACTCCTCGAGTTGTCAGCAGCCGCGATGGCTGACCGGGAGCGAAATCGCCGCGGCGCTCTTGGCAGATGCCGCCGGCAGGGCGCTGCTCGAAACGGCGCGCGACGAGCACCGCGCCGGGCATTCGCTGGAGTGGTACGCCAGCCACGTGGTGGCCTGGTTCGATCGGCAGCTTGCCGAAGGCACGTCCGCCTGGTCGCGCGGCTTCGAGCGTCGACGGATCGATGGCGTTTGGGCCTATCGGCCTGGGCATCATGGCTGAACCGGCGCCCGGCCAGGTTACCCCGCGCTCGATAACAGGCGGACGAACACCAGGGCGAACGAGCTGTCGCATCGCCGGGCCGGCGGCCTGCGCGGTGAATTGCTGGTTTCCAGCCAGGTCTTGTAACAATTCGGCAGGTTTCCCGCAGTGGAGGATGGCGCGAACATCCCTCACTCAAATCCCCCAGCGCAAGGAAACCCGTCATGCTCACGTTCCTCTCGAACCTGTTGGGCCGCTCCTCATCATCACGTCGTCGTGTCCGACCCAGGCGGGCCGAAAAGCGTTTGGGTGGTTTCGAGTCGCTCGAAGGCCGCCGCATGATGGCGGTCGGCGCGTACGCCAGCTCGACTACTGGAGACCTGGTGATTTTCGCCGACGCGTCCACCCCGGCGATCGTCAATGTCGTTTCGGAAAAGATCTCGGGCGTCGACTTTTATCGGGTCGACGCGTATACCCCCGACCGCGGTTCACAAAGCACGTATCACGCCGCCTCGGCCATCTGGTCGGGAAAGGTCTCGTTCTACGGTAGTGCTTACGACGACTACTTCTGCAATTACACTGCCCTCCGCACCGCCGCCTACGGCTACAACGGCAACGACACTCTCATCGGATCGTACGCGGTTGATCTCCTCGACGGTGGCAACGGCCGTGATCACCTCTATGGCAACGGTGCCGACGACACCCTGTATGGCGGCTGGGACTACAGTGGAGACGTCCTGTACGGCGGCGAAGGCCACGATGCGCTCGTCGGCAGCTATGGCGGCGACACGATTTATGGCGGTGGCGGCAACGACCGCATGTATGGCTACGACGGCAACGACTACCTGTACGGCGAAAACGGCGACGACTACATGTTCGGCTACAACGGCCTCGACTACCTCGACGGTGGACTGGGCTACGACGAGCTATACGGCGGCAACGACAGCGACTCGCTCAACGGGGGCGACGACGGCATCGCCGACAAGCTCGTGGGTGGCGCCGGGTTCGATTACTTCCAGCAAGACTGGGGCTGGAAGCGCAACTACTACTACGGCTACTACTACCAGTACAACCTCGACAGCCCCTCCGACTACGAGCCGGGCGAAGGCTTCTACAACTTTTAACGGCGGGTGCCGCCAGCTCGGCGCGAATTCCGAGCAGCCTCAACGAGGGCGGTCCTGTCCGGGGTCACAGACCCAGACTACAGGGCGAGGCCGGACCGGGGTCGCAGACCCCCGGCTACAATTCTGCCGGCGCGCGGATACCCTCTCCCCTCGTGGGAGAGGGTGCCAGCGACGAGGTAATCGTCGCTGGCGGGTGAGGGGGCTAGTGGCCAGATTTCTCTTGATATAACAACCATAATACTGTACAAATAACCCAACCCTCGGGACGCCGCTATGCGCTTAAGCCCAGACACTGGCGAAGCCAGTGGCACCCGAAAATCGTCCAAAAAACATCGCCTCTGTGGCATGGGCAACCGCCGAGGGGGACGGGAGTCGTTTCCGGAAATCGACCTCACCTCAGTCGACACGCAGACCGGAAACGACTCCCGTCCCCTTGATGCTGCATCGAAAGGAGGAAGCACCGCCGAGGACGCCGATCAGCACGCATCTCGCGCAGGGGCTTCGCGATCGCAGCGCGATCGTTTGTCAGGGCCGGTGCGGCGAGGCCGCTCGCGGTACGCGCCGCGATTCGCGAATCGCTCGGGTGACCACGCTCGTCGTGGTGACGAATTCAATATCCACAGATTTCACAGATTACGCAGATGAGCCGCTCGGGGACTCGCCCGCGTTCCCAAATCTGCGTCCATCGGCGAAATCTGCGGACCGCAAACCTGCCTTCCTTTGCGCCTTGGCGCCCTTGCGCGAGATCCAAATTCACCGCAAGAAGAAATCCAACCTCGGACCTCTCTGCGCTCGGGTGACCACGCTCGTCGTGGTGACGAATTCAATATCCACAGATTTCACAGATTACGCAGATGAGTTGCTCGCGGACTGGTCCGCTTTCTCAATCTGCGTCAATCGGCGAAATCTGCGGACCACAACCTGCCTTACTTTGCGCCTTAGCGCCTTGGCGCGAGATCCAAATTCACCGCAAGAAGAAATCCAACCTCGGACCTCTCTGCGATCGTCTGCGCCCTCGGCGGCAATCGACCTAGGACGCAAAACGGTTCGCTAGGACGCAACGAGGACGCAAACGATTGGATTTGCGTCCTAGAATAAGTTCTTACAGGGCAACTACTTCACTGCCACCACCAGCGGCCTAGGACGATAAGGACGCAAAAATACCGCAATGGAGCGAGAGAAGGGTTAAGCCCCCAACTGCTCCGCGAACTCCGCGGCTTCGCGTGAGCCCAATCAACCCGGGGGCCGCGCGGGCAGCATAGCCAGGAACTCGTAGACCACGGATAACACGATCAAGAGTTCGGTGACCGGGCCGCTTCCCCAATCTGCGTCAATCGGTGAAATCTGCGGACAACAAACTGACGGCTTGGCGCCGTAGCGCCTATGCGCGAGATCACTCGTCTTTGGACGCAAAACGAAAGCCTTGGACGCAAGTTGGACGCAAACGGTTTTATTTTGCGTCCAAGAATAAGTGGATTGGCTGCAACGACTTAACTGCCGGTAACACGGCTTTGGACGGTTTGGACGCAAAATTCCGGACATGGAGCGAGAGAGATAGGGCGAATTCACAATCCACAGATTTCACAGATTACGCAGATGAGCCGCTCGGGGACTCGCCCGCGTTCCCAAATCTGCGTCCATCGGCGAAATCTGCGGACCGCAAACCTGCCTTCCTTTGCGCCTTCGCGCCAGGGCGCGAGATCCAAATTCACCGCAAGAAGAAATCCAACCTCGGACCTCTCTGCGCTCGGGTGACCACGCTCGTCGTGGTGACGAATTCAATATCCACAGATTTCACAGATTACGCAGATGAGTTGCTCGCGGACTGGTCCGCTTTCTCAATCTGCGTCAATCGGCGAAATCTGCGGACC